>NZ_CAXAOV010000004.1:0-520568 GCF_963971045.1 Pseudomonas sp. EL_65y_Pfl2_R95 | reverse complement strand
TCTTTTCCGAAGAAAACCGTTTCTACTCAACCACTTGCGCTATCCGATCAAACCAGCTTCTCGTTAGCGGGAGGCGCATTCTACAGCGTTCAAACTCGCTGTCAACACCTCTTTTTCTACCGCTTTCGATCACCGTGGCGATCACTCTAAAAGGCTTTAAAACACCCTTCAGAGCCCGGCGCATTCTACACAACTTTCGTTGCTTTGCAACCCCTCTTTTTAAGCTAACTTCTTGTTTTACAAGAGGTTTTCCGAGAGGTCTACGCCGGAAGAGGTGCGCATTATAGGCACCTCAGATTTGCCGTCAAGGGTTTATTTCAATCTAATCCCAAAAACCTCAAAACCCCGGTCTTTAGCGGCTGAGCATAAAGGTTTCGTACTCCAGGTCATCCAACGAGCTGGATAGGCGGCCTAGCGCCAGCAGCACACAGACCAGCAAGGACAGCGTGAAGCCGTAGCCGAAGAAGCTTGGACCCATATAAATGCTTAATACGGTCAACGCGGCGTTGAGCACCACAAACAGAATGCACAGCTCCAACACGATGGCGCGCTTATCTAAATAGAAGAACACGTTGAGCAGGGCCATGAAGACCACTTGGATGCTTACACCGATCAGGTCTATATAGAACAGCGGCAGGTAATGGCTAGACATGCCCAACCATTCGAGCAATTGCGGCGCCAGCAAGAACAGCAGCGTCACCGTTACGCCCTGCACCTTACAGATCTCAAGTAAGCCCTGACGAATAGACAGGATCATCTGCTCTTTGAGCTGACCAATATGCTGCAAGGTCTCACCACCGCGAATGGCTACATACAGACGTTCATTCCATTCGGCGAAGTCGGTTTCAATGCGGACCAAGAACACGGCCATACCGGGAATAATCGCCAAGTAAGCCAGGAAGATAGGCAGGTCATACAAAATAGAGGCGCGTAGCGGACCAATAACCTGGCTTGAGGTGGCTGGGGTGTACCAGAAGATGAATTTGTCGATCCACACACCGAGGTTGTAGCAAAGGCCAGTGACCAACAAGCTATAGAACACTTGCCGACGCTTAAAGAAGTCGAACGCTACCAGCTGTTTAGCCGGGTACTCGCGCAAGATATCGAACAGGTACATAAAGAGCAGGCTGGCGTGCCCAATCAAAAAGGCGAGTAACAAGCCTTCCATCTTCAAGAAGCGTAATAACAGTGCGCAGAGCACCATTAACGAATAACCGGCGAGCATTACGAGCAGTATGCGGTTGTAGGCCTTCATCCCGGACAGGAAGGTAATCACCAGCCAGAGGTTACACAGCACGACAAAGTTCGATACTACGAGCAAGCGGTATACGAAGGAGGCCTCGAATAGCGTCGCCAGCACTGCAAAGCCCAAACAGCCCGCGCCGATCGTTACCACCAACAGCATGCCAACCAGGTTGGGCAGGATTCGATCATTGGCCTTTTCAAACAGGCGATCTGAAATAAAGCGGGTAAACATCAACTGCAACCCGCCAGTAATGATCAACGAGGTTGCCATCAGGTAGGTCACGGTAATAAGGAACTGTCTGATGAGCAGCTCTGGCACTACTATGCCTAGACTGAGCACCCCGATCATCATCACACTGAGAATCGACAGCACCCAGGGGCCTGAACCGATCAAGCCTGCGTAAACGTAAGCGCGTAAAGTCGAGGTGTAGGAGTCTCGCGAAAGAATCTTGCGCAGTTCAAAACCAATGCCAGCCATTTTAGTGTGCCCCCATGGCAATAGCATCGTGATAAAGGGTGCGATAGCGTTGCAGCATCAACGTCTCGGTGTAATAGGTGTTCACCCGTTTTAAACCCACAGCCTGGGCGGCACTCCAACGCGAAGCATCGCTGAGCAAACCAACAATAGCCCGCGAGGTTGCTTGCGGATCAGCGATGGCAACCACCTCACCAGCCAAGCCCAAAGCACGGTCTTCCCCTTCGGCACCCTCTATTAGTTCACGGCAGGAGCCAACGTCACTGCTGACAACCGGTGTGCCCGCCGCCCATGCCTCAAGAATGACCAAGGGTTGCGCCTCACTGATCGAGGTGAGAACCATCATCCCGAGCTCCGGCAGTAGCTCGCGAATGTTGCGATAGCCAAGGAACTTCACTTTGTCTTGCAGGCCAAGACTGACAACCAGGCTATGGCACTCGCTGGCGTACTCTGGATCTTCTTCCTCAGGCCCGACAATCCAACCTTCTGCTTCGGGTATAGCGCTGACCACGCCACGCATCGACCTAATAAAAGTTTTCACGTCCTTAATCGGTACCACCCGGCCAATCAGGCCAACTATGGGTGGAATCCCGGCCGGGCGCTGGGTAATGGCATTGTTCCAGACGTCCATGGCGATACCGTTGGGAATGACCTGTGCGCGCTGCGGGTCAGCACCATCCGCTAGCTGACGCTGGCGATTGCCTTCATATAAAGCAGTGATTGGATTTGCAGAGCGGTAAGCAAGCAGGCCAATGCGCTCAAAGAAACGAATCCATAAGCGACGTACGTAATTGACCTCAGAGTCGATGCCGGTCTTTAAGGCTTCATCCGGACTATCGGAAATCCAGCTGGCCTGAGCCAGATCAATCTTGCGCTCCTTGGTATAAATACCATGCTCGCTCAGCACATAGGCGCAATCCCAGCGTGACTGCAGAATGCTGCCGAGCAGCCCCGCATAACCGGTAGAGATGGAGTGCAACGCGCGAGCCCGCGGCATGCGCATGGCGGCTTCACACAGCATCATTAATGGCGCCTGCATGGTCCGCAGCGTCCAAAAATAATTGACGAACGAAGGATCGCTGCAATGTTTGGTATAGCCTTCCGTTACCGCATCCCAGCTGGCGCGACTGTGCAGCACATCATCCAGGGTCACAGTGCCTGAAGCGAGGATCTCGAGCACGTGCTCGCCCTGCTCAGGACGAGGCTCGTCGGGATGGTGGAAAAATTCATGCAGGGCATTGATTTCAGCCCTCGGCCCTTCACGCTTGGCTGACATAACAGCGCGGCCGGCTGTCCAAGAGCTTTCCAGAAAATGCTCTTCTATATGAACAACGTTCGGCGGTATGGCGTATTGACGCTTGGTGTAGGCGCTTTGCTGCCCACCAATAAAGAACACCGAAAATGTCAGCTCAGGCAAGCCAAGAATCAACTGGTTAACCCAACTGGAAACGCCACCGCGCACATAAGGCCAGGTGCCTTCAAGCAGTAAACAAATATCGGCAATTGGCGCTTCGTCTGGCGCTTTATTCTTCATAACCAATATCTCGCCAGCGCGCCAAACGGCGGCCGCTTCAGGGCTTCGCTAGACAATTGAGCCAAGTGCTCAGGAATTTCGCTGTAGCGTCCTTGAAGGAATGCAATCTCAGCGTTGAAAGGTGCAATTTTTTCCTGCGCCAAGCCCGCAGCCTTGGCCGCTGATAAATGAATGAGCGCCTCGTCGAGCAGGCCTTGCTCCATTGCAATGCGGGCTGCCAATAAGTGCATGTCATCGCCAGCACCCATGCTCAACGCACGCTCCACATGCTCACGCGCCTGATTGAGTACGTGCTCCAGCACGCTCCCTTGCGCCAGCCCCATATAGGCCAGCTCCCAATACCAGCGTGCCAACGTCGAGTGCAGCGCGGTGTGCTGTGCCTCGGGGGCCGCTTGCAGTTGAGTGAGCGTCTTCTCAATACGCTGGTTGATCTGACTCTCTTGTTGATCGAGCATCGAATACGCCAGTAAACGCACATCGTCGGCAGGGTCGCGCAGTGCCAGCTTGAGAATGGGGATAGAGTCTTTGCCATTCATCCGGCGCGTGGCCATTAAAGCCATGGTGCGGCGTTCAGGACTCGGCGCATGGCGCAGTACATCCTGCAAGCCGCCATCACTGAACATCAAATCACGACCCATTTCTTGAGCACGAAATGGCAACTCAGGCACGCCCATTGATTGCGAAACCTGTTGCTTTGGCCGGCGAGGCAGATAAAGCGCAGGAAACACTGCCAAGACCACACCTAAAGTGCCAAGAATGGGGATGAAGAAAGCCAGGCTAAAGAGCACCAGCGGACTCCACGGCAGTGGGCGCTTATAACGACGCGGCAGCAGCAACCACACGCCCGCGCAAAGCATTAAACTCGCCACGCCATGTGCAGAGACATACAGCAGCGTGGCCTCAACTGTGGATAGGTTTTCGAGGAAGGCAGCAAAACTGCTCAGCTCGAAAAGTAACGCCCCGCTAAATAGCCACTTGCTGATCATTGATCCCACACTCGTTGAACAGAAAACGCTGCAGGTTTTCACTGCCACCTTGGCCGTCGATATCGAACTCGCGAATTACAATCCCCAGTGACTCGAAGCTCTGATCCAGACCAAAACGCTCATGAATAATATTATTAAGGCGAGTCAGGTAGCCTTGGCCACCATCTGCCGACGTTAGCGGCAACAGCACTAACACGCACTCGTGCCCGCGCTCGTTTGGGGTGCGCAACTGCACGTCAAGACCGCGACGGCTGTCCTGAATCAAGCGCAGCAATGCATCATGATGTTCACTCGGGCTGGCCTCGATGACAAACATATGCGCTTCTAGATCGTGCTCGACCGCATCATTGATCGAGCGCTTTAACTGCAGGCTAAAGTCTTGGGCATCCATATCGGTTAGCTGCAGCGTTTGCACATCGGTTTGCAGCATGTCGGCAATATGCCCGCACAAAATCATCAACAGGCTGAGGATCCGCTGGGTAAAGGAGAAGAAAGGCATTTGCTCAACCGCCAGCAAAGCCACAATTCTGTCCTCGGTATCCATGAGCGGAATACACACCTGATATTGCGAATGGCGACGATGCTCGCCGCGCTCCATTAACTCTTCGCGCACGCTGACCAACTGGCCTTGGGCCAAGCATTGCCTGACCAACAAATCATCGGCCTGCATAGGCTGCACTTCGCCCATGCTGCTTAGGGGTTGAAGCACCACGGTTTTGCTGTCATTGACCAGATGCAGGCTGGCCACGCGGAATGATCCATATTGCGCAAGCAACGTCAGAATCGATTCAGCCAATACCGAAATAGCCAAACCTTCGCGCGGTAGTTCGCGCATTTTTGCCCGCAGCCCCAGTAGCGAACTGCGCAGGCTTTGATCATTACCGGCTACACGCTTCTCCAGACGATCATGGGAAATACGCAGGATGTAATGCGCGCGCGTAAATTCATCAAGACGTAACTGGCGATACTCGTTGGCCAGGTTGAGACGCTCCAGGCGTCGCTCCCAAATGTCACGAAACTCACCAATCAGCATTGCGCCAATCAACACACCGACGATAAACGATGTCGGCAACTGTTGATAAAGCTCCAGACCATTTGCCCGATAGAGAAAAAGTGCAGCAACGATGATCAGAGCGCTGATCAAGCCACGCATAAAGCCATATCGAACGGCCATCAACAGTGGCGCCAGAATCAGCCATGGGAATGAGCCATGCACCAACAATGGATCAGCGGGCGACAGCCAATAACCAAGCGCAACTGCAATCACGCTGATTAATAGGGTTTCGATCCAGGAGACCCGACCACTGGCGCGAGGCGCGAGGGCAAAGTCCTTGTGAGCAGACTCAGTTGCCATTATTGAACCTGTAATTCGCCGACCAATTCACGCAGGACTTTTTGGGTAGTGCCAGCCAGGCTCTCACGAGACCAGCCCGCACGAGCGCCGCTATTGCTCCAGAGCACCCGCCCTGTTGCCGGCTCGAGCACTTGCAAGCTCAGGCCTACCGCAGGCTCACCATCAAGACCGCTTTTGTACTGCCATTCTTCAACGCTACCGCTGATGACGTAATCCAGACCTTGTTGACGCGCCCAGTTAAGCGCCTCATCAAGACGCGCGCGGTCATCAAGCAATGGCAGCTCACCCTGCACGCTTGCCGGATACAGGCGCGGGTGCAGACCTTCTTCGTTCAACACGCTGAGCAAAATCTGCTCACTGCGTTGGCCGGCTTGAGGCGCTTGTGAATAGTTAACTAAAGGCAGAACGCCCCACTGTGCTTCACGCGGGAACACCTGACTATCAGGCGTGGTGAAACTGGAACAGCCCGATACAGCGACAACCACGGCCAACAAGGCCAGCTTGCGAATACTCAACATTGTCAGTTCCTCCATTTAAATCTATGTTCAACGCCCAAAACGGGTGCTGTAAGTAATTGCGGCGGTACCGCCCGCCTCGCCATCGCCGTTTTGCGGTGCCGATTGGTAACCCATGGAAAATGCCAGCTCATCATCGCCAATCACCTCCATACCCACGCCCGTACTGATGGCGTAGTTAACCTCTTGCTCAACCCATTGCCAGCCTGCCTGCATATCTACAAACCAGGTGTATTGCGGGTGGCTGCGATTCAGTGAGCCAGGCAAGCCACGCTGGAAATTTGTGCCCAGATACAATTGCCCATAACGCTCTTCGAGCAGGGTTTCTGGAGTGGCGCCCTCTTCATCTAAAGCGCCACCTGCTAAGCCAGGTGCATTGCCTAGAGCGGCAGAAGTCAGCAAATCTTCAGGCAAGCTGTTCTCCAGGCTGTTGCTCTGGTAGTCAACACCCGTGCGCACCACCCAAGCGGGCCCGGCAAAAAATAGCGTGTGGTTAAATTCCAAGTTGTACTTCTGGCCTGAGCCGATGTCATCACCTTGGCGGGTCTGGTAATACTGCTGGCCAATCGACCAGGCGATCTGGTCGCGTGCTGTGAGGTTATGTTGCCCACCAACAGTCAGACCGTCACGCATACCCAGTGCACGCAACAAGCCGCTTTCATCCGCTTCACGATGAACGTCCAAATCAAAGCGGAGTAAGTCGCTCGAAGTCAGCTGTAAGGTACGGAACAGGCCGAAACCAAAGCGATCTTCATCGTCGCGCCAGCTTGCGTCCAACTCGATACCAAACAGGCCATTGTCCATTGCCCGCTGCAATGTCAGCTCAGCATTACGTTCATTACCCATCACGCCTTCATCAAGGCTTTGCGAGTCATAACGGCCGTCGAACAAATCGACCCGGGCATACCAGTCATCTGTGATATTGCGGGCAATAGCCGCGCGCGCGCCTTCAAGCTTAAGACCGCCAAAGTCTTGGCTCTGCCAACCCAGTTGTGCGCCCTGAGGGTTGGCCTCAATGCCACTGGCTGCCGTGGCTCTGAGCTGATTGCTAACCGCGTCAGGATACTGATTAGAAATATGACTCAGTGCATAAGCATGGGCTTGACCATCTTTACCCAGCGCAGCGAGCACTTCAGTTTTCTGTAGCGGATCCAAACCATCTTTATCCAGTTCAGCCTGCAAGCGATCGCGATTCATGGTGCGCAGCGCCTCGCTCAGTTGCTCATAACGCTCAATCTTTAATCCCTGACCGCCTGCCCATGCCAGCCACTGGCCCGTCACATCATCCTGGCCATTCGCACTCAGCTGGGCGGTGAACTGCTCGAACCAGACTTGCAGCATGGTTTTGGAGTGGCCAGCCAATTTGACGGTCTGTGCGTAAGCTGCATTCTGCGACTGGGCGCTGCTGAGCAAACGCAAGTATGTACGTACGGTATCCGGATCATCAGGCAGTTTCTGTGCCTGCATTTGTTTGAGCAACTTGTGGCGTAGGCGCAATGCAGCTTCCTCATAACCTGCGCCCTGAAGAGCATCGGCATAGGTCGCTTTGACCAGCAGGTCACCAGGGTGGGCCTGCAGATAAAGCTTAAACCAGGCCAGTGCATGCTCGTTCCGGTTGAGCATTAAGTTGGCACTGGCAAAAGGAAGCCACATGACACCATCATAACGGGCGATCGTTTGCCATTTACTCAGCGACTGTTCAACGTCATCGCGCCGACCTTGGTCGATGTAAAGCCACAATAATTGCCCACGAAACATATTCTGCGCTGGAAACTTGCTTAGGGCTTGCTTGAGAATCCGCTCGGCACTCGCACTATCTCCTGCGCGTAAAGCCAGTTGTGCACGTGCACTCCACAGCTGAGGAAGCCGCTCAGTTTCAGGGAAACCTTTGGCACTCTCTACCAGCGCTGCATAAAGCTTCCACTCACCCAATTGCTCTGCCAACTCGAGGGCGCTGACAAGCCTGCTCGGCTTATGCCTGGCATTCCAATACGAGATCATTAACGCTAGCGCTTTATGAGGATCGCTTTGCTGATAGATACTCAATAGTTGTTCACGATCTGAACTGTATAGCGGTGCATTAAGCGCAACTAAACGCTCGTACGCGTACTGAGTATCTTGATCATTATTCAAAGCCCAAGCCAGTTCAGCACGCACACGCCAGTATTCAATACTGGTGACTTTCTCAGCACCGGCATTTTTAGCGGTGAGGACCTGCCACGCAGAGGCCTCATCGAATAGCCTCCAATGCGCCTGGGCCCAACTAATGCGCAGATCGGTTGAAATACCGAAGCGCTTATCCATTTGCGCCAAAACGGCAGCTTCAGCTGCAAATTGTTGCGTTCGGTCAAGCAACTGCTGCAGGCGGACCCACGCCAGTTCGTGCTGAGGCTGGGCCTTGATATAGCTGCGCAGCCATTTTTCTTCCGCCTCAGGCTCGCCCAAGGACTCATAGCTATACACCAGCGAATCAAGCTCCGCCGTAGTCAGCTCACGCAACTCGCTCAGGTCTACCAGCAAAGGTATTGCCCGGTCAAACTCGAACAACTGCGCAGCTAAACGCCATGCTCGCTCACGAACAGTTGGGTCTTCATTAAGTGCCAGCAGTTGCTCCCAGTAACCGAGCGCAGCGATGGATTGCCCGGCCCACTCCCCCAACTGGCCCATGGTGGTTAATAACGCTGGGTTGTCTGGATCGTTCTCAACCAACAACTTACCCAACGGCCAGGCAGCAGCTATATCGCCAGAGGCCATGTGCAGGTCGAACTCTGCCTTAACCACCCCGATGTCATCCGGTTTTTGTTCACGCCAGATGCGGACAAACTGCTCCGCCAGATCATATCGATTGCTGCCCATGGCAGCCTGAAAGCCCTCGTGCAATAAATCAGCGTCCTGGCCAGTCAACGCGGCGATGTTTTCACTAAGGAAAATGGCTGCGGCGCCGTCTTGGCCAGCTCCACGCAAGGCTAAAAGCGCCTGATATATCAACGCTTGACGCTTTTCAGGGTCCTTCTCATCGTCAAGTAGCAACTTGTAAACATCGGCCGCTCGCGCAGGCTCAGCGCCAGCCATAAACCATTTGGCGGCCTGACTCAGCCAATGGGCCCGCAGTTCAGGCTCGCGCACCGCCAGCTCGTCATAGATTGGCGCGGCAACAGCAGGAGCACCTAAAGCAAGGGCATAACTCGCTTCGCGCTTAAGCTGGGCATCACTCAGGTTTTTGCGCGGCAAGGCCTCTATTCGCGCCACCAATGCCGACTTGGTCTCTGCATCAACACCCTCTGCCTTGGCCAGCGCCTCCAAGGTGTCTAAATCAAGCTCGAAAAAATCTTTGAGGTCAGGCGAAGAAACTGGCAGCTCACCGATGTGCCTTCGCGCAGCATCGTAGCTACCCAACTCAATCAGTTGCCCGATCAATTTTTCACGCAGCTCCTGATTTTCGGGGTCGGCTTTGAGCAGCAGCTCAGCATAGTTAACCGAAACCGCATCGGGCTTGTTATCGTCCGGCAGAAAGGTGTCTTTGCCAGAGAAACTCACGACCAATAGAGCCCCAACCAATATGGCAATCAGCAGGAGAATCCAAGGGCTGAGTAGACGAGTCTTTTTAACGACAGGTGAGCTGCGCATCTTTCACCTGTGTTCTATCAATATTGAACTGCCAAAGACCGTCAACTGCCTTGGCTTCATAGCGCTTACCTGCAACCTCAACTGAGCACGCCGAGCTAGCACGAACACTGAACTGCAATGGGAATTGCCCGGAGAATGAAACCCGCACCGTTTTATCATCCAGATAAACCCAGTCGGTCAGCGGGATATTGGCTTCCTCCAACGCCGGACGCGGGTCACGCGTCTTGCGCAGCACCAGCAAGGGAAACTCGCTACTGAAATGCACATAGCGCCCCTGCTCCAAATCCCTGACACCTGCTACACCTTTGGAAAGGCTCAAGTCGGGCCAGCCCATTGCCGGATCAATACGCACGGTGCGTAATTTGTTCAACCCACGAAATTGCCAACTGCCATCAGTACGCTGGGCCATGCTGGTTTCATACAAACCACGCATACGGGGAATGTAATCACTCATCCACAACGACATAGGATGCTCGGACTGCATTGAGCGGTAGATCTCGCCCATGACTTTGATCGAGGCCTGTTTGGTTCCCGAATAGAAGTGGTAATAAAGATGCAAGCCACGTAAGCGCCTCGGTTTATCGGTCAAGGCAAACGTTTGCATAACATCGCGAAAACCGTAGTACGGGCCATGCCAAAGGTTGGTGTAAACGTTTTCATTGATTACTGGCGCGTAAAACTGCACGCCACCGGCACTCGGTTTAACTAACGGATAAAGATTGGTCACAGAAGGGAACGCATCCGTCAAGGCGGTGTTGCCGCCATTCACGTTGGTCAAGCCTTTGTCGTAGGCCAACTTTATGGTCGCCGCATCTGGAATCGCATCACCCGACCAAAAGATCATTTTTACCGGTTTTTCAGGCGTAGTCAGACGCTGGTTGATGTAATCCGTGGAGCCAAAAACTTCACGCTTGAAATCAATTTTCTTGTACCCCGGAATCTTCATCATGAAGCCGTACTCAGGGTCAAAGTCCTCACTCTTGCTTGCATCTTCCGGTCGCCAGAAAAAAGGGTGACTGAAAGTATGCGTAGCCACTTCAACCTTGTTATCGGCAAAAATTTCGCGTGCAATCGGCTCCAGCTCGCCGGAGAGATGCGGGTACATCCCTTTGGGTCCAACTTCACCTTCAATGACTGAAACAGAGGTCAGGAAATTATGCGGTTTGATAAAGCTATTGAGCACCTCTGTACCCGCATAAGGGCTTCCTGGCACCTCAGCCCGCGAGACAAAACCATCACCGTCAATATGCACAGTTGCAATACGGCGACCGTTTTCAGTAGTCACATCAGGGCGCGGCATGTCCTCTAGCTTCAAAGCCCGCTGCAAAAAGGCAAAAGGATCGATGATCCAACGCTTCTGATCCGGAATAAATTCGAGCACAAACGGACTCATTGCAATTGCGCCCCAATCCGCCAGTGCGACAGGGGCGTATTGTTCGCCTTGATCACTGACAACCAGTGCAGGTGTTGGGCCATCGGCCAATACGCTAACTGGCACAAAATCTCGGAAGCGCATTTTTACTGGCGCCTCAAAGCTGCCCACCAACGTTTTGTCGTACTCAACGATGGTGGCGTCTTTACTAACTACAGCAGCGCTAGTGCGCAATCCAAGACGATGTAAGAGTTGCGGGTCAGCTATGGGCAAGCCCATAAAGAAAGCCAGCGGTACATGCTCATCAAGACGCTGGCTGACCCACTTGTTGAACACACCGGGCTCTACCAGCGGCCCTGTGTTCATCCAGAACACAACACCGGCATAAAGTCCGGCTGCTGGAGTTTTAGGCAATTCATCCGCTGCGATATAGTCGACTCGATACCCCAAGTATTCCAGTAGACCTCCGAGCACATTGAACCCTGCAGACTTATTCAACTCACCTTCGCGCAGGTCATATATCAGCGCGATTCTGCGAGGTTTCACCTCAATCGAACTGACGCCCAAGTAATTAAGATCAGGCATGGTCACAAAAGGAATAAAACCTTCGTCTTGCAGTTGCTTGGCCAGTTTACGGGCTTCGTCGCGGCGTTCTGCAGGCAGGTAATCAATGGCAACCAGCGGAATTCCCTGCTCACGCAATGGTTTGATATGGCCCTCAAGCCATTCACGATCACTGGCCGGGACTTCACGGTAAGTACGCTTGGATGGATTCCAACCTGCATGAATAGATTCAACTGCGACGGCTGCAGCCACACCTTTCAGCTCGGGCAATACTTCAAAGCCCCGGTTAAAAAACAGTTTGAGGTCGGGTTCCTGCCTGGCCAACTGCTTGAGAAAATCACGCAAGGCAACGCGCTCAGCTTCTTGCTGGTCTTTGGGCAGCAGCTGGAAACTGTCCAGGGTATCGAGAAACAAGCCGCTGTAGCCTTGGGCCTTGAGTGCTTTAGCGCGCTGCAACAGATGGTTGCGCCAAACGTCAGAAGTGAGTCGCATAACCTGACTCTGCCACGCGTCATTGCGCGTTGGGCTGGCCCCGGTTTGCAAGCTTTGGTTTTGCAGTTGTTTTAGATCGCCGTCGAACTCACCGACAGATAAATATGCAAACGGCTGAGCGCCTTGATCACGCAAATACTTGACATCTTTCTCGGTCAGGTGCGCAGGCTCGACCACAGCCCAATCAAATTGAGAAAGCTCGGCCAAAGGAGGAGAAGCCGCATACCAGAAAACTACGCTTTTTGGCGCCTGCGGCTGGGCCACCGCAATACCTGAAAGCAGTAAGCAACAGCAAATTGATAGATGCCGAAACTTAGCAATCAGTGTGAGTGTCGAGCGAAGCAGTGGTGAAAAGAATGAGACGGTCAAGATCACAGCAGATCGAATACTACAAAATCTAATCATCTACAGCCCTGTAGGAATTATCCGTCTAAAAGGAATTAGATTAGACTTTATTTCTGAAGGCGTGAAATTAAATTAAACATTCGCTGTCTAAGCATCTACAAAATAATCGACGCCATTATATTGACATTACAGCACTCTGCTAAAAAATTAAACCTGTCGATGTTTACGGGTTGTAACCCCCTCCAAACTAAAGCACTGCATCCTCACGCAGCCCCTCCAGCTCTTTAGTCGTCAGCCCAAGCCAACGCTGTAATACTTGTTCAGTGTGCTCGCCCAATAGGGGTGGCGCATGTCGGTATTGCACAGGGGTGTCGGATAATCTTATTGGACTGGCGACCTGCGGAACAGAGCCTGCGAGTGCATGCGGCAAATCAATGCGTAGTCCACGGGCGATCACCTGAGGATCTGCAAATACCTGCTGCACATCGTTGACAGGCCCACAAGGCACCCCTGCGCTCTCTAGATCCGCCACCCATTGGGCGGTGGTTCGAAATACCGTGACCTGGCGTATCAACGGGATCAACTCAGCGCGGTGGGCAACCCTGGCCTGATTGGTTGCAAAGCGCCGATCATCCGCCCAATCAGGCTGCCCGGCAACTTCGCAGAACTTTCTAAATTGTCCGTCGTTACCCACCGTCAGGATGAGGTCACCATCCGCAGTTGGGAAATCTTGATAGGGGACAATATTAGGGTGGGCATTGCCCAACCGCTGCGGTGCAGTCCCGGTTGTCAGGAAGTTCATCGCCTGATTGGCCAGACAGGCAACCTGCACATCCAGCAGCGCCATGTCGATATGCTGCCCCTGCCCCGTTTCACCGCGACTGGCCAGCGCAGCCAAAATTGCCGAGGTGGAATATAAGCCGGTAAGAATATCGGTCAATGCCACGCCGACTTTCACCGGCCCAGCCCCCGCCTGATCATCCGGACGTCCAGTCAGGCTCATAAGCCCGCCCAAGCCCTGGATCATAAAGTCATAGCCCGCACGTTTTGCATAGGGACCGGTCTGGCCAAAGCCGGTAATGGAGCAGTAAATCAGCCGCGGATTGAGCGCTTTCAAGCTCCCATAGTCGAGACCATAAGCGGCAAGCCCACCCACCTTGAAGTTCTCGATCAATACATCCGATTTGGCCGCTAGCTCGCGAATCAACTGCTGGCCACGAGGCTGAGTGAAATCGATAGTTACCGACTGTTTGTTGCGATTAGCACTGAGGTAATACGCCGCTTCAGAGGTGTTTTGACCCGCGGCATCCTGCAAAAACGGCGGCCCCCAGTGACGCGTATCATCACCCACGCCCGGGCGCTCAACCTTGATTACCTCGGCGCCCAAATCGGCAAGAATTTGCCCAGCCCAAGGGCCAGCCAAAACACGAGATAGATCAAGCACACGTAAATGCGACAGAGCACCCGACATAACAGACTCCGTAGATAAAACGGGGGGACTACACCAGCCTGCATCGAAGACAGGCAGAGACAGCTGGGACTAAATAGCAGAAAAGGCCTCAGCAGGCCTTTCTGCATAGAGCCCATTAGAAGAAGGCTTGGATACCGGTTTGCGCCCGACCCAGAATCAGCGCATGAACATCGTGAGTCCCTTCATAGGTGTTAACCACCTCAAGGTTGACCAAATGTCGAGCGACGCCAAACTCATCACTGATGCCATTACCACCGAGCATATCCCGGGCCATACGCGCAATCTCCAGCGATTTGCCGCAGCTGTTGCGCTTCATGATCGACGTGATTTCAACCGCAGCCGTGCCTTCATCCTTCATCCGCCCCAGGCGCAGGCAACCCTGCAGCGCCAGCGTGATTTCAGTCTGCATATCGGCGAGTTTCTTCTGCACTAACTGCGTTGCGGCGAGCGGCCGACCGAACTGCTGACGATCCAGGGTGTATTGGCGTGCGATGTGCCAGCAGAACTCGGCCGCCCCCAATGCACCCCAGCTGATGCCATAGCGCGCGGAGTTCAGGCAGGTGAATGGGCCTTTAAGTCCACGCACATCAGGGAAGGCGTTAACTTCAGGAACGAACACATTGTCCATCACAATTTCGCCGGTAATCGAGGCGCGCAGCCCGACCTTGCCGTGAATCGCCGGGGTGCTGAGCCCCTCCCAACCTTTCTCCAGAACAAAGCCGCGGATATCACCCGCATCATCCTTGGCCCAGACGACAAAGACATCGGCGATCGGGCTGTTGGTAATCCACATTTTGCTGCCGCTGATGCGATAGCCACCGTCCACTTTCTTGGCCCGCGTGATCATCGCACCCGGATCAGAGCCATGATTGGGTTCGGTCAATCCAAAGCAACCGATGTACTCGCCACTGGCCAACTTAGGCAAATACTTCTGCCGGGTTTCCTCATTGCCGAACTCATAAATCGGCACCATTACCAAAGAAGACTGCACACTCATCATCGAGCGGTAGCCCGAGTCAATTCGCTCCACTTCACGGGCGATCAGGCCGTAGCTCACATAATTAAGACCGCTGCCGCCATACGCTTCAGGAATAGTGGCACCGAGCAGGCCGGTCTCCCCCATTTCGCGAAAGATGGCGGGGTCAGTTTGTTCATTACGAAAGGCTTCGAGCACACGCGGGGCTAGCTTGTGATCGGCAAACTGCTGGGCGCTATCACGCACCATGCGCTCTTCTTCGGTAAGTTGCTGATCCAGCAGCAGGGGGTCGATCCAGTTAAAGCTTGCCTTGGCCATTGGTGTGATCCTCAGTTCAGCGAGGGAGGGCAGCCAACGGCAGCACTCCATATTAAGCGTGTGGATTGATCCTAGACCTGCAAAGCACATCAGACAAACGAGTATTTCGCACTAACCTGTGCATAATACTCACTTCGTAAACCAGCTGCCGTAACCGAAAAATCTGCTGATGCTGAGCTAGCCCTATAGCTCAAAGCAGTTGAATGCAAGGCTCTCGCTACCACGCCGAGCCCCGTAAAGTTGCAGCATTTGCGCGGTGACACCCCGGCAACCGGGATAACCGATAGCAGGTGAAAACCGTCCTGCACTGACAAAACTTCGACAAGGCACAGAGTAACTTTATGGCATGTTGCGAAAGAAACATTGCAACACAGACCTCACATAAATGCAGAGCGACAACCATGCGCCGAAAAATCCCCAGTACTGCCGCACTAATTGCCTTCGAGTCAGCCGCGCGCCACCAGAGCTTTACCAAAGCGGCACACGAACTTGCCCTGACGCAGAGTGCAATCTGCCGGCAAATCGCCGGTCTGGAAGACTTCCTTGGCGTCGAACTGTTTCGCCGCTCAAGACGCGGGGTTTTGCTGACCGAGGCAGGCACCTCGTATTCGCGTCGAATAGCAGGGCAACTTGATGCGGTCGAGCGCGACACGCTGGCAATGATCGGGCAACAAGGTGCGATGACCATTGAGCTCGCCGTTGTGCCCACATTTGGCACTCAGTGGTTGCTGCCACGACTCAAGGACTTTCAGCGCTTGCACCCTCACGTGACGGTTAACCTGACCAACCGCACTCGGCCATTTTTGTTCGCTGACACCGACTTCGATGCAGCAATCTATTTTGGCGATGGCGACTGGTCGGGCACGGCGTCCTATCGGCTGATGCGCGAAAACTCAATGCCTGTCTGCAGCCCCGCACTGCTCAGTAATGGCGCACAGTTATCGGCAGAAGAGCTGGCCAAACTACCGCTACTCCAACAGACCACCCGCCCCTATGGCTGGCGACAATGGTTTAACAGCCAAGGCATGACCGCAGTGCGGGATATGAGCGGGCCTCGCTATGAGCTTTTTTCGATGCTGGCACAAGCTGCCATTCATGAGATGGGCATCGCCTTGATACCGCCCTTCCTGATTGAGCGGGAGCTAAACGAAGGTCGCTTGGTGATTGCCTCACCCCACAGCTACCCCAGTGACAAGGCGTATTTTTTGATCATCCCCGAGCGCAAGGCCGAGTCAGCCGCCCTGCAGGTACTACGCGACTGGTTGATTGAGCAGACTCAAGCGTACGCGCAGCGGTGTGGACTGGAATAAATGACAGCATCCAAACTTTTTCTGCTGTTTATTGCGCTTTCAAAGTTGCTAGCGTAGCTGCCAAATCCTTTTAAATCAGGGGCTGACAGCTACAAGCTGACCCCGTAGTCAGCATTGGTGAGCGCTACAGATAATGAAGGATGTTCACCGCTCAAGTGTTGCGTTTTTTGCACACTAGAGGTCGCAACTGCGCTAGTTCAGGGGCGCTGGCTAAAATTACACTGATAACCATTGATCTGCTGAATCGCAAATTATTCCATCAGCGTTTAACGACTGAAAACCTGCTATAAATCAGCTTAAACCCCCTATATACAGGGGTTTAAGCCTGTTTATAGAATGAACAGTCATCTGGTGACCTGTAGTTACTGCAATGTTTTACTTCAGAACGTCTTGAAGGCCTCGCGCTTCCCCTGCAAAATGCCGACCCCGCTAAATACTAAAGTCTTACTGAAGCGGGATTGTGCTGATCCTCCCCTCGCCCGCATGCCAACGTAGCGTCCGGGTTCACAAAAAAAGATCACGCAGGAGATTTGAAGTGCACATCGGTGTTCCTCTCGAAACCCATGCCGGAGAGACGCGCGTAGCCGCGACTCCCGAGACCATTAAGAAACTGATTGGCCAAGGTCATCAGGTAACAGTACAAAGCGGCGCAGGCATTAGTGCCAGCGTGACCGATGCAGCGTATGAAGCTGCCGGCGCAACCATTGGCAGCGGTAGCGATGCCTTTGGCGCTGAGCTTGTACTCAAAGTGGTCGCCCCATCTGAAGCTGAGCTTGCGCTGATGAAGTCTGGTGCCGTTCTGGTTGGCATGCTCAACCCGTTCAGCAATGAAACCATTGCACTGATGAATGCTCGCGGCATTACTGCCTTTGCCCTTGAAGCTGCCCCGCGCACCTCTCGCGCTCAAAGTCTCGACGTGCTTTCATCCCAGGCCAACATTGCCGGCTACAAAGCCGTGCTACTGGCTGCGCATCATTACCCACGCTTTATGCCGATGTTGATGACCGCTGCCGGTACCGTAAAGGCCGCGCGGATTCTGATTCTCGGAGCGGGTGTTGCTGGCCTGCAAGCCATCGCGACAGCCAAGCGCCTGGGCGCAGTAATTGAAGCCTCAGATGTACGCCCCGCGGTTAAAGAGCAGATTGAGTCGCTGGGTGGCAAGTTTGTCGATGTGCCATTTGAGACCGATGAGGAGCGCGATGCCGCTCAAGGTGTGGGCGGTTACGCCCGGCCAATGCCCGCGTCGTGGATGGAGCGTCAAGCGAAAGCTGTACACGAGCGCGCCAAGCAGGCCGACATTGTCATCACCACCGCATTAATCCCAGGTCGCAAGGCACCTACCTTGCTGCATGAAGCGACAGTCCAAGAGATGAAGCCCGGCTCGGTGATCATCGACCTCGCTGCAGCTCAAGGTGGCAACTGTCCACTGACTGAAGCCGAGCAAGTGGTGGTGAAGCACGGGGTAACTATCGTCGGCCATAGCAATCTGGCGGCCTTGGTGCCTGCGGATGCATCTGCACTGTACGCGCGTAACCTGCTCGACTTCCTCAAGCTGGTCCTCGACAAGGACGGCCAGTTCAACGTCAACCTCGAAGACGATATCGTCGCCGCGTGCCTGATGTGCCGCGACGGTGAAATCGTCCGCAGCAACGGCTAAAGGAGTAGAGACATGGAAATTTCCGACGGTATCTACAACCTGATCATTTTTGCGCTGGCAATTTATGTCGGCTACCACGTGGTTTGGAACGTAACCCCAGCGCTGCACACACCATTGATGGCAGTGACCAACGCCATTTCGGCAATCGTAATTGTCGGTGCCATGTTGGCCGCGGCATTGACCGTGACCCCGTTTGGCAAGTTTATGGGCACGATGGCTGTCGCGTTGGCGGCAGTGAATGTATTCGGTGGCTTTCTGGTCACTCGACGCATGCTCGAAATGTTCAAGAAGAAGGCGCCTAAAGCAGCCGCGCCGACGGAGAAGCACTGATCATGAGCATGAATTTCATCACTGTTCTCTACCTGATCGCCTCGATCTGCTTTATCCAAGCGCTTAAAGGCCTGTCGCACCCGACAACATCACGTCGCGGCAACCTGTTCGGCATGATCGGCATGGGTTTGGCGGTCATCACCACCATTGGCCTGATGTACAAACTCAGCGCTGAAGCCGACACACCTGGCATTGGCTATGTGATCCTGGGCTTGTTGGTCGGCGGCACCGCTGGCTCGATCATGGCCAAGCGCGTTGAAATGACCAAGATGCCTGAGCTGGTTGCCTTCATGCACAGCATGATTGGTCTGGCCGCAGTATTTATTGCAGTTGCTGCTGTCGTTGAACCGCAATCACTGGGCATCGTTGCCGCACTGGGCGATGCCATTCCAGCGGGTAACCGTTTGGAACTGTTCCTGGGCGCGGCCATCGGTGCAGTGACCTTCTCGGGTTCGGTTATCGCCTTCGGCAAGCTGTCTGGCAAATACAAGTTCCGCCTGTTCCAAGGCGCACCGGTGTCGTTCAGCGGTCAGCACAAAATCAATCTGATCGTGGGCATCGCAATTCTGGTATTGGGCTTGTACTTCACCTTTACCGGAAGCCTGACCGCCTTCACCCTGCTGCTGATCCTGGCGTTCATCATCGGCGTACTGATCATCATCCCGATTGGCGGCGCAGATATGCCGGTTGTGGTGTCGATGCTCAACAGCTATTCAGGCTGGGCTGCGGCGGGTATCGGTTTCTCGCTGAACAACTCGATGCTGATCATTGCCGGCTCGCTGGTGGGTTCCAGCGGCGCGATTCTGTCTTACATCATGTGTAAGGCGATGAACCGCTCGTTCTTCAATGTGATCCTCGGTGGCTTCGGCGCCGAAGCGGATGCAGGCCCTGCAACCGGCAGCAAAGAACAGCGTCCGGTTAAGTCGGGCTCAAGCGACGACGCCGCCTTCCTCCTGACCAACGCCGACACCGTGGTAATCGTTCCGGGTTATGGTTTGGCCGTGGCGCGTGCACAACATGCGCTGATGGAGCTGGCCGAGAAGCTGACTCATCGCGGCGTAACCGTTAAGTACGCCATTCACCCGGTTGCCGGTCGTATGCCTGGCCACATGAACGTGTTGCTGGCTGAGGCCGAAGTGCCTTACGAGCAAGTGTTCGAGATGGAAGACATTAACTCCGAGTTCGGCCAGACCGACGTGGTGTTGGTGTTGGGCGCCAACGACGTGGTTAACCCAGCGGCGAAGAATGATCCCAAGTCACCGATTGCAGGTATGCCGATTCTCGAGGCTTACAAAGCCAAGACCGTGATCGTCAACAAGCGCTCGATGGCTAGCGGCTATGCCGGTCTCGACAATGAACTGTTCTACCTCGACAAAACCATGATGGTGTTTGGCGATGCCAAGAAAGTCATTGAGGACATGGTCAAAGCCGTTGAGTAAGCGTTAAACGCAGCGACATAAAAAGGCCCGAGCTGAAGATCAGCTCGGGCCTTTTTAATTGTCTTTAGGCTCCTGGAAATGCACTGGCGGTCAGGATGAAAGGGGCGTAAATCCACGCCTAGATTCGGCAGCCCGGGGACCGCCTCCTCGCCTGAACCGTGCTTATTTAGCCCCCAGAGTTGGATAGCCTTCGGTGTAAATCCAATCCTTGGCTTTGGCAGGCGCGTGGCAGCCCAAGCAATCAATTCTGTAATCAGTGACCACGCTTTTTCCGGCACTGTCCGGTTTAAACAGCGCCCATCCCCAGCCTTCGCCCCACGCTGGATTTTTCCCGGCGAAACGATTGGTACTGTCTTTGACCATGACAAAGGTTTGCTTGATATCAGTTGCATGGCTAACGCCGGCGCCCGTGGTGTAATTACCCACTTTGGCATGGCGCAACTCTTTGACCATTACCGCCCCGTCCGGAAACTTACCGGACTTGCGAAATGCGCTGACGGCGTCTGAATCCAGATACACATCATGAAAGCCACTCGCTTCGCCGCTAGGCACATACCAAGATCCCAGGTGCGACATCGTTGCGCGAAAATCCTCAGGCAAAGTAATAGTGCCTTTAGCATCAACCTGCGTTGAAAAACCTTCGTCAGCCTGCACTGACAGCGCGGTGAAAGACGCCACTATGGCTGCGCCCGTAAACCTAGCAATTGTATTCACGGCTGTTCCTTATTTGCTTTTCTGATCGCGCCTGCGCATACAAGCCCCGATGCGGGATTACAGCAGGCAACCTTTAATAAGGACGCTTAACGCGCGTCACCATTACAGCGCGCCGCCATATTTTGCACGGGTGAGAATAATAGGCGGTGGACTCAGGCTCACTGCTCTGCCAGCAGTGGCAGTGTGCAAACGCCAAGCAGTCAAACCATAGAGTCAACCGGGCAACAAACTGTACGCCTGGGATTACCTGGCAGCGGTACAGATCCGATAAAGCTGAGAGTAATATGGATATAACCTGAAAAACAGGTCAGCAAAAATATCCATTCAATTTACAACTGTACCGTAATATTTTTGCTGCAAATACAGAATATCGCAGCTAAATCAACTGCAAAATAGCTTTTTCAATGGCTAAATAACTTATGTACAGTACAGTTTAATCAAAAATCATAGAAACAGTTACAAAGCATCCTATCTATTAACGTAATAATTTTGATTATCTGTGACTACTGCGTCATTTGAAAAACCCTCATCATTAGTACCAAGCAAAATACTCTCTCACACCGCCACAAGCGGAAGGATGCACACCATGGAACGTACCCTCAGTTCCGAACTGTTATTCGAAGCACAACCGAATTCTGTTATCAGCGGTGCCCCGCTGCGTATGGCCGCCACAGTATTGCTATGGCAGCGCCGCATCGTCAGCCGCCGTCAACTGGCTCGACTTGATGCACGCCTTCTGGCTGATGCCGGCATTACTGAAAGCCAACGCCACGCAGAACTGAAGAAGCCCTTCTGGCGCTAAATTCAGCTCAATAAAAAACCGTCACAGCTGAGCTGTGGCGGTTTTTTTGTGGGTGGGGTTTCTGGTGCATCTAAACGGTTAAGTTTTGAGTCAAGCGCAAGGCTCTGCTCGCTGCTGGGGAGCATCAAGTAACTCTTGGTACAGCTCCGCTGTTTGCTCACACATACGCTGGGCAGAAAAAACCCGCTCATAACGCTCCAGTGCACGAACGCCCATTTGCGCAGAAAGTTCAGGGTTGTCCCAAAGTGTGCGCATCGCCTCACGAAACGCCTGAGGGTTACTTGGCGGAACCACCAAACCTGTCTCTCCGTGAATATTGATGTAGCTGGTCCCGGTGCCTATTTCACTGGAGATCATCGGCTTTCCATACATAGCGCCTTCAAGCAAAGAAATGCCAAAAGCCTCCGAACGCAAATGCGACGGAAATACGATCGCGCTACATAACTGCAGCAATGCCACTTTATCTTCGTCACCCAGACGCCCGACAAAATGAACGTGATTCAGGCCAAGTCGTTGAGCCTGGGCTCGGAGTTCCTGCTCTAACGGGCCAGCCCCGAGAATAACTACCGGATAATTTGTACCCGCTAAGGCATCCAGTAAAATATGCAGGCCTTTGTAATAACGCATAACCCCAACAAACAGAAAGAACCGCAACCCAAACTGCTGTCGCCAACGCCCCAAACGCTCAAGATCGGGCACTGGGTAGGTTGTTTTATCGAGCCCGTAAGGAATCACCCGCGTCTTATTAGCAAACCGCGTAAGTACCTCACTGGTGTGCATGTAATTAGGTGACGCCGCAATAATTCTGTCGACACTGCTGAGAAAGCGGTTCATTACTGGCTTGTAGAGTTGTAGTAAGCCTTGTTGGCGAACAATGTCCGAGTGGTAGGTGACGACGGTTGGCTTATTCACCGAAGACGTAAAGTGCACCACGTCCATGAAGGGCCACGGGAAGTGATAATTAATAATATCCGCCTCCGCTGCCAACTCCCGGAAACGCTTAAAAACGCTATATGAAAATCCCGTAGACGCGAGATAGAAATCCAAATTTGCACGGTGAACTTGGTGCGAACCTAGCGCAAAATCCTTGGGCTCTTGCTCGGAGCTCAATGTAAGCACATGGCTATCAATGCCTTGCGCAGCGCTGCCTTGGCACAGCTGATAGATAACCTGCTCGATACCGCCCATAGATTCAGGCAGGTAAGTTTTAAAAAAATGTAAAACCCGCATTAGTTCACCATTACCTGTCGATATACATCAGCAGTGATTGCTGCGCAGCGCTGCCAAGAAAAATGTTGGGCGCGCTTTAGTCCAGCATCGCGCTTTGCCTGCCAAAGCTGCTGGTCCTCCAACAGTTGAGTGATCATTTCGGCACAGGCTATTTCATCGTCCACATCAATGTAGCTTCCGGCACCACCTGCTACCTCTGGCAATGAAGCTCTTCGACTCAGAACCACAGGTACACCACTGTTCATGGCTTCAAGCACCGGCAAACCAAAACCTTCATAGAGCGACGGAAATATCAGCATCCTGGCGCCAGATACGATTTTCGCGAGCAACGCATCAGGCTGGTAGCCCAAGACATGGGCATAGCCTCCCGATAATGCCTGTTGCAAAGGCTCAGAGTAACTGTCAGGAAGCCAGCCTGCCATACCAGCAATAACGAGGGGGTAACGCTTGCGTATTGGCTCAGGTAAACGCTGATGTGCCCTCAACACCAATTGTAAATTCTTACGCGGCTCGAGCGTCCCGACACACAGCAGATACTGCCCCGGAATCAATCCGAATGGCTGCAAAGGTTCGAGCAAAGCCTCAGCTGCTTGAGGCCTGAAACGCTCGGAACACCCCAACGGCGCGACGACAAGCTTGTCTCTAGTAAGCCCGTAATACTTTACGACTTCCGCAGCAATGAACTCTGAGTCAACTAGAATTCTAGCGGCTCGCTGCACTGCGCTGGCAGTATGGCGCTCTATTTCATTAATCCGGTCAACAGGTTGCGTGTGCGGGTAATGTATATGCGTGAGGTCATGCAGCGTCATTACCATGGGCCCATCAAACTCAAACGGCCAGAGACTGGGGTCGTGATAGAGATTCGCGGGCTTGCTGCGTAAACCGTGAGTAAAACGCTGCTGTTCTAACACGCGACGTAATGGGTAGGCACCAGGCACCCAGCGTTTAATCAGGTTGCTCCAACGTGAATAGCCTGGCATGGAGTTTTCAGGCAATTGCTCACTCCAGCTCCAGCCATTAAAAAACTGCAACTGGAGATCATCTTGCTTGGACAACTCATTGGCGAGCTCAGCCAAATACTGACCAATACCAGTACGCGGCGCCCGCAAAATGCCTGCGTTAAGCGCTATGCGTTTTGACATCAAACCCACTCAATATTCTGTCGCTCGATTTCGCTTGCATGACATGGGTCGCCGTACGCTCGATCAGCTGGCGAGTTGAATCATTCCAGCTCAACCAAGACCATTGCTGTAGGTTTTTAGCGGCAGGAAAGCGCCCAGTCTGCTCAAAGTTCTCGACGAGTGCAGCGAGAGAGGCGGGCTGGCCAAGCTCGAAGTAAGCCATGAAGTCACCGCCGATTTCCTCAAACACTGGGATAGCACTCGCCATTGCTGGCAAACCTCGCTGCATTGCTTCAACGAGAGGCAATCCAAAGCCTTCGACGTATGAAGGAAATACCAGGGCCCGCGAATGGTTATAAGCGTATTCGAGACCGGCATCGTCAAGGCTATTGAACATAAATAAACGCTGGTTCAGCTCGGGGTGCGACTCGATGCGCTCAATCAAGTCATCGCACTTCCAGCCGACTTTACCCACTATACAAAGGCAGGCAGGCGAATCTTTTTGCCATAGCAGCTCAAAAGCGTCGAGCAAGTACGCATGGTTCTTGCGCGGCTCGATAGTACTGACCATCAGGTAAACCGGAGCGGTGCCGTCAAATAGCGTGAGCAGTCTGTTCTCGAGCTTTTTATCAGCGACAACGAGATCAAGCTCAGAGCCCAGGTAAAAATGGTCAAACCAACGCGTTCCTGCTTCGGTTTCACCAATTCTGCTCGTTACTTCAGCTTTAACTTGCTCACTGATGGTAGAAGAGATTGCGATAAACCCATCAGCGGTTCGCGAGATCCAGTCAAACCAACGATCAAATACTTTGACCAAGCCAGCATCACAAAACTGCGGATGGGTTAGTGGAATAAGGTCATAGATCACCGAAATAATACCCACACCTTCACGCTTCAATCGCTCAGCCAGTGGAAAGAAGTCGGCATGCCACGATGAATCGAGCAGCAATAACTGGTCACCCTCTCGACACTCAATAACTACCGCGCGCTCTGGTGCAGGGGTGTCGTTAGTAAAGCGATCAAGCAATCGGATCGGAATGCTAAAACTCAGGCCCGCCAAGCGACAGAGCACATAAAAGATCCGACGCAACGTATGCGAATAACGCAAAGGCGCCAGCCGCTCAACGTGCGCATGTAAACACCAGAAGCGATTTCGCCAATGATCGAGCTTGACCCGAAGCTTTTGCTTCCATGAAAGCTGTTGCGTCGGCAACGGAGCCAAACTGAGCACCTGGTGTACTTCCCCCCCCCGCATCATGATTGGAATGCACTCGACAGAAGCGTCAACTGCAGACAGCTGGTTGATAACATTGCGCACAACACGCTGGATGCCCGAGTTGTCATTCGGGTGCTCATATACATAGGTGCATTCAACTAAGAGCCGCATAGTCATCCTTAACTCTCGACGGTGGTCGAAACGACAGCTTCGCTGCGCTCGATGGACACATCAGAATCAAGCCAGGCACAGCCGACAAAGTCAGCCTGTTTGATGTTGATGACATGAAACACCAGCGCGAAATCGCGCCACTCGTAGTTGGTATCCAGATGAGAGTCAAAGCGTGACAAGGACAGTGCAATTGAATAATTGCCCTTACCAAGACGGACAGGGAACTTGAAGCGATAAACCACCTGTTGGCCAGCTTTTAAGTTTTCAACAGGCTGATTAAGACGATGGGTATTAATGCCATACATGGCTTGACCCATACGGTCTTTAATCATGAATCCTAAAATCAATCTCGGCACATCTGCCCGTATATCAACGGTGACTTCGAGAGTAACCATGGAGCCTACAGAGATGACCTCAACCCGCTGACCTTGGTCGTTGATCAACGCGATATCTGCAAAACCAGCTTCTCCGGTGCCCGAGATGGTCCTGACTTGCCCGCTATCAAGACGCTCTTGACGCACGGTTTGCTGCTCTTTCTCAGCCAGCATAGCGCTGTAAAAATCCATCACTTCTTCTGGCGAACCTTCAAGCGCAAGTTTGCCATTAGCTAGCAGAATTGCCCGGTCACAGAGGTTCTGTATCGCCTGTCGGTCATGGGACACAATCAGCAATGTAGTGCCGGCTTTGCGAAATTCACGAATCCGCGCGAAGCTTTTATGCTGAAAATACGCGTCACCTACCGACAGCGCTTCATCGACAATCAGAACATCGGGACGTCGAGCAGTGGCGACGCTAAATGCCAAGCGCATTTGCATACCACTGGAGTAGGTGCGGACCGGATGATCAATGTACTCGCCGATTTCAGCGAACGCTTCAATCTCCGGCATAAGCTCGTGCAGCTCTTCCATGCCCAAACCAAGCAGCTGTCCCGCCATAAAGACGTTCTGCCGTCCACTAAAATCTGGGTGAAACCCCATCCCCAGTTCCAACAAAGCTGCCACTCTACCTTGCAGCTGGATAGACCCGGCGTTGGGTTGCGTAGTCCCCGTGATCATTTTCAACAGCGTGCTTTTGCCCGCCCCATTAACGCCAATAATCCCCAGCGCTTCGCCGGGATTAACGGTGAAAGAAAGGTCTTGAAGTACCCACTTAAGTTGGTGCCTAGGCGCTGAAAAAGGGATAAACCATTCAGCGAGGCGCGCCCAGCGCGAGGGGTACTGCTTGTATGCTTTGCCCAGCTGGCTTACCTGAATGCTGCCCATTAGAGTTCATCCACCATTTCGCCCGAGCGCTTACGGAACAAGCGCATCGCTAACACACACAAAACGACAGCAATGATTAATGTCGGCAGCAGCGACGACCAATCAGGCCAGCGGCCATACACAAAGATGCCTTGATAGGCGCTGATCAACGGCACCATTGGGTTTGCACTCAAGAAGGGTTTGACCCAGTCAGGAAGAATTGATGCCGGGTATACGATTGGCGTGAACCAAAACCAAAACTGCAAAAAAATGCCGACAAACTGGCCGACATCGCGGAAGAACACATTGAGCACCCCGAGCATGATGCCTAAACCGATAGAGAACACGATCTGAATCATCAATACGGGAAGTACCGCAAGAACGGCCCAGCCGGGAAAATTGTCCGTTGCGAGCAAAAACCCAAGGAACAAAGCGAAGATAATCGCAAAGTTAACCCCCGCGTTGAGCACCACAATCAACGGCAAGCAGATTCGTGGAAAGCTGAGCTTTTTGATCAGGTTTGCATGTTCCAGAAACACCGACTGACTGCGGCCAATCACCTCGGCAAAAAAACCCCAGGTCAGAATTCCCGCGCACAGATAAATCCCATACGCGAGGCCGTTATCAACACCCGGCAGTCGAGCTTTCATCAACTGCGAAAAAATAACCGTGTAAACGATGATCATCGACAGCGGATTAAGTACAGACCATGCAGCGCCTAACAGTGAATTCTGGTAACGGGTTTGGAACTCACGCTTCACGCTGCCGACAACAAAGCCACGATAGCTCCAGACAGCGCGAGCCATACTCAAAGCCATCAGACCACCCTGCCGTATTGATCTTCGAAACGTACAATGTCGTCTTCACCCAAGTACTCACCACTCTGCACTTCGATCATCACCAGCTCAATTACACCCGGGTTCTCCAAGCGGTGTTTATGGCCAGCAGCTATGTAGGTTGATTGGTCGCTATTGACCAGGCGCGCGCCATCACCATTGGTGACTTTGGCCATGCCCTTAACCACAATCCAGTGTTCGCTGCGGTGATGGTGCATTTGCAAAGAAAGCGACGCGCCCGGCTTAACCACGATGCGTTTGATCTTGAAACGCGGCCCTTCTTCAAGAACGGTGAATGTGCCCCAAGGCCGACTCACCGTGCGATGCAGACGATAGGCATCATGATTGTTGTCCTTAAGCTGCTTGACCACTAGCCGTACATCTTGAGCGCGGTCAGCATGAGCAACCAATAACGCATCATCAGTATCAATCACTATCAGGTTATCAAGGCCGACCGTTGCGACCATCCGGCCATCGCTCTGCACATAGTTGTTGTGGCTATCAATAAACAGGGCATTGTTGGTTGCACGGTTATTGTGTGCATCCGGCTCGACTAATTGGCTCATAGCATTCCAGGAACCGATATCACTCCAGTCGAATGCCGCCGGTATCACCGCCACGCGCTCCGAAACCTCCATCAATGCGTAATCAATGGAAATATCTGGCATCTCAGAAAACGTTTTGCTGTCCAGTTCACGCTGAACCAGTGTCGGCACATCCTGCACAGGGCTTTGCTCGATGCACAGACGCACTTGCTCCAGCAACTCGGGAGCATAGCGCTCGAGCTCTGCAATGAAGGTGCCTGCGGTGAAGCAAAACATTCCGGAGTTCCAGAGAAAGTTGCCGCTATCCAAGTAGCCTTGCGCAGTGCTCGCATCCGGCTTTTCGACGAATCTAACGACCTTGGTAGCCCCACTGGCGTCGAGCGCGCTACCGGTTTCGATGTATCCAAAACCCGTCTCAGGTGCAGTAGGCGGAACTCCGAAGGTCACCAAGTGGCCCTCTAGAGCGAGTACTTCTGCATGCTTCACTGAAGCATTGAAACCAGCGCTGTCGCAGATCAGGTGATCGGCAGGCATGACCACCATCACCACATCGTCGCCGTGGTTTTGCGCCAGGGTCAGTGCAGCAATAGCAATCGCTGGCGCCGTGTTGCGGCCAACCGGCTCAAGAATAAAATGCGGGCGGCGCGGCCTTAGCTTGGCAGCTAGAAAATGATCTTTGCTTTGAAAGTAGTAGTCCCGATTAGTCACAGTGACAATTTCACCGCCATCGACGATCAAATCGGCAGCACGGCGATAGGTCTTGGCCAGCAACGATTCACCGTCTGGCATAAGCATAAAAGGCTTAGGCTGACCCTCGCGTGAGACTGGCCATAAGCGTGTTCCGGCACCGCCGGACAAAATCACAGGAACTATCATCAGATCACTCCTTGGCTACACGCTTAAGGTCAGCTTCGACCATCGACTGAATCAAAACTTCAAGGTTGGTCTTGGGGGTCCAGCCAAGTACTCGCTCAGCTTTGGCCGGGTTACCCAACAGCACTTCGACCTCCGCTGGACGGAAGAACTCAGGATCGATGATTACGTGATCTTGGTAGTCCAATTCCACATATGAGAACGCGATGCGGCACATCTCACGCACAGTCGTCGTGATGCCGGTCGCGATGACGTAGTCGTCTGGCTTATCTTGCTGCAGCATCAACCACATGGCTTCGACATAGTCACCGGCAAAGCCCCAGTCGCGCTGAGCGTCGATATTGCCCAGCCGAAGCTCATGCTGTTTTCCCTGTTTAATGCGTGCGACGGCATCTGTCACCTTACGTGTGACAAACTCAATACCGCGCAACGGCGATTCGTGGTTAAACAAAATGCCACTCGACGCATGCAAGCCAAAGCTTTCGCGGTAGTTCACGGTTATCCAATGACCATATAACTTGGCCACACCGTAGGGACTGCGGGGATAAAAAGGTGTGTTTTCATCCTGACGCTCGGCTTGGATCAAACCAAACATCTCGCTGGTTGAAGCTTGGTAGAAGCGTGTCTCAGGGCTGAACTGGCGTATAGCCTCAAGCATATGGGTAACGCCCAGGCCGTCGACTATGCCCGTGGTAATCGGTTGATCCCAAGAGCTGCCGACGAAGCTTTGAGCGCCGAGGTTATACACCTCATCAGGACGTGCCTTAAGCACGGCACGTTGCACTGAGGACGCATCAGCCAGATCGCCATCGTGGTAGACAATGCGCGACTCAACACCCAGCTCGCGCAAGCGCCAACGGGTATCGGTACTACGCCGGGCAACAAGGCCATGGACCTCATAACCTTTGTCTAATAGCAGTTTGGCCAAATACGCACCATCCTGACCTGTTAAACCTGTGATAAGCGCTTTTTTATACATTATTATTCTCTTACTACTCTCAGAGATGGCTCTGAGCAGGGTCTCTGGAAAATTTTCGCTAGGTTTACACCCAGTCTTTCGTTGTCATTTATCAGCCGTGTCGACAGCCCTAGATTTGACTCGCCAATCAAACCTAATTGAGCTTTATGTTTAGCGTTGCTCTCGGCCCTCCCAATCAGATAAAACGCTAAGCAGCGTCTCTGAAAAGCCCGCTTCAGGCTCCCATCCAGTCTCTTTTTGAATTTTTGCCGAACAACCGACAACTCTTCGCTGCTCAGCCCGGCGAAAGCGCTCGGAGTCGTGCTCCAGTACCACCTCTACGCCCGCCAGTTGCGCCATCTGATTGATCACGTCACGGATTACTCGCTCCACGCCCGAACACAGGTTGTATATTTCGCCGCTCTTACCTTTCTCAAGCAGAAGCAAGTAGGCAGCTACAACATCGGCCACGTCGAGAAAATCACGGCTCACATCAACATCGCCCACATTCAAGACAGGAGCTTGCTGACCCCGTTTTATCCGAATCAGTTGACGCGCCATATCGGCCACTAAAAAAGTTTCACTCTGGCCAGGTCCAATGTGGTTAAACGGACGAGCAATCACGACGCGCCAAGATTCGGTATAAGCCCATTGCAGACAAAGCAGCTCGGCAGCAATCTTACTCACTGCATAGGGATTGCGCGGCTTGACCATCAAGGACTCGGTAATGGGCATGTCTGACTCATCAACCCTGCCGTAAACATCACCCGAACTGACATACAAAAAGGTGCCGCGAAAACCACGTCGCTTGAGCGCTTGCAACAAATTCAGCGTCCCGAGCAGATTCACCTCATAAGTACGCTGAGGATCGCGAAACGCCTCTGGAACGAAGGTCTGCCCGGCAAGGTGAATAACCGCATCCGGGCATTCCGCACTGAGCGCTGAATCGAGTGATTCAGGATCAAGCAAATCAAACTTGGCCGACGCCATAAGTCGCCAATCTGTCGATGGCAACACCGCCTCTAAATGCTGACCTACAAAGCCACTGCGGCCAGTAACGAAAAGCTGATTCATAAAGGTTTACGCGCAATAACGACTTGGCTTTTCGGCATTGCAGCATCTAATGCCTGCTTGATCCTTGCTCCATCGGGAAGCGATAGCAAAGTTGTCCAAGTATGCGTCCAGCTTTCAATCAGCGGATGCCAAGGAGGAGAAAGCGGCTGGTTTTCACAAGCCCAGTAAAGTGACCACCAAACCGAATGGTAAAAACCATATTGAGTCGTGCGGTCAATCGTAAGGCCTGCTTCCAAAGCCAACTGCGCTAGCTCCCCACGCTTGAAAATACGAATATGATTGGGTTTTTCAAAATAAATTGAAGGCGCGATATGTGTCTGGATTGTTTCGATTAACTCGTCAGGTACTGTTAGCAGGAAAAGAGCGCCTGGCACTGCAACTCTGACCAACTCCTGCATAAAAGCTGCAGGGTCATCGACGTGCTCCAGAACTTCCATGGCGACGATGCGTGAAACATGGGCATCGGGAAGTGGTAACGGATTAGCGTCAGTAACTAATGCTTGAACACTTCGCGCACCTGCTTGCTCAACACGCTGACGCGCAATTTCAATTTTTTCAGCATCAACATCCGCCAGAATAACTGCAGCGCCGCACTTGCCGCTAAAAGTTGCGTAACCGCCATCGCCACAACCTATATCTAGGACAGTATCTGCCGGAGTAATGGCGAACCCTTCGATTAGCTCACCCGTGTCGTTTCGCAGCCAACCGCTGAGATAGCTGTCTACCAAACCTATTTCGAGGTTGACTGGAGACTCTTTGTCCGAGGAATCGTTGGAAACCCCACTTGCCAAGGCGCCATCAAATTCGAGGGGTGCAGGGGATAAGTTTAAAAAGCGTTTTATTTTACTGAGCATTCTTATTCCTATTATTGGCTCGTGGCAAACTTACTAATCTGGTTTGCGCGCAACGATCACCTGACTTTTTGGCATTAAAATGTCTAGGCTTTGCTTCACAGGTGAGAACTCAGGCATATCAATTAGGCGTCGCCACAAGCTCGACCAATCCTCGACTAGCGCGCTGTATGGCGGGTGCACAACATCATGGGTTTCGCCTGAACTGGGCTTGCCACTGTTTTTTTGCTCCGTCCAATACATCAGCATCCACATGGTCCAAAAAAAACCATACGAAGAGCGGCGCTCGATGGTCAGCCCGGCACCCTCAACCAGGGTGGCAAAGTCTTCACGTTCAAAAATATGGATGTGGTTAGGGCGTACAAAATGGTTTGGTGAGGCACACTTTTTTTGGATATGTTCGCCAACAGGATCGGGCACGGCTAATAGAAATAACGCCCCTGGACGTGCTATGCGCACGAGTTCGCGGAGCACCTCCGCAGGGTCGTCAACATGCTCAAGCACCTCAAGAGCGATAATCCGTGAGGCGTAATCATCGGCCAATGGCAACGGCACGCTGTCAGAAACAATGCCTTCGACTCCGCGAGCAGAAGTTTGACTGAGCTTGCTTTTGAGCGCGTCAATCTTGTCGGCGATAACATCAGTGAATACCACATGGGCACCACGATTTGCACAGAACAATGTGGCTCCACCAGCGCCACAGCCAATATCGAGCACCACATCCTCAGCGGAGATAGCGAACCCAGTAAATAACTCATCACTGGCGTTACGAAACCAACCACTTTGCACGGCATCAACCAACCCACAATCCCGCGCATCAACATAATCAGCCGCGGTGACCTCATCATCCCTTGCTGCTGACACATCCGGCTTTAGCCGCTGAAAAAGCTTCTGCAAAAAATTCACGCGGACACCTTTGACTCTAGCTGAAAAAAATCGACCAGCTTTTCTCGCGCAGCGTTTTGCGAACAGTGTTCATGCATTCGTTTGACCGCATTGCGCGACAACTGCTGATATTTTTCCGGCTGCTCTTTGGCACAGGTATAAGCAGCACTGTACGCATCCTTCAGCGACGCCCAATCAATCTGATGACGTAAGGTGCGGTAAGCCAATCGAGGGTCGTGAGACCATGCGGTGCCATCAAGCCAGCTATTAACTACAAATCCCACCTCCTCATCCATGTAATCAACCATGGCGGAGTGGCGGGGAGCAATTGCTGGCTTCCCAGACGACATAAACTCCATTAGTGGCAAGCACTGACCTTCGCCATGAGATGCATTGACGGCAAAGGCGCTAGCACCCACTAGGTTATCGAATTCGTCTCCCTCCAAGTAACCATGTATCAATACAACTCGACATTTGTAGGCTGGCATTCTAGCCATCCAGATCAGCATGTCATGCATAGCTGAAAGGTATTCGCTATGACCCAGCTTAAACACCAATGTTGCATCGGGCGTGTCCCGAAATGCAGCACAGAATGCAGTGAGCATATCGGCCCAGTTTTTTCGCCCGTCGTAAGGGTTAAACATTGCGGTGAAAACCACACCGGATAGCTCAATTTCACTCGCTTGTGCTGCCCAGACAGGCATTTTTGGAGTCAATCCTGACTCTGCCGGATGGGGTGGTTCTACTGTGTTGCGGGGCTCCAATGGCTTAGTTGGATCACTAGCTACCACATCAATTACAGAGTCAATCGGGGGGTTAGCTTGACGGTTACGGCGTCCTGGCAAAAACGGCAGCAACGGCTGAAGAACTGAAATGTACCACTCCCCTAAATATCTTTTGCTAACACGCAAGCGCGACTGCTTACGTACTAGCACTTGATCGAAGTTGAGCGAAACAGAAGATCGAGCCGTAGCGCTTTGATGCTCGCGAATAGCCTGGACGACGAGAGCGGAAGATTCTGGCCCTGAGATGTAGGGTTTCAAGGCAGGATCAAAGCTATCTACAACTACCCCGCACACCACTTTAATTTTTACGGGCTCATTTAAGGGCAAGTTGCTCTGAGTTTTACGAAGATTGGCAAATCGATCCCACACCGGAGATGGCGTCGATAAAATGGGATATTGCGCTCCCAGTTCATTACGTACCGCTTGCACTACCATTGTCGAATGAGTAATTGCCCGGCGACATTGCTTGAGGACATGTACCCAGTTCTGATTAATGTCGTCGAGCCAATGCTCATTAGGAATGCTTGAGAACTCCCATGCAAAAACAGGAACGGTAGGGCATCGCAGCGCAACAAACGTTTTATGCGGAGGCGAGAACGACAGAAAAATGCATTCTCGGCCGTGCGCCAGAGCTTCATCATAGAGTGCATCGACCTCGACTTGAGGCTCCGTAACAAACTGCACGTCACCCAAACTTTGCAGAACAGGCAAAAAGTCCTTCAGAACAAAGTAATAGCTGTACTCAGGCATTCCCATGCTAGCCGCAATATTGTTTGCCCCAACGGCGGAATAAACTAAAAACTTCATTGCGCAGCCCCTCTTTTCTGAAGGGTATTGGGCCGCTCACGGCTCGATTCAATCACGCCTGCTAAAAAATTACGCAACGGCTCAATCGTTTGCTCTACCGATGCAAAGCTATGCATCCGAGCATAAGCTCTCATTGACATCCTCTGGTAAGCATCATGGTCAGCTTTTGCTATTTGATAACTGCGTTTGTAGGCTTCCATGAGTGATTGCCAGTTAAGACGATGGCGGTGGGTATGAAAAATTCCTGTCGGGTCGTGCGGCCAACAGAATGGCTCAAGTGAACATTCCACCAAAAAAGCAATCTCAGAATCGATATAGTCAGCCATAGCTGTATGGGCAGGCGCTATGACGGGCTTACTGGCGCTTAAAAATTCCATCAACGGCAGACATAACCCTTCGCCTGATGAGGCGTTCACATAGAAACTACTGGCCGCAATGAGTGCTTGGTACTCCCGATCCTCCAGATATCCGTGCAACACAAGCACTCGGCACTTGAATGGGGCTAAGCGGGAAAGCAATGTAATTAGCACGATCCGGTAATACTCAAGGTCGTAGTGCGTCATCTTCACAACTAAGGTGGCATCCTCCACATTTTTAAATGCCCAGCAAAATCCAGTAATAACCTCCACCCAGTTTTTACGACTATCTGCTGGATTAAGCACTGTGCAATAGACAACACCATTGACTAGCACTTCTTGCAAAGGAGGCAGCGCTGCCTGATGAGGCTCATCAGGCAATCCAGCTTGAGCGGTTACCGGAACCAGGCTAACGGCTAACTCGCCTCCCTCGATAGGCGAATTAATTTCAGCCCACCACCCGCGGAGCAATGCAGCGCTGTGCTTAAGAGAATGGGCAACTGTGTTTTGAAGCGAAAGAAGAGGAGTGCGTTCTGGCGATGACTGAGTATCTTCATCCTGCACAGATTCTGTAGATTGTTTGCGTACTAGCCCATCGGCTGATAAGCCAAGCGTACAACTATCAATCACAATGCCTGCGAACGAAAACTTACGCTCATCTAAAATGGGCGTTTTGCCGGTCACGGAACCTAGGCTTGAATACCGATCCCAAATCGGAGCGGGCATAGCAATAATCGGATACGCATCACCCATAACTTGCGTGACCAAAGCTGCTGTTTCTTGACTAGTACTAATTGCACCTTGAATGCAAGCAAATGCATAGCGCCAGTCGTTGCAAGGACTCTCATCCCACCCCCCTGATGGCAGGCTATCGAACTCCCACGCGAAAAGACTGACGGTTGGGCAGGCTGATGTCAGTGGTGTTTGGTGCGGCGGACTGACACTGATAAATACAACAGGTTGCCCTTGGCTACTGTACTGAACGTAATGGTCATCAACTTCAGATTGACTTGAAACGTGGATAACCTTGCCAATCCTTTCCAGTGCGGGCAGGAAATCCTTGAGTAAAAAGAAATAGCTGTACTCCGCCTTGCCCAAAGACGCGTGGATATTTGACTGAGTGATTTTCGAGCTGATGAGAATAATCATGGGCGGGCTTACAAGCCTTTAACGTCAAATACTCGGCAGAGAACAGCCGAGTGAGATTGTTATTATTTTTGAGGCTGACTTGACCTGACACCGAGAAGACAAGCCTGCTAAAACCACTTAAAACGGCTTTTTTAGGGGTACTTTGTGAAATATGGCGGCAATTTTGGTCAAGCAGCTCTTTTTGATTACCCCTCAATACCACCAGTATTTAGTTAGGGTTGCAAGAGCTAGACTCACAGATATATGAAATTTTTTGTAACCTGTGCAAGGCGCAAGCTAGACGCGTGGCGCTGGCCCAGTGTTTGCGGGACTTGCATTGAGAGCCAGGCAAAAATTGCCAAAAGCCACAGTTGAAACCCGTTCTGTACGCAACTTTAAGAGCGGCACAAACTCTCAGCTTAGAGCTACTATCAATCTGCCAGCTCCGCTGGCGCCTGATGGCATAAAATTTTATTAGCGACCCTTACCCGCGCTACACAATCAACGGGCTAGGCTTATACTTACCCTACGCGCCTAACGCCGTATCTCTACCCACAGTTTGGAGTTTTCAGGATGAAACCATTACGCACACTTAGCTTTGCTGCTCTTATGGCACTGGCTGCAAATGCCTCGGCCACGAGCTTTGTTGTCACCACCGACGCCATTGTTGGCGCTGTTGCAGCGACAACTGATGCGACCTCCGATGTCAGCTCGTCTTTCAAAGACGACAAAGTAGTCTTGGCGGCGCGTGACGATGCTGCCAGCTTTGTAGCCAGCCAAGGTGACATTCGCGGCGTCCACTTGGAAGCTGCTCTCGACCACATCCGCACCACTGTTCCGAGCTTGCAAGCCAACGATATGCAGCTCGCTCAGGCAATTATCAGCCTGTAACCCAAGCTGCAGCGCTGCACATAACGCCACGACTTGTTCGTGGCGTTATGCATTTAAAGATGTACCACTGGCTATCTGCCTACTCGGTGAGTCAAAATCTGCATACCACTCTGCTGCTTGTGTAGCGGAACTGGGCCGGGCATTGCTCGTCCAAACGCTATCAACTGTATTTCGGAGATTTCTATGCGTCGCATTTTGCTTGCCTCTGTAGCTACTGCCACTCTCCTGGCTGGCACCGCTCAGGCCCAAACACTGGTTGCGACCAGTAACATCATCGTTCGCGCGCTCGACCGCACCTTGGATTTCACCTCGGACACCACCACCTCGATTCGCGACTCCAAAGTTGTCCGCGAGGCCCATGATGACGCCGCCAGCTTTGTTGCGACCAAGGGCGAAATTCGTGGCGCCAACCTCGAAGCCGCCATCACAACTATTCGCAGCCGTGTACCCGAAGCTGAAAACGCCTCCGACCTGACGCTAGCTGAAGCCATTCTCGCTCTGTGAGTCTGGCGCGTACCTGCCTGATCCTTTGCTTGCTACTGTTCTCGACTGGTAGCTATGCGGCGCTACGCCTCAAGGTTGCTGGCGACGATTTAAGTACTGCCGAGCAAGCCGTCAGCCAAAACCTGCTCAGTGAAGCGTTAGAATTGTTGCCGCCGAGCTTTCGCCAAAGGCTTGATCGTGAGGTCAGGTTCAGCTGGCAAAAGCTCCCGCATCAGGTGTATGGGCGCACGGTCAAGACCGAGCAAATCTGGCTCAACCAGCGCCTGCTACCCGCACTAGTTGATGGCAGCGCTCAGACCGAGCAGACCAATCGCCCCCACGGCACGGTACGCAAAGAGCTGCTGGCGACAGTCATTCACGAACTGACTCATCTCTACGACCGCGCCCGGGTTTGGCCTGCCGCCGAAAGAATACGCCTGAGCCGCTGTCAAAACCGCGCCAGCAGCAGCGGTCTGGTTGGCTTGCCGGATAACTGTCGCGGCGAAACGGCACGACGCTTCACCTTCAGCGATGATCCGCGCCTACTGGATATTGCCGGCTGGCCACAATACGTGGGTCGCCGTGGCGAGCGCGAACAAGAAAATCATCAGGTTGCCCGCAGCCCGGACTTGTATGAACTGGAAAACCCGCGCGAGTTTGTGGCGGTCAACATGGAGTACTTCCTGCTTGACCCAAGCTTTGCCTGTCGCCGGCCGACATTAGCCGCCTATTATCGCCAACAATTCGCATGGACGCCGCCCCACCAAAACAGCTGCGACACCACGCTTGCCTACCTTAATGCGGGCAATGATTTTGCCAAGGAGCCGCTGGGCAAGATTGATCCCGAGCGTGTGTATGAGGTTGATTACCTCCTCGCCGAGGCCAATGATCAGCTCGCCAGCCGCTGGGGTCACAGCATGATACGCCTGGTCATCTGTGCGCCAGGTCGGCCGCGTGGCCCGGCATGCCGGCTCGACCTGGATCAAAGCCTGGTGCTGTCGTACCGCGCATTTATCGGCGATGTACAGCTCTCCAGTTGGGGCGCGATGATTGGCGCCTACCCATCACGGCTGTTTGTTCTACCGCTGGCGCAGGTGGTCGACGAGTACACCAAAACAGAGCTGCGCAGCTTGATTTCAGTGCCCATGAATCTTGATCGCCAGCAGATCAACGACTTCGTCACCCGCTCGATCGAGCAGCACTGGAGCTACGACGGTAACTACTACTTCCTGTCGAACAACTGCGCCGTCGAGAATTTAAAACTACTGCGCGCGGGCACCAATAGCCCAAAACTTCAAACCCTCGACAACATCATGCCTAACGGTTTGCTTGAAGTACTTGAGGGGCGCGGACTGGCGGACTCAAGCATGCTCAAAGATCGCAAAGAAGCGATGCGCTTGGGGTATTTGTTTGACTCGTACCGCGACCGTTACCAAGCCATGTTTGATGTGTTGCGCAGCCACTTGCCAATCAAACAGGAATCCGTTGAAGACTGGCTTTCTCTACCCGCCAAAGAACGCCAGGGGTGGTTCGCCCAAGCTGACATTCGCACCACCGCAGCGATGATGCTGTTAGAGAAAGCTGCGCAGCGCAAACAAATACTGGTCGCTCAAGAGGAACTCAAGCAGCGCTACCTCAGCGGACGTGAAGTACCCGACCACGGCCTCGATAAAGCCGGTAATGCCCTAGAGCAAATCCTCGCCAATAGCGGTTTTTTAAGCAGGCCAGCCGAGATGCTCGAAGGCGGTTATGGGTTGCCCCAGGAAGCCGAATGGCAGCGCCTGGAAACCGAGAGCAGCACCCGTCAACAGTATCTGCTGAAACTGCGCGGCTCACTGGATAATGAAGTGCGCAGTTTGCTTGACCCTGAGCGCCTGGCAGAACTGGAGACCATTGAAGACAATCTTAAGCAGCTCGGCAGCCACTTACGTGAGATGCATAAGGCCAGCGGCGGATTGATGCTGCCCTAAGGGATAAACTCTTGTTGCTCGTCAGGCAATTCGGGATCAAGCGTCAGCCATGGCAAGCGGCTTTGCACCCAGATATGTCGATCTGCAGGGGCACGCTCTGGGTTGTCCAATGTAGCCACGGTAACGTCCAGGGTCTCTGGGCTGAGGGATGTAAACAGCGCCAGCTGCGCGCCGCACTCTGGGCAAAAATAACGTGTGCAGCTGGCCGATGATGCGTACTGCTTAGCCACACCTTGAAGCCAGCTAAAACGCGCCCGTGGCACGGTAATCCAAGTGGTGACGATCCCACCGCTCGTGCGCCTGCAAATCGAACAGTGACAATGCGCAATGTCATGCAAGGCTGCATCAAACTGGTAGCGCATAGCGCCGCACTGACAACCGCCACTGTGTAGATCACTCATCATCTCTCCTTCAGATTGAACCGTGCCTAGCTTGTAGGTGACGTCAGCCTTGCACTCTCGCTATCCACTGCGCAAGATAGCCGCCTATCTATTGCAGGAGGTTAGCGTGCTTGAGCTTCTACTGGCCCTGTGGCCGCTATTTGCCCTGATTGTTGCCGGCTTCTACCTGCGGCGCTGGAATTTCCCCAATGAAGCCTTCTGGCCAGGTGCCGAGCGCCTAAACTATTTCGTGCTATTCCCTGCGCTGCTGTTTAGCAGTCTAGCCCGAGCACCGCTGGACAATCCGGCACTCAAGCATCTTGCACTGGCTGTAATGCTCGGGCTTGGCATCGGTTGGCTGGCTTTGCTGCTGATGCGCCGCATAAGGGGCTGGCCCGCTGCCCGCTTTGGTGTGTTCACCCAGGGCACCTTACGCTTCAACACCTACCTCGGCCTTGCCGCTGTCGGCAGCCTGTTTGGCCAACCGGGGCTGACGCTGGCTGCGCTGATGCTGGCATTAATGGTGCCGACGGTTAACGTGCTGTCGGTGTGGTCTTTAACCGCTGAACGCGGGATTAGCGCCCGCAGCCTGTTGTTGCCAATCTTCAAGAACCCGCTGATTCTCGCCTGCCTCGGTGGCGCGCTTATCAACCTCAGCGGCATCGGCTTGCCCGGTGGAACCGATCGATTGCTCAGCATGCTCGCCGCCGCCAGCCTGCCATTGGGCCTGCTCTGCGTCGGCGCGGCGTTGAAGCCTGAAGAGCTGGGCAACGAAATTCCCGCATTGGGGTGGAGCAGCCTGGCGCGCTTAATCGGCATGCCAATGTTGGCGTGGGTGATTGCACAGGTACTGAGTTTGCCAGCGATGGAAACCACGGTACTGGTGTTGTTCTTTGCCCTGCCAACCGCGCCAACCGCCTATGTGCTGACCCGCCATTTGGGCGGTGACAGTCAACTGATGGCTGGCGCCATCACGCTGCAAACCTTGCTCGCCGCTGCCAGCCTGCCGATTATTTTGACGCTGCTGACCTGAGGGTCAAAATAAATCCAGCTGACCCTGGCTGGCAGGCTTTGTCCCCTCGAGGCTTGGAACCTGCGTAGCCTTTTCGGCTGGCACATTTGCCAGTCGCTCCGCTAATCCTGCCGCGCGTTCGGCACGGGTTGCAACGGCTTCGGCCAGACGCTGGGGCAGCCCCCAAATCTCGACCTTGTGTTTGGCCCGGGTGATACCGGTGTAGAACAGGCTGCGGGTCAACAGCGGGCTCGGCTGCTCAGGCAGGGCCAACAACACCTCGCTGAATTCCGAGCCCTGGCTTTTGTGCACGGTCATGGCAAATGCACTGTCGTGACTCGGCAGGCGCGCCGGGGAAAATGGCCTGAAGCCCTGTTCCCCTTCGAAGAACACCCGCAAGCCATGCTCTGTTGGTAAGCAGATACCAATGTCACCGTTGAACAAACCCAGCGCATAGTCGTTTTGCCGCACCATCACCGCACGCCCGGCATACCAGCGTTCGCGAGTGGCGACTTGCTGGCGGCGCCTGATGCGCGCCTCCAAGGCTTCATTGATACCCGCAACGCCCCATGGGCCTTCGCGCTGGGCGGTAAGTACGCGAAAATCATTGAAAGCACTGAATACAGCGGCTGGATCAGCGTTTTTTACCGCCTGAAAATATCCAGCGTAGCCTTGGCTCAAACGCTCCAGCAGATCAGTCGGATTCGGCTGTGCTTGCCAGGCAAGATCGGCTCGCGATTCTCTTAGCAGGCTCAGGGTGCCGGGCACGTCACCGGAGTTAATGCGCCGGGCGAGTTCACCGATCCCGCTGTCACCGGCAAAGCGATGGCTGTGGGTCAACAGCACCACGGCGTCACCGAGCGTTGAGCGAGGCGCTTGCACCTCGACATGCTGTCCAGTGATGCGCTGCAAGTCCGCAGCAGCTTGAGCGTCAAATCCGCGACCTTCACAGAGCTCGGCAAACACTGCGCCCGCCTCAACAGCGGCCAGTTGATCTTTATCACCGAGCAATATCAGCCGCGCTTTGAGTGGTAAGGCATCGACCAGTTTGGCCATCAATGCCAGATCGACCATTGAAGCTTCGTCGACCACCAACACATCCAGCGGCAGCGGATTGGCCGCCGTGTGGCGAACCTGTGGGCTATCGCCTCGGCTGCCAAGCATGCGGTGCAGGGTGCGCGCCTCCTCGGGGAGCATCTGCTTGACGGCATCGCTGACCGGCAATGTGGCTTTTGCGTTGCGAATGGCTTCGGCCATCCGCGCCGCTGCCTTACCTGTTGGCGCGCCTAAACCAATGGCCAGTTGCTCGCCACCGGGTTGTTCAAGTAATGCCGCGAGTAACCGCACCACAGTGGTCGTTTTACCCGTGCCGGGGCCGCCAGAAATGACTGCCACGTTACGCCGCACCGCTTGCGCGGCGGCAAGACACTGCCAGTCAGGTTGCTGGGTGTTAAAGGCAAACAAGCGCTTAAGCGTCTGCCCAAGCACGTTTTCATTCACCTCGGGCAGTGCCGCTGAACGCACCAGTAACTGCTCTGCCAATTGCTGTTCATACGCTTGATAACGGGCCAGATACAACCGCAGACCATCGATTATCAACGGTGTGAAGTCACCGGGCTCGCCAACCAGTGGCGAAGCCTGCAGCAGGCTGATCCACTCGGCTAACGCGGGCAATTGGTGGATGGTTTCTGGCCAAGGTCGCTGCCCCGCCATACGCGATAAATCCAGGCATACATCGCCCTTCTCTAACGCTGCACAGGTCAATGCTGCGGATGCCAACACCCAGGGGTTTGCATCCGGCTGCAAGCGTTGCAGGCTCTGCACCAAGGCACGCTCCAGCGCGCCGAGCGACAGTTGCGCTAGATCAATCATGCTGGCACCTCGGCGCTAAACAGCACATCAAGCGCATCCAGCAGCTCATCGCTGGGCCGCGAGAAATACACGCCGGCGCTGGGCATGCCGCGCAGAAACAAGTAATAAGCGCCGCCAATCTGGCCATTATCAAAGTCGCTCAAACGTTGACGCAGAAAACGCCGCAGGGCGACCAAGTAAATAAGGTACTGCAGGTAATAATGCTCCCGGGCCAAGGCCTGCACCAGCCGCTCGCCACCGTAAAAACTGGCGTCGGGTCCGAGCCAGTTGGATTTGTAGTCAGCGATATACCAACGCCCCTGATATTCAAATGTCAGGTCGATAAAGCCTTTCAAAAAGCCCTGCAGGCTGTCGAACTCAAGGCGCGCTGCCGCTTCGCGCATGGGCTCGGTCAGACCATAGGCAGGATCAGTCAGAATGGCCCGCAAACGCTGCACATCCAAGCGCGACACCGGGAAGGTAAAGCCCAGTTCAGGCAAGCGCCGAGCACCTGCAAGCGTGGTCAATGTCAGGCCGCTGCCGTCCAGATCAGTATCAAGTACTTGTTGCAGATGATTGAGCGCAACCTCGCTCCAATCGCTGGAAATACCATGACCGCTGAGTGCCGGTTCGACCAACTCGGAAAGCGGGGCTTTGTTCAGCGCCCAATCTTCAAGAATTGCGTGCAAACAAGTGCCCGCCCTTGCGCCACGGGGAAAGCCATAAAACCCCGTGCCCGGCTCGCTTGCATCGGGTATCACCAAGCCATCGCGGTCGGGTGCTTCCATGTGCATCCCGGCCGATAAACCGGAGAAGCTGCCAATCCGCCAACTGCTGTGCAGACTGCGTTGCAAGTGGGTCAATTGCTCAGGCGCCGGAGCACGATGCTCACCAGCGGCACTGGCTTCTGCTTCGAGTAACGAGGTCAGGCCTATGTGGCCTTGGCTGTGCTCGGCAAGCACTTCAAGCTCTGCACGCAAACCCCGCGCAGAGAGGGTTTGCAGATGACCCGCAAGCTCAGCCAGCGGGTCATTGCCCGGTAAGTCGCGCCCATGCAGCAGCCACGCCAAGGCACTGCTTTGCAGGCCTTCATCGCTCATAGTGCCATCTTTTTTCGGCTTGCAATCGACCGCGCCCCAGTGCAACCAAAGCCGCACAGCCGCGCGGGTCATTGCTACATATGAAAGGCGCAATCGCTCGGCAAAACGCTCCTGCCGCGCACGTTGGCGGTGTTGCTCCAGCTGCTCGCCACCCAGGTCGAGCAGGGGCGTACCGTCATCGGCATGGCAGGTGATATCTTCGCTCTTGCGCAGCAGCGCGCCATCCCACAGGTAAGGGCAAAACACCAGGGGGTATTCCAGCCCTTTGGAGGTGTGAATGGTGACGATCTGCACCCGCTCGGCATCGCTTTCCAGGCGCAGTAACGCCTCTTCGCCATGGTTATCCACGGTGCGCTGGGCGTTGAACCATGCCAGCAACTGCTCCATCCCCGGACGTTGCAAACTTTCGCTTTGCAGCAACTCGGCCAGATGCAGCAGGTTGGTCAAACGCCGTTCGCCGTCAACCACTGCAAGCAAACGCTGGGCAACAGCTTGTTCATCCAGCCAAGCGCGGAAGGCGCGCATAAACCCTTGTTGTTGCCACAATTGGTGATAGCGCTCGGCCGCTTCACGCTCCTGATCCCACGCCCGAGCATCATCCTGACACGCCGCCAAATCGGCAGCGCTGCGGCCCAACAAGCGGGTGGCCAAGGCATAACGCAATGCCCCCTCACGACCCGGCTCCGCATAAGCCGCCAATACCGCGGCCAAGGCTTCGGCTTCTTCGCTGTGCCAAACACTTTCTTTACCCCGACGCACACTGGGAACGCCTCGCGCCGCAAGCTGCGCAGCCACTTCAGCGGCTTGCCGATGGCTGGCCACCAACACCGCAATATCGCCGCCCTTAAGCGGTGTATGCACACCGTTGTCATCGAAATAGGCTTGGCCCTTGGCGCTTGCCGCCAGCAGACTGGCGATACGCCGGGCGGTATCAATAGCGACCAGATTGCCCGCCTCGCCCTTGGTCAAATAGTCATCGTCCAACCAGACCAGCGCCAGCGAGGCGTCGCTTTGATCCTCCAGCGTTGGCAGCACCAGTTTAGCCCGCGCCTTATCACTGGCACCCACTGCCGGGTAATCCAGGCCCTCCACAGCAAATGGCATTGGTCGGGCAAATACCTGATTCAGTGCGCTGATCAGCTGGGGCGTTGAGCGGTGATTGGTGGCCAAGCTGTATTGCCGAGCTGCCTCGCTGCGCGCGGTGAAATAGGTGGCCAAGTCCGCACCGCGAAAGGCGTAGATCGCCTGTTTAGGATCGCCGACAAAACATAAATCCGCCGCAATGGCCGGCTCGTCCACAACTGGCGCAGGCTCAAGACCGCTGTCGCTGTAAATACGCCGGAAGATCTGATACTGAATCGGATCGGTGTCCTGAAACTCGTCAATCAGGGCCAGCGGATATTGCTCGCGCAGGGTCGTCGCCAGATGCTCTCCGCCCTCGCCATATAACGCTTGCTGCAGTTGGTTGAGCAGGTCATCGAACGCCAGCATGCGCTGCGCCGCCTTGCGCGCCGGCAATTGCTCATTAAGCTGAGCGATCATCCGCACCTGCAGGTCGATCAAGCGTTGCTCGGCCTCAGGCTGGGCAGCATCCAATGCGTCACACAACCCCTGCAATGCATCGGCAACTGCTTCCAGCGGTGCATCAAAGCCTTTGTTAGTGCCCTTAATTAGCGCTTCACGCGAGAGTTTACGCAGGCCGTCGACCTTGCCAAACAGCCCGGCGACATCACTGAAATAGCCGTCCAGTTCAATCTGCCATAAACTGAATTTCTCGGCACTGAAGCTGCGTTTATTGAAGCCAGCAAAGGCTTTGAGCTGCTCGATCCAGCCTGCACCTTGACGCAACCAGAAGTCCTTGGCGTGATGCCAGGCATTGCGCACTTCCGCCAATTCGGCGGGTGCGCCTGGTGTTGGCTCAACACGCAAATAGGGCTTGCCCAGGTGGCTGCGCAACCGTTGCCGCAGCACCTGCGGAGTGATTTTTTGCTGGACCAAAAACGCCGCCCATTCAGGCTCGGCGCTGGCCAATTCGACGCGCCAGAGATCGGCGATCAATGCGTCCAGCAGTTCGCGATCATCCTGGGTCAGTTCGTTGTCAAAATCACCACCGGCTTCAAATGCAGCATCTTGCAGCGCGCGCTGACAGAAACCGTGAATGGTAAAGATCGCGGCCTGATCAAAGCCATGCACCGCGAGCAACAAGCGCCGGTGACTGGCTGGATCTGGGTATTGGTCGTATAACGCATTGAGCAAGACATCGTCGCCATGGCCTTGCTCATAAACCACCAGCAACTCGGCCAATCGCTTGCGCACCCGCTCGCGCAACTCAGCAGTAGCGGCCGTGGTGTAAGTCACCACCAGAATCTGTGCCACCGAAAGCTGCTTTTCCAGCAGCAAGCGCGCGTAGAGCAAGGTCAAGGTAAAGGTTTTACCGGTGCCAGCACTGGCCTCGATCAGCGAGCGACCGCTAAAGCTGTCATGCAGCAAGTCCAACTTTGCGCCACTCATTGCTCGTCCTCATCACCTTGCAGGGCATCCAGTGCGGGGCCATACAACTGTTCAGCCAACGCCTCGAAACGCTCATCGAGTGGTTCGCGATCACGAAAGGCCAAGGCATTCCATGGGTCCTGACTTTCTCCGGTCATAAAATCATTGCCCTGCCAGAGGATGCGCGCCTCACTGCGTGCGGCATCAATCGGCTCTTTGCGCCCCGGCTTGCGCCATTTTTTGACGAAACCATAGCTGCATTTGGCCAATACCGGTAACGGCTCACACAGCGCCGAGCGATAAGCGAGCAGCCAAGGCTCCAGTAATTCACGGGCATTGCTCAAGGCACCCAGACGCCACTCGCTTTTCGGTGATAACAATCGGCTTTCACGGCAGACCGTCGGGTTATCGCTGCAATTGAGCAACAAATGTCGTAACCAGAACGGTGCCAGCTCCCAAGCGCCTAAATCGCGCAGGCGGTAATCAAACAACCCGCTTTGGGTGACGCCTTCCAGCCAACCGTGAATGCGCACACCAGCGAGTTTGATATCGACCAGCACCGGTTGTGGCGCATCGGCCGGACGCTCTGCAAACAGGGTCGGAGCGAAGGCGCGAATCGGCCCGCGGATCTGTCCCCAATAAGCCTGCCCCAACTCGCCAACCGGCAGCCAACCCGAAGCCGCCGCGACCGCACGCTCTTCAGTTTCGCTCCAGTTGCGCTCAATCGCCTGCAAAGCCAACTGACGTAAACCGTGGGTCGATGTCCACTCCACACTAAAGGGTTCGTCGCCCGCCAGCGCGTCCTCAGTTTGCGCCAAACGCAGGCCCAAGCGTTGCTCAAGTAGATAACGCGCCGGGTGTTTGAAACAATGGATCAACTGGCTTGGTTCAAGCGTCAGCCACTCTTCATCCGGCTCAGGTAAGCGCTGCACAAATGGCTGGGCAAGTGCGCCGACCGGTTCTGCCAGACGCTGCGCGGCGCGAAACCAGGGCGCCGCAAAACCGGCATGGCGTTGACCCAGAAAGTTAGCTGGGGAAAATGGCTGCAGCGGGTGATGGAGGACGATGTGCTTGCTCGCGGTTTGCGCATAAGCATGTTCCGCCCCGGCACAGACCGCTGTCAGATCAACCACCTCAAGCAGCTCGCTGATCAATACCGAAGGTGGCAACTCGGCATTGCTGCGCGGGTCACGTCCCACATAACTCAGGTATAAACCGCTGCGCGCACTGAGCAGGGTTTCGAGCAGCAAATAACGATCATCCAGACGTCGCGCACGGTCACCGCGACGCGGCTTCTGACCGATCAGATCAAAGCCCGCCGCTGGCGTTCGCCGCGGTAATGCACCGTCATCCAGACCGAGCAAACACACCTGGCTAAATGGCAAGCTGCGCATCGGCACCATGGTGCAGAAGGTCACCGCACCGGTTAAGAAACCAGAAGCGCCGCTGCCTTGCTCCAGTGCAGCGCTGAGTTGCTGACGAATCAGGGCCAGCTCCAGTGGCCGCTCAATTCCAGCGGCCAATGCTTGCTCATCTAATGCCGCACAGGCCTTGGATAACAGCAATAAAGTATCGCCCGCCTCGCGCTCATCAAACAGGTTGTCGATCAGCTCAAGTAAGGTCTGCGCCCACTCACTCAGTGAGCGCGGGCGCTGCATATTTTGTGCAAGCCCGGCCAGGCGCTCTACAAACCCGGCCAAGCGCCCGAGCAGTTGTGCGCGCGCGCCTTCAAGGGCATCCAGCGGCCAGCTTTCACCCAGCAACGGCGCCGCCAAACCGGCAAGTTGCGGCGGCGCGGCAAAACCCAGCAGCAAGCGATCAAGCCCTTGGCGCCAGGTGAACGCCGCGTCGGCCGGCAAACCTAATTGCTGGCGATGGTTGCTGTCGCGCCCCCAACGCACGCCGGCGTCGTGCAGCCAGTCGCGAATCAGCGGCAAGTCTTCGGCTTCGATACCGGCCTTTCTGGCAATAGCTGGCTGCTCAAGCCAGGTCAGCACTTCTTCGGCAGCAAAGCGGCTGTCGGGCAAACCGAGCAAGCTGATAAACGCCTCAATCAGCGGTATTTCGGCGCGCATGCTGCGATCGGCAAGACTGAACGGGATACGCGGCACGCCTTCTCGCGGGGCGAACACCGCTTCAATGTAGGGTGCATAGCGCTCGATATCCGGGGTCAAGACCACCACTTGATCGGGCGTCAGCGCAGGATCTGCTTTAAAACGTGCGAGTAGTTGATCGTGAAGGATTTCAACTTCGCGCAGCGGCGAATGCGCGATGTGCACTTCCAGCGAGCGGTCGTCCTCACGCAGCAGCAGGCGTTGCTCTGGCGTGCGAGTGTGCAGGCGCAAAATATCGTTCTGCAAAGCATGCAGCAGGCTGTCGTCATGCAGCGCATCGTCTTCAGAATACAGGCCGATTTCCTGGCTGCCTTCGCTGCTGGCCAGCGAGAACAAGCTGTCGAAGAAGTCGCGCCCCTGCTTACCCAAGCTCGCCAACAATGGATGGCCGACATCCAGATACCAATCGTCCGGGCTCAATTCCGGCTGGCGCGCCAGCTCACGAATGTCACGAATTTCACCCCAGGCCTCGCGGCAGGGATTGAGGGCGAAGATGATCACTTCTGTGTGTTTGGCCAAGCCATCGAGCACCCGCATGTGGTGCGGCGGCAAGCTGCTGATGCCAAACACCAGCAACCGCTCAGGCAGATTGTCTATGGAGTCGCCCGCGTATAAGCGACCGAGTAAATCATCGAGCAAGCGCGCACGGTGTGGGTGGCCATCTTTGGTCAGCTCACGCCACAACAAGGCTTGCCAGGCTTCGTCCGGCCCCAGATCAAGCAGCTCATTACGCTCCCATGCGGCGAGCCAGTCATCGCGATACAGCAAATATTGGTCAAAGACGTCGGCAATTTTCGCCGCCAGGGACAGTCGCCGACGCTCATCACCGCCTTGAAGGTAATGGGCCAGGCGAGGGGTCTGCGCGAGGTGTTCAGCTTCGCAAAGCCAGTCATACAAGCGCCAACTCAACGTAGTCGGAGAGAACGCCGATTGCTCGGGTAGCTGGCCCAGCACCAGCCTCGATAGATCCCAGACAAACTTGGCCGGCAGTTGCACATCCAACTGCATGGCGATGCCTTGCTTACGGGCAAGCTCAAGGGTGAGCCAGCGACCCATGCCCTGACTCGGCACCACCACTTTTACCGCCGCAAAGGGATCACGCAACGGCTGGGCGAGCAGCGTAGTTGCTAGCTCGCCAAGGGTTTCTAAGTCTGGCGCGTGATACAGAGTCAGCATGGGTCACATCACATCAGGGCAATCGGTTTAGATTACCAGTTCAGCATGCTGACAACAGGCCCACGGCAGCATTCTTTCACCGGACGCAGACACAGCGAGGCAGATGGAAAAGCGTAACCGGCCGTAAGCTGCGCCAACGCGGTGGTTGCCCACCCTGACTCACACCGCAACACCTTGGTTATCCAGCAATCGGTGCGCAGCAAAAAGCCGCTAGCAGACACCTGTTAGCGGCTTTTTAGAGCGGATCAGCAGCGGTGTTATTTACGCGCGCTGCGAACCCCTTCGGCCAGTTGGCTGCACAGATCAAGCACGCCTTTAACAGCAGCATCGCGGGTGTCGGCTTTTTCGATCTGATCGATCAGCGCCGAGCCCACCACAACGCCATCCGCCAGGCGAGCGATGGTTGCAGCGTGTTCCGGGGTGCGAATACCAAAGCCGATACTGATTGGCAGATCGGTATGGCGACGCAGACGCGCAACCGCCTGCTCGACGTGCTCAAGTGTGGCCGCACCAGCACCGGTCACACCGGCCACCGATACGTAGTAAACGAAGCCAGAGCTGCCGTTAAGCACTTTCGGTAGACGCTTGTCGTCAGTGGTGGGCGTGGTCAGGCGAATAAAGTCGAGGCCCGCTGCTTGCGCGGGGTCGCAGAGGTCAACGTTATGTTCTGGCGGCAGGTCAACTACGATCAAACCATCAACACCGGACTCTTTCGCTTCGCCGATAAAGCGCTCAACCCCGTATTTGTGAATCGGGTTGAAGTAGCCCATCAGCACCAGCGGCGTGGCTTGATCGTCCTCGCGGAATTCACGGACCATCTTCAGGGTCTTGGCCAAATCCTGCTTGGCGGCCAAGGCGCGAATGTTAGCCAACTGAATTGCTGGGCCATCAGCCATAGGATCGGTAAATGGCATGCCTAATTCGATGACATCCGCACCGGCTTTCGGCAAGCCTTTGAGGATCGCCAATGAGGCGTCATAACCCGGATCACCCGCTGTGACGAAGGTCACCAGCGCAGCGCGGTTTTGTTGCTTGAGTTCGGCAAAGCGAGCTTGCAGGCGGCTCATCAGTTGTTCTCCTGCTGGTTTACGGCATCAGCCATGTGATGCATAACGGTTTGCATGTCTTTGTCGCCGCGACCGGAGAGGTTAATGACCATCAAGTGATCGCTTGGCAGACTCGGCGCGCGCTTGAATACTTCGGCCAGTGCGTGGGCGCTTTCCAGCGCAGGAATAATGCCCTCCAGGCGACAGCATTTATGGAAGGCATCAAGCGCTTCGTTGTCGGTAACCGAGGTGTATTGCACGCGGCCAATCTCATGCAACCATGCGTGCTCTGGGCCGATACCTGGGTAATCGAGACCGGCGGAGATAGAGTGCGCATCAATGATCTGACCATCGTCATCTTGCAGCAAGTAGGTGCGGTTACCGTGCAGCACGCCCGGTACCCCGCCATTCAGGCTGGCCGCATGCTTGCCGGTTTCAATACCGTGACCGGCCGCTTCAACACCGATGATTTCAACCGACTTGTCATCGAGAAACGGGTGGAACAAGCCCATGGCGTTAGAACCGCCGCCGATACAGGCCACCAGACTGTCTGGCAGACGGCCTTCTTGAGCCTGCATCTGCTCGCGAGTTTCTTTGCCGATCACCGCCTGGAAATCACGCACCATCTCTGGGTATGGGTGCGGGCCGGCAACGGTGCCGATCAGGTAGAAGGTGCTATCGACGTTGGTCACCCAGTCGCGCAGGGCTTCGTTCATCGCATCTTTCAGCGTGCCAGTGCCGGCAACAACCGGAATCACCTTGGCGCCGAGTAACCGCATGCGGAAGACGTTGGCCTCCTGACGATCAATGTCAGTGGTACCCATGAAAATCACGCATTCGAGACCGAAACGGGCTGCGACAGTTGCAGTGGCAACGCCGTGCATACCCGCGCCGGTTTCAGCGATGATGCGTTTTTTACCCATGCGCCGCGCCAGCAGAATCTGGCCGATGCAGTTGTTAATTTTGTGCGCGCCGGTGTGGTTGAGTTCTTCACGTTTGAAGTAGATCTTGGCGCCGCCGCAATGCTCAGTCAGTCGCTCAGCAAAATACAGTGGGCTCGGACGGCCGACGTAGTCGCGCTGAAAGTAAGCCAGCTCTTTGAGAAATTCAGGGTCTTGCTTGGCTTTTTCGTATTCGTCAGCCAGATCGTGAATCAACGGCATCAGGGTTTCTGCGACGTACTGACCGCCGAACGCGCCAAACAGGCCGTTGGCGTCAGGACCATTACGAAATGAAGTCATGGTGTTCTCCTCAATCTTCTCTAATACGGCTGGGTCATGAGCACAGGCTGAACCCGCTCAGACAATGGACAAAGGATAAGGCTGTGTGACTCAGGAAAAAAGCGATAAGATTGCTGCAACCTGTTAGGAAAACTCACAGATGAACCACGACCTTCCGCCGTTAAACGCCTTGCGTGCATTCGAAGCAGCTGCGCGTTTAAACAGTGTAAGCGCCGCCGCTGAAGAGCTGAATGTTACCCATGGCGCAGTTAGCCGGCAGATTAAAGCGCTGGAAGAACATCTTGGCATCGCCTTATTCAGCAAAGACGGTCGCGGCCTTAAACTCACAGATGCAGGAGCCCGACTGCGCGACACCAGTTCAGAGGCTTTCGAACGATTGCGGCAAACCTGCGCCGAGCTCAAGCAAGGCAAGGCTGAGGCGCCCTTTGTGCTGGCCTGCCCCGGCAGCCTGCTGGCCCGCTGGTTTATTCCTCGGCTTGACCGGCTTAATCGCGAGCTACCCGACTTACGCTTGCAGCTGTCGGCCAGCGAAGGTGACCTTGACCCGCGCGGGGCCGGGGTAGACGCCACACTCTGGTTTGCCGAACCGCCCTGGCCGGCAGATATGCGCGTATTTGAGCTCGCCGCGGAGTGTATCGGCCCAGTCGTGAGCCCGCGCTATAGCCATTTTAATGCGCTGATGCAGGGCTCTGCCGAAGCCTTGCTCAATGAGCCGCTACTGCACACCACTTCGCGCCCGCAAGCCTGGCCCAGCTGGGCGCAGAGTAACGCCATCGCCCCGGAGAGGTTGCGTCTGGGTCAGGGTTTTGAGCACCTGTACTATTTGCTCGAAGCCGCAGCAGCCGGTCTTGGCGTGGCCATCGCCCCGCAGCAATTAGTGGCTGATGATCTGGTTGGCGGCCGACTCCTGGCGCCTTGGGGTTTTGTTGAAACCTCGGCCCGCTTAGCGTTATGGGTGCCAAAGCGGCAGCTCGACAAACGCGCAGAACGCTTGGCGCAGTGGCTGGAGCGCGAATTATCAGGCTGACCGCTGAGTTCTTGCCTAGGCTTTAAAGTGAACATTGCACCGATAGGGGCATCTGTATTGAAGAGCAGCTAATTAAGTTTAAGCCTGATCCGCTCGCCATTACCGCCCGTATCAAACGACTGAACTCACTGAGGAGCACACCATGTCAGAACATATCTACAAGAAAGTTGAAGTTGTTGGCTCATCAAAAACCAGCATCGACGACGCCATCAACAATGCGATTGCCGAATGCGCCAAATCGATTCGCAACCTCGATTGGTTTGAGGTGATCGAAACGCGGGGTCATATTGAGGACGGCAAGGTTTGTCATTATCAAGTCACCCTTAAAGTTGGCTTCCGCCTAAGCAGCAGCTAACGCATCTGCCCCGAGCAGGCGAGTAGCGTGAACTCGCCTGCACAATTCAAAACCTGCCAAATCACGTCTAGCTCGCCCCTGCGCAACCGGACGGCGGCGTAATTAATTTCTGCATGCTGGGTTTAGCGTCTAGAATTCAGGCGAATTGATTACTGACTGCTGACCATGGCCAAACTTGCTTCCCGGTTCACCTTTCTTGCACTTATTGCCGCGCCTTCTGTACATGCTGAATTGATGCTCGACGCTGGCGATGTCGAAGATCGGGTAAATGGCGTGCTGTCATTGATGTCGTACTCAATGACTCCCGATCTGGCTTCAAGCTCACTGCAAATCAAGGATGGCAACGGTGGAAACCCAAGCATCAAGATGACCCAACTGGGTGGTGGTGCGACGATGAGCAAGTCATTTCCGCTTTACCTTGAAGGTGCAGCCGCCTACAGCCGTTACGACCCACGCTTTGTTGCCACTGATGGCGCGCAGCAGCGGGCTATTCCAGTCAAGTGGAACTCAGTGTCTGCCACCGGCGGTGTCGGTTGGGATTTCCCAGTAAGCGATGAAGTCGTTTTTCGGCCCATCGCCAGTGTTGGACTGGGTTACATGACCAGCGACCTGAATGCGGCGCGGATTTTTATTAACCGTAAAACCAACAAACAGATCAAATTTCTCGACGATGGGCAGATGAGCGCCTTGGGCCTGGGCGGCGCACTGATGCTCGATTGGGAACGCGTGCGGCCCGACTACGAAGCCGATATCGAACTGCGGTACAGCTACATGAATTTACAGCAAATCGGCGGCGATGAAGCCATTGACGGCGAAGTGACCGCTCAAACCGCCAACCTATGGTCCCGCTGGCGTGCGCCAACAGGTTGGGTCGTGATGCAGCGGCCGCTACGCTATGTACTGGAGTTTTCACACTCCGAGTACCTCGGTGAACAACGTGGAGCTTTGGGTTTTGACCGATTATCCACATTTGGCCTGGGTATCGAATTCGACTCCAGCGCTTATGACGTGTTTATCACTCGCACCCGCTTGGTGCTGCGACAAATGGTCGGCGATGACGTATCCGGCCTGTCACTGGGCTTAGCCGTTAGTTTTTAGTCTGTATCCATGCAGGGGATGACTGCCAATTCGAGCACAGGGCTTGGAATCGATAATTTAATCCCCACTATTAAACTCAAGTATTGGCGCACTCGCTGTGCCGCACATTTGAGTCATTGAATAGGCAGAGCAGATGAGCGCTTTAGCAAACACTAAAATTTCTATCCTCGACCTAGCCCCCATCCGCGATGACGGCAACGCCAAGCAAGCCTTGAGCAACTCGCTGGCTTTGGCGAAATATGCCGAGCAGCTTGGCTTTAACAGATTTTGGGTGGCCGAACACCACAATATGGATGGCATCGCCAGTTCGGCAACGTCGGTCTTGCTCGGTTACTTGGCGGCCAACACCCAAAGCATACGCTTGGGTTCTGGCGGGGTGATGTTGCCCAACCACGCCCCACTAGTGATCGCTGAACAGTTCGGCACCTTGGCCACGCTTTACCCGGACCGCATTGATCTGGGGTTGGGCCGCGCCCCGGGTGCGGATCAATACACCGCACATGCACTGCGGCGCGACCGCAGCGGCAGTGCTGACGATTTCCCCCGCGATGTGGAAGAGTTACAGCGCTATCTCGGTCCTCGCACGCCAGACCAACGCGTTGTAGCCATGCCCGGCAGCAATACAAATGTGCCCATTTGGCTGCTTGGCTCAAGCCTGTTCAGCGCCCAGTTGGCCGGCCAGAAAGGCCTGCCTTATGCCTTCGCCTCGCATTTTGCGCCACGCATGATGCATGAGGCCATTCGCATCTACCGTGACCACTTCAAGCCTTCTGATGTCCTCGACAAGCCTTATGTGATGCTCGGCGTGCCCCTGGTAGCCGCCCCCAGCGATGAGGAAGCCGAGTACTTAGTGACGTCGGCCTACCAGCGGATTCTCTCGCTGATTCGCGGCCAGAGCCTGGTCCAACGCGCGCCGGTAGAAAGCATGGACGGTTTGTGGCTGCCTCATGAGCGCAACGCAGTGGGCGAATTCTTTGGTTTGGCCATGGTTGGCGGCCCGGAAAAGGTCCGCGCCAAGCTTGAAGTATTGCTTGAGCAAACGGGCGCCGATGAATTGATTTTTACCAGCGACCTCTACGACTTCACCGACCGCAAGCGCTCCTTCGAGATTCTCGCAGGCCTGCGCTAAAACCCTGAGCCAGTTCAAGCCTCGCCGGCGTCAACAGAACGAACTTGTTGGCGCGGCGGCACTCTCAACTAGGTATCCCAATAAGCAGGAGACGTTTGATGAAGAAGACCGCATCGGCCCATTGGCAGGGCAGTATCAAACAGGGCAAAGGCACCATCTCTACCGAGAGCGGCGCATTGTCAAAATCACCTTATGGCTTTAATACGCGTTTTGAAAACGAACCGGGAACCAACCCTGAGGAACTGATTGGCGCCGCCCACGCTGGATGCTTCTCGATGGCGCTATCGCTGCAACTCGGAGAGGCAGGAATGACCGCCGACAGCATCGACACCAAGGCGGAAGTGACACTGGATAAAGACGGCGACGGCTTCTCGATCACCGCTGTCCACCTGACCTTGCACGCAAAAATTCCGGGCGCTGACCGCGCCGCCTTCGAAAAAGCGGTACAGAACGCCAAAACCGGTTGCCCGGTTTCGAAAGTGCTGAACGCAACAATCACTCTTGAAGCAACGCTCGACAGCTGAGTAATCGCTTACAAGGCCCGCCGGACACTCCTGCGCGCCCTGTTCAGCGACTCCAGCAATAGCTGGATGCTGGCTAGAAGGTACCGCAGCGCATGACGTCTGCCTTGGCGACGAGATTGCGCTGCTCGTCATACAGCCAGCCCTGCGCTTCACGCATCAACGGGCGAGCCTGCATTTGGTAGCGCTTGCCCGCTTCAAAGTTATCGTACCGATACCGCAGCTCGCAGGTCACCTGGACGGGCTCAGCCATACCCGAGCTTCCGCCACTTGGCACGTCAAACATAAAGCGCGCCTGCAACTCATGGGCACCCGGCGGTACCTGGAAGTAGCGTCCGTCATTCAGGCGCTTGTCATCCAGCTTATCGGCCATGAGCATGTATCCTGCGCTGGCATAGAGCTCGACCCAAGCCTGGTCAGGCGAGGGCTGCGGCAACTCGGATGCGCAGGCAGTGAGTGCAAGCGTGCAGGCGGTGAGTGTTATTCGCTGCATGACAAGGACCTCATCAATGCGTGACTAAGGTTCTGAGCATAGCGCTGTTTGGCCTATATTTGCCCACAACTGCCTTCGCGGGCGGTGCCTAACAGTTGATCATTTGTATCAAAGAGTTTGGCCCAAGGCCGAAAGCCCACGGAGCCCGCCTCCAAGCGATAGGTCTGACCCGCGACAAAGTCATTGTATTTGACCGTCATCTCGCAGCTGCGCGCCAACGGTGGCTCATCACCCCCCATATTCGTCGCCGCTACATTGAAACGCACTCGCGCATGCAGTTCGTGGGCGCCAGGGCTGACTTGAAAGAAACGATCGTCTTCCAGACCTTTATTGTCGACTTTACTGGCAACCAACTGCGTCTCTTCGTCGGCTTGTAAATCGACCCAAGCCTCGCTCGGGTCGTGACTTGGCATAAGCAACGAACAACCACTGAGTAAAGCCAAACTGGTGACAGCCAAAAAAGCGCGCATGCAAGGGCTCCGATTTTAATTATTCAACGCTGCTGGAATGCCTCTAAAAAGGGGCTGGCGGACGACCCAGCGGATGCAGTAGTGTCCCGCCATGCCGCCTATCTATCGCTCTCTACTCGACCGCATCCAACTGACTTGGGTTCCGTTGCTGCTCATTGCCCTGCTGAGCGGTTGCTCCAGTGTTGATTACTACAGTCAGCTGCTGGATGGACAGCTCGATGTATTGCAGCGCCGCCAAGCGATTTCACAGCTGATCAGTGATCCAAGCACTGACGCGCAATTGCGCGAGCGGCTGGCCCTGTCGCAACAGGCGCGCAGCTTTGCCAGCCAAGCATTAGCCTTGCCGGATAACCAGAGCTACCGGGTCTACGCGGATGTTCAGCGGCCATTTGTGGTGTGGAATGTGTTTGCTACAGAGGAGTTCTCGCTAAAGCCGCAATTACACTGCTTCCCAATTGCCGGTTGCGTGGCGTATCGCGGTTATTACCAGCAAGGACGGGCGCGAGGAGCCGCAGCGCTGCTCGGCCAACAGGGTTTGGACGTGTATATGGGCGGCGTCGAGGCCTATTCAACCCTGGGCTGGTTTGATGATCCGCTGCTCAACACTATGCTCCGCTGGAGTGATGAGCGCCTGGTCTCGGTTATTTTCCATGAGTTAGCCCATCAGCAGTTTTATGTCGCGGGCGACACTGAATTCAATGAATCCTTTGCCACTTTTGTTGAGCAACAAGGCCTGCGCCAGTGGCGAGCCGAGCGCGGCCTGCCCGCCGCGGACCCAACAGCTGACCGCCAACGCGAGCAATTCACCCAACTGGTACTGGCAACCCGGGCGCGCCTTGAGACGCTATATGCCAGCGGCAAATCACCCGAGCAGTTACGCCAAGGTAAACAGGCCGAATTTCAACGCTTGCGTGATGACTACCATGAGCTGCGCCAGCAAAGTTGGGGCGGCACCGGTCGTTATGATGGTTGGATCAATTCGCCGATGAACAACGCCAAGTTGCTGCCCTTCGGCCTTTATGATCAATGGGTGCCTGCCTTCGCCAAGCTGTTTGCCGAAGTTGATGGCGACTGGCCAAGGTTCTACCAAAAGGTTGCGCGACTCGGCGCATTGCCAGCAGATCGGCGTAAAGCAGCGCTCGAACAGCGGTTAGTGGCAAATTAACAGCACAGCAGGCGAACTAGTTGCACTTGTCTGCGTCTAAATTACTCCTATCGAAAACGAATGCTCCCAAGGCGGTGCGTCATGTTAATCAGGATCAAACCCCACACATTGGTTGCCCTCATTACTCTCAGCGCTGGCTTGCTGGGTAGCGCAGGGGCACAAGCAGCGGTGAAGCCTTGCGACGAGCTCAAGCAAGAGATTGAGGTAAAGATTCAGGCCTCGGGCGTGCAGAGCTATACCTTGGAAGTGGTCCCCAACTCAGAGGTTGAAGACGAGAACATGGTAGTCGGCAGCTGCGATGGTGGCACCAAGAAGATTATTTATCAGCGCAACGACGGCTAAGCCCAGGCACTCAGCCTGAAGCGAGTCCTGTTCGATTAACGGGCAAAGGCCTGCTGCAATTGGTCAAACGTCTGAAAGTGATAGCGCGGCTGTTCATCACTCAATTCGGCGAAGCTACCAAATCCATAGCCGACCGCAGCGGCGTCCACGCCATTGCTGCGCGCGCCAATCAGGTCGTGCTTACGGTCGCCAATCATCAAACAGCTGTCTGGCGCCAATCCTTCCTGCTCAAGCAAGTGGGCGATCAACTCGACCTTATTGGTCCGGGTCCCATCCAACTCACTGCCGTATATCACCTTGAAATGCTCAGCAAATCCAAAGTGCTCGGCGATCTTTGTGGCAAAGACCCGCGGCTTGCTTGTGGCCACATACAAGCTGCGCTGCTGGCTATTGAGCAAGCTTAGCAACTGGGGAACACCCGCAAACATCTGGTTCTCGTACAAACCGACATCGGCAAAGCGCTCACGGTAGAAATTCACCGCTTGCCAGGCTGTGGCCTGATCAAACGCATAGGTACTCATAAAGCATTGCAGCAGCGGCGGGCCAATAAAGTGCTCAAGTGCTTGCAGCTCAGGCTCATCAATCCCCAGCTTGTTCAGGGCATATTGCACCGAACGGGTAATACCCTCACGCGGATCAGTGAGCGTGCCGTCAAGGTCAAACAGGATGTTTTGGTAATGCATTGTGCCGCCCGCGATGCGCCGTGATGAGAGTGCGCACACCATACAAAAAACGGCGCATTGATCACAGCTTAAAGCGTTGGGCTGATAACCAAAGGCTGCATCTGGACCGATCAATACCCAGTAATTGGTCGTTGTCCATCAGCGCTAAGCCGCCTACTGTCAAACCACAGCTTTGGCGCTCGGCAGCTTTTGCCGCCGTCACTGACAATAACAACTGGCAAGGAGCGGCCGAGTATGTCGAAAGACCAACGTGGCATTCATGAGTTGTATGCTGAAGACCCGATTGAGGCGGAAAAGCTGTTGTGGGATCGTGAGGCCGAGCCCAGCCGTCGCGGCTTTCTCAAGCGCAGCAGCCTTCTGGCCATGGCGTCTGCGCTGGGTGCAAGCATTCCCTACGCGCGTTTCTTGCCTTTAGGGGTTATTCCAGCGGGTCTAGCTCACGCTGAAGAGCCCTTCACTATTGAAGGCAAAGATGGGCTCAAGGTCCTCAACGACCGGCCATTAAACGCCGAAACCCCTGCCCATCTGCTCGATGATGAAATCACCCCGGCGCGGCATATGTTCGTGCGCAACAACGGCATACCACCCGCCGTCAAAACCCTGGATGCGGCCAGCTGGAAACTGGAAATCGCCGGTGAATCATGTGTCACGCCCACCACCTTCAGCGTTGCTGAACTGCAATCACGCTTCAAACATTACAGCTATCAACTGGTGATCGAATGTGGCGGCAATGGTCGCAACGAATTCGTTCCAGCGGCGAGCGGCAATCAATGGACGGTAGGCGCTGTCGGCTGCCCGACCTTTACCGGGGTGCGCTTACGCGATGTGCTTGAGGCCTGTGGCATTAAAAAAGATGCGGTGTACATCGGCTATTACGGTGCAGATGCACACCCGAGCGGCGACCCGAGTAAGCACGCAATCTCGCGCGGAGTACCGATGGACAAAGCGCTCGAAGATCAGACGTTGATTGCCTGGGCGATGAATGATCAACAGATCCCTTATCTCAATGGCCAACCATTGCGCTTGGTTTGCGGCGGCTGGCCGGCGTCGACCTCGGGCAAATGGCTGAACAAGATCGTTGTGCGCAATAAGGTGCATGACGGCAACAAAATGGCCGCTCCGTCTTACAGCATACCCAAGTATCCGGTCGCACCCGGCAGCGAAGTGCCGGTCGAAGACATGCAGATTATTCAATCGATGCCGGTCAAATCGCTGATTACCTTTCCCAAGTCAGGGATCAGCCAACCGCTTAAACAAAGCTTGCAGGTGCGGGGCCATGCGTGGGCAGGTGATCTTGAGGTGAGCGAAGTACATGTCTCGACCGACTTCGGTGTGACCTGGCAACCCGCCAAACTGAAAGCACCGGTCAATCGCCTGGCATGGCAACACTGGAGCGCAGAGTTGAGTTTTAGCGAAAAGGGCTATTACGAAGTGTGGGCGCGGGCAGTCGATAGCCAGGGTAAATCGCAGCCTATGCTGGTACCGGGCTGGAATCCAAAGGGTTACTTGAATAACGCCTGCCACCGTATCGCTGTGCAAATAGTCTAGGAGGACCCATGGCCCATTCAACTGCCCTGCGTCTGTTACTAATCGGGCTATTTTCAGCTTCGGCCAACGCAGCCGATACCGCGGCGCAAGTCGATCCTGCGAGCGGCTTTATCATCGCCCCCGGCTGGGAAACCGTGCGCAACAACTGCATGGCTTGCCATTCCGCCAAACTGGTCACGCAGAACAGCGGCAGCCGCGAGCATTGGCTGTCATTGATCCGCTGGATGCAAGACAAGCAAGGCCTATGGCCGTTTGATGCAAAAACTGAAGATACGATTCTGAGCTATCTCAGCAATAACTATGGCGCCAAAGCCGAAACGCGACGCCCGGCACTGCTGGCCGAGCAATTACCTGACAACCCGCTGCGCAAGCCAAAGCCTGCGCCACAGAAAACCGATTGAGGATGCGTTAGGCACTATTGCTGCAGCCGAGAGCCTGTTACTCAGTGCCCGTAGCCTTCCATTAGGTGCTGGTCCTTGAGGCGCACATAATTACCGGCGGTATAGGTGAAGTAGCTGAGTTCTTTCTCAGTCAGCGCACGCGCCTGTTTAGCCGGGCTGCCAACGTAGAGGAACCCACTTTCAAGACGCTTGCCCGGGGGGACCAGACTGCCGGCGCCGAGCACCACTTCATCTTCGATCACCACGCCATCCATGACGATGCTGCCCATGCCGATCAGAATCCGGTTGCCAATGCTGCAGCCGTGCAGCGTGACCTTGTGCCCCACTGTGACATCGTCGCCAATGTTCAGCGGATAACCTTCTGGGTTAAATGGCCCGGCGTGGGTAATGTGCAATACGCAGCCATCTTGAATACTGCTGCGCTGGCCAATACGAATGCTGTGCATGTCTGCGCGAATCACAGTCAGGGGCCAGACCGAGCTGTCGTCGCCAATTTCGACGTCGCCCAACACTACCGCAGAGCTGTCGACAAAAACGCGCTCGCCCAGTTGCGGAGTGAATTGCTGGAAAGTTCGAATAGACACGATAGATTCCTCTTAGCTGCCAATACGCACAATTCTAATTAAGATACCAAGCCTATGGGTTGTTAATTGGCCTGCGTGACCCAATAACTGAGCCATTAGCTGTTAATTTTTGAATTCAAACGACAGGTGCCTGCCCGTGACCGCTAGCAATCCGCTGCTCCAGAACTTCGACTTGCCGCCTTATTCCAGCATTCGCCCCGAGCATGTTGAGCCCGCGGTCGACACCATCCTTGCTGAAAACCGTGCCGCTATCGCTGAGTTGCTCAAGCAACAGGCTGGCGCACCGAGCTGGGGCGAAATGGTGCTGCCGTTTGATGAGCTGAATGCGCGTCTTGAGCGGGCCTGGGGTCCGGTAAGCCACCTCAATGCGGTGCGCAATAACCCTGAATTGCGCCAAGTATATGAAGCCTGCTTGCCGAAGCTCTCCGAGTATTCCACCGAGATCGGCCAGAATCGCACCCTGTTCGAAGCCTACAAGGCACTGTCCGAAAGCCCTGAGGCGGCGGGTTATGATGTCGCGCAAAAGACTATTTTGCAGCACGCCCTGCGTGACTTCCGGTTGTCGGGTATCGACCTGCCGGAAGCCGAGCAACAGCGCTACGGCGCTATCCAGATGCGGCTCTCCGAGCTGGCCAGCCACTTCTCCAACCAACTGCTTGATGCGACTCAAGCGTGGAACAAGTTGGTGACGGATGAAAGCGAGCTGCAAGGCATCACTGACTCGGCCAAGCAACAAATGGCTGAAGCAGCCAAAGCCAAGGACCTTGAAGGCTGGCTGATTACCCTGGAATTCCCAAGCTACTACGCGGTGATGACCTATGCCGATAATCGTGCGCTGCGCGAAGAGGTCTATGCTGCCTACTGCACCCGCGCCTCGGACCAAGGGCCCAATGCGGGGCTAAACGACAACACGCCGGTGATGCAGGAGATACTCGACCTGCGCCAAGAGCTGGCCAAACTGCTCGGCTTCGCCAATTATTCTGAGCTAAGCCTGTCGAGCAAGATGGCTGACAACAATGAGCAAGTGCTGAGTTTCCTGCGCGACCTCGCAGTACGCAGCAAGCCTTTTGCAGCGCAAGACCTTAAAGAACTGCAGGCCTTTGCCAGCGAGCAAGGCTGCACCGACCTGCAAAGCTGGGACGCGGGTTACTACGGCGAGAAACTTCGCGAGCAGCGCTACAGCATCTCGCAAGAGATCCTGCGGCCTTATTTCCCTGTGGATAAAGTGCTGACCGGCTTGTTCGCCATCGTCGAAAAGCTCTACGGGATTCAGATCAAGGAACTCAGTGGCTTCGACACTTGGCACCCGGATGTGCGCCTGTTTGAGATCAGCGAAAACGGCCAGCATGTTGGGCGTTTCTTTTTTGACCTCTATGCCCGCGCCAACAAGCGGGGTGGTGCCTGGATGGATGGCGCCCGAGACAAGCGTCGCAGCGCCGCTGGCGAGTTGATCAGCCCAGTGGCCAATCTGGTGTGTAACTTCACCCCAGCGGTCGGTGACAAGCCCGCGCTGCTGACCCACGATGAAGTCACCACCCTGTTCCACGAGTTTGGCCACGGCTTGCATCACCTGCTGACCCGCGTCGAACACGCCGGTGCCTCCGGCATCAATGGTGTGGCGTGGGATGCGGTCGAGTTGCCGAGTCAATTCATGGAAAACTGGTGCTGGGAGCCGGAAGGCCTTTCCTTGATTTCCGGTCACTACCAGACGGGCGAAGCACTGCCGCAAGAACTGCTGAACAAAATGCTTGAAGCCAAGAACTTCCAGTCGGGGCTGATGATGGTCCGCCAACTCGAATTCTCGCTATTCGACTTTGAACTGCACGCCACCCATGGTGACGGACGTAGCGTGCTGGACGTGCTTGAAGGCATCCGCGCTGAAGTTTCGGTGATGCGTCCACCGCAGTACAACCGCTTCCCGAATGGCTTCGCGCATATCTTTGCCGGCGGCTATGCGGCGGGTTACTACAGTTATAAGTGGGCTGAAGTGCTGTCCGCCGATGCGTTCTCAAAGTTCGAGGAAGACGGCGTATTCAACAGTGAAACCGGCCGGGCATTTCGCGACGCCATTCTGGCGCGCGGCGGTTCGCAAGAGCCCATGGTGCTGTTTGTCGATTTTCGTGGCCGCGAGCCAAGCATCGACGCGCTGCTGCGCCATTTGGGCTTGAGTCAGGAGGCCGCATGACTGACAGCAACGCCCGCAAAAAACGCTTTATCGCCGGTGCTGTGTGCCCGGCGTGCAGCGCCACGGATACGGTAAAAATGTGGGATGAAGACGGCGTGCCACACCGCGAGTGTGTGGCCTGCGGCTTTGCCGATTTGCTCAACGCCCAAGGCCAATCGGTGCCGCGCGAATTAGGCACGCGCGTTAACAAAGCCGCGGCCAAACCGGCGGAGGCACAAGTGCAGACCGTGCAGTTCTTCCCTAATCCGAAGCTGAAAAAAACCGAGAAATAGCCCATGTGGCACTTGGTGTGCGCCGATCATGCTGTGGCAGGTGTGGCCTGTTGATAACGGTCCAGACTTAAGCGCAGCTGCATTTGCGCTGTCCACGCCTACAGTCTTCGCGGCGGGATAGGATCAGGTAGACGACATCAGCACACGTCACCACTTATTCGTATCGACACTGTTGATACGCCTGCAGAAGTTCGCTACTGTATCTTCATTGTTGATACTGAGGGTCGTAGCGTGCAAGTTATTATCAAAAAATGGGGCAACAGCCCCTCGGTTCGCATCCCTGCCGCTGTGATGAAACTGGCAAAGTTGTCGCTGGACACATTGGTGGACGTTCGCGTTGAAGATGGACGCATTATCATTGAGCCTGTCTATCCTCGTGAGATCGATCTAGATTCGCTAGTTGCAGGCATCACCACGGATAACCTGCACGCCGAGGCTGATTTTGAAGCCCCCGTTGGCAAGGAAGCTTTCTGATGGTACGCCGCTACATACCTGACTCAGGTGATATTGTTTGGCTCTACTTCGACCCACAAGCAGGGCATGAGCAGGCAGGCCACCGCCCCGCATTAGTACTCAGCCCTGCGAAGTACAACCACAAAACGGGCTTAATGTTGTGCTGCCCCATGACGTCCCAGCTCAAAGGTTATCCTTTTGAGGTCGAGATTGACGGTGAACGTGCAACTGCGGTCTTGGCGGATCAAGTCAAAAGCCTGGACTGGAACGCTCGCCGAGTCGAGTTCAAAGGCAAGGTTTCGCCCGCTGAACTGAGCGCTGTACGCATCCGCGCCATTGCCTTGATAGGCAAGCCATAAGTGCTTGAGCGCTGGCGATTAAACGCCGCGTCAACTAACGGAAAAACTCACCCGGCGTAGCGCCAAAGTGCTGTCTGAAGGCTGCGATAAAGGCTGAGATCGAATCATAACCGCAGGCCAGGGCAACATCGGTGACCCGCTCACCTTGCTCCAGCGGTGCCAATGCACCCAGCAGACGCAGGCGTTGGCGCCAAGCGCGAAATGTCAGCCCGGTGTCCTGTAAAAACAGACGACTCAAGGTCCGTTCTGACACCTGCAAATGCTCGCTCCACTGGGCCAATGTTGCATGCTGCTCAGGGTTGTCCTGCAGGCTCAAGCACAACTTCTGCAAGCGCAGGTCGTGGGGCATTGGCAGCACCAGGTCCACTTCCGCGGCGACCCGCAACTGATCGAGCAGCACATTGGCCAAGCGTCCATCTGCTCCCGCTTCGTCGTATTCAACCGGCACATCGCTGAAGCGGTTAATCAACTCGCGCAGCAGTGGGCTTACCGACAGCACACGACATGTTTCCGGCGCCCAAGCCACCACTGAGCAATCGATATACAGGCTGCGCATTTCGGTACGCGATGAACTGGACACCTGATGTTCCAAACCCGCCGGCAACCACACCGCACGTTGCGGCGGCGCGACATACCGGGCGTTATCGGTCTGCACTTCCAGCACACCAGCAATGGCATAAGACAACTGCACCCATGGGTGACTATGGCGAAAAGTCAGCGCTCTGTTGGGCAGTGATTCAACCCGACCATACAGCGGCCGTGGCAAGCTTTTCAGCTCGGGCAGCGAGCGGTGAATAATCTCAGATTGTCTGTTTAGCGACATTCGCTGGCTCTTTGGCGTTAGCCGGAAATATGCCAACAGAGTAGTGTTTACAACAACCTGACTGCAAGTACGAGATTCGAACATGTCACTCAAGCGCTTTTTGCCCGATAACTTCACCTGCGCCCTGATTGCAGTGGTCGCCATTGCCAGCCTGCTACCCGCCAGCGGGCAAACGGCCGTTGCCTTCGGCTGGGTCACGAACCTGGCCATCGCTCTTTTGTTCTTCCTGCATGGCGCCAAGTTGTCACGCCAGGCGATTATTCTCGGGGCCGGTCATTGGCGATTGCACCTTCTGGTCTTCGCCTGCACTTTCATTATGTTTCCGCTGCTGGGCTTGGCCCTCAAGCCGGTGCTATCACCTTTGGTTGGCAATGAACTGTATTTGGGCATGCTGTATCTGTGCGCTTTACCGGCCACCGTACAATCAGCAATTGCGTTCACTTCGCTAGCGCGGGGCAATATTCCAGCCGCGATTTGCAGTGCCGCAGCCTCAAGCCTATTCGGTATTTTCCTGACGCCATTACTGGTCGCGTTGCTGATGAACGTCCAAGGGGACGGCGGTTCAACGGTGGATGCAATCGGCAAAATCACCCTGCAACTCCTGGTGCCGTTTATTGCTGGTCAAATTGCCAGACGCTGGATTGGTGACTGGGTAGCGCGCAACAAGAACTGGCTGAAGTTTGTCGACCAAAGCTCGATCCTGCTGGTGGTGTACACCGCCTTCAGCGAAGCGGTCGTTGAAGGTTTGTGGCACCAGGTGCCGCCCATAGAACTTGTCGGTCTGGTGTTTGCCTGCTGCGTATTGCTGGCGCTGTCATTACTCGGCACCTATCTGTTTGGCAAATGGTTCGGTTTCAACCAGGAAGACCGCATCACCATTGTGTTCTGCGGTTCGAAGAAGAGCCTGGCTACAGGCGTGCCAATGGCCCAGGTCTTGTTTGCCGGCAGTACCATTGGCTTGTTGATCTTGCCACTGATGATTTTTCACCAGATCCAGCTCATGGTTTGTGCCGTTCTCGCCCAGCGTTATGCTCGGCGCCCTGAGTCAACCGAAGGTCATGAGAGCGAGCAGCCAGTCATACGCTGAGCTTCCAGATTGTTGGCAGAGCCAGATGCGCCCATAGATATCTATTTTAAGCCCAGAGTTTTAACCATATGATGAAATTAATGAAGCTTGGGTATTAGGCCACCATACTCAGTTGCGAGTGAAACCCCTATCGTCATCTTGCTGCCTAGGGGCCAGGATAATCTAGCACCTTCTTGACCGAACGACAGGCCATCTGCCATCGTGCCGCGATGTAATCAAAACAACAATGAGAACTTGATGAGCAGTCGCAAAAATTTAGAAATTGAGTACCTGCGCGGGGCGGCTATTGTCATGACGCTCCTTAGCCATATCAATATTTTGCTACCATTTCATGATGATGTGCTACTTAAAATTTACAGAATTTTCATGCCCTGGAGTGGAGTTGATCTGTTCTTCTGTATTTCTGGGTTCGTTGTGAGCAAAGCTTATTTAGACTACTTCGACCAGCACCGCACAAAAGGCCAGTTTGGTTTAGCGGCAGCATGTTTCTGGATACGTCGCGCCTACCGTTTATTGCCCACCGCTTGGCTTTGGATACTCATTCCGCTTTTATTCTCGATCGGCTTTAACCAATCCAATGCTTTCGGTTTGTGGATTGACAATATTCGTAGTTTCACTGCTGTCGCGACTTTTAGCGGTAATCTGGCGAATCAGTACGGCTTACTCCTTGGCCCTAGCCCGCAGTACTGGAGCCTAGCGCTCGAGGAGCAGTTCTATTTTGTGTTTCCACTTTTCTTGCTGTTAGTTACCAGTTCCCGCTGGCGCGTGGTGGCACTAATAGCACTAATTGGAATCCAGTTCGGTCTAGATCGTAATCCTTTTGCTACATCAGCAAGCGCTATGCTTACATCGTTTCGTATTGATGCGATGTTGTGGGGTGTTCTACTGTGCATGTTCACTCGAACTTCGCTCTACAAGCAGTTGGAGCCACAGGGGTTGAGCCAAGGCAGACTTAAACCTCTATTATGCACCCTGTTTTTATTATATATGCTGGGCGCAATAGCGTCTCAGTTAATTGCCATCCCGATTGCCGTAGGACTAATTGCAATTATCTCTGTGTTAATTATTTGGCTCGCGAGCTATCAAAAGGAATATATCTATTGCCCGTCATCTATTAAGGGAGTTATGTTATGGCTCGGATCCAGGTCGTATGCATTATATGTGATACACGTTTTTGCAAACCACTTGAGTACGGAAATATGGACTCGTGTTGCCATTAACCGAGGCGTGCTTTTGAATGAAAGCTTTACAATTGAGTTACTATTTACTTCTGCACTACTGCTGATTGTACTGAGTGAATTAAATTACCGTCTTATTGAGACTCCATTACGCCAGCGCGGCATCAACATTGCTCGTCGCAAACTGAAAGGCGAAACATTGAGCCCCCCAATAAATTCACTCCCTGAAAACTTGGAGCTAAAGTAGCCCGTTATTTTTTCGAGTTACATTTCGGCGCGAATTTATTCGCTATTACCGCAAAGAATGTTGCATCGTAAGGATAAGACACATAACAAAGTCCAGATACAACTAGCAACTTTTGGCTCTAATGTAGAGAATATCTGCATTCTACGCCTTGACCGTGTACAAATTATAATTAGTGAATCAACGGACCCTCGACGACCGGCAGGCAGAGTTTATTATCCGTTTCATGCGTAAACTTAAATCTAAAAAACCTAAGGAAGTTCATTGTCATACATCAAGAATGCGAATGTTAAAGGCGCATTTTCTGACGAGAGCCAAGTAAAAACTGATGCATAAGGCCTCTACGCTTGCTGACTTGCCAGCAAAAATCCTAAAGGTACTAATCATAACTGTGCCAAACCGCTTATCCGCGAAGCGCACAGAGGGTTGGACTGACTGCAATTTAACTGTATAAATATACAGCTATCATTGCAGTCACTCCTTTTCTTTACCTGGACCTTCGTGATGTCAGCCCCATTACCTCCGCGCGGTCGCGGTACGGCCAGCAACCCATTTAACCGCTTTGCCCCGACGCAGATAATCGCCACTGACGACGGCTGGTTTCAGGAAGTGCCGCCAACTGCTGCGACCGAAGTGCGCCTGGAAACCGCGAAGAGCATCATCACCCGCAACCAGTCGCCAGACCTGCCCTTCGACCGCTCAATCAATCCCTATCGCGGTTGTGAACATGGCTGCATTTATTGCTACGCCAGACCCAGCCATGCCTATTGGGATATGTCGCCCGGCATCGATTTTGAAACCAAACTCATCGCCAAGACCAATGCTGTGGCCTTGCTCGAACAACAGCTAAGCAAACCAAGTTACCGCTGCGCGCCAATCAATCTGGGCTCCAACACCGACCCTTATCAGCCAATTGAGCGCCAGCACCTGCTTACACGCAAAACCCTGGAAGTCCTGCTGCGCTATCGCCACCCGGTGACGATTATCACCAAAGGCTCAATGATTCTGCGCGACCTGGACATCCTCAGCGAGCTGGCCAAGCAGCGCTTGGTTGCAGTGATGATCAGCCTGACCACGCTGGATAATCAGTTGAAGTGCATTATGGAACCGCGCGCCGCCTCGCCCGCAGCGCGCTTGCGGGCCATACGGGTGATGCGTGATCAAGGCATTCCGGTCGGCGTGTTGTGCTCACCGATGATCCCGATGATTAATGACATGGAATTGGAGAGCCTGCTGGATAAGGCCAAGCAGGCCGGCGCGCAAAGCGCTTCCTATATGTTTTTGCGCTTACCGCGCGAAGTCGCGCCGCTGTTTGAGGAGTGGCTGCACGCGCACTACCCGCAACGCGCTGAGCATGTATTGAGTTTGATTCGGCAAAGCCGCGATGGCGAACTCTACGACAGCCGCTTTGGTCACCGCTTCCGTGGGGAAGGTGCCTTTGCCGAGCTGATCGCCAAGCGCTTTGCCCTAGCCGTACGGCGCTTGGGGTTAAACCAGCGAGAAGACTTCAAGCTGGACTGCTCACAATTCTGCCCGCCCGGCGGGCAATTGGCACTGCTGTAACCATAGCAACCGCTACCGCCAGCAATAGGCTCTGGATCGGTATCTGTGCTACAAAAAGGCTGAGCATAAATACTCCCGCCCTGAATGACTCAGGCCGTTATGGATAATTCGCAAATCGCCAAGCCACTATGACTCGCATTGCCCGTGTAACCGACCCTTCATATGAATTGATGGACGACCATGGCGGCCATTCGCTGATTTATCGTCAGCATGGCTTCCCGAGCCCGTTGGTGCGCTGGCACTTTCATAAAGAGTTCGAACTGCATTTGATTACCGCCAGTTCGGGCAAAGTGTTTATCGGTGACTACATCGGTAACTTTTCACCCAATAGCTTATTTCTAACCGGCCCCAATCTCCCGCACAACTGGATCAGTCAGCTCGACGATGCAGAGCAAGCCGTGGCTGACCGCGACATGCTGGTGAACTTCACCCACGAAGTCCTCGGCAGCGGCACCAGTGTCTTTTCCGAACTGGAAACCCTGACGCCGTTATTGGCCAGAGCGCAATTTGGTATCGAGTTTCATCACCCTCAAGTGATTGACCAAGCCAAGCATTTGATGACCGCGATCGCACAATCACAAGGGATCAAGCGCCTCGGGCATTTCTTGATTTTGCTTGAACTGCTGGCTGAAACCGAAGATTACCAATTGTTATCTGGGGTCACTTCTTCGCAATTGGCTGATGAAAGCCATGTTGACCGTATAAGCGTGGCGGTGGATTACATCTTCAGCCATTACGCGCAGGATCTGAGCCAAGACGACGTCGCGGCGGTGCTCGGCATGACCCCAACCTATTTTTCGCGCTTTTTCAAACAGGCCACCGGGCGTGGCTTTGTTGAGTTCGTTAATCGGTTGCGGGTGAGTAAGTCATGCGAGCTGCTTACGCGCAGTGACAAACCCATCACTGACGTGTGTTTTGAGTCAGGCTTTAACAACATCTCAAACTTCAACCGCCGCTTCCAGCAACTCAAGGGTATGACGCCTTCGCGCTACAGAAAGTTGGTTGTTCATCGATTTTCTGAAGCAAACCTGTACTGATTTATACCCCACAGAAACAGCCCTTCAAGCGTAACCCCCTGAATTTGCTGAGCCTCCCAAGGTTTTACTCGGAGACCGATTATTTACTAAGTGCAAAAAAGTATCAGTATCTGTGCAGACAAGGATTTGTTCTAGCGCCCTTGCAGCTGTGTAATCGAGGCGAGCACGACAAAAATAATAGCGATCTTCTGCGGCCAAGACGGGAGCAGAAGAGGAGTCAATAAATGAAAAAGTTATCTCTGGCATTTGCTGCCACCGCCTGTTTCTCGCTGTCCGGTTTAAGCCAGGCTGCTGAAACCCTGACGATTGCTACGGTCAACAACAGCGACATGATCCGCATGCAGCGCCTGTCAAAGACCTTTGAGAGCGAACATCCCGATATCAAGCTAAAGTGGGTGGTGCTCGAAGAAAACGTTCTGCGCCAACGCCTGACTACTGATATCGCTACCCAAGGCGGTCAGTTTGATGTGTTGACCATCGGCATGTATGAGGCTTCATTGTGGGGCGCCAAAGGTTGGCTCGAACCCATGACCGACCTCAACGCCGAATACGACCTTGATGACGTATTCCCTTCGGTCCGTGAAGGCTTGTCCGTCAAAGGCACGCTCTACGCCTTGCCCTTCTACGCTGAAAGCTCCATTACCTATTACCGCACCGACCTGTTTAAAGAAGCAGGCCTGGAAATGCCCGAGCACCCGACTTGGAGCCAGATAGCCGGTTTTGCCGGCAAACTGCATGCCCCAGATAAAGATCAATACGGTATTTGCCTACGCGGTAAAGCCGGTTGGGGCGAAAACATGGCGCTCATCAGCACCGTTGCCAACTCGTTTGGCGGGCGCTGGTTTGATGAAAACTGGAAGCCCGAATTCACCGGAAGCGAGTGGAAGAATGCACTGAGTTTCTACGTCGATACCATGCAGAAATACGGCCCGCCGGGCGCCTCAAGCAATGGCTTCAATGAGAATCTGGCGCTGTTCAACAGCGGCAAGTGCGCGATGTGGGTAGACGCCAGCGTCGCCGGCTCTTTTGTCACCGACAAGAACCAGAGCAAAGTGGCCGACGATGTCGGCTTTACCTTCGCCCCGACTGAAACCACTGACAAAGGCTCGTCTTGGTTGTACTCCTGGGCACTGGCAATCCCAGCCAGTTCGAAAGAGAAAGACACGGCTAAAACCTTTAGCATGTGGGCAACCTCCAAGGCCTATTCCCAACTGGTGGCCAAAACCGACGGCATCGCCACCGTGCCACCCGGCACTCGCGCATCTACCTACTCAGATGCCTACATGGCAGCCGCCCCATTTGCCAAGGTCACGCTTGAGTCGTTGAAATCGATCGACCCTGGCAAGCCAACGCTTAAGCCAGTGCCCTATGTCGGTGTGCAGTTGGTGACCATTCCTGAATTCCAAGCCATTGGCACTCAAGTAGGCAAGCTGTTTGCCGCTGCACTGACCGGCGGAATGACCGTCGATCAAGCCTTGCAAGGCGCGCAAACCGCCACTGAACGGCAGATGAAGCGTTCGGGCTATCTGAAGTAAACCCTTTTGGGCAGTCTCCCACTTCGGCGCTTGCGTAGCGCCGGAGCGGGCTTTGTTCACCCTGCTCACTTTTGGAGTTGCCATGCCTACTTCGGCTCTCGACACTCACCCGCAAGCTACAGAAAACAAAGCCAGGAAACGCGGCTTCAAAGTTGGCTGGTTTCTGGTCAGCCCATCCGTGCTGCTGTTGCTGCTTTGGATGGTCGTGCCGCTGGGCATGACTATTTACTTTTCGACGATCCGCTACAACTTGCTGTATCCGGGCGAAGAAAGCTTTGTTGGCCTGGAAAACTTCGAATATTTTTTGACCGACCCGGGCTTTATGCCGGGGGCGATAAATACCCTGACCCTGGTTGGCAGTGTTCTGTTGATCAGCGTGGTGTTCGGCGTACTGATTTCCGCGCTGCTTGAGGCGTGCGAATTCTGGGGCCGCGGCATAGTCCGGGTGATGCTGATTTCGCCGTTTTTTATCATGCCAACAGTTAGCGCGCTGCTGTGGAAGAACCTGATTTTTCATCCGGTCTCGGGGATTCTGGCAGCGGTATGGAAGTTCTTCGGCGCGCAGCCCGTGGACTGGCTAGCGCAACACCCGCTGTTCTCGATCATCATGATTGTTTCGTGGCAGTGGCTGCCGTTCGCCATCTTGCTGCTGATGACCGCGATGCAGTCATTGGACCAAGAGCAAAAAGAAGCGGCGCGTCTTGAGGGTGCGGGCCCGATCGCGATCTTCTGGCACCTGACCCTGCCGCATTTGGCGCGGCCGATTGCGGTGGTGGTGATGATCGAAACCATTTTCCTGCTGTCGATCTTTGCCGAAATCTTCACCACAACCAGCGGGGGGCCGGGCTTTGAATCGACCAACCTGGCGTACCTGATCTACAACCAGGCGCTGCTGCAGTTTGATGTCGGCATGGCGTCGGCAGGCGGCTTGATCGCGGTTGTGATTGCCAATATTGCGGCGCTCGTGCTGATCAGATTGATCGGCAAAAGCCTCACAGACAAACAGTGAGGGCGCGACCATGCTGACTCTAAAACAAAAACGTAGCCTGCAAAGCCTGCTGGTTGGCTGCGCCGCTTGGTTGATCGCCGCGCTGATCTTCTTTCCGATTTTCTGGATGGTGCTGACCAGCTTTAAAACCGAGCTCGTCGCAATTGCCACACCGCCGCAGCTTTTTTTCACTCCGACCCTGGAAAACTACCTACACATCAATGAGCGCAGCGACTATTTCAGCTACGCCTTGAACTCGGTGCTGATCTCGTTCATTGCCACCGCCCTGAGCATGCTGATTGCAGTACCAGCGGCCTATTCCATGGCCTTCTTCGAGACCAAGCGCACCAAAGGTACCTTGCTCTGGATGCTGTCGACCAAGATGCTGCCGCCGGTGGGCGTTTTGATGCCGATTTACTTGATCTGCAAAAGCCTAGGCATGCTCGATTCGCGCCTGGCATTGATCGTGATCTACACCCTGATCAACCTGCCGATCGTGATCTGGATGGTGTACACCTACTTCAAGGACATCCCGGTCGACATCCTCGAAGCGGCACGCTTGGATGGCGCCACCACGCTGCAGGAAATCAGCCGCGTGCTGCTGCCGATTGCCCGTGGGGGCTTGGCTTCGACCATGCTGCTTTCGCTGATTCTGTGCTGGAACGAGGCATTCTGGTCACTCAACCTGACCTCATCCGCCGCCGCGCCACTAACCGCTTTGGTCGCTTCCTACTCAAGCCCGGAGGGCCTGTTCTGGGCCAAGCTTTCGGCGGTTTCGACCTTGGCCTGTGCGCCTATTCTGATTCTTGGCTGGATCAGCCAGAAACAACTGGTACGTGGCCTGTCCTTCGGCGCCGTCAAATAACAATAGGATTCTGTAATGGCTGATCTAAAAGTACGCAACCTGAAAAAAGCCTTTGAAGGGTTCTCGATCATCAAAGGTATCGATCTGGATATTCATGACCGCGAGTTTGTGGTGTTTGTCGGGCCGTCTGGCTGCGGTAAATCGACCCTGCTGCGCCTGATCGCCGGTTTGGAAGATGTCAGCAGCGGCACCCTTGAACTGGATGGCACAGACATTACCGAAGTCGCCCCGGCCAAGCGTGATCTGGCCATGGTGTTTCAAACCTACGCCTTGTATCCGCACATGACGGTGCGCAAAAACTTGTCGTTTGGTCTCGACCTGTCCGGTGCGCCCAAGCACGAAATTAAAGAGAAGGTTGAAAGTGCCGCGCGCATCCTCGAACTCGACCCTTTGCTGGAGCGCAAACCCAAGCAGTTATCCGGCGGGCAGCGTCAACGCGTGGCGATTGGCCGGGCGATTGTGCGCAACCCGAAAATCTTCCTCTTCGACGAGCCACTGTCGAACCTTGATGCGGCGCTGCGGGTGCAAATGCGCTTGGAATTGACGCGCCTGCACCATGACCTCCAAGCCACGATGATTTACGTCACCCATGACCAAGTCGAGGCGATGACGCTCGCGACCAAAGTGGTGGTACTCAACAGCGGCCGGGTTGAGCAAGTTGGCTCACCGCTTGAGCTCTACCACCATCCAGCCAATTTATTTGTTGCGGGTTTCCTCGGTACACCGACCATGGGTTTTCTAGCCGGGCAATTGGGCCAGACCAGCACCAACGCCTGTGAAGTCAAACTCGATGCCGCCGCCAGCATCACTCTCCCGCTGACAACGCCACTTGCAGCGGGCAGCAAGGTGACGCTGGGCATTCGCCCCGAGCACATGAATATCGTGCCGCAAGGCGAAGGCGTATTTAGCGTGACCGCCGATGTCAGTGAACGCCTTGGCAGCGACACCTACTGCCATGTGCGCAGCCAATCAGGCGAAATGCTGACGGTGCGGGTGCGTGGCGACTTCGCGCCGACATTTGGCCAAGCCTTGGACATAGGCTTCGATCCGGCGCACTGCCACCTGTTTGACGACAGCGGCAAAGCCATCGACAAACGCATTCAATCAGCGGCTTAAGCGGCTTGCCAAGGAACTCCGATGAAACTCAATCGCCAGAACTTATCCAAGCTTGCCGCTGATATTGGTCAACCCAGTGAGCACTCCCAAGTTGTCGCTGAAGGTATGGTCCACATTGGTGTCGGCGGCTTTCATCGCGCGCATCAAGCGGTCTATACCGACGCCTTGATCAACCAAGGCGAAGCTGCCGAGTGGGGTATCTGCGGTGTCGGATTGCGCGCAGAAGACCGGGCAATGCGCGACGCATTGGCCGCACAGGACCATTTATATACCCTGGTTCAACTGGCAGATGAGCCGGGCGCTGAAGTCCGGGTAATCGGCTCGATCCGCAATATGCTTTTGGCCGAAGACTCGGCGCAGGCGTTGATCGACAAGCTCAGTGATGCGCAGGTGAAAATTGTTTCACTGACCATTACCGAAGGCGGCTATTGCATGGACGACAGCACAGGCGAGTTTATCGCCACACTGCCGCAAATCCAGCATGACCTCGCGCACCCGCACGCGCCCCGCAGCGTCTTCGGTTTTCTCTGTGCGGCGCTGGCCCAACGCCGTGCAGCGAACATTCCAGCGTTCACCTTGATGTCCTGCGATAACCTGCCGCATAACGGCGCAGTGACCCGCAAGGCCTTACTCAGCTTTGCCCATTTGCTCAATCATGATCTGGCCACCTGGATTGACGCTCACGTCAGTTTCCCCAATGCCATGGTTGACCGCATCACGCCGATGACCAAAGACAACCACCGTCAACAGCTTGCCGCCCAGCACGGTATTGAAGATGCCTGGCCGGTGGTCTGTGAACCCTTTGTGCAGTGGGTGCTGGAAGACAAGTTCTGCAACGGCCGCCCCGCGTGGGAAAAGGTTGGCGTGCAGTTTACCGACGACGTCAGCCCCTATGAAGAGATGAAGATCAAGTTGCTTAACGGCAGCCATCTGGCACTGACATATCTGGGCTTCCTCAAGGGCTACCGCTTCGTCCATCAAACCATGGACGACGAGTTGATGCGCAATTACATCCGCCGGTTTATGGATGTGGATGTGACCCCGCAGTTGGCCTCGGTGCCGGGTATCGATTTGGGTGACTACAAGGACACCCTGATTGAGCGCTTTTCCAATCAGGCAATTGCCGACCAGCTGGAGCGCGTGTGCTCGGATGGTTCATCGAAATTCGCGAAATTTATCGTCCCAACCCTTAATCAATTGATCGTTGAAGGCAAGCCGCTGGACTCAGCGGCGCTGGTCGTAGCGGCATGGGCGCTGTATCTCAAGGAAGTGGATGAACAGGGCGAGCGCTACAACATGATTGATCCGCGTGCAGACTATTGCCGCACGCTGGTCAGCGACGATGCGCGGCTAACTGAGCGGGTCTTGGGCGCTGAAAGCATCTTTGGCCCAGCGCTGGCTGCATCGCCTGCGTTTGTTCAGGCCTTCGAGCGCAACCTGCAGCGCCTGCGCACCCTTGGTGTCAGCGGCACCTTGCAAGCGCTGCTAGCGGACGAAACATAGCGTTTCTTACAAGCACCATAACCTTGCAGCGATAAAGCGTGACGCAAGGCTCAAATCAGGATTGCGCCGAGCACTGACACCTCGGCGGTACACGCGGTAAAGCAACCATGTATTTAGGTATCGATTGCGGCACCCAAGGCACCAAAGCACTGATCCTTAACCCTGAAACAGGCGAGGTCTTGGGACAAGGCAGCGCCTCGCATCAATTGATCAGCGGCCCAAACGGACGCCGCGAGCAGCATGTTGATCAGTGGCTAACAGCGCTTGAGCAAGCAACCCATGCGGCGCTGCAGCAGGCTGGCCTCTCAGGCCAGGCGATTAAGGGCATGGCCGTTTCGGGCCAGCAACATGGTTTGGTTTTGCTTGACCAGCAGGGAACAGTGCTGCGCCCGGCCAAGCTCTGGTGCGACACCGAATCAACAGCTGAAAACCAGAAGTTGCTTGACGATTTGGGCGGTGAAGCCGGATCTATCGAGCGTCTTGGCGTGGCTATAGCCCCCGGTTACACACTGTCCAAGTTGCTTTGGACTCAACGCCATCACCCCAAAATCTATGCGCAAATCGCGCACATCCTGTTGCCCCACGACTACATCAACTACTGGCTGACTGGACGATGCTGCAGTGAATATGGTGATGCCTCAGGCACCGGCTATTTCAACATTCGCACCCGCACGTGGGACACCGAGCTACTGGATCACTTAGATCCAACTGGCCGCTTGATCAAGGCATTGCCAGAGCTGATCGAACCCGACCAACCCGTCGGCACTTTGCGGGCAGAGGCTGCCCAACGGCTGCATTTAAACCCCGATGTCATCGTGGCCAGCGGTGGCGGTGACAATATGATGGGGGCAATCGGCACCGGCAATATTCGCCCCGGGGCGATCACCATGAGCCTTGGCACTTCCGGCACTTTATATGCCTATGGCGACCAACCCGTGATCAGCAGCCATCCGCAGGTCGCGGCGTTTTGTTCATCGTCGGGAGGTTGGTTACCGCTGATTTGCACCATGAACCTGACCAGCGCCAGCGGACTGATACAACACCTGCTAGAACTCAATCTGGATGACTTTGCCACCTTGGTAGACTCGGCGCCAATCGGCGCTGATGGCCTGCTGCTGATGCCGTTCTTCAACGGTGAACGCGTGCCTGCATTGCCCCATGCAACAGCGAGCCTCAGCGGTATTACCAGCGAAAACCTCAACCGCGCGAACCTGTGCCGGGCCGTGGTTGAAGGCACATTATTCAGTCTGCGCTATGGCCTTGATCTGTTACGTGACAGCGGAATTAAGAGCCGAGAGATCCGTTTGATTGGCGGCGCTGCGAAAAGCCCAATGTGGCGTCAAGCCGTTGCCGACATTATGGCAACACCCCTGGTTTGCCCTGAACACACTGAAGCAGCGGCCTTGGGTGCGGCTATTCAAGCGGCTTGGTGCGCGGCCAAATTAAGCGGCAAATCGGTTTCTCTGGACCTATTATGCAATGCCTGTGTACGTCTCGATCAGAGCACCCAAACGGACCCAGACCCACGACGCAGTGCGCAATACGAGGTGGCTTACCAACGCTATCTTCAGCAGCTAACCAGCTTGAGTAATTAAGCTTTAACGTGGCGACTCGGTTGCAACACTTGCTTGACTGAGTTCGATACCGCCGTAGCACTGAGCTACGGCTGCCTAGGAGTGCTTCATGTATCTGGTGTGTGGCGAAGCGTTATTCGATTTTTTCAGCCTGGAGCCCAGCCCACGCAATAGCGAGGTTGAGTTCAAAGCAGTGGCCGGTGGTTCGCCATTCAATGTAGCAATCGGCTTGCGCCGCCTGGGGGTTGAGTCAGCGCTGTTTACCGGTATCTCGACTGACTACTTTGGCCTGCGCTTGCGCCGCGTTCTCGCTGAAGAAGGTGTGGCCGATGACTACCTTGTCGGCTCCGATGCGCCCACAACACTGGCCATGGTTGGGCTAGATCAGCAGGGTTCGCCACAGTACTCGTTTCGCGGCGAAGGCTGTGCCGATCGCCAGCTGCACAGCGCAGATATACCGCAACTCGACGCTCGCGTGCGCGGCATCCATGTCGGCTCATACTCTTTAGTGGTCAAGCCGGTGGCGGATACGCTGCTTGAGTTGATTACAGCGCAGTACCCGCAACGATTGATCAGTTACGACCCCAATGTGCGGCTTAATCCGCAACCAGATATTGCGCTGTGGCGGATTAGCGTTGAAACCTTGGTCAACTACGCGCACATGATCAAGGTCAGTGATGAAGACCTTGAACTGCTTTACCCAGGCCAAGACCCGCAAGTGCTGGTCCACAGCTGGCTAAGTGAGCGTTGCCAGCTGATCTTTTTGACCCGCGGCCAACAAGGTGCAAGCGTATTCAGTTATCAACACGGCCATTGGGATATTCCTTCGGTGCCTGTAATCACTCGTGACACGGTAGGCGCAGGTGATACCTTTCAAGCAGCCCTGCTCGCGTATCTGCAGCGCAACGATTTGGATTCCCCTGCTGGACTGGCCAGCATCAGTCGCTGGCACGTTGACGCCATGCTTAAGCTGGCCGTACAAGCGGCGGCAATTACCTGCTCACGTACCGGCCCGGACTTGCCCTTCTGGTCCGAAGTCAAAGACCTTTAGCGCTTGAACTGATAGCTGCCCGTGAGCGACTCAAGGATCCTGCCTTCAATACACAGGCGACTGCGCCAGTCATTTGGCTAAATGCAGTTACAAAAAGCTTTTTTTGAGTGCAGTCGCCTTGTAAATTCGGCGGTCAGAACATAGATCTGGCTACCCAATGCGAGTTTGCAAGCGAGCAATGCTACGCTGCTATCTTGAATTGAAAGTTGTGACCCGCAGACTTTTTTGACTGTCCAGTAGTGGCCTGATGAAACCGGCAGAGGATTAACCTCAGCCGGCGGGCTTCGATATTTCCGTGGTTTTCGAGGTTGGCAGCATGGATAAAAAACAAGTAGACGCCCCCGTAGCAGAAAGTGCAGATGAGGCGTTGCAGCATATTGTTGATGGCTTCAGGCGCTTTCGTAAGGAAGTCTTTCCTCAGCAAGAGGAATTGTTCAAGAAGCTCGCACATGAGCAAACCCCGCGCGCCATGTTTATCACCTGCGCCGACTCGCGCATCGTTCCGGAACTGATCACTCAAACCAGCCCGGGTGACTTGTTCGTCACGCGCAACGTTGGCAACGTGGTCCCACCTTACGGGCAGATGATGGGTGGGGTATCAACCGCAATCGAATTTGCGGTCATGGCGCTTAATGTTCACCACATCATTATTTGCGGTCACTCGGACTGCGGTGCAATGAAGGCGGTGCTCAACCCAGAGTCCCTGGAGCGCATGCCAACGGTGAAAGCCTGGCTGCGCCATGCCGAAGTGGCAAAAACCGTCGTCGCCGAAAATTGCGGCTGCGTCGATCACACCACCCTTGGCGTGCTGACCAAAGAAAACGTGCTGGCGCAACTCGATCACTTGCGTACCCACCCTTCTGTGGCGGCGAAAATTGCCAGTGGCCAGCTGTTTGTCCATGGCTGGGTTTACGACATCGAGACCAGTGAGATCGTCGCTTATGATGCCGAACTCGGTGAGTTTCGCTCGATTGACGAGGGGCCGATGCCCCTGGCCACGCCACGGGCTCGCTACCGGCACGACTAATCAGCCAGCGGCGGCTGATTGACGGCGATAACCGCACTGATCACGGTTATCGCCGAGATTTTACGGAGTAACGCGCTGCGTATCCAGCACCAGCTCAACCCCAAGCTGAGCCGAGAAGCACGGCCAGCGCTGCCAGGCGGCTGCAGTTTTCGGCGCGTTCAAGCGCTCGCGATACGCCTGTACCGAATCTTGCTTGAAGCTGTCTTCATTGAGCATACCCAGCACCGTACGATGCACCGCTTCGTCCAGTTGGTTAGCGAATGGCTCGCCGATCAACTGGTGCGCGACCAGATTGGCAACCGTTGTATCCAAGGGAATTAATGGCTGGCCGAAATGACCGATGTACAGGTCGTTGACCTCCTCTACCAGCCGATGCGCCAGATAGGCTTCATCCAGCAGGCCATCGAGGCCTTCGTGACCGGACATTAGTGCCGGTGGCTGCAGGAAAAACTGCTCGGCGACCTTGAGCACGGGTTTTATCTGGTCTTCTATGCCCGCCTCGACTGCCACCTGGGCGGCGGCGTCGATGACTTGCGGTACCTCTTCAATATAAGCGGTCACGAAGCCAATCAGCGCGGCTAACGGGTTGGCCGACGGCAGGCGAATGGAGGGATGAATGTGATTAATTTGCGCCTGCAGCTGCGCGGCCAATTGGCCACTTTTCGCCTCATGATGCAGCGCTTTTTCGATCATTTCACGTAAAGCAGGGGTATTCATGGCAGCTCCTTCAAACGAGGGCTTAGGTGCTTAAGTGGCAGCGGGCAGGCCAATAATTTTATGGCACCACGACGAACTGCTGGTGGGTAGTCACTCCATAGACAAAGGTTGAATCTAAAGATTACGGGCACCCGGGCCGTGGTCGACTCCTGACTGAACAGACCCGTGCAACCCTAGTTGCTGTGCGTTTGAGTTTAAGACGAGATTGTCATAACTCAATATTTTTCTATATCAGCCAGCTATATGCGTGACTTGCCAACCAATGCCAAGCCCCGTCAGCCGTGGAGTTACCCACTCGCCCAACTATGTATTAGCCATTTAGGCTTTCACATTGCGGGCTGCTGGGCGCCGACTATACTCCAGAGCGATAGGCACTGCTTGATGGAACCGGACGGGCTTCGGCACGGAGAGGGCTTGACAGTTGTTGCTACAGATTCTGGCCGTTAACACGCGCCAGGGCTTGGCAGTCGATCCCTTTGCCGCAGGCTACGCCGGCGGGATAACAAGAATGATAAGGGGAACCCGCAATGTCGCGACATCCACGTGTTTGGATGGGCCTGCTGCTGTGGTTGGCGTTCAGTACCGCTGAGGCGGCCTGGACTGTCAACATGACACCAGGAGCTACCGAGGTAAGCCGCACCGTTTTCGATCTGCACATGACCATCTTCTGGATCTGTGTGGTCATTGGTGTAATCGTGTTTGGCGCCATGTTCTGGTCGATGTTTATTCACCGTCGCTCAACTGGCCAGGTACCCGCCAACTTCCATGAAAGCACCACGGTCGAGATTCTCTGGACCATCGTGCCCTTGGCGATTCTGGTGTTAATGGCCATCCCCGCGACCAAAACCCTGATTGATATCTACGACACCTCAGAGTCAGACGTTGATATTCAGATCACGGGGTATCAATGGAAGTGGCATTACAAGTATCTGGGCCAGGATGTTGAGTTCTTCAGCAACCTGGCGACGCCCTCCACGCAAATCCACAATCAGGCCGAAAAAGGTGAGCACTACCTGCTTGAGGTGGACCAGCCGTTGGTCGTTCCGGTGGGTGAAAAAATCCGCTTTCTGATTACCTCCGCCGACGTGATTCATGCGTGGTGGGTGCCTGCACTGGCAGTGAAGAAAGATGCGATTCCAGGCTTTATCAACGAGTCATGGACCCGCATTGACAAGCCAGGCATTTATCGCGGCCAGTGCGCTGAGCTGTGCGGTAAAGACCACGGCTTTATGCCCATTGTGGTTGAGGCCAAGTCCAAGCCTGATTACGAGAAGTGGCTAGCCGAACAAAAAGCCGAAACGGCGAAGCTTAAAGAGCTGACCGAGAAAGACTGGACGCTTGAGGAGTTGGTTGCACGCGGCGATAAGATTTACCACACCACATGCGCCTCATGTCACCAACCTGAAGGCCAAGGCTTGCCGCCTATGTTCCCGGCACTGGATGGTTCAAAAGTCGCCACAGGGCCGAAAGAGGATCACCTCAGTAAGGTGTTCCATGGTGTGCCGGGCACGGCGATGGCCGCCTTCGGCAAACAACTCTCTGAAGTGGATATCGCCGCGGTGGTGACCTACGAGCGTAATGCCTGGGGCAACAAGGTTGGCGATATGGTCACCCCAAAAGAAGTGCTAGAGCTCAAGCAAGCCGAGGAGCAATGACATGAGTGCAGTGATCGACCACGGTCATGCAGGGCATGACCATCACCACGGCCCAGCTAAAGGCCTAATGCGTTGGGTGCTGACTACCAACCACAAAGATATTGGCACCATGTACCTCTGGTTCAGCTTCGCCATGTTCCTGCTCGGCGGCAGCTTTGCCATGGTCATTCGTGCTGAGTTATTCCAGCCCGGCCTGCAGATCGTACAGCCGGAATTCTTCAACCAGATGACCACCATGCACGGCCTGATCATGGTCTTCGGCGCGGTCATGCCTGCGTTTGTCGGGCTGGCCAACTGGATGGTGCCGCTGATGATTGGCGCGCCAGACATGGCCCTGCCGCGGATGAACAACTTTAGCTTCTGGTTGCTGCCGGCAGCCTTCAGCTTGCTGGTCAGCACCTTGTTTATGCCGGGTGGCGGGCCGAACTTTGGCTGGACCTTCTACGCGCCACTGTCGACGACATACGCACCTGAAAGCGTGACCTTTTTCATCTTCGCCATCCACTTGATGGGGGTCAGTTCGATCATGGGTGGGATCAACATCATTGCGACCATCCTCAATCTGCGTGCGCCTGGCATGACCCTTATGAAAATGCCGCTGTTCGTCTGGACCTGGCTTATCACCGCCTTTCTGCTCATTGCAGTAATGCCAGTGCTGGCGGGGGTGGTGACCATGATGCTGATGGATATTCACTTCGGCACCAGCTTCTTCAGCGCGGCTGGCGGGGGTGACCCGGTGTTGTTCCAGCATGTGTTCTGGTTCTTCGGGCACCCCGAGGTGTACATCATGATCCTGCCGGCATTTGGTGCCGTCAGCGCGATAATCCCGGCCTTCGCACGCAAGCCATTGTTTGGCTATACCTCGATGGTTTATGCGACGGCCTCGATTGCCTTTCTGTCGTTTATCGTCTGGGCCCACCACATGTTCACCGTCGGTATTCCCCTGACCGGTGAGCTGTTCTTCATGTACGCAACGATGTTGATTGCGGTACCGACCGGGGTGAAGGTGTTCAACTGGGCCAGCACCATGTGGCAAGGCTCAATGACCTTTGAGACACCGATGCTGTTCGCCGTGGCCTTCGTCATCCTGTTCACCATCGGTGGTTTCTCCGGACTGATGCTGGCGATTGCACCGGCTGACTTCCAGTATCACGACACCTACTTTGTGGTGGCCCACTTCCACTATGTACTGGTGCCCGGTGCGATCTTCGGCATCTTTGCCTCGGCTTACTACTGGCTGCCAAAGTGGACCGGCCATATGTATGACGAGACCCTTGGCAAGCTGCATTTCTGGATGAGCTTTGTCGGCATGAACATGACCTTCTTCCCCATGCACTTCGTGGGGCTGGCAGGCATGCCGCGGCGGATTCCGGACTACAACCTGATGTTTGCCAACTTCAACATGGTCTCCTCCATTGGCGCGTTTATGTTCGGGGCCACGCAGTTGCTGTTCCTGTTCATTGTCATCAAGTGCATTCGTGGCGGCAAACCTGCGCCAGCCAAGCCTTGGGACGGTGCCGATGGTTTGGAGTGGACGATTCCGTCGCCTGCGCCTTACCACACCTTCAGCACGCCACCTGAAGTTAAATAAGGAGCCTTTATGAGCAGTCAAACACCTAACCGCCGTCTTGTACTCCGCCTGTTAGGTGTGGTGGTGGGGATGTTTGCCTTCGGCTTTGCCTTGGTGCCGCTTTATGACGTGATGTGCCAGGCGTTCGGCATCAATGGCAAGACCAGCGGCGCTGCCTATGAAGGCGTTCAAGTTGAGAATACCCAGCGAGAAGTGCGGGTACAGTTTCTGGCCACCAACAACATCGACATGCCATGGGTGTTCAAGCCCATGGCCGATGACATCGTTGTACACCCAGGCGGCACCAACCAGATGCTGTTTGTAGCCAGTAACCCGACGGACAAGCCGATGACAGCTCAAGCTATCCCCAGTATCGCGCCGTCCGAAGCCGCTGCCTATTTTCACAAGACCGAATGCTTCTGCTTCAGCCAGCAAATACTCCAACCCGGCGAGCGTATTGAAATGCCGGTGCGATTTATCGTTGATAAAGACTTACCCGCCGACGTGCACCACCTGACGCTGGCGTACACCTTGTTTGATGTCACTGCCCGCATACCGCCGGTAGCGCAGGTTAATCATAAGTAATGAGCGTAGTTTCGCCTTAATAAGGAGAACAAAGATGGCGTCTCACGAAACGTATTACGTACCACCACAAAGCAAGTGGCCAATCATTGCCACGCTAGGCATGCTGATTAGTGTCTTCGGGGTCGGCACCTGGTTCAATGATATGTCGGCCAACCGCCCGGACTCCCATGGGCCACTAATCTTCTTTATTGGCGGGTTGTTCATGGCCTATATGCTGTTTGGCTGGTTCAGCAACGTGATCAAAGAAAGCGACGCAGGCCTCTATAGCCCGCAAATGGATCGCTCGTTCCGTTGGGGCATGAGCTGGTTCATCTTTTCTGAGGTGATGTTCTTTGCTGCGTTCTTCGGCGCACTCTTCTACGTTCGCCATCTTGCCGGGCCATGGCTTGGCGGTGAAGGCGCTAAAGGCGTTGCCAATATGCTGTGGCCGAGCTTTGAGTTCAGTTGGCCGCTGCTGCATACCCCAGACCCAAAACTGTTTCCGCCACCCAGCGGAGTGATCGACCCTTGGCACCTGCCACTGATCAATACCATCTTGCTGGTCAGTTCCAGCTTCACCGTGACATTCGCCCACCACGCCCTAAAAAAGAACCACCGCGGCGCACTCAAAGCCTGGCTGGCATTGACTGTTCTGCTCGGGGTGGCGTTTTTGTTTCTACAGGCCTACGAATACTACGAAGCCTACAACCATTTGGGGTTGACGCTGGGTTCAGGGATTTATGGCGCAACCTTTTTCATGCTCACCGGTTTCCACGGCGCGCACGTAACCATGGGCGCGCTGATTCTGTTCGTGATGCTGATGCGTGTCATGAAGGGCCACTTCAACCCGGATAAACACTTCGGTTTTGAAGCCGCCAGTTGGTATTGGCACTTCGTCGATGTGGTCTGGCTTGGCCTGTTTATCTTCGTCTACGTGCTCTGACCGGTGCCAACGCACCTATAACGAGTTACCAAGAAACATGGCTAACCAACTGACCGCTGTAAAACCCCCAAGCGATAAGCGCCAGGGTTGCAGCGGCCAAACTGACTCGGACGGTCAGCGAGTTGACCACTCGCGAACCATGGCCTTCGTCTTTAACCAAAAAGAACAGGCCGCTGAACAAGCTGACCAGGGTCGCAAGCAGGAGAAGGATGATCGCGGCTTTTAACATGCGTGGCTCCTTTAAAACTCCGGGGGAGATAAATGCGCTTAACCAGCAGTATAGCCAGCTCCGCCAGGTCACTTAGGCAGATGTCATGAGCGGCTTTCGTCCGGGCGTGATTCCAAGCATAGCAGTGCTGGTCTTGCTGCCTGTGCTGGTTGGCCTGGGCTTTTGGCAACTCGACCGTGCCGAACAAAAACGGCAAATGCTCGCTGCCCACCAACTGCAAGAGATCGCCGCACCGATCAGTCTCAATCAGCTCGAGGGGCAAACTGACCGCGCCTACGTGCGGGTCAAGTTGCAGGGTTCTTTTGACACCCAGCACAGCCTGTTGCTGGATAACCGTATTCGCGACGGTCATGCCGGCGTTGAAGTTCTTCAGCCTTTCTACGATCAAATCAGCGGCTTGTGGGTGCTGCTTAATCGCGGCTGGCTGCCCTGGGCCGACCGACGCGTAACCCCGACATTCAGTACCCCGGACTCATCACTGCAACTCAATGCCACAGTCTATGTATCACTGGGTGATGCTTTGCAATTGCAGGACGTGGCCACCGCTAACGTCTGGCCCAAATTGATCACCAAAGTCGACGCCAAAACCCTGTGGCAGCAACTCGGCCGCGCCGGCTTGGCCGAGGAGCTGCGAATCGAACCGGGCCCTGCTGCATTTGAAACCCAGTGGCCGGTGGTCTCAATGAGTCCTGACAAACACCTTGGCTACGCCGTGCAGTGGTTCGCAATGGCGCTGACTCTGGTCGGGTTATTTATTTACTTAGGCGTGCATAACGCACGGGAGCCGCGCAATGAACCCAAGCATCACCATGCCTGATACCCCGGCTAGAAGCCGACTTAGCGGACGCCTGCAACTGCTGCTGATACTGGCCATCGTGGTTGGTCCGATGGTACTGGCAACGGCGATGTATTACGGCAATTTTTGGGTGCCGCAGAGTCGCAGTTATCACGGTGAACTCCTCGCCAACGGCCCAACGCTTGAGAGCTTGGGCGTCAGCGACGCAGCGGATAAACGCTGGCAGTTATTGGTCACCGCGCCAAATGATTGCGCGAACGACTGCAGAAAACTAGTGTTCCTGGCCCGCCAAATCAATATCGGCCTTAACCGCGAAGCCACCCGAGCGACCCATACGCTCGCCACCAGTCTAGTCGTTAGCCGCGATTATGACAGCCAGCTGAAACGCGAATATCCCCAGCTGACGCAGCACGCTTTGGAATTGACCCACTACCAGAAAACCCTGGAACAAACGGACGCCAAAGCGGGTGAGGCACAACTGTGGATTGTCGACCCACACGGCAATCTGGTGCTGCGTTATGACAGCAGCAACACGGGCAAGGAAGCGCTGAAAGATCTGCTGTATATGCTCAAACTGTCGCGCATTGGCTAAAAGCGGATGTGCACTTAAGGAGTGTGCGTGATGACTAAACCGGGCTATCGCTTTGCATTGTTTGCCACATTGCTTACGGCCGTTGTGGTGGTGCTTGGCGCTTATACGCGCCTCAGCCACTCCGGGCTCGGTTGTCCGGACTGGCCAGGTTGTTACGGATTTATCGGGGTGCCCATGAGTGACCACACTCAAGGCTTGGCGGCAGCGCGATTCCCGGAAGCGCCCGTCGAGGTCGCAAAGGGTTGGGCGGAGATGATCCATCGCTACTTTGCCGGTACCCTTGGCTTGGTCATCCTGGGCTTAGCTGTTCATGCGCTGAAGCAACACGGCCGCGCTGCACAACCGATGAAGCTGCCCCTGCTGCTGCTTGGCTTGGTGATCTTACAAGGCGCTTTCGGCATGTGGACCGTCACCCTCAAGCTCTGGCCGCAAGTGGTGACCCTGCATTTGCTTGGCGGCTTTGCCACCTTGAGCCTGCTGTTTTTGTTGACCTTGCGCTTGTCAGGTCGGGCGCCTGTCATACCGAATATACCTGCACGACTGAGACTACTCGCCGGCGCCGCACTGGCCTTGGTTATCGGTCAGATTGCCTTGGGCGGATGGGTCAGCAGTAACTATGCGGCGGTCGCCTGCGTCGACCTCCCCAGATGCCATGGCGAATGGTGGCCAGCAATGGACTTCGCCAACGGCTTCCACCTCAGCCAGCATATCGGCCCGAATTATCTGGGCGGCCAACTCGACAGTGACGCCCGCACCGCCATTCACATGACGCATCGGATCGGCGCGATGCTCGTCACCTGCATCCTGCTGCTATTGGCTTGGCAGTTGCGCGCAGCAGGTCTGCGTCGTCTGGCTGGGGCAGTAGTGCTGGCGCTGGCCGTGCAGGTTTGCCTGGGCATCAGCAATGTGATTTTTCATCTGCCGCTGGTGGTTGCCGTGGCCCACAACGCCGGCGGTGCTGGATTACTGATGTGCACTATTTTGGTTAATTACTGCGTACGAGCACCGGCACCCGCCCGTGCCCCAGCGAAAAAATCCAAACCCACTTTGCGGCACAAGTCAGGCGCCCTGCAAGCGTCGAACGCCTAGAACAACAAGGAGTCACCCTATGGCAACTCTATTACGCGAACAGGCGACACACCTGAGCTGGAGAGACTTTCTCGAGCTGACCAAACCCCGGGTCGTGGTGCTGATGCTAATCACTTCACTGGTGGGTATGTTTCTCGCAACGCGCGCCGGCGTGACGTGGCAGGTATTGATCTTCGGCAATCTCGGCATTGGCTTATGCGCAGGCGCCGCCGCTGCGGTGAACCATGTGGTTGACCGCCGTATCGACTCGATCATGGCGCGAACCCATAAACGCCCGGTCACTTCAGGGCGGATGTCTCCCGCGATAGCGCTGAGCTTTGCATTGCTCCTGGCCGTTAGCGGGATGGTGCTGTTATTGGCATTTACCAACGAGCTGGCAGCCTGGCTGACACTGGCGTCGCTGCTCGGATATGCGGTGCTCTACACCGGCTTTTTGAAGCGTGCGACGCCGCAGAATATCGTTATCGGCGGTTTGGCTGGCGCAGCCCCTCCGCTGCTTGGCTGGGTGGCGGTCACGGGGCATATCAGCGCCGAACCGCTGCTGCTGGTGTTGATTATCTTCGCCTGGACACCCCCGCACTTCTGGGCGCTGGCCATTCACCGTAAAGAGGAATACGCCAAGGCCGATATCCCTATGCTGCCGGTCACCCATGGCGAGCATTACACAAAGGTTCACATCATTCTTTACACCTGCATGATGTTCGCCGTTACCCTGCTGCCTTACGCGATTCACATGAGCGGCATGCTGTACCTGGCTTGCGCGGTTATTCTGGGCGCACGCTTTCTGCAGTGGTCGCTGGTGCTGTACCGTGACAGCAAACCGCACGCAGCGATCAACACCTTCAAGTACAGTATCTGGTACCTGTTTCTGTTGTTCATCGCCTTGCTGGTGGATCACTACTTCTTCTTCAACTTATAGATTTTGGTGCTATGACCCGTACTCAGACTACCGTTTTTGTTCTTGTCGCAGTCGTTGCTCTGGTATTGGGGCTCACGGTCAACAAGGTGCTCAACAGCAAGGCTCAGGCTGATCCAACCAAGCTTCTCGATGCCGGGATTGTGTTGTTGCCACAAGGCCGGGACGTGCCCCAAGTGGATTTGCTTGACCAAGACGGCAAGCCGTTCAAAACCGAGCAGCTGAAAGACAAGTGGAGCCTGCTGTTTTTCGGCTACACCTTTTGCCCGGACATTTGCCCAGCCACCTTGGCGGAGCTGCGTGAACTGCAAAAAATGATGCCCAAAGAGGCTGTGGATAACTTACGGGTGGTGCTGGTCAGCGTTGACCCAAATCGCGATACACCCGCGCAACTGAAAAAATACCTCGGTTACTTCGATCCAAGCTTTATGGGTTTGACCGGTGATGAAAAGGTCATCGAAAAACTCGCCAATGGCGTCAGCATTCCGTTTATTCCGGCCGACACCAGCAAGCCAAACTACACCGTCGATCACAGCGGCAACCTGGTGATTATTGGCCCGGACGGCAGACAACGCGGCTTTATCCGCTCGCCGCTAAATAACCAAAAGCTCGCGGCTGAATTGCCAGCGCTGTTAACTCAGAAAGACTAACAGCTAGGCCAGCGCAAACTCCGTCTGGAATTTTCGCTGGCCACCAAATGCTTACTTCGCAAACATCTGCGACAAGTCTTTAAAGGCTTTGAACTCAAGCGCGTTACCGCAGGGATCAAACAGGAACATGGTCGCTTGCTCACCGACCTGCCCTTTGAAACGCACATAGGGCTCGATCACAAACTCTGTCTGTCGATCGCGCAGCCGCTGCGCCAGCTGTTCCCAATCCTGCCAACCTAATACCACACCAAAATGCGGCACCGGCACGTCATGACCGTCGACCGGGTTGCTCTGCGCCTGAGATTGCGAATCGGTCTTTGGGCTCTCATGGATGACCAACTGGTGGCCAAAGAAATCAAAGTCGACCCAGTGATCGCTGCTACGACCTTCAGGGCAACCGAATACCTCACCATAAAAGTGCCGAGCAGCCTTCAAGTCATAAACCGGTATAGCTAGGTGGAATGGAGCGAGTGCCATGCTGATGTCCTGTTGAGATTAACTGATGGCTTCAGTCTAGCTACAGTAAAAATGATTAAAAGCGAATATTATTGCGCCTAAGCTCAAATAAAACTGATCAATCGAGGCGTCAATGCTCCGCGAGCTCAAAACCTTTTTACTGGTCGCCAAGCACGGCACCTTTGCCGCGGCGGGCCAGCACGCCGGCCTCACCCAGTCAGCGGTCAGCGCACAAATGCGCGTGCTGGAACAGGGTTTGGGGTTGCGCTTGTTTGACCGTAGTGGCCGCGCTGCGGTACTCAACGCAGCGGGCCGTCACGCCCTGCCATTGGCCGAACAAATGCTCGGGCTCTACGCGCAAATGGCCGTGCCCACAGCATTGGCAGAATGGCGCGGCGAGTTGAAAGTCGGGGCAATCGCCAGTGTTCAAACTGGCTTGTTGCCGGACGCACTGCCGCGCTTTCGCACGCTGGCGGCGCAGGTCGAGGTGAAGATAATTCCGGGGGTTTCCTTAAACCTGTTAGGCCAGGTCGATGCCGGTGAAATTGACCTCGCGCTGCTGATCAAGCCACCCTTTGAATTGCCCAAAGAGCTGCTTGAAGTCAGCCTGGCGCGTGAGCCTTTTGTGCTGATCACCCCGCTGTCTGTCACCCTTGATGAGCCGCTGCGAATTCTCGCCGAGCAACCCTTCGTACGCTACGATCGACGCTCGTTCGGTGGCAAGTTGGTGAGTAAGTTCTTGCGCGAACAGCAGATTGATGTGCGCGACACCTTAGAGCTCGATGAGCTTGAGGCCATCGTCCGCATGGTTGAAAACGGCATGGGCGTATCGCTGATTCCACGCGCAGGTCTCTGGCTGCAACGGCCAACTCAGTTGCGGATCATTGAACTGGGCCCGCTGACCTTCCACCGTGAACTGGTCGCCCTGCTCCGCCGCGCCCAGCGCCAGCCAGCGTTGGATTGTTTGCTTGAATGTTTAAGCGCGGTGAACACTTAGCCGACAAAAGGGCGTGTTTATTTAATACAAATTTTTGTATGGTTGGTTGATGAATGGAACTCATAGGCCCCTGCGTTTTTGTGGAAATGCACTCAAGGATTTGTGCAGTTTTCCCGAAAAGGCCCGCAGAGAAGCTGGTCACCAACTGGATCATATTCAGCTAGGTCGTGACCCAGCAGATTGGCGATCAATGGCAAGTATCGGTGCTGGTGTTCGTGAAATACGTATTCATGAAACATCTTCAGCATACCGCGTAATCTATGTAACGAAGGTCGAAGACGCCGTTTACGTGCTGCATTGCTTTGAGAAAAAATCCCAGAAGACCAGCCGCTCAGACCTAGTGCTGGCCAGCCAACGACTAAAGGACTTGATGAAGGAGTTAGGCCCGTGAGCCAGAGTTTTGAAAGCGTCTGGGATGCCATTGAAGACAACCCGGTCCAAGCTGCAAACATGAAACTGCGTTCCGCCTTGATGATCGCGCTGAAAGATTGCATCGCAGCTAAAGGCTTATCGCAGGCTCAGGCTGCCAAGCTGCTAGGCGTAACTCAACCGCGCATCTCTGACCTGCTTCGCGGCAAGATCACGCTGTTCAGCATCGATACGCTGATCAATATGCTAACGACGGCTGGATTGCATGTAGAACTGCAAATCGCACAAGTGGCCTAAGCACCAGCAAGCCGTGGGATATGCAAAAAGGCACCTTGCCTTTGGCAATACAGATCAGCACAGCGATGGCTTTCACCCGTAAAAAAGCCGCTCCAAGAGCGGCTTTCGTAGCGGTAAGCTTCAGCATTCAATTAGAACGCTGGAACGATCGCACCTTTGTACTTATCAACGATAAAGGCTTTGACTTCAGGGCTATTCAGCGCCTTGGCCAGTTTCTGCATGGCAGGGCTGTCTTTGTTGTCTTCCCGGGCAACCAGGATGTTCACATAGGGTGATTTGCTGTCTTCGATCACCAGCGCGTCTTTGGTTGGGTTGAGCTTGGCTTCCAATGCATAGTTGGTGTTGATCAACGCGAGGTCAACTTGGGTCAGCACACGGGCCAATGTTGCCGCTTCAAGCGCACGGAACTTGAGGTTCTTCGGGTTCTCAACCACATCTTTCGGCGTCGCCGAGATGTTGTTCGAGTCCTTCAGTTTAATCAGACCGGCTTTCTCCAACAGCAGCAGCGCGCGGCCGCCGTTAGTGGCATCGTTCGGAATCACGACAGTCGCGCCTTGTGGCAACTCGTCGAGGCTCTTGTGCTTGGTCGAATAAGCACCAAAGGGTTCAACGTGGACACCGGTAACGCTGACCAGCTTGGTGCCACGGCTCTTGTTGAACTCATCCAAGTACGGCTGGTGCTGAAAGAAGTTGGCGTCCAGACGCTTTTCAGCCACCTGTACGTTTGGCTGTACGTAGTCAGTGAACACTTTGACGTCCAGTTCAACGCCTTCTTTGGCCAGCATTGGCTTAACGAACTCGAGGATCTCGGCATGGGGTACAGCGGTGGCCGCAACGCTCAGGGGTTCAGCCTGTGCAGCAAAGGCCGCAACAGTTGCGAAGGCAGCAACGAGCAACTTTTTCATCATGTATCTCCTTGTGGGATGTTACGCGGCGGGCCGCACTGTTCTATTAATTGAGTTCCGTCGCAAGCCAGATGCGCTGGCTGCAATCATTTGCGTGAAAAGTGCACCACCAGCTTGTCGCCAACGCTTTGCAGAATCTGCACAAGCACCAGCAAGAGCACCACGGTGACCAGCATTACGTCTGGCTGGTAGCGCTGATAACCGTAGCGCACAGCGAGATCACCCAGACCACCGCCGCCAATCAGGCCGGACATCGCAGTGTAGGAAACCAAGGTAATTGCCGTCACCGTGATCGCCGCGAAGATGCCGGGCAAGGCCTCTGGGAGCAGCGCGTTGATAACGATCTGTTTGGTGGTCGCACCCATTGCCTGCGTCGCTTCGATAATGCCTTTATCGACCTCACGCAGCGCGGTCTCGACCAATCGAGCGAAGAATGGCGTAGCGCCAACCACCAACGGTGGAATGGCCCCGGCGACGCCCAATGAAGTACCGGTAACAACCACTGTCACTGGGATCATCACAATCAACAGGATCACAAAGGGCACAGAACGCAGGATATTAACCAGCAGCGATAGCAGGCCGTAGAAGGCTTTTTGCTCGAACATCTGCCGTGGGCTGGTCAAAAACAACAGCACGCCAAGGGGCAGGCCGAGCAATACGGTAAACAGCAGCGAGCCGCCGAGCATGCTCAAGGTGTCGAGGCTGGCCTGCCAGATTTCGACCCAATCGACATTGGGAAATAGGCTTTCCATTAGCGCAGCACCTCCAAGTGAACATCTGCCGCCGCGAAGCAGGCGATGGCCGCCTCCACGTCACCGCCGGTCAGGGCCAGCGTCAGTTGGCCGTAAGGCGTGTCTTTAATGCGGTCGATACGACCGGCGAGAATGCTGTAATCGACCCCCGTCTGGCGAGCGACAGTGCCCAGCAGCGGTGCGTAGGTTGCATCGCCCTGGAAGGTCAGGCGCATGATGCGGCCTTCAACATGGGCAAAGTCGTCGTGCTGCTCTTGCTCATCGACGTGCTCGGATTCCTGCACAAAGCGCTTGGTGGTGCTGTGCTGTGGATGCAGAAACACATCAGCCACCGGGCCCTGCTCAACAATAACCCCAGCGTCCATCACCGCAACGCGATCGCACACCCGTCGGATAACATCCATTTCATGGGTAATCAGGACGATGGTCAGGTTCAGTTCGCGGTTGATTTCAGCCAGCAACTGCAGGACCGATGCAGTGGTTTGCGGGTCGAGCGCGCTCGTGGCTTCGTCACAAAGCAGAATCTTCGGCTCAGTGGCCAGCGCCCGGGCAATGCCGACGCGCTGTTTCTGGCCGCCGGATAACTGCGCAGGATACTTTTGTGCATGATCGCTCAAGCCTACGCGGGCGAGCAATTGCGCGACACGCTTGTCGAGATCAGCCCGTGACAACTTGCCGGCCAGTTTCAGTGGCAGGGCAACGTTGTCCGCTACGGTTTTCGACGATAGCAAGTTGAAATGCTGAAAGATCATTCCGACTTGCTGGCGAAAGCCTCGCAGGCCGTTGGCATCAAGGGCCGTGACTTCTTCGCCATCAATATCGATGCGTCCGCCTGACGGTTGTTCAAGGCGGTTGATCAGGCGCAGCAGGGTACTTTTACCGGCACCGGAATGGCCGATAATGCCGAACACTTCGCCACGGGTGATGTTCAAGTCGGTCGGCTGTAGCGCCGCTATCGCTTGGCCATTGACGTGGTACGCCTTATGGACCTGTTGAAAATTGATCACGCGGTAAACCTTTTGGGTTTTCAAAATGCGGGGTAAGCGCAAAAAGGTTGCGTAGTTTACCCGCAGCTCTATAGGTCTCAAAAATCTTTGTAGACCTATGGTTATAACGAAATCGAACTAACGATCATGGTTCTCAGCGTAGGTTAGCTGGCGGCTCAATTAACGCCGTACAGGCTAATACACACACCAGCCGCTAGTGCCCTGCTGCATACATGCGCATGACCGGCAATTATATTACCGGCCATGGTTAGCCGATTGGCTAACTACAGATTCGGCTGTGGGCTGAGCAACAAACGCGGCACGGAATCAGCCTTGATGGTGTAACTCAGGCTCGCTTTGTAATGGGGGTCAATCCGCTTGATGCGCGCATTGAGTAACGCGGCAACCCAGGGATAGTCTTTACTTTCGCGGACTTGAATATGCACAGCGCAATTGAAGTGCACGACATCAGACGCCGCCTTGTCGAGCAATTGGCGCAAGCTGTCGTTGTCCTGATTATCCAGCATCGGCATCGATACCAGGCTGTGCGCTTGCGATGGATTGATTACCTGCGCCTTGGGCTTACCCGGCGTTCTGCTGCCCACAGGAGGTTCGGCTAACCGGGCAACACCCAGCACCGCCGCTTGCGTTTCGGCGGCTTGGCGCAATAGTTGGGCTTGCTCAAGGCGGGCGGCGTCAGCTTTGGCACCTGCAGCACGCTGTTCTTGGGCGGCGCTAAGCTCGGTTTCACGGGCTTTGGCAATAGCCCCATCAAGACCTGTGGTCAGCGCGGGGGCTTGCGGCATCATGCTCCGCGCGCGACCCAAGGCGGTGGTCGCAGTATTGAGATCACCGGTCTGCAAGGCCTGTTGACCCTGATGCAGATAGGCCTCGGCCAGTTGCCGCTGGTAGGACTCAAGACGCGTGTCGCCCGCTGCACTCAGTTTCAAGGCATCGAGTTGCTGCTCGGCAGCTGCCAGATCACCGCTGCGCAGTGTTTGATCGAGCTGATTGAAACCGCTAACCAATGGATCAGTCGGCAGATTGGCCTCTTGAGGCGCGTGTTGGCAAGCCGCCAACACCAGCAAAGTCGCGACGATAAACAGGCGACGTAAGGCTAAGGACATCATGCTGTTGGTCTCGAATTGAACGAAAAACACGCAAGTTTACACCAGCAAGGCGGCAGACCACGAATCTGCCACCCGAGGCCTCAAGCGTGACGCTTGGGCAGCGCAAAGCTAAGCAAGAACAGACTGGCGGCAGACACCACAATCGAAGGCCCCGCCGGCGTGTCCTCAAACCATGAAAGGCTCAGGCCACAGCACACGGCAACGATGCCCAACAGGCTCGCACCGAATGCCATTTGTTCAGGTGTTCGAGCGTGACGCTGAGCCGCAGCAGCCGGAATGATCAGTAACGAGGTAATCAATAATACGCCGACTATTTTCATCGCCACCGCAATCACCACGGCAATCAACAGCATCAAGCTCAGCCGAATCGCCGCCACCGGCAGGCCTTCAACCTTGGCCAACTCTTCATGCACGGTAATCGCCAGCAATGGCCGCCAGAGAATAGCCAGCAGTACCAGCACCAGCGCGCTGCCGCCGAGAATCCAAGCCAGATCGGTCGGGCTGACTGCCAGCAAGTCGCCAAACAGATAGCCCATCAAATCGATGCGCACATCATGCATAAAGCTCAAGACCACCAAGCCAAGGGACAAAGTGCTGTGGGCGAGAATCCCGAGCAAGGTATCGGAGGCCAGCGGCTGGCGGGTTTGCAGTGTTACCAGCAGCGCCGCAATCAATACGCAGCCGACAGTCACAGCGAGCATTGGACTGACATCCAGCATCAAGCCCAGTGCCACACCGAGCAAGGCCGCATGCGACAGCGTATCGCCGAAATAAGCCATACGCCGCCACACCACGAACGAGCCGAGCGGGCCAGCCACCAGCGCCAATGCCAAACCGGCAACCAGCGCGTTAATTAAAAAGTCAGCCATTATTGATCCGCGCTCCCCGGCGCGTGCCCGCAATCGGGGCCATGTACATGAGGGGTCACAACGCCGCCGTGCAGATCGTGAGCGTGGTCGTGATGGTGGTGATAGACCGCCAGGCTTTTGGCATCCTGGCCAAACAGTTCGACAAACGCCGGGTCGCCGCTGACTTGTTCAGGATGACCCGAACAACACACATGACGATTCAGGCAAACCACCTTGTCGGTGGTGCTCATCACCAAATGCAGGTCATGCGACACCATCAAAACGCCGCAATGGTGGCGGTCACGCAGGCGAGTAATCAACCGGTACAACTCGGCTTGCCCTGCCACATCAACGCCCTGCACCGGCTCATCGAGCACCAGTAACTCGGGCTCACGCAGCAATGCCCGGGCCAACAAGACCCGCTGTAACTCCCCGCCGGAAACGGTTTGCAAAGGGCTGTCGATAACCTGCTCAGCGCCGACTTCTGCCAAGGCCGACAGTGCTTTGCTGCGATCAACGCCCGGCACCAAGCGCAGAAAGCGCAGCACCGTCAGCGGTAACGTGGCGTCAACATGCAGCTTTTGCGGCATATAGCCGACGCGCAACTTGGACTTGCGCCAGACATTGCCGGTATCGATTTTCAACAACCCGAGCACGGCCCGCACCAGCGTGGTTTTACCGGCGCCATTGGGCCCAATCAAGGTGACTATTTCGCCTGGATTGACGCTCAGCTGGACGTTCTCAAGCACGGCCTGGCCAGAAAAATGAACGCCGACATCTTCAAGCCGTATCAGCGTGTCACTCATTTTGGCTCCCGGCAGGCAGCGCACAAACCCACCACTTCGACGGTTTCGCTTTCAACCGTAAAACCGAGGCTTTTTGCGCTCTGCACAATGGCCTGGCTGATTTTTTCATGCTCAACTTCGACCGCCACATGGCAATCGCGGCAGATTAGAAACTGACCTTGATGCGCATGCTCAGGCTGATTACAGCCAACAAAAGCATTGAGCGAGGCGATGCGATGCACCAAACCGTTTTCCAACAGAAAATCCAGCGCACGGTAGACCGTTGGCGGTGCAGCCCGGCGACCGTCTTCTTCACTGAGCACGCCAAGGATGTCGTAAGCACCCAGCGGCTTGTGGCTCTGCCAGACCAACTCAAGCACACGCTTGCGCAATGCAGTCAGGCGCGTGCCTTGGCGCAAACAGATATGTTCGGCTTCAGCCAAAGCATGGCTGACGCAGTGCGAATGGTCGTGGGGGCGAGAGGCAAGCGGTGTCTGAGTCATGGGCAGCGACGTTTTGATTAAGAGACGTTATTATATAACCTCTTTTGTGCTTATCGAGTATTTATCGTGTCACGTGTCTATTCCATCGCCTGTTTACTGCTGACCAGCTTGCTGTGCAGCGCCGCTGCCCGGGCTGACGTGCAGGTGCTGACCAGCATCAAACCCCTGCAACTGATTGCAGCAGCCGTGCAAGATGGCGTTGGCAAACCGGACGTACTGCTACCGCCGGGGGCCTCACCACACCATTACGCACTGCGGCCATCGGATATTCGCCGGGTACGTGATGCCCAGCTGATGTATTGGGTGGGCCCTGAGCTGGAAAACTTTCTGCCGCGGGTAATGGCCCAGCGCGAGCAACCCAGTGTTGCCATTCAAAGCCTGACGGGTTTGCAACTCCAGCATTTTGACGAAGAGCATGCCGATGATGCTCATGGAGCGCACGCGGATGAGCACGATCATGACCATCAGCCAGGCAGTCTTGATGTGCACCTGTGGCTCAACCCGGTCAATGCTCAGGTCATTGCAGCGCGTATGGCAGCTGACTTTAGCGCCGCCGACCCCGACAACGCCGCACGCTATCAAGCCAATCTGGCAGCATTCGACGAACGCCTGAAAGCACTGAACGCGAGACTCAAAGCCCGCGTGGCCACAGTCAAAGGCAAACCCTATTTCGTCTTCCATGAGGCCTATAACTACTTCGAGCACGCCTATGGCCTCGAACACGCCGGGGTATTCAGCGTTTTAGGGGAAGTGCAACCGGGAGCCAAGCATGTCGATGCAATGCGTGAGCGCTTACAGGAAGCAGGGCCCGCGTGTGTGTTTAGCGAGCCGCCGTTTGTGCCACGCCTGGCCAAAACTCTGACCGCAGGCTTGCCGGTTAATCTGGCAGTACTCGACCCCATGGGCGCAGAGTTGACCGCAGACGCCTCCGGTTACGAAACCTTGATGGATAACCTGGCCAGCGAGCTGACTCAATGCCTGGGCGATTTACCGGCGACTAACTAGTTGGCCGCCGATTCCGCGCCAGTCACTTGCCTGCGTCTAGCTGCAGGCAAGCACAGCATGTGATGGGTCAAAGGGCAAACGGCAGGTGCAAATCGACGTGCTGACGATAGCTCAAGCGCTGGCGAAACTCATCCGGGTCATGAATCAGCACTTCCTGACCGGCGAAGGATTCAGCAGCGATTAACCGTGACAGCCAGAACCGCACACAGGCCACTCGCAACAGGACTGGCCAAAGCTCAGCCTCGCGGGCAGTGAACGGGCGCAGTGCGGCGTAGGCACCGAGCAAGGCACGGGCGCGGTGCGAATCAAGCTGACCGTCCGGTTCCGAGCACCAATCATTCAGGGTGATCGCCAAGTCATAGAGCATCGGCCCCGAGCAGGCATTGTAAAAGTCAATCACCCCAGCCAAATGCGGGCCATCAAACAACACATTGTCACGGAACAGGTCGGCATGCAGATTGGCCAGCGGCAGCGCTTGAATCTGCGTCTTGTACTGGGCGATTTCAGCCAGCACCGGGTCAAGCAACGCCGCGGACTCACGCGGCAACAACTCAGCAAAATGTGGCCCTTGTTGCAGCATCCAGTCGAGGCCACGGTCACTTTTACGTGTGATCGGCTGCTCGCGCGTGGCGACGTGGATACGCGCCAGCAACTCGCCGACTTCCTGGCAGTGATGAGCATTGGCCTCACTGACATGCTTGCCACTCAAGCGTGGCTGCAATAGCGCCGGCTTATCGGCCAAGCTACGCAGCGCCTGATCATCCGTTGTGCGCAGCGCATAGGGTACAGGCAGGCCCGCTTCATGGAGCACATCAAGCAATTCGATAAAAAACGGCAGGTCCGCACTGGGTCCGCGTTCAATCAGAGTCAGTACGTACTCGCCCTGCTCGAGACTGATAAAAAAATTGGTGTTTTCACTGCCCGCAGCAATGCCTTGGAAGTCGCGCAGGCGACCTAAGCCATAGGGAGCGAGAAAGTCTTCTAACTCTGGACGTTCCAGAGGGGTAAACACGGACATGTCAAAACTGCCTTTGCGCCTAAAACGTTATCTGTAGAGCTCAATTACCAGCTGAAAATTTCCCACGCAGGAATCAGCATATCGGGATCGTCGGACCGGATGAAGTTGCCATCGCTGCCGTCGGAACGCACCAAAAAGTAGGGTTTACCGTTCTTTGGAATGACTTTGATCGCGTAAAGAAAGCCGTTAACCCGGTACTCCTGCACTGTGCGGTCACCTTCTTGGCGAATGGTGACATCAGGGTCGGCACTCACCGGATCTTCGGCACGCGCCGCTGTGGCGCTAAAGCCAAGCAAACCAGCCAATAACAGGCAGTTGAGTGTGCGCATGGTAACCTTGTCCCTTTGTTGTCAACGATGCAGTCATTCTAGTGGTTAGTCGGTCTATAGGGTTAATTGAACTTCGCTTGTTTTAAAGCGTTTTTGAAAAAGGTCGCTAGCGCAGTAGTTTTTCAGCGGTTCCTTAGAAAAATTACCAGCATTTCGACTAACCTGTTTACGCGCTGAGCTCATTTAGACTGCCCCCGTCAAAAGGTTAAACCCGCACATGAGTCAAACCCCTCTGGTTCTGGTCGACGGTTCTTCGTACCTGTACCGCGCTTTTCATGCTTTGCCGCCACTGACCACCTCAAAAGGTCTGCCTACCGGAGCGGTCAAAGGCGTGTTGAACATGCTCAAGAGCTTGCGCAAGCAATATCCAGACAGCCCTTTTGCCGTAGTTTTCGATGCAAAAGGTGGCACATTCCGCGATGACATGTATGCCGAGTACAAAGCTAATCGCCCCTCCATGCCGGATGAACTGCGCGTGCAGATTGAACCGCTGCATGCGAGCGTGCGGGCACAGGGCTTGCCACTGCTTTGCGTTGAAGGCGTTGAAGCCGACGACGTAATCGGCACCTTGGCCCGCAAAGCAGCCGCCGAAGGTCGCGACGTGGTGATATCCACCGGCGACAAAGACATGGCCCAGCTGGTTTGCAAGCACGTTACCTTGGTCAACACCATGACCGGAAGCGTCTACGACATCGACGGCGTAAAAGAGAAATTTGGTGTCGGGCCTGAGCTGATCATCGACTATCTCGCGCTGATGGGTGACAAAGTCGACAATATTCCAGGCGTGCCCGGCGTTGGTGAAAAAACCGCGCTGGGCTTATTGGTAGGCGTTGGCGGCGGACTCGATGTGATTTACGCCAACCTCGACAAAGTGCCTGATCTGCCCATTCGCGGAGCCAAAGGCTTACCGGCCAAGCTCGAAGAACATCGCGATATGGCCTACCTGTCTTATCAACTGGCTACCATCAAACTCGACGTTGAATTGAATGTTGAGATTGAGGCACTTCACCCTGGCGCCGCCGATGTGGAGCAACTACTCGAGCTTTATGATGAGCTGGAGTTTAAAACCTGGAAGACCGAGCTTGAGCGCACGCACAAAACCCTTGCCGCCAAAGTCGCGGCAGCGCCAGCAGGCGACCTCTTTGCCTTGCCCGAAGACCTTCCTGAACCAGTCGCCGAAGACGCAGATAAAGCCTCGACTGAAGGCGCCTACCAGACAGTTCTTGAGCAGGCTGACTTTGACGCTTGGCTAAAAAAGCTGAATGACGCCGACTTGATTGCCTTTGATACCGAGACCACCAGCGTTAATGCCCAATTGGCGCAACTGGTCGGCATTTCATTTGCCGTCAGCGCAGGTGAAGCGGCCTATGTACCGCTCGCCCACTCCTACATGGGCGTGCCTACCCAATTGGATCGCGATGCAGTGCTCACGGCATTGAAGCCCATCCTCGAAGACCCCAACAAAGCCAAGGTTGGGCAGAACGCCAAGTACGACATTAATGTGCTGGCCAATGCATCGACGCCTATCCATGTTCAGGGCGTAAAGTTCGACACCATGCTCGAGTCTTACATTTATGACTCGACAGCTACACGCCATGATATGGACAGCCTCGCGCTGAAGTACCTCGGCCACAGCACTATCCGTTTTGAAGATATTGCCGGCAAAGGTGCCAAACAGCTGACGTTCGACCAGATTTCTCTGGAACAAGCCGGCCCTTACGCCGCCGAGGATGCAGATGTCACCCTGCGCCTGCACCAAACCCTGTGGGAGAAGCTTTCAGCCACGCCGAGCCTGCTCAGCGTGCTCAGTGATATCGAGATTCCACTGGTGCCAGTGCTGGCACGCATTGAGCGCCAAGGCGCACTAGTCGATGCCAAGCTCTTGGGTGAACACAGTCGTGAGCTGGGAGAGAAGTTGGTACAGCTTGAGCGCACGGCCTTTGAAATCGCTGGCGAGGAGTTCAACCTCGCCTCGCCCAAGCAGCTTGGGGTGATTCTTTACGAAAAACTCGGCCTGCCAATCATCAGCAAGACCGCCAAAGGCCAGCCATCCACCGCTGAAGCGGTGCTCGCCGAACTGGCCGAGCAAGATTTCGAGTTGCCCAAAGTGCTGATGCAATATCGCAGCCTGAGCAAGCTCAAAAGCACCTATACCGACCGCTTACCTGAGCAGATCAACCCGCGTACGGGCCGCATTCACACCAGTTACCACCAAGCGGTGGCCGCCACTGGACGCTTGTCGTCCAGCGACCCGAACTTGCAGAACATTCCGATTCGCACCGCAGAAGGTCGACGCATTCGCCAAGCCTTTATTGCCCCTAAAGGCTACAAATTGCTGGCGGCGGATTATTCACAAATTGAACTGCGGATAATGGCCCATCTGGCGCAAGACGCGGGCCTGCTGGACGCATTTCGCAATGATCTGGACGTACACAAGGCCACCGCTGCCGAGGTCTTCGGGGTTGAGCTTGATGAGGTCAACAGCGACCAGCGGCGCAGCGCCAAAGCGATCAACTTCGGCCTGATCTACGGCATGAGCGCGTTCGGTCTGGCCAAGCAGATCGGCGTCGACCGCAAACAATCGCAAGCCTATATCGATCGTTATTTTGCTCGTTATCCGGGGGTGCTGGCCTATATGGAGAGCACCCGCGAAAAAGCCGCGGAACAGGGCTTTGTTGAAACCATCTTCGGGCGACGCCTGTATTTACCGGAGATCAACGCGAAAAACCCGGCACTGCGCAAAGGCGCCGAACGCACCGCTATCAATGCGCCAATGCAGGGCACCGCCGCCGATATCATCAAGCGCGCCATGATTGCGGTGGATAATTGGCTGGCTGAATCAGAACTCGATGCCAAGGTTATCTTGCAAGTGCACGATGAATTGGTCCTGGAGGTTCGTGAAGATCAGGTCGATCAAGTTCGTGAGCAAATAAAACTGCAGATGAGCAGCGCTGCCAAGCTCGATGTACCGTTATTGGTCGAGGTCGGAGTTGGCAATAACTGGGACGAAGCGCATTAACTCACCGGCGAAGGCCGGGCTGAAGCACGGGCGTTGCGGGGCGTCCGTGTCACAGAGCTCAAAGTTATTAAAAATTCAGGCTTATGACTAAAAGATTTTCACAAACCGCTGAACTTTCTTTTCCAGCAACCAGTCAGAGTTTATGAATGGCCCGCAAAGCCATTCATGCTCCTTTGTTGTGTTAAGTGTTGGCAGACATCTGAACCCCGCCCTAGCGGTTCAGACCCTTAAACTCCGAACTTCTCCCTCCCCATATGAAGCTCGGAGTTTTTTTTGCCTGAAGAAAAGTTCAAAGCGCTGCACAACAACCCTGTAACCCGCGAAAAAACTAGGGCTCGTCAATAACGAGCCCCTATTTACCTGGCTTAATCTTCGCTCTCGTCTTCCGGCTCTTCAACCTCAGACTCCGGCTCATTAAGCATTAACCACTCGGCCAGCACAGCTTGCGCATCTTCGACGCCTAAACGCTTGGGCGCGGAAAACAGCTGAATGCTGATCTGTTGTCCCCAGCGCTTGTGAATCTCTTGCTGAACTTTAAGCAGCACGTTCTTGGCTGCCCCAAAGGTCAACTTGTCAGCTTTGGTCAGCAGAATGTGCAGCGGCATGCCGCTGGCCTTGGACCAGTCGAGCAATAACTGATCGAATTCGGTGAGCGGATGACGAATATCCATCATCAACATCAGCCCGCGCAGACTTTCACGGCTGCCCAAATAGGCTTCCAAGTGCTTTTGCCAGTGCAGCTTTAGCGGAATAGGCACCTTGGCATAACCATAGCCCGGCAGGTCAACAAGGCGTCGTTCGTCGTCCAGACGGAAGAAGTTCAGCAACTGCGTGCGCCCCGGCGTTTTCGAGGTACGTGCCAGGCTCGCATGGGTAATGGTGTTCAGAGCGCTGGATTTTCCCGCGTTTGAACGCCCAGCAAAGGCCACTTCATGGCCGTGATCAGACGGACATTGATCAACTTTTGCGGCGCTGATCTGAAAAGTAGCTTTTTGACACAGGCCGATGATTGGGTTCTTTGGTTGCATGGGATATCCGGTAAGAGCTTGGGCGATTGCAGCGCATATTTTGCGCCACGAATGGGTGTGGCCCTTGCGACATTTGCGCGCATCCTGCCTGTGATAACCACATCGGGCAAGTCGCGTCGTTTCCGTTTCAGTCCTGCCAGTATATAATGCCGCAGATTTTGTGTGCGCTTTGTCCTTAACTAGACTGAGTGTTCACGGGGAACAATAAGATTATCTGCGCATAGAATGCAGGGCGTCCCCTCGCTGATGAGGTTGATCTCGTGAAAAAAATGTTGCTAGCTGCAGGTGTATTGACACTGTCATTGAACACCCAGGCTGCCCAAGACCCTGAAGCTGTTTACGCGAAAGCGTGCTCTGCTTGTCATAACGGTCAACTGCCTATGGCGCCTAAAAAAGGCGACAAGGTTGCGTGGGAGCCGCGTTTGGCCAAAGGTACTGATGCTCTGGTTGCGAGCGTCACCAATGGTCTGAATGCCATGCCGCCACGCGGTTTGTGCATGGATTGCACGGCCGAGGATTATAAAGCGGTCATCAAATTGATGACTGAATAAACCCGGTCTACTACTCTTTCTCTCTTAGCCGTTATTGGATTAGCTGATGAACAAAGTACTCGTGAGTCTGCTGTTGACCCTTGGTATCACTGGATTGGCACATGCCGCCGGCGACGCTACTGCAGGTCAGAGCAAAGCCGCTGTATGTGGCGCCTGTCATGGTCCTGACGGCAATAGCCCGGCCCCAAACTTTCCGAAACTGGCAGGTCAAGGCGAGCGCTACTTGCTCAAGCAGATCCACGACATCAAGAACGGTGACCGTACCGTTGTTGAAATGACCGGTATCCTGGATAACCTCTCTGAGCAAGATATTGCTGACATCGCGGCTTACTTCTCCAGCCAGAAGATGAGCATTGGTGCTGCTGACCCTGAGTTGGTCAAGCGTGGCGAGGCTCTGTTCCGCGGCGGTAAACTGGAAGAAGGCATGCCAGCATGCACCGGTTGCCACTCGCCAAATGGCGCGGGCATTGCTGCTGCAGGCTTCCCGCATCTGAGCGGCCAGCACGCAACCTACGTTGCCAAACAGCTGACTGACTTCCGTGAAGGCAATCGCACCAACGATGGCGACGCAATGATCATGCGCTCTATTGCTGGCAAGCTGAGCAACAAAGATATCGCTGCCATTTCAAGCTACGTGCAAGGCCTGCACTGAGTTGTGTATGCCGATGACATGAAGTGATAAGAAAAGGGTGGCAATAGCCACCCTTTTCTATTTATTACGCCGCTACAATGGCTGGAACCTCGCAAAAGACTACCGGTCGAATCGTCGTCCCTGTGATCTACCGCCAGACATCGCTTATCTGTTCAAGGAGTTCTGCATGCGTAACCTGATTCTTAGCGCCGCCCTGGTCACTGCCAGCTTGTTTGGCCTTTCGGCTCACGCCGAGCCGATCGAAGCCGGCAAGCAGTATGTTGAGTTATCGACACCGGTACCTGTGTCCAAACCAGGTAAAATCGAAGTGGTCGAGCTGTTTTGGTACGGCTGCCCACATTGCTACCAGTTTGAGTCGACCATCAACCCGTGGATCAAGCAACTTCCGGATGACGTCAACTTCGTCCGCGTTCCTGCGATGTTCGGCGGCGTTTGGAATGTTCACGGCCAATTGTTTATCACCCTTGAAAGCATGGGTGTAGAGCATCAAGTTCACTCGGCCGTGTTCGATGCCATCCACAATCAAGGCAAGAAGCTTTCCTCGCCAGAAGAAATGGCTGACTTCCTGGCCGGCCAGGGTGTTGACCGTGAAGAGTTCCTGAAGACCTACAACTCCTTTGGCGTGAAAAGCCAGATGGAGAAAGACAAGAAACTGGCCATGGCCTACCAGATCAGTGGCGTACCCACTCTGATCGTTAACGGCAAATACCGTTTTGACATCAGCAGCTCCGGTGGCCCACAGCAAGCGCTCGACGTTGCCGACCAACTGATTGCCAAGGAGCGGGCCGCGCAGTAGCGCGCCCGCCCTGAGGCGTTAGCCATGCTGCGCCGTTGGCAGAAAACACGCCAAGTTAACCTGTGTGACCCACGCGTTAACTCGGCGTGCGAGCCGATCGCCGAATGGCCTGAAAATGGCTGCCTGCGTCTGCTCAGCTTTAATATCCAGGTGGGGATCAGTACCGAGCGCTATCACCACTATCTGACCCGTGGCTGGCAACACCTGCTGCCCCATGCCGGTCGCTCACTGAACCTGCAACGTATCGGCGCGCTTCTGGCTGATTACGATGTGGTGGCCTTGCAAGAAGCCGATGGCGGCAGCTTGCGCTCAGGCAATATCAATCAGGTTGAGCACCTTGCAAATCTAGGCGCATTTCCTTTCTGGTATCAACAGCTAAACCGCAATCTTGGGCGCTTTGCCCAGCACAGCAATGGCTTGCTGAGCCGTATTCGCCCAACTGCAATCGAAGACCACCCACTGCCTGGTCCACCCGGACGCGGTGCGATATTGCTGCGCATCGGTGAGGGTGAAGACGCCATTGCAGTGGTAATGATGCACCTGTCATTGGGCGCTCGTACCCGGACACGCCAACTGGCCTACATCCGCGAATTACTCAGCGGCTATCGCCACCATATTTTAATGGGTGACATGAACACCCATGCCAGCGACTTGCTGCTCAATTCGCCATTACGCGACTTAGGCTTATTAGCGCCGCAGGTTGAAGCAACCTTTCCGAGCTGGCGTCCGCAACGCTGTCTTGATCATATTTTGCTCAGCCCGACCCTTGAGCTCAGACGCGTCGAAGTGCTGGCTCAACCTATCTCCGACCACCTACCGGTTGCAGTTGAGATTGGCTTGCCGAACATGCCAAATACCGCAAAGCCACCTATGGTATCTACATCGTCTGCGCGGAAACCCTGAATGAGCACTGATGCTGAGCATTGGAAGGACAAGTATCTTACCGGCCTAGAGCAACAAGAAAAGCTGGAGCGGCGCTGGGACATGCGCCTCGACCTCCTGCGCCGTGGATTAGTACGCAGCAGCCTCGCGGCTGAAGGCGCAGATAAGGCAGTCGACCAATGCATGCAAGATTTGCGTGCTGTGCTGCGCAAAAATGATATCGACGCCGGGTTGTCGAACCTTATCCCGCACCTCGAACGCACTGTTCTCGACTCGGAAAAGCAGCGCAAAAAGCGCGCCGAGAAAATAACCACGGCACTCACCGCACTGGTCGACCAACTGTTTCGCCTTGATCCGCCCCGTGAAGTGGTCAAGCCGCTAAAAGCCTTTGCCAAGAAGCTCGAACGCTCATACGAACACGCCAGTGAGCTGCCCGCACTCCTCACAGAACTCAGCACCCTGCAACAACAGACCTTGGCGGCACTGGAGAAAAGTGAAGGTCACCGCCCTGGCTTTCTGCAGCGTTTATTTGGCAATCAGCAGCCGGCAACTACAGACAACGCGCCAGCAACGAACGATGCTGCAGTGAGCTACGCTTCGGCAGCTGAACCCGTTCCAGTTCAGGCGAACATGAGTGCAGTCGGTGCTGAGGCCGACCTTGGCCTTGCTCCAGAACCAGAACCAGAACCAGAACAAAAGCCTGAGCCAGAATACGAGCCCGCGCAATCCCCTGCGCTTGAAGCGCTCAGCCAAGACCCCTACTCACTGGACGCCACTACTAGCGAAAGCGACCTTGACGCCGACGCGTCATCACCTGAGCCGGTGCCAGCCATAAGTGCAGTGCCGCTGGCTGTCGACGGCCAGGCCGATGCCGTGGTCGCTCATGATGAAGCGCAAGATCCGAGCTTGGCCGATGTTGATGCACACCCTCAGGCAGCAAACGAATTAACCCCACAAGAGACTGCCGAACCGGCTCTCGACCCCGATGCTCCGCAACAAGAAGCTGAGCCGGTGTACAGTGCAATTGCTGATCACGTCGAGGCCACCTTACTCGACCTGCTTGCCGAACTGCCTTTGCCAGAGCATCACCAGTTGCAAGCTGAAACGCTCAGCAAACGGATTCGCGCCGGCTTGAATATGTATGAGCTGGTCCCTGTGCTTGATGACCTCGCTGTACTCATGCGGGTTATCGCCGACGTCGGTCAGCGTGAGTTCGAGGGTTATTTAAAACAGCTCAATGAGCGTCTTGCTCACTTTCAAGGCTCGCTTAAAGACACCCATGAAGGCTACATAGACGCGGTTAACTCTGAGCGCGCGTTGGATACCGAGCTGCGTGAACAGGTTGATGGCCTGAATGTCAGCGTGCAACAAGCCACCGACCTCAACAACCTCAAAGGCTTGGTTGATAACCGTCTCAGTGGTTTGCTTGGCACCATGGAGCAATATCAATCCCAGCGTGATGAGCGAGAGCGCCAAGTCACCGAGCGCTTGCAGATGCTGGTCGAGCGCGTTGCGAACATGGAGCAAGAGGCAACTGGATTCCGCCAGCATATTGAAGAACAGCGACAAAAAGCACTGATTGACTCGCTCACCGGCTTACCTAATCGCGCCGCGTGGAGCGAGCGCTTGGAAATTGAGCTGGCCCGCTGGCAACGCTACAACGGGCACCTGCTGCTGGCGATTATCGACATTGATCACTTCAAAAGGATCAACGACGCTTACGGGCACTTAGCGGGTGACAAAGTTCTTAAAATCATCGCCAGCGAACTGCACAAACGCATGCGTGCGACTGATTTTATCGCCCGTTTCGGCGGTGAAGAATTTGTCGTCTTGCTGCCTTCGACTCCGCTTGATGGCGGGCTTAAACTCCTCGACACCCTGCGCAGCGCCATCGAGCAGTGCCCCTTCCATTTCAAGGGCGAGCCCGTAACCATCACCCTATCGGCAGGTGTCACTGCGTTTGCAGAAGGCGAGCGCAGCGATGAAGTCTTTGAGCGCGCCGACCAAGCCCTCTACCGCGCCAAAAACCTGGGCCGTAACCGTATCGAACAAGGCTAGCAGCACCCCGTTACAGCCAGAGAAAAGTGCGGGCGGTCATATTTCGCCCGCCATAGCCTCTGCACTGCGTAAGGTGAATTAATTCGCGGCCGACAAACAAAGATGACTAAACTAGCCCTTGAACGATGGCGTTTCAGAGCATCACGGCATTGGCCTTTCTGCTGAACAACCTGCAAAGCGTGTTACCAATCAAACCATGAAATTATTCTGTGTCACCTTGATCCTGGCGTTACTGGCGGGTTGCTCCAGCGGCCCAAGCATCGACAAAAGCTATACCGCAACCGGGCAAAACAGCCGCGTGCAGTATGTGGTGCTGCATTACACCTCAACCGACTTCGCGCGTTCCCTGGCGCTGCTGACCACCAAAGAAGTCAGCAGCCATTACCTGATTAATTCGAACCCTGCGACCATCTACCAACTGGTTGATGAAAACCGCCGTGCCTGGCATGCCGGGGTCAGTTCCTGGAAAGGTCGCACCTGGCTCAACAGCACCACGATTGGCATTGAAATGGTCAACAAAGGCTACACGGATACGCCTGCTGGCCGGGTGTGGCAGCCGTATACCGAGGACCAGATTCAGGCGTTGATCGTCTTGCTCAAAGACATTGTCAAGCGCCATGACCTCCCGCTTGGCAGCATTATCGGGCACAGCGACGTGGCCCCGCAGCGCAAGGTTGATCCGGGACCCTACTTTCCATGGAAGCGCCTTGCCGATGAAGGCCTGGTGCCTTGGCCGAATGCCAATGCAGTCGCCCGACAGCAGGTGCAGCTCGCGGCTAACATGCCAAACACCACCTGGTTCCAGCATCAACTGGCGCGTCAGGGCTACGAGATCATCGAGAACGGCCAATTCGATGAACAAACGCGCAATGTACTTGCTGCATTTCAGATGAAGTACCGACCCAGCAACTACGCCGGCCAAGCGGATGCTGAAACTGCGGCCCTGCTGCTGGTACTCAATAGCCAGCTTTAAATGGCGCCAGGCAGCATGCGTCAATGGGACGTTGGCCCGCAGTGCCCCCTGACTCGAAAAGTCGAGAGCGCAATGCTGGGTTAAACCTGCCGCCGAACTGCCAACGCTAGGGCGTAACGGCGGTCGTGCCGATAAGGCGCGAGTCGGCCAGCGCCGCAGTACGGTGCTGGGTTGCAGCCTGGTACTGCGGATCGCTGATCATACTCAGAAACGCTTGCTTTGACGGGTAGCGCACCAGCAGCAGCTGATCCCAGTGTTCGTCGCTTGGCGCAATAAGCGCGACATGGGCGTTGGCCAGCAACTCGACACTTCCGCCCACACCCTGCACTTTTTGCAAAGCGGTCTTGCTGTAGATCTTATAGGCTTGTTGACCAGTACAGGGCGCGTGCTCACTGCCCTTCGGGTAGTCTGCCTGAGGGTTAAAGCGCAGCAGATTAAGCATCAAAATTGGCATGTTGTCGGGCATGCGCTCGGCAAATTCAGCCAGTTGTTCACGGCTTGGATTGAGGCTGGGCATCGTCGTTTTCCATAATGAACCTGAGTCGACAGTGCCAGACCCCAGGCTGGGGTCAAGGCTAATTGATCTGGCTTATGGAACAACTATCAGCAAATTGAATTGATATGCAGGCTATTGCCCAAGCATGGCCTGCAAGGTGCTGCGCAACAGATCGAGCTGGAAGGGTTTGGTGATGGTCGCGACCGCGCCATTGCCCGTAGAAGTTTGCTGCTGAACCTCGTAACCACTCGCAAGCAATACCGCGATTTCAGGTCGTAAAACTTGCGCCTGCTGGGCCAGATCAAGGCCGCTGATATCGGGCAAGCCAATGTCGGTCATCAGCAAACTCAGGGCCTGCTCGCTGCGCAAGATGCTCAGGGCCGTATCGCCATCTTCCGCGCCGAACGCTTGATAGCCGAAGGCTTCCAATACTTCAAGGGTCAGGGTACGAACCACAGCATCGTCTTCAACAACCAAAATGGTATGTGGATTTGCACTATAGCCGTCAGTCCCGTTTTGCATGTGCAGACCTTCATTTTTGCCAATTGGCTAAGTAGTTATGTACGTTAGGAGCTTCAGCGAAGCCGGTCTGCTGGCGGGCTGCCCGCAAAGCCTGCTCGAGACTTAAGCTTTGATCGCTAATCACTTTATAATGCAGCCCAGCAATTTTCGTATTTTCTCATTAGTCACTGTGCTTAAGTATGATTATCTACGCATATTTCTGCAAAATCTGATCTTTTAACCTAGGGCAAACCATGACTAACCCAGCACCAAATAGTGAACAGAGTTTTCGCCAGCTCGTTCGCCGCAATATTGCGCTGCCGTTATGTATAGGTTTGGTCACTGCGATATTTTTTATCGGTTTGATCGCGTACCTGATCAGTGCGCAGAAAGGCGTTGACCACACCGATCAGGTGATCAGTAGCGCCAGCCAGTCGATCAAATTGACCATCGACCTCGAAACATCCCTGCGCGGTTATCTGATTACCGGAGAAGACAGCTTCTTGCAGCCTTATGAAGAAGCCCGGCCCTTGATCAAGGTGGAGCTGGAAAACCTCAAGGACATGGTCAAGGATAACTCCAACCAGACGGCACGCTTAAGGCGCATCGAAGCGCTGCATGGTGAGTGGGATAACTACGCCACAGAGATGATCAAACTGCGCAAGGAAAGCGCCGACATCAGCAGCGCTGTACGCTCCGGGCGGGGCAAACGGATTACCGACAATACCCGCGACGAGTACGATACCTTTATTCAAATCGAGCAACAACGCCGTCAGGCGCGCAACCAGAAGATCAATGACTCGGTCACCTTGTATGTATTTCTCTACATATTGGGCAGCCTTACACTCAGTTGCTTGCTTGCCTATTTCGGCCGCCGGGACCTGCTGGGGCTCGCGGCAGAGCATTCGCAAATCATCGACCAACAACGCCAGAGCACCGAGGTCATTGAACAAAAGGCCTGGCTGCGCAGTGGACAAAGCCTTCTTGCAGAGCAAATTCTCGGGCAGGCGAATATGCATGCATTGGGGCGCAATGTCCTCAACACCCTGGCCTCGTACCTGAACGCCTCGGTTGGCGCCTTCTATGTGCGTTCAGAACAGGGCGACATAAGCCGAGCCGCCAGTTACGGCTTCAGCCGAGAGCTTGAGAATGCGACTCAGAATTTCAACAGTGACGAGTCTTTGGTTGGCCAGACGGCCAGCGCGAACAAACTGCTGCAATTGGATAACCTGCCCAACGCCTACCTGAAAGTCAGCTCCGGGCTGGGCAGTACTGCGCCAGTGAGTATTGTATTGCTGCCAATCAGCAACGGTTACTCGGTTAATGGCGTGCTTGAGTTGGGCTTTTTACAGCCAATCCCCCCCCAGGTCAGCGAGTTTCTTGAGTTGATCGCCGAGCCGATTGGCACCTCGATCGACTCCGTGCGCAATCGCCAGCGCCTGCAAGAAATGCTCGCCGAAACCCAGCAGCTGAATGAGGAGCTTCAAGTTCAGCAGGAGGAGTTGCGCACGGCCAACGAGGAACTGGAAGAACAGTCGCGGATCCTCAAAGAGTCGCAGGCTCATCTGGAAACCCAGCAAGCGGAGCTTGAGCAAACTAACGAACAGTTGGCGGATCAGGCGCAAATTCTTGCGGATCAACGCGATACCCTCGATGAACGCAACACCGCGCTCGGCCGGGTACAAGTGCTACTGGAAGAGCGCGCCCAAGAACTGCAACGCGCCAGTCTGTACAAGTCTGAATTCCTGGCCAACATGTCACACGAACTGCGCACTCCGCTGAACAGCTCATTGATTCTGGCCAAGTTGCTGGCCGACAACCCCCATGGCAACCTCAGTGCTGAGCAGATCAAATTTGCCGAGTCGATTTACTCCGCCGGCAATGACCTGCTTAACCTGATCAACGACATCCTCGACATCTCCAAGGTTGAAGCGGGCAAGCTTGAAGTTCGCCTGCACGATGTGAAAGTCGAGCGGGTGATTGAAGGCATGCGCAACGTCTTTGAGCCCTTGGCCAATGATAAAAATCTTGAATTCGAGATCGAGTTACTGGCCGGCGTGCCGGCTGAAATGTTCAGTGACCAGCAACGCATCGAACAGATCCTTAAAAACCTGCTGTCAAATGCGATCAAGTTCACCGAACAAGGCCGTGTAACCCTGACCGTCAGTCGTCAGCCGGGTGCAGGCATAGCCTTTGCTGTACAGGACTCAGGCATTGGTATTCGCCAAGACCAGCAAGAAAGTATTTTTGAGGCTTTCCGTCAGGCCGATGGTGCAATCAACCGGCGTTACGGCGGCACCGGTTTGGGCCTGTCAATCTCACGCGACCTCGCAACGCTACTGGGTGGCTCGATCAGCATAACTAGCACCCCCGGGACTGGAAGCACCTTTACCCTGCTGCTGCCCGAAACCTATGACGAGACCACCGCACAGGTGGTAACAGAAGCAAGTGCGGAGCCGGCCATCCAACAGCCAATCAAGATTGCCCAGGCATCAGTCCCCGTGCCAGCTGTAAATGCACCGCTTATGCTGCCACGCTTTGCCGATGACCGTGAGCTGCTGCCGGACGCTGGACGCTCTGTACTGGTGATCGAAGATGAGCCCAAGTTCGCACAGATTCTCTATGACCTTGCCCACGAACTTGAATACAGCTGCCTGGTCGCCCATGGCGCTGACGAAGGCGTGGAGTTGGCCTCCAAACTGCTGCCCCAAGGCATCTTGCTAGACATGCGCCTCCCGGACGCGTCAGGTCTTACTGTGTTGCAACGCCTGAAAAACAACCCGGTGACCCGGCACATCCCGGTCCATGTGATCTCTGTCGAAGACCGCATGGAAGCGGCGCTGCAGCTTGGCGCCATTGGTTATGCGGTGAAACCAACCACCCGCGAGCACCTGAAGGCGGTCTTTGCCAAGCTCGAAGCCAAGCTGTCGCAACAGGTTAAGCGTGTGTTGCTGGTTGAGGACGATGCCCTGCAACGCGAGAGCATTGCCCATTTGATTGGCGATGAAGACATTGAAATCACCGCTGTCGAGTTTGGTCAGCAAGCCCTTGATCTGCTGCGCACGACGATTTTCGACTGCATGATCATCGACCTCAAGCTGCCTGATATGCAGGGCAATCAACTGCTCAAACGTATGTCGTCTGAGGAAATCTGTTCGTTCCCACCGGTCATCGTCTACACCGGACGCAACCTGACCCGTGATGAAGAAGCGGACCTGATGAAGTACTCCAAGTCGATCATCATCAAAGGGGCCCGCTCACCTGAACGCCTGCTCGATGAAGTGACCCTGTTTCTGCACAAGGTCGAGTCGCAGTTATCCACAGAGCGTCAGACCATGCTCAAAACGGCACGCAACCGCGACAAAGTGTTTGAAGGCCGGCGCATCCTGCTGGTCGATGATGACGTGCGCAATATCTTCGCCCTGACCAGCGCCCTTGAACAAAAAGGTGCAGTGGTTGAAGTCGGCTGCAACGGGCTTGAGGCTATTGAACGGCTCAACCAGTTCGATGACATTGATCTGGTGTTGATGGATATCATGATGCCGGAGATGGACGGCTATGAAGCCACCGAAATCATCCGCAAAGATCCACGCTGGCGCAAATTGCCGATTATCGCGGTGACCGCCAAAGCCATGAAGGATGACCAGGACCGCTGTTTGCGAGCCGGGGCCAATGACTATCTGGCCAAGCCGATCGATCTTGACCGGTTGTTCTCCTTGATCCGGGTATGGATGCCCAAACTGGAACGCATTTGATGGCACCTGAGCGTACCCGCGATATTGAGTTGCGCCTGCTGATTGAGGCGATCTACCTCAAATACAATTATGACTTTCGCGACTACTCGGGAGCCTCGCTAAAACGCCGCGTGCGCCATGCACTGACTCAGTTCGACTGCCAGAGTATTTCGGCCCTGCAAGAGAAAGTACTGCACGAACCGGGGGCGTTTATGCAGTTGCTGCAGTACCTGACGATTCCGGTGAGCGAGATGTTCCGCGACCCCAGTTACTTTCTGGCGCTGCGTGAAAATGTCATTCCTATCCTGCGCACCTACCCATCATTGAAAATCTGGATAGCCGGGTGCAGTACCGGTGAAGAAGTCTATTCGATGGCAATTCTGCTCAAAGAAGAAGGTCTGCTTGAGCGCTCGATCATCTACGCAACTGACATCAATCCCGTTTCACTGGAGCGGGCCGAGCGCGGTATTTTCAGTTTGGACAACATGCGCAGCTACACCGAGAACTATCAAAACTCCGGTGGGCTGAAGGCATTTTCCGACTATTACACCGCCGCTTATGACGGGGTTATTTTCGACAAATCCCTACGCGCCAATGTCACCTTTGCCGACCACAGCCTCGCCACCGACACCGTGTTTGCCGAAACCCACTTGGTGTCATGCCGTAATGTGCTGATCTACTTCAATAAACCACTGCAAGACCGAGCCTTCGGTTTGTTCCATGAGTCGCTGTGCCACAGGGGATTTCTCGGCCTGGGCAGCAAAGAAAGCATCGACTTCTCAGCCTATGCGCGCAGCTTTGAAGCGCTGAGCAAAGCCGAGCGGGTTTTCCGCAAGCTATGAGACAGACGAATTGGCAAGCAGCGCTGGCTGCCCACCCAAGGCCCATTGAGGCGTTGGTGGTTGGGGCGTCCGCGGGCGGAGTAAGCGCCTTGCTGACAATTTTTGCGGCATTGCCAGCACACTTCAGACTCCCCATTGCCGTGGTTTTACACTTACCAGACAATCGCCAGAGTGCCTTGGCGGAAGTTATGGGCCGCCGCCTCGGTTTAACCGCAAAAGAAGCGGATAACCACGAGCACCTGCAAGCGGGCATCCTGTATTTCGCTGCTCCCGGTTATCACTTGTCAGTTGAGGCTGACCACAGCTTTTCCTTTAGCCGCGAAGAGCCGGTGTATTTTTCACGCCCCTCGATTGACTACCTTTTTGAATCTGCAGCCGATGCTTATGGCGCCAATCTGGCAGGCGTTTTACTGACCGGAGCCAACGAAGACGGTGCTTCAGGTTTGTTGGCAATCAAGCAGCAGGGCGGCTTCACTGTTGTTCAAGACCCCAAAGATGCACACGTACCCACCATGCCTTTGGCGGCGCTGGCTTTGCATCAGCCAGACGTCGTTGCCGGGCTGGCTGACATTCGAGCATTGCTCGTTGAACTGGAAGCGACTCACGCATGCTGAGCAAGATCATAACTAAACTGCTAATCGTCGATGACATCCCGGAGAACCTGCTGGCGCTTGATGCGTTGCTTCGCGGCGAAGGGCGACAGATCTTTCATGCCAACTGCGGTGAGCAAGCGCTTGGCCTGTTACTGCAGCACGAATTTGCGCTGGCCATTATTGATGTACAGATGCCCGGCATGAATGGCTTTGAACTGGCCGAGCTGATGCGCGGCACCGAAAAAACCAAGAACATCCCCATTGTGTTTGTTAGCGCTGCTGGCCGTGAGCTCAACTATGCCTTCAAGGGCTATGAGACCGGCGCGGTGGACTTCCTGCAGAAGCCATTGGATGTGCAAGCGGTCACCAGCAAGGTGGCCGTATTCGTCGACCTGTCCCGTCAACGCCAAGCCATCAATATTCAGGTCAAGGCCCTCGAGCAGAGCCGTCGGGAGCAAGAGGCCCTGCTCAGCGAATTACGTTGCGCGCAGGAAGAGTTGAAGCTTGCGGTGCGCATGCGCGATGACTTTATGTCAATTGTCTCTCACGAGTTACGCACCCCGCTTAACGGCCTGATTCTCGACACTCAGTTGCGCAAAATGCACCTTGAAAGCGGCAATTTGGCGGCATTCACCCCAGACCGCTTGCGGGCGATGAATATACGCGATGAGCGCCAGATCACCAGTCTGATCCGCCTGATCGAAGACATTCTCGACGTTTCACGCATTCGCACCGGCAAACTATCAATTCGCCCTGCTGAAGTTGATCTTGGGGTTTTGGTGGAACAAGTGTTGGAGCGCTACAGCACCCAGATCATTGAGTCCGGTTGCGAGTTAAGCAGCAATATTGCAACTGGCGTTATTGGCCATTGGGATGCATTCCGAATTGAGCAGGTGATGACAAACCTCCTGACCAACGCCATGCGCTACGGCTCCAAAAAGCCGATAGAGGTGCGGGTATTCGCCGACAACCAGGTCGCCTACTTGCAGGTGCAAGATCATGGCGTGGGCATTTCCGAGCAAGACCAGCAGCGAATCTTTGAGCAATTTGAGCGTGTCAACGCTAACCAATCTGCGCAAGGCTTGGGGCTTGGCCTGTTTATCACTGAACAAATCGTAAGCGCCCACCAGGGTCAGATCAGTGTTGAGAGCATTCAGGGGCAAGGTGCCACTTTTGTCGTGGCGTTACCGCTCGACACCGCCACTTCGCCCAGTAATAGCTGAGGATAAGGCGAATGCCTGGCCTGTCGTGCAATTTGCAATGCCCGCAATGGGCAATCGTGCAGGCTGCAACCAGGACCTTTGCAAGACATGATGCAAGCTATTGATTTATATAGATTTATTGATAGAAGAAATTTGGCACGCTGCCTGCAATACACCCTGTAACTTTGGAAATATCAAAAAAGGGTGCAACCGCCATGAATACTGTACTGAACCTGCTAAGTGCTGCAGCAGTTGTGATCAGCGGCGCGGTTGCCTCCACCGCTCCAGCCATTGATGGCGGCATAAACCAGACAGCCCAAATCAAAACCCGTCCAGTTCCGGTTTTTGAGCATCAAACATTTGCCAACTCTGCCACCCGCACCGCTGCGTACATCCCTGCAGCAGAGTCAGATGGGCAACCATCCACGTCGCAAGTCGATCTGATGCCCAACGCCAATCAGCGCTGGGTGTTCTAAAACCATTTAACTCACTAAGTAAGCATCCGCGCTGCCAAGTTCGGATAAGCAAGGCGCACCACCGCCAGATTGCTTAAGCACGTATCAACCGGAGGAATTATGTCAAAGACTGCATTGGGATTACTGCTGCTGACCGTGTTGAGCGGCACAGTATTGCTGCTCGATGTTTTTGCCGGTGCGCCGGGCAGTGCAGTGCTCAAGTGTGTATTTGCCCTCTCGCTTTGTGCTTCTACCGTGGCCTTGGCCTTAGGTCGCCGGATTAAATTCGACCCTGTGTTGCGCTAAACCCAGACGCCTTTGCGGCTTGAGATAAGCCGCTGTTTTTCCTAGATGCCGGATACCCTCGATGGGTATCCGGCTTTTTTTGCCTGTTACTGCCGCTGCAGTTTGGGGTTCACGCTTTGCGTTGTCACATCCGACACAGGCCAGCGGCTCACGCCCGCCAAGAGTAGCGGCGAACATCCTCGCCGCTGACCAATATGCCACTGTTCAAACAACTGTCTAAACGACCACTCACTCATCCAGCAAGATGATTGGCAGATTGATGCAGAACAGCGCACCCTCGCCCGGTTTGGACTCGAGACTGATATGGCCACCGTGTAGCTGCACGATTTCCTTGCACAACGCCAAGCCCAATCCCACGCCACCTTTGCGCTTGCCAACTTGAACAAAGGGCTCAAATATCCGTGACTGCTGGCTAAACAACACGCCGTCGCCGTCGTCTTTAACGCAAATAATCACGGTTTGATCTTCAACCTGCACATTGAGCAAGATTTCGCCGCCAGAGGCCGTGTGGCGCAAGGCGTTAACCATCAGGTTATCTAACACGCGGTCAATCTGGCTGCGGTCCAGGGGCACTTGTGGCAAATCACCTTCAGCTTCACAGAGCAGCGTAATGCCTTTTTCAGCGGCTTCACTGGCAAAACGCTGCTCGGTTTGACCGATCAGATCAACCAGGTTGCACGGTGCCAGCTCAAGCTTCTGCACCCCACTTTGATAACGCGAGAAATTCAGCAAGTCGGTGATCAAGTCGACCAGCCGACGCATCTGCTCGTCCACCGTTTGGGTAAGGTCTGCCTCACGGGACTCGGGGTCGAACTTGAGCCGTTCCTGAAGCAGCGCGAAGGCCATGTGCATACCCGTTACCGGCGTGCGCAGTTCATGGGAAGCGCGCAGCACAAACTCACTGCGCACCCGCTCAAATGCACGCTGCTTAGTCACATCCCGCATGACCATTACGGCACCGAGAATGCCGCCTTCCTCCTGGGTCACCGGCGTCAGGCTATAGCTCAGGAGGCGGTCTTCGCCATGAGCAGTGATTTGCAGGTCTTCGATCGCAGAATTTAGGGCTTTACCTTGTAAAACACGCTGGACCTGCTCATCCAAACCCTGCTTTTGCAGGGCCTGATCAAGGCGTTCACCGATGTGCTCGTTACTCCAGTCAAGCTGACGCCCGGCAACCGGATTGAAGTGCTCAAGTAAACCGTTGCGATCAAACATCAATAAACCGTCATCAATACTGTCCAGCACCGCCTGCAGGCGCTGCTGTTCAGCCATTAAGGCGGCAACATTACTGTTCTTGAACTGGCGCAGGGAATCGGCCATCAGACCGAAGCGGCGGCTCAACGCGGCAAGCTCTGCCACCGGTGACAGTGGCAGGGAAATATGCAAATCACCTTGGCCAATCTGATCGGCTGCGCTGGCCAGTGCCTCAATTGGCTGAGCCACTCGCTTGGCGATGCTATGTGCGGTTATAAAGCCGATGATCAGCAACGCCAGGCCAATCAGGCCCAGCAGCGCGGTGACCACAGTGGCCCGCTCACGTGATGCCTCCTGGGCGCTCTGCACCGCCTTGACATAGCGCAGTTGCACCGCATTGATATGGTCACGCAAGTTTTGCAATGCACGGGTAAACTTATCGTCATGCATCAGGTTGCGACGCACGCTGGCCGGTGAGTCGAGCAGTTTGCCGAACAGCCCATAGGCGCGAGAAATTTCTGCAATTGCCTGACGATCTTCCTCGGTCATGCTGTTATGCATAGCCTTGTTCAGCCAACTGCGAAAGCGGATATCCGAGTTTTTAATCGCCAGCGGGTCCAATTCATCTTCAAGCAGCAAGATCACCTGTGTGCCCATTTCCTGACGAAAACCAATGGTGGCGTCAATGATGTCGAGGTTGCGACTCATTGCTTGGTTTTGCACACGGGTGATCTGCCAGACACTGACCATCCCCAGAATCAAACCAATCAGCGCCACCGTCAGCAGGGCACTGCCGCTGATAAATAGCCGGGTACGCAGTTTCATAGGTCGTACTGTTTGCGTTTGCGGTACAAGGTTGACGCATCAATGCCCAGAGATTTCGCAGCTTGGTCAAGGGTCTCGCTGCTGGCCATGACCGCTGCAATATGGCTCTTCTCCAATTGCTCAAGACTCATCGCACCGCCAACACGAGGCGCTTGGTTGTTACTGCTTTCAGTAAGTCCAAGGTGAATAACCTGCACCCATTCTTCCTGGCAAATAATGCTGGCGCGTTCAATCACATTGCGTAACTCACGGATATTGCCCGGCCAGGGATAGTTGGCCAGCACAGACAAGGCTTCGTCACTGAAGCCGCGTGCCGGGCGAGCGTAGTCACTCACAAAACGGGCGAGAAAACGTTCAGCCAAGGTCAATACATCTTCGGTGCGCTCCCGCAATGCGGGCAACTTCAAGGTGATGACGTTAAGTCGGTACAGCAAGTCTTCCCGAAAACGCCCTTCACGGACCATTTCGTCGAGATTAAGGTTGGTCGCCGCGACGATCCGCACATCGGCCTGCCGGGTTACCGGGTCACCCACACGCTCATATTCCTTGTCTTGAATAAAACGCAGAAGTTTGGGTTGCAGGCTTAATGGGAAGTCGCCAATTTCGTCGAGAAACAAGGTGCCACCGTCGGCCTGATTGACCCGCCCCAAGGTGCTTTCACTGGCTCCAGTAAATGCGCCTTTGGTGTGGCCAAACAATTCGCTTTCCATTAATTCAGCGGTCAGCGATGGACAGTTAATGGTTACCGAGTTCTTCTTCACACGGCGGCTCCAGCCATGAATAGCCCGCGCCAACTCTCCTTTACCTGTACCTGACTCACCAAGAATCAGAATATTTGCGTCAGTAACAGCCACCTGCCGCGCGGTTTCCAACACAGCCATCATCGAGGGGCTGCTGGAATCAATTTCGGTTTTACGCTGGCGTACTTGGCCTTCAAGGGTTTCAAGACGTGCCGCTAACTGCCGAGCTTCCAGCTGTTTGGCCGCGGCCAAACGCAGTTGCTCAGGGCTGCACGGCTTGACCAGATAATCCGCAGCGCCTGCCTGCATCGCATCCACGGCTGTATCAATTGCCGAGTGCGCAGTGACAATCACGACGCGCATCCACGGCGCCTGTACTCGCATTTCGGCCAATACATCCAGGCCGTTATCGTCACCCAGGCGCAGGTCGAGAAAACACACATCAAATACTTGCCGCTGCAACAACGATTCAGCTTGCGCAGCGCTGTTGGCGGTCGCGACGTTGTAGCCCTCATCCTCAAGGCAATAACGGAAGGTGCGCAAAATGGCTGACTCATCATCCACTAACAATATACGACCGCTTTTAGCTTCTACTGCGTCCATTAAAGGCTCCGATCCAATGTGTATAGGTTAGTCAATGGGAAATCGTGCAAGTTGCACGGCGAGTATGACTGTTTCTTGCACCCTGCATGCTGGCATCCTGGCTACTTATCTAGTAAGTCATTGTTTTTTAAGCGATTAAATATTTTCAAATAACTGGCACAAGGCTTGCGATATTCCCTCCATCAACCGCTTAACCCGCGGTGCTTGAATACAGCATGTGGAGGAACAGGATGCACAAGTTAAAAACCCTGGTATTGGCAACGGCTTCAGTTGGCATCTTTGCCCTGACCCCGCTGATCGCCAGTGCGGCAGAAAACGACGTGAGCCAACAGCTGAGCGAAGCTCGTCAAGAAGGCTCGATCTGGACCGCCATGGCACTCAACCGCCACCTCAATCCTTTCAGCATCGATAACGACGTGGAAAACGGCACTGCGACACTTACCGGAACGGTTGAAAGCAGTGTCGAGCGCGATCTCGCAGAACAAGTTGCACTGAGTATCAAAGGCATCAGCAAGGTCGATAACCAACTGAAGATCGACGACAAAGTCAAACCCGCAGGCAAAGACTCACAAGCCTTGGCCAGCCGTCTGGACGACGCCGGTATCACCGCGACCGTGAAGTCCAAGCTGTTGTGGAACACCAACACCGAAGGCTTGGATATCAGCGTTAAAACCGAAGAAGGTTCGGTCACGCTCAGTGGTAACGCCCAGACGCCAGCCGCCAAGGAATTGGCCGGCCGTCTAGCGGCAAACACTGAAGGTGTACGTGAGGTATTCAACCACCTGAGCATTAACACCGCCGACAGCACTGCAACTGAAGCGCAGAACGCCGCTAACGATGCCAGCGCCGCGATTAGCGATGCCTGGATCACCAGCAAAGTTAAGTCGAGTTTCGTCTACACCCGCAACCTGGATGCATTTGCCATCAAGGTTGAGACCACCGATGGCGTGGTCAAGTTAAGCGGCACTGTATTGAGTAGCGCAGCCAAGAGTCTTGCAGTTGAAACCGCACGTGACATCCGCGGCGTGCGTGGCGTTGATGGCGATGCGTTGCGCATCGAAAGCTAACTCAAGAGATGGATGCAAGTTTTAGGCGCTGGCCATCCGGCCAACCGCCAAATGGTAAGGAGATACACCATGAGCACTAAAACCGCGCAACTGAACGAACTGATCGAAATTACCCGTGACGGTAAGAACTTTTACGAGCATGCGATCACTGAAGTTAAAGATGTCCGTTTGCAGACCATGTTTCGTGATCTTTCAACCGTCAAAACCCAAATCATCGAAGCGCTCGCAGTCAAGGTAGCCGCTAACGATAAAACTCCGGCCACCGGCGGCACCATGATGGGCAAGATGCGTGAGGTTTACGCTGATGCGCGCGCCACCTTGTCGAGTGATGAAGAGGCGACTTACGTCTCCCAGCTCGAAGAAGCCGAAGACCGAATCCTGCATGCTTTCGAGGATGCACTGGAAGACGCAGAACCCGATGTAAAAGCTTTACTCGCGGTAGAGATGCCGAAAGTGCGTGCATGCCATGACCGCATGCGCAACCTGAAGCAATCGATGAAGTAAGTAAGTGTGTGATGGGGGAGCAAGGACGCTCCGCTTTTAACCAGGTGATCGTGCAAAAAGCCTGAGTGAAAAGCCCGACCATGCAGGATGCACGTTAAACGATTGACCTTTTTGTTTCTAAATTACTGATTTTGCTAGATTTTATTTTTTACCAAGGCTGGCACAACCCCTGCAATGTCTTGGTTACAGGTTACAAATGATGTACCGCAACACCCATTGAAAACCAAGGAGATACGCCATGTTAAGCTGGGCAATTACTTTTCTGATCATCGCCATTGTCGCTGCAGTTCTAGGCTTCGGTGGTATCGCTGGCACCGCAACAGGTATCGCCAAGATCCTGTTTATCGTGTTCCTGGTGCTGTTTGTTGTTTCGTTCATCATGGGCCGTCGTCCCCGGGGCTGACCTTTAAGGTCAAGCACTGAGGATTAAGCACATGCATAAAGGAGCCACTATGAACGTTCTCAAGACGCTCACTGCCGCCTTGATGTTTGGCGGCAGTGCAGCGGCCTTGGCCGCTGACACTGATACGGAATTTCATCTGAACGAGTTGCTCAAGACCGATCCGCAATACCAAGAAACTTGGCAGGATCTGGTTGAAGATCAGGAGCGTTTACCAGAGTGGATCATGAACCTCGACGGTGTTGCACCGCCGATGAAAGCCCTTGAAGAAGATGGCGACAAATTCCTGGTGGGTCAGATTTGTGAAGAACAAAACTGCTTCAACCAGCGTTTGTACGTCGCTTTTAGTTGGGACAAGGACAGCGCATACGCACTTTACGTACAGTTGCCTGAGGCTTTACCGAAAGATAAAGCACCTAGCAAGTACGCCACTGAAGAGTGGTTGGGCGAGCCAGATGACGGTATTAAAGAGATGCTCCATGAGCAGCTGAAGAAAGACCCAAACTGGTACTAACCCTCACGCATGCCGCACCCTGCGGCACTGCAGGCCAAGGCGCTGACTTCAGCGCCCGTCGGCCAATAAGCAACCCATTAACTTGCCCACAACGACCCTGTCGCCCTCAAGGCGCGCTATTATTCGCGCACTTAACAAGGGAGACCGAGCATGCTTAATGGCCTGTGGCTGAGTTTTTTTATCGTGGCTGCAGTCGCTGGCTTGTCGCGCTGGCTGATTGGTGATGATCCTGCGGTATTCGCAGCGATGGTCGAAAGTCTGTTTGCCATGGCCAAGCTGTCTGTTGAAGTCATGATCGTGCTGTTCGGCACCCTGACCTTGTGGCTGGGCATGCTCCGAATAGCTGAAAAAGCCGGGCTGGTTGATGCCTTGGCCCGGATGCTCGGCCCATTGTTTGCGCGACTGATGCCCGAAGTGCCCCGTGGTCACCCTGCTCTCGGTTTGATTACCATGAACTTTGCCGCCAACGGCCTAGGTCTGGATAACGCGGCCACGCCCATCGGCCTCAAAGCCATGCGCGCATTGCAAGAGCTCAACCCAAGCAAGACCGTCGCCAGCAACGCGCAGATTCTGTTCTTGGTGCTCAATGCCTCATCATTGACCTTGCTGCCCGTGACCATCTTTGTCTATCGCGCCCAACAAGGCGCGCCCGACCCTACCTTGGTATTTCTGCCAATTTTGCTGGCCACCAGCGCCTCAAGCCTGGTCGGGCTGCTCTCGGTGGCCGTCATGCAGCGCCTGCGCGTGTGGGACCCGGTGGTGTTGGCGTACCTGGTGCCTGCGGCGCTGATGCTCGGTGCCTTTATGGCGGTGCTTGGCGGTATGACAGCAACTGCGCTTGCGGCATTGTCATCGCTGGTCGGCAACCTCACCTTGTTCGGTGTGGTGCTGCTGTTTTTAGTGCTGGGCGCCTACAAAAAAGTGGCGGTGTACGAAGAGTTTGTTGAAGGCGCCAAAGAGGGCTTCGACGTAGCCAAAAGCCTGCTGCCGTATCTGGTCGCAATGCTCTGCGCCGTGGGTGTACTGCGCGCATCGGGAGCGCTGGATATGGGCCTTGACGGCATCCGCTGGCTACTCACCTATGCCGGCTGGGACACTCGCTTCGTTGAAGCACTGCCCACGGCTATGGTCAAACCTTTCTCTGGCAGTGCGGCGCGGGCCATGCTGATTGAAACCATGCAAAGCCAGGGCGTAGACAGTTTTCCCGCATTGGTAGCGGCAACCATTCAAGGCAGCACAGAAACCACCTTCTACGTAGTGGCCGTGTACTTTGGCGCAGTGGGTATTCAGCGAGTGCGACACGCAGTTGGCTGCGCCTTGCTAGCTGAGTTTGCCGGCGTGGTGGCCGCCATCAGCGTATGTTATTGGTTCTTTGGATAACCCCACAGGGATGACGAACATGGCGTTGCAGCAAGCGATACCGATTTTACGCAGTTTTGATGAAGCCAAAGCCAAGGCGTTCTACCTCGACTTTCTCGGTTTCAATCTGGATTTCGAGCATCGCTTCAGCAAGGATTTGCCGCTGTATATGCAGGTGTCGAAAGACGGCTGCATAGTGCACCTATCAGAGCACCATGGCGACTGTTGCCCGGGCGCAGCGCTGCGTATCGAAACCTCGGGACTGGATGCTTATCAGCAACTGCTGCTGGCTAAGCAGTACGGCAACGCCCGTCCGGGGATTGAGACCACGCCCTGGGGGTCGCGAGACATGACAGTACATGATCCATTTGGTAATCGACTGGTATTTACCGAGTCTGAGGCGTCTTAAAGGGGCCACAAGACAAACCAGCGTGTTCCCCGCATGAGGCGACAACACGCCCTAACGATTTAACAAAGCGTACAGCGCTTGCGAGCAAAAATGGTGGATGAAAGACGCGCTATCCACCTTACTGCTCGGCGCTTTTCGCCTGCGCGTTAGGCATGACCTCAAAGCGCAGCACACCAATCATCTGACCGACCTCGGTCAGAACCTGAATCTGCCACTTGCCCACGGCGTCTTTTGGAAAGTTCTGTTTGTGCGTCCACGCTCGGTAACCTTTCTCCCGGCCGCCATGGATGTCCAGCGCAATGCGGTCAACTTCATGGCCGTTGTGCCGCCACACATGGTAAATCCGCTCATTCAGACCACGGGGCGCGTTGATTGCGGTGTAAGCATATAAACCCTGTTGATTGAGCACACTGACTTTAAGGTTATAGAGCTTCTTACCCGGCGCACGCTCCTGGTTGTCAAACTGGGTAGTGACCGCCACTTCATTGAGCCACAAGGTGGCCGGTGGCACCCAGACCCGCGCTAACCAACCCGCACCCGCCAGTACCAGGGTCGCCGCGACCAACAGCAAGCCGCGCCACCAGCGCGGATAGGTAATAATCCCCATCATGCTCGGGAATGACAGCACCGCGGCAATCGCCAAGGACAGCTCATAGCTTTCCTCAGTGGTTAACTTGAATATAATCGGCAGCGCCGTCAGCAGCAGGGCGAACAAGGTCATGGTGTGGTAAATCATGTATAGCCAGCGCCGCCCCGCCAACCATTTGTAATACAAGGGGTCGATGATCGAGACCAACGCCGCCAAGGTTAACGCACCACTGAACAGCATCTGACCGCTATTCCATGTAGTGGTAATCCAGAAAAACGGCAGGACAAAAAATAGGCTTTCCTGATGGATCATCTGCGTGGCGTAGCGCAGCAATGCGGGTGGAATCTCAATGCCAAACCATTTGGCGACCTGCTGACGCAACAGGTTTTCCAGCGCCAGCCAGACCCAGCTAATCAGCATCACCAGTGCCAGTACCTGAGCTAACTCAGCCTGGCGTTTTACCAAAAAAAAGCTGGCGACCCCGGAGCAAAAACCAAAGATTGCGATGACGCCAGGATGGCGTTGGGCCAAGGCAATAAGCGGATTGAGGCGGTTCATAAAGGCGAGCATTAGGGGTCACATCGGCAGAAAATCATGAGGCAATTGGCCGCCTCTAAGATGCCTGGGTCCCTTCAGACAATGAGTTGGCGCGCAGAATACTCAGCTACACGCCAGTTGCACAGCACGGGTTACGCTATTGAGTTTGGCTGATCAAATCCGATACGCCAGCTTATCTTGAGCGCTTGCTCAAACGCCCGACGAAGAACGCGAGCAACAGCAACCCAGCAATTACAGCCAGGCTAAAATACAGACCATTAGCGGTAAGCAAAGGTTTCTCAATTCGAATATAGCCTTGCGGTTCCAGCAACTGTTTCAGGGCTTTATTGGCTTGCTCGAATGTAACCTTTTTCAGGCGCTTGCCAGGATCTGAGAAACGGCCGTTCTCGTAGTCAGCAAGAGACCCCCAATAATAATCCGCAATGGCACTGTTGCCTTGCACGCCCCAGTCTTGTTTAGCGACAGCCGCCGCTTGCAGGCGCAAGAAGGTTTTTTCATCGAGCCCTTGTTTCTTTAGCTGATCAACAAGCTCCCTGAGGGCCTGTTCAGCAGCATCAAGATCACCGCGCTCCAAGGTGCCATTGAGGCTGAAAAAACTGGTGCTGCCAAACACATTGCGCTCAGAGCTCGGGCCATAACTGAGGTTGCGTTCAATACGCAGTTTTTCATAGAGTTTCCAGTCGATGTAGTCGCTGAGCAGCTCCCAGACCTCATAGTCATTGGCCCCTACCCAAGGCTCGGGAAAAATCCAATGCAAGCTGGCGTTTTCACCGACTATTCGGGTGATCAATTCACGGCGCGGCGCGGCTTTACGACTCACTTGCGGCAGCTCGATGGCTTGCGGCAAATCGTGCGCAGCAATTGCGCCGTACTGCCGGTCGAGATAGGCCGGCAAGCGGGGATCAAGGCCACCGACGACAATCAGGGTCATGTTGTTAGGTGCATACCAATCGCTTTGGAGCTGCTTGACCTGTTGCAAAGAAAGCTGGCTAACGTTGTTTTTCTCAACACAGGCCAACCCCAGCTCAACAGCTAATTGCTGATTGGCTTCGCGACTGAGGTTTTGCTGGTCGATAAGGCGCTGCAAATTAGAATAATGGCCACCGTTCTCGTGCTCGATAACCTTTTTTGCTGCCTCAAGCTTTTTGTCGGTGAAATGGCTTTGGGTCAACGCTGCGACTAGCAGATCAAGCACCGCCCGCTGGTTTTTTGCCGGTGCCTCGATCACAAACGTAGTGTCGGTATCGCGTGTGTAAGCATTCCACTCGCCACCCAACGCTTGCATTCGCGCTTCCAGATCAAGTTCGTCGTGCTTATTGATGCCACTGAATAGCATATGCTCGAGCAGGTGCGGCAGCTCCTTGTCGACACAGGAGAAATTGTCAAAGCCAACCCCGACAATCAGCCGAATCGACACATGCTGACGCTCGGCAGTTGGCTTAAGCAGCAGTTGCAAGCCATTCTCGAGGGTATAACCCTCCGCCTGAAGATAGTCCTCGGCGCTGACGGTATTGCTTGTGCACAACCACAAACCAGCAATCAGACTGAATAAAAACCTTTTTGCCATGAAGCCCCCTAACTGACTCTCCATCAGCATACCTGCATAACGCTCACGTCGCGATTCGCCACGTCTGCTGGCTTAAATTGTCACTGTTACTCCTGCTAGCTATGGCTAGTCTGTATCGATGAGCAACACTTTCTTCAGCAATGAGTGGCTGTCGCGGTGCATCATAATTGTGGTTCCCTGGAGAGTGTTATGCGCGTTTTAATTACCGGTTCTGCTGGATTCATTGGTCAGCAGTTGTTGCACCAACTCTCCGTTCAACACCCGGACTGGACACTCATTGCGGCAGATATTCGTCCACAAAACCGCAAAGGCGTGGGCATGAATGTCGAACTTGTACAGTTGGACATCAGTAAATCGCGAGAAGTCAAAGTTTGTATTTCGGCCTGGAAACCCCAAGCAATCGTCCACCTTGCATCGGTGGTAACACCCCCACGAGGCATGACCGATGATCAGCTAAAAGCCATTGATGTCGGCGGCACTCGTACCATAATTGACGCCGCTGTCAGCCAGGCGGTTGAGCAACTTATTGTCACCAGCTCGGGCGCAGCCTACGGCTATTCCCATGAAAACGCCGAATGGATCGACGAAGACCAACCTCTGCGTGGCCATGAGCGTTTTGCCTACGCCAAACATAAACGTGAAGTCGAAGTGATGCTGGCGCAGGCACGTAAGAAAAGCCCTCAACTCAAGCAGCTTATTCTCAGAGCCGGAACCATACTCGGCAAACAGATGAACAATCAGATCACCGACCTGTTCAATAAACGCACGGTGCTTGGCGTACGCGGTAGCGACAGCCGCTTCGTATTTATCTGGGATCAGGATGTGATCAATATCATTTGCCAGGGCTTGGAGAAACAAGCCGAAGGTATTTTCAATGTCGCCGGTGACGGGGCTTTAACCTTGCGCGACATCGCCGATTTATTAGGCAAACCCTATCGCCCCCTGCCCGCACTGCTGATTAAAAGCGCGCTGCGCATTCTTCAACCTCTGGGGCTCAGCCAGTATGGACCCGAGCAACTAGATTTTTTGCGTTACCGTCCGGTTCTTGCCAACACCCGCCTGAAACAAATGTTCGGCTACACCCCCCGCTACACGAGTCGCGAGGCATTTCTAGCCTTTATCAAAGCCCAAGGCATCGGCTTGGCCAAGTAAGCCTCTGCTCAGCCCCGCCTGTTGTGCTGGGACCGGTATTCGCCGGGCGTTAAACCGGTCCATTGGCGGAAGGCCCGAAAAAACACGCTAGGCTCCGAGTAACCCAGCAGTAACGCAATCTCGGCAGCCGGTAATTTACCGCTGCTCAAATGCCGCTCAGCCAGTTGCCTGCGCGTATCGTTGAGCAACTGCTGATAGCTGCAACCCTCGTCTGCTAAACGCCGTTGCAAGGTGCGCTCACTGAGGTTCAGGGCACGCGCCAACTCGCCACGATGCGGCTCGCCGTGGGCCAATTGCTCACCCAATAACGCCACCACCCGCGTACTTATGCCTTGGCTGGGCAAGCGCGCCAACAGCGCTTCGGCGTGTTGACGAAGCAAGTCCTGCAACGGCTGGTTGGCTTGAATCAGGTTGGCGGTGCGCAGCGCATGGGGCAAGACCACCGCGTACTCGGCACAATCAAACTGCAACTCACAGGCAAATACCTGCTGATAGGAGCGCAGGTCTTCAGGCTGCGCATGGGCGAACTGCGCACTGAGCAAATGAAAATCTTCAAGCAGCGGATTAAACATCTGCACCCAACAGGCCATCAACGCCATGACTCGCGTTCGGGTGGCTGGCAGATGCGGATGCAAGGGGCGATATTGTATCTGCAGGCCTTCGGCCAGTTCCTGCAGGTGCATCTCACCACCCTCGCCCACCAGGCGTTGGTAACGCATGCCCGCTTTCAGCGCGTCATCCAGGGTTTGACTGCTTTGCAGCAGGTAACCAAGAACGCTGAACGGTCCCGGCGCCAGATTTACCCCGACATCCAAACCCGGTTCAGCCAATGGCAAACGGCTGCTAAGTAACTGCCAGAGGTGCTCCTGAACAGTGAACGGCACGCGTGCATCTGGATCAGCCAGCTGCGCTTCGGTCAAGCCACAGCTCACCAGCAATGCCTCACGCTCAAGACCGAGCCGCACGGCTGCATGCAGCACCGCTAAGGTGATACTCGCGCTGACGGAAGCATGTGGATGGCTAACGGAGGAATTGTGCATGCCGGGGATTTTGCCCAATGCTGCTGCTTTACGATAGCCCAAATCACAACGACCTCATCAACCAGGGCAACCCTGCTGTTTTGTTGGACGTTCGCTCCAAAAAAGCCCAGAAACGAATTGCTCCGTGCAAGGTGCTCTAGAACGGTTAAACTTCCATCCTTCCACTATGCTCAAAAGGCATTAGAGGGATCACAATAACCAAGAAAGGAGAACTCCCCATGAAAGGCAAATCCTTAGCATGGGTTCTGTCAGCAGCACTCGCAGGCATAACTCTGAGTGGCGCGGCACAGGCCGAAGATAAATTTATCACCATTGGCACTGGTGGCCAGACCGGCGTCTATTACGTCGCAGGTCAGTCCATTTGTCGTTTTGTAAACCGTGGCAATGCCGATCACGGCATCAAGTGCAACGCACCTGCCAGTGGCGGCGGCGTGGCTAACGTCAATGGTTTGCGCAGTGGCGAGTTCAGCTTCGGTATCATGCAGTCTGACCACCAATTCAAAGCACTCAAGGGCTTACCGCCATTTGAAGCTGAAGGCGCGATGGATGATCTGCGTGCAGTGTTCTCCCTGCAAAGCGAAGTGTTCACCATCCTGGCGCGTCGCGACGCCAACATCAAAACCGTCGATGACCTCAAAGGTAAGCGCGTCAATATCGGTAACCCAGGTTCCGGTCAGCGTGACACCCTTGAAGAAATCATGCGTGTCAAAGGCTGGGACAAGTCAGCGTTCTCGCTGGCTGCTGAGCTGAAACCTGCTGAGCAAGCTTCGGCTTTGGGTGACAATAACATCGATGCCATGACCTACTTTGTTGGTCATCCAAACGGTGCGATTCAAGAAGCAACCACCACCACTGACGCGGTACTGGTACCTGTTTCAGGCCCGGACATCGATAAGCTGCTGACTGAAAAAAGCTACTACACCAAAGCTGAAATCCCAGGCGGGATGTACAAAGGCAACGATGCCCCAACTCAGTCGATTGGTGGTAAAGCGGTACTTTCGACCACCGCCAAAGCTGACCCCGAAGTGGTTTACCAGCTGGTTAAAGCCGTGTTCGACAACATTGATCGCTTCAAGCGTCTGCACCCTGCATTTGCGGACCTGAAAGAAGAAGACATGATCAAAGTCGGCCTGACCGCTCCTCTGCACGAAGGCGCTATCCGTTACTACAAAGAACGCGGCTGGATGTAATCAGCCCGTCGTCTGCGCACCCGCAAAGGTGCGCAGACAGACTTTAGTTGGCTCTCGTCGGTAGTGAAGAGCGCTCAACTGAACTAGCCTTACGTGAAGCAAGCCCGCTAGCTAATGGCTGCGGGCTTTGCTGTTTAATGAACTCTCCAATGCAGGTTCCCCTCCATGGATGAAAAACAACTATCCACTGAAGAACTGATTGCCCAGGATGTTGGCGCGCGTTTGCCCATCGGAGCGATGGCGACAGTAATCACCGGTTTAGCCCTGTTGTGGTCACTGTTCCAACTCTGGATTGCTTCGCCGCTGCCGTTCATTTTTGGTTTTGGGGTGCTCAACGATACTGAAACCCGAGCGATTCACCTGGCGTTTGCCCTGCTCTTGGCGTTTCTGGCTTATCCGGCGTTTAAGAAATCACCCCGCGATCATGTCCCGGCAATTGATATTGCTCTGGGGCTACTTGCAGCGGCCAGTGCGGCCTACCTGTTTATTTTCTATCAGCAACTGGCACAACGCCCCGGCAGTTTGACCACCGCCGACTTGGTCACGGCGTGCATTGGTATTCCGTTGCTGCTTGAAGCCACCCGTCGTGCCTTGGGCCCGCCGTTGGCGATTATCGCCCTGCTGTTTCTTATCTACAGCCTGGCCGGACCTTATATGCCGGGCCTGCTGGCGCATCGCGGCGTCAGCTTCAGCGCCATGGCCAACCACCAGTGGATCACCACAGAAGGCGTGTTCGGTATCGCCTTGGGGGTTTCCACCAGCTTCGTATTCCTGTTTGTGCTATTCGGGGCATTACTCGAGCGGGCTGGCGCTGGCCATTACTTTATCCAGTTGGCGTTCAGCATGCTTGGTCACCTGCGTGGCGGCCCGGCGAAAGCAGCGGTGGTGGCATCAGGCTTGACCGGGATGATTTCCGGCTCCTCGATCGCCAACGTGGTGACCACTGGTACCTTCACCATTCCGATGATGAAGCGCACCGGGTTTTCCGCGGAGAAAGCCGGCGCGGTGGAAGTCGCCTCCTCGGTCAACGGCCAGATCATGCCGCCCGTAATGGGCGCTGCCGCCTTCCTGATGGTTGAATACATTGGCATGTCCTATGTCGAGATCATCAAGCACGCATTTCTTCCGGCTGCAATTTCCTACATTGCCCTGCTCTACATCGTCCACCTTGAGTCCCTGAAACTTGGTCTGCAGCCGATCGGCGGCCACGTGCCTAAGCCTTGGCTGCGCCGTATCACCGGTTTTGCTTTCGGCGTTGCCCTGATTTCCGGGATCTCTCTGGTGGTCTATTACGGTCTGGGCTGGCTCAAGCCGGCATTGGGCGAGTTTGCTCTGCCGGGCATTGGCGTGCTGTTGGCCGTGGTCTATCTGGGCCTGCTGAAGATCGCCGCGAGCGTTGCGCCGCTGCCACCGGAAGATCCGGATGCACCGCTGGAAACCCTGCCAAAAACCCGGGCAGTGCTGCTCAGTGGGCTGCATTTCCTGCTGCCGGTAGTGGTGCTGGTGTGGTGCTTGATGATCGAGCGCCTTTCCCCCGGTTTGTCGGCATTCTGGGGCAGTGTCATGCTGACCATCATCCTGCTGACTCAACGCCCGCTGCTGAGCTGGTTGCGTACCGATGGCAGCCATGATCATGGCACCTTCAAAGATGGCTTTATCGACCTTCGCGAAGGCCTGATTGCTGGCGCGCGCAATATGATCGGCATTGGTATTGCCACGGCCGCTGCGGGCATCATCGTCGGCGCGGTTTCGCAAACCGGCGTCGGGCTGGTGCTGGCCGATCTGGTTGAGCTGCTGTCGATGGGCAACTTGCTGCTGATGCTGGTGCTGACCGCCGTCTTCAGTTTGATCCTCGGCATGGGCTTGCCGACCACCGCCAACTACATTGTGGTTTCAAGCTTGCTTGCTCCTGTGGTTGTCACCCTCGGCCAACAGAACGGTCTGATCGTGCCCTTGGTGGCGGTGCACTTGTTTGTCTTCTACTTCGGCATTATGGCGGACGTGACGCCACCCGTTGGCTTAGCCTCGTTCGCGGCGGCGGCGGTGTCCAAAGGCGATCCGATCAAGACCGGTATCACCGCGTTCTACTACAGCCTCAGGACGGCGGCGTTGCCCTTCCTGTTTATCTTCAACACGGACCTGTTGTTGATCAATGTCGACTTCTGGCACGGCGTGCTGATCTTTATTGTCGCAACCGGAGCCATGTTGATATTTGCGGCTGGCACCCAAGGTTACTTCTTGGTGAAAAGTCGCTGGTACGAAAGCATTCTGCTGCTGCTCGTGGCATTCACCTTGTTCCGTCCGGGTTTCTGGATGGACATCGTGCATGATCCTTATCGCACCATCGCGCCAACCGAGTTTGCTCAGGCATTGGGCAAAGTCGAAGCCGGTAGCAAATTGCGTATGCGTATTCGTGGTGAAGACGCTGTGGGCGATGCCCGTGAGTTCTCGATCTTGCTGCCGGTGCCGGAAGGCGCCACCGGTGAAGAGCGCTTGGCGACCTTGGGCCTGCAAACCTATATGGATGGCGACAAGGTGCTTATCGACAACGTCACTTTTGGCAGCCCCGCTGCTGAGGCCGGCCTCGAGTTCGACCAGCAGATCATGCTGGTGCGGGCGCCGACCGAGAACTGGCAGAAAGAGCTGATGTGGATTCCCGGGCTATTGCTGTTCGCCTTGGTGATCTGGCTGCAGCGTCGTCGACGCGAACCGGAGCCGCAAACCGCTCTGGCTTAAAGCGCCTAGCAAGCTAAACGAAAAAGGCCAGCCCGGTTATCCGGGCTGGCCTTTTTATTTAGCCGCTCTGTCGAGGTTTAGCGCTGCGCTTGTGCCTGCATCAGACGCTGGGTCTGCTTTTGTTGGCGGTAAGCAATAGCGGCTGCTGGGACCGGGGTGATAACGCCGGTTTCCATCCACTTCTTCAAGCGGTTGGCGTCGGCCATGTGGGTGTATTTACCAAATGCATCAAGCACAACAAAAGCCACCTGCTGCTTGTTCATCACCGTGCGCATCACTAGGCAATGGCCGGCTTCATCGGTGTAACCAGTTTTAGTCAGCTGCACATTCCAGTTGGCCTTGCGCACCAAGCCATTGGTATTGCGAAAGCCCAGGCTGTAATTAGGCTTATGGAAGGCTACGGTCTTATCGTCAGAAGTGCTGAGCTCACTAAGCAGCGGATAGTTACGTGTGGCCTTGAGCAGCAATACCAGATCAGTTGCGGTTGAAACGTTATGCGGCGACAGGCCAGTCGGCTCAACGTAATGGGTGTTTTTCATACCCAGCGCCCGTGCCTTGGCGTTCATGGCGGCAATAAAAGCCGTCTGGCCACCAGGGTAGTGATGAGCAAGGCTCGCCGCAGCACGGTTTTCGGATGACATTAGCGCCAGCAGCAGCATGGTCCTTCGGCTAACCTCACTGCCGACTCGCACTCGAGAAAAGACTCCCCGCATTTCTTGAGTGTCGGCAATATTAATGTCGAGCATCTGGTCCATCGGCAACTTGGCATCCAAGGTGACCACAGCCGTCATCAGCTTGGTCACTGAAGCGATCGGCAGAACCATATTGGGATTGCTCGAATAGAGCACCTTGTTGGTGTTCAAATCGACCAATAACGCACTGCCCGCAGCAAGCTCCTGGCGAGCGGGCGTTTTGCTCGCAGCCTGCACATTTGATGTAGCTACGACGCTGCTGCAAACCAGCAACAAACTGACTATCGAACGACGAATTTTCAAGAGAGGCTCACTGAGCAAAGTGGAGAGAACCTGAACAGTATATTCAAGCGCCCTAAGTATACGGAATTCACCCAGGGTTCTTGGAGCCCCCTGAGCCAATGACGTTCCGACCTTTCGTCTGCAAACAGCTTAGACCATGCTGACTTATGCGCCTGTCAGCTCACCTTGCAACCATTCCACAAACTGTTGGGTGATCCGCTGACGGCGTTTGCGCTCAGGCAGCACCAGGTAATAACCCAGCTCGGAACGAGCGCCACCTTCACAGGCTCGACAGAGCAAGCCCTGCTCCAGCAGTTCATCGACCAAGTGGCGCCAGCCAATAGCCACGCCCTGCCCGGCGATAGCCGCTTGAATCAACAAGGTGTAGTTGTCGAATCGCAGGCTGCCGGGGCTCGGCGCTTCAGCAATGCCGAGCGCGGTAAACAAGCCCTGCCAGTCCAGCCAGCTCGCGCGGCTTTCAGGGCGCAAATGCAGCAGTGGCAACTGCGCCAACACCGCTGGAGATAGAGGTTGAGCCAAGCCTTTGAGCAGTTGTGCGCTACACACCGGGTACACCTCTTCGGCAAATAGCAGTTGCGACTGGCCGTTCTTCACCCGACCATCACCAAAGGCAATTGCCACATCGATTTGCGTCGACAACGCGCCAAGATCCCGCTCCCCGGTCAGCAGACTGACATCCACCTCTGGATAAAGCTGGTTGAAGCGTTTCAGCCGCGGCATCAGCCAATACGCGGCAAAAGCAAAATCTGTCGCAACCTGGAGGACTTCGTGTTGTTGCTGTGCGGACACCGCTTGCAACCCTGCATCAAGCGTCGCCAGACCATCCTGAACGTACTGCAGTAAAAGCTCGCCGGCCTCTGTGAGGACAATGCCGCGGTAAACCCGGTCAAATAACCGGGTCTGCAAGCGGTGCTCAAGGCGTTTTATCTGCTGGCTTATAGCGGGCTGGCTGGTTCCTAGCTCGGAGGCTGCAGCGGTAAAACTCAACTGGCGAGCGGCAGATTCAAACACGCGCAACACATCAAGGGACAAGTCGCTGAAGACGTCATGCATAAGCTGAAGTTATCCAAGCTATGTGTTTGATGTGGGTTTACCCCAGTTTTAGTTGGCTTGATTATAGATCCAGCAATGTCGCATAAATTATTTATATGGAAAACAGGCCTGCCATGACTCGCCCAAATATTCTCTTCATCATGGCCGACCAGATGGCCGCGCCGATCCTGCCTCTGCACGACGCTGACTCGCAGATCAAAATGCCCAACCTGATGCAACTGGCTGAGTCAGCGGTGGTGTTCGACTCGGCCTATTGCAACAGCCCGCTGTGCGCACCATCGCGCTTCACCTTGGTGAGTGGCCAATTGCCGAGCAAAATCGGCGCCTACGATAATGCGGCGGATTTGCCCGGTGACGTGCCCACGTATGCGCACTATTTGCGCCAACTGGGTTATCGCACCGCGTTGTCCGGCAAGATGCACTTCTGTGGCCCTGACCAACTGCATGGCTTTGAAGAGCGCCTGACCAGCGACATTTATCCAGCGGATTACGGCTGGTCGGTCAACTGGGATGCCCCCGATGAACGCCTGAGCTGGTACCACAACATGTCATCCGTGCTGCAGGCTGGGCCGTGCGTACGCAGCAACCAGCTGGATTTTGACGAAGAGGTGGTGTTCAAGGCGCAGCAGTATATATACGACCATGTGCGCGCCGGCACCGATCAGCCCTTCTGCCTGACGGTATCGATGACTCATCCGCACGACCCCTACACCATTACCCGCGAATTTTGGGATATGTATGAAGGCGTTGATATCAACCTGCCCAAACACACCCTCGAACAAGACCAACAAGACGCGCACGCCAAACGCGTAATGAAGGTCATCGACCTGTGGGACAAGCCGCTGCCTGATGACAAAATCAAGGACGCACGCCGCGCCTACTACGGCGCCTGCAGCTATATCGACAGCAATATCGGCAAGCTGCTGAAAACCCTCAAAGCCTGTGGCCTGGATGATGACACCATCATCGTTTTCTCGGGCGATCACGGCGACATGCTCGGTGAGCGCGGCCTTTGGTACAAAATGCAATGGTATGAGATGTCGGCCCGGGTGCCAATGCTGGTCCATGCACCCAAGCGCTTCGCGGCGCGGCGGGTCAGCCAATCTGTATCGACCATGGACTTGCTGCCCACCTTCGTTGAGTTAGCTGGGGGCAAGGTCGATCCCGACTTAGCCCTCGATGGCCACTCACTGCTCTCGCACCTGAAAACCGGCGAAGGCCACGATCATGTACTCGGCGAATACATGGCCGAGGGCAGCAACAGCCCACTGATGATGATTCGCCGGGGGGACTACAAGCTGATCTTCTCGGAAGTCGATCCGCTGATGCTGTTCGATGTGCGCAACGACCCGCAAGAGCGGGAAAATCTGGCCAACGCCAATGATTATCAGAAGGTGCTTGCAGACTTACTTCAAGAAGCTTGGGACCAGTGGGATATTCCAGCCATCCACAACGCAACCCTGGCCAGCCAACGCCGTAGACGGCTCGTTGCAGACGCCCTGCGTCAAGGTACGCTGAAGAGCTGGGACCACCAGCCAATGGTCGATGCCAGCCAGCAATACATGCGCAACCATATCGACCTTGACGACCTTGAGCGGCGCGCCCGCTATCCTCATGTAGACGCGTGATAACCTAATTTAATTGAACTGCCATCACTGACTGTCGTCAGCTAAAAGCTGAGGCAGGAAAAAACATAACAAAGGAGAAGGCATGAAAACATTCACACCTATTTTCGCAGGTAGCCTGTTATTGGCCGCCAGCATTGGTGCCCAAGCGGAGGACGCTAGCTGCAGTACGGTGAAGTTGGGCGATCCGGGCTGGAGCGATATTGCCGTGACCAATGGTGTCACCGGTTTCATTCTCGACAGCCTTGGCTATAAAAGCCAAACCCAGACATTGGCGGTGCCAATCATCTTCGCCGGCCTGCAAAAAGGTCAGGTCGATGTATTCATGGGCAACTGGATGCCTGCCCAGCAAAGCAACTACGACAAGTTTGTCGCCAACGGCAAAGTCGACAATATCAAGCAAAACCTCAGCGGCACCGAATACACACTCGCCGTACCGGCCTACGCGTATGACGCAGGGGTAAAAACCTTTGCCGACCTGAACAAATTCGCCGACAAGTTCGACCACAAACTTTACGGCATTGCGTCTGGCTCACCCGGTAATGAGTCGATCCGCAAGATGATTGATACCAACGACTTCAACCTCAAGGACTGGAAGCTGGTTGAGTCCAGCGAGCAAGCCATGCTGGTTCAGGTCGGTCGCGCCGTAAAACGCGAGCAATTCGTGGTCTTCCTCGGCTGGACACCGCACCCGATGAATGTCCAGTACGACATGAAATACCTTAAAGGTGGCGAAGCCTACTTCGGTGAAACCGGCAGCGTGAACACCCTCGCACGCAAAGGCTATGCACAGCAGTGCCCGAATGTTGGCAAGCTGCTGAGCAACCTCAGTTTTACCCAAGAGATGGAAAACTCGGTGATGGATAAAGTTCTGAGCAAAAAAGCCAGTAACTCTGACGCCGTCAAAGCCTGGATGAGCGCTAACCCAGACGTGGTTGAAGGCTGGCTCGACGGGGTTAAAACCCTTGATGGTGGCGATGGTCTTAAAGCGGTACAGGCCAAGTTATAAGCCTTTATGCAGCGGGCGGGGTTAAGGCCATTTAGACCTAACCCCGCCATATCTCGCGGATACACCTGAGCGCAAGCCTGGAAAGCACTCACACAACGCGGCATTCCTCGCAATAGCCGGAGTGAAATACGCCATACTGATGCGTATTATTAAGTTGTTTAAGGTCCTGCATGCCATGCACTGCAACTCAGTCGTGACAACTCGCTAATGCGTCGTCCTAGCCTGCAAAGCCTGCTGCCGTTTTTGCGCTGGCTGCCGCGCACCAGCCGGGAAACCTTAGGCAACGACGCCTTGGTCGGCTTGACCGGAGCAATTCTGGCGTTGCCGCAGTCGATCGCCTACGCGCTGATTGCCGGGCTGCCACCTGAATATGGGCTCTACGCGGCGATTGTGCCGGTTATTATTGCCTCGCTCTGGGGCTCTTCATGGCACTTGATCTGCGGACCAACGGCGGCTATTTCAATTGTCCTGTTCACCAGCGTCAGCCCATTGGCCACGCCCGGCAGTGACGACTTTGTCGCGCTGATCCTGCTCCTCAGCTTTATCGCCGGATTATTCCAGTGGGTGCTCGGGCTGATGCGCTTTGGCGCCTTGGTCAACTTCGTTTCACACTCGGTGGTGCTCGGCTTCACCCTAGGCGCGGCCGTGGTGATTGCCTTGGGACAATTGCCCAACTTGCTCGGCATTGACATACCCAGTCAGAAAACCGCCCTCAGTTCACTGGTCAACATTGGCCAACACCTCGGCGAGAGTGACTGGCGCTCGGTGGCGCTGGCTGCATTCACCCTGATTCTAAGTGTGCTGTGCAAACAGTTCTGGCCCCGCGGCCCGGCGCTGCTGGTCAGCCTGATAGCGGGCAGCCTCGCGGTAGTGGTGCTGCCGCAACAACTCGGGCATGTCACATTGGTCAGCGCATTCGAGGGCAAACTGCCGCCTCTGGTGTGGCTCGATTTTGATCTCGAGAGCGTGCTGCAATTACTACCGGCGGCCATCGCTTGCGGCATGCTTGGGCTCGTCACCAGCTTGTCCATTGCCCGCTCGCTGGCGAGCAAATCGCAACAGTTTCTGGATGCCAACCAAGAGGTGCGGGCACAAGGTTTGTCTAACATTATCGGCCCATGGTTCTCCGGCTCGCTGTCGGCAGGCTCATTTACCCGCTCAGCACTCAACCTCCAGGCCGGCGCGCGTTCGCCGCTGGCTGGGGTGTTCTCGGCGATACTTGTGGCGCTGTTTGCCTTGTTTGGCGCGCAGCTGATTGAGCACATTCCGCTGCCGTGCATGGCTGCAGGGATTTTGCTGATCTGCTGGGGCTTAGTCGATATTGCCGGGGTTAAAGCCCTGTACCGGGTCAGCCGTTCCGAATTTTTGGTGATGCTGTTGACCCTGGCTGCAACCTTGGTCCTGGAGTTGCAAACAGCGATCTATGCCGGAGTGCTGGCTTCGCTATTTTTCTACCTGAAACGCACTTCACAGCCGCGCGTGAAGTTTTGGCAAGACGGTGACGAAGAACTCTTGCGCGTTGAAGGCTCGATCTTCTTTGGCGCCTGCCATTACCTGCAACAGATCATTCAGCGCAGCCGGGGTGAGCGGGTGATTATTGATGCCCACCACGTCAATTTCATTGATTACGCCGGGGTTGAAATGCTTCATCAAGAAGCGCGGCGCCTGCGCGGGCTAAAGCGCAACCTGATCATTCGCCGCGCACGCCCTCAGGTACTCGAAGAAATTCAAAAGCTTGAGGGGGCTGAGCAGTGCCCGGTGATGTTCGAGGACTGATTCTGACCTTACTCGGCCAGCAGACGCCGCAGTTCAGCCAGCACCGGCCCGGTTGCCGGACGCACGCCACGCCACACAAAGAACGCTTCAGCGGCCTGCTCGACCAACATTCCCAAGCCATCGATGGTGCGGGCGGCGCCTTGTTCGGCGGCCCAACGATTGAATGCAGTGGCTTGGTTGCCATACATCATGTCATAGCACACCGTGTGACCGGGCTTGATCAGGCTGCTCGCAATCGGCGGTACATCGCCGGCCAGGCTGGCGGAGGTGCCGTTGACGATCAGGTCCACCGGCGCGTCAATCCAGTCAAAACCACTGGCTACAATGGGACCCAGGTCAGCGAACTGCTGAGCCAGTTGTTCGGCCTTTTCAACGGTCCGATTGGCGATCACCAAACAGCTTGGCTGTTCGGCCATAAAGGGCTCGATAATCCCTCTTACAGCGCCGCCAGCGCCTAGCAACAAGATGCGCTTGCCACGTAAAAAGAACCCGGCATTGATCTGTAGATCACGCACCAGCCCGGCGCCGTCGGTGTTATCACCCACCAGCGTGCCGTCCAACAGTTTCTTCAGGGTGTTAACCGCACCAGCCCGCTGCGCACGCGCTGATAGGCTGTCTGCTAACGCAAATGCCTGCTGCTTAAATGGCACGGTAACATTGGCGCCCTTGCCCTCGCCAAAGAACGCCAGGGCAAACTCACTAAAGCCTTCCAGCGGTGCCAGTAGAGGCTCATAGCTGAGTTGTTGATTGGTTTGCTCAGCAAACAAGCGGTGGATCAACGGCGACTTACTGTGGCCAATTGGGTTACCGAATACGCCGTAACGGTCCATGTTCAAATCCTTGCTCGTACCGCTGTTAACGTCTATCAATCACGCAGATGGGGTTACCACCAACTGCGGTTGCTCTCCAATTCGGCCCGGCACCCTTTCAGTTGCCAGCCATAGTTCTTTGCTTGCTGCTCGACCTTACGCGCCACCTGCATCAGCCAGGCTTTACTGCGATAAGTGCCGCGACTGTAGCCACCCCGGCCTTCGTGATAGGCCAGATACTGATTGTAAGCGTCCCACTTGGACACGCCCAAGGTGCGCTGCGTGCCGTTGGTGTACCAGCCGACAAACATGATCGCATCTTCAAAATCATCACGCGAGCCACCGTTGCCAGTCTGGTCCTTGTATTCGCCCCACACCGGGTCCTGGGCCTGTGCATAACCGTATGCCGAGCTGACCCGCCCCCACGGAATCACCCACAACAAATAAGCCCTTGGCGGCAGGGCGTCTTCCACGTAGCTACTTTCCTGCTTGATGATCGCCATCGCCACATTTATCGGTGTGCCGTAGGCGTCTTGCATATCCAGTGAGTCTTCGTACCAGTCCGGGTACTCACGGTAGATATTGCACAGGTTGTTCTGGTCCTTAGGCGGAGCCGTCGAACACCCCACCAGCAGCGCTAATGCGGCCAGTAGAGCAGCGATGCGTCCTTGCCCGATGATATTCAAACCTTGGCCAACCAGTCTCGGTCTGTCAGGTAATACTCGGTCAAACGGGCTTCCTCAGTGCCCGGCTCGGCTTTCCAGTCATAACCCCAACGCACATGCGGCGGCAGCGACATCAGGATCGACTCGGTGCGCCCACCCGACTGCAGGCCGAACAAGGTGCCGCGGTCATACACCAGATTGAACTCAACATAGCGGCCACGGCGAAATGCCTGGAACTCGCGCTGCTGCTCGGTATATGCCATGGCTTTGCGGCGCTGCACTATGGGCATGTAAGCCTCAAGGTAGGCATCGCCAATGGCGCGCAAGAAGGCAAAGCTGGTGTCGAAATCCCACTCATTCAGGTCATCAAAAAACAGGCCGCCGATACCCCGTGGCTCATTGCGGTGCTTGATATGAAAGTAGCGGTCACACCATTCCTTATAACGCGGGTAAACGTCTGCGCCGAAGGGTTCGCAGGCCTTTTGCGCGACCTGGTGCCAATGCACACAGTCTTCTTCGTTAGCATAATAGGGGGTCAGGTCGAAACCACCGCCAAACCACCAGACGGCTTCTTCGCCTTCTTTCTCGGCGATGAAAAACCGTACATTGGCGTGTGACGTCGGCACATAAGGGTTGTTTGGGTGAATCACCAGCGACACGCCCATGGCCTCGAATCCACGGCCGGCAAGCTCGGGACGATGCGCACTGGCAGAGGGTGGCAAGCCGGTGCCAAAGACATGAGAAAAGTTGACCCCACCTTTCTCGATCAGGCCGCCATTTTCAATCACCCGAGTACGGCCACCGCCACCGGCCGGACGCTGCCACGCATCTTCGATGAAGTGGTTGCTGCCATCTTCAGCCTGCAGGGCAGAACAAATTCGGTCTTGCAGATCCAGCAAATAGGCCTTTACAGCCTCAGTACGGTCACTCACGGCGCCACCTTGAAAAGCGGGTTAAGCCGCACGACTTAAGATGTGCGACGAAATCGGCGGCCAGCATACCATTTGCACCTCGGTGAGCGCAGTTGACACGTGTCAATCCGACGATAGATGCCCAGTAACGGGTGCCAAAACCCTCTGTCAGGTGCATCATTAGGCAACTAACCAATAACCTTGATACGGAGCCAGCAATGACCAAGCGCATCCAATTTAGCAGCCACGGCGGCCCTGAAGTACTCGAGTTTGTTGAGCATCAACCGGCAGCCCCTGGCGCCGGTGAAGTGCGGGTGCAGAACCAGGCTATCGGACTCAACTTTATCGACACCTATTTTCGCAGTGGCCTGTATCAACCGCCGGCACTGCCATCTGGCTTGGGTACCGAAGGTGCGGGCATTGTTGAAGCAGTCGGCGCAGGCGTCACTCAATTTCAAGTCGGCGACCGCGTGGCATACGCCACCGGCCCATTGGGCGCATACAGCCAGTTACATGTGCTGCCTGCAAGCAAACTGGTGAAATTGCCTGACGCTATCAGCTTTGAACAGGCTTCGGCCGTCATGCTTAAAGGCCTGACCGTGCAATACCTGCTGCGCCAGACCTTTGAATTGCAAGGCGGTGAAACGGTTCTCTTTCATGCCGCTGCCGGCGGAGTGGGCTCATTCGCCTGCCAGTGGGCAAAAGCCCTCGACGTGAAACTCATTGGTACGGTCAGCACTGCTGAAAAAGCCGAGCGTGCGATGCAACAGGGCGCTTGGGCGACCATTAACTACAGTCATGAAAATGTCGCTGAGCGGGTGCTTGAGCTAACTAATGGCAAGAAATGCCCAGTGGTGTATGACGGTGTTGGCAAAGACACCTGGGAAACCTCACTCGATTGCGTAGCGCCGCGTGGCCTGCTGGTCAGCTTTGGCAATGCCTCTGGTGCTGTGAGTGGGGTCAATCTGGGGATTCTTGCGCAGAAGGGCGCGTTGTTCGTGACTCGGCCGACTCTGGCTAGCTACGCCGACACCCCTGAGCGTCTGCAAAACATGGCAGATGATCTGTTCGGCATGATCACCCGTGGCAAGCTTGAGGTCGAGATCAGTCAGCGTTATCCACTGGCTGAAGCGGCCCAAGCACAAATTGCCTTGAGCGCTCGTCAAACCACTGGCTCGACAATCCTTCTGCCGTAAAGCTGATGACCCACTGGCTCAGGCTGCTAAGCGAGTGGGTCTGCCTGCGCCCTAAGAAGGGCGCACTACGTCGCCGCTGATAAGATCGCGAATCAAACTCGGATTCTTGCGCCCGCCCAAGGCCCCATTCAAGACCTGATCGAGTTGACCCGGAAAATACTGTTCAATCCGCAATCGACTCCGTGCGGCAGGGCGGCCAGCAGGGTTGGCCGAGGTGGAAACCAACGGGCCGGTGAGGGCGCATAACTCGCGCACCAACGGGTGATCGCTGACGCGCAGCGCCACGCTGTTGTGCTGGCCGGTGATCCACTCAGGCAGACGATCCTGATGCGGCACCAGCCAAGTGGTTGGCCCCGGCCACATACTGGCCAAACGGTCTTGCCAGATGTCCGGCAAGTCTTCGATCAGAAAATCAAACTGGCGGATATTGTCAGCAACCAATATCAGGCCTTTGTTCATTGGCCGATTTTTCAGCGCCAGCAGGCGCATGACCGCCAGCTCATCCCAGGGGTCACAGCCCAGTCCCCAGACCGCCTCTGTTGGATAGGCAATCACGCCCCCTTGCATCACCACCCGCGCGGCCTGCTGTAATTGCCACATCAATTGTGCTCCATTGGACCCATGCTGCGCAGTGTAGCGAAGCCCTGGATCAATTGACTAGCGCGCATACCAGCGACCGGCCTCGCAGCTGACCCGGCCTTCCAGTTCAAGCTCAGTCAGGGCCGCCAGCACCTCAACCAATGACCAACCGCTGGCCAGCACCAAGGCTTCGCTGCTTTGCGGCGCGGCAAATAACAATTCAAGCAATGGGTGGCTGACTGGAGCAGGGACATCCACTACTGGCGACACACCCTGCCAACCGCGTAACGCCTCAAGAATATGCTCAATGCTTTCAACCAACGTCGCGCCATCACGAATCAACTGATGACAACCCCGTGCACCGGGATGATGAATTGAACCGGGAATCGCATACACCTCACGGCCTTGCTCGGCAGCCAGCCGCGCCGTGATCAACGAACCACTCGATGGGCTGGCCTCAACCACCAACACCCCAAGAGATAAGCCGCTGATAATGCGATTGCGCCTCGGGAAGTGACTTGCATGGGCCGGGCTTGTCAGGGGTAACTCGGATACCAGCGCGCCACCACTGGCAACGATATCTGCCGCCAGGGTGCGGTGCCGGGCAGGGTACATGCGTTCCAATCCCGTCCCCATTACCGCAATGGTCTTGCCCTGTGCATCCAGCGCGCCTTGATGCGCAGCGCCATCAATACCTAACGCCAAACCGCTGGTAATCACAAAGCCGCCCGCGGCAAGGCTCTTGGCAAAGCGTAGGGCAGTATCCAGACCGGGCGTTGAGGCGCGTCGGCTGCCAACCATGGCCAGTTGCGGTAGCTCAAGCAAACCCGGATTACCGCGGACAAACAGCAGCGGCGGCGCATCGCTAAGCTCAGCCAACAATGCCGGATACTGGTCCGAGTCCCACATCAGCAGGTGGTTATCGGACTGCTCCAACCAACGCAAGGTACTGCTGGCCTGCTCGCGCACTGTGCTGCTGCGCCGTGCATCGCTACACGCCGCTGGCAAGCCGAGCGCGCGCCAAGACGACGCGGGAGCGCTGAGCGCAGAGGAGGCCGTGCCAAAGGCGCTGAGCAGTTTTTGCAATCGTTTGGGGCCGAGCTCAGGTAAGCAATGCAAACGGATGCGTGCTTCGAGTTCAGCAGGAGAGGGTGGAGCGCTGGAGCTGAAGAGTGGCGACATGCTGATCATCCTTGATCGGTCGCGCCATACACTGATGCGTATGGCTAAAAAGCCCAGCAAGCGCTGGGCTTTCAGGCGTTACGGGTTACGGGTTACGTACTTTGTCGAGCACCGCCAGGTTGCGGCTGGCATGCAGGACCAAACCGTAGCTGAGCTTGTTGTAGGTGCGGAACACCATCATCAAACCTGCACGTTCGTCTGGGATCTTCACCGAATCGCCAGTAACGCGGTCGCGAACCGTCTCGCCCGTCTTGTATACGGCCAGCACGTTGCCAACCACCAGGCCGTCACGCGAGCCTTTGTTGATGGTGACCACGTCAAACTGGCCAATTTGATTGACCCCACGGGGTACGTCGATGATCAAGCCTTTAACGTCGCCAGCCGGCTCGCTCGGCATAAATGTCGAGTTGATCGCCCGCTCTTCGTTAACAAACAGGCGGTCGCCATTACGCACTTCCTGAGTGCTGCGACGCAGCTCCATGGTGCCGATGTCGCCTTCTTCGGCAACAATCTCGCCACCACCGATGTCATCGGCATTGATCCCGAGAAACTCTTTGGTTTCTGGATCGAAGTAGCTCTTGCCCTGACGGAAAATCCCGTAATTAGGCGTCGTGGTGCTGAACTTTCCCCGTGCGTAGATACGGTCGCCCGCGCCACTGACTACGCGCTCGGCATCGCCGGCAACGATATAAGGGGCACGTTCAAAGTCCTTGGGATCATCAATAATGCGGTTGTACAGCAAGAAACTGTTGATGGCTTCCAACGGAATGGCTGGAATAGCTTCAGCCATCGGCGTGCTGCGCACTTTTGGCGACAGCTTGATGGTACCGCGTGAAGCGCCACGATTGAGCACCAGGCGTGGCTGACCATCGACATAAACCAGGCTCAGCGTGTCGCCAGGGTAGATCAGGTGCGGATTTTCAACCTGTGGGTTGGCGTGCCAAATCTCTGGCCACTTCCAGGGTTCACGCAGGAATCGTCCGGAGATATCCCATAAGGTATCGCCCTTGACTACTGTGTAACGGTCCGGATGACCATCCTTTAGTTGCACATCTGCCTGGGCCAAACCGCTAACTGCAAGTAGCAGCATAGCGAGTAGTGATTTCCTCATGCGGTGAATCCCTTTATTATGTGTCTTCTGTGAAGCGCCCTAGCGCTGCAACCTAGCCCCAATAGAAATGCGACAACAGGGTGTGTGAAAACGTCACGAGCGAAGTCAAGACAAGGCTTTGACAGGCGAAAAGGCGCAGTTTAGGTGTTCTAAATGAGCAATTTTCGTCTGTTTATAACGCTGTATTGTCGAGCGCAGTAGTTTTCACACAGCCTGGTAAGACCGCTTTCCCATGCTGCTCATCATCTTAGCAGCGGATTTTGACTTTATTCCACAAGTGCATCACACAACGCATATGGCGATATTAAACATCCTCGAATTTCCTGATCCACGTTTACGCACCATTGCTAAGCCAGTGGACGTAGTCGATGACGATTTGCGCCAGCTAATCGACGACATGTTTGAAACCATGTACGAAGCGCCGGGCATCGGTCTTGCTGCCACGCAAGTCAATGTTCATAAGCGTTTGGTGGTTATGGACCTGTCTGAAGATCGCTCTGAACCACGGGTTTTCATTAACCCTGAGTTCGAGTCGCTGACCGAAGAAATGGACCAATATCAAGAAGGCTGCCTCTCGGTCCCCGGTTTTTACGAAAATGTCGACCGCCCGCAAAAAGTTAAGGTCAAAGCGCTTGATCGCGACGGCAAACCTTATGAGCTGATTGCCGAAGGCTTGCTCGCGGTGTGCATTCAGCACGAGTGCGACCACCTTAATGGCAAGCTGTTTGTCGATTACCTGTCTACGCTTAAGCGTGACCGGATTAAAAAGAAGCTGGAAAAGCAGCACCGCCAGCAGGCTTGATCGATGACTTTCAAAGGCTTGCCGCGGCAAGCCTTTTTTATTTGCAGCAGGCGAGGGCGATTATCCCCACGCCTGAGTTTAGCGAGAACCCATGACTGACTCTTTACGCATTATTTTTGCTGGCACCCCGGAATTTGCCGCTGAGCACCTCAAAGCCCTGCTGGGCACTCAACATCAGGTGATCGCTGTGTATACCCAGCCTGATCGCCCTTCCGGCCGTGGGCAAAAGCTGATGCCGAGTGCAGCCAAGCAAGTCGCTTTACAACATGAGATACCGGTCTATCAGCCACAAACTCTGCGTGACAGCGATGCTCAAGCCGAATTGGCAACGCTTGATGCCGACTTGATGGTGGTGGTGGCTTACGGCTTGATCTTGCCGCAAGTGGTGCTCGATACCCCGCGCCTGGGCTGTATCAACAGCCACGCCTCCTTATTACCACGCTGGCGGGGCGCCGCACCGATCCAGCGGGCCATCGAAGCCGGCGATGCCGAATCCGGGGTGACCGTGATGCAAATGGAGGCTGGGCTTGATACCGGCCCAATGCTGCTTAAGGTGCACACCGCGATTAATCCCGATGATACCGGCGGCAGTTTGCATGATCGCTTGGCCAGCCTTGGCCCCAATGCCGTGATTGAAGCCGTTAACGGCTTGGCTGCAGGCACCCTGATCGGCGAAGTGCAAGATGACAGCCTGGCCACGTACGCACACAAGCTCAACAAAGAGCAGGCGCGTATCGACTGGACCCGCCCGGCTGATGAGTTGCAGCGCTTGATCCGCGCGTTTAATCCGACCCCAATCTGCCACAGCACGCTCAATGAGGCGCCCATCAAGATCCTCGGTGCCGAGTGCTGCGAGGGCAAGGGTGCGCCGGGGACGATTCTCGACGCGACTAAACAGGGCCTGACAGTCGCCTGTGGAACAGGCGCGTTACTGCTCACTCGCGTGCAATTGCCAGGCGGCAAGGCACTCAACTTCGCCGACCTGTATAACAGCCGACGCGAACAGTTTGGCCTCGGCGTGGTGCTGGTTTGATGAGGATCAGCCGATGAATCCGCGTCTTGCCGCCGCCAAAGCTTTAAGTGCGGTGCTCTCAGGTAAAGCCTCATTAGGCAGCAGCCTGCCACCGCAACTGGATAAGGTTGAGCCCCGCGATCGCGGTCTTACGCAAGAGCTGGCATTCGGCGCAGCCCGTTGGCAGCCGCGCTTGTCGGCACTGGCCGAAAAACTCCTGCAAAAGCCCTTCAAGGCGGCGGATAAAGACGTCGAAGCCCTGCTGCTGGTAGGGCTTTATCAGCTGCTCTACACGCGGATTCCGGCACATGCTGCGCTGGGTGAAACCGTAGGCTGCGCCGACAAGCTGAAAAAGCCTTGGGCCAAAGGCCTGCTCAACGCCGTGATGCGCCGCGCCCAGCGCGAGGCCGAACCGCTGCTGGCCGAGATGCAAAACGACCCCATGGTGCGCACCGCCCATCCGCGCTGGCTGCAAAAATCATTGAAAGCCTTCTGGCCCGAACATTGGGAAGCCATCTGCGCCGCCAATAACGCCCATCCGCCGTTGATCCTGCGGGTCAATCGTCGCCACGGCAGCCGTGATGCTTACCTGCAAGAACTGACAGCCGCCGGTATTGAAGCCGCTGCTTGTCGCTTCAGCCGTTATGGCATCCGCCTGATTCAAGCTCGCGACGTCACCACGCTGCCCGGTTTCGCTGAAGGCCGGCTGAGCGTGCAAGACGAAGCCGCCCAATTAGCCGCCGATTTGCTCGAACTTGCCCCGGGCCAACGGGTGCTTGATGCCTGCTGTGCGCCGGGTGGCAAAACTTGCCACATTCTCGAAGCAGAGCCAGAACTGGCCGGCGTAGTGGCAATTGATCTGGAGCCTAAACGACTGGTACGGGTACGCGAAAATCTGGCGCGGTTAAAGCTGGAGGCCGAATTGATCGCCGCCGATGGCAGGGCTGTGGATAAGTGGTGGGATGGCCAGCCATTCCAGCGCATTCTGCTCGACGCTCCCTGTTCAGCGACCGGCGTTATCCGCCGTCACCCTGACATTAAAATTGCCCGCCAGCCTGAAGATATTCCAGCGCTGGCCGAGCTGCAGGGCGAACTATTGGATGCACTGTGGCCAACCCTCGCAGTTGGCGGCATCATGCTATACGCGACGTGCTCGACCTTACCGACTGAAAACACCGAAGTGATAGACGCCTTTTTGGCGCGCACCCCGGGCGCACGCGAACTCGACATTGCCGGGCCGTTTGGCCTGCCACAACCCCATGGCCGTCAATTGCTTGCAGAAGAAGATGGTCATGACGGTTTTTACTATGCCAAGCTGATCAAGATCGCCGCGACACCCCGCGGCTGAGGAAGGAATCGGATGAAAATCATCATTCTTGGTGCCGGGCAAGTTGGCGGCACGCTGGCAGAACACTTGGCCAGCGAAGCTAACGACATCACAGTGGTCGACACCGATGGCGATCGCTTGCGCGATCTCGGTGATCGCTTGGATATCCGCACCGTACAAGGCCGTGGCTCATTCCCGACCGTCCTGCGCCAAGCCGGCGCCGAGGACGCCGACATGCTCGTGGCCGTAACCAACAGCGACGAGATCAACATGATCGCCTGTCAGGTCGCCTACACCCTGTTCCACACCCCGACCAAAATCGCCCGGGTGCGCGAAGCGGCGTACCTGACCCGCAGCGGCCTGTTCGACAACGAAGCGATTCCGGTTGATGTGCTCATCAGCCCTGAGCAGGTGGTGACCAACTACATCAAACGCCTGATCGAGTATCCGGGCGCGCTGCAGGTTATTGACTTCGCCGAGGGCAAAGCTCAGTTGGTGGCGGTTAAAGCCTATTACGGCGGCCCGCTGGTGGGCCAGCAACTGCGCCAGTTGCGCGAGCATATGCCCAACGTCGACACCCGAGTTGCTGCAATTTTCCGCCGTAATCGGCCGATCATGCCCAAAGGCGATACGGTGATCGAAGCCGACGATGAGGTGTTTTTCATCGCTGCCAAAGCGCACATCCGCGCGGTCATGAGCGAAATGCGCCGCCTTGAAGACAGCTACAAGAAGATCGTCATTGCCGGCGGTGGTCATATTGGCGAGCGCCTGGCCGAAGCCATCGAAAGCCGCTATCAGGTCAAGATCATCGAGATGAACCCGGCGCGTTGCCGCTACCTCTCGGAAACCCTGGACAGCACCATCGTCCTGCAGGGCAGCGCCTCGGACCGTGATTTGCTGGTCGAAGAAAATATCAATGATGCCGATATCTTCCTCGCCCTGACCAACGATGACGAAGCCAACATCATGTCGTCATTGCTGGCCAAGCGCATGGGCGCGCGCAAGGTGATGACCATCATCAACAACCCGGCTTATGTGGATTTGGTGCAGGGCGGTGACATCGATATCGCCATCAGCCCGCAGTTGGCAACCATCGGCACCTTGCTCACCCACGTACGCCGTGGTGACATCGAAAGCGTGCATTCACTGCGCCGTGGTGCGGCTGAAGCGATTGAAATGATTGCCCACGGTGATGCCAAATCGAGCAAAGTGGTGGGCCGCGAGATCGGCAAGATCAACCTGCCACCCGGCACCACTATTGGTGCCGTGATTCGCGACGAAGAAGTGCTGATCGCCCACGACAACACCATAATCCAGAGCGGCGACCATGTGATTCTGTTCCTGGTCGACAAAAAGTACATCCGCGATGCCGAAAGCCTGTTCCAAGTCGGACTGACCTTTTTCTAACCGTCCGGACCTGTGGATAACCCATTCTGACGGCTGGAGGTCGTATGCTTGAGTCATTGGAAAAAATGCTGGCCAAGGGTGTGGATAACGCCTTGCTGCGCTTCGGCCTGGGCAAGGGTTATCTGGATGCTGGTGACTCAACCATCGCCGCGGAGCATTTCCAGCGCTGTGTCGAGCTTGATCCCAAGTATTCCGCCGCATGGAAACTACTGGGCAAGGCACTGCTCGACACTGGACAACCTGATGCAGCGCGCAACGCTTGGGAACAGGGTGTGGCCGCTGCACAGGCCCATGGCGACAAGCAGGCCGAGAAGGAAATGAACGTGTTCCTGCGCAAGCTGGATAAGCTCAACAACCAGCCGTAAGCTCATGCCAAACAGCCCGTCTCAACAGTAAGACGCAGCTAACAAAAATCCCGGCGAGATTTCACTCAAGCCGGGCTTTTTACTGACCCACTGACTTAATGCGCTGGCGCTGCGCGCCCTTCGAGCAAGCGGGCAATTGCACCAAGCAATACACCGTAGAGCGGCACAAACAGCACCAGGCTTACGGTCAGCTTGATGGCGTAGTCGACGCTGGCGATCTCAACCCAGTGCTCAGCCATAAAGGGGTCGCTGCTTTGCCAAAAGGCGATTGAGAAAAACACAAAGGTGTCGAGCAGGTTACCCAGAATCGTCGAGGCCGTGGGCGCGACCCACCACTGACGTAAGCGGCGCATGCGGTCAAACACCTGGATATCCAGCAGTTGCCCCAGTACATAGGCGCAGAAGCTGGCCAAGGCAATGCGGCCGACGAAGACGTTGAACTCCTGCAATGCGGCAAAACCTGAAAAAGTGCCATCTTTAAACAGCACAGACACCCCGTATGAAGCCACCAGCGCCGGCAACATCACTCGGGCAATAACCTTGCGCGCCGGGGCTTTACCCAAAAGACGCACCGTCAGATCGGTGGCGAGAAAGATAAACGGGAAGCTGAATGCGCCCCACGTGGTGTGCCAACCGAACAGGGTAATCGGCAACTGCACCAAGTAGTTACTGGCGATGATAATCAGGATATGAAACGCGATCAGCGTAACCAAAGCCGGTCGGCGGATCGAAGTCAGAGTCGTGCGCATGTGAGCCTTTTTAAGTTTTATGGGGTGAGGGAACCCATTTCGGTAAAGCTGCAGCTAAGCAGCGCGCCGCATTTTAGCCAATACTTGACTCACAAGATAGGTTTTAAACGACTAACTGACAGTTGGTCACTCAGTGACGAAGCGCAGGCCCACGCCTTCGGCGTCTACCCGGGTGACGATCATCTGCAAAATGGGGGCTTCAATGGGCATGCCTTGCACCTGACCGGTTACCTGGTCGCCGAGCTTTAAACAGCTTAAATCTTCATGCTTCACATAGACACCGCCATCAGAGAGGTCTCGAGTCTGCGCGACGACATCTGCAAAACCTGGACGACTGATTTTGATCATGCACTTCATCGTGGTACGCGGATGCTGACGGTTGTTTGACATGACTCTGGCGACCCTCTGATTAAATATGTTCGCCCTTCTTAATAGACTAAAAGCGCGCTAAGGCCCAGCCCCAAAGTTAAAAGGCGCTCAACACCGCGCCTTGTCACCATCATTGAAGGTTAACTAGTACCACTTGGCCTCGCCCTCAGGGCGTTTCTTAAAGCGCTTCATGGTCCACATATATTGGCTTGGATAAGCCCGCACATAACGGCCAATTACGTCGCTCATCGCTGCCACACCGACCGCAATATCGGCGCTGTACATGGCTTCTGGCGCTGCTTCGAGAATCACCTTGTAGCCGCTGCCGTCCTCAAGACGTAAAGCGTGCAAAAACACACCCACCGCTTTGCCGCCGGTCAGCATGCTCGGTACAAATTTGCTGGTCAGGGCCACAGTGCCTAAAAACGGAACAAAGACACCGCTGGAAAGGCTTGGCTCAGGATCGGCTGGAATGCCGACTGATCCGCCTTTACGCACTTCTTTGATCACGCTGAGAATGCCTTCTTTGGTCGACGCGGCGACCCGATTGCCCATCTGCACCCGTTGCTTTTGCAGCAGGTCATCCACCGCCTTGAGCTTGGGCGGGCGGTAGAAGATGATCGGTTTGCACTGTGAGCAGTAGAAGTGATTGAGCACTTCCCAGTTGCCCAGGTGGCTAGTGATTCCGACCACGCCCTTGCCCGAGGCCAGAGCCTGTTCAAGCACCTCAAGGCCTTCGACCTCACGGATCAAACCGAGGGATTTCTGTGCCGGCCAGATCCAGGCACAGGCGCTTTCTGTCAGGGTTTGGCTGATGCCCTTCAGCGCGTCAGCCAGTAATTTCTGGTGGGCAGAGTCATCCAGTTCCGGGAAGCACTTTTTCAAATTAGTGCTGGCGACCTCACGCGAACCATTGGGCAGCTTGTACATCAGCCAGCCGATTGCCGCACCCGTCGCTTGCACAGCACGCCATGGCAGCAATGCAAACAGGCGTAGAAAGCCCACTACCAGTGCACCTTTGAACTTCTCCACAGGCCAGTCCCCAGAGGTCAAAACAGCTATTGTACCTGCCTAGGCTTATCCGCGGTTCAGCCTTTAACCAACTCGCGGTAACGGAAGCAGTTTGTCGTGTGGTCCATCACCATGCCGCTGGCCTGCATAAAGGCGTAGCAAATGGTTGGCCCGACAAAATTGAACCCGGCTTTTTTCAGCGCTTTGCTCATGGCTTCGGCCTGCGGCGTGATGGCCGGAACCTGACCACGTTCGCTGAAATGATTGATCAGTGGCTCGCCGTCAACGAAAGACCACAGGTACTTAACCGGGTCATCGAGCTTCAGCCATGCCAAAGCATTCTGACGTACGGCCTTGAGCTTAAGTCGGTTGCGCACAATACCGGGGTCTTGCATCAACGCTTCGATCTCGTCGTCGCTCAGCTCGGCCAAACGCTTCACGTCAAAGCCATGCAGCACCTGGCGGTAACGCTCGCGTTTTTTCAGCACGGTAATCCACGATAAACCGGCCTGAAAACCCTCAAGCATCAGCAACTCGAAGAGTTTATCGGGGTCTGTTAGGGGCACACCCCATTCTTCATCGTGGTAAGCCATGTACAACGGATCTTCAGAACACCAGAAACAACGAGTCATAAGGCAATCCCTAGCAGGTCTAGGCTACGCGGTTTGCGGTATACTCCCGCCCTTTCTGTCGCAGCCAAAACAGGTGAATTTTTCGTGAGCCAGACTACGCCTGCCGTGCGCACCTTCCAAGATTTGATTCTCGCCCTGCAGAAATACTGGGCTGAGCAGGGCTGCGTTGTGTTGCAGCCATACGATATGGAAGTCGGTGCTGGCACTTTCCACACCGCTACATTCTTGCGCGCCATCGGTCCCGAGACCTGGAACGCCGCCTACGTACAGCCCAGCCGCCGTCCGGCAGATGGCCGTTACGGGGAAAACCCGAACCGCTTGCAGCATTATTACCAGTTTCAGGTGGTATTGAAGCCCAACCCGGAAAACTTCCAGGAGCTGTACCTGGGTTCGCTGCAAGCCATTGGTATTGACCCGCTGGTGCACGATATTCGCTTCGTTGAAGACAACTGGGAATCGCCTACACTGGGCGCCTGGGGTCTGGGCTGGGAAATCTGGCTGAACGGTATGGAAGTCACCCAGTTCACATACTTCCAGCAAGTCGGCGGCCTTGAAAGTTATCCGGTGACGGGCGAGATCACTTACGGTCTTGAGCGTCTGGCGATGTACATTCAGGGCGTTGATTCTGTGTATGACCTGGTCTGGGCCGATGGCCCGTTCGGCAAGGTTACCTATGGCGATGTGTTCCATCAGAACGAAGTTGAACAATCGACCTATAACTTCGAGCACGCCAACGTTGAGAAGCTGTTTGAGCTGTTCGACTTCTATGAATCGGAAGCCAACCGTCTGATCGAACTTGAGTTGCCGCTGCCGACCTACGAAATGGTGCTCAAGGCTTCGCACACCTTCAACTTGCTTGATGCGCGCCGGGCAATCTCGGTGACTGCGCGTCAGCAGTACATTTTGCGGGTACGCGCACTGGCTCGCGCCGTTGCCCAAAGCTACCTGCAAGCTCGGGCCAAACTCGGTTTCCCGCTCGCCACCCCTGAATTGCGTGATGAAGTACTGGCTAAGCTGGAGGCTGCAGAATGAGTGCACAAGACTTTCTGGTAGAACTGGGCACCGAAGAGCTGCCGCCAAAAGCACTGAAAACCTTGGGCGAGTCGTTTCTCGCCGGGGTTGAAAAGGGCCTCAAGGCAGCTGGCCTGAACTACGCCAAAGCCCGTTACTACGCCGCCCCGCGCCGTTTGGCGGTACTGGTTGAGCAGCTCGACACCGAGCAACCTGATCGCGTTATGAACCTCGACGGCCCGCCGGTTAAAGCAGCGTTCGACGCCGAAGGTAATCCAACCCAGGCTGCGCTGGGCTTCGCTAACAAGTGCTGCGTTGACCTGTCCGAGATCGACGCCAGCGGTCCAAAGCTGCGTTTCAGTCAGACCATTGCCGGCAAACAAGCCGCGCACCTGCTGCCTGAGATTGTCGAAACCTCGCTCAACGAATTGCCGGTGCCTAAGCGCATGCGCTGGGGCGCACGGCGTACCGAGTTTGTACGTCCTAGCCAATGGCTGGTAATGCTGTTCGGCGACAGCGTGCTCGATTGCGAGATCCTGGCACAAACCGCCGGGCGCACTTCCCGTGGTCACCGCTTCCATCACAACAGCGAAGTTACCATCAGTGCACCGGCAAACTATGCCGAAGACCTGCGCAAAGCCTATGTAATCGCTGACTTTGCAGAGCGTCGCGAGCAGATCAGCAAGCGGGTTGAACAACTCGCTGCAGAGCAAAACGGCACAGCGATCGTACCGCCGGCGCTGCTTGACGAGGTCAGTGGCTTGGTTGAGTGGCCGGTACCGCTGGTGTGCTCCTTTGAAGAACGTTTCCTCGAAGTGCCGCAAGAAGCACTGATCACCACCATGCAGGACAACCAGAAATACTTCTGCCTGCTGAATGCGGAAGGCAAGTTGCTGCCGCGCTTTATCACCGTGGCCAACGTTGAAAGCAAAGACCCGGCGCAAATCATTTCGGGTAACGAGAAGGTGGTGCGTCCACGTCTGACCGATGCTGAATTCTTCTTCAAGCAAGACAAAAAGCAAAAGCTCGAAACCTTTAACCAGCGTCTGGCTAACGTGGTATTCCAGGCCCAGCTGGGTTCGGTCTACGACAAAGCCCAACGGGTATCGGCGCTGGCGGCATTCATTGCGGAAAAAATCGGTGGCGACGCCAAGCGCGCGGGCCGTGCGGGCTTGTTATCGAAGTGCGATCTGGCCAGTGAAATGGTCGGCGAGTTCCCGGAAATGCAGGGTATCGCCGGCTACTACTACGCCCAGCATGATGGCGAAGAGCAAGACGTAGCCCTGGCCCTGAACGAGCAATATATGCCGCGCGGCGCTGGCGCTGAACTGCCAAGCACGCTGACGGGCGCTGCGGTTGCGCTGGCTGACAAGCTCGACACCTTGGTCGGCATCTTCGGCATCGGCATGCTGCCAACCGGGAGCAAAGACCCTTACGCCTTGCGTCGAGCCGCATTGGGTGTGCTGCGTATCCTGATCGAGAAGCAGCTTGAGCTGGATGTGACCGAAGCTGTCGAGTTTGCGATCAAGCAGTTCGGCGGCAAAATCAAACCGGCCGGTCTCACGACCCAGGTGCAGGAATTCATCTTCGACCGCCTGCGTGCACGCTATGAAGATCAAGGAGTTGATGTCGCGGTTTACCAAGCCGTTCGCGCGGTAAACCCGGTCTCGCCACTCGACTTCGATCAACGTGTACAAGCGGTACAAGCGTTCCGTAAGTTGCCTGAGGCTGAAGCACTGGCTGCAGCCAACAAGCGGGTATCGAACTTGCTCAGCAAAGCCGATGGCAACATTGCCAAAAGCATTGCTGCACATTACTTCGACACCCCCAGCGAGTTCGCCCTTAACGCGGCGATTCAGCAGGCGGAGCAGGCCGTGCAGCCCTTGGCCGAAGCGCGCATGTACAACGAAGCCCTAGCCAAACTGGCGACGCTGCGCACCCCGGTAGACAGCTTCTTCGAGACCGTATTGGTCAACGCTGAAGACGCCAATGTACGGGCCAACCGCTATGCCTTGCTGGCTAAGCTGCGTGGTTTGTTCCTCGGTGTTGCGGACATCTCGGCCCTGAGCTGACGCATGTTAACCACGCGGTAGCGGTTGCCTTGGCAGCCATGCCGCGTGGTGACGCTGTAAACACCTGAGAGACGCGCCATGAAGCTACTGATTCTAGACCGCGACGGGGTGATCAATCATGACTCCGACGCCTACATCAAATCCGTTGATGAGTGGATTCCCATCCCCAGCTCAATCACCGCGATTGCCGACCTCTCCAAAGCGGGCTGGACCATCGCGGTGGCCACCAACCAATCTGGCATTGGTCGCGGTTACTACGGTGTGGCTGAACTTGAAGCCATGCACCAGCGCATGCGCCAACTAGTTGCCGGGGAGGGCGGCGAAATCGGCCTGATCCTGTATTGTCCCCACGGCCCCGATGAAGGCTGCGCCTGCCGCAAGCCAAAACCCGGAATGCTCCACAGCATTGCCGCGCATTATGCGGTAGAACTAAAGGGCGTATGGTTTGTAGGGGACAGCAGTGGTGACCTGCAAGCGGCCACAACCGTCGATTGTCAGCCAGTGTTAGTAAAAACCGGCAAAGGCGAGCGCACACTGGCCAAAGGATTGCCAGCCAATACCTTGATATTCGAAGATCTGGCAGCAGTTGCTGAACAACTACTTAATCAATAAAGCGCGGCTTGCCCGCGACGGTAAATGCACTTATGTCGACACTGCGGGCCATCAACATTTTCTTCTTCTACATCTTGCTGGCGACCAGTTCGTTGCTCTGGTGCACCCTGAGTTTTTTCATCGTGCCTTTCCTGCCGTTTCGCGCCCGCTATCGTTTCGTTAACCAGAACTGGTGCCGTTTCGCGGTTTGGCTAACGGGTGCAATGGTCGGCATTAAATACCAGGTTAAAGGTCTCGAGAATATCCCGGATACGCCGTGTGTAATTCTGTCCAAGCACCAAAGCACTTGGGAAACCTTCTTCCTTTCAGCCTTGTTCGAGCCGCTCAGCCAAGTGCTAAAACGTGAGCTGCTGTATGTGCCGTTCTTTGGTTGGGCAATGGCCATGCTCAAGCCTATCGCCATCGACCGCAGCAACCCTAAAGCGGCCCTCAAGCAGCTTGCAAAACAGGGTCATGAGCGCCTGAAGCTCGGCTGCTGGGTGCTGGTGTTCCCTGAAGGCACGCGCATTCCAACTGGGCAAATTGGCAAGTTCTCACGCGGCGGCACCTCCCTTGCCGTTAACGCCAACTTGCCGGTGCTACCTATTGCCCATGACGCCGGTAAATACTGGCCAAAAGAAGGCTGGGGCAAAAAACCAGGCACCATTCAGGTGGTCATTGGCGCCCCCATGTACGCCGAAGGCACGGGCCCCCGCGCCATAGCCGAGCTCAACGACCGGGCTTTCGCCTGGGTTAGTCAGGCGCAGCGTGATATCGGCTGTTTGAAAGATGACCAACCTGTTGCAAACCCTGTAGAGCAGGCTTGAACCCACATTCAGCCTACTGTCGCCAGTACAGGCTGACGGTGGAGTTAGCACCGCTCTTGCAAGTTTGAGCGGTCGCTCCAGATGGCCGTAACGCCTCGTTATGCCAGGGGCAACAAAGCCCTATCTTTAGACTAGTTTTTACAGGTGCGGTTAGCACCGATAATCGCGAAAAACTCGTTCAAACCGTCCAATTATTGGTGTCTCGCCTCGCCGTAACGGTGCGCTAAAGATACAGGGTCTGATGGCGAAGTGCCCCGTTTCAGAGGCCTTGGTGCCAAACAAAGGGTAGCTGATTCAGTAGCCGAAGAACCCTAGGCTCGGCGTAACGCCGGGCATCAACTTCAACGAGGCGCTGGGCAGGGTCAGTAATTGGATTTTAAATTTATCTAAAGATTTTGTTTTAGCTGACGAAGGACTTCTTATATCTATAAGGAGTAGCTGAGATGAACGGTAGCCAAGCAGTAATGGGTCTGTCTCTGTTCGTTGTTCTCGTTGGCCTGTGCTCGGTGAGCGAGTCGCCCATGGCGGGGGTCATTCAAATTCGTGGCGCGATTCTAGAACCACCCTGCAGCGCTGTCGTTTCTGCAAACCTCACCCTAAAGCTGCAAGGCTGTCCCACGGTGATCGGAGAAGGCGTTCTCAATGTCAGCCCCGTTGAGCCAATCAGTCACGTGGTAGCGGTAAATCACAACAGCGTCAAAGCCAGATTAATCACAAACCGGCAACCCAGTGCCGCTGCGGATAATCAAGAGTACCTACTGGTAAACGCATCCGGCCAGACGATCCGAAGCGGTTCTTACATGGTAACAATCAACTATCCCTGAACCACGATCAGCGCTGCACTTGGCCCTAGGTCTGGACACCGCCGCAGGGCCAACCTGTATCTGCTCACCAGACAGCTGAGGGTAATCATCACCCTTTCAACGAAAACGCAGATGGGCAAACCACGTATGGGATAACTGCTTTAAAAGGGTAGTTGCCATCCCCAGCAATCTGACGCTGCTTATCAAGCCGACTGGTTTAAACGGCTGTTTTCCATCAATTTTCGTATCGTTGTTTAAGCAGCCACTGGCGAAAAAACACACCGTTTAACCGCCATGACTCAACTTAAGTTTGCAGTGTAGATTCAACTCAATAGTTACCGTAAACCAAAGATAAAACCATTAGTTTGGATGGCGGCTAAACAGTAGCAATAATTTCAGATAGCCATCTAGTTAATATTAGATAGCAATAAATTATTGCTTAACTAGTGGCCATACGCACATATATCTACATGACTTTATAATGATGTTGCCTGCATATCATTATTACGGCTATCACACACTAACCTTACCCCAACCTCATGCAACCTGATTAAATACAATAATTCGGTGTCCTTATACACAGCCTGCCTATGAGAGCTGCGCACAAGCCTGTCAACCGGAGCTCCAGCTGGGTTACAGGATATGCAGGCCAACCAACAGATCATAAAGTCCTTATTAAACACCACTTGATCACCACTAAACTAACTTGCCAATCTTAACTTGATACTGATGTGCAGCAGGTCTTGGCACACATTTATAAATCGGCATTTATACAAACGCCTCTCTGAGACTATCCAATCAGTGTGCCGCAAAACAGCACATTGCTAGTATTTAATTATCGGAGTTTTAATTTAAATGGATTTGAAATCACCTTCCATGTCAACTTCCACGGGCTCAACTGCGGTTGCCTTGATTGGATCTGCCTGCCGCTTCCCAGGCGGCTCGAATACCCCTGAGTTGTTTTTTAACAACCTATTAGCCGGTCAAAACTACGTCAGCCTAGTGCCTGAAGATCGCTGGTCAGTTAATAAATTCCTCAATGAAAATGATGCCGCCGGCAAAGCCTACGTTTGTTCAGGGCACTTTTTACGGGACTATGATTTTCGTGCCTTCGATGCTGATTTTTTCAATTTCTCCCCCCGTGAAGCTGAATCCCTCGACCCACAGCAGCGCCTGTTGCTGGAGCTGAGTTGGGAAGCAATGGAGAACGCCGGCCTGGCTATTGAAAACCTGGCAGGCTCGCAGACCGGCGTATTTGTTGGCGGCTTTACCGTTGACCACCTGCTTAATCAGTTCAGCCCAAGTGCACGACAAACTATCGGCCCCAATAGCGCGGCCGGCGCAACGCTTACCATGCTCTCAAACCGTATCTCTTACGCTTTTGATTTGCGCGGTCCAAGCCTGTCCATTGATACCGCCTGCTCATCTTCCATGGTTGCATTGGCTCAGGCGGTGAGCTCGATTCAAAGCCAGCAGTGCGATGTCGCGCTGGTTGGCGGCGTGAACTTTATCCTGCGTCCTGAATATTCAATAGCAATGTCCAAGGGCCGCTTTCTGGCAAAAGATGGGCGCTCTAAAAGCTTCGACTCCCGCGCCGATGGTTATGGGCGAGGCGAGGGCGGTGGTGTTGTCGTGCTTAAAAATTATGCTGATGCACTTCGCGACGGCGACAACATTCTGGCCATAATCGAAGGTTCTGGGGTTAATCAGGATGGGCGCACCAGCGGTATTACGGTGCCGAACCCAGCAGCCCAACAGGCGCTGATGCAACGCGTACTTAATGCCAGCGGCCTAGAAGCCAGCGATATCGATTACATTGAAGCTCATGGCACTGGAACACCCATCGGAGACCCGCTGGAAACACGGGCAATTGCTCAGATTTACGGACGTGACGGCGGTTGCGTCGTGGGCTCGGTCAAAGCCAACATCGGCCACCTTGAGGCTGCGGCGGGTATCGCAAGTCTGATCAAATCGGTCGAAATGCTGCGCAATAATATCGTGCCTCCGGTCGCCGATCTGCAACGCATAAATCCGCAGATCCCCAAAGAAGTGCTGCTACCTCGCAAACCTGCGCCACTGAGTCTACGCAGCAAGCCACAGCGTATCGCTATTAATTCGTTTGGCTATGGCGGTACCAATGCTCACGTCATTGTCAGTGCCCACCCGGCACCCGCACCCAAAATAGATGCCGCACCGACCAGCGCATCGTTCAAGCTGCTGCCGCTCTCTGCACGTGATCCCGACGCATTGCGAATGCGCGCCAAGCAACTGGCCGAGCGGTTGGATCAACCCGACGCCCCTGCGCTCGATGACGTGCTTTACACCACCTGCTTACGCCGCTCACATCTGAGCCACCGCGTTGCGGTTTGGGGCGAGACTCAGGCGCAGATAACAGCAGCACTGCATGACTTTGCGGCCAACAAAGAATGCCAAGCTGCCGAAGGTGTCCGTCCTTTCAATGCCAGTCCACGCATCGCCTTTGTCTACACAGGTATGGGACCGCAATGGTGGGGCATGGGCAGAGAACTCCTGCTCAGCAGTGCGCTGTTCAGGGGGACACTTGAAGCTGCCGACAAGCTGTTCACGCAAATCTCCGGATTTTCGATTTTGCAGGAAATGCGCCGTGATGAAGCCGACTCAAACATCAAGCGGACCGAGTTTGCCCAACCTGCCAACTTGATGATTCAAATCGGCCTGACCGCATTGCTTAACGCGGAAGGCATCAATGCCGATGCAGTGGTGGGTCATTCAGTTGGCGAGGTCGCCTCAGGTTGGGCATCTGGCGCCTTGAGTCTGGAGCAGGCACTGACCGTTAGCTACCAGCGCAGCCGGATTCAAGCCAAGACAGCCAACTGCGGCGGCATGCTCGCCCTGGGGATGTCGGAAACCGATGCCAGCGAACTACTGGAACCCTATGCCGACTTGGTTTCCTTTGCGGCCATAAACTCGCCGCAAAGCCTGACCATTGCCGGTGACCGGGCGACGCTCGAAATGATCTGCCGTCACTGTGAAAGCAACAGCATATTTGCACGCATGCTGGAGGTCGAAGTTCCCTACCACAGCCCTATGATGGAGCCCCTCAAGCCTGAATTGCGCAGCGCTTTAACCTGTCTCACTCCACAACCTACGACAATGCCGCTGTATTCAACCGTTACCGCGAATTTGATCAATCAAAAGCCGAGTCGCCACTTGGGATTTGACGCCGAATATTGGTGCGATAACGTGCGTAATCCGGTGTATTTTGCCGATGCAATAAACACAATGATCGATGACGGTTATACCCTGTTTATCGAAGTTGGGCCCCATCCGGTTCTGCGCCGTTCCCTTGAAGAAATATGCAGTGCGCGCAATGTCGCGCCGCGCATTGTGTCCACCTTGTGGATAAATAAACCTGAACAGATAGCTATTCGCCGCGCGGTCGGTGAGGTCTTTGCTCATGGCGCAGACATCAACTGGCCTGCGCGTATTGCCCATGGTTCTTTGGTGGGCTTGCCTGCCTATCCTTGGCAGCGGCAAGTTCTTTGGAACGAGTCCAAGTACCAACTTAACGATCGCCTTGAGCAACAGCAAGCGCCACTGACTGCGCTGGAAGGTGGAGCCGACCTGAACCTGCGCCGACTCAACTATCTGCTCGATCACGTGATTGACGGCTCCGTGATTATGCCCGCCGCAGGATTTCTTGAAGCCTTGTGTGAAAAGGCACGCCAGCTTTGGCCACAGAGCCCGGGGCTGAGTATCCGCGACGTGCATATTCATCAGGCGTTGCTGATCGACCGAAACCGCGCGGTGCAACTCGAGGTAACAGTCGACGCCACAAGCCACCGCGCACAACTGCACTCAAAAGAAACAGGCAACCCGGAGGGACAACTGCTCCATGCAGAAGCGAGCCTGCACCCCTACACCGGCGCACCGGCGACGGCAACAAAAGTGCCGCAAGGGTTGCAGATGAAGCAACTCGATGCTCAACAGCTATATACACAACTAGCCCTCATGAAGCTGCAGTACGGTCACGCCTTTCAATCCATCCAAAGCGTGCAGCTCAACCTTGATGCAGGCATCGCCGTCGGCAAACTAAAACGCCCGCAGTCAGCCGGTGAAAAAGCCAGTGCCTATGTGCTCCATCCCGCACTTCTTGACGGCTGCTTTCAAATCGCACTGACCCTGATGAACCCTGATGATGGCGCTTATTTACCGGTGGCGGTACAGGCCCTTGAGGTATTTAGCCCTTTACCTGAACGCATTATTTGTCAGGCTCAATTAGTTGAAAAAGATGTCACCCAAGTGGTCTGTGACTTCGAGTTATGCGATACAGAAGGCGCGTTATTGGCACGAATCGAAGGCCTGCACTGCCGCGCACTCAGCGGCGGCGAAAGTGGTGACGGTTACCCCCAAGGTGACTATCAGCGCAGCTGGATCGAACAGCCCGAATTGGCCGCCAAATCCGACACAAATAGCACGCTTTTGATCATCGGTGGCGCAGAGGATTCCCTGCCCGGAACATTGGCAACTTTTGCCAAACAAAGCGCCAGCCACCTGTATCAATGCACGTGGCAACAGGTGCCTGAGTTTGCCCATTTAGGCGATGTCACCCGGGCAATAGTGGTAGCCGAATACAACCCGACGACTGATGTAAGGGTAAGTGCCGGAAATATCTGCCAACTACTGGCCACGCTGCAAACCCTGGCACACCAACGCCGTCCGCTGCCGGTACGGGTCATTACGCGTAACGCACATCGCGTGCTGCCAGATGACAGCGTGCAACCGGATCAGACTTCTGTGGCTGGATTTCTGCGCGTCGCACGTAATGAGCTAAGCAATCTCGATGTTGCCGCAATTGATATCAACAACGAACCGGACACAGGCATGGCGGAGCGAGTCGTGGCTGAAGCGCTAGCGCTACAACAGATCGACGAGATTGCATTACGCGGCGATAGACGTTTCGCCGCGTCGCTGATAATCAGCGGTCAATTACGTTCGGCGCAGGTTGTCAGCACGTGCGCCAGTGACCTACAAGTTATCGAACTGTCACTCAAACAAAGCCGTTATCACGCAACGGTACAGTCCTCCATGCAGCTGGAAGATCATGAGTATGAGCTGTGTGTCGAAAGCCTTGGTCTGATACCGGGCACAACCGGGCATGTCGGGGTAGTCGGCAGCATCACACGCGCGGGCTCTAACACCAAGCGTTTCAAGCCTGGCGATCGAGTCGTTGGTTTGGTGGCCAGTCAGCCCGCGAACCGCATGCGTGTGAATGATCTGCAGGATGTCCTTGAGGCCGTTGCGCCAGATACACCCATAAGCCCTCTGGTTGCGCCTGTTACGGCAAGGGCAATCGCGTTGCTTAAATCCGCGGCGTTGAAACCGGGCCAATCAGCACTGGTTATTGAAGGCGAATTGGGTGATGCACTCAGTCAGCACTTAATCAGCGCGGGGGTTCTGGTGTCACGGGTGGCAAAGGATTTCGCCAACTGGCCGCGCCAAGAGGAGGGCGGCGGTTATGACCTGATTGCCGTTCCGTTAGTCAGCTGGAGTCATCAGGTTGGTTTTTATTGCCTGGCCAGCGGTGGGCAATTAATCGATCTAGGTCATGACGAGTCACCCTTTGCCGTACCGGCGCATTGCAACCATGTACGGCGCATGCCCAATGATCTGGGGACGCTGCATGCCAATACCGGTTATCGCGCCGCACTGTGCGCAGCCATTGCAGAGCAGCCCAACACAGGCCGTACAGCTGACTTAGGTTTTAGCGAGCTATTGCAGGCAACCGATGAGCAACGTCTGCCCGTTGATTGGTCAATTCTGACTGTTGCCACTGACACGCGAGCGTTTGAAGCAGCTGTTTCTGATCAGCCCGTATTGCGGCGTAACGGTACTTACTTGGTGACCGGTGGATTTGGCGGCTTTGGCAGCCAGGTCGCGCAATGGCTGGCACGCAATGGAGCAGGGCATATTGCATTGGTGGGTCGCAACGGTGGCGACTCTCCAGGCGCAAAACAGTTGTTGCAGACTTTGCAGGACTTCGGGGCACAGGTCAGCGCCCACGCCCTTGATGTCGCCGATGAAGCGAAGGTTAAGGCGTTGATCGGTACAATCAATCGTCAACAGCAGCCACTCTGTGGCATCTACCACGCCGCAGGTGTATTGGCTGATGAAGCGCTGGAGCACATGCACCCGCAACTTATCCACAACGTGATGCAACCCAAGGCTGGCGGTGCATGGGCGTTACATTGTGCAACACAGGAGGCCGGCATTGAGCTTGAGCAGTTCGTCTTGTTTTCATCCATCGCCAATCTCATAGGCAATAGTCGTCAAGCCAACTATTGCGCGGCCAATGGTTTTCTCGATGGGCTGGCCAATCTGCGCCAATCACAGGGTCAGGCAGCCTTGAGCATTCATCTTGGTGGCGTTGCTGATACTGGCATGCTCAAGCTTGACGAGCGCATCAGCCAACACCTGATACGCATCGGAATCACCCTGATCAACCCAGCGTTAGCCTTACAAGGGATTGCTCGGGCACTGGCGAAAGGGCTGACGCAGATTGCAATCAGCCAACTGCTGCACTTCGACAAGTGGGCAGCTTATGAAGCCATGGCGAACAACTCACCAGCCTACCTCGACTTGATCAAGGCCAGCGGCGCGGAGAATGCCGGTAATAGCTCTCTGGTTGAGCAACTGCACAGGGCATTAGCTGAGATGGAGGCCGCGCAGGCTAGAGAAATCCTGAAAACGCTGATTGCCGAAGTTGTGGCATCGACACTCAAAACTGATGCTGCGCGCCTCAAGCCCGACCTGACCTTCGATTTCTTCGGCGTTGATTCATTGAGCTCAAGCGACATCAAACTGCGGCTCGAACAACAACTCGGCGTCAGTTATTCAGTGATCGAACTGCTGGGTGCTGCGACTATCGCCAACCTTGCCGAGCGTGCATTGATGCAAATCACCGCCAACCATTAAGGTGCATAACAAGCTGATATTTAAGGGATTAGATTATGAACAAGCCTGCAAAGCCGAGCATCGACTCCTTGCTCGCGAAAGTTCGGTCAGGGATCACGGGTAACACCCCTGCACCTCACATCGACCAAGAATGGCGTGCACCGGATGCCACGATGTACCCAGAATATGCCCTGGTACGAGGTATCAAGTCGCTCTACAGCGATAGCAGCGCCATGCGCAATCCGTACTTTCTGCCGCGCAGTGGGGAAGTGGCAGGCCGTGTGCAGATTGGCGTCCATGATTACCTTACGTACTCCAACTACAACTACCTGGGCCTCGCCCATGATCCGCGGGTAAAGGCGGCCGCACAGGCAGCCATTGAGCAATATGGCTGCCATGCCGGAGCAGCGCGTATGGTCGGCGGTGAAATCGAATTGCATGCGCAGCTCGAACAAGAGCTTGCTCAGTTCACCGGATTTGAAGCGGTGTGCGTTGGGGTGGGTGGCTACAGTACCAATGTTTCAGTGATTGGGTATTTGCTTGATAAGCCGGACCTGATCATCCATGACGAATACATGCACAACAGTGCGATTATGGGATCAGTGATGTCGGGGGCGCGACGCATCGCATTTGCTCATAACGACATGGGAGCACTCGACTGTTTGCTGACTGAAAACCGCCCACATTATCGCCGTGCCCTGATTCTTGTAGAAGGTGCATACAGCATGGACGGCGATCTTCTCGATCTACCAGCTCTTGTAACACTGAAGAAAAAGCATGGCGCTTGGCTAATGATTGATGAAGCACATTCCGTTGGCACTGTCGGTAAGACGGGTCGCGGTGTTTGCGAGCATTTTGGGATCCAGCCCGCCGAGGTCGATCTGATCATCGGCACACTGTCCAAAAGCTTCGCCAGTTGCGGTGGATTTGTTGCGGGTAAAAAGCAACTGATTGAACTGCTACAGCACTTCTGTCCCGGACTATTGCTCTACAGCACCGGCATCAGCCCAGCAAATACGGCTGCGGCTTTGGCCGCTGTGCGCCTGACCAGGTCCGAGCCTGAGCGCGTACAGCGCCTTCAGCATAATGCTCTGCGCTTTAAACAAATGGCCGAGGAGCGGGGGCTAGACTGCCGATCTTCGCTGGCTGGGGTGCCTATTGTGCCACTGATGATCAAAGACGAGCGTGCCTTGCAGCTCATGTCAAAGTTGCTCGATAACTCAATCATCGCCCATGCCGTGATGCACCCGGTCGTACCGCGTGAAGCGGCACGGCTGCGCTGTTTTATCAGCCACGACCACGATGAACTCATGTTCGCCCGTACCCTTGACCTGCTTGCCGAACATGCCGCTAAACCCTTCTAGTTATCGCTCACTTATCCACCGATAGGGGGCCATTAATGAGCATCAAACGAACGCTTGACGCTTTAACCTAGACGCAGTGACAGCAAGTCTCCAGCGCTCGGTAATCCGGACTTTAAATATTTAGTCGATACGATGACGAACAGACGCCAGCACATGCACCGGGAATGGCGCAGTTATTATGAGCTGAGCATTGGGGTTTTCCGGCAGCATCGGATCGAGGACGGCTGGAGCCTAAAACAAAAAAACCCCGGCACTAGGCCGGGGTTTGATACTTCAAATGACACATCATTAGACGTCGAGGTTAGACACCGCCAAGGCGTTGGTTTCGATAAAGTCGCGGCGCGGTTCTACTTCGTCGCCCATAAGGGTGTTAAAGATCTGATCCGCAGCGATGGCGTCTTCGATACGCACTTTGAGCATGCGGCGCACGTCTGGGTCCATTGTGGTTTCCCACAGTTGGTCCGGGTTCATCTCGCCGAGACCTTTATAGCGCTGGATGCTGTGACGCTTGGTGCTTTCTGTCATCAACCAGTTCAGGCCTTCTTTGAAGGTTGATACCGGCTTCTTACGCTCACCACGTTGTACGTACGCACCTTCTTCCAACAAGCTGTTGAGCTGATCGCCCAAGCTGGTAACGGTCTTGTAATCGTTACTGCCGAAGAAGTCGCGATTGAAGATGATGTAGCTCGAATTACCGTGAGAGATCAATTCGACTTCAGGCACCCACAGGTGACGTTCGGTGTCTTCGTGTAAACGGGTTTTGTAAACCAGGCCGGATTTTTCGGTGGTCTTCAAACGGGTTTCAAACTGCGCCAACCAGCTTTCCATCATGGCCTTGTTGGCCAGTTGCTCAAGGCTAACGCCTGGTAGGTAAACAAAGTGCTCGGTCAGCTCCTGAGGGTACAGGCGTGACAAACGCTTCAGGGTCTTCATTACCAGACGGTAATCGTTTACCAAGCGTTCCAGCGACTCTCCTGAAAGGCCTGGAGCATTCTCATTGACGTGCAGGCTGGCATCTTCAAGCGCCGATTGGGTCATGTATTCTTCCATGGCCTCGTCGTCTTTGATGTACTGCTCTTGCTTGCCTTTCTTGACCTTGTACAGCGGCGGCTGAGCGATGTAGATGTAGCCGCGCTCTACCAGCTCCGGCAACTGACGGAAGAAGAAAGTCAGGAGTAGGGTACGAATGTGCGAACCGTCGACGTCAGCATCGGTCATGATGATGATGTTGTGATAGCGCAGCTTGTCGATATTGTATTCATCACGGCCGATACCACAGCCGAGCGCAGTAATCAGCGTACCCACTTCCTGAGAAGAAATCATCTTGTCGAAACGTGCTTTTTCGACGTTGAGGATCTTACCTTTAAGCGGCAGGATCGCTTGGGTCTTGCGGTTACGGCCCTGCTTAGCAGAACCGCCCGCGGAGTCCCCTTCCACAATGTAGAGTTCAGACAGCGCTGGGTCTTTCTCTTGGCAGTCAGCCAGTTTTCCCGGCAAGCCTGCGATGTCCAAAGCCCCTTTGCGGCGGGTCATTTCACGGGCTTTACGCGCGGCTTCACGGGCACGCGCAGCGTCGATCATTTTCCCTACAACGGCTTTGGCTTCATTGGGGTTTTCCAGCAGGAAGTCCGAGAAGTACTTACCCATCTCTTGTTCAACCGCAGTTTTAACCTCAGAAGAAACCAGCTTGTCCTTGGTCTGTGAACTGAACTTAGGATCCGGCACTTTCACCGAAATAATGGCGGTCAGTCCTTCACGGGCATCATCACCCGTGGTTGAAATTTTGTGCTTCTTAGCCAGGCCTTCCTGCTCAATGTAGGCATTGAGATTGCGGGTCAGGGCAGAGCGGAAGCCCGCTAGGTGAGTACCACCATCGCGCTGTGGAATGTTATTGGTGAAGCACAACAGGTTTTCGTTGAAGCTGTCGTTCCACTGCAAGGCGACTTCCACACCAACACCGTCATCACGTTGCACGGTGAAGTGGAACACCTGGTTCACGGCTGTTTTGTTGTGGTTCAGGTATTCGACGAAAGCGCGCAAACCACCTTCATACTTGAACAACTCTTCCTTCGCGGTACGCTCGTCTTTGAGCACAATGCCCACGCCCGAGTTGAGGAAGGACAGTTCACGCAGACGTTTGGCCAAGATATCCCAGCTGAAATGGATATTGGCGAAGGTCGCTTCAGACGGCTTAAAGTGGATCTGAGTGCCGCTGGTGTCGGTATCACCTACAGGTGCGATGGGCGCCTGCGGCACGCCATGAATGTAGGTTTGTTCCCAGACTTTACCCGCACGGCGAATGGTCATGACCAATTCTTTAGACAGCGCGTTTACAACCGAAACACCTACACCGTGCAAACCACCGGAAACCTTGTAGCTGTTGTCATCGAATTTACCGCCGGCGTGCAACACAGTCATGATGACTTCTGCAGCTGAAACACCTTCTTCCTTATGAACGTCGACCGGAATACCACGGCCGTTATCACGCACGGTGATGGATTCATCAGGGTGAATAATGATGGTAATTTCGCTGCAATGGCCCGCCAGTGCTTCGTCGATCGAGTTGTCGACCACCTCAAACACCATGTGGTGCAGACCGCTGCCATCGTCGGTATCACCGATGTACATACCAGGTCTTTTGCGTACGGCATCGAGGCCCTTCAAGACCTTGATGTTATTGGAGTCGTACGTTTGGTTTTCGCTCATGCCTTCACTCCTGGTGGTCGTGGGTCTGGGTGATACTGCCATGTTCCACGTGGAACATGGCAACTGGCGTATCCGAGCGCCAGCCTTCCCGCAACAATTCATGGTCTACACAGGTGATAAACACCTGGCAGTTCAAATCATCTAATAACTTGCAAAGCGCACGTCGGTGGTGCTCATCCAGTTCTGACGGCAAGTCATCCACCAGATAAATACACTGACCACGCTTGGCTTGATCAACCAAATGGCCCTGCGCAATACGCAAGGCGCATACAACTAATTTCTGCTGACCCCGTGACAGAATGTCAGCCGCATTATGCCCACTTAATCGCAAGCGCAAATCCGCTCGCTGTGGACCTGCCTGGGTATGACCTATTTGTTGATCGCGGGGCAGGGTAGAGGTCAGTACATCTAAAAGCTGACGATCTTTATCCCAACCTCGGTAATAACTGAGGCTCAACCCCTCAAGCTCAACCAACTCACTAAGCGTTCTCTCGAATACCGGCTTGAGTGCCTTTATATAGGCCCGTCTGTAGCCATCAATCTCATCACTCGCCAAGCACAGTTCACGGTCCCAGGCCGCCTGTGACGCGGCATCAAGTGTACCATGTCGCAGCCATGAGTTCCGCTGCCTTAACGCCTTCTGTAGGCGCTGCCAGGCAGGGAGAAAACGAGGTTCCACGTGGAACACTCCCCAATCAAGAAACTGCCGCCGAATTTTCGGTGCACCTTCAAGCAGGCGAAAGCTATCCGGATTAATAAGTTGCATGGGCAAGGCTTCTGCCAGTTGGGCAGCACTGCGCGCATTCTCGCCATCAATACGAATTTTAAAATCGCCTTGGCGCTGACGCGAAACGCCCAAGTTTGTTTGGCGGCCATCCGCAAGCTGTACTTGCCCAAAGACCGTACAGGCGGGCTGGTCATATTGAATGACAGGAAGCAAGCGGGTGCTACGAAACGAGCGCGCAAGACCTAGGAGGTGGATGGCTTCCAGCAGGCTGGTTTTACCGCTGCCATTAGCGCCATGAAGAATATTGATGCGGGGGGAGGGAGAGAGTGTCACCGGGTGCAGGTTGCGCACCGCGGTGACATTGACGCGGCTTAGGGACATTAACGAATTACAAACGCATCGGCATAACGACGTACGCAGAGTCATCGTTGTCAGCTTCTTGGACCAAAGCACTGCTGTTGGAATCAGAGAGAATCAAACGCACTTGATCAGTGGTCATTACGCCCAATACATCCAGCAGGTAACTCACGTTGAAGCCGATTTCCAGAGCGCTGCCTTCGTACTCAACTGCAGTTTCTTCTTCCGCTTCTTCTTGCTCTGGGTTATTCGCTTGAATTTTCAACAATCCAGCGGCCAATTGCAGACGGATCCCGCGGTACTTCTCGTTGGACAAGATCGCCGTACGGCTGAACGCTTCACGCAGCCCCTGACGATCGGCGACCACAATCTTGTCACCTCCACGGGGCAATACGCGCTCGTAATCTGGGAACTTGCCATCTACCAGCTTAGAGGTGAAGGTGAATTCACCCGTAGTTGCACGAATATGGTGTTGACCGAGCACAATGCTGACGATGCCGTCTTGTTCGGTCAGCAGACGCGCCAATTCAAGAATACCTTTACGTGGAACGATCACTTGGTGGCGTTCAACATTCTCGATTTCAGCCTGCATCGAGCACATTGCCAAGCGGTGACCGTCAGTGGCTACGGCGCGCAGGATGCCTGTTTGTACTTCAAGCAACATGCCGTTGAGGTAATAACGAACGTCTTGCTGGGCCATGGCAAAACTGGTGCGCTCGATCAAACGGCGCAATTTGCTTTGAACCAGATCAAACGTAAGTGAGCCTGGGCCTTCTTCAACGGTCGGGAAATCATTGGCAGGCAACGTAGATAAACTGAAGCGGCTACGCCCAGCTTTAACCAGCAGCTTTTGTTCGTCGACACGAATATCGATCATGGTGTCGCTGGGTAAGCTTTTGCAAATATCCATCAGCTTGCGCGCAGGCACGGTAATTTCACCTGGCTCAGCAGCATCTTCCAATGTTACTCGGCCAACCAGTTCTACCTCGAGATCTGTACCGGTCAGCGAGAGTTGCTGGCCTTCAACTACTAACAGCACATTCGAGAGAACCGGCAAGGTCTGGCGGCGTTCCACGACGCCTGCGACCAGTTGCAGAGGTTTCAACAGGGCTTCGCGTTGAATTGTGAAATGCATGGTCTAGTCCCTTGCCTTGTGAAGTTGCGTATTAAGTTGTCAGTGTGCGCAACAGGTTTTTGTAGTCCTCGCGGATATCCGCGTCGGATTCCCTAAGTTCAGCAATCTTACGGCATGCGTGCAACACTGTGGTGTGATCGCGACCGCCAAAGGCATCACCAATTTCAGGCAGGCTGTGGTTGGTCAATTCCTTGGACAAAGCCATAGCCACCTGACGTGGACGCGCAATGGAACGCGAACGACGTTTTGACAACAGATCAGAAATTTTGATCTTGTAGTACTCAGCTGCCGTACGCTGAATATTATCAATGCTTACCAGCTTGTCTTGTAGCGCCAGCAAATCTTTTAGCGATTCACGAATAAGCTCAATCGTAATGTCACGCCCCATAAAGTGCGAGTGCGCAATAACCCGCTTCAGCGCACCTTCCAACTCTCGCACATTGGAACGAATTCGCTGGGCGATAAAGAAAGCAGCATCGTGGGGCAAATCTACTTTGGCTTGATCAGCCTTTTTCATCAAGATCGCAACGCGGGTTTCCAGCTCCGGCGGCTCAACGGCCACCGTCAGACCCCAACCAAAACGTGATTTCAAACGCTCTTCAAGGCCTTCGATTTCTTTCGGGTAACGGTCACTGGTGAGAATGACCTGTTGGCCACCTTCAAGTAAGGCGTTGAAAGTATGGAAGAATTCTTCTTGAGAACGCTCTTTCTTGGCGAAAAACTGAATGTCATCGATAAGCAACGCATCAACAGAACGATAGAAGCGCTTGAACTCATTGATTGCATTGAGCTGCAGGGCTTTGACCATGTCAGCAACAAATCGCTCGGAATGCAGGTACACAACCTTGGCGTTGGGATTCTTTTGCAGAAGATGGTTACCCACAGCGTGCATAAGGTGGGTTTTACCCAAACCAACACCGCCATACAAAAACAAAGGGTTGTACCCGTGCTTAGGGTTGTCTGCCACTTGCCAGGCTGCAGCACGGGCTAACTGGTTGGATTTACCTTCGACGAAGTTATCAAAGGTAAAGGTGCGGTTAAGGTAGCTGGTGTGCTTGAGCGCACCCTCGACCTGCACTGCACGTTCAGTGCGCGGTGGTTGTGCAGCAGGCGTAGTGTTCGCCGAACCATCAAAGCGAGAACGCTCAGGGTTAACCTGTGGCTCAACCGGCGGTGCTGAGTTCAACTGCGCAGGCGCCACAGGGGCCGGTGCAACAGCTGCCTGCGTCGGTGTAGTGACCGCACGGGGTTTAGAGCTGCGCTTACTGCCTATTAATAAGGAAAGCGCAGGCACTAACCCCTCGGAACGCTCAGAAAGCAATTCAAGCAGGCGGGTGACGTATTTATCGTTGACCCAATCGAGCACAAAACGGTTGGGCGCGTAGACACGAAGCTCGTCGCCCTCGGCTTCGACCTGCAATGGACGAATCCAGGTGTTGAATTGTTGAGCAGGCAGCTCATCGCGTAGAAGTTCTACACATTGCTGCCAAAGTTCCACAGACACTGACATCCCCTAAGATCAAAAGGCGGTGAGGCAAAATCAGCCGCTATTGTAGCCGTCAGCAGCTGAGTTATCCACACGTAAAAATGCCAGTGGCTATATAAAATCAATGTCTTAATGAGGAAAATAACCGAAGAGCCGCAAAACAAAAAACCTGTGGATAACTACTTGTCAGCTCTTGGGATAAACCTGAGCATAACCGCTAGACAACCTTGCTTGTGGATAAAACCACCTTTCATCCTCAGCTTATGCCCCGCCTCCACACAGTTGGAGCACCGTTTCTCGACAAGCTTGTCATCCGCCGAGAACCACAGGACAATGGCCCTTGAAGCAGTTATCCACAGACAAATGGCTGCCTAATCATTACAGACATAACTAAAGATCTTTAAATAATCTCTTCTCTTTATTTATCTCTAAGCAAAAGAAGTGAAAGACTTGCTGGTTGGAAATTGACCTATCCCTCGGGTTTCTCTACAATCGCCGGTCTCTTAAAACGGGGGCCATTCCGGCCCGTTGTCGATCAACCAGGTAACACACCATGAAACGCACTTTCCAACCAAGCACCATCAAACGCGCTCGCACCCATGGCTTCCGTGCTCGCATGGCTACCAAGAACGGCCGTGCTGTCCTGTCGCGTCGCCGCGCCAAGGGCCGTGCTCGTCTCGCCGTTTAATTTTTCTGTCTTGTGGTGAGTCGAGGCTTCAGCCGGGATAAGCGTTTGCTAACCCCCCGGCAATTCAAGGCAGTCTTCGACTCCCCTAGCGGTAAAGTTCCGGGTAGAAATGTCCTGCTGCTTGCGCGCAACAACGACCTTGATCATCCCCGTTTGGGCTTGGTGATCGGTAAAAAGAGCGTAAAGCTCTCGGTTGAGCGCAATCGCCTTAAACGCCAGATCCGCGAAACATTCCGCCAGAGTCAGGACAACCTGACCGGTTGGGATATCGTGGTTGTGGCGCGTAAAGGTCTGGGCGATCTAGAGAATGTTGAACTTGCTCAGCAATTCAACAAACTCTGGAAACGTCTTGCTCGCAGCAAACCCAGCCCTGAAGTAGCCGTCCCTTCTGGGGTGAGTGACAAACCGAATGCGTAAGCTGGCTCTAGCTCCAATCCAGTTTTACCGTTATGCCATCAGCCCACTGATGGCGAGTCATTGTCGCTTTTATCCAAGCTGCTCTTGCTACGCGTATGAGGCCATTGAACAACATGGCGTCATACGTGGCGGCTGGCTGACCATGCGTCGGCTAGGTCGCTGCCACCCATGGAATCCCGGCGGCTACGATCCGGTTCCTCCTGCGAATAAATCCCGTACCTCTTCGATGGCCGAATAATCATGGATATCAAACGCTCGATCCTGATCGTCGCCCTGGCAGTCGTGTCCTATACGATGGTTCTTAAGTGGAACCAAGACTATGGCCAAGCTGACTACCCGACTCAGAATACGACAGTAACTTCCAACAGCTCCGCTGATCTGCCCGATACTCCTGTCGCTGAAAATACCAGTGCCAGTGATATCCCATCTGCCGCCAATAATGAACAACTCAAGCCTGACACCACTCAGATTGCCAAAGGCAAGGATCTGATTCGGGTAAAGACTGATGTTCTGAATCTGGCGATTGATCCAAGTGGCGGTGATGTGGTGCAACTGACGTTGCCCCAGTATCCACGTCGGCAAGATCGTCCTGATGTGCCGTTCCAATTGTTCGATAACGGCAATGAGCGGACTTATTTGGCGCAAAGCGGCCTGATCGGCAGCAATGCACCCGATTCTTCCGGTGGTCGTGCATTGTGGAGCAGTGCCCAGAAGAACTACGAATTGGCTGATGGCCAGGACCAATTGGTGGTTGACCTCACGCTTAGCCAAGGCGGCGTCAATTACATCAAGCGTTACACCTTCAAGCGCGGCTTGAATCCTGAGTGCTCCGCTAAAGAGCAAATGCTCAAGAAGCCAGGCTGTATCGATCCGTCGTCGTATAAGGTTGATGTTAAATACCTGATCGACAACCAGAGCGGTGCAGCGTGGAGCGGCAACATGTTTGCCCAGCTCAAGCGCGATAACAGCGATGATCCGTCGAAGACAACAGCGACTAGCACTGCGACCTATCTAGGCGCTGCAATGTCGACGCCTGATTCAACCTATCAAAAAGTGTCGATGAAAGACATCGACAAGAAGCCCGTTAAAGAAACTGTAAACGGTGGCTGGATTGCATGGCTGCAGCACTACTTCGTCACTGCTTGGGTGCCGGATCAGAGCGAAAGCAACGTTATTCAGACACGTAAAGACAGCCAGGGTAACTACATCATCGGTTACACCAGCCCCGCCGTAAGCGTAGCTGCGGGTAGCACAGGTGAAATCGGCGCCACCTTGTACGCAGGCCCGAAGATCCAGAAATACTTGGGCACCCTCTCACCAGGTCTGGAATTGACCGTCGACTACGGCATTCTGTGGTTTATCGCTCAACCTATCTTCTGGTTGTTGCAACATATCCACAGCATCCTGGGTAACTGGGGCTGGTCAATTATTATTCTGACCTGCTGCATCAAGGCCTTGTTCTTCCCGCTGTCAGCTGCCAGCTACAAGTCGATGGCACGCATGCGTGCAGTGGCGCCGAAAATGGCTCTTTTAAAAGAGCAGTTTGGCGACGACCGTCAAAAAATGTCCCAGGGCATGATGGAGCTGTACAAGAAAGAGAAGATCAACCCCTTGGGTGGTTGCTTACCAATCCTGGTTCAGATGCCTGTTTTTCTGGCGCTCTACTGGGTATTGCTGGAAAGCGTGGAAATGCGCCAGGCCCCGTGGATGTTCTGGATTACTGACCTGTCGATTAAAGACCCGTTCTTTATTCTACCGATCATCATGGGCGCCTCGATGTTCATTCAGCAGCAGTTGAACCCAACGCCGCCGGACCCGATGCAAGCGAAAGTGATGAAAATGATGCCAATCATCTTCACCTTCTTCTTCCTGTGGTTCCCTGCAGGTCTGGTTATGTACTGGGTTGTGAACAACTGCTTGTCGATCGCGCAGCAGTGGTACATTACACGTAAGATTGAAGCTGCAACCAAAGCGGCTGAAGCCAAATAGCCAAGCGCTTTTGACTCGGCTGTAAACAAAACGCCCCTCTTTAGGGGCGTTTTGCTATGTTGCCTGTGAACAAAATTTCGGAGAATAAAATGCTCGTAGCCGGTGAAACCATTGCTGCAGTCGCCACCGCCCAAGGCCGTGGTGGCGTCGGCATAGTGCGGGTATCCGGTCCATTGGCCGCGGCCATGGCGCAAGCATTCTGCCAACGTGAGTTAAAGCCGCGCTATGCCCATTACGGTCCATTCTTCAGCGACGGTGATGAGGTGCTTGATGAAGGCTTAGCGTTGTACTTTCCGGGGCCAAACTCCTTCACAGGCGAAGATGTGCTCGAACTACAAGGGCACGGTGGCCCTGTGGTGCTTGATCTGTTGCTACGCCGTTGTGTGCAGTTAGGTGCTCGATTAGCCAGGCCAGGCGAGTTCAGCGAGCGCGCATTCCTCAACGATAAGCTCGATTTGGCCCAGGCTGAAGCCATTGCCGACCTGATTGAAGCCAGCTCTGAACAAGCGGCACGCAATGCCTTGCGCTCGCTGCAGGGTGAGTTTTCACGCCGGGTCCATGGGTTGACCGAGCGCTTAATCAGCCTGCGTATTTACGTTGAAGCGGCGATCGACTTTCCCGAAGAAGAAATAGACTTCCTTGCTGATGGCCACGTTCTGCGTCTGCTTGAAGAGGTTCGCGACGATTTGCTCAGTGTGGTTCGAGAAGCCGGGCAAGGCGCATTGTTGCGCGACGGCATGACGGTGGTGATTGCCGGTCGTCCAAATGCTGGTAAATCGAGTTTGCTCAATGCGTTAGCCGGCCGCGAAGCGGCTATCGTCACCGAAATTGCCGGCACCACACGTGACGTACTGCGCGAACATATCCACATAGATGGCATGCCGCTGCATGTCGTCGACACAGCAGGACTTCGCGACACCGACGACCATGTTGAAAAAATCGGGGTGGAACGGGCACTAAAGGCCATCTCAGAAGCTGACCGGATCTTATTGGTTGTGGATGCAACAGCCCCAGAAGCAACTGATCCGTTTTTGTTATGGCCTGAGTTTCTCGACATGCGTCCAGACCCGGCCAACGTCACCTTGATCCGCAACAAAGCTGACCTGAGTAACGAGCAGGTAGTGCTTGAAGTGAGCAACGATGGCCATGTAACCATCAGCCTGTCTGCGAAGTCGACAGAAGGTCTGGATCTACTGCGCGAGCATCTAAAAGCCTGCATGGGCTATGAACAAACCTCCGAAAGCAGCTTTAGTGCTCGGCGCAGGCATCTGGATGCACTTCATCAAGCCCAAGTGCATCTCGATCATGGTTATGCACAGCTGACCCTAGCAGGCGCAGGTGAGCTATTGGCAGAAGACTTACGCCACGCCCAGCAGGCTTTGGGTGAAATTACCGGGGCATTCAGTTCTGATGATTTGCTCGGGCGAATTTTCTCCAGCTTTTGTATTGGTAAATAGACCCCATCAAAGTTTAGTTATCCACAGATGAAGTACTTTGCTGCAGGTGAGCGATAAAGGCTTGGGCCAACGTATCGCCCTCATGCAAAGGCTGGGTAATCAACGAGAATCGGCGGCGTAATTCAAGAGGCGTTTGCAGGATAACCAAATCCCCTGCGGCGACCTGATCGGCAATGGATAAACCTGACAAGCAACCAATTCCGAGACCCGCTTTAACCGATTGCTTGATTGCCTCTTGGCGATTCAACGCCAGCGCCAGTTTTACCTGGCCTGAGACCTGCTGCACCGCCGCGTCAAATACGGCCCGGGTTCCCGATCCAGGTTCGCGCAGCACCCAGCGTTGCTCACAGATTTGTTCGGCAGACAACTTACCCACAGCCGCCAGGGGATGATCAGGCCGGCAAAACACCTGCAGTTGATCTTCGCACCAAGGCGTTATGCACAACTGGCTGTGTAAAGCCGGGCCTTCTATCAAGCCTAAATGCACTTGGCCCTTCTCAACCGCGCTTATCACCGCTTCGGTATTACTGATGCGAACATCGGGGTCGACCTGATCGTGCGTGTGGATAAAACTGCTGAGCAGTTTCGGCAGTAGATAGCTGGCGATTGTCAGGCTGGCAGCAACCCGCAAGGTACCGCTAATCGCGCCACCGGGGCTGTGGATAAGATTATCGACGGTCTGCAGGATCAGTCCGACTTTAGGTAAAGCAGCACGGCCTGCATCGGTAATCAGTAAATCACGGCCAATGCGATGGAACAACGGATAGCCAAGTCCGGACTCAAGCTCGCGCAATGCCTGGCTCGCCGCCGACTGGCTAATGGCTTGATCATCGGCGGCCGCCGTTAAACGGCCGAGGCGCGCGGTGGCTTCGAAGATTTTGAGTTGCCTTAAACTTATGCTCATTGTTCGGTTTTACTTATACACAGGATAAGAATAATGCGTTTTTATTAACATTACCCGTGCCTGAGTATGTCGTCCATAGCCACCGTTATGGATAGATGTAAATCCCATGCGCACAATTATCGTTCTCCCCGTTATAGCCGTAAGCGCCTTGCTACTTGCGCAGATCCCAGCGGTCAGCCAATTGGGCCTGAGTGCTTTGCCACTGGCTATCGTTCTCGGCGCTGTTTATGGACATTTCAATCTCGCTGAGCCGAGCCAGCGGGAAAAGTTATTCACAAGGTTCTGCCAGCAACGATTGCTGCGCACCGGCATCATCCTGTTTGGCTTCAGTTTGAGTTTTCAACAGATAGTCCAGGTGGGCTGGCAAGCCGTTGTGCTCGATATCATGGTCACCAGCAGTATCTTGCTGCTAGGCACATGGTTGGGGATAAAACTGTTTGGCCTGCCTCGCGATCTGGCGGTATTGATTTCAGCCGGCAGCGCTATTTGCGGTGCAGCAGCTGTATTGGCCAGTGAACCAGTACTTAAGGCTAAACAACAATACGTGACCATTGCCGTTGCGACTGTGGTGCTGTTCGGCACCCTGGCCATGTTTATGTATCCACTGATATTTCACTTCAGCGGCATGACTGAACACAACTTCGGCATCTATATCGGCAGTACCGTGCATGAGGTGGCTCAGGCCGTTGCGGCAGGCGACTCAGTGGGTGGTGAGGCGTTGCAGTCGGCAGTGGTCGTTAAGCTGATCAGGGTAATGCTGCTGGCACCTTTCATCCTTATTCTCAGCAGCCTGCTATTTCGCGATGAGCAGGCCCTAGGCCAAAGCAAAGCCAAAATCACCGTGCCTTGGTTTGTCTTCGGTTTTATCGCGGCTGCCTGCATCAACAGCTGGGCTGCATTGCCAAGCCAGGTTATTCACAGCCTGCAACTCCTCAGCCAATTGACGCTCGCCATGGCCATGGCTGCGCTTGGTAGCCAGACCCAATGGCGCGTTATCAAGCAGGCGGGCTTCAAACCAATGTTATTAGCCGCCAGCTTGTTTATCGTTTTGATTCTCGGTGGTTTTTACCTGAATGGATTGATCATCCCGCAATAGAAGGTGCATCTGGCGGGGCTTGTAGAGTTCCATCCACAGAATGATCGGCTGTGCATAAACCCTGTGGAAAACCATACCTGAGCCCAGTCTATAACCCGGTGATAAACCTGAGCATAAACCGCCCTGTGGATAACACCCTGTTTCATCCACAGTTTAATGACGGCTATCTGACAGTTTCAAAGCAGGCTTTTCACAGAAGTGTACATCGCTGTACAGCACGTGATTATTGGCCTGCATAGATCTATCCACAGATAATGGCTCCTTACTTTATAAACATAAAAATAAAGATCTTTAAAAATTCTTTCTTTTTTATCTTTATTAACCGACCTCTCTCTTTCCCTTCGCACAGGAGCCCCACAGAGCACAGGTAAAGAACGAACCAATTGGCTATTTTTTGTGCAAAAGACTTCTTTACCCAAGGCTAACTGCCTATACTTATCGGCTAGCTAGCTTTTCTGTGCCCGACACACCCTTGGTGCTGGTATCAAAAGCCCCACATTTGCAAACAAACATGAGGTGCGTGGTGGATTTCCCTTCCCGTTTTCAGGTGATCGTTATCGGCGGTGGTCATGCCGGCACCGAAGCTGCGCTCGCAGCTGCACGCATGGGTGTAAAAACTCTGCTGCTGACCCACAACGTGGAAACACTCGGTCAGATGAGTTGCAACCCCGCCATCGGTGGGATTGGTAAGAGCCATCTGGTTAAGGAAATCGACGCACTCGGCGGCGCCATGGCTGAAGCCACGGACAAAGGTGGTATTCAATTTCGTGTGCTTAACGGGCGTAAAGGCCCGGCAGTGCGGGCGACAAGGGCACAAGCAGATCGCGTGTTGTACAAAGCCGCTATTCGCGAAACCTTGGAAAACCAAGAAAATCTGTGGATATTTCAACAAGCCGCAGATGACCTGATCGTCGAGAACGATGAAGTCAAAGGTGTAGTGACACAAATGGGTTTGCGCATACTCGCAGACTCAGTGGTACTTACCACTGGCACCTTCCTGGGTGGACTTATCCACATCGGCCTGCAGAATTATTCCGGTGGCCGAGCTGGCGATCCACCTTCGATCGCCTTGGCTCAACGCTTGCGTGAGTTGCCCTTGCGTGTGGGTCGGCTTAAAACCGGCACACCACCACGCATCGATGGTCGCTCGGTTGATTTCTCGGTGATGACTGAGCAACCGGGCGACACCCCGATTCCAGTGATGTCGTTTATGGGCTCGAAAGATCAGCATCCGCAGCAAGTGAGCTGCTGGATCACCCATACCAATGCACGCACTCACGAAATCATCGCCGCCAACCTTGATCGCTCGCCCATGTACTCGGGTGTGATCGAAGGGGTAGGCCCGCGTTACTGCCCATCTATCGAAGACAAGATTCATCGCTTCGCCGACAAGCAAAGCCATCAGATATTTATCGAACCTGAAGGTCTCAATACCCACGAGTTGTATCCCAATGGGATTTCCACATCCTTGCCATTCGATGTGCAAATTCAGATTGTCCGCTCAATTGTCGGCATGGAAAACGCTCACATCGTGCGGCCGGGCTACGCCATCGAATATGACTACTTCGATCCGCGTGATTTGAAATACAGCCTTGAAACCAAAGTGATTGCCGGGCTGTTTTTTGCAGGGCAGATCAACGGCACCACCGGTTACGAAGAGGCGGCTGCGCAAGGTCTGCTTGCCGGTGCGAACGCAGCGCTGCGTGCTCAAGGCAAAGACGCCTGGTGCCCACGCCGGGACGAGGCGTACATCGGTGTGTTAGTCGACGACCTGATTACCCTGGGTACTCAAGAGCCTTATCGCATGTTTACTTCGCGAGCGGAGTACCGCTTGATTCTGCGTGAAGACAACGCCGACCTGCGTCTGACTGAAAAAGGCCGCGAACTGGGCTTGGTCAATGATCAACGCTGGGCAGCGTTTGAAACCAAGCGCGAGGCCATTGCTCAAGAAGAACAACGCTTGAAAAGCACTTGGGTACGGCCAAACACTGCGCAAGGCGAGGCTATTGCCACACGTTTTGGAACGCCTCTGAACCACGAATACAATTTGCTCAACTTGCTCTCGCGCCCGGAGATTGATTATCTCGGGTTGGTCGAAGTCACCGGTGGTGGCGCGCTAGATCCACAGGTTGCTGAGCAAGTTGAGATCAAAACCAAATACGCCGGTTACATAGACCGCCAGCAAGATGAAATCGCTCGCCTGCGTGCCAGCGAAGACGTCAAATTGCCTGCGGATATCGACTATTCGACGATTTCCGGCCTGTCCAAAGAGATCCAGCACAAGCTGGGTGATTCACGGCCCGAAACCCTGGGTCAGGCATCACGAATTCCAGGTGTCACGCCAGCGGCCATTTCGCTGTTGATGATTAACCTTAAAAAACGCGGAGCCGGTAAGCAGTTGGAGCAGAGCGCTTGATGTCAGGTGGATCGTCGTTGGTGACCGAGGGTCACGCCGCAGAATTGGCCCGGGGCGCCCGTGAGCTCGGTGTAGAAGTATCAAGCGAACAGCAAGCGCAACTCATGGCGTACTTGGCTTTGTTGATCAAGTGGAACAAGGCCTACAACCTGACTGCAGTGCGTAACCCGGATGAAATGGTGTCGCGGCACCTGCTTGACAGCTTGAGCGTGGCTGCTTACGTCGCCGAATCTGGGGATAACTGGCTGGATGTGGGCAGTGGCGGTGGTATGCCGGGTATACCCTTGGCCATACTGTTCCCCGGCAAGCAATTTACCCTGCTCGATTCGAACGGTAAGAAAACCCGTTTTCTGACCCAGGTAAAACTTGAGCTCAAGTTGCCTAACCTGCAAGTTATCCACAGCCGGGTTGAAGGCTTTACCCCGGAGCAACCGTTCAGCGGAATTTGCTCGCGGGCCTTTAGCTCGCTGAAAGATTTTTCTGACTGGACTCGTCACCTTGGTGATACCGAAACCCAGTGGTTGGCCATGAAAGGTGTCCATCCGGATGATGAGCTGCAACAATTGCCAGCAGATTTTACGCTGGTTAAAACGCATGTTCTCAAGGTTCCCGGTTGCCAAGGCCAGCGGCATCTGTTGATACTGCGTCGCTCGGTCTAAGGGGAACGCAGCATGGCAAAAGTATTCGCGATAGCTAACCAGAAAGGCGGCGTGGGCAAGACCACCACCTGCGTGAATCTGGCGGCCTCACTGGTTGCAACCAAGCGCCGGGTGCTGTTGATCGACTTGGATCCGCAGGGCAACGCAACCATGGGTAGCGGTGTGGATAAACACGGCTTGGAACACTCGATATACGATGTGTTGATCGGCGAGAGCAATTTAGGCGAGGCCATGCAGTTCTCCGAGCATGGCGGTTACCAACTGCTGCCGGCCAACCGCGACCTCACCGCCGCCGAAGTTGGCTTGTTGGAAATGCAAATGAAGGAGAGCCGCCTGCTAAATGCACTGGCGCCGATCCGCGAGAATTACGATTACATTCTGATTGATTGCCCGCCATCGCTGTCGATGCTCACGGTTAACGCCCTGGTCGCCTCAGATGGTGTAATCATTCCGATGCAGTGTGAGTACTATGCGCTAGAGGGCCTGAGTGATCTGGTTAACAGCATTCAGCGGATCGCCAAGTTACTCAACCCTGCACTGAAAATTGAAGGCCTGCTGCGCACCATGTATGACCCGCGCATCAGCCTGACCAATGATGTTTCTGCGCAACTAAAGGAACATTTTGGCGACCTGCTTTACCAAACTGTGATCCCACGCAATGTGCGTTTAGCCGAAGCTCCAAGTTATGGCATGCCTGCGTTGGTCTATGACAAGCAATCGCGGGGTGCCATCGCTTACTTGGCACTGGCCGGTGAATTGGTTCGCCGTCAGCGTTCACGCGCCCGAACAGTTACTGCATAAGGAATTTCTGCATGGCCGCCAAGAAACGAGGGCTAGGACGAGGCTTGGATGCACTGCTGGGTGGCACCAGTGTCGACGCATTGCAGGAAGAAGCGACCAAGGTCGATAGCCGCGAATTGCAGTATTTGCCTCTGGATCTGATTCAGCGCGGTAAATACCAGCCGCGCCGGGATATGGACCCTACTGCACTTGAAGAACTTGCCCAGTCGATTAAATCCCACGGGGTGATGCAACCCATTGTGGTGCGTCCGGTTGCCAAGGGTAAGTTTGAAATTGTTGCCGGTGAGCGGCGTTGGCGTGCCAGTCAGCAAGCTGGCCTCGACACCATTCCGGCTATGGTGCGTGAACTGGCCGATGAAGCGGCCATTGCCATGGCGCTGATCGAAAACATTCAGCGTGAAGACCTCAATCCAATTGAAGAGGCCATGGCCCTGCAACGCCTGCAGCAAGAATTCCAACTGACTCAGCAACAAGTGGCGGAGGCTGTGGGTAAGTCGCGGGTGACCATCACCAACCTGCTGCGCTTAATTGCCTTGCCGGAAGAGATCAAAACCCTGCTTTCCCATGGCGACCTGGAAATGGGCCATGCCCGTGCACTGCTCGGTTTACCCGCTGAGCAACAGGTTGAAGGGGCGCGACATGTTGTCGCACGTGGTCTCACTGTGCGCCAAACTGAAGCATTGGTACGTCAGTGGCTGAGCAGCAAAGAACAACCCAAAGCAGTCGCCAAAGTTGACCCGGATATCAGCCGCCTTGAGCAACGCCTCGCTGAGCGGCTGGGCTCCCCGGTGCAAATCAAGCATGGGCACAAGGGCAAAGGCCAGTTAGTTATCCGTTACAGCTCGCTCGATGAGCTGCAAGGTGTGCTCGCCCACATTCGCTGAAACAATTGAAAATGTAGCACTAGTCGGAAATCACTACCTGACAGTTGAATGGGGGCGCTTGCGCCCCTATACTCTGCGCGCATTTCGACGGCACAAACTATGCCAAGTTTTATTGGATTGGCTGTTGACGCAAAACGTCAGATTTCAGGAAAGCAATGATGGAAGTTCGCACGCCGAATCGCCTGCCGTTCCATCGTCTACCGGTGTTTCCGGTGCTTGTAGTCCAACTGATGGTTGTACTGATCGCGGCTGCTGTATGTTGGCAGTGGCGCGGTAGCGTCTCCGGATATTCCGGATTGTGCGGTGGCCTTATTGCGTGGCTACCCAATGTTTATTTTGCCCATAAGGCGTTCCGGTTTTCCGGTGCCAGGGCTGCTCAAGCCATAGTCCGGTCTTTTTATGCCGGTGAAGCGGGCAAATTAATTCTAACGGCAGTGCTGTTTGCACTGACGTTCGCAGGTGTGAAGCCATTGGATGCGCTGGCGGTCTTCAGCGTTTTCCTTCTGACCCAGTTGGTCAATTGGTTTTCACCCCTGCTAACGAGAACAAGACTTTTGAGACCTTAGGGCGTTTGAGGCAAACATGGCAGAGCAAACCGCTTCGGGCTACATCCAGCATCACCTGCAGAACCTGACGTTTGGGAAACTGCCTACAGGTGATTGGGGATTCGCTCACACAGCAGAACAAGCTAAAGAAATGGGCTTCTGGGCATTCCACGTGGATACCCTGGGTTGGTCCGTGGTTCTTGGTCTGGTTTTTATTCTTATTTTCCGCATGGCAGCAAAACGCGCTACCAGCGGCCAGCCTGGCGGCTTGCAGAACTTCGTTGAAGTGCTGATCGAGTTCGTTGATGGCAGTGTCAAAGACACGTTCCATGGCCGTAACATGCTGATCGCACCCTTGGCTTTGACCATCTTCGTCTGGATCTTCCTGATGAACTTGATGGACTTGGTTCCGGTGGATTTCCTGCCCGTTCTGGCGCAGAAAATCGCAGGCGACGAGCATATGTTCTTCCGCGTGGTGCCAACCACCGATCCAAACGCGACTCTGGGCATGGCCCTGTCGGTGTTTGCCTTGATCATTTTCTACAGCATCAAGGTTAAGGGCATCGGCGGCTTTATTGGCGAATTGACCCTGCACCCGTTCGGCAGCAAGAACATTCTGCTTCAGGCGCTGTTGATCCCGGTTAACTTCTTGCTTGAGTTCGTGACCCTGATCGCTAAGCCAATCTCTCTGGCACTGCGACTGTTCGGTAACATGTATGCCGGCGAACTGATCTTTATTCTGATTGCCGTGATGTTTGGCAGTGGCATGTTCCTGCTCAGCACCCTGGGCGTTGCCCTGAGCTGGGCGTGGGCAGTGTTCCACATCCTGATCATCACGCTGCAAGCGTTCATCTTCATGATGCTGACCATCGTCTACCTGTCGATGGCTCACGAAGACAACCACTAATTGGCTTTGCGCACCGTATCACTACGGTGCGCGGGTAATTGGTGGACGCCCGTGAGGGCATGCTGGACAAACGATTTAGCTTTACCGCTTAACCTTAGAAACACTTAACCAATACGACATAAAAGTCGGGAGGAAAAATGGAAACTGTAGTTGGTTTAACTGCGATCGCTGTTGCTCTGCTAATCGGCCTGGGCGCCCTTGGTACTGCCATTGGTTTCGGCCTGCTGGGCGGCAAGTTCCTGGAAGGCGCTGCGCGTCAGCCAGAAATGGTTCCAATGCTGCAAGTGAAAATGTTCATCGTCGCGGGCTTGCTCGACGCCGTGACCATGATCGGTGTTGGTATCGCACTGTTCTTCACCTTCGCGAATCCTTTCGTTGGTCAAATCCTGTAATCACTCGATTATTCGAGTGATTTGGTTTGATAGACAACGAACGAGCGAGGTGTTGGCGTGAACATTAATGCAACCCTGATTGGCCAGGCCGTTGCCTTCTTCATCTTCGTGATGTTCTGCATGAAGTACGTATGGCCTCCGGTCATCGCTGCTCTGCAAGAACGTCAAAAGAAGATCGCAGAAGGTCTGGACGCTGCCAACCGTGCAGCTCGTGATTTGGAGTTGGCCCAAGAGAAAGCGGGTCAACAACTGCGCGAAGCTAAAACACAGGCAGCAGAAATTATTGAGCAAGCCAAGAAACGCGGTACCCAGATTGTCGACGAGGCCCGTGAACAGGCTCATGTCGAAGCTGACCGTGTGAAGGCTCAGGCTCAGGCTGAGATCGAACAAGAACTGAACGGTGCTAAAGACGCGCTGCGTGCCCAAGTGGGTGCTCTGGCTGTCAATGGCGCTGAGAAGATCTTGGGCGTTTCAATCGACCAAAACGCGCACGCGGAGCTGGTTTCTAAACTGGCAGCGGAAATTTAAGCGAGGGCGCGATCATGGCAGAATTGACCACGTTGGCCCGACCTTACGCTAAGGCTGCCTTCGAGTACGCCCAGGCCCATCAGCAACTGGCCAATTGGTCAGCCATGCTCGGCCTGGCTGCTGCGGTATCGGAAGACGATACCATCCAGCGCGTGCTCAAGGCCCCGCGTTTGACGAGTAAAGACAAGGCCACCACTTTTATTGAAGTGTGTGGTGACAAGTTTGACGCACAAGTAGGCAATTTCATCCACGTATTGGCTGAAAACGATCGTCTGGCTTTGTTGCCGGAAATCGTTGAACTGTTCGAGCTGTATAAAGCCGAGCAGGAAAAGTCGATAGACGTTGATGTGACCAGTGCTTTTGCGTTGAACGATGAACAGCAAGACAAACTCGCCAAGGTTCTCAGTGCACGGCTCGGTCGAGAAGTGCGTCTGCACGCTGCGGAGGATGCCGCCCTTATCGGGGGTGTCATCATTCGCGCCGGCGACCTGGTTATCGATGGCTCAGTTCGCGGTAAAATCGCGAAACTGGCCGAAGCATTGAAATCTTGAGTTTGAAGGGGCAGCAGAGCTATGCAGCAACTCAATCCTTCCGAAATAAGTGAAATCATCAAGGGACGTATCGAGAAACTCGACGTCTCTTCCCAAGCCCGAAACGAAGGCACTATCGTCAGCGTATCTGACGGTATTGTGCGTATTCACGGTCTCGCCGATGCTATGTATGGCGAAATGATCGAGTTCCCGGGTGGCGTCTACGGTATGGCACTGAACCTGGAGCAAGACTCCGTGGGTGCAGTCGTACTGGGTGCATACACCACGCTCGCAGAAGGCATGAGCGCGAAGTGCACCGGCCGTATCCTCGAAGTTCCGGTTGGTCCGGAACTGCTGGGTCGTGTTGTTGACGCCTTGGGTAATCCAATCGACGGTAAAGGCCCGCTGAACAACGTCGCAACCGACGCTGTTGAAAAGGTTGCACCGGGCGTGATCTGGCGTAAGTCGGTTGATCAGCCGGTACAGACTGGCTACAAGTCAGTCGATGCCATGATCCCGGTAGGCCGTGGCCAGCGTGAGCTGATCATTGGTGACCGTCAGATCGGTAAAACTGCTTTGGCAGTTGACGCCATCATCAATCAGAAAAACAGCGGCATTAAGTGCGTTTACGTAGCCATCGGTCAGAAGCAATCGACCATCGCCAACGTAGTGCGCAAGCTGGAAGAGAACGGCGCCCTGGCTAACACCATCGTGGTGGCAGCTTCGGCTTCTGAATCGCCAGCGCTGCAGTACATTTCTGCCTACTCCGGTTGCACCATGGGTGAATACTTCCGTGACCGTGGTGAAGACGCGCTGATCGTTTATGACGATCTGTCCAAGCAAGCAGTGGCTTATCGTCAGATTTCCCTGTTGCTGCGCCGTCCACCAGGCCGTGAAGCTTACCCAGGCGACGTGTTCTACCTCCACAGCCGTCTGTTGGAGCGTGCATCGCGCGTATCCGAAGAGTACGTTGAGAAGTTCACCAATGGTGCTGTGACTGGCAAAACCGGTTCTTTGACCGCTCTGCCAATCATTGAAACCCAGGCTGGCGACGTTTCTGCGTTCGTACCAACCAACGTGATTTCGATCACTGACGGTCAGATCTTCCTTGAGACCTCGATGTTCAACTCCGGTATCCGTCCAGCGGTCAACGCTGGTATTTCGGTATCCCGTGTAGGTGGTGCGGCTCAAACCAAGATCATCAAGAAGCTTTCCGGTGGTATCCGTACCGCTCTGGCTCAGTACCGTGAATTGGCGGCATTCGCCCAGTTCGCATCTGACCTGGACGAAGCCACTCGTAAGCAACTTGAGCACGGTGAGCGCGTTACCGAGCTGATGAAGCAGAAGCAATATGCTCCGATGTCTATTGCAGACATGGCGCTGTCGCTGTACGCAGCTGAACGTGGTTTCCTACGGGATATCGAAGTCGCCAAAGTTGGCGCATTCGAGCAGGCCCTGATTGCTTACTTCAACCGTGATCACGCTGACTTGTTGGCGCAGATTAACGTGAAGGGTGACTTCAACGACGAAATCGACGCTGGCCTTAAAGCCGGTATCGAGAAGTTCAAAGCCACCCAAACCTGGTAAGCCGCAGCGAGGGCTTTACGGCCCTCGCTTGCTAACCTGATAGGTGTCAAATGGCAGGCGCAAAAGAGATTCGCAGCAAGATTGCGAGCATCAAAAGCACGCAGAAGATCACCAGCGCCATGGAAAAGGTGGCGGTAAGCAAAATGCGCAGGGCACAAATGCGCATGGCGTCTAGCCGTCCCTACGCGGAGCGTATCCGCCAGGTAATTGGTCATCTGGCCAACGCCAACCCGGAATACCGCCACCCGTTCATGATCGAGCGCGAAGTAAAGCGTGTAGGTTATGTCGTGGTAAGCAGTGACCGTGGTCTGTGTGGTGGTCTGAACACCAACCTGTTCAAGGCTCTGGTCAAAGACATGGCGAGCAATCGCGAGCAAGGCGTAGAGATTGATCTCTGCGTGATTGGCAGCAAAGGTGCGGCGTTTTTCCGTAACTTTGGTGGCAATGTTGTTGCTGCGATCAGCCACCTGGGCGAAGAACCATCGATCAATGATCTGATTGGTAGCGTCAAGGTAATGCTCGATGCGTACTTAGAAGGTCGTATCGATCGTTTGTCCGTGGTCTCGAACAAGTTCATCAACACCATGACGCAACAGCCGACAGTGGAGCAGTTGATTCCATTGGTGGCGACTCCGGATCAAGAGCTCAAGCATCACTGGGACTACCTGTACGAACCCGACGCCAAAGAGCTGCTGGAAGGCTTGATGGTGCGTTATGTGGAGTCGCAGGTGTACCAGGCAGTGGTTGAGAACAACGCGGCTGAACAAGCTGCGCGGATGATTGCAATGAAGAACGCCACCGACAACGCCGGTGATTTGATTGGTGATTTACAACTGATCTATAACAAGGCGCGTCAGGCAGCAATTACCCAAGAGATTTCGGAAATCGTCGGCGGCGCTGCCGCGGTTTAAGAACGGTTCAACTGTCAAGAACGGTTGAAAAAAGTCAGAGGAACCAAAGATGAGTAGCGGACGTATCGTTCAAATCATCGGCGCCGTTATCGACGTGGAATTCCCGCGTGATCATGTGCCGAGTGTTTATGAAGCGTTGAAAGTAGTCGGCGCTGAAACCACCCTCGAAGTTCAGCAGCAGCTGGGCGACGGTGTGGTCCGTACAATTGCAATGGGTTCGACCGAAGGCCTGAAACGTGGTCTAGACGTCACCAGCACAGGTACAAACATCCAGGTACCGGTCGGGGTTAAGACCCTGGGCCGTATCATGGACGTACTGGGCAACCCAATCGACGAAGCTGGCCCGATTGGCGAAGAAGAGCGTTGGGGCATTCACCGTCCTGCGCCAACTTACGCTGAACAAGCGGGCAGCAACGAACTGCTGGAAACAGGCATCAAGGTTATTGACTTGATCTGCCCGTTTGCCAAAGGCGGTAAGGTTGGTCTGTTCGGTGGTGCCGGTGTTGGTAAAACCGTAAACATGATGGAACTGATCCGTAACATCGCCATCGAGCACAGCGGTTATTCCGTGTTCGCCGGTGTGGGGGAGCGTACTCGTGAGGGTAACGACTTCTACCACGAGATGAAGGATTCCAACGTTCTCGACAAAGTAGCCTTGGTCTACGGTCAGATGAACGAGCCACCGGGCAACCGTCTGCGCGTAGCGTTGACTGGCTTGACCATGGCGGAGAAGTTCCGTGATGAAGGCCGTGATGTTCTGTTCTTCGTGGACAACATCTACCGTTATACCTTGGCCGGTACTGAAGTATCCGCACTGCTCGGCCGTATGCCGTCGGCAGTAGGTTATCAGCCGACCCTGGCCGAAGAGATGGGCGTTCTGCAAGAACGTATCACTTCGACCAAGACCGGTTCGATTACTTCGATCCAAGCCGTATACGTACCAGCGGATGACTTGACTGACCCGTCCCCGGCGACCACCTTCGCCCACTTGGACGCAACGGTCGTATTGTCCCGTGACATCGCTTCGTTGGGTATCTACCCAGCAGTTGACCCGTTGGACTCCACCTCTCGCCAGCTCGATCCGCAGGTGATTGGTCAGGAGCACTACGACACTGCGCGTGGCGTTCAGTACGTATTGCAGCGTTACAAAGAGCTGAAGGACATCATTGCTATTCTGGGTATGGACGAACTGTCCGAAGCCGATAAGCAGTTGGTATCCCGTGCTCGTAAGATTCAGCGCTTCCTGTCTCAGCCATTCTTCGTGGCCGAAGTCTTCACCGGTTCTCCAGGCAAATACGTTTCCCTGAAAGACACCATCGCAGGCTTCAGCGGCATCCTCAAAGGCGACTACGATCACTTGCCAGAGCAAGCGTTCTACATGGTCGGCAGCATTGAAGAAGCCGTAGAGAAAGCGAAGAAACTGTAATCACCGTATGCGCCTGGTAACAGGCGCATCAGGTTGTGGATAAGTCTTATCCACAACCTGCAATGTGAGGCAAGGTTATGGCTATGACAGTCCATTGCGATATCGTCAGCGCAGAAGCGGAGATGTTTTCCGGACTGGTCGAGATGGTAATTGCGCACGGTAACTTGGGTGATATCGGTATCACTCCAGGCCACGCGCCGTTGCTGACTGACCTGAAGCCGGGTCCAATCCGTTTGATCAAGCAAGGCGGCGAAGCTGAGGTGTTCTACATCTCCGGCGGCTTCCTTGAAGTGCAGCCAAACATGGTGAAGGTTTTGGCCGACACCGTGCAGCGTGCTGCCGATCTTGATGAAGCGTCTGCTCAGGAAGCCGTTAAGGCAGCTGAGAAAGCGTTGCACGAGCAAGGTGCTGAGTTCGATTACGGCTCAGCTGCTGCTCGTCTGGCCGAGGCTGCAGCTCAGCTGCGCACCGTCCAGCAATTGCGCAAGAAGTTCGGCGGCTAATCGCAGCAGTCAGACTTTTTTGCAGTTAAGTAAAAGGGTAGCCTAGGCTACCCTTTTTCTTTGCTGCGCCAATTCACTGCGCAGCGCGGTGTCTGGAAAGGATTTCCGTCTTTAACCATTGGTAACTACCGTTATGTCACTTGATATCGTCATTCTCGCAGCAGGTCAGGGCACGCGCATGCGTTCGGCCTTGCCTAAGGTTCTGCATCCGGTTGCTGGTAAGTCGATGCTGGGTCATGTCATCGATATCGCCCGTGAGCTTAAGCCCCAGGGCATTCATGTGGTCATTGGCCATGGCGCTGATACTGTGCGTGAACGCCTCGCCGCTGATGATCTGAACTTTGTCATGCAGACCGAGCAACTGGGTACAGGCCATGCAGTCGCTCAAGCACTGCCTGCACTGACCAGCGATCGCGTGTTGATTCTTTACGGCGATGTGCCACTGATCGAAAAGAGCACGCTTGAGCGCCTGCTACTGCAGGTTAATGATCAGCAGCTGGGTTTGCTTACGGTGAATCTCGACGATCCAACTGGTTATGGCCGTATTGTGCGCAATGCTGCTGGCCAGGTTGAAGCCATTGTTGAACACAAAGATGCCAGCGAAGTGCAGCGCCTAATCAGCGAAGGCAACACCGGGATTCTCGCGGTACCGGCGAGCAAATTGAGTGACTGGCTGGGGCGTCTGTCGAACAGCAATGCCCAAGGCGAGTACTACCTGACTGACGTAATTGCCATGGCGGTTTCCGATGGTTTGGTGGTGGCTACAGAGCAGCCGCTGGACGCCATGGAAGTACAGGGCGCCAACGATCGCCGTCAACTGGCTGAGTTGGAGCGCCATTATCAGCAGCGCGCTGCGCGGGCGTTGATGACCCAAGGCGTGACCCTGCGTGACCCCGCACGTTTTGATCAGCGCGGTGAAGTCTCCGTTGGCCGTGATGTGATGATCGACATCAACGTCATCCTTGAAGGCAACGTGCTGATTGAAGACAACGTCGAAATCGGCGCCAATTGCATCATCAAAAACAGCGTGCTGCGCAAAGGCGCGATCATCAAAGCCAACAGCCATCTGGACGGCGCAGAAGTGGGTGAGGGCGCAGATTGCGGCCCATTCGCGCGTTTACGTCCGGGGACTGTATTGGGCAAAAAGGCCCATGTGGGTAACTTTGTCGAATTGAAAAACGCGGTGCTGGGTGAAGGCGCTAAAGCCGGTCACTTGAGCTACCTTGGCGATGCTGAAATTGGCGCACGTACTAACATCGGCGCTGGCACCATTACTTGCAACTACGACGGTGTGAATAAGCATCGCACCGTGATGGGTGCTGATGTGTTTATCGGCTCAAACAGCTCGCTGGTTGCACCGGTTACCCTCGGCGATTTGGTGACCACGGGTGCCGGTTCAGTTATCACCAGCGACGTGCCTGTGGATAACTTAGCCGTCGGCCGCGCTAAGCAGCGCAATATTGAAGGCTGGAAGCGACCCACCAAGAAGTGAATCGAGCTGCTTCGCTGGCCAACACTGTCTAGCAAGCGGTCTGCTTGAAATGGTCTGTTATAGGGGCAACAGACTATTCACCGGCCTGAATTCTGCCGCTACATTGGCAGATCAGGCTCTGGCACCACTGGACAGGCTTCGATGCTATATTGAGGTGCGAATGGAGGGCTTTTAATGACCAAGACCACCACTGTTAGTGTCGCAGAACAGGTCCGCATGCTTGCTCAGGTTCACCAGGTCACCGCCGAGCGTGATGGAATGAGCCGCATCGCTTCGAACATTACTCGCCTTGCGGGTGATGATGTTGAGCTTGATTGCATAGAGCAGCTGCTCATTAACTTGAGCAGGAAAGGCGTTTTGACTAAACGGGAAACGCTTTCGCTTCAAGGACGCTACCTCCTAGAAAAGAGGAGCTTGAACAAGAAGCTCAGCGCATGAGTTTCGATCCTTTTGGCGATTTCGAAATTGCCGGCTACTTGCAAAATCTTCAAGGGCTTAAAAGTCCGTCTGATGTTAAACAGTCTGAGCACTTCGCCTTCGAGCTGAGTATCGATGAGGCCTTGGCATACCTAGCCAAAAGCAAATCCCTCAATTACAACGCCGTGCTCGAGGTTCACAAGATCCTGTTTAGTGGGTTTTACCCTTGGGCGGGAAAAGACAGAAATGAGCTAGTTCCGCATCTAGCTGTGTTTAAGGGCTTAGATAATGATCCTTACAGCATCGTCTTCGAATGCCCCGCGCTCATCAAGCATGCTATCGATTATGCTTTCGACCTCGCGAAAGACAAGAACAGGTTCAAGATTAAGCTTGGCGAAGTGATGGGCCAACTGGCGTTTGCACATCCTTTTTTAGACGGCAACGGTCGAACTCTTCTGCTGGTATTCATGGAGTTATGTTACCGAGCCGGATTCGCAATCGATTGGTCGAGGACTCACAAACGCGACTATCTGCAGGCGCTTAGCGACGAAATTCGCGAGCCAAGTAAAGGCCACCTTGATAATTACCTGACACCTTATGTCGTTAGCATTACGAGACGTGATGAGTGGCCCTTAATCATTGGCGGTATTGAGGGACTTGATGGGCTTGATAAAGAAGGTATCAGTTACGAGAGCTTGAATGATCCGCACGTCCAGTTGATCTACAAGCTGAACCGGGATCGAGAATAACTCTCCTTCTTAATAGCGGGTGACCGACCATATTTCGTTTCGGCTGTGGATAACTCTATTTAGGCTGCCATTTGGCGGTCTTTTGTGGTTTTGCTTGACCTAAAAGCTTCATTAGGTTTTGATTGCCTTCGTTATCTTTCGAATCGAAACTTAGGCATGTCCAAACGCAACACTCCGCAGCGTCGTCATTCCATTCTTGCCTTGCTCACCGAGCAGGGTGAAGTGAGCGTGGATGAACTGGCAAAACGCTTTTCGACTTCAGAAGTGACGGTGCGTAAAGACTTAGCTGCGCTGGAGAAGAACGGCTTGTTGCTGCGCCGGTATGGCGGTGCGGTGCAATTGCCGCAAGAGTTGATGGTCGATGTCAGCCAACCCATATCGAGCTATAAGCTGGCCATTGCTCGTGCCGGGGTTAAGTGCATACGTGAGCATGCGCGCATCATTATCGACAGCGGCACCACCACCGCGGCGATGATTCCGGAACTGGGGCGCAAGCCCGGTCTGGTGGTGATGACCAACTCGCTGATTGTTGCCAATGCGCTGCGTGATTTAGAGCACGAGCCGGTGTTGTTGATGACTGGCGGAACCTGGGACCCGCACTCTGAGTCTTTCCAGGGGCAGGTTGCCGAACAGGTGCTTCGCTCATACGATTTTGACCAGCTGTTTATTGGTGCCGATGGCATTGACGTGGCCCGTGGCACAACAACCTTTAACGAATTACTCGGCCTCAGCCAAGTCATGGCCGAGGTTGCCCGCGAAGTGATTGTGATGGTTGAGAGCGACAAGATAGGTCGCAAGATCCCCAACCTCGAATTGCCATGGGCACGTGTGCATACCCTGATTACTGATGAGCGTCTGAACCAGGATGCTCGAGACCAATTGCTGTCGTGCGGAATCAAATTGATCTGCGCGAGCATAGAGCCGTAAGGAGACAATTATGTGTGGAATCGTCGGTGCCGTAGCTGAACGTAATATCACCGCTGTGTTGGTTGAGGGGCTCAAGCGCCTTGAGTATCGCGGTTACGACAGCGCCGGCGTAGCACTGCTTAACGAGGCCGGTGAGCTGAATCGCCGCCGCCGTGTGGGCAAGGTCAGTGAACTTGAAGCGGCATTGAAGGCTGAGCCTCTGCCGGGTCGCGTTGGCATCGCCCACACTCGCTGGGCAACTCACGGAGCGCCGAGCGAGCGCAACGCGCATCCACACTTCTCTGGCCATCATCTTGCAGTGGTGCACAACGGCATCATTGAAAATCACGATGCCCTGCGTGATCAACTCAAGGGCTTGGGTTACAGCTTCAGTTCGGACACCGACACCGAAGTGATTGTGCATTTGCTTGATCACACCCTGAAGACCGAACCTGACCTCACGGCTGCGCTGAAACTGGCTGTTAAGCAGCTGCACGGCGCTTATGGCTTGGCGGTCATCAGTGCCAAACAACCAGATCGCATTGTTGCCGCCCGTAGTGGCAGCCCGCTGGTTATTGGTCTGGGTATTGGCGAAAACTTTCTCGCCTCAGACCAACTGGCCTTGCGCCAGGTGACTGACCGCTTTATGTACTTGGAAGAAGGCGACATCGCAGAGATTCAACGTGATGAAGTGAAAATCTGGAGCGTTGATGGCCAAGCGGTAAAACGCGAACAGGTGCAGTACCACGAAGGTGCCGAGGCGGCCGATAAAGGCGAATATCGCCACTTTATGCTCAAGGAAATCCATGAGCAGCCAGCCGTTGTGCAACGTACGCTGGAAGGCCGTTTGGCTGAAGATCATGTTCTGGTTCAAGCCTTTGGTCCGCAAGCCGCGGACATTTTCGCCAAGGTTAAAAACATCCAGATCGTCGCCTGCGGGACCAGCTATCACGCCGGTATGGTGGCGCGTTATTGGCTCGAAGAGTTGGCCGGTATTCCGTGCCAGATCGAAGTGGCCAGCGAGTTCCGCTATCGCAAGGTTGTGGTTCAGCCTGATACCCTGTTTGTCAGCATTTCTCAGTCGGGTGAAACCGCTGACACCTTGGCAGCACTGCGCAATGCCAAAGACCTGTCGCCCGAGCAAGGTGGTTACCTGGCTAGCCTGGCGATCTGTAACGTCGGCATCAGCTCACTGGTGCGCGAATCTGATTTGACCTTGCTGACCCTGGCTGGCCCGGAAATTGGCGTTGCCTCCACCAAAGCCTTCACCACCCAATTGGTCGCGCTGATGCTGCTGACCTTGGCCATGGGCCGCGTGCGCGGCACGCTTGATCCTAAGCTAGAAGCGGAGCTGGTTGCTGAACTGCGCCGCCTGCCAACCCGCTTGGGTGAGGCATTGGCAATGGACACTGTGGTTGAGAAGGTGTCCGAGCACTTCGCTGAGAAGCATCACACGTTGTTTTTGGGTCGCGGTGCGCAATACCCAGTGGCAATGGAGGGCGCCTTGAAGCTCAAGGAGATCTCGTACATCCACGCTGAAGCCTATCCGGCCGGTGAACTCAAGCACGGCCCGTTGGCCTTGGTTGATGCCGACATGCCGGTGGTCACCGTTGCGCCTAACAACGAACTGCTGGAGAAGCTTAAATCCAACCTGCAGGAAGTTCGTGCCCGTGGCGGCGAGCTGATTGTATTTGCCGATGAAAAAGCCGGCATGAGCAATGGCGAAGGCACTCACGTGGTTAACATGCCGCATATCCACGATGCCCTTGCGCCGATCCTCTACACCATCCCCCTGCAACTGCTGTCGTACTACGTTGCCGTGCTCAAAGGCACCGACGTGGACCAGCCGCGTAACCTGGCCAAGTCTGTGACTGTTGAGTAGAGACCGGCGGATACGAGCTGGAAAACCCTCACTGGTTTTCCAGCTAAATTAGAAATTTGTCCTGTGGGTAACTTAACTTATCCACATGTCCCTCGTTTCGAGTATTGAGCCAAGCAGCAAGGCATTTTGGGTGAGATAGGGCTCCTTTCCTCAAAACGCAACCGAGCTCAACAGGCTTCATGGCGACCTGTCGGTTTTGAACTACGCTGCGATAACACCCACTTGGTTTATCGTTGATGCTGTGTTCGGCGTTCACAGTAGCGCAGCGACCGGAGAGCGCAATGCCTCTCAGCGAAATGACAGCTATCGATCCTCAGGCATTTGTCCATGTGCGGATAGTGGTTGGCGTCGTCACGGGTCTTAGCGTCACCCGCTTGTTAAGCGGGCTTTCTCGATTCGTCCAACACCCTGAACTCAATCAAATTTATCTGCCGCACCTTGTCTGGACAGCTTTTCTTATACTGTTCGTTATCCATTTCTGGTGGTTCGAATTCGCGCTGTTCCGTGTTGAACACTGGGAGTTCGAGGAATACTTCTTCGTGTTGGGTTATGCCGCACTGATATTTTTTACCTCTGCACTGCTATTTCCAGACCACATGGGCGAGTACCTGGGCTTTGCTGATTATTTCCATTCACGCCAACGCTGGTTTTACGCCCTGCTTGGCACCATTTTCATCATGGATGTGCTCGACTCCATGATGAAAGGCATGGAGCACTTCCGGGCACTTGGGGTTATTTACCCTTTTCGTCAGATCGGTCTCTGCGGGTTATGCATCGTCGCCGCATGCGTCAAGCACAGGATGTTTCACCTGTGTTTTGCAATTGTGGCGTTGATAGCTGAGGTCTGGTGGATATTTTCGGCGTTCAGGTTTATTGATTAAACAACGCAGCAAGCTTGCGGCGGCGAGCATCAGTTAAACAGCCGCCTCCAGATCAGGATGGTGCTGCTGCACTAAGTTTGGGACCTGATTCGTCCACCCGAGCGCTGTATCAGTTAGAAACCGACAAGGGTAATCCAACCCTGAGCACTGTCGACTCAATGTTTTGGTCAGGGCTGGTGAGGTGCTAGCGCTGAGGTTGGAACCTGAGTCGCTGTTTACCGCAGCGGTTACTCAGTTCGGAATCTACCCACTAAACGATTAAGCTCGTTGGATACTTGGGATAAGGATTCAGTCGTAGCTTTTGAGTGGTGTGAAACCTGATTTATGCGTTCCGCGTCGGCGTGAATATCGACAATATGCCGGTTAATTTCTTCGGCGACTGCATGCTGTTCTTCCGCCGCCGTGGCGATTTGGGTATTCATGTCCTTGATCGTAATAACCGCCTCATGCACACCGCTGAATGCTTCTTCAACCTGCACAGTAAATGCCACTGACTCGTTAGACTGAGACAGACTTTTTTGCATCTCACTGGCCACACTGTGGGTGCTGTTTACCAGCTTTTCCAACAGGGTATTAATTTGCTCAGTCGATTCAGATGTACGTTTTGCGAGTGCCCGGACTTCATCGGCAACTACAGCAAAGCCACGGCCTTGATCACCGGCACGTGCTGCCTCGATAGCGGCGTTTAGCGCCAGCAAGTTGGTTTGCTCAGCAATCCCGCGGATGGTGTTGAGAATTGCTGTAATGCTTTGCGTATCGTTTTGCAGGTGGCTGATCGAGTCAGCGGCGCTTTTGATCTTATCGCCGAGGCTACCGACTTGCTCAATCATCAGACCTATTACTTTCTGACCTTTATGCGCTTGATCTTCACCGTGCTGTGCCGCGTCGGCGGCACGATTACAACTGGCTGCAACTTCGTTGGCTGTGGCGACCATTTCGTGGAAAGCAGTTGAAACCATATCGACCGCAATAGATTGGCGTTGCGCGCTGTCGTCGAGTTGACTGGCTTGGCTGTCGATGGTGCTGGCATCTTTTTCGACACGCAGGCTCGAGGCGCGTATGTCTTGAATCAGCCCTTGTATGCTGCTGACGAAACCATTGAAGCCGAGTGCCATTTCAGACATCTCATCACGGCCTTTAACTTCCAAGCGACCGGTTAAATCACCTTGGCCACTGGCGATGTCTCTGAGGCGTAGGGATGCGTTATTGATGGGGGAGATCAGCACCTTGGATAACGCGATGCCACACAACGCGAACACCACCACCAAGCCCGCACTTAGCAAGCTGATAATGGTGACGAGTTGCCAAGCGCCTGCGCTGATTTCACGACTTTCGATGAGCCCGACATACGTCCAGCCAAGGCTTGCTGATTTGTAAACGCTGGCGCTGTAATCGGTGTCGCCGATCGTCACGTCATAGAAACCCGCAGGTTTGTCTGCAAGCTGTGCATAACCTTCGCCCAGGCTGTTCATCGGCTTGAAGTTGTTATCGGGGTGCTTAGGGTCAGCGAGCACGTTACCGTTATTTTCGACCAGCATCAGGTAGCCGGTTGTGCCGAATTGAACGCGTTTCACCGCTTGGGTCAGCTGATCAAGCGAGACATCCAGGCCGATAACTCCGGTACCACCGTCATTGTCGGTAAATGTTGAAACAGTGGAGATAATTGTTGAGTTGTCTTCGGCAAATAAATAAGCCGCGGTCCGGGTTGGTTTGCCGTTGCCACTTAAGCCCGTCTTGAACCATGGGCGGGTGCGTGGGTCGTATTTGGCCGAAATGTTGGAGTCGGGCCACTGTAAATAGCGTCCTTCACTGGTGCCCACATATACATAGGCATAGCTGGGGTGCGCTTTGCCCATGGCATCAAACAGCGTGTAGATCTCTGCACCGATCCCTGCTGCTGGCGCACTCATTTTGGTTTCTGAAGGCGCATCGAGATAGCTGTTGAGGCTGTCATCGGCAGATTTGAGCAGCGCCGTCTGGGTCAGCAGGGTCACGTTCTCGGCGACACTGGTTAGAAACAAATTGAAGGCGTTATCCACTTCTTGAATTTGTTTAACGCTGCTTTGATTAAATTGTTCACGCTCATGAGTGATGGCCTGGCGGGTCACAAACACGGTGATGATCAGAGTAGGAATCAGCGTGACGCAGATAAACGCTGCAATAAGCTTTGCGCGGATGGTCATAGTGCCCCTCAATAGAAATTGCTCTGGGCAGCCCGTGGCCAAAGCAGTAGCGATACTGAGTTATCGGCGACTAAATAAGCCGCTTGAGCCTTGAAACGACATCGGCAAGCTTTAGTGCGACCAGTTTGTCACCTAGCTAAAGTTTTGCAGCGATTGAAACTTGGGAATGAAGGGTTAGCTTCAACGGAACTGCGTCACATAAATAATAAGTTTTTTCAGTGGGTTAAGGGCTAAACCCCCTGTTTTTGATCTGCTAGTTATTTAGCGCTAGCGCCTTAGTGTGAATTGTTCCAAGGCACTATCAAAAGCGTTGCTAGGGTAACTGTAATCGCGCCTAAGCCTTTGATTAAAAACGTTAAATTTTTGGCGCCAAGGAAAGGTATGCTTAATGACACGCTTACACCACGGCGCCTTTTAGTTGTAGACCCTTGTGATGATTGTCGCTCATTGTTGCCGGGTCTTCGTGAGGCAGGATGGACGGTGGAAGGCTGCTTGCTTGAGCAAGCGGAGGAGCGTAACTGTGATGTCGGTTTAATCAGGTTGAATGAAGCGCACCTTCGGCGGCCCGCTGCAGTCAAGCAGCTGTTGAGCCGCAGCGGTACTGAGTGGATTGCAGTGCTTAGCCCCGATCTGCTGTCCTCGGTTACAGCCCTTGGCGAGTTTGTGGGTGAATGGTTTTTTGACTATCACACCTTGCCCTTTGACGTGTCTCGCGTGCATGTGACCTTGGGCCGTGCCTACGGTATGGCCAGATTGCGCGGGCGTAAAAGCGGCATCATTGTTGATCATGAAAATGAGTTAATGGGGCAGAGCAAACCAATCCGTGATTTACGAAAGCTGCTTGCCAAACTTGCGCCAACGCATTCGCCGGTATTGATTCGTGGTGAAAGCGGTACAGGTAAAGAACTAGTCGCAAGAACCCTGCATCGCCGTTCCAATCGCGCAAGCAAGCCGTTTATTGCGATCAACTGCGGAGCCATTCCCGAGCACCTGATTCAGTCCGAGTTATTTGGTCACGAGAAGGGCGCATTTACCGGCGCGCATCAACGCAAAATCGGACGGATAGAGTCGGCAGATGGCGGCACATTGTTTCTCGACGAAATTGGTGACCTACCCCTTGAGCTGCAGGCGAACCTGCTGCGTTTTCTGCAAGAAAAGCAGATAGAGCGTGTGGGGGGCAATCAGCCAATATCGGTTGATGTTCGGGTGCTGGCCGCCACTCATATTGATCTTGAAGCCGCCATTGATAATGGCAGTTTTCGCGAGGACCTTTATTACCGCCTTAATGTACTGCAGGTGCAGACCGCTGCTTTGCATGAGCGCATGGCAGACATTCCGATGTTGGCAAGCTACTTCGCCAGCTTGTACAGCGCCGAGACCGGGCGCCGGGCCAAGCGATTCAGCGACGATGCATTGAGACAGCTGACGGAACATAAATGGCCGGGTAATGTGCGTGAACTGGCCAACCGGGTACGACGAGGCCTGGTGCTGGCAGAGGGACGACAGATAGAAGCCAAGGACCTTGGCCTTGAACAACGCAGCATACTGCTTGAACAGCTTGGCACGCTGGAAGATTACAAGCGCAAGGCTGAAATTCAGGCGCTCAATGATGCCATGGCAAAGTATCCGGAAAACTGCAGTCAGGCGGCGCGTGGCCTCGGTATTTCACGGCCAACATTTTACCGGCTCCTGCATAAGCACCAGATTCGCTGAGGCCGACGGGGTTTAAAGCCTGACAAAGTAGGGCAGGGCCATCAGCGCACACCCAATCGCAACCATCGGCAGGGTCGTGCTAATAAAGTAAGGGAACACCATCAACCCCAGGCCGCAAACAAACGGCATGGTGCGAGCATTCTTGCGTCCGTAGATAAAAAAGCCCAACCCGATCGAGCCAAACAACAATCCCCAAAGCATCCCTTGAGTATCCACAACTGCCTCGTCTGGTTTGTGTCTGATGCTCTGCATACTAGACGCCCGCAAGCCCGACCGGAATAGATTCCGGACAGGCCTGTGGATAAGTTTAGTTAGAAGTAATAAGGGAATCGAACGCTGAAGGTGAAGTCCGGCGCATCCGGTGTCAGACCGATTGACAGGTTGGGCACAATACTCAGGTTTTGATCGACTGCGTAGGTCATGCCGATGTTGTAGTACGCGGCGTTGGCGTCACTACTGGGCACTGATTGAAAGCTTTGACCCTCAGCTTTGACTTTGCTTTTTTGCGAGAGTAGTTGTGAGTAAGACATCGACAGGCTCATACGTTCGTTAAGCGCAAAGGCCATGCCCAAGCCAAATTGGAACCAGTTACCCAGTTGCACGGTGCCGGGTTGTTTAACCCCGCGGGTAGAGCTGATGTCGCTGTAGTCTTCTTCCAGGTTGTAGGTGTAAGACAGGTTGCCGAAGAGCACTGCGGGGTCGACGGTTTTGACCAGCGATATGCCTGGGGTGACTGACCACACGCCGTTGCCGGTTGGCAGCTCTTCGGGAACGGTCAGATTGTCGTTACCGGGCACAGCTTGCAGTTTGATGCCATAAGGGTCTTTGCCCGTTGGTGCTTTGACCCGCAGGCTCAGTACTGCATCTGGCCGGCTCTCGGTTTCCGTTAGGAATTTATAGGCAATACCCGCGCTGACATCACCGATTTCAGGGTCTCGGGTAACGGTTTCTTCGGAGATCGCCGTGCTCGAACCGCCTGCGCCTGCTGATTCAAAGGTGGTCTCGCGGTACACCACAGGCACGCTCAGATCGAATTGCCAGCGGTCACGCCAATTATACCGGCCAGTCAGATCAAGGGTTAAGGAGTCCGAGTTAATCTGATCGACACCAATGTTGCCAAGAAAGATGGTGTCGAGGGCCAGGAAGCCGTTAAGGAACAGTTGCCTGCTGTCATAGTGGCTGTAAGTCAGGCCCGTTTCAAAGCTGAAGGAGCCGGTGCCGAAGAAACCGCTGGCCTCATTGTAGATATTTTCAACGCTGCGCGCTGGTGCAGCATCATCTTGCAGGCTGGTGCCGTAGCCCGTTTCACCGGCGGAGCCACCTGTCTTGGCCACAGCCTCACTGCGTCCTGTTGCAGGAATAGGGCGCACCAGTGGTTTCTGTATGGGCTGGGACTCAACTTGCTTGAGCCGTTGCTCGAGTACCATAAGTGCTTTTTGTTGAGCGTCGTAGTGTTGCTTCAGTAGTTCAAGTTGTTGTTTTAATGCGTCTACTTCAGCGTCTGTTGCAGCCATCAATGAAGGGGCGACAAGCGCGCTAGTCGCACACATAACCAAGCAGATAGATACGTGCTTCGGCATGGTAAGACATCCATTTCAGATCGGTAACAAATCCAGCCTAGACCATATTTACAGCCCTGTTGGACGCAAATTGTTAAGTTGGTTCCAATTGCAATTCAAACCATTCGCCGTCGGCATATTTTCCTTCAGCATGACGTTTAGCGCGGCGAAATTGGTGACAGTGTTACTTGAGCCAATAATGTCGGTACGTTGAACCGCACCACCTGCACCGAGCTGCTGCAGGCTGGCTCCTTGGCCGTTGGTGTTAATTGCCAGTTGTAAACCACCACCCATTGGGCTGACCTTAACCGTTCCGAGGTCACTGGTTTGCTGGACGCTGCTGACCATCTGCGAACCAGACATGACTGCAGGTGCCTTGTTGCCATGGGTGACATCAATGTTCAGATTGTTGTAGCTGGTGTTTAGATCGCCAGCAGACCGTGTCGTTTGAACCACCCCCTGAACATTATTGAGGCTGTTGCCGCCACTTATCTGACCTGTCCCTTGGGTGGGTGTGTTGGTGGCTGGCGAATTTTCAATGCCAGAGGCGATTGTCGCGGCAGCAGCATCACTGTTGTTTTGCTTGAAAGTGGTGATGTTGAACACCGGCTTGGGCATGTTCTGCTGGATTTGCATATTGACCTTGGCACCCAGCACCTGGCCGTTAGCGTTTTGCCAGGTGCTGGCCATGGTCACACCGAAATTAACAATTCGTCCTGGCAGCACATAACGGCCACGCAGTTGAGATAATTCCTGGTCACTCAGCTCTGCAGGTACAAAGAGACCTGTGGCGTGGAGTGGCAGGCTGGCAACTAAGCAGAAGGTTGCCATACACAGTTGAGTCTTCATGTCGTGCTCCATTAAAAGAAGTCACTTTGTATAAAACCGAACTCCATCAACTCGGCATCATTTACCGGCTTGAAACGGTCTAGACGGTTGCGCGCAGTGAGTGGCTGCGGCGGTTCTGTTAAAGGATTGCTGCGGTCGTAACCGGCGCCAATGACTGCGAAAACAATGCCGTTCCAGCCTTCTTTGAAATCATCCAGTTTGTAGCGCTTATGGCCCAATACCGGGTCGCCGATATAGGCCCAGTTGCCTTCGGTTTTTTGCAGCACTACAAAGTGCTTGTAGCCGCGTACGTCCAGCAGCACCACCACCGGGACTTTTATCTGTTCGAGTTGTTCCGCTGGAATGCGATAACCGCGAGCGCGTAAGCCAATGGCCTCGACATAGCGTTTCATGTCGAGCATTGAGAAACCTTGGCTGCGAACCATGTCGAGGTCTGCTTGTTGGAGCATTCCTTCAATCACGGTTTGTTCGTCAATATCAAAGCGATACCCCTGATACAGAATGGTCGCCAGCGATGCAGCGCCACAGCTGAAATCAGTTTTTTGCTCGATCAGATTGCTGAAGCGTCGCTCGCGGATACTCTCGACCTTTTTGAAGGCCAGGGCACCGCCCGGCAGAACCGGAAAGCCCAGCTGAGACGCGTAAGCCGCAGGGCAAATCAGCATGATCAGGACAACGAGAAGGGCGCGCATAAATCAGTCCTTGGAAAAGAAAGAGGCTCCGAAACTTCGGAGCCTCCAGGACTAGCTTAGTAGCGAAGTGATTCGCCGCCGCCAGTACCGCCAGCTGGGCACGAGGTGCAACCTGCCGCAATCGACAGAGAGTTGCTTTGCTGGTTGCCAGCACCTGCAGCCACGTTGACGCCGACGTTACCCGATACGCGGTTTAGCGAGCCGCTCAGCACAGCAGTGTTAACCACTGGAGTGTTGAAGCCAGCCACAATCGGGATGTTGCCGGAGACCACGCCAAGCAGGCCGATCACACCTTCTTCGTTGAAGGCCAATGCACCGCCGTCATCGTTCAGGTCTTGAGCGCCTTGTGCATCGCTATCCAGATCTACGTGGCCTGTGTTGGTGCCACCAGGATGGTTTTCCCCTTCCCAAGAGTCGAGGTAGACATCGCCGATCTGGTCGGATTTGCCTTTGTAACCACCAATAGCGGCCATGCCCAGAGTGACTTTTTTAGAGCCATAATCAAGCGTGGCATTGTTGTTGGTGGTGTTGCCAGAAATCGACTGTGTGGCTGTGCTGCTGGCGGTAGAGAACGCGCCCGCAGAGACGGCAGCAGCCATGTCGTTTTTCTGTTGGTTATAAGTACCAGATGCAACGTTGGCACCGACGTTACCGCTGGCGCCGTTAAGCGAGTTGGTAAGCGCGGCAGTGCTTGGGTTGGAGAAGTTTTTCACGTCGTTGTTGGTCAACTTCTGGTTAACAGTGGTTGACGCTTCGGCAGTGCCAAAGACAAAGCTTGCATCCGCACTGGCCAGTGCGGCAGCGTTGGCCTGTTGGTTGTTGGTACCGGCCACAACGTTGACGCCGATGTTACCCGAGGCGCCTGCGCCAACATCATCAACCCCTGCTGCGTTTTCAGTGCCTTCGTTGCGTACGCTGTTATTTTTAATGATCTGGGTATCGTCGACAGTTGCGGATGCACCTGTTTCAGGAATCCAGGACTTTTTCTGATCAGCTTGTACTGCGGTCGCTGCCATGGCTACTGCCAAAGCGATTGCCAGCGGCGTTACTACCATTTTAGTTTTCATGGTGTATCTCCTTGCCTTGCTGTGTTGGACTTAGGACTTACTCACTTTGTGTTGCGCTCAGGGCTAATCTGTCACCCTGATACTGAGGTTGTTCCCCATGCGGTTCCCGACCCCAGCACTCTGGTTCAGTTGCACGACCCCACGGCTTCCGACAAACGCAGTGTCATCGGTTGCTACGCGTCGCTCCCCAGTGGCGGGTGCAACTGTTCCTGAGATTGGTGTAATGGCCACGCTCTGCGACAGCACCGAGTCATCCAGGCTGATTGGCCCGGAGCTGACGCTGATACTCATTGCATTGGCCTGTTGAGTTCCTGCCCCCGCGGATTGGTTAATACCGAGGACGCCATTGCCCGCGCTAAATGCCCCCGCGCCTATCGCCACGCCAGCCGCTTGCGAGGAGTCAATGTTATTGATGTTCAGGCGTTGGACTTGCGTGGTTGAAGCGCTGGCGCCGTTGCCAACTGCGAGCGCTCTCGCATTACTTTGTTGTTGCGACTCGCCAGCTGCTTGGTTAACTGAAACAACACCTTGAAAGTGACTGGCGCTGTTGGAAATAGTGGCCTGGCTTACAGGGGCCGGTGCGCCATCGGCTAGGGCTGTGCTAGAGAGGGCCAAGGCCATTACTAAAGACAGGACTTTCATCTCACTGGCCTCCCGTGAGCATGTTTAAAGGCGCGAGCCCGCGTTGAACAGTACTGTTAATGGTGCTGCCCAAACCGCTGCCTGCGTTACCCCCTGCATGCCCGGCAGATCCGGTATTTGTTGCGCCTTGATGGTTGGCTTGATCGGTGCCCAAGGCGTTGAAACCAGGCAGGCTACCGTTGGGCATCACCATCGAGTTAATCCCGGAGCCGGTTGTGATGTTGGCAAAGTCGGAATCGGCAAGCTCACCGCCCATGTGCGCACCGCTCAGGCTGCCATTAACTGCGCCGACGACCTGGCGGGAGATATTGGTATTGACCACCGTTGGATTGGGGTCGGGAATATCCGTGGGGTGTGTGGCGAGGCGCGGCTGAACTTGGCGACCCAATACGATAATTCCATCTTGGGCGAGCACAGGAGTAGGGCAGACACTGGAGAGCATCACCAGCGATAGCGCCAGTAGTGACGACGACAATGATCCTGAAGGGTTTCTAGGTTCCATGGCATCAATTCCTCTACATCCCTTGTTGCGTGCTGTGCAGTGGCAACACTTCGGTTGCTTGTGATCAAGGGTTCGCAGGAGTCGTGCCGGAATCGATTTGTATCGCCGTTTCAGTGGGTTAGGTGTTTTTGCTGCAGGCAGGGCTGTGTCCAGTGTTTCACTGATGAGACACTGGCAGATCATATTTACTGAGATTGTCCGTGTCTGGCTAAGCCAGGCCGCGCTTATCTGGGTGTTACACAGATGAAACAGTTACGCGAAGAAAGCTGTAAAGCTGCGTAAACAGTGGGCGAGATTTGATTGATGTGTTTCATTGCTGATACAGGCAGGCTCGCCTGTGGAGGCGTCGTATAGGTTTGAACCTGGATCATTCGGTAAGTTCAGCGCCGTTGTACTTGAGGCGATGAATCAGGCAATGCCATAGGTTGAGGGTGAAGCGCCAGTGCTGCCTAACTAAAGGTTTGAGCGAAGCGGAAAGTGGCTTTTGTAGATTATTTAAATGACGTTGTAACGAATATGGTCTATCCCTCTCTAGTGATATGTCGTATCCAACAAATGTTGTGCGATGGGCATATTACAAATAATCCGAGGATGTGCACATGACTAACAAAACCACACTTGCTGCAACCGGCGCTGCTATTGCATTTACTGCGGCAACCATGTTTGCAACCATGGCGAGCACTGTTGTTGTTGCTGAAGAATCGCCTGTTCATTGCTACGGCGTTAACGCCTGCAAAGGTCAGAATGACTGCAAAACTGCAGAAAACGCCTGTAAGGGCCAGGGTATTTGCAAAGGTCATGGTTTTAAAGCAATGTCGCTGGCTGAGTGCAACGCTGCCAAAGGCAAAGTTGGCGAGTAACAAGCCGCTTACAACAGGGAGCATCCATCTGCTGATGGATGCTCCTGTTTTAGTGTCGGGATCCAACCCTGGGTCCGGGCGCTTCAGTTCGAGCCTTTCCAGATCAACGCGTTCTATTTCAACCTAAGGAGCATGGCGTGTCAGCTCGTTCAGACTCTCTTGGCTTCGGCTTGGGATTGCGCATTCCTTACTATCAAGAAATCCTTGAGCAACGGCCTGATGTCGATTGGTTCGAGGTCATTTCCGAGAATTTCATGGTTGAGGGCGGTAAAGCCCTTTATCACCTAGATGCGGTTGCCGAGCACTATCCAATAGTGATGCATGGCGTTTCCTTATCGATTGGTGGCCCGCACGAGATGGATCGCGATTACCTCAAGCGACTCAAGAAACTGGCCGAGCGGGTCAAGCCTCAATGGGTTTCTGACCACCTCTGCTGGAGCCGTGGTAATGCCCACCATCTGCACGACTTGTTACCCCTGCCGTTCACGGACGAAAGCTTGCAGCATGTAGCCGCGCGAGTTCGCCAAGTGCAGGACGTTATAGAGCGTCCGCTGGTGCTGGAAAATGCGTCAACCTATATCCGCAGCGCTGGGGATAAGTACACCGAGTGGGAGTTTCTTTCGCACCTGACTGAAATCACAGGCTGTGAGTTACTGCTTGATGTGAATAATGTGTATGTCAGCGCGCGTAACCATGGTTTCGATGCCTGGACCTACATCAGCAGTCTGCCTGTGGATAAGATTCGTCAGCTGCATTTGGCCGGGCACACCGATTACGGTCATTATGTGGTCGATACCCATGACCATCCGGTGTGTGACCCGGTTTGGCAGCTCTACGAACAGACCATCCGACACTTGGGGGCGGTTGCAACCATGATCGAGCGGGATGACCATTACCCACCTTTTGCTGAGTTGATGGCTGAGTTGCAAAAAGCCCGGGCGCTAGGCGCTAAGGCGCTTCGGGCGGAATCAGTATGCGGTTGAATCAGTGGCAGCGAGAGATTGAAGCTTATTTGCTCGGCGCTGATTCGCAGGCCAAGCCTGAATTGCGCGCCACCTTGGTCGGCAGCCCCAACCTCGATGTCGAACTCGGCTTGGCGATATACCACAATGCTTACCGTGCACGCTTGATCGAAACCCTGAGAGGCGATTACAGCGCTGTGCATGGCTGGATGGGCGATGAAGAGTTTGATGCTCTGGCCCTGGCCTATATCAATGCGTACCCGCCTGACCATTTCAGCCTGCGGTGGCTGGGCGCTCGATTTGCCGACTTTATCGACGCCCACCTTATTCCTGAGCAAGCCGAACCATTAGCCGAGCTTGCACGCTTCGAATGGGCATTCACCCTGTCGTTTGATGCCGCAGACGGACTGCCGCTTACCGAATCACTGCTGGCCAGCCTACAGGCGGATGAGTGGCCCAATTTGCAAGCGCGCTTTTTGCCAAGCGTGCAGTGGCAAACCTTGCGTTACAACACACTGGCATTGTGGCGCGCGCTAAAAGACGACACTGAGTTTCCCGGCAGCCATGCACTTGAGCAAGCATCGGTCTGTTTGATCTGGCGTGATGGCCTGATCAGCCGCTTCCGAACCCTTACCCCAGATGAAGCCGGCGCGCTGTACAAAATGGCCGTACAAGGTGGCAGCTTTGCCGAACTTTGTGCGGACCTTGCGCCCATGGGCGATAACGCCATGGGCCAGGCAATTACCTGGATTCGCCAGTGGCTGGCCGATGGCACCCTGCAGCGCCACATCGGTGAGCCTGCAATCTATCAGGTTGATAGCGTCATCAATCACTAAGCTGAACTACGCTTTTTGTTGTTAGCAAAAAGCGGAGGTTCACATGATTCAGTTTATACCGCCGGTATTACGCAGCCTGCAATTGCCGCTGCGTTTGAAGCTTTGGGACGGCAAACAACTTGATCTCGGCCCTCAGCCGCGGGTGACCTTGGTGATCAAAGATCCCAGCTTGATCATGCAACTGGCCAACCCAAGCCTCGATGTACTGGGCAGCGCTTATGTTGAAGGCCGTGTTGAGCTGGAAGGTCAGATGAGTGACATCATCAAAGTCGGTGTAGATCTCAGTGAAGCGCTGATGCCTGACGACTGCTCAACTGCGGTTGAACATGAGCTGCACGACAAAGCCACCGACGCGGCGGCTATCAGCTATCACTACGACTTATCCAACGCCTTTTATGCGCTCTGGCTTGATCCGGAAATGGTCTATTCCTGTGGCTATTTTGCCACCGCCGACGAGACGCTGGAGCAAGCTCAATTGGCCAAGCTTCGCCTGCTGTGCCGCAAACTGCGTCTGCAACCTGGGGACAAGCTGCTTGATGTAGGCTGCGGCTGGGGTGGACTTTCTCGCCTTGCGGCGCGGGAGTTTGGCGCGCAGGTGTATGGCATTACCCTGAGCGCAGAGCAACTTAACTTAGCCCGCGAGCGTGTGGCAGAACAAGGCCTGGAAAAACAGGTGGAGCTGCAACTGGTGGATTACCGCGACCTGCCACAGGATGGCCGCTTCGATAAAATTGTCAGTGTCGGTATGTTTGAACACGTGGGCCTGGCCAATCTGGCGCAGTACTGCGAGTGTTTGTTCGGCGCAGTCAAACCCGGTGGACTGGTGATGAATCACGGTATCACCGCGCGCCACACAGACGGCCGGGCGGTTGGCCACGGTGCTGGCGACTTTATCGGTAAGTATGTGTTTCCCAATGGTGAACTGCCCCATCTGTCGACCATGACGGCGGCTCTGAGTGATGCCGGGCTGGAGGTGGTTGATGTGGAAAGCCTGCGCCTGCATTACGCGCGTACCCTGAATTTCTGGAGTCAACGGCTTGAGTCGCAACTGGATAAAGCCGCGCAAATGGTTCCTGATCAAGCGCTGCGAATTTGGCGGTTGTATCTGGCCGGATGCGCGTATGGATTTGCTCAAGGCTGGATGAACCTGCACCAGATATTGGCGGTAAAGCCACTGCCCAGCGGTGGTCACGACTTGCCTTGGTCGCGTGCGGATATCTATCAATAACGCCAGGGTGCAAAGCCTTCGCTGAACGTGGCTGCTGGCGCTAATACAGCGCTGGCGGTCAGTTTGTCTTAACATGCGCCAATCTTGTTGAGATGATCGGCGCATGCCAGCTTTTTTACTTCGATACCGCGTTGGATTTACCGTTCTGCTGATTGCCATCGGCTTGCTGGCGAGCATGTGGTTGGCTGGGCGCTATGCGCAACAACATGCTTGGCAGGAGCGCAGTGTTGAGGCGCGCGGTCAGTTAAAACTCTATGCGCAATCGATCCATACCCTGGTTGAGCGTTTTAGCTCGGTGCCCGAGGTGCTCTCACTCGACAGTGACATCAAAGCCGTGCTCAGCTCGCCAGATGACCTGTTGTTGCGGGCAGCGCTTAATCATCGCTTGGAACAGTTGAACCGAGCCTCCGGGGCCAATGTGCTGTATCTGCTCAATGCACAAGGCGACACGCTTGCGGCCAGCAACTGGCGTGAGTGGAGCAGCTTTGTTGGTAATAACTATGCATTCCGTCCCTACTTCCGCGATGCATTGAAGCAATCCTCTGGGCGCTATTTTGCAGTTGGGGTTACCACTGGAATCCCTGGCTACTTCCTTTCCCATGTGGTGCTGGATAACCAAGGTCAAGTGATTGGCGTATTGGTGGTCAAGTTGGAGCTTGAGGAGTTACAGCGGGAGTGGGTTGAGCAGTCGGGCGTTCTGCTGGTGGCCGATACCTACAACGTCGTGATTTTGAGTAACCGTCCGGCCTGGCGTTTTCGAACACTGAGTGAGCTGAGTGATCAGGCGCGAAATGAGTTGATTGAGGTGCGAAAATACGCCGAACAAGCGTTAAAGCCACTGCCAAGTAGGCTGCGCTTGCAAATTAACTCAGAATCGCAGTGGCGGACTGTGGATGGCCCGGACGGCACCCAGGATTATCTCTGGCAGAGCCAGCAGTTGCCGGATGAAGGCTGGAACCTGTTCTTGCTGGTTGAGCCACAAACAGTGGTCGACAGTGTGCGCAGTTACCGGCTGGCCGCCGCGGGGGTATGGATGACCTTGGCGTTCTTGCTGTTGTTCTTGCTTCAGCGGCGCAAGAATCATCGACTGCAAGCCAACATACGCGAGCGCCTTGAACGAGAAGTAAGCCTGCGCACGGCCGAGTTGCGCGAGGCACAGGACGGCTTGGTTCATGCGGCGAAAATGGCGGCCCTCGGGCAAATGTCTGCGGCGATGGCCCATGAAGTCAATCAACCACTGACCGCCATGCGCATGCAACTGGGGAGTTTGCGCTTGCTGCTCGACAGTGGGCGCAAGGATGATGTGTATGCCGGCTTGCTAAGAATCGACGGCTTGCTTGAACGCATGGCTTCGCTGACCAGTCATTTGAAAACCTTCGCTCGCAAGAGTCCTGCGGGGCTCAGTGAGCGGTTGCAGATTGGCGAAGTTCTGGACCAGGCATTGCAGCTGTTGGCACCGCGAATGCGTAGCGAAAATGTGCAACTTACCAATCAAGTTGATTACAACGTACACGTTTTAGGTGATGCGATTCGCCTTGAGCAAGTGTTGCTCAACTTACTCAACAACGCCTTGGACGCCATGATGTCGGCCGAAAACGCCCAGCTTGAGGTGGTTATCCAGCGTTGCGCTGAGCTTTGCGTCTTGACGGTAGCCGATAACGGCGGCGGTATTGCCGTGGAGAATCTTAGCCATGTGTTCGATCCGTTCTTTACCACCAAGCCCGTCGGCCAGGGTTTGGGGCTGGGTCTGGCGGTGTCATACGGGATTGTGCGTGAATTGGGCGGCACGCTAGAGGCGTCTAACAGCCTGATTGGTGCAGTGTTTACCCTAAAATTGCCGATTGCGCCCGAGTCGCAAAGCTAGGCTAGCGGCTCACAGTTTTGCAGCTTTGTTCAAATCGAGACTACCAAGTCAGGCTCATGACGATACACTGCGCGCGTTCAAGTTGGAGGTCGTATGAGCAGTCAGGTGTTGGTTGTTGATGATGAAGTGGCGATCCGCGAAGCTGTGCAACAGTGGCTGGAGCTGTCAGGTTTCAGCGTGCAAACATGCTCAAGTGCTGCCCAAGCCTTGGCGGTGGTTGATCGCGACTTCCCAGGTGTCGTCATCAGTGATGTGCGAATGCCCGGCACTGACGGCCTGCAACTGCTGGAAAAACTGATCGAACTTGATCGCGATCTTCCAGTGATTATGGTCACTGGCCATGGCGACGTGCCAATGGCCGTGCAAGCCTTGCATCAAGGGGCTTATGATTTCATCGAGAAACCCTTTACCCCTGAACGGCTGCTCGACAGCGTGCGTCGAGCGCTGGAAAAGCGCCGTCTGGTCTGTGAAAACCGCGAGCTGCGCCAACAGTTCGCTAATAAAGACCGGATTGAAAGCCAGTTGCTTGGTGTTTCACGGCCCATGGAAAATCTGCGTCGGCAGATTCTGGAGCTGGCCGGCACCTCGGTGAATATTCTGATTCGCGGCGAAACCGGCAGCGGCAAAGAGCGCGTTGCGCGTTGCCTGCATGACTTCAGCGCGCGGGCCGGTAAACCCTTTGTGGCCTTGAACTGCGCGGCGATCCCCGAAAATTTATTTGAGAGTGAGTTGTTCGGTCACGAAAGCGGCGCTTTTACTGGCGCACAAGGCAAGCGGATTGGCCGCATTGAGCATGCTGACGGTGGCACCTTGTTTCTCGATGAAATTGAGAGTCTGCCGTTGGCGCAGCAGGTTAAATTGCTGCGGGTCCTGCAAGAGAAAACCCTTGAGCGACTCGGTTCAAATCGCAGTATTCAAGTGGATTTGCGGGTCATCAGTGCGGTAAAGCCAGACTTGCTTGATGAAGTGCGTAAAGGGCGCTTTCGTGAAGACTTGTACTACCGGTTGAATGTGGCAACCCTGCAGATACCTGCACTCTGTGATCGACGTGAAGATATCCCGCTACTGTTTGAGCATTTTGCTCAAGAGGCTGCGCAACGCCATAACCGAGAGGTGTCACCACTACCGGCGAACGAGCTTGCGCGACTACTGGGACATGACTGGCCAGGCAATGTACGTGAGTTGATAAACGCCGCTGAGCGGCATGCGCTGGGCTTGAGCGCACCCGTGGAGGCGTTTGCCAGCCAGTCTCTGGCTGAGCAGATGGAAAGTTTTGAAGCGCAATGCCTGCATAACGCCTTGCTTCACTGTCAGGGCAATATTGCTCAGGTCATGGAACTGTTGCAGTTACCCCGGCGCACGCTGAACGAAAAAATGCAGCGCCATGGATTGCAGCGCAGTAGTTACCGGACGGCTGGCAGCCAAGACGAAGAATAGGCGGATTACCGCCTGTAGCTGTTCAGTTTTCGGCGGATTATTGCCGATAATTCATTGGTATTATTGCGAAACCCCTCTAGAACGGCGTTTTTACGCATTGGCACGGCATCTGCTACGTTTGCTTTAACCCGCACATGGGTCATCCAATAAGAAAGACTAGAGGTTTGCCATGAATCAACTTGTCTGTTTCGCGAGCCCATCGCGCGCATCCTCCAGTACGCCGGGCAATACGTCCTGTGTAAGCCTAAGCTTCTTTCTGACGACCCAATAAGACCCGACGCGTGCCAACCGCACTGCGGTGGGCATCGTCTACAGTGAAAAACTCTGCATAAAGCCATAACAACGACGGAGATTTATCCATGCGATTGACCAAGCGTTTAAGCCTGTTCGCAGCTGCCGCAACTCTCACTGCAAGTACTGCAGTTCTGGCAGCTCCAACCTTTATCAATATCCTCACCGGTGGCACCAGTGGTGTGTATTACCCGATTGGTGTGGGCCTGTCGCAGATCTACAGCAACGGCATCGAAGGCTCGAAAACTTCAGTCCAGGCGACCAAAGCGTCAGTTGAAAACCTGAACTTGCTGCAAGCGGGGCGCGGTGAGCTGGCGCTGGCGCTGGGTGACTCGGTTGCCGATGCCTGGAATGGTGTCGAAGAAGCAGGCTTTAAAAAGCCCCTGAAAAAGCTGCGTGCAATAGCCGGTACATACCCGAATTACATTCAGATTGTTGCCAGCAAAGAGTCGGGCATCAAAACCCTGGCTGATTTGAAAGGCAAAAGCATCTCGGTGGGTGCACCGAAATCAGGTACTGAACTCAATGCCCGGGCAATCTTGAAAGCTGCCGGTCTGACCTATGAAGACATGAGCAAAGTTGAGTTCTTGCCATACGCCGAGTCGGTTGAACTGATCAAGAACCGACAGCTTGATGCCACGCTGCAGTCTTCGGGCCTGGGCATGGCTGCTATACGCGATCTCGCTGCCACCTTGCCAATCAACTTCGTAGCAGTGCCTGCTGATGTGGTTGCCAAGATTGGCAACGATGCCTATCAGCCAGCCAGCATTCCAGCCGGCACCTACGATGGCCAAGAAGCTGACGTGCCAACGGTTGCCATCACCAATATCCTGGTGACCCATGAAGATGTCTCTGAAGAGACCGCTTATCAAATGACCAAACTGATGTTTGAGAACCTTAAGCGCCTGAGCAATGCTCACTCGGCGGCCAAGGACATCAAGTTGGAAACTGCAGCCAAGAACCTGCCAATCCCGCTGCATCCAGGTGCAGAGCGCTACTACAAAGAAGTCGGCGCGCTGTAATTCTGTTGAACCGGGGTGGGCAGGTGTCCACCCCGGTTGGTTTTTGATCTGATCTTCGCGCACCAGAGGTGCTAATAAAACCAGTGCTCACAAGAGCGGTAGGTTTTGTTAGCGGTTCTGCGCAACCGCTACGTAATGAGGGCGTTATCGCCATGAGTGAGAACAACCAAGGCCTTTCGGATAATCCGAGTGAGTGGCCAAAAGCGCTATTTGTTGTCGCGCTGCTGTTTTCCATCTTTCAGATCACCACGGCGGCTTTCCACCCTGTGTCGAGCCAAGTGCTGCGTGCAGTCCACGTTGGTTTTTTGCTGCTTGTGGTTTTTCTAAGTTTTTCGCTGACGGGCAAAGGCCGCCCATGGCAACCCGCTGCCTGGATTCTGGGTTTGGCAGGCATGGGCACAGCGGTTTATCAGTGGGTGTTCGAAGCGGATCTGATCTATCGCTCCGGCGACCTGACGCAGATGGACATGATTGTCGGTCTGGTATTGATTGCATTGGTGTTTGAAGCGGCTCGCCGGGTGATGGGCATTGCTTTGCCGATCATCTGCGCGCTGTTTTTGGCTTACGGGCTTTTAGGTCAGTACCTGCCGGGCGATTTGATGCACCGCGGTTACGACATTGACCAGTTGGTGAACCAACTCGCCTACGGCACCGAAGGCCTTTACGGCACCCCGACATACGTGTCGGCGACCTATATCTTCCTGTTTATCCTGTTTGGTTCGTTTCTTGAACAGGCCGGGATGATCAAATTGTTCACTGACTTCGCCATGGGCCTGTTTGGCCACAAGGTCGGCGGCCCGGCTAAAGTCTCTGTGGTGTCATCTGCGCTGATGGGCACCATTACCGGTTCCGGTGTGGCAAACGTGGTAACCACCGGCCAGTTCACCATTCCGCTGATGAAGCGTTTCGGTTATCGCTCGGCCTTTGCCGGCGGGGTCGAGGCGACATCGAGCATGGGCAGCCAAATCATGCCGCCAGTGATGGGTGCCGTGGCCTTTATCATGGCTGAAACCATCAACGTGCCATTCTTTGAGGTGGCCAAAGCGGCGCTGATTCCGGCGATCCTGTACTTCGGTTCGGTGTTCTGGATGGTTCACCTTGAAGCACGCCGCGCAAATTTGCATGGCTTGCCGAAGGATCAATGCCCGAACCCATGGGCAGCGGTTAAAGAGCGTTGGTACCTGCTGATTCCATTGTTCATTCTGGTTTACTTGCTGTTCTCCGGCCGTACACCGTTGTACTCGGGCATGGTGGGACTGGCTCTGACGGCCATTGTAATTCTTGGGTCCGCGATCATCCTGCGGGTGTCTTCGGTGGGGATGCGTATTGCCTTTTGGGTCGCCTTGGGCGTGCTTTGCGCCGGCTTCTTCCAGATGGGCATTGCCGTAGTGTTTGCCGTTGTCGCGCTGTTAGTCGCGGTGTGCTGGTTCATCAAAGGTGGGCGCGACACGCTGGTTGTGTGCTTGCACGCACTGGTTGAGGGTGCGCGGCATGCGGTGCCAGTGGGTATCGCTTGTGCGTTGGTTGGGGTCATCATCGGTGTGGTTTCGCTGACCGGTATTGCCTCGACATTTGCCGGTTACATTCTGGCGATCGGGCAGGACAATCTGTTCCTGTCGCTGGTGCTGACTATGCTCACCTGCTTGGTCTTGGGCATGGGTATTCCGACTATCCCCAACTACATCATCACCAGCTCGATCGCCGCACCTGCTTTGCTCGAACTGGGCGTGCCGTTGGTGGTTTCGCACATGTTCGTTTTCTACTTCGGAATCATGGCTGACCTGACGCCACCGGTCGCGCTGGCCTGCTTTGCCGCTGCGCCGATCGCCAAAGAGAAGGGCTTGAAGATCAGCCTTTGGGCTATCCGTATTGCTATTGCCGGTTTCATCGTGCCGTTTATGGCGGTCTATGACCCTGCGCTGATGATGCAAAGCGACAACTGGCTGGCGATTATTTATGCGCTGCTTAAAGCGGCTGTGGCGATTGGTTTGTGGGGCGCGGTGTTTACCGGCTTTCTCAGCTTTAAGCTGTCGTGGTGGGAACGCATGCTCGGCTTTGCGGCGGGTGCCAGCCTGATTCTAGCCACCCCAATCAGTGATGAAATTGGCTTTGCATTGGCCGCGGTGTTCCTCGGTCAACACTTGTGGCGTGCGCGCCACAAGCCGGTGACTGCGCTTTGATTGGTTTGTGCATGGGGTTGGCTGGAGCGGTGTGGGCGCAGTTGCCCGTGAGCGACTTCACCCTGGCCTGGAAGCACACGATTGAGCACATTCGCTGGGAAGAAGATTACCGCGTAACGGCCGAGGGCTTGGTTCTCGGTGAGGCACGCGTCAAGGGTACTGGTGCCGGTATGGAAATACCGGATGACGCCGTACTGCGTGAGGGCAGCTGGCATTACCATCGCCAGATGGCGCCCCTGCAACCTCTGCGCTTGGGGCGAACCCCCGAGGCAGGGGATTATCAACTGTGTTTCGACCAGCGTTGTCACTCTGCGAGTGAATGGCTCGGCCCGCCAAAAGCGTCCCAGCCCGCGTTGGAACTTTGGAGTTGTGAGCTCGACTCCCCGGCAGCGAAAGGTGCCGGCAAGGGTTAACTGGTTAACCTGCTCCCAGTGCCACAAGCGCTGGTTGTATGATGGAGAGAACCCCCATTTGGTTTTGCCGGTGGGGGTTTTGTTCGTCTGCAGTATGGCCGCCGTCTAATCGTCCTTGAGAGCCTATGATTGTGAACACCACCTATTACCTGCAGATGCTCAGCCCTGAGCAATTGCGCGCCAAACCATTGCCTGCCGGGTTGAATATCGTCGAATGTGAGCACAAGCAGTTCCAGCTCAACCGCTTTCTCTATCAGTTGGTGGGCGGGCCGTGGCAGTGGACAGATAAACTGACCTGGTCGGATGAGCAGTGGCGAGCGCAGATCAACAGTGAACATCACCGCACTTGGGTGGCGTATTTCCAAGGTGCAATCGCAGGTTATTACGAGCTGCAAATGAGCGGTGCAGGTGAAGTGGAGATTCTTTATTTTGGTCTGGCCGAAGACTTCTTTGGTCAAGGCCTTGGCGGCCCTTTGCTAAGCCAGGCTGTGCAGTCTGCATGGTCTTGGCCTGGCGTTAAGCGGGTTTGGGTCCATACCTGTACCCTTGACCACCCCAGTGCGCTAAACAACTACCAGGCGCGAGGGTTTGAGATATATCAACAAGAAGTCACAACTGAGTCGGCTGAATTGATTCAGGCCGACTAAACTGGGCCAATCACTATTGACTGATTTCTGGAGCAGACCATGGGCACGCGACTTATCAAAACCTTGGTGCTAGGCCTTAGCATCACTCCGGTGCTGGCGACTGCAGCGCCTATTTTGCCGGGCTTGTGGGAAATCAGCACCAGCAATATGGCGGTGGATGGTCAGCAGATGCCGGCCATGGATGTGATGATCGATAAGCTTAAAACCCTGCCGCCAGAGCAGCGCGAGATGATGGAGCAGATGCTCGCCAAGCAAGGCGTGCAGTTGGGGGATAAAGGCGTACAGGTGTGTCTGAGCGAGGCACAGGTGAAGTCTGATGAGCTGCCGTTGCAAGAGCAGTCGGGCTGCAAGCAAGAGGTCACCGAGCGCTCCGACACCCTGTGGAAGTTTCACTTTGACTGCCCACAAGCCAAGGGCCAGGGTGAGACGCGATTTATCAACGACAAGCAATTCACCAGCATTGTGACCAGCACCTTTAACAATCAGGGCAAGCAGCAGCAGGGCACTATGCAAACCAATGCGCGCTGGGTCGGCGCCGACTGCGGTGGTTTGACGCCTCAGCAATAAAACCCAGTGATTGATCCTTTTCTGAAAAGGCTCGCCTAGTGGCGGGCCTTTTGTTTATAGCGGAATAAAGCTGCTAGTCTGCGTCTGCGTATCTCCTTTGAAACCCTTTGTACCTGCACGATGAATCTATTTTTTCACTTGAGCAGCTATTCAATCTCAGCCAAACCCAAAGGCGGCTAATGCGTTTTATGAGTCTTTTTCTGTGTGCTTCGATACTTGCCGGCTGCAGCGGTTTACCCTCGCTAGAGGGGCGAGTTCCGTCCAGTGCATTACCGCATGACGAAGCGGCAGAAACCCAGCTGGGCAAAGCGATAAACCCGTTGATACAAGGCCATCCCGGGATATCGGGTATCTACCCACTGGCCGGTCCGGCAGACGCATTTGCGGCCCGTGCATTGCTTGCTCAGGCGGCGCAACGAACCTTGGATGTGCAGTATTATATTTGGCATGGCGACACCACGGGCACCCTGCTCCTGCAAGCGCTACTGGATGCTGCAGACCGTGGCGTGAGGGTGCGTTTGCTACTTGATGACAACGGTACCTCGGGTATCGATTCGCAACTCGCTGCGCTAGACAGTCATCAGAATATTGAAGTGCGGCTGTTCAACCCGTTTCCTTCGCGCAGCGCCAAGTGGTTAGGGTTTCTGACTGATTTCGGCCGCGTAAACCGCAGAATGCACAACAAATCATTCACGGCCGACAATACGGCGAGCATTGTCGGTGGTCGTAATGTGGGCGATGAATACTTTGGCGCAACCGATGGCGTGTTGTTTACGGACCTCGATGTGCTTTCAGTTGGGCCGGTGGTTGACCAAGTCTCTAAAGATTTTGACCTCTATTGGGGCAGCGATTCGGCCTATCCAGTTAACCGTTTGATCGCCGTTGCCAGTGCTTCTGAACGCAGAGCGGTGGCAGCTGCCGCCACTGCCTTGAAGCAAAGCCCTAAGGCGAAAGAATACGTCGCAGCGCTGCAGCAATTGCAGTTCATCCGCCAATTGCTAAACGGCCAGCTCAAGCTGATCTGGGCTAATACGCGGATGGTTAGCGACGACCCGGCAAAAGTTTTGGGCAAGGCTTCTCCTGCACAGTTGCTGACCTACAAAGTGGGTAGGATTATTGATAAACCAAGCAGTCATGTTGAATTGGTGTCGCCCTATTTTGTGCCCACTAAAACCGGCGTTGCGGCCTTTAGCGAGATGTCTAAACGCGGGGTAAAAGTGCGTATATTGACCAACGCACTTGAAGCCACAGACGTTGCCGCTGTGCATGCAGGCTACGCCAAGTCGCGCAAAGCCTTGCTCAAGGCGGGTATTGAACTGTTTGAAATGCGCCGCCAAGCAGGCGTGAATGACGAGCCCGACAAGTACAAAATGTTTGGCAGCAGCGGCTCCAGCCTGCATGCCAAAACCTTTGCGGTGGACGGTCAACGGGCATTTGTCGGTTCATTTAACTTCGATCCGCGCTCAGCCAAGCTCAACACCGAGCTAGGGTTTGTCATCGACAGCCCACAACTGGCACAGAGAATTGAGCTGGCCTTTGACCGTGACCTGCCGGCGAGCGCTTATCGCGTTACCCTCGATGAAAACGATAACCTGAAGTGGACAGAACAAAGAGGCTCAGAGCAGATGACTTATGACACCGAGCCGGGCAGCAGCTTGTGGGTGCGTATGTCTGTTGCTTTGTTATCGCTCTTGCCGATTGACTGGATGCTCTAAGGCCGTGCGATGCATGGATGAAGACCGTGCTCGAACTCGACTAAAGGATCGGTGAAAGCAGACGCGCAATACGCATGCCGAGCTTTTGCAGACGGTGTACGTGTTTGCGGTCTTCGTTGCGGATCTCGATGCTGTGGCTAAAGTCCTCAAGCAACATTTTTTCGACCTCCAGAGCGAAGTCCTCGTCGATGGTCAGCAGGGTGATTTCGAAGTTCAGCCGGAATGAGCGGTTATCCAGGTTGGCGCTACCCACCGCACTGGCGAAATCATCAATCAACATGACCTTTTGGTGGACAAACCCAGGCTGATAGCGGAAAACGCGTACGCCGGCGCGAACAGCGTCGAAGGCATACAGGTTGCTCGCGGCGAACACCGTACGGTGGTCACGTCTCGAGGGAATCAAAATCCGTACATCGACGCCGCGAATAACCGCCAGGCGCAGCGCAGTAACCAGCGACTCATCAGGCACGAAATAAGGCGAGGTGATCCAGATTCGCTCGTTCGCCGAGTGCACAGCCTCAGCAAACATCAATGAGCAGGTTTCTTGGGCGTCTGCCGGGCCACTGGTGATCAGCTTGCACATGACACCGTCGCTGCTGAATACATCCGCCAGCAGTAGCTGTGGCAGTTGGCGAGTCGACCAGAACCAGTCCTCTGCAAAGGACTCCTGCAAGCAGGCGACTACCGGGCCGCTAATCGCTATGTGGGTATCGCGCCACGGTGAGAGCGGTGGCTTCTTGCCAAGGTACTCATCGCCGACATTGTGCCCGCCAATAAAGCCGCGTTCGCCATCAATCACCACAATCTTGCGGTGGTTGCGAAAATTAAGTTGGAAGCGGTTAAGAATACCGCCACCGGTAGGGAAGGCATGGATCTGTACCCCGCCGTTGCGCAAGCTGTTGATGTAGCGGCGGGGCAGGGCGTGGCTGCCGATGCCGTCATAGAGGAAGTAAATGCTGACGCCCGCAGCGGCCCGCTCAAGTAATACATCGCGCAGGCGTCGGCCGAGATCATCGTCTTTGACGATAAAGAACTGGATCAAAATAACCTGCCGGGCCGAGGCTAGCGCGCTCAAAATCGCGGCGAAGGTCGCCTCGCCGTTGATCAAGAGATCAACATGGTTGTTGGCCAAACAGGGCATATCACTGAGGCGTGGCAGGGCTCTTAGCTGTTGATAAACAGGCAGTTCACTGGCGGACACAGCCTCTTCGACCCAAGGTCGCCAGTTCAGCTTAGACATGGCCGCGTGCATTTCTGTATCGGCCTCACGCCGTGCCGTTACATAGGCGTCAAAACGGCTGCGACCGAATACCAGGTAGGGCAGCAGGGTTAAATACGGCATAAAAAACAGGGATGTTGCCCAGGCCAGTGCGCCTTGAGAGGTTCTGACTGTAAGTACGGCATGCAAGGCTGCTATAAGCCCGCAGAGGTGGATAGCGGCGAGTAAATATGTGGTGAAGGGGTGAATAACAATATCCATGTCCATGCTTATTCCTATCGAAATATCCCTGCATTAATAAAGCACGACTACAGTCATTATGGGGGGCTTTAAAGGCGTAATAATAGATCCGCTTTAATGGCGTTGTGCCAGTAGCGTCTGCAGGGGTGGCCATGACCTGTTACAATTGACGGTTCTCCCGGGTCGCCTGTTGCGTTTGAGGCTTATTGCATCGGCAAGTTCGGCGCACAGTTTGTGCCTCAATGATGTTCAGGTGCACTGTTATATCGGGAAAGAAGGCATTGGAGCCTTATCACTAGTCAGCGAGCTGTAGCAAAAGGAGTATTTCAATATGGGGAAAGACCCTTCGCATGACACGCCACCGCAGGAAGAGCGCTTAGACAGCATTCCTGCGCCATCTGGTGAATCCAATCTGATCGACACTGATTATGTGATTGGCCAAGACAACATCACCGGCAAATATTTTTTTAATCTGGATATCCACGGTAAAGTCTTCAGTATCTCTGCCCTGGCAGTTGTGCTGTTCGTAGTCCTCACATTAGCCCTTCAAGACCAGGTAGCTCCGCTGTTCAGCGCGCTACGTGACTGGCTGACACACAACCTGGCGTGGTTCTTCCTTAGCGCCGCTAATATCTTCGTTGTGCTCTGTCTGGTGCTGATCGTCTCGCCGCTGGGCAGAGTTCGCTTGGGTGGTAAAGATGCCAAGCCGGATTACACCTATATCGGCTGGTTCTCCATGCTGTTTGCTGCAGGCATGGGCATCGGTTTGATGTTCTATGGTGTGGCCGAGCCGATGACTCACTTCGATACGTCAATGGCGGGTGTGACCGTCGGCGCCGATGGTGTGCGTACCGACTGGGCGCCTTTGGGCGGTGCTGTGGGTGATGCGCAAGCGGCTGCGAAGCTGGGTATGGCGGCAACTATCTTCCACTGGGGCCTGCACCCATGGGCGATTTACGCGATCGTGGCACTGGCCCTGGCATTGTTTTCCTTCAACAAAGGCTTGCCCCTGAGCATCCGTTCGATTTTCTACCCGCTGCTGGGTGAGCGCGTTTGGGGCTGGCCGGGTCACTTGGTGGATATCCTTGCAGTATTTGCCACGTTGTTTGGTCTGGCAACATCCTTGGGTGTGGGAGCAGAGCAGGCGCTGGCGGGGCTTAATCACTTGTTTGGCATGCCCCTGACTGACACCAGTAAAGTACTGCTGATCGTCGGTATTACCGGCATTGCCTTGCTGTCTGTCCTGGCCGGCTTGGATAAGGGCGTGAAAGTTCTGTCTGAAATCAACATGGGCCTGGCGCTGCTGTTGCTTGGCTTTATCATCGTGGTTGGGCCCACGCTGGCGATCTTCACCGGCTTCTTTACCAACCTGGCTGCCTACGCCACCTACCTGCCGCAGCTGTCGAATCCGTTCGGCCGTGCTGACGCAAACTTCACTCAGGGCTGGACGGCGTTCTACTGGGCGTGGTGGATCAGCTGGTCACCATTTGTGGGTATGTTTATCGCCCGCGTAAGCCGTGGTCGTACCGTGCGAGAGTTCCTGATCTCGGTGCTGCTGGTGCCGTCGTTGGTCTCGGTCCTGTGGATGACTGCATTTGGTGGCACGGCGATCGGTCAGTTCGTGACCGAGGGTTTTGCCGGGGTTAAAGACGCTGCGCTTGAACTCAAGCTGTTTGCCATGCTGGCGCATTTGCCTTTGGCTGAGATTACCTCGTTTATCGGCATCATCTTGGTCATCGTGTTCTTTGTCACCTCATCGGATTCAGGTTCGTTGGTGATCGACACCATTACGGCAGGCGGCAAGGTCAATGCACCGGTTCCGCAGCGGGTATTCTGGGTGATCACCGAGGGTGTAGTGGCCATCGCGCTGCTACTCGGCGGTGGGCTGGGAGCGCTGCAAGCCATGGCGGTGTCAACGGGACTGCCGTTCACTGTAGTGTTATTGGTGGGCTGTATTGCCATTGTCAAAGGCTTGATGTCCGAACCGCGCTAAGGCGATTCAGGCTTCAAGCAAAGGCGCCCCGGCAACGGTGGCGCCTTTTTAATGGCTGGCCTTTGATTGGCCGCAACTGCTGTGCAAGCCTAACTCCACAAATCGCCGATAGGGGTTTGCGCAGAATAATGCGTCGCGATCTGGGCTTGCAGGAGCTCGGCGGTGGCCAATGCGTCGGTCAATGCGTGGTGGGCCTGGTAGTGAGGCAGGTGGTAGCGCAGACGGCTATCAGCCAGGCGAATCGAGGTGGGTTGGCGCCCGCGCAGGCGATCCCACCAACTTGGCTTGCGTTGGCTGCCGTGAATTCTGGCCTCCAGTTCCATGGTATCAATCACCGGAAACTGCAAACCTTCCCCAGCGGCTTGTTGCAGGGCCTGATTGAGGAAAGAGCGTTCGATATTGCGGTAATGCACGACCATCACCGAGCCTGCCATGGCCTCCAGCAGTTCACCCAGTACTTGCTCCAGGCGCGGCGCATAACGGATATCTGAGTGAGTGATATGGTGGAAGGTGATGGATTCACTGCTCAGTTCCGATTTGGGCTTCACCACCCAATACTGCGCTTTACGACATTCAATTCGTTTCAGATTGAACGGCATTAAACCCAGGCTGACAATGCAGTGGTTCTGCGCATCAAGGCCTGTGGTTTCGACATCAAGCGCCAGTAATCGAACCTGTTCCAGTGGTGTATCAGCATCGACGGCACCCGCTTGATAAAACCGTGCCAAGCGTGGGTCCCGGGCACTCTCGGCCAGTGCCTGATATTGCTCTCGCCAATGCGCTGTTGGCGTCTTGAGCGGTGCGTGACGCGGGACAAAGACACTCATCGTGGCTTTCCATCAGATGCCGAAGGTTTCGGTTTTTGCGGTGCATTGAAGGGGTAGCGAAAACGCATAAAGTTCTGTGCTTGGCTCAGAACCTGAAAGGCCTCTTTCAGATTATGCCGCTCGGTCGACGAGAACTTTTCGGGCTCGATGTAGTTGTCTGCGTCTTTGCCTTCAGTCAGTGCCAAGGCTTGATGGCGGATGCGCACCAGGGACAAGAATTCCAGGGCATAGCGCAGATGGCTGATGGCTTCCGGGGTCATCAATTTGGTGGCGGCGATGGCGTCCAACCGGTCCAGCGAGTTCTGGGTTTTCGAACCACAGGCCAACGCATGCACGCGGATCAGGTCGGTCAATGGCGCTGTTCCGCGCCCCTTGAGATTGATGATGTGTTTTTGCTGTCCATCGGTTTCCATCACAAACTGGCGGAAAAACCCCAGTGGTGGCGTCCGGTTCAAGGCATTACGCGCCAGTGCCGCGAGAAATCTTGGGCTGTCGCTGGCGCGCTCAGCGAGCAGGTCCTTGAGGGTTTCAACCAGCTCGGCTTCGCCGTAAACGCTGTCGAGGTCAAAGAAGATACTGCTGTTTAGCAGCTTTTCTGGATTTGGATTATCGATCCAGTCGTTGAAGTAGTCTTTCCAGGCGCTCAACGGTTGGCGCCACTTGCTGTTGGTGGCCATGATCCCACCTTTGCAGTAGGTGTAGCCGCATGCGGCCAAGCCATCGCTGACGAAGGTTGCGAGCTTGAGGAAGTACGCGTCGTGCAACTTGTCGTCGAAGCTGTCGTCGAGAACCAAGGCGTTATCCTGATCGGTGACAATCAGTTGCTCATCGCGCGCCATCGAGCCCAAGGCCATAAAGCTGTAGGGCACCGGTGCCGGGCCCAGTTGCTGCTCAGCCAACTCCAGCAGGCGCTGGGTAATACTGCGGCCAACGCCTGACATAGCGCTGCCGATCATGTGCGCGCTGGCATCCTCGTTGGCCATGCGGATAAAGGTGGCCCGCAGATCGGGCAGCAGCTTTTCAAGCTCATCAACCGATTGCTTGTTGAAGATGTTGTTGACCAGGTACAAGCTGCTTTGCGACTCGAATTTAATGATGTCAGCCAGGGTGACTACACCAACAGGACGTCGCCGGTGAACCAACGGCAGATGCTGAATGTTGTTGCGCAGCATGCACAAAATGGCCTCGAATACCGTGTCATCTGACTGCAAGGTGATTGGATTGTTAGTCATCACCTCCGTGACCGGGGTATCGGCTGACAAACCCTGAGCGACAACGCGGGTGCGAAAGTCGCGGTCGGTAATAATGCCGACCATGACGTGCATGGCTTGATTGGCTTCTGACGTCAGGCGTGAGTTGGGCCATTCAACATTAGGGTCGACAATCAGCACCGACGAAACATTGTGCGCGTCCATCACTTGCGCAGCTTCTCGCACGGTAGCACTGGTGGTGACGGTCGCGGCAGGGTGGTCAACTAGCTTACGCACCTTGAGCTTCATCAAGTTGTTGGTTTTGCCTTGCGAGCTCACCGCCGCTTTCAGGCGTGACTGACCTTCCGCTTCGACAAAGTCGGCAAAGCTGTCGTTGTTTTCACAGAGCTTTTCGAAGATTTGACCCGATATAAAATAGATCAGACTGTCTTCAATCGCCCGTGCTGGAAAGCGCACTTTGTGATTACGCAGGAGGCCGAATTGACCAAATATGTCGCCTTCGGTCAGGCGGTTATACAGCTCTCCACTGCGTCGATAGACCTCTACAGCGCCACTGCGAACATAGTGTAAGTCTTTGATTTCTGAGCCAAACGTGAAGATGTCTGTTCCAGCTTTGTAGTAACCAACCTCGGTGTTCTGCGCCAGCTCGTCAAGGCTTTCATCCGGCAGCCCTTCAAACGGCGGAAAGCGGCTCAGGTGGTCACGAATTTCCAATAATTCAACCTGCATGCAGACCTCGGCATTGTCCCTTTTGCTTCGGGTGAGTGGGGTACAACATCGTACCTGGATCTAGACATTCTAGAACAAGCACCTGTTCAACCCGCAATTAACTTGTTTCTTGGACTGTCTTACCTGCCTGTGGGTGGGGCGCAAGCGTCCTACTTCTTTCTTAGCCGCTTGATGGGTTTCCAGTCCTTGCCAAGGGTTCCACGTGGAACCCCTATAGGGCGAAGGTTATAGGCCCATAAGGCTGTCTGGGTGGTGTAGTGATCTGGGTGCAGACGGTCTTGCGTGACAGGTTCTTTATAGTAAATGTTATGTTATAACGTGTGGCTGGGTTAAACAAAATTCTCAGGTTGCACAGAAAAAGGTGCGTGCCTGACTGGCTTAAAATATGAGGAACCGCCACATGCCAAATCGTCTACCCGTGACTGTGCTATCTGGATTTTTAGGGGCCGGCAAAAGCACCTTGCTTAACCATGTGTTGAAGAACCGCGAAAATCTGCGCGTTGCGGTGATCGTTAATGATATGAGTGAAATCAATATCGATGGAGGCGAAGTACAACGCGATGTCAGTCTCAATCGAGCCGATGAAAAGCTGGTCGAGATGAGCAATGGTTGTATCTGCTGCACCCTGCGTGAGGATCTGCTGGAAGAGGTCGCTCGTCTGGCCCGCGACGGTCGCTTTGACTATCTGCTGATTGAGTCCACCGGTATTTCCGAGCCCTTGCCTATTGCTGAAACCTTTACCTTTCGTGATGAGCAGGGTCAAAGTCTCGCAGACCTTGCGCGGCTCGATACCTTAGTTACTGTGGTTGATGGGGTTAATTTTCTCGGCGATTTTCATCGGGCTGAAAGCCTCGCAAGTCGAGGCGAATCGCTGGGTGAGGATGATGAACGAGCGATCACCGATTTGCTTGTGGAGCAAGTTGAGTTCGCCGATGTGATTCTGATCAGCAAGACTGACCTCATCAGCCAGGCCGCGCGTGAAGAGCTGACAGCCATCTTGAGGGGCCTCAATACTCAAGCTGAAATTTTGCCAATGAGTATGGGCGATATATCACTGCACAAGATTCTGCATACCGAGCGTTTCGACTTTGAGCGTGCCGCTCAGGCGCCAGGATGGCTGAAAGAGATGCGCGGTCAGCACAGCCCGGAAACGGAGGAGTACGGTATAGCATCAACGGTTTACCGGGCTCGCAGGCCGTTTAATCCGGAACGTTTTTTTGAGTTTGTCAGCGGCGAGTGGACGAATGGCCGACTGCTGCGCTCCAAGGGGTATTTCTGGCTAGCCAGCAAGTTTCAAGAGGCGGGTAGTTGGTCGCAAGCCGGCGGGATGTTGCGCCATGGTTTTGCCGGGCGCTGGTGGCGTTTCGTGGCGAAAGATCAGTGGCCGAGTGATGACGAGTCGACTCAGGCTATCCTAAAAACATGGGATGCAAGCTGCGGTGATTGCCGGCAGGAGTTGGTGTTTATAGGGCAAAACATTGATATGAAAAAGCTCAACGCCGATTTGGATACGTGTTTGCTGACGGATTCCGAAATGGCACTGGGCAGTGAGGCATGGCTGCAATTACCCGACCCATTTGGCCCATGGTTTGAGGAGGTCGCTTAACCGCAGGCAAAAAAATAGGCTGCTTTATGAGCAGCCTTGAGCACCTTAAAAGTGTCAGCGCGTGATCTGACACAGGGAGTGTGGGTACCTGTGATTATTAAACAGGTAGCACATGACCAATTGATTACAGGCTTGTGATTTACCGGGCCATCCACACGCCTTTGTTCTGGTTCTCGCAAAACGGCTTGAGGAATGCGCTGTCACTGGCCACGCCGTAATAGTAGATATCTTGCTTGTACGGGGTGCCGCCGGTGGTTGAGTTGCGGCAGATCCCGTAAGCCCCGGCGGGGCATTGCTCAACGAATGCCACAGCGACTTTCTGGCCTTTCAACTCTGGTTTGCAAAAGCCGGTGCGAAACAGGTTTTTCGGAATGCTCCGGTTTTGCTGGCACACTTTGACATCCAGACGTTCGGCCTGGCTGTGCACCACACACGCTTCACCCCACGCCACACTGGATATTGCGCACAACAAAACGGCTGTTAGGCAACGCATCAGAAACCTCCGGATAGATATGCTGGCGACTTTATCACGCTGCCTTTTATGCGTCTGCGTACGCATAATGCTTAGGTGTTCACGCCGGGTTTGGACTTGACCAAATTATGCTTAAAAATATTCCAACTCACCTGATTGCCGGTCCACTAGGTGCAGGCAAGACCAGTTTGATTCGTCACTTGCTTAACCAACGCCCAGAAGCGGAACGTTGGGCAGTGCTGATCAACGAGTTTGGTCAGATCGGTCTGGATGCAGCCTTGTTAACCGCTGATGATGACGGCGTTGAGCTCGGTGAGGTCGCGGGCGGCTGTTTGTGTTGCGTAAACGGCGTGCCATTCCAAGTAGGCCTGGCGCGTTTGTTACGCAAGGCCAAGCCTCACCGGCTGTTTATCGAGCCGTCGGGCCTTGGTCATCCACTGCAGCTGCTTGAGCAGTTACAGCTCGCGCCTTGGCTGGGTGTGTTGACCGTACAAGCGCCAGTGGTGGTGTTGGATGCCCAGGCTTTGGCGCAGGGCGTTGCGTTGCCTGAAAGCCAGCAGGCGGCCTTGAGCAGCGCCGGGCTTTTGCTGTTGAATAAGGCAGAGTCATTGACCGCCGCTGATAAGGTGCGTGTCCAGCGTCAGTTGCCTGAGCGACCATCAATTTGGACCGAGCAGGCACAGCTGCAATTGCAACAGTTACCGGGCATAACCACTCAGGCGACAACCTCGATCAGTGAGGCTGAGTTGCCGCAAGGCGCGGCGCCGTTGCTTGAAATATGGCGTGAACCGGACGCCCCGATCCGCCAGATTCATGATCAACCTGAGGGCTGGAGCATTGGTTGGCGCTGGCACCCGAGTCAGCAGTTTGAACTGTCGCGGTTACAGCAATGGCTGTTGGGACTCCCTTCGCAGCGCGCCAAGATGATCATGCACACTAATGCCGGATGGTTGTCTGCCAATGCGCTCAACAATCAACCTCTGCACTGGCAACAATCCGCATGGCGCAGAGATTCGCGCATTGAGTTGATCTTTACTCAAGCGCAGGACGTAGATGCGCTCGACCTTGGTCTTCGCCATTGCTTGACTCCTGCAGTTCACCCATTTGAACCGAATCGCTAAACTGCCTGCTCGAATTTGTGAGGCAGTACCCCATGCAGTTGTTTCCTTGGTCCCACGCAAACTCCGCCGGTTTCACTTCGGGCGGCTGGCACAGCAAACCATCGGCTAAACCCGTGCTGCATTTTCTCCATGGCAATGGCTACTGTGGGCGTGTCTATGAACCAATGCTTGAGGCACTGGCTGAGCATTTTGACCTGTGGCTGTGTGATGCTCAGGGCCATGGCGAAAGTGATCACGGCGGACGCTTCCATGGCTGGAACCGCAACGCTGAATTAGCTGTCGAGGCGTGGAGTACCGTTGGCCGCGAATGTTTTGCAGATGCGCCGCTGTATGCCGTGGGCCACAGCTTTGGCGGCGTCCTCACCAGCCTGATTCTGGCGCAACATCCCCAACTGTTTAAGCGCGCAGTATTGCTCGACCCCGTGCTGTTTTCGGCGCCAATGATTGGCGTCATGGCGCTATCCGATGTGGTTGGCCTGAGTCGGCGTACAGGGATGGCTGCTAAAGCGGTTAAACGGCGTAAAGTCTGGCCAGATCGTGCTACTGCACAGACGCTGTTGCAGGGCCGAGGTATGTTTCGTGGCTGGACCGAGGACGCATTCAGCGCCTATATCGAGCATGCCCTGAAAGACACCGATGCTGGCGTCGAGCTCAAATGTCGGCCGAGTCGCGAGGCTGATATCTTCAGCTCCTATCCACGCCGCTTGTGGTCGTCACTGGCAAAAATACAGACGCCGACTGAAATCATATACGGTCAGCGCAGTTATCCATTTGTGGCCAAATCAGTGGCGCGCTGTTGTGCCAGCAATTCGCAAATACAGGGGCAGGTGGTTGAGGGTGGGCATTGCTTTATGCAGGAGCATCCCCAGGCCAGCGCCGAGCGTGTCAGCCGGTTTTTGCTTGCGCAGCACGCCTAGGTTTATTGCGGAGGTGGGCGGTGCTCGCGGCGCCATTGGTCCAGTTCGATCACCTGAGGAGGCTGGCGTACAACCTCGGGGCTTTCCCTCTGTGGCTCGCGGAAGGGGTGCGGAGCCAGCTCGATGCTGCCCAGGTTAGGACCGAACATAATCACCTTGCCGGCATGGCGTTGTTCGCCCGTAACCGTGAACTCGAAGCCATAAACCCGGGCGATACGTTTGCGTCCCTTGCCATCTTTAAGCAGGGCGAACTTACGAAACGCGACATTTTCATCGAGCAGTTCTATGTCTGCTTTCTCGCAGTATTGCTTGACCTTTATCAGCGTGCGCTCACGCAACCCGTGGGCATGCCAAAGCCAGGCGCCAGCGGTGGCGAGCAGCATCAGCACGAAGATATTGCCAAGGGTTAGCATGGTGAAACTCCAATTACGCAGTGCAGGCAAACAGCCTTGCATCTTGCCAGTCAGGGAGGGTGTTGTCTGCTTGGGCTAGCCTTCATCTTTGAGTTGTTTGTAACGCTGCTCCATTTCCTGGCGTATTGCACGGCGTTGCTGGCCCTTGGTAAAGCGTCGCTGCGCTTCGCTGGTTTCGGGTTGGCGCGGGGGTACTCTCATCGAGCGGCCTTGGTCATCAACGGCAACCATGGTGAAAAAGCAGCTGTTGGTATGGCGTACAGAGCGTTCGCGAATGTTCTCAGTCACCACCTTGATGCCCACCTCCATTGAGGTGGTGCCGGTAAAGTTGACTGAGGCCAGGAAGGTCACCAACTCGCCAACGTGAATAGGTTCGCGGAAGGTCACTTGATCAACAGAGAGGGTTACTACGTAGCAGCCCGCGTAGCGGCTGGCGCAGGCGTAAGCCACTTCATCCAGATACTTGAGCAGGGTGCCACCGTGGACTTTGCCAGAGAAGTTAGCCATATCTGGGGTCATCAGCACGGTCATCGTCAATTGCGCGTTTCCGGGAACCATTAGCTGAGAGTCCGTTGGGGAGAGATGATTCAAGCATATTGCAGATTCGCCGCAATAGTCAGCAGCAATCAGCGCGGTGTGAGCAATACAGAAGGAGGGAGAACCGCGTGTTCAAGGCGACGCACGCGGAAGTCGGGCGGCGCTTAGCGACCGGCAGAAATGCCGAAGTCGATGGCCATGTCGGCACCGGTAATAGCTTCGGCTGCGGGTTGGCAGAGAAACCAAACCATTTCAGCGACTTCTTCCGGGCGCAAGAAACGCGCCTCACGGCCCTGTGGGTATTGGCTCAGCATTTCGCGCTTGTAGGCCTTGGGATTGCCGTTGCCGTAGCGCTCCGCCTGGTAATCGAGCATGGGCGTGGCGATATCGCCAGGTGAGACGACGTTAACCCGCACGCCAAATTCTGCGAGCTCAAGGGCCATGGTCTTGCTCAGCATTACCAGACCTGCTTTGCTCGCACAGTAGGCGGCTGAGCCGCGATAGGCCTGGCGACCGGCATCGCTGGCAATATTGACGATGCAGCCCCGGCTTTCTTTCAAATGCGGGGTTGCGGCTTGGCCGAGATAAAAGGCCGCTTTGAGATTAACCCCCATCACCAGATCGAAGTCTTCTTCACTGAATGTTTCAACCGGCCCTTCGCGCCAAACACCTGCTGCGTTGATTACCGCATCGATACGCCCTGTGCTGGCGAGCACGGCCGCGATCAGCTCATGACAGTTCTTCGCGTTACGCAGATCGGCTGTGGCACTGTAATCCAGCGGCACCAGGGTGTTAAGCGAATGCAAACCACTTTTGTCGACATCAGTGGCTGTCACCCGCCAATGGCTTTGCGAGAAGCGCTTGGCGATGGCCCGGCCGAGTCCGCCAGCGGCGCCAGTGATCAAGACGACAGGTGTGCTCATAAGGCTAACTCCAGTGGTGAGGTAAGGCTTCCATCAAGCGTAGATGTGCGTTGCGAGTACGGGAATATTTAGCAACGACTGCTCGAGCGAGGCTGTACTGAGTTGAGACGGTGAATTCTGTTCGATTGTTCAGTATGCATACGGACCTATTGGTCGCGAGCGCTATTTAGAACATATCGTTCGTTATTTCACACATGATCGACGGCTAATGGCGCTGATGTCAATCGCTGCAGGTACCGCAGTGCGCCAGCAGTCGCAGGTTCAGTCCGATCAGCTTTCCAGCCAGACATCCCTGACCCAGTGCCACACCGACTCCCAGTTCTCTTCGCTGAGTTCTTCAGTGTCCTGCTCCCAGAGCACTACGGTGCCATCTTCTTCTACACAGTAGTAATTGCCGCGATCTTCGCAGATCGGCACAAGTTCGCGAGGTACACCAAGCGACCAGGCAACCGAGGCCACTTCGGGCAGGTAGGTGTGGGATTGCGGGTCAGTGGCAGTGACCGGCTCAAGGCGGCCATACACCACATCACTGACTTTAAGCAGAAATTCACGCAGCTCAAACGGCAAGTGAATCAGGATTTGCTCCTGGATCTCTACCAGCACCTCTTCTTCCGGCAGTTCAAGCGGCACTGGCACCGGTTCGTTGAGTTCGCGTAGTTGATCGATGACTTCTTCCACGGGCGGGCTCCTGGACGGTAAATAGCGAGCGGGAAATTGATGGGCACAGATGGCTGCAGCAATCTCGCCTTATGCGCGCTTTATACAGTAGCCAGGCGCAGGCAGACAGCCCATTGATCAGCAATTGTTCAATGGGCTGTAACAGTTAAGGTTGGATTTAGGCGTTCTGACGAATGCCGGCAACAATCCACGGTTGGTTATCGCCCGTGGCACGCTCAAGGCGCCAGCTTTCACTGAAGGCTTCACCCTGATCAAAGCGCGAGGTTTTGGCGATGCCGCTGAAGGTCAGGGTGGCGATAGTTTTATCGCTCTGGTCATCAACGCCATCAAGCTGCACGTTCAGATCGTCAATGTAGGTGGCCTGGAATCCGTCGCCCAGATCAGCACGCTCGCGCTTGAGAAAATCAAGCAGCTGTGGCGTCACGAACTCGCTGATCTGCTCCATTTCATTGGCTTCCCAATGCTGTTGCAGGCTCATGAAATGCTCACGGCCCGCGGCGATAAAGCTCTGCTCATTGAACCAGGCAGGCGCATTGATCACCGGCGCTGTGGCTGCAGCCCTGTTACCGAAAATCGAAGCCGCAGGCGATTGGGCTTGTGGCATTTCACGCTGCATTGGTGCGCCATTCGCGGTATGCGGCTGGGCGGCCTGACGGCGTGCAGCGAGAAAGCGAAATATCATAAAGGCGATCAAACCGATGATCAGAAAATCAAAGATTTGCATGCCCTGAAAGCCATCGCCCATAAACATCGAGGCTAACAAACCGCCTGCTGCCAAGCCGGCCAATGGGCCAAGCCAACGCGATGCTCCGCTTGCAGTAGCGCCAGGGCGACCGGCAGCCGCTGCGCCAGCATTCGGTTGCGACTGTGGTGCTGCTTGTCGGGTTTGATGGCTTGGCGCCGAGCCAAACGACTTGCCACCGCCAAAACGCTTGGCGTCGGCGTGAAGGCTGAATGTCATGGCCATACAAAGCACCATGGCGATGCTAAGAAAACGTTGCATTAGGCTGTGTCTCTTGATGAAAAAAGTAATGAGGCTATTCACGGGATACTGCGCCAGCTGGTTTTGGATGACTAGCGTGAGTATGTTTCGGATTTTTTCTGTACGCAGTTTATCTGGCAGGCTGCCATGGATTGAAACTCGCCTCTGAGTTGACCCTGCTCTCAACACATGCGTGAACAGAGCAGGGACTCAAAATCCTGGACCTTAACGCCAGTTGTACAGCTCTTTTTCAGAGACTTCGTGCATCGGCGTGACTTGCTCCTGGAAGGTTTTCATCGATGTCCAGATGCGGCCATTCAGATCGCTTTGCGCGGCCAGTTCGTCCAGTACTTTGCCCGATTCCTGCTTCATGGCGGCGAGGACTTCATCGGGGAAACGCTTGAGTTGTACGCCTTGTTTCTTCAGCTCTACCAAGGCCGTGGCATTGTGATAAACGTAGTCGTCCATCATGTCCTGATTGGCCGCCAGCGTGGCTTCGGTGAGGATCGCACGCAGGTCTTCAGGCAGGCTGTCGAGGGCCTTCTGATTAATCAGCAGCTCGAGCACGGCTTGGGGTTCTTGCCAGCCTGGGAAATAGTAGTATTTGGCTGATTTATTCAAGCCAAATGCCAGGTCGTTATAGGGGCTGACCCAGTCGGTCGCATCAATCGCGCCGGTTTCCAATGCGGTGAATACTTCGCCGCCCGGAAGGTTGACCGTGGTTGCACCCAAGCGGCTGAGCACTTCACCACCCAAGCCCGGCATGCGGATCTTCAGGCCTTTAAGGTCGTCCAGTGAATTGATTTCCTTGTTGTACCAGCCGCCCATTTGCATACCGGTATTGCCCACAACCAGGGGTTTTACACCGTAAGGCGCGTAGGCTTCGTCCCACAGTTTTTGACCGTCGCCCTTGCTCAGCCAGGCATTCATTTCACTGGCCGATAAGCCAAAAGGTACGGCAGTGAAGAACTGCGCAGCCGGTACTTTGCCTTTCCAGTAATACGCCGCGCCGTGGCCCAGTTCAGCCGTTCCGCGCGAGACTGCATCAAACACTTCCAGGGCTGGCACCAACTCGCCTGCGGCATAAACCTTGATAGTCAGGCGACCGTTGCTCATGGTCGAAACGCGTTCTGCCAGGCGCTCTGCCGCGGTGCCCAAACCTGGGTAGTTCTTGGGCCAGGCGGTGACCATCTTCCAGTGGAAGCTTTCAGCGGGAGCTTTGGTTTCTGCGGCAGTGGCCTTGGTTTCTTCTTTGCAGCCCGCCAAACCCATGGCGGCGAATAAGGCGACGGCAGCGCCGAGCAAATTGCGGCGGTTCATCAATTATTTCCTCTGTGTGCAGTTATTTTTTTATAACGCGTCTAATTTGGCATAGCTCAGCATCAGCCACTTACTGCCTTCATCTTCAAAGTTTACTTGTACCCGTGCCTGCGCGCCTGACCCCTCGAAGTTGAGGATGGTGCCTTCGCCGAATAGCGCATGGCGCACGCGTTGGCCGAGGCTGAAAGCAGTTTGCGGGATCTCACTGCCGGCGAACATCGAGCTGCTGCTAGTGCCTTGCGTGCTACTGCCGTAAGGGCGGCTGACACTGTTGGACAGGCGCACTTCCTGAATCAGCGCCGGGGGGATTTCGCGGACAAAGCGCGAGACCTTGTTATAGGTCTCACTGCCGTACAGGCGCCGGGTTTCGGCGTAGCTGATCACCAGCTTTTGCATGGCGCGGGTAATGCCGACATAGGCCAGGCGCCGCTCTTCTTCGAGGCGTCCGGGCTCTTCGAGGCTCATCTTGTGCGGGAACAGACCCTCTTCAACACCGACCAAAAACACCTGTGCAAACTCCAGGCCTTTGGCGCTGTGCAGGGTCATCAGCTGGATGCTGTCTTCATGCTCGGCCGCTTGGGTGTCGCCCGCCTCTAGCGAGGCGTGGCCGAGGAAGGCTTGCAGCGGGGTTTGTTCGTCATCTTCGTCGTTTTCAAAGGTGCGCGCGGCGCTGACCAGTTCCTCAAGGTTTTCGATGCGGGCTTGGGCTTTCTCACCTTTTTCAGCTTGGTGATAGGCAATCAAACCGCTCTGCTCAATGACGGTCTGGGTCATCAAGTGCAGCGACATCTCCTGCACTTTTGCAGCGAGGTTTTCAATCAGTTCGATAAACCCGGCCAATGCCCCTGAAGCGCGCCCTGGCAGCAATTTGCCAGCGACCATAAGCTGGATGGCTTCCCACATCGCCACTTCATTGGCGCGGGCAAACTCGCGAATGGTTTCGACGGTTTTTTCGCCGATGCCCCGTGCCGGAACATTGATGATCCGTTCCAGTGCCGCATCGTTGCCGCGGCCATCGAGCATGCGCAGGTAGGCCATGGCATTCTTGATTTCAGCGCGTTCGAAGAAGCGTTGGCCGCCATAAATCCGGTAAGGGATTTTCTCGCGCAGCAAGGCTTCTTCAAGCACCCGTGACTGGGCGTTGGAACGATACAGAATGGCAATTTCGCTGCGTTTGAGCCCGTCTTTGCGCAGCGCATCTTCAATTGACTCGACCACATAACGTGCTTCGTCGTGCTCGTTGAAAGCGGCGTAGAGGCTGATGGGCTCGCCATCTGCGTCTTCGGTCCAGAGTTCTTTACCCAAACGTCCCTGATTATTTGCGATCAGGGCGTTGGCGGCTTTAAGAATGCCTGCTGTGGAGCGGTAGTTTTGCTCAAGGCGGATCATTTGTGCGTCAGCAAAATCGCTGGAGAACTGCTGGATATTCTCGATCTTGGCGCCGCGCCAGCCGTAAATCGACTGATCGTCGTCGCCCACCACCATAAAGCTGTCGCCGCCTTTGGCAAGTATCCGCAGCCAAGCGTATTGCACGGCATTGGTATCCTGAAATTCGTCGACCAGAATATGCCGGAAGCGCCGTTGGTAATGCTCCAGCAGGCCCGGCTTGTCGCGCCACAAATCCAGTGCGCGGAGCAAGAGTTCGGAGAAGTCGATGACCCCGGCGCGTGCGCAGGCCGCTTCATAAGCTTCGTAGATTTTCAGCATGGTGGCGAGGAACATATCGCCGCCGGGCTGAGTATGTTGCGGGCGCAGGCCCTCGTCTTTCTGGCCGTTGATAAACCATTGCGCCTGGCGTGGTGGCCAGCGCTGCTCATCCAGGCCCAGTTCGCGAATCACCCGTTTGACTATACGTTGCTGGTCGTCGGAATCGAGAATCTGAAAGTTCTCGCTCAGGCCGGCTTCTTGCCAGTGGGCGCGTAATAAACGATGGGCCAGGCCGTGGAAGGTGCCGACCCACATGCCCGTCGGGCTGGCGCCGAGCATCTGTTCGATACGCGCACGCATCTCGGCGGCGGCTTTGTTGGTAAAGGTCACCGATAAAATGCTGTGGGGTGAGGCGTTCTCAACCTGGATCAACCAAGCGATACGGTGCACCAGCACGCGAGTTTTACCCGAGCCGGCACCGGCCAGGACCAATTGGCGGCCAAGTCCGGCTGCTACAGCCTGGCGTTGGGCGTCATTAAGGGAGTTGAGGAGAAGCGAGAGATCATCATGCATCGCAGCATTCTAGGGGGCTGGCGCACGTAGGGCAAACCACTGTTTAGGCTTTTGCTCTATTGGCTGAAAAGCGGGCCTGTTACCCCCTGATTTTAGCCAAAGAGTGGGCAATCTGCAGATCTGCCATTTGCTATCGATTGGCTGGTTACAGAGGCTGCGAACATATGATGTTAATTGACCCGCTGTGGAACTGGAGATGGCGCCTAGCGCGCGACCCCAGCCATTCGTAACACCACTCTTGGCTTTTAAGGAAGATTGCCATGTCCAGATCTGCGCCGATCAACATAGCTGTGCGTCTCTTAATGGTGTGTAAAGGTAGAGTCCCGTTGCCGTTTAAGCGGGCAATCGTCGAGCGGATCCGTCCCAAGCAGGCCGCAAATTTGATTACCCAGCTTTCGGCTGAGCAATTTTCCAGTCTTGCCCACAGTATGCCCATGCCGCTGATTGCGCAGGTGGTCAAATACCTGAAACCTCAGGCTATACGGGATGACTACATGGACCTGCCGGAAGAATTCCACATCGAGCTGACTCAAGAGTTATGTGGCATCTCTGCATTTTCGACAGCGGCCGACTTCGCCAACTTTCTTTCGGCGGCGCAATTGAAAGTACTCTTTTTTGCGCTCAATAGTGAGGCCTATGTGGTGTCGATTCTGGAGCACATGGAAAACCTGCCAATTGCCGGTCAGGGGTTGCGCGGTTGTTCGACCGATTATTTGTCACGCTTGGCGGAGGAGGCCGGGCAGCGTCAGCAAATACAAGCCGTGGCGCGGGTCATCGGGATGCTGTCAATGCAGCGCCAAGCCGATGTATGCGCAAGTTTGACCCCGGCCACCTTGATGCAATTGGTGCCGCAGCTATTGCCGCTGAGCAACAATCAGTTGAGTCGGTATTTACCTCCGAAACTGTTGCAGGTTATCGCGACTCGAGCCCGTTAAGTCTGCGGCTCCATCCACTGGCGGCCGTGGCGCTCCAGTAAATGCCGCAGTTGCTCAGGCCCATTGCTGCCAGCGGGATACGGTCGCGGGCGTTGGTAATGTTGTTGCCAGCCTTTGATGATCGGGTCTATCCAGCGCCATGCGGCCTCAACCTCATCGCGGCGCATAAACAGCGTTGAATCACCATCAATGACATCCAGCAGCAAGCGTTCGTAGGCATCCCAGCGACGTTGTTGTTTGAATGCCGTGGCCAGGTTCAGATCCAGGGCAACGGGTTCGAGTTGCATGCCCTTGCCTGGGTTCTTCGCCATCAAGTGCAGGCTGATGCGTTCTTCGGGCTGAAGGCGAATCAGCAACTGATTGGCCTCACCCTTGGCAAATAACGCATGGGGGACAGCCTTGAACTGAATCAGTATTTCCGAGGTCTTTTCGGCCAGGCGTTTGCCGGTGCGCAGATAAAATGGTACGCCAGCCCAGCGCCAGTTTTCGACTTGGGCCTCAATCGCGACGAAGGTTTCGGTGTCGCTGTCATTATCGACATTTTTCTCGAAGTAATACGCCGCCATCGGATGGCCGTTAATCTCACCGGCGGTGTATTGGCCGCGTACCGTTTTGTCACGAACATCCTGACCGGTAATGGGCCGCAGGGCCTCTAGCACTTTGACCTTCTCATTACGGACTGACTCGGCGTCGAAACGCACGGGTGGCTCCATGGCAACCAGGCAAAGCAATTGCAGCAAGTGGTTCTGCACCATGTCGCGCATTGCGCCGGCCTGCTCGTAATAGCTGCCACGGTTTTCTACGCCGAGGGTTTCGCAGACGCTGATTTGTACATGGTCGATGTGTGCCGCACGCCAGATGGGTTCGAATAGCATATTGGCAAAGCGCAATGCCATGAGGTTCTGTACGGTTTCTTTGCCCAGATAATGGTCAATGCGGAACACCTGTGGCTCATCAAAGACGCCGCCCAGCGATGCATTGATTGCCTGTGCCGACTGCAACGAGTGGCCAATGGGTTTTTCCAGCACGATGCGTGCGCGGGCGTTGGCCAAGCCCGCGGTTTTCAAGTGCGCGGCTATACCTTGAAAAAGGTCGGGTGCGGTCGCCAGGTAGTAAACGCGCACGCGTTGCTCGCTGCTGCCCAGATACCGCGCCAATCGAGCAAAGTCGGCACTTTGCGAGGCGTCCATTGCGAAGTAATCGAGGCGGTCGCTGAAGGCTTGCCAGCACTGCAGGTCAAAGTCTGCTTTAGCGATCTGCACTCGGCAGTGGCGCTCGGCAAGGGTTCTGTAGTCGGCTTTGTTGTGCTTGCTGCGCGCCAGGGCAATGATCCGCGTATCGGCGTGTAAACGGCCGTCGCGGTGCAGGTGATAAAGCGCGGGAAGCAATTTATGCAGAGCCAGATCGCCGGTGCCGCCAAAGACCAATATGTCACACGCAATACTCAAAATCACAACTCCTGCTCGGTTAAACCGTGCGATGCACGCACTCATGTAGTATAACTACAAAACCACTACACCAATGCTTACATCGCCGTGTCGGTAGATCACAACCCTGCCTGTTTTTCCAGGTTAACCCGGGTTGGGTCTCTGACCATTTATATGCCTGTTTAATACCGAGTCTAATCTTGTGAATTTGTTGCAGCACATCACTCAGTCGCGCCACTTGCTCCGTAAGTCAGAGCTTAAAGTGGCTGATCACGTGCTTCTGGATCCTGCCGTGGTAATGCACAGCTCCATGGCGGAACTGGCGCACAGTGTCGGCATCAGCGAGCCAACCATCGTGCGCTTTTGTCGGGCGATTGGCTGTACCGGGTTTCAAGACCTGAAGTTGAAACTGGCGCAAAGTCTGGCTGCCGGCGCCAGTTTTGGCCAGTTTGCGATCCATGAAGATGACTCGGTCTCAGATTTCAGCCTGAAGATCTTCGACACCACCTTGCACACCTTGATGGAAGTGCGGGAGAACCTTGATCCACACGCATTGCAGCTAGCGATTGCCGCTTGTGCAAATGCGCAGCGCGTAGAGTTTTACGGGTTTGGGGCCTCGGGTGCTGTAGCAGCAGATGCTCAGCATAAGTTTTTCCGACTGTTGCTGACTGCCGCAGCCTATTCTGATCCGCACATGCAAGCGATGTCAGCGGTCACCCTCAAGCCTAACGACGTGGCTATCTGTATTTCCCAATCAGGACGCTCCAAGGACCTGCTGGTCACGGCGAACCTGGTTCGTGAGGCCGGTGCAACCCTGATAACGCTGTGCCCGAGCCAGACCCCGCTGGCGGACCTGGCCAGCGTCAATCTGGCGGTGGATGTTCACGAAGACACCGAGATCTACACGCCGTTGACCTCGCGTATTGCCCATTTGGTTGTGATTGATGTGCTCGCCATGGGTGTTGCCATGGCCCGTGGTCCGGGTCTGGTCAATCACCTCAAGAGCGTCAAGCGCAGTCTGCGCAGCCTGCGTTTGTCGCCGAAAAGCATCAAACCTAGCGAAGAGCACTAAGCCTGCCTGCGGACAGCCTCGGGTCGCCGTCAGACGTGTCGCCACGCTGATCGCGATTCACCTCAGCTTCATGGCTTTGCAGTCAAGCTGTCATCTTTAAGGTCGACCCTGACACTCCTGATATCCAGTCTGGGAGTCTGATCATGTCGCACTATGTTGATGAATCGCAGCCGTACGTTAACAGCCAAGCCAAAGCTCGGCGTAAGTTGGTTGATCAACGACGTATGGAATACCGCCGCGCCATTGAGAGCTACTCTGAGCAGCGCTTGCTGCAACAGGAGTTGTCTGACTACCCCGAATTGATTGCGGCCAACTATATTGCGGCCTCGCGTGAGCTTGGGCGTGAATTGGGGCGAGTCACCCCTTAGCGGTTCAAGGCGAAGTCAGGGGCTTTTGCTTCTGGCTTTGTCTGCGGCGCGCTGAACTGTTCAGCCAGCAAGGTAATTTGGCTGCGCTGGTTGCGCACGAACGCGAAAAACGCCTGGGCTACTGGCGACAGGTATTTCCCACGTGGGTGAACCACGCACCAGCTGCGCAACAGGGGTAATTCGCTGACGTTCAGTTGTATTAGCGCCGCGCAATCCAGCTCCCGGCGCACGGCGTGCCTTGGCAGCAGAGCGATGCCCAGCCCCGCTATAACCCCTTCGATTTGCCCCTCAAAAGAACCAAACTCCAGTGTATTCGCAAAGTGCGCCCGCTTTTGGTGGCAATACTCTTCACAGGCTTTGCGTGTGCCAGAGCCCAGTTCGCGGGTGAGCAGTGGATAGCGCGTCAGCGCCTGCAAATCCACTGTCTGCTCGGCGCACAGAGGATGATCGGGCGGCACCACCGCAATTATCGGGTTGTTCAAAAAGGGTAAAAATTCCAGCGCCATATCAGTTGGCACCTGCGACAGAATCAGCATGTCGTCACGGTTTGCACTGAGTCGCTTGACGGCTTGAGCGTGGTTTACAACGGTTAAGTGCAGGTTAATTTCGGGGTATAGGCGGCGAAATGCAGCGAAAAGGTGGGGAGTGAAGTATTTCGCACTGGATTCTATCGCCAAGCTCAGTTGGCCTTGAAGTGAGCCCTGCAGGTTGGTCAACTGCATATCCAAGCTTTCAAGGCGGCCGAAAATATCCTCGCTGGCGCGCAATAATGCGTCGGCTGCCTCGGTGCGATGCAATCTTTTCGCGACGTAATCAAATAACGGCTGGCCAATAAGCGCTTCAAGCTGGCGAATTTGCAAGCTCACCGCAGGTTGGGTCAGCGACATTTCTTCGGCGGCGCGGCTGTAAGACTGTTGCTCACAGACGGAGCGAAACACCTGCAACTGGCGAAGTGTCATACGCATCAATGATTTACGCACGTTTTACCTTCTCGATCTAAACATTCTTGTGGCTGTGGCAGGGGGGCGCGTAGGCTTTAAGCCCTATGTATAAGTTTTTACTTATGGGTAAGCAAATTATTATTGATTTTTGGTAATTGCTTAAGCGGCGTAGGGTTAGGACACAACCGCTTACAAGAACTGGATGGAGCGGGGTTTGTTTGGCCCATGCTCGAGGACAACACTTGTGATCAAGAAAATCCTGATTGCTAACCGTGGTGAGATTGCCGTTCGTATCGTGCGTGCTTGCGCCGAGATGGGCATTCGCTCGGTGGCAGTCTACTCCGACGCTGACCGCATGGCGCTGCACGTCAAGCGTGCCGATGAAGCGCATAGCCTGGGTGATGACCCGTTGGCAGGCTACCTCAATCCGCGCAAGTTGGTGAATCTGGCGGTTGAGACGGGTTGTGATGCGCTGCACCCCGGTTATGGCTTTCTGTCTGAAAACGCCGAGCTGGCCGACATTTGTGCCGAACGTGGGATCAAGTTCATAGGCCCCAGTGCTGAAGTGATTCGGCGCATGGGCGACAAGACTGAAGCCCGACGCAGCATGATCAAGGCGGGCGTGCCGGTTACCCCCGGTACTGAAGGCAACGTCGCTGATATTGCCGAGGCACTGACTGAGGCCGAGCGCATTGGTTACCCGGTGATGCTCAAGGCCACTTCCGGTGGCGGCGGTCGCGGCATTCGTCGCTGCAACAGCAAGGCAGAGTTGGAGCAGGCGTTTCCGCGGGTGATATCGGAGGCGACCAAAGCCTTTGGCAGCGCAGAAGTTTTCCTCGAAAAATGCATTGTTAATCCCAAGCATATCGAAGCGCAGATTCTGGCGGACAGTCACGGTAATGTGGTGCATCTGTTTGAGCGTGATTGCTCGATCCAGCGGCGCAATCAGAAATTGATCGAGATCGCCCCGAGTCCTCAGCTGACCCCCGAGCAGCGCGCGTACATCGGTGACATGTCGGTGCGAGCTGCGCAGGCTGTTGGCTATGAGAACGCGGGTACCGTGGAGTTCCTGCTCGCCGACGGCGAGGTTTACTTCATGGAGATGAATACGCGGGTGCAGGTGGAGCACACCATCACCGAAGAGATCACAGGGATCGACATCGTTCGCGAGCAGATTCGCATTGCCTCGGGCCTGCCGCTATCGGTTAAGCAGGAAGACATTATCCACCGTGGTTTTGCCCTGCAGTTTCGGATCAATGCCGAAGATCCGAAGAACAACTTCCTGCCTTCGTTTGGCAAGATCACCCGTTATTACGCACCCGGGGGCCCCGGCGTGCGCACCGACACGGCAATCTACACCGGCTACACCATTCCGCCGTACTACGACTCAATGTGCCTCAAGCTGATTGTCTGGGCACTGACCTGGGAGGAGGCGATGGATCGTGGCTTGCGCGCCCTGGATGACATGCGCGTGCAGGGCGTTAAAACCACTGCTGCCTATTATCAGGAAATTCTGCGCAACCCGGAATTCCGTAGCGGTCAGTTCAATACCAGCTTCGTCGAGAGTCACCCGGAACTCACCGAGTACTCGATCAAACGTAACCCGTCGCACCTGGCCATCGCCATCGCCACTGCAATTGCTGCCCACGCTGGCCTGTGAGGAATTGAGAAATGGTTAAGAAGATTACTGTTACCGACACCATCCTGCGCGACGCTCACCAGTCGTTGCTCGCCACGCGCATGCGCCTCGATGACATGCTGCCAATTTGCGCCAAGCTTGATCAGGTGGGTTACTGGTCGCTGGAAGTCTGGGGCGGCGCAACCTTTGATGCCTGCGTACGTTTCCTCAAGGAAGATCCGTGGGAGCGTCTGCGTCAACTCAAGGCGGCGCTGCCAAACACGCGGCTGCAGATGTTGCTACGCGGCCAAAACCTGCTCGGCTATCGCCACTACAGCGATGACGTGGTCAGAGCATTTGTCGCCAAGGCGGCGGTCAATGGCATCGACGTATTCCGTATTTTCGATGCGATGAACGATGTGCGTAATCTGCGCGTGTCGATCGAAGCAGTCAAAGCCGCGGGCAAGCACGCTCAGGGCACCCTGAGCTACACCGTCAGCCCGGTACACACCACCCAGGCATTTGTTGATCAGGCCAAAGCCATGCAGGCGATGGGCATCGATTCGATTGCGATCAAGGACATGGCCGGTCTGTTGACCCCATACGCCGCGGCCGATTTGGTCAAAGCGTTGAAAGACGAAATCGACCTGCCGATCTTTATCCACAGCCACGACACCGCCGGTATGGGCTCGATGTGCCAGCTCAAGGCGATTGAAGCGGGTGCAGATCATATCGACACGGCCATCTCAAGCTTCGCCTGGGGCACCAGCCATCCGGGTACTGAGTCGATGGTTGCAGCGCTGCGCGGAAGCGAATACGACACCGGTCTCGATCTGGCGCTGATTCAGGAAATCGGTTTGTACTTCCACGCGGTACGCAAGAAGTACCATCAGTTCGAAAGCGAGTTCACTGCCGTCGACACCCGCGTGCAGGTCAATCAGGTGCCGGGCGGGATGATGTCCAACCTCGCCAATCAGCTCAAAGAGCAGGGCGCACTGAACCGCATTAACGAAGTATTCGCGGAGATTCCACGGGTCCGTGAAGACCTCGGCTTCCCGCCGTTGGTGACACCAACCTCGCAAATCGTCGGCACTCAGGCAGTGTTCAACGTGCTCGCAGGCGAGCGCTACAAGACCATCACCAATGAGGTCAAACTATACCTGCAAGGTCGTTACGGCAAAGCGCCGGGCAAGGTCAACGAGAAGCTGCGCAAGCAGGCAATCGGCAGTGAAGAAGTCATCGACATTCGTCCGGCCGATCTGCTCAAACCTGAGTTGGCCAAGCTACGCGCAGAGATCGGCACTGTCGCAAAATCTGAAGAAGATGTGCTGACCTACGCCATGTTCCCGGACATCGGGCGCAAATTCCTGGAGGAGCGCGAAGCAGGCACTCTGGTGCCTGAAGTTCTGCTGCCAATCCCTGATGGCACTGGCGTTGCCGCCGCGGGCGGTGAAGGCGTGCCGACTGAGTTTGTGGTCGATGTGCATGGTGAAAGCTATCGCGTGGATATCACCGGTGTCGGCGTTAAAGGCGACGGCAAGCGTCACTTCTACCTGTCGATCGATGGCATGCCCGAAGAGGTGGTGTTCGAGCCACTTAACGACTTTGTCGCGGGTGCCGGTGGCAAGCGCAAACAAGCCAGCGGGCCGGGGGATGTCAGCACCAGCATGCCGGGCAACATCGTCGATGTATTGGTCAAAGAGGGCGACACAGTAACAGCGGGTCAGTCGTTGCTGATCACCGAAGCGATGAAGATGGAGACCGAAGTGCAGGCGCCTATCGCCGGAACGGTTAAAGCCGTCCATGTGGCCAAGGGTGACCGAGTCAACCCGGGCGAAGTGCTGGTTGAGATCGAGTAACTCGCGTCAGCCGACGTAACACGTTTCTCTGTGGGAGCCTTCGGGCTCCCTTTTTTTATTCTGATTTTGTCGGTTGCCGTGTTTGCGTCTAGCCGGGACCGGTCTGGCAACTGTAGGCTGGGCACCGTTGAGAATTATCATGAGTGGGCTGATGCAAGCGCTGTTAGACGAAATCATTGAGCAAACCCGGCCGTTGATTGGCCAGGGCAAAGTCGCCAATTATATTCCGGCATTGGGCAGCGTTGAGCCCAATCAATTGGGCATTGCGGTGTACAGCAACGAGGGTGAGTTATTCACCTCGGGTGATGCCAATACACCCTTCTCGATCCAGAGTATTTCCAAGGTGTTCAGCCTGGTTCAGGCGGTTAGCCATTCGGGCGAGGCGATTTGGGATCGGCTGGGTTACGAGCCTTCCGGGCAGCCATTTAACTCGCTGGTGCAGCTTGAACTGGAGCGCGGCATTCCGCGAAACCCCTTTATCAATACCGGCGCGCTGGTTATCTGCGATATCAACCAATCGTGCTACGCCGCCCCCTCGCTTGCCATGCGCGATATGGCGCGGCGCTTGTCAGGCAATAGTGGCGTGGTGATCGACAGCGTGGTGGCGGCATCGGAATATGAACACCGTGCGCGCAACGCAGCAGCGGCTTATTTGATGCAGTCGTTCGGCAACTTTCATAACGATGTCGACCTGGTGCTGCGCAGCTACTTCAACCACTGTGCCCTACGCATGAGCTGCGTGGACCTGGCCCATGCTTTCAGTTTTCTGGCCAATCAAGGCGTCAACCGACTCACCGGTGAGCGGGTGATGAGCTTGCGCCAAGTGACCCAAATCAACGCGATCATGGCAACCAGTGGCCTGTATAACGAGGCCGGTACCTTTGCTTATCGGGTTGGTTTGCCGGGTAAGAGCGGTGTGGGCGGCGGTATCATTGCCATCGTTCCGGACCGTTATTCGATCTGTGTCTGGTCGCCTGAGTTAAACCCTGCCGGTAACTCGCTGGTGGGTCTGCAGGCGCTGGAGATGTTAAGCGATAAGATCGGCTGGTCGGTTTACTAATCGGTTATTCAGTATAAGGACACCCCATGGTTACCTGCTACCTGCGCTACGTTATTGATGCTTATAAACAAACCGAGTTCGAGCACTACGCCAAGCTGTGGATACCGCTGGTAGAGAAGTTTGGCGGCCAACATCACGGTTATTTCTTGCCGGGTGAGGGGGCGAACAATGTTGCGTTGGCGTTATTTTCCTTCCCCAGCCTTGCCGCTTACGAGCAGTACCGCATCGACTCTGCCACTGATTCAGACTGCCAGGCAGCCTTTCACTACGCCGAACAAACTCAGTGCATCCTGAGTTACGAACGCAGCTTCTTTCGGCCTGTGCTTAAGTGAGTTTATAAGCTGGAGCCGATCGCTATGTTGGTTGGCGCTCATGGTGGTTTTAAAGCTCCGTGAGGCTATTGACACAGTCGTCTTTTTAATCAAAATGGGTGCTGAGGACTGCAACTGCGCATATGTCGGGCTTGGGCACCAGTGTTTCGTCCCCCCGCAATTCGGCAGCAGAGAAAGCTGGTTTCTCTGAAGTAGTGACGGTGGGCCTGCCCATCGGATCCTGAACCCAAGGCTGTGAAGCTGGGAGCTAAAGGATTGCTGCGACTACTCCTCAACAGACATAAAAAGGCGTCCTTAGGACGCCTTTTTGATTCCAGCTTCAGTGATATTAGCGCCGGGTTACTCTTCCTACTAAGGTGCCCTCTGCACGCCGCTTTGGATACCATGTGACTACGTAGTAGCCGAAACCCCGACGCTCATTTCGCGGTTCTAAAATCACTAAGCCAGTTGGGTTTTTCAGCACAGCAACTCGATGATTCTGGCCCGGGCTCGCGAACTCACAGTAGATGGCGGCTCCCGGGACGATCATCTTCGCAATATGCCCCGCTACATCTTCAACGCCGGGGCAGCCAAATATCTGTAAGTCCCGCCAATGAGCTTGCCATATATGCCGAATGCCAAAGCCTTTATTTGGCCCCCAGTGTGCCCCTACGCGCAGGTAGATCTCCCCACCTCGCAGGTTAAATATCGGCATGTCTGGAATCGTGCCATAGCTAAGTTTTCCGCTAGGGTGAGCAACCAGAATATTTTGCTTAAGGTTTAGCAATTCGGACAAACCAATCCTGCTCCCAAGGGCTGTAAAGGCAGCAGCGCCATGAGTGATTGATTGTGCCGCTACTGGACAGCGCCGCTAACCAGCAGATGGTTTAGCTATCGTTGCTAGGTGAACGCAGACGCCTCTGGTCTGGCCTTTGAGGGCGACAGGTGGGTTGTTTCTAGCTATGGTTTAGGCATCAATAACTGAGCCGTTTTCTTCAGAAGCTAAAAACAAGGACTGCAAATGTCGATAAAAATGCGAGCGGCAGGTGGTTTGCTAACCCTGACTGTCGGCCTGATTATGAGTGGCTGCGCGCAGACTGCGAGTACGGAAGCCGAGGTTGCCAACGCCTCATCAAAGCCTGAAAAACACCCGTACATAGGGCGTGCGCAAGATTTATACGATTTGCCGCCGCTGTATCAGCCCGGTACTTATCGCAATATGGATAAGGTGTATTTCACCCGCGATGTAGCCCGAGGCCCGCAGGTTTATCCATTACCGCAGCAGCCGAATATCGACGTCACCTATCAAGCAGACGGGGCTGAGCAGACCACTGATGACTTTATGCGGCGCAACCGGGTTGGCGGCGTATTGATCATCAAGGACGGCAAGGTGGTGCTGGAAAAATACGGTTTGGGTAACGATGCCGACACCCGCTGGACGTCATTTAGTGTGGTCAAGTCGATCTCATCGACGCTGGTTGGCGCGGCTGTGCAGCAAGGCCGTATCAATGTAAAGGCGCCAATCACTCAATACCTCCCAGCGCTTAAGGGCGGTGCTTATGACGGCGTTACCGTAGAACAGGTTTTGCGCATGAGTTCGGGCGCCGACTGGAACGAAACCTACCGTGACCCGACCTCGGATCGCCGCAAGATGTTCGAGTTGCAGCTATCGAATAACCCGGGTTCGCTGGTCAAACAGCTGAGCCAACTCAAGCGCAAGTCGAAGCCGGGCACGGTCTTCAAATACAGCACCGGTGAATCCCATTTGCAGAGTGAGTTGGTTCACGCCGCAACGGGCATGACCACCAGTGATTACCTGTCTGATCGCATCTGGGCACGCATGGGCATGGAAAAACCAGCCTTCTGGCAGCTCGATGGACAAGCAGGTCAGGAAATCGGCAGCAGCGGTTTTTCCGCAACGCTAAAGGATTACGGGCGCTTTGGTCAGTTTATTCTCAATGACGGCGTGATCGATGGCGAACGCATCTTGCCCAAGGGCTGGCTGGATAAAGCCACTGAAGTCGACCCGGCGTCCTACTTGGCACCCGGCAAACTTTATGGCGGTGAGTACATCCTTGGTTACGGCTACCAGTGGTGGTTATTCCCGACCGGAAAGAACGCTCGCCCGCAGCATGATGGCGCCTTTGAGGCGCAGGGCATCTTTGGTCAGTTTGTTTATGTAAACCGTAAGGAAAACCTGGTGGCCGTGGTGTGGAGCGCTTGGCCAGAACCGGAAATGGACAAGCAGGAAATGGAAACCTACGACTTTATTGCGGCGGCAATTAAAGCGCTGAAGTAACGCGAATTCTAATCATGAAGTAAAATCAAAAGGGGTAGGTATTAAAAACCTACCCCTTTTTATGACGCTGTTAAAAACCCAGCTGCCATTGCAGGATCAGTGCATGGTTGCGTGAGTCTTCACCCAGTTGGCCGGTGTAGGCCAAGCCGATGTTTTGCTTGGCGCTGATGCCGACATCAAAGCCTGCTTCGAGCAGCAGGCTGTTGCGATCCAGGGCGCTGCCTTCGACGCTGAATGCTGTGCCGCCGCTGAGAAATGACTGACGCGTATTGCTATCCACATCACCATAGACATGTCGCCAGCCGACGCCCAGGCGTGGGGTAAAGCTCATGCCGTTATCCAAGGTATCGAAGCGCGCGATGCGTACACCAAAGGTGCTGGTCACGTTGTCTTGGTCTTGTGACTCAACGTGCAGGGCTGCCGGACCGCCTTTCTCGTTGTAGCTGTCACGTTCATAGCGCTGGTAGCCGAGGTTTGCATAAGGTTCAGCTTGCAGCTTACCGCTGTTAATGGCGTAACCGAGTTCAGCGAAGGCTTGCAGGCTGTCGGCGTCGTAATCACCGCGTACGTGGTCACTAAAGCCGTTGAAGTTGACTTCGCGCTTGCTTTCGCCGTCGTGGCTGCTGTACGCCGCACCGAGGCGCAGGTTGTAGGCACCGCTCTGACGCAATGCGTAGGCACCAATGTGGTAGCTGTCGATATTACCGTCGGCGTCATTGCCAGCATCGACATCGGTGCTTGAATAGCCACCCAGTACCCCTAAACGCCATTGTGCATCGAGCGCCCAGTCAGCGCCAACCACTGCGCCAGCTGTGTTCTGATCAATATCATGACTGCCAGCATTGCCATCAAGCGTGCCATTGCTGCCCAACGCCTGAACCCACAGGCGTCCTTGAGCATTCGGGTCGTTAAGGTTGCGTGCTTCGTTGGGTAAGCCGTTGGCGGCAAGCAGCGGCCCGTCTTGTAGGCTGAGCGAGCTTTGCAGGTTGCCGCTCATGCCGCCGCCGAGTTGCTGCATCGCACCCAGCATGGCACCACCGACCTGACTGCTGCCCGCCAGTGTCGCGTTGGCCAAACTGGCGTTGCTGGAGGCGGAAAGTTGCTCTAAACCCCGGCTGGCACTGGTTGCATCGCTGCTGATTAAGGCGTTGTACAGCGCTGGGTTGCTGCTGGCGCTTATGCGATTGGCGGCGTTTGCAGCATTCAATCCCTTGGCCATGTCACTGAAGGCGACATCGTTGCGCTGCAGTTCAAGTTCAACGCTATTGGCGTTGTAGGCAACAGTGGGCGTCAAGAAAGCGAAGTTGCTGCTGACACTGGCAAACTGGCCGCTGACACCTTCAGTTGCGTTAATCACTGTGTAATTACTTTGTTTGGGATACTCGCCGCTGCCCGCGCGAATATCCAATTTGGCACCTTCGATGTCTGCGCTGCCATTGACCTGTACCGGGTTGTGGCTGCCGTCAGCCGCAACGGCGAAACCCAAGGTTGAACCTGCTTGCAGATTAAGGTTCTGCACCTGGCCTGCACCGCTGTAGGTCGCGCCGGACTTGACGCTCAAGGTGCCGCCAATCTGGCCCTGGTTGATCAACTCGGCGCCGCTTTGAATTTCACCCCCTTCGCTAAAATCATTGCTGGTGAGGGTCCAGGTGCCTTGTTTGACATCCAACCATTCAAAATTCTGGCTGTTGCCGAAACTACCGCCTTTGGCGTCGTCGAAGGTCACTGTATCGCGGCCTTCGCCCCCGTCGACCAGGCCGACAAATTGACTGCCTGCCCCTAATGTCAGGTTGTCACTCCCGCCGCCAAGGTCAAGGGCCAATCCGCTGGCGCCGCTGATCAAGCCATTGTTGATCACAGTGTCGTCTTGGTCACCAATGATCCGCACACCGTCGCCATCTAGGCCGAGAATACTGCCGTGGTTTTCGAGGAAGGTGGCGAAAGGCGCGCCGCCTGTTGCACTGTCATCAATCAGAATGGCATTGGCCGCGCCGCTGATGGTCGCGTCTTCGTGGTTGATGATGGTGCCGCCGCCCATGGCGATTCCTTCACCAGTATTGGCTGCGCCGTCTTTTTCGCCACCCGCGCCGGTGCCTTCAATGGTGCCGTAGTTGTCGATATAACCCTGACCGTCGATATCAACGCCATCGCCGTCGCCATTCGGTGCAATGCCGTTGTAGCTGCCAGTGATGCGGCCGTAGTTGGTGACCTTGCCATCGCCGTCAGAGCCGAAGCCAGAACCATTACGGCCAATGATTACGCCATCGGCGTAATTGATTAATTCGGCCCCTTTGTCGGTGGTAATGCCATGGCGGCCGCCACTGATCAAACCGTGGTTTTCTACCTTGCCGCCGCTTGATTCGTCAAAGTCGATACCATCGAATTTGGCGTCGTCGTCGGTCATGTCGCCGCTGCTGATCTCGCCGTAGTTGATCACGGTGGCGTTAGCCCCGAGGCGCATGGCGTCTTCAACAACGCCATGGATGACACCGGTTTCGCGGTTGATGATGTCAATCTTCACATCGGTTTGCAGGGCCTTGAGCATGATTGCCCGGTCAGTTTGCGAGGTGATGGTGCCTGCGTTGTCGATGCTCACCGTACTGCCCGCGAAGTCGCCATCAATGCGGATGCCTTGCTTTTCAGCATCAATCAACGCGCCTTCACGGTTGATGATTTGGTAGTGACGCGCCGGCCCATCGCCGTCATCGCTGTCGATGCCACGGTCCTTGCTGGATTGCACAATACCGCTGTTATCAATGATTACCCCAGCACCGCTGGTATCGCCCTTAAGCAATACAGCGGGATCTTTTTTGGTGATGATACTGCCGCTGTCAGTGATGGTCAGCAGGCTCTGATCACCGAGTTCCTGGCTGTCGGTAACAGCGTTATTAATGATTGGGTTGGGGTTGGCTGCAAACGCATGCGAGGTCACACCTGCGAATAAGCTGAGGGTGATACAGCGGGCAAGGTATGTCGGTTTAAAAAGCATGGCTGCTTGCAGTCCTGATTATTAGTTAGAGCCGCTTTTTATAACGAGGTTGTCTTACAGTTTTATAACAGCTGCGAAATTGGAATAATTGGAGTCTGGCAATCGACTAGAGTTTTGGGTTTCAGTCGGCAGGATAAGGCGATGAGTGAAGCGAAAATTGAAGGTGGCTGCCAGTGCGGTGCAGTGCGGTATGTGCTGACGGGTGAGCCTACGATGGCTGCAGTTTGCCACTGCACAATGTGCCGGCGAGCCCATGCCGCGCCAGCGGTGGCGTGGGCGATGTATCAGCAGGAGTACGTTGAGTTTACCCAGTCGCAGCCGAAGCAATATGCATCTTCAGCGGATGCCCAGCGCGGTTTTTGCGAACACTGTGGCACCCAGATTTCATTTTCTGCGAGTTTTTTGCCGGGCTTGATTGATATCACCATCGGCAGCCTCGACAACCCGGCGTTGCTCACACCTACTTTGCACTACTGGCATTCACAACATGTGGCCTGGGCCGAGTTTGCCGACGTCTTGCCGCGCTATCCACAACTGCCGCCTTTCGAATGAAACTTGTGCCCTGAGGCATTGATTCATTGAGGTTCGGCTTTATGTGAGCTGCTTGCGGTACTGGATAAATCCGGAGCGTTCGGCGATGCGCTCATAGAGCAGCATGGCTTTGCTGTTGCTCTCGTGGGTGAGCCAGTAAGCCCGTGCGCAATTGGCCTGTTGCGCTTGGGCGTAAACAAACTCAATCAGTTGGCGTCCGCCACCATTGCTGCGCACATTCTTGTCGATAAACAGGTCCTGCAAGTAGCAGTAGTCACCGACTGTCCAGGTTGAGCGGTGATAGATCCAGTGGACCAGACCAATAGCCTTGCCTTCGTGCCAGGCCAGTGCGGCATTGACCGGTTCATCGGGGTCGAGAAAGCGCTGCCAGTTAACCTCGCTGGCCTCGGCCGGAATGTCGGTCATATAGAAACGTTGGTAGCCTTGCCACAGCGGCAACCAGACCGCGTGATCTTCTGCGCTGACTGGGCGAACTTCGACTTCAATGCGGGCGGCCATTTGCACTCCTCCAGTTGATTATTGTTGTTCGATGAATGGATGCTTAATCGGCGCGCTCGCCGCACAGATCTAGGCTGAACCAATGTTCAACCTCAGTTTGGCTTAAGCCTGCACCTAGCAAGGAGAATAACTTGCCCAGTGCCGCTTCGCGAGTCATGCCGCCAGCCGAGACCAGACCGGCACTTTGCAATTGGCTGCCGGCTGCATACACACCAAACTCCACATGGCCTTGGGGGCACTGGCTGATTGCCGCGAGCACCACACCACGTTCATGCGCATGCTTCAATGCTGCCAACAGCGCAGCGTTATCCGAGGGGCCGGTGCCGCTGCCGTAACATTCCAGCAATAACGCTTGGACACCGCTGCTCAGCAAGGCACCGATGTGCTCCGCCTGAATTCCGGGGTAGAAAGGCAATACTGCAATGCTGACCGGCTGGCGAGGTTGCCGATAATCAATGGCCTTTGGAATCTGCCCGGCGCGTTGACTGTCGCGCTGGCGCGGCAATACGGTGAATGCATCAAAGGCATCACTGCGTAATTTGCTGACGCGTGCGCCATGCATCAATGCGTCATTGAAATACACCTGTACGCCTGTCGCTTCGCCTTGATGCAGGGCACGCATGGCACCGAACAAATTACGCCAAGCATCACTGCCTTCTACTCCAGCGGGTAGCATGGCGCCGGTTAACACCACTGGCACAGGTAAGCCCAACAACAAGAAGCTCAAAGCGGCGGCGCTGTAGGCCAGGGTATCAGTGCCTTGCAGCACCAGCACAGCATCACAGCCGTCTTGCTCGATACCGGTGCGGATTGCGCTCACCATTGCCAACCAGTTGGCCTGGCTCATGTTGGCGCTGTCGATGGGCGGCAGCAATTCACCGAAGACCCAATCAGGCAAGTGGTCTGCGCCTTCTTCAATTTGTTGCTCGCGTACCCGCGCTTCAAATCCGGAAGCTGGGGCCAAGCCGTCGGCACTGGGTTGCATGCCAATGGTTCCGCCGGTGTAGAGCAGCAGAAGTCTTTTGCAAGCGGCCATGGTCGCTCCTCAATTAATACTGAATAACAAAAGAGGGCATTCAAGCCCTCTTTGTGATCACCGGTTTAACCTTAACAGGCAGGCGCCTGGCTGGGTTCACTCAGGGTTAAACAGCTTTGGTTGAGGCAAGGCCTGCAGTGTTGTCTCGTTGGGCCTTCAGTTGGGCCCAAACGGCTGGGTCGAGGTCCAGGTCACTGAATTCCTTAGGGTCGAATACCGGAGACTTTATACCTGCTTTCATCTGCCTATCGTAGTCGCGCATCAAGCGCAGACCCACCTTGAACAGCAGCGCCAAGGCAACCAGGTTACAGATCGCCAACAGGCCCATGGTCACATCGGCGAAGGCGAATACGGTGCCGAGGTCTTGTACCGAACCCCAGAACACCAACACCGCAACCAAGACTCGGTAAACCATTACGGGCATACGTTTCTGGGTGAAGAAGCCCAGTGCGTTTTCGCCGAGGTAGTAGTTGTAGATAAGCGTGGTGAAGACGAACAGCAGCAAGGCGATACTGATAAATACCCGGCCCCATTCCCCGACCACACTGGCGACTGCACTTTGCGTCAACAAGACACCAGCCATTTCGCTGCCTGGCTGATAAACGCCCGAGAGCAATATGATCAGCGCGGTGCAGCTGCACAGAATGATGGTGTCGATAAAGACGCTGAGAGACTGCACGATACCTTGCGCAACCGGGTGTGGCACTTCAGCCACAGCGGCGACGTTGGGTGCGCTGCCCAAGCCGGCTTCGTTGGAGAACAGGCCGCGCTTAACGCCCATGATAATCGCCGCGCCAATACCGCCTGCAAAAGCTGGCTCGAGGCCAAATGCACTGCGGAAAATCAGGCTGAATACATCCGGGATGCGATCAGCATTGCTGCCGATAACGAATACGGCCATGGCGATGTACGAGAACGCCATGACCGGCACCAGAATGTCGGCAAACTTGGCGATACGCTTGATGCCGCCAAAGATGATCATGCCGATCACGACGGTGAGTACGACGCCGCTGACATAGGTCGGTACGCCGAAAGTATCGTGCATCGAGCTGGCAACGGTGAATGATTGCACGGCGTTAAAGCCGAAGCCGAACGTCATCAGCAGCAGGATCGAAACCACAATGCCTAACCAGCGTTGACCCAAACCATGCTCGATATAGAACGCCGGGCCGCCACGGTAGGCGCCATCGGGTTCGCGGCGCTTGTAGAGCTGAGCAATCGAGCATTCGAAGTAGCTGGTGGCCATGCCAACCAATGCCACGATCCACATCCAGAAAATGGCCCCAGGCCCGCCGAGGATAATTGCCACCGATACCCCGGCAATATTGCCTGCGCCGACACGCCCGGCAACCGAGAGCATCAGTGCCTGAAACGAGCTGAGTTGACCCGGCTGGCGCTTAAAGGCCTCGCCAAAGATGCTGAACATATTGCCGAAGTAGCGGAATTGAACGAAGCGCGAGGCGATGGTGAAGAACAAACCGAGACCGATCAGCATCACGATCAGCAGCTTGCTCCAGATGAGGTCATTGAGTAAATCGAGCATAGGGGAGGTCACTCTTGTTGTACTGAAATAAGTTGGCCTCTGCGGGCCTTCTTCAATGATTGTAGATGTTAATGTTTCAAACAATTTCGCGGTTTGCAGTTAAGTGACGCTATTTGATGCTAATATCGCGTCACCTAACTCGGCTGGAATACCCGCATGTCGGATTCTTTTGGCGCTAACCTCAAGCTGCTGTGCAGTCATTACCGCTCAATTGCCGAGGTCTGTCGCAAGCTCTCGATCAACCGCGCGCAGTTCAATCGCTACCTCGCCAGCCAGAGCCGGCCGACCGCCCATAACCTGAAGCGAATTTGCGACTTTTTTGGCGTTGAGGATTACGAGTTAGCGCTTCCTCAAGAACAATTTGCCAGGCTGATTGGCGCCCGCGATAACAGCATGGCAAGCGCATCAGCGGGCGCGCCACTGCTTGAGTTGTTTGAATCCCTTAGCGAGCATTCAAATGACTTGTCGCGCTACTGCGGCTACTACTTTGAGTATTCCAATTGCATGTCGGTGCCGGGGCAGATTCTGTTGTCGTTGGTGCACCTGCGTGAGGAGCGCGGCAGCTTTGTATTTGAGCGCCAGGAACGCCAGGAGCGGGCGCGCGGCGGTGGAGCGGAGGATTGGGTGCGCTGTCGTTATTTAGGGGCTGCGTTCTATCTGCAAGATCGGGTGTTCTTGATCGACTACGAAAGCCTCACCGGCAACGAGATGAGTCAAACCATATTGATTCCCAGCTTTAAAAGTCGAATCACCCGTTTGAATGGCTTGAAAACCGGTGTATCCAGTGGCGATCAGCGCACGCCTGCCTGTACCCGGGTGGTGTGGGAGTTTCTCGGCACTGATATCAATCGGGTAAACACTTACCGTCAGGTGATGCTCTATGCGCCAGAGGATCCGCGTATCGATGATGACGTGCGCCAGCGCTTGGCCGGTGCACGTATTCGCAATGGCCTATTCGAGATCGAATAGGCCAACGGCGGCTTTTAATCGTTGCCGTCGTGGTTGGGGCTGTTGTAAATCTCGACATCGAGTTCGTTTTCGCTGCGGCCAACCAGGGTTGTGGTCATCAAATCCCCCGCGACGTTAACGGTGGTGCGCGCCATATCGAGGATACGGTCGATACCGGCAATCAGGGCAACGCCTTCAAGCGGCAAGCCGGCAGCGGTCAGGACCAACCCAAGCATGATCAAACCTGCGCCCGGAATACCGGCCGTGCCGATAGACGCCAGCGTGGCGGTGAGGATAATCATCATGTACTGGCCTGCGCTGAGGTCAACCCCGAACGCCTGGGCGATAAACAAGGCCAATACGCCTTGGTAGATCGCTGTGCCATCCATGTTGATGGTCGCGCCAACCGGCAATACGAAGCCCGCCACACCCTGAGAGACGCCAAGGTTTTTGCGCGCGCATTCGATGGAAACCGGCAAGGTACCGGAGCTGCTAGAGGTACTGAACGCCACGGCCAGTGCCGGTGCAATACCCCGTAAAAAACGCATTGGGCTGAGGCGCGCAAGCAAACCAATCAAGCCGCCGTAAACCAACAACACGTGAGCGATGCTGGCGAGGTAGATCACCCCGATTACCTGAGCCAGTGGCAGCAATACTTCGGCGCCGTGGCTGCCGACTACGCCGGCGATCAAGGCAAACACCCCATAAGGTGCGAACCCCATGATCAGGTCGGTGAGCTTGTAGAGCGTTTCCGCCAAACTGTCGAACAACTTGATTGCGGGCGCTGCTTTTTCACCGACCACGTTCATGCTCACGCCAAGTGCAATGGCGAACACGATGATCTGCAGCACGTTGCCTTCAGCAAAGGCCGTCACGGGATTGCTCGGGACCAAACCCACCAGAATCGAGACCAGCGAGGGTGCTTCTTTGGCCGCTTCCTGGCCGCTGGCAACCATATTGAGCCCTTCACCTGGGGTGAAGACTGCGCCAAACAGCAGGCCGATACTCACGGCGAAGGCGGTGGTGACCATATAAATGGCGATGGTTTTGATGCTGATCCGCCCAAGCTTGGCGGAGTCCTGCATGGAGGTGATACCAGCTACCAGCGAGACAAACACCAGCGGCACGATCAACATCTTGATGGCATTGAGAAACAGGGTGCCAATGGGGGCCAGAACCAGCGCGTCTTGTTTGAAGATTGCACCGGTGGCAACACCGAGGACCAGGCCGATCAGGATCTTGTGCCACAGTTGTAGACGCTTCCAAAGGCCCAGCGATGTCGCGGTATTAGAACTCTGAGTCATGCATTTCACCATTCCAGTAACTGTTGTTGAGCAGACCGTCTATGCGGTCTTGAAAGCTGCTCGTAACCTGCATTGCTTAGGCTTGGGGCTTATGTTGATAAACCCCTGGCTGTTCACCTGCAGACCGCGAGCGCATGGTTAACCTGTGTTTGCTCACCGGCCGCTCGGGGTTCAACCGAAGGCGGTAAATGAGGGCAGGTAAATGCAGCGGGTGATGTCGGCAGGGGAACGTGAAGGGCGCGCAGTTTACTTAGCGTTCGCTGCAATTTCTCCCCCATTTTTCCCCTGATCGAGCATTTTTAAGCGCTTTCGTCGGAAAGTCGTACTGGCTTTTTGCTAGGCTTTAAGCGGAACAAGGCGTGGGGCAATCATGTTTTCAGGGCGCAGGATGTCATTCAGGGTGTCGTCATCCAGCAGCTTTTCTTCGCGCACCAGTTCCAGAACACCGCGACCGCTTTCCAGGGCAAGCTTGGCAATTCGCGTGGCGTTCTCGTAACCGATGTATGGGTTCAGTGCGGTAATCAGGCCGATGGAGTTTTCCATCAACTGCCGGCAATGCGCTTCATTGGCGGTGATGCCGACGATGCAATGCTCACGCAGCATATCCATGGCGCGTTGCAGCAGGCGGATCGAGTCGAAGATTTTGTAAGCAATCAGCGGCTCCATAACGTTGAGTTGCAATTGGCCACCTTCAGCGGCCAGGGTCAGCGCCAAGTCGTTGCCGATCACTTCAAATGCCACTTGGTTGACCGCTTCCGGAATCACCGGATTAACCTTGCCCGGCATAATCGAGCTACCCGGCTGACGCGGTGGCAAGTTGATTTCATTGATCCCGGTACGCGGCCCACTCGACAGCAAGCGCAGGTCATTACAAATCTTCGACAGTTTCACCGCAGTGCGCTTGAGCATGCCGGAGAACAGCACAAATGCGCCCATGTCCGAAGTGGCTTCGATCAAGTCAGCCGCGGGCACCAGGGGTTGCCCGCTGATCGCAGCCAAGCGCTCGACGGCGAGCATCTGGTAACCCGGATCGGCGTTGATGCCCGTGCCGATAGCCGTGCCGCCGAGGTTGATCTCGGTCAGCAGTTCCGGGGCCAGGCTGCGCAGGCGGGCGAGGTCTTCACCGAGGGTGTTGGCGAAGGCACGGAACTCCTGGCCGAGCGTCATCGGCACAGCATCTTGCAACTGGGTACGGCCCATTTTCAATACGTGCGCAAACTCTTCGCCTTTGGCGGCGAATGCATGAATCAAGCTGTCCAGACTGGCGAGCAAGGTGTCGTGACCAAGAAGCAAGCCCAGGCGAATCGCGGTTGGGTACGCATCGTTGGTTGATTGCGCCATGTTCACATCGTTGTTTGGATGGAGGAAGCTGTACTCGCCTTTTTGCTTGCCCATGGCTTCAAGCGCGATGTTGGCAATCACCTCGTTGGCATTCATGTTGGTCGATGTACCCGCCCCACCCTGAATCATGTCGACCACGAATTCGTCGTGGAAATCACCGCGGATAATCCGCGCGCAGGCTTCACTAATGGCGGCGTGCTTGTCACCGCTGAGGTGGCCCAACTGGCTGTTGGCGTCGGCTGCTGCTTGCTTGACCATCGCCAAGGCTGTCACCAGCTTTGGGTAGTGGGCCAAAGGGACGCCAGAAAGGCGGAAGTTGTGCACGGCGCGCAGGGTTTGAATCCCGTAGTAGGCTTCGCTTGGGACTTCGAGGGAGCCCAACAGATCTTTTTCGACGCGGAATGATGCAGCAGCGGACATGATTGAGGTGATCTCTGGATTCGGCGAGATTTATCGCCATGCCGCCTAGGGTAAGGAGTTCACCGATATTCAAGCCAATGCTGTTAAACGCTATGCTATGCACAATCGGCATAATGAAGATGTGACTCCTTGATGCAGATAAGCGTTGATCGAGTGTTTGGCCGCTAATGTTCAACCGCGTAGCCCATGCCTGTGGATAACTTTTCGGGCATTAATCAAGTGTTGGGGGATCGATGAATCTGGAAACCAAATGGCTGGAAGACTTTGTCGCCTTGGCCGGCACGCGGAGTTTTTCCCGCGCGGCTGAGAAGCGTTTTGTCACGCAGCCAGCGTTTAGTCGGCGGATTCGTAGTCTTGAGTCGATGCTCGGACTGACATTGATAAACCGTTCCTGCACGCCCATCGAATTGACCGAGGCGGGGCAGCTATTTCTGGTGACGGCGCGGAGCATGGTTGAGCAATTGAGCGAAGTCGTGCGGCATTTGCATAACCTTGAAGGCAAGCAGGGGGAAGTGCTGCAAATTGCGGCGGCGCACTCATTAACCCTGGGCTTTTTCCCTGAATGGATCGCCCGTCTGCGGCGTGAAGGTCTACCGCTCAATACCCGTTTAGTGGCGACCAACGTCGGCGAGGCGGTGCATTCGTTGCGTGAAGGCAGCTGCGATTTGATTCTCGCCTATTACGACCCTGACGCAGCCTTGCAGATGGACCCGGAGATATTCCCGTCGTTGTTTTTGGGTAGCACGGTGATGCTGCCGGTCTGCGCAGTCGACGCCAGCGGCCAACCACTGTTTGATCTCGACAGTGGCCAAACCCTGCCGTTGCTGGCATACAGCGCCGGGGCCTTTCTCGGGCGCTCGGTTAATCTGCTGCTGCGCCAACGCGCGCTACGTTCGACCACTGTGTATGAAACGGCCATGGCAGACAGCTTGAAAAGCATGGCGTTACAAGGCATGGGTGTGGCGTGGGTGCCGCGTTTAAGCGTGACGGCCGAGTTGGCGCGAGGCGAGTTGGTGGTGTGCGGCTCAGAGGCATGGCAATCGCCTCTGGAAATTCGCTTATACCGCTGCGCACTGGTGCGCAAAGCCGCCATTCGCCTGCTCTGGCGCAAGCTCGAAAGCGGCGAAGTAGGTCGCACCGAGTAGGGAGGACGACGTTTTTCCGTCCACCATTTGCGGTTGCGGATAGTGCGGAAATGGCCAGGCTAGCGGTTCAAGTCCTTTGGCTCTAGCTGTTGATCTTACCCGCCTGCAATTTATTTCAGGAAGCGCTGAGAACGTAGCGAGCGACGGGAGTGCAAGGCAAAACCAGGCGAGGAAGCGGAGTTTACAAGTGTAAATGAGCAGTCTGATCCTGTTTTTAACACCGCAATCCCTAGCGCCTGCACTGGTGCAAGCTGGAAAATGGTGAAGCACCGAATAGATGGGCTAGTTCCCCAAGTCATTGGGTTTCAGCTGTTGATCTTACCCGCCTGCAATTTATTTCAGGAAGCGCTGAGAACGTAGCGAGCGACGGGAGTGCAAGGCAAAAACAGGCGAGGAAGCGGAGTTTACAAGTGTAAATGAGCATTCCGAGCCTGTTTTTAACACCGCAATCCCTAGCGCAGTAGTTCTCAGTGTTTCCTCAGGTGCCTGACTTGATCTTGGTCCAGGCCCTGGTGCGCATCCGCTCAGCTTTTTGCGGCAGCGGCTTGAGTACATACAGGGTTTTTTGCCCCTCAGCAGTTGGTGTCAGCCCGGCGTTGTCACGGATCTCGGCATTCATCATCGGCAGTGCCGCTTTGTTCGGGTTTGGGTAACCGAGAAAATTGCTGGTTGAGGCAATTACTTGTGGGTCGAGCAAGTTATTGAGGAATTCGTGCGCCTCTTCAACGTTTTTCGCGCTGGTTGGGATGGCGAAGGAGTCGAACCACAGTGGCGCGCCCTCTTTCGGCAAACGCCAATCGACGACCACGCCATTACCCGCCTCTTTGGCGCGGTTGGCAAACTGGTAGAAGCTGCCCGAGTAGCCGACTGCTACGCAGATATTGCCATTAGCAATATCCGTCATGTATTTGGCTGAGTGAAAATAGGCAATGTTCGGGCGGATTTTCATCATCAGCTCGGTGGCTTTGTCGTAGTCGGCCTTCTTGGTGCTATTGGGGTCCAGCCCGAGGTAGTGCAGGGCGATAGGCAGGATGTCCCCGGGGGAATCAAGCATCGCGACGCCACATTGCTTGAGCTTGGAGATGTTTTCCGTCTTGAAAATCAGGTCCCAGCTGTCGACGGGGGCATCGGCGCCGAGCGCTTCTTTCACCTTGGCCGGATTGAAGCCGATGATCACCGTTCCGTACATGTAAGGCACGGCGTGTTCGTTGCCCGGATCGTTAGTCGCCATCAGCTTTAACAGCTCTGGGTCGAGGTTCTTCCAGTTGGGCAATTTGCTCTTGTCGAGCTTTTGGAACACCCCGGCTTTGATTTGGGTGTCGAGGAAGGTGTTGGACGGTACTACCAGATCATAGCCAGAGTTGCCGGTGAGCAACTTTGCTTCCAGTGATTCATTGGTGTCGAACACGTCCCAGGTCAGTTTGATCCCGGTTTTTTTCGCGAAGTCTTTTGGCACCGAGGGCAAAATATAGTCGGCCCAGTTGTAAACGCGGAGCTCGCGTTCAGCAGCATGGGCTGCACTGGCCATTAACGCAGTGCCGCAGAGCGCGGCGCCTATCAGAGTGCGGAGTTTTCTCATGATCATGCGTCCTTCTTCGAATTATTAGGTCGGCAGACATTTTCAAAACCTTCCAACACATTGACTGCGTTCACACCGATGGCTTCGACGGCATAGCCGCCTTCCATGACGAACAGCGTTGGCAAGCCCATTGCTGCAATACGCTCGCCCATGCTCAGGTAGTCCGGGCTGTCGAGTTTGAATTGCGAGATTGGGTCTTCTTTGTAGGTGTCGACGCCGAGCGAGACGATTACCACCTCGGCGTCGAACTGATTTATTCGCTGGCAGGCATCATCCAGCGCTGCGCCCCAGCTGTCCCACGCACTGCCAGCGGGCAGTGGATAGTTGAGGTTGCAGCCTTCGCCAGCGCCTTCGCCCTGTTCATCGGCATGGCCGAGGAAGAACGGAAACTCTGCGACCGGGTCACCATGAATCGAGGTGAACAGCACGTCATTGCGTGAATAGAAAATCGACTGGGTGCCATTACCATGGTGGTAATCGACATCGAGAATCGCCACGCGCTTGTAGCCTTGGTCGATAAAGGCTTGCGCAGCAATAGCGGCGTTGTTCAGGTAGCAATAGCCGCCCATGACATCGCTTGCGGCATGATGGCCAGGTGGTCGGCACAGGGCGAATACGCAGTTCGCACCCTTGGCAATTTCCTGTTGCGCGGTGAGGGCAACTTGCGCGGCGCTGTAGGCGGCTTGCCATGTCCCCGCAGTGATGGGGGCCCCGGCATCAAAGCTGTAGTAACCCAATTGGCCATGCAGGCTGGTGGGTAAACGGTGACTCAAGGTACGTGCAGGCCAAGTGTAGGGCAGCAAATCGCCGGTTCCGTCTTGTTCTTGCCAGCGTGCCCAGGCGCCCTCGAAAAAATCCAGGTATTCGGCAGTGTGAATGCGCTTAATTGGCTCGCGGCCAAAGTCCTGCGGCTCGCGAACCTCACCAATACTGCGGTCTTTGACCCGCTGCAGAATGTGATCAGCACGCTTGGGCATCTCGAAGCAGGGCATCAATTTGCCGTCGATCAACTCGCAACTGCCGTGATGGAGGTGATGGTCGTCGCTGTAAATGGTGAGCATGATCAGGAGCCCTGCGGTTATTTGTTATGGCTCCATTGTTTGCCTAAAGCGCCGTCTGCGAAAACGCTACAGATGGCCAAAAGGGGATTAATCTGGCCAAATTTATCGGCCATGCTTGTCCGTGGGACTGGTCAGACTGTTTTCTTCAGAGGCGAAAATGGCTCGGTGCAACGCCACTCCAGCGCTGAAAGGCATGGCGGAAGCTGGCACTTTCACTGAAGCCCAGCTCCTCGGCAATCCGTCCGACGGGCCAACCTTCTTGGCACAACAAGGCTTTGGCGCGCTCGAAGCGCAAGTCATCTAGCAGCTCTTGATAATGGGTGCCCAGTGCCTGTAAATGTCGGCGCAAGGTGCGCGGCGAGCAGTGCATCTGCTGCGCCAGTTGCTCAAGACCAGGGGAGTGTGTCAGCTGCTCCGTGAGCAGCTCGCGAATGCGTGCTAGCCACAGTTGCCGGGCCGAAAACTCACTATTGAGCTTGCGGCAGCGCATCAGCATTTCCTGGTGGGTAATGGCATCCGCCAACGGGAGGCGGCGGCTCAGCCAACTGGCAGGAAAAGCGAAGGCATTGCTGCGCGCATTGAAACTTAACGAGCAGTCGAAGCTGTTGGCGTAGCGGGCTGAGTAAACGGGCTCGGCATACTGAAATTGCGCAGCACTGACCGGCAGTGGATGGCCGAGCAGGTCAGCGCAAACGGTTTTCAATGAAGCCAAACACATCTCGACATTGAATACTTCAAGTTCAGGCCGTTGCTGGTAACCGCTGGCGCTGACCCAGGCCAATTCGCCTTCAATTTGCAGATCCAGTTTGAAATAGGTGCCCAGCAGCGCCGGATACTCCAGCAACAGCTGCCATGCGTCACCAAAAGTGGCACTCGATAGCGCGGCGTAACCGAGTATGCCGTAGGCGGAGATGTGCATGCGCCGGCCCAGCTCCAGCCCCAAATCCTCTTGCGCCGCCAAACCGTTGGCACAGACTTGCAGCTCTTGGTGCGGGGTGATGCGCGAGTCATTGCCGTTCAGGTCCTCCAGCCGGATGCCGCTGGCGTCGAGCAGGCGTGAGACCGAAACTGAGGTGTCGGCGAAATAGGCAAGGGTCATGGAAACCACATGCAGGGTGGTCAATTGGGCATGCATCGTTGGCCGCGCTCACTGGCAGGAGTTAACCATTGCGCAGCAAGATATATGCCGCTGGCCGCTCAGTACGGCCAGCGACTTATGCCTATCAGCTGTTTAAAAAGTGAGCACTGTTCGACCTTCAATTTTTCCGGCGCGCATCTGGTCGAGAATGAGGTTGATGTTATCCAGTTGATCGGTGTTGCACGTTGCGCTGACCAGGCCTTCGCCAGCGAAGTCCATTGCTTCTTGCAAGTCGGCGCGGGTGCCCACTATCGAACCGGTGATGCTGATCGCCTTAAGCACCACATCAAAAATGGGTGCAGGGAAGTCGCCAGGTGGCAGCCCCACTAGCGCGACAGTACCACCTCGCCGTGCAGCGCCGATGGCTTGGCCAAATGCACTGTTGGATACCGCGGTTACGAGCACGCCGTGGGCACCACCTATGTCGCGTTGAATCACGGTGGCGGGGTCTTGATTGCGTGCATTGACGGTGAGTTCTGCACCCAGCTTGCGCGCCAGTTCCAGCTTGCTGTCATCGACATCAATGGCCGCCACATGCAGGCCCATGGCTCGCGCATATTGCACGGCAATGTGCCCAAGGCCGCCAATCCCGGAAATGGCAACCCACTGGCCCGGCCGTGCGCGCGTAACCTTGAGCCCTTTGTAGACCGTCACGCCTGCGCAAAGGATAGGTGCGATCTCTACAAACCCGATGTTTTTCGGCAGCACCCCGACGAAATTTGGATCCGCCAGTACATACTCGGCATAGCTGCCATTAACTGAATAGCCGGTGTTTTGTTGGCTTTCACACAGGGTTTCCCAGCCCGTCAGGCAGTGTTCACAACAGCCGCAGGCGGTGTATAGCCACGGCACGCCGACACGGTCGCCTTCTTTTATGCGGTTGACCCCACTGCCGACGGCGGCGACAAAACCTACACCTTCGTGGCCTGGAATGAATGGCAGGCTTGGCTTCACGGGCCAATCCCCTTCGGCGGCGTGTAAATCGGTGTGGCAGACTCCGCTGGCTTCAATCTTGACCAGGATCTGGCCGGGGCCTGGCAGCGGGACTTTTACTTCTTCAATGCGCAGGGGTTCGCCGAAGGCGTGTACGACGGCAGCTTTCATGGTTTTAGGCATGATAATTCTCCCATGGTAGTGTGAGTCACTAATGTGCGCTGTTGCCGGTTGGTACAGTTGATTGAGATCAAAAATCAGCTGTTTTTTTAATCCCAACCCCAAGCGCTGGATAAACGGTAGTCAGCATTGCTCACTGGCCCGGCCTTTGCGGTATACTGCGCGGCCTTCGGCCGGCGGCACCCGGCTATATATCGCATACAAGCCACGCTGGTTTAACCGCGTGGCTTGTTAGTTTTTGATGCGCCAACTGGCGCCAAATATAGAGGCACAACGATGAGCACACTGGTAGGCGTGATCATGGGCTCCAAGTCCGACTGGAGCACCCTTAGCCACACCACCGAGATGCTGGACAAGCTGGGAATCGGTTATGAGGTGAAAGTTGTTTCAGCTCACCGCACCCCTGACTTGCTCTTCCAGTACGCCGAGCAGGCCGAGTCTCGTGGTATCCAGGTGATTATTGCCGGAGCCGGTGGCGCTGCACACTTGCCGGGCATGTGCGCGGCCAAAACCCACCTTCCGGTACTGGGTGTGCCGGTGCAGTCGTCGATGCTCTCCGGTGTTGATTCGCTGCTGTCTATCGTTCAGATGCCAGCTGGTGTGCCAGTTGCAACTTTGGCGATTGGCAAGGCGGGTGCAGTGAATGCTGCATTGCTGGCGGCGAGTATCCTGGGTCATCAACACCCGCAGTTTCATGAGGCGCTGAAGCAATTCCGTGCAGAGCAAACTGAAACGGTGTTGGAAAACCCAGACCCGCGCCACGCTTGAGTCGATCAATAAGGGCTGTGCTATGAAAATCGGTGTAATCGGTGGCGGCCAGTTGGGCCGCATGTTGGCGCTGGCGGGCACTCCGCTGGGCATGAACTTCGCCTTTCTCGACCCGGCGCCTGATGCCTGCGCGCAAGCGCTGGGCGAGCATATTCGCGCCGACTACGGTGATCAGGACCATTTACGTCAATTGGCGGATGAAGTTGATCTGGTGACCTTCGAATTTGAAAGCGTCCCGGCTGAAACCGTGGCCTTTCTGTCGCAGTTCGTCCCGGTCTATCCTGGTGCTGATGCGCTGCGTATTGCCCGCGATCGCTGGTTTGAAAAGTCGATGTTCAAGGATCTTGGCATCCCGACACCGGATTTCGCCGATATTCAGTCACAAGCTGATCTCGACACCGCCGTTGCCAGCATTGGTTTGCCTGCCGTGATGAAGACCCGCACCTTGGGCTACGACGGCAAGGGGCAAAAGGTGCTGCGCAGCGCCGAAGATGTTGTCGGTGCATTTGCTGAGCTGGGCAGCGTCGCCTGCCTGCTTGAAGGGTTTGTGCCCTTCACCGGTGAAGTTTCGTTGATCGCTGTGCGTGGCCGCGACGGCGAGACTCAGTTTTACCCGCTGGTACACAACACCCACAACAGTGGCATCCTCGGTTTGTCGATTGCCAGCAGCAATCACCCGCTGCAGGCGCTGGCCGAAGATTACGCCAGCCGTGTGCTGGATAAACTCAGCTATGTTGGCGTGCTGGCGTTTGAATTTTTCGAAGTAGACGGCGGCCTCAAAGCCAACGAAATCGCTCCTCGTGTGCATAATTCCGGGCACTGGACGATTGAAGGCGCTGAGTGCAGCCAGTTTGAAAACCACCTGCGTGCCATTGCCGGGTTACCGCTGGGTTCTACCGCGAAAGTCGGCGAGAGCGCCATGCTCAACTTCATTGGCGAAGTTCCGCCTGTGGATAAAGTCAGCGCCATTGCTGACTGCCACCTGCATCACTACGGCAAAGCCTTCAAGGTCGGTCGTAAAGTGGGTCACGCCACAGTGCGCAGTAGAGATCGCGCCACGCTGGACCAACAGGTTGCAGCGGTACAGGCCCTGATCGACGCCTAATAGAAAAGCTGGCGCTGCGCAACGCAGCGTCAGGGGAACCTCCATAGAGATCAGCCGTCTCATGGCTGAGCGCCACAGTTGTTCTAGACTGTGGTTTGAGCGCCAGCATCGTCACGCGATGCCCACTGCTCGAACACAAGGCGCAATCACTTTGAATGGAGAGCAAGCCATGGGAATTATCGGCACAATCTTAATCGGTCTGATTGTTGGTTTAATTGCACGCTTTCTGAAGCCGGGCGATGACAGCATGGGTTGGATCATGACTATCCTGCTCGGTATCGGCGGTTCATTGGCCGCGACCTACGGTGGTCAGGCCTTGGGTATTTACCAGGCCGGCCAAGGCGCCGGTTTTATCGGTGCAGTGGTGGGTGCAGTAGTGCTGCTGTTTATCTACGCGATGATTAAAAAGAAATAATTTAAACGCACTGTCGTTTTACAAGAAGCCGTCGCCCGACGGCTTTTTTATGCCTGCAGGTTTCCCGGCTTGCATGTGATTGCTCGCTGCATAAGACTGCAAGCCTGCACTTTGTCGAGAATGTGTTGATGTTGCGATTGTTAGTACTGCCCCTGTTGCTGGCTAGTAGCCTGGCCTTTGCTGAGCTGCCTGAAACTGATTGGCTGGCGCTAATGCCTGCCGAGGACCAACAAGCCCTGGAAGACATGCCGGAGATCACCCACGATACCCCTGAGGATGACAGCAGCTTCTATCAACCCGGTGGTCTCAAGCAACAGGATAAAAAACTCCCTGCAGTGATGTACTCGGCAAAAACCGTGGCCGCATTTAATGGCAAGCAGATCCGTCTGGGTGGCTATCCCGTGCCGCTGGAAAGCGATGCCAAAGGGCGCAGCACCCTGTTTTTCCTAGTGCCGTATCCGGGGGCCTGCATTCATGTGCCGCCACCGCCGCCGAATCAACTGGTATTGGTGCGTTACCCGAAGGGCATTGCCCTGGAGGACATTTACGCGCCGTTGTGGGTCAGTGGGACAATCAAAATCGAGAGCGTCAGTAACGATCTTGCCGATGCCGCCTACGCGCTGGATGCCAGTCAGGTGCGCGCCGTAGAGGAAGCGGATCTGTAGATCCTGCAGCGCGCACTCGGCAAAAGCCTCTGTCAGTGGGTAAGTTAATCCGCGATTTTATTCTTCGCGGCAATCCACTGGGACATGTACTGCGTGCTCTTGAGGCTGTGGTGACGAAGCATCTGGCCGATAAAATTATCCTGCCGGTGCGCAGCGAGATTATCGCTGAGCTGCTGCAGTCGGGTAATCAACTCGCGGCCCAGGCGTGGCCGATCGAAGCGTTGCTGTAAAATCGCATGGCCGTGCGCCTGAGCTTGCAGCCACAGGCTTTGGTCTTCATGCAGGGCCACAGCGGCATCGGCAAAGGCGGTGGCTGAGTCGACGATCGCTCCTCCCCAAGGCATGTGGCCATGCATGCCTTCGCTGCCCATTGCGGTGGTCACGCTGGGAGTACCGCAGGCCATGGCATCCGCCAGTTTGCCTTTGATGCCCGCACCAAATCGTAGCGGTGCCAGGCACACCCGCGCCTGACTCATGACCTGATGGGCATCGTCCGCCCAGCCGAGTACATGGAACCCTTGCTTGGGGTTATGCAGGGCTGTGGCTTTGGGCGGTGGATAGGCACCATAGACATGCAATTGCGCCTGCGGCAGGCGTTGGCGAACCAATGGCCAGAGTGCGTGTTTAAGCCAGAGCACAGCGTCCCAATTGGGCGCGTGGCGGAAATTGCCGATGCTGATAAAGTGCGCGCGCTCAGCAAAGGCGGCAGGCTCGATTGCGCCGGGAATTAACATCAGGGCGCAGTGGTGGAGTAGCGCCGCTGGCACCGCAAAAGCCTGTTGCAGCAATTGCATCTCGAATTCCGAGATCATCAGGGTCAAGTCGCTGCGAAAGATGGCTGCGACTTCGCGCTTGGCTGTATCTGAAGCAGCCATGACGCTAAACAGCTGGTCGGCGTGCGCGGTGACAGCGCCGACCTGTTGTTTTTCTGTTTCATTGGCGCAGGCGTTTTGTGCGGTTTTTAGCAACTGCTGACGCGCTTCACGCAAGCTGTGCAAGTCGCTGGTGTCGAGCACGCGCAAGGCAGTCGGGCAGGCCCGCTCAACACGCCAGGCGAACTGCTCTTCAGTAAAGAATCGGTCGAACAGCACCATGTCGGGCTGCAGCTCATTTACCCACTGGTCAAAGCTGTCGCAATTAAGCGCAACTTGAATCTCGGCGATATCCAGTGCCGCTAAATCAGCCCTATGGGGCGAGAGGGCGGCGGCACTGGCGAAGGTGACCTGCCAACCTTGGGCGCGGAACAACTCGAGCAACTCCATCATTCTGCTGCCCGCAGCGGATGAGCGTGGTTCTGGCCATACGTAGCCGATAACAAGGATGTTTTGCATGGTCAGTGGCTTTCAGCGTCTTAAAGGACCGATTGTAACGGAGTTGGCCGGCCAAGCAGGGACGCTGTTATTCAGAGAATCCTTGGGCTGATATTTTCAGACCAAGGGGTGACTGGTTAAAGTGTGTTCCACCCAGATATCCAGCGCCAACTCATGTTCAGTTGCAGGCGCTAGCGTGACGGCATCATCGAGCACGTTCGCATGCTCGATACAGAGCATCTGTTGCCAGGCTGCATCATCGAACTGGGAGAGGCGCTGGGCCTTGTCTATCCATGGATTCCAGACCACGGCGGAGTGTGAGCCCGTGCTGAGCAGGTTGATTGTGCGTTGCCATAGCGGATCGATAATCTGCAGCTTGGCGGGGGGATTCAGGTAGATGCGGTCGGTTTCACCGCTGAAGTGCAAGGCGCCTGTTTGGCTGCGCGCTTGCCAATCTTCCAAGGTCTCGATGTAGCTGCAGTCTTGCAGGCCCTCGACGCTCACTTGGTTGATGTCACTTACCGCAAAGTAGCTGTGCAAGGCTTGGCTGAAGGCCAGCGGTTGATCGCCCAGGTTGCGGCACACCAGGCTGATGCTCAGGCGTTCACCCAGGCGCACGCTCAGGATCAGCTCTGCTGCGTGGGGCCAGTGCGCCAGAGGCTGCTCAAGGCTGTTGTAGCTAAAAGTGATACTGGCGCACTCTTCTCGCTGTTCCACGCCTTCCAGTGCCCAATCAATGCTGCGTACAAGGCCGTGCGCGCCTGCTTGCTGCGGTTGCTGGTGCATGGCTTGAACAGAGTCTGGGTTGCGCAACAAGTCACCGAACCACGGCCAGCACACTGGTACGCCACCGCGCTGGCTATTGCCGGGCTTCATCTCGGCGTGCTCACTGAGCCAGATGATCGGTGGCTCGCCATTGTTTTCATAGCGGAGGATCTGCGCGCCTTGTTCAGCAATTAGCAGTTTGCTGTTGTTGAAGCTCAGGCTCCAGCAGGTCAGGTCGCCCATTTCGATACGGTCAACGCTTGCCGTGGTCATTGGTTTTCCCTTGGTAACGAGTTGAAGGGGGAGTCGGTTGGTTGTGCAGTTTGAATGCAAAACGCCCGTAACAAGTACGGGCGTTTTGACCAAGCGCTGCGGCGTTAGTTGCCGTACACCTGCTCCGGCAGCCACGTGATCAGCCCCGGGAAGATGTAAGCGATAACCAGCAGAATAATCTGGATCAGAATAAACGGCAGCACACCTTTGTAGATGGTACTGGTTGGCACGGACGCCGGTGTTACCCCGCGTAGGTAGAACAGGGCAAACCCGAACGGCGGTGTGAGGAATGAGGTCTGCAGGTTGAGTGCAATCATTACCCCCAGCCAGATTGGGTCAAGTCCCATGGCCATCAAGACCGGACCTACAATCGGCACCACCACGAAGGTGATCTCAATGAAGTCGAGAATGAAGCCGAGGAAGAAGATCACCACCATCACCAGGAAGAACGCACCGAGTACGCCGCCCGGCAACTGAGCGAAGACTTCCTCAATCAATATCTCGCCACCAAAGCCGCGGAAAACCAAGGAGAACAGCGAGGCACCAATCAGGATCATAAACACCATGGCACTGATTTCAGTGGTGCCGTACGCCACTTCCTTGACCTTGGTGAAGTTCAGCTTGCCTTTCAGCGTTGCCAGAATCATCGCACCCAGGGCGCCAAGCGCCGCCGCTTCAGTCGGCGTGGCGTAACCGGCGAGAATCGAACCGAGTACGGCAGCAATGAGGATTAGCGGTGGAATCAGCGCATTGGCCAGCTTGCCCCACTCAATCGGGCCAAGCTCTTCTTGTGGCAGTGCGGGAAGTTTCTTCGGCTGGAAAATCGCTACACCGATGATGTAGAGGATATACATCCCCACCAGCACCATGCCTGGCAGGAATGCACCGACGAACAAGTCACCGACCGAAACCGTTTTGGGTGAGAAGATGCCCATCTTCAATTGCGCTTGCTGGTAGGCGCTGGACATTACGTCACCGAGCAAAACCAACACGATTGAAGGCGGAATGATCTGCCCCAAAGTACCGGTCGCAGCCAAGGTGCCGGTCGCGATGGCGGGATCATAGCCACGGCGCAGCATGGTTGGCAGCGCAAGCAAACCCATGGTGACCACTGTCGCGCCGACAATGCCGGTACTGGCAGCGAGCAATGCACCCACTACACAGACTGAGATCGCCAAGCCACCGCGCAGGGTGCCGAACAGTCGCGACATGGATTCGAGCAGGTCTTCGGCAACGCGGGATTTCTCCAGCATCACCCCCATAAACACGAAGAGCGGCACCGCCAGCATCGTCTGGTTATTCATGATGCCGAATAGACGGTTGGGCAGCGCGCTGAGGTAGGTGGGGTCGAAGGTGCCGGTGACGATACCAATCCCGGCGAACAGCAAGGATACACCACCCAGGGTAAATGCGACCGGATAACCGGCCATCAAGGCCGCGCAGATACAAATAAACAGCAGAATCGGCATTAACTCAACCATGCTTCACCTCCGGCTCGGGCAGATGACCGGCGAGCATGTAAACAGCTTTAATGATGTCGGAGATTCCTTGCAGAACCAGGCAGACCACCAAAATCAGGATGATGCTTTTTTGTAGGTAGACGAAGTGCAGGCCGCCCGTTTCACTGGACGCCTCTTTGGTCGCCCAGGAGTTGGCCACGTAGTCCCAGCTGCTCCAGCCCAGAAACAGGCAAAGCGGCAACAGGAACAGCAGCGTACCGAGAATATCCACCAGCGCTTGGCGCTTGGCGCTGAACTTCTGATAAAAGATATCCACACGCACGTGTGCGTTGCGTTGCAGGGTCCAGGCGGATGCACCCAGAAACACCAGGGCGTGGGCATATAAGACGGCTTCTTGCAGAGCTGTGGCACCGATCCCGAAACCGTAGCGTAGGATGACTACAATGGCGGTTCCAAAGACCAGAAACACGGTGAGCCAGGCGCAGGCTTGGCCAAAGCGTTTGTTCAGCGCATCGATAATGCGCGCAAGGTTAAGCAAAAGGGGGGGCTTGTCGGACATGGTGAGTCCTTATCGTTATGGGTGAGTATTCGGGCAGGCCGGTGATTCTAGGCAGCTCGAGTCAAAGCAGCAATGGCACTACAACTTTAGTCGCATCTACTAGGCTTGTGAGTCACTTCGCCCTATGTTACTCAGGCGCGGTCTACTGACAGTGATCCTGTGGTAAGACCAATACAACAAGAAGGAGCATTGCATGAAACGTCGTCAAATTCTCGCTGCAGCGGGTGTAGGCCTTGCCGCCACTGCGTTGGCGGGCTGTAACAAAGAAGCTGATTGCAGCAAAGATGTCGCTGCGGGCAGCGCTGCCAAGCCTCAAGAAGGCGCTGGTGGGGAAACGTTCCATTGGAAAATGGTCACCTCCTGGCCAAAAAACTTTCCCGGTGTTGGCGTAGGCGCGGAAAATTTTGCCAAGCTGGTTAATGAAATGAGTAAAGGCCGTCTGACTGTAAAAGTCTACGCGGCCGGTGAACTGGTTCCTGCTTTGGAAGTATTCGACGCTGTTTCGCGCGGTACTGCCGAAATGGGCCACGGTGCGCCTTACTACTGGAAAGGCAAAGTGCCGGCTGCACAGTTCTTCTGCGCACTGCCATTTGGCCCTAACGCGCAGGAAATGAACGCCTGGCTGCACAGAGGCGGCGGTCTGCAGTTGTGGGAAGAGGTTTACAAGCCGTTTGGCGTATTGCCAATGGCGTGCGGCGCAACAGGCGTGCAGACGGCTGGCTGGTTCAATAAGGAAATCAACTCGGTTGATGACTTTAAAGGCCTGAAAATGCGTACTCCGGGTCTTGGCGGGGAAGTGCTGACCAAAATGGGCGGTACCGTAGTCAACATGCCGGCGGGGGAAATTTTCACTGCGCTGCAAACGGGTGCCATTGATGCCACCGAGTGGATTGGTCCCTACAACGATCAGGCGCTGGGTTTACAAAAAGCCGCTAAGTACTACTACACCCCAGGTTGGCAGGAGCCGAACGTAACGTTCGAGCTCGACATCAACATCAAGGCGTGGGAAACCTTGCCAGCGGACCTGCAAGCCATCGTGCGTGCTGCCGCGCGTGATATCAACGGCGATATGCTTGATGACTACAACGCCCGCAACATGGAAGCCATGGAGCAACTGAAGAAAGAAGGCGTTGATGTACGTCGTCTGCCAGATGATGTGTTGGCCAAGCTCAAAGGCATCGCCGCTGAAGTGGTTGATGCCAGTGCCGCAGCCGACCCGGCCGCGACCAAGGTCTGGGCGCAGCAGAAAGCCTATCTCGAGCGTCTTTACGAATACGCTGAGGCCAACGAGAAGGACATCTACAACATTCGCGGTTAAACCCGACGCTGTTTGTAGTGCTTATAAAAACGCCGGCAACTGAGCCGGCGTTTTTGTCTGTGCGGTGCGCTAGCGCCGAGGCGGGACCGGGCGGGTGCGCCCACTGCCATCGATTGCAACGAAGACGAATACTGCCTCGGTCACCTTGCGCCATTCGCTGGAGAGCGGATCATCGCTCCAGACTTCGACCAACATCTGAATCGAACTGCGGCCGATCTCGAGTTCTTGGGTGTAAAACGACAATTGAGCGCCTACTGCAACTGGGACCATAAAGGCCATGCGGTCGACCGCAACGGTTGCCACACGCCCGCCAGCGACTTTACTCGCCATGGCAGTGCCTGCTAGATCCATTTGCGATACCAGCCAGCCACCGTAAATATCACCAAAGCCATTGGTTTCACGGGGCAGTGCAGTGATTTGCAGCGCTAAATCACCTTGCGGAATCGGGTCATCCTGTTCGAGGTCATTCATAGACGTAACAGCTCGCGGCGCGGTTGTTGTTATGGAGCGCAGAAGATCAGCGCAGGGCGAGTATACCGACTGAGTGGTCGCTGAGCGACTCTGGCCATTAATTAAGCCACATATCGAGGCGAATTTTGCAGTAAAGGCAAATTAATGGCATCGGTCATCTAACTGTCACATTGTTTTCATAGATTGGTCACACGGCCTGCAGATACTTGGGCCCGTTCCATCCAACACTACTTCAGCTAGGAGCAAGGCATGAAACTCAAGCGTTTGATGGCGGCCATGACTTTTGTCGCCGCTGGCGTTACAGCCGCCACCGCGGTTGCCGCTATCGACCCGGCTCTGCCGACCTATGAAAAAACTTCCGGTGTATCCGGCAACCTGTCGAGCGTCGGCTCTGACACTTTGGCTAACCTGATGACCCTTTGGGCTGAGAACTACAAAAAGTTCTACCCGAACGTGAACATCCAGATTCAGGCCGCTGGTTCTTCTACTGCGCCACCTGCTCTCACTGAAGGCACTGCTAACCTCGGCCCAATGAGCCGTAAGATGAAAGATGCCGAGCTGCAAGCATTCGAAGAAAAATACGGCTACAAGCCGACTGCAGTTCCAGTGGCTATCGATGCCTTGGCTGTATTCGTACACAAAGATAACCCAATCAAAAGCCTGACCATGGCTCAGGTTGATGCAATCTTCTCGGCTACTCGTCTGTGCGGCGAAGCCAAAGATATCAAAACCTGGGGCGACGCAGGTATGACCGGTGAGTGGGCGGGTAAGCCAATTCAATTGTTCGGTCGTAACTCGGTGTCCGGCACTTATGGCTACTTCAAAGAAGAAGCCCTGTGCAAAGGTGACTTCCGTTCAAACGTAAACGAACAGCCAGGCTCTGCCTCGGTAGTTCAGTCGATCTCCAGCACTGTTAATGCCATCGGTTACTCAGGCATTGGCTACAAAACCTCCAGCGTTCGCGCTGTAGCGCTGGTCGACAAGCAAGGTAACGCTGAAGAAGCCACCGAAGCTAACGCGCTGTCGGGTAAGTACCCACTGTCGCGCTTCCTCTACGTTTATGTAAACAAAGCGCCGAACAAGCCGCTGAGCCCGCTCGACGCGCAGTTCCTGAAAATGGTTCTGTCTAAGCAAGGCCAAGAAGTTGTCGTGAAAGACGGTTACATCCCGCTGCCAGCCAAAGTGTCTGAAAAAGCCATGAAGGAACTGGGTCTGTAACTGACCCCGGTATCGTGAAGTAATCGGCGCCCGCCCTCAGAATTGAGCGTGGGCGTTGTCACGTCACTGAGCTGTAACCTTTCTGTCATATAAGACCGTTAGATTTGTGCCTCCGCTGACTCAAGGCGCGCGTGCATAACCGCCCAGAGATCCTCGAATGAACGACTTGGCTAATGAAACCATGACCGCATCTACCGATAACAGCCAACGAATTGACTTTAATACGCCGGCGCTAATGCGTAAGCGTCGTACCCGAGCGCTCAAAGACCGCATGGCGCGTTGGTACGTGTCGATTGGCGGCTTGGCGGTGCTGGCAACCATCACCCTGATTTTCTTTTACCTTGCCTACGTGGTAATGCCGATTTTCTCAGGCGCAGATATCTCTGCGCACAAAGCTCAGCAACCCGCTTGGTTGGCTGATCAAGGCGATGCGTTGATGCTCGCCGTTGAAGAGCAGAACAAGGTCGCGATGCGCGTGAATCATAACGGCCATGTGCAGTTCTTTACGTTAAAAGATGGCACGGCCTTGACCAGCCTTGATCTGCCCATTCCAGCAGGCGTCGCCATCTCTTCCTTCAGTGAAGACCAGCCTGGCAGCCGCCGCACCATCGTCGGCCTGACTGACGGCAGCGCCCTGGTTTTCAAGCAAAACTACAACGTTACATACCCGAATAACGTTAAAACCATTACGCCAGTCATTCAGTACCCATTTGGTGAGACCCCGATCAAACTGGACCCGCAAGGTCGTCCACTTGATCAAGTTGCAGTTAACGTCAACGGCGATAATGTGCTGCTGACGGGCTCGGTAGGTGCTGAGTTGTTTGCTGTATCGATCGTCAAGGAAGAGAACCAGTTCACTGGCGAGTCCAGCCAAGAGCAGCAGGCACTTGATCTTCCAAAGGTCAACGAAACCATCAAGGCGATGGTGATCGATCCACGCCAGCAGTGGCTGTACGTTTTCAACGGCAAGGCCACCGCTGATGTGATTGACCTGCGCAGCAAAAGCCTCAACGGTCACTACACAGTGCTTAACGGTGGCGCCGAAGTCACAGCAGTGAGCCCGCTGCTGGGGGGTATTTCGCTGTTGATTGGTGACAGCAAAGGCGGCATTGCCCAATGGTTTATGGTGCGCGACGCTGACGGTAAGTCGGTGTTGACCAATATCCGCGGCTTCAAGATGAAAGACAGCCCGGTTACTCAGTTTATGCCTGAAGAGCGGCGCAAGGGCTTTATGGCGCTGGATACCCAGGGCAACTTGGGCATATTCCACAGCACTGCTCACCGCACTCTGCTCGTCGAGCCAGTGGCTAAAGGTGCCAGTGTCGCGGCGTTGTCGCCTCGCGCCAACCGCATGCTGGTTGAATCCAACGGCCAACTGCAAACCTACAGCGTTGATAACCCGCACCCAGAAGTTTCCTGGAGTTCTTTGTGGGGCAAAGTCTGGTACGAGAGCTACGACGAGCCTAAGTATATTTGGCAGTCGACCTCAGCCAACGGCGATTTTGAACCCAAGCTGAGCCTGGCACCTTTGACCTTCGGCACGCTTAAAGCAGCGTTCTACGCCATGCTGCTGGCAGCGCCATTGGCTATTTGTGCGGCGATCTACACCGCTTACTTCATGGCGCCGACCATGCGCGGCAAAGTCAAGCCCGTTATTGAATTGATGGAAGCATTGCCGACGGTAATCCTGGGTTTCTTCGCTGGTTTGTTCCTCGCGCCTTATGTCGAGGGGCATCTCCCCGGAATATTTAGTCTGCTGCTGCTCACACCTATAGGCGTGCTGCTTGCCGCATACCTTTGGAGCCGTTTACCAGAGCGCGTGCGTCTGGTGGTACCGGACGGTTGGGAAGCGGCTCTGTTGATCCCGGTAATCCTGCTGATCGGTTCCCTGTCGCTGTCGATGAGTGGACATATGGAGAACTGGTTTTTCGGCGGCGATATGCGTCTGTGGTTGAGCAATGATCTGGGTATCGCCTTCGATCAGCGCAACGCATTGGTGGTCGGCTTGGCCATGGGCTTTGCGGTCATTCCGAATATCTACTCGATTGCCGAAGATGCCGTATTCAGCGTGCCTAAAAGCCTGACCTTTGGTTCGCTGGCGCTGGGCGCAACACCGTGGCAGACCCTGACTCGTGTAGTGATTTTGACGGCAAGCCCGGGCATCTTCTCGTCGCTGATGATTGGTATGGGCCGTGCAGTGGGTGAAACCATGATCGTGCTGATGGCCACCGGTAATACCCCGATCATGGACATGAACATCTTCGAAGGCCTGCGCACATTGGCCGCCAACGTCGCAGTAGAGATGCCGGAATCGGAAGTCGGCAGTAGCCACTACCGAATCTTGTTCCTCTCTGCGCTGGTGCTGCTGAGCTTCACCTTCGTGATGAACACGCTGGCAGAAGTCATTCGAACCCGACTGCGTAAGAAATACGCCTCGCTCTAAGACTCAGGAAGGTAGACATCCGTGACGGTGAAAAAGCAAAACCTCAAATCCTGGTTCCAGAGTGGTTCACCCTGGGTCTGGTTGACCGCCAGTGGCGTTTCGATCGCAGTGATCATGACTGTTGGTCTGCTCGCTGTAATCGCTACCCGCGGCCTGGCCCATTTTTGGCCGGCTGATGTGATCCAGGCCACGTATCAAGTGCCAGGTGAAGCACCACGCTTGATGGCTGGCGAGTTGGTGCAGGCTGAACAAGTCCCCCGTGCTCGTCTCGCGGCTGCCGGCTTGCCAGTGGATGTCGAAGGTGGCGAGTTTATGACGCGCGAACTGTTTAAGGTCGGTAACCGCGACCTTTACGGCGCTGACTTTAGTTGGGTGGTCGATGAGTGGATGAAAGACCAGAAGATCCCGGCAGACCTGGTCGCCATGGAGCGCCGTGAGTGGGGTAACTTCTATGGCTTCTTGGTTAACGTCAAAGAGAATGGCAAGCTTGTGGCCGAGGGTGACGCGGCTTGGGATGAGCTGCAAAAGCGCATTGCCCGTGTGGATGATCTGCATTCGCAAATTGCCAAGCTTGAGAAAAAGGACATCGGCCGGATTAACTACGGCCTGGAAGGCTTGCGTCTGAAGAAACGCAAACTGGAGTTGAATAAAGAACTCGATGCCACCGCACAAGCCGATTTAGATTCGGAGCGGGCGCAGTGGGATGCTGAATACAAGGTGCTGGAAGCGCAGCTGACGGATCTGCACAGCCAGTTCAATCGTGACAGCGTAACGCTCAAGTCGGTAGATGGCACCGAGAAGGTACTGAGTTTGGGTACTGTGGTTCGTGCCTATATGCCGAATGCCATGGGCAACACAGAAAAGCTCGGTTTCTACTTCGCAAAAATGTGGGAGTTCGTCAGCGACGAGCCCCGCGAAGCCAACACCGAAGGGGGGATCTTCCCGGCTATCTTCGGTACCGTGATGATGACCTTGATCATGGCGGTAATTGTTACCCCGTTCGGTGTCCTGGCGGCTATCTACCTGCGTGAGTACGCTAAACAAGGCCCGATGACACGTATTATCCGTATCGCAGTGAACAACCTTGCAGGGGTACCGGCGATTGTTTACGGGGTGTTTGGTCTGGGCTTCTTCGTCTACGTATTGGGCGGCTCACTCGACAGAATATTCTTCCCGGAAGCGGCGCCTGCCCCAACCTTTGGTACGCCAGGGTTACTCTGGGCATCCTTGACCCTGGCTATCCTCGCGGTACCGGTGGTAATTGTCGCCACCGAGGAAGGCTTGGCGCGTATTCCACGTGCCTTGCGTGAAGGCTCACTGGCCCTCGGCGCAACCAAGGCTGAAACACTCTGGAAAGTGGTGCTGCCCATGGCCAGCCCGGCGATGATGACCGGTCTGATTCTGGCCGTCGCACGCGCGGCGGGTGAAGTTGCACCGCTGATGCTGGTGGGTGTGGTTAAGTTGGCGCCAGCTCTGCCACTGGATGGCAACTACCCCTACTTGCATTTGGACCAGAAGATCATGCACCTGGGGTTCCACATCTACGACGTCGGTTTCCAGAGCCCCAACGTTGAAGCTGCGCGGCCGTTGGTCTACGCCACTGCGTTGCTGCTGGTACTGGTAATCGCCTTGCTTAACCTCAGTGCAGTATTTATCCGAAATCACCTGCGCGAGAAGTACAAAGCGCTGGATCATTAAGACTTTTGGGTGCGCTGCACACCTCTGTGCAGCGCCTGATCAAACAACTATCAGGAACCTTCTGAAACATAGCGAGCAAAGGGAGTGCAAGGCGAAAAGATACGAGAACGCGCAGTTTAGTGGTCCTAAATGAGCATTTGAGTCGCTTTTCAACACAGCAATACCGAGCGCAGTAGTTTTCAGTGGTTTCGTAGCGTAGGGAGCATCCCATGCAGCACAGCACACCGACACATGGCATCGACATCTCCGCCCTTGGCCGTGAGAAGCAGAGCCTTGATTTGAGCAAAGAAACCACCGCCATCCAAGTGCCGGGCCTGAACCTGTACTACGGTGAAAAACAAGCGCTGTTCGATGTCCAGATGAACATTCCCAAGCAGCGCGTAACTGCGTTTATCGGCCCGTCGGGTTGCGGTAAATCGACCCTGCTGCGCACCTTCAACCGGATGAATGATCTAGTTGATGGTTGCCGTGTAGAAGGCGAAGTAAACCTCGATGGCACCAACATCTACCGTAAGGGCGAAGATGTGGCTGACCTGCGTCGTCGTGTCGGCATGGTGTTCCAGAAGCCTAACCCCTTCCCGAAAAGCATCTACGAGAACGTGGTCTACGGCCTGCGCATACAAGGCGTGAACCAGAAACGCGTCCTTGATGAAACCGTCGAGTGGGCGCTGAAAAGCGCTGCCTTGTGGGATGAGGTTAAGGACCGTCTGCACGAGTCCGCACTGGGGATGTCCGGTGGTCAGCAGCAACGTCTGGTGATTGCCCGTACCGTTGCGGTTCAGCCAGAAGTGCTGCTGCTGGATGAGCCGTGTTCAGCGCTCGATCCAATCTCGACCCTGAAAGTCGAAGAGCTGATCTACGAACTGAAATCCAAGTACACCATTGTCATCGTGACGCACAACATGCAGCAGGCGGCGCGTGTGTCTGATTACACCGCGTTTATGTACATGGGCAAACTGATTGAGTATGGCGACACTGATACGCTGTTCACCAACCCAGACAAAAAGCAGACCGAGGACTACATCACCGGTCGCTACGGTTGATCGCTCCGGCCATGCCTGACGGCGCTGAGCAGCGGCGGCGAACCCTTGCCGTACTTCTAGTACTGTCTGCGGTTCGCCTTCTTGCTCAGCACCCCCATGCAAAGCCCGGAACCCCAAGATCATTTGGGTAAAGAGCGGATCCATGGGCACTCAGGATAATTTTTCGGCTAAGAATCAGTTTTGATGCTTAGCAACAGTTAACCGGTTTTTGTATTTCACTAATTTCGCGTCGCAAGGGCTTGAGCATGATTAATAAAGACAGTCTTACTCATCACATTTCTCAGCAGTTCAATGCCGAGCTGGAAGAGGTGCGTAGCCATCTTTTGGCCATGGGTGGTTTGGTTGAGAAGCAAGTCAATGATGCGGTCAACTCGCTGATTGAGGCTGACTCGGGTCTGGCCCAGCAAGTGCGCGAAATTGACGATCAGATCAACCAGATGGAGCGCAATATCGACGAAGAGTGCGTACGCATTCTGGCTCGTCGCCAGCCCGCTGCTTCTGACTTGCGCCTGATCATCAGCATCTCTAAGTCGGTGATTGACCTTGAGCGCATCGGTGACGAGGCGACCAAAATTGCCAAGCGCGCCATCTCCCTCTGTGAAGAAGGTGAAGCGCCGCGAGGCTATGTTGAGGTGCGTCACATTGGCGGCCAGGTGCGCAAGATGGTGCAGGAGGCGCTGGATGCCTTTGCCCGTTTCGACGCTGACCTCGCCCTGTCTGTAGCGCAGTACGACAAAACCGTCGACCGTGAATACAAGACCGCCATGCGTGAGCTGGTCACTTTCATGATGGAAGACCCGCGTTCAATCGCTCGCGTGATGAATATAATCTGGGCCTTGCGTTCGCTGGAGCGTATTGGTGACCACGCCCGTAACATCGCCGAGTTGGTTATCTACTTGGTGCGCGGCACTGACGTTAAGCACATCGGCCTGAAGCGCATGCAGGAGGAAGTAGAAGGTACAGGCAAAAGCAAATAAGCCACTTTGTTCGCATTAAAGGCCACAGAACTATTGTCTGTTGGCCTTTAGCCGCCCACCCGGACTATGCTAGTTGCCATAGAGGGGGAGTGGTAGATGAGTAAAGTCCGCGTTTTGATTGTTGATGATGCAAGCTTCATTCGTGATTTGGTCAAGAAAGGTCTGCGCGATCACTTTCCCGGTGTGCAGATCGAAGAGGCTGTGAACGGGCGTAAAGCTCAGCAGTTACTGGTCAAGCAAAGCATCGATTTGATTCTCTGCGACTGGGAAATGCCGGAAATGTCCGGGCTTGAATTACTCACCTGGTGCCGCCAGCAAGATAACCTGAAAACCACGCCATTCATCATGGTCACCAGCCGTGGTGATAAAGAAAACGTGGTGCAGGCGATTCAAGCGGGGGTGTCCGATTTTATCGGCAAACCCTTCACCAATGAGCAACTCGTCACCAAAGTCAAAAAAGCCCTGCATCGCGCAGGCAAGCTTGAGGCCTTCGCCCCGAGCCAAAAACCTGCCACCAATGCATTCGCCAATGACTCTCTGTCGGCCTTAACCGGCGGCAAGGCGGAAGTAATCAAACCTGCCGCTGCGCCGACACCTGCTCCCGGTTTTGTTGCCCCAGCGGCACCCGCCAAACCTACGGCTTCTCCCTCTGGTCGCGGTCAGGGCAGCTTGCGCTTAGCAGCTGGCAGCATGGCTTGCGTGATTAAAGCGCTGAGCCTCAAAGACGCACAGTTGCTGGTCAAGCGTGGCCAGCCATTGCCTCAGGTGCTGGAAAGCGCGGTACTTGATCTGGAGCAGGGCGAGAGTTCTGAGGTCGCCCGGCTTAACGGCTATTTGCATGCGGTTGCAGCCTTTGAGCCCAAGCCCGACAGCGAATGGCTGCAGCTGACGTTTCGCTTTGTCGACAGTGACCCGCAAAAAATGGATTACCTGTCGCGCTTGATTGCCCGTGGCACCGCGCAAAAACACTTCACTCCCGGTGGCTAGGCCCGCGGGCTATTCAGGCTAAAACGTCGGGCAGCGTCAGGCATGAAATTACGCTTGGACCCAGGCAGACCGGCCGTCGGCAAAGGCCGAGAAACAGTGCACAACTTAGGGCAAAGGATCTCGTCGCCCGGTCACTTCGCTGCTAGTCTGCAGATTCCGGACATTTAGAAAAACATAAGATCCGAATCGATATGCTAGGGCGTTTACTCCTTCTCTTCAGTTTTATGACTGTGGCCTTTAATGCTGCGGCCGTAACAATCTACAAGTACACCGATGCCAATGGTGTGGTGACTTACACCGACCAAAAAGCAGCCGGTGCGCAGGTGTTTGTGTTCCGTGACCGCATGGTTGAGAGCCTTGACAGTGAGGTCAAGCTGGAAACCATCAAGCATGCCGCCGGTGAGACCCTGGTGGTGCGTAATGACTTGTATGCCCCTGTGCAGATCGAGTTGAGCATCAATAATGCCGAGAATGCCATCGGTGCGCCTGACAAGCCGATCAGCTGGATTCTCGCGCCGCGCAGTAAGATCCGCTTGGCCACCCTGGCACCCTTGGATGCCGGCAAGCCGCTGCGCTACACCCCAAAATTGCGCTACGCCATGGGCGATCCACGGTTGATCCCGACGCAAAAAGCCTATCCGCTGCCATGGCGCGGTGGCCCATTCAGTCTGAGTCAGGGCGCTAACGGCAAGTACAGCCACTTTGGTCCTAAAGGCCGCTATGCCCTGGACATTGCCATGCCTGAAGGCACCCCTATTGTCGCTGCGCGGTCAGGCGTTGTGGTCAAGATTGAGAACCAGCAGAGCGGGCGCGGCAACAACCCAGCCGGTAACTTTGTGCGCATTTTGCACAAGGACGGCACCATGGGTGTGTACCTGCATTTGATGAAAGGCTCGGTCAAGGTGGCCGAAGGCACTCACGTTAAAGTGGGTACGCCACTGGCGCTGTCGGGCAATACCGGCAACAGCACCGGTCCGCATTTGCACTTTGTTATCCAGCGTAATGTCGGCCTGGCGCTGGAGTCGATTCCCTTCGATTTCTCACAGCCAGTCAATACCCTGCCGAACTTTGCTGTAGGTGGAGATTAACTAGAGGCGCCCGGCGAATGCCGCATGCAGGTCAGTGGTCGGTGGTGGTGCATAACGCAGGCGCTGGCCGATGCTTGACAGGTAATGTTCAAGGCGTTTGCTGGCGAGTTCGCAATCACCTGTTTCCAACGCATCGAGCAACGCTAATTGTTGGCAGCAACTCGACTCGACATAAGCATGATTCCTGCTCAGAGCAAGGTGCAAAGCAGTCTGGCGAAGCAGCTGATCGAGGAATTTGTGCAGCAACGGATTGCCGGTCAATTCAGCCAATTGCAGGTGCAAGCGGCCTGCGCATTCGATCAGGCCAGCGTGGTCGGCGGCATTGATGCAGGCGCGCTCGGCGGCGACAATTGCACGTAGGTCTTCAAGCTGTTGGTGACTAAGTTGCCCCGCTAACTGACGTGCTACGGCTGACTCGACTAACAGCCGCGCTTCGAGCACCTGGCGTACCTGGAGTGGATCCGGCTGTGCCACGTAGGCTATCTGGCACTCCGAGAATTCGACTGCGCCTTCAGATGCCAAGCGCTCCAGAGCATGGCGGACGCTATGGGCTCCCACGCGGAATATCTGTATCAGGGTCACTTGGCTGAGCCTTGCAGCAGGTGCGAGCCGCCTTGCCAGGATTGCGCTAAGAATGCTCTCGTATATGAACTGCGCAGACGTTTGGCAAGGCGCTCGCAAACTGGCGCGCCTGCTCATGTGAGCAAGTCTCCTTCAGGTACGCGCAAACCAATATTGAGGCGTAACCCTTCATTTAAAATATGTTGACGCATCGCCAGGCTAGCGGCTTCGCTGTTGTGCTGGCGAATAGCGCGGACGATATTTTCATGCTCCTTGAGAATATCTTCGGCATGGGCTTCGTGGCGTTGAACAAGATGGTCGCTTTGCTCAAGTGCTCCGCTGATCTGTTGCGACACACTGAGGAAGATCGGGTTGGAACTCAGCGCCACCAATTTGCGATGAAACGCGTTATAGGCCTCAACCAAGGCATCGGTGCTCCCATCCTCGACGGCTTCACGCAGGTCCAGCAATAGCAGGCGTAATTGGCCGAGTTCATCGCTGTTGATGCTTTGCGCAACCAGCCCTGCAATGAAGGGCTCTAAGGCATAACGCAACTGAAGGACGTTTTCCAGCGAGGCTGTGGTGACTGCAGGGGTGCGCAGGTCGCGCAGAGCGGGCGTGTCGCGCTCAAGTACCATCACACCTTTGCCCGGCAGTGCGCGCAGTACACCCAGAGTTTCGAGAACGATAATGGCTTCGCGCAGGCTGGGGCGACTGATCTCTAACTGCTCAGCAAGCTCGCGCTGGCCTGGCAGCATCTCGCCCGTCGCCCAGCGACCCTGCTCGATGGTTTCCAGCAGCTTTTGCACCACCGAATTTATCAGTTTGGATGAAGAAAACATGAGTGCTCCTGAGGCTCAAAATCGGGGCCGGCTTGGCCCCTGATGTCGGTAAGCTGAGCGGCGTAGGGTGCTGGTTAACCTTGCATTTCACTTTTGTGTGGTGTCGGTGCAATGGGCATGTTCTTGGCTGCTCCATGATAGCCATCGAGCACGGCATTGGCGTTGTGCATATCTATGTCGTTTTCCCAGCGGGCGATAACTACAGTCGCGATGCAATTGCCGATCATGTTGGTCAGCGCCCGACCGATGCCCATGAACCAATCCACTGACAATACCAGCACCAAACCCGCAGCGGGGATAGCCGGGACAGCGCTAAGGGTCGCGGCAAGGATTACCAGTGCGGAGCCGGGGATACCGTGCGCACCTTTGGAGGTGATCAGTGACACCAACAACACGGTCATCAGGTCACTGAATGCAAGGGGTGTTCCGGTTGCGTGAGCAATGAAGACCACCGCTAGGGTCAGGTAGATCGAGAAGCCATCGAGGTTGAATGAATAGCCCGTAGGAATCACCAGTCCAACAGTCGAGCTGCGTATGCCCATTTTTTCCAGCTTGCGCATGATTTGCGGCAACACGGCATCGGAGGACGCAGTGCCTAAAACGATCAAAAGTTCTTCGCGGAAATAGCGCAGAAACGGCAGCAGGCGTATGCCACACAGGCGCAACACAGTCCCGAGAACCAAGGTGACGAAAAGCACACAGGTTATATAGAACACCAGGACCAGGGCGCCTAAATGGCTGAGTGAACTGACGCCATAACGGCTGATGGTAAAGGCCACTGCGCCGAAGACACCGATGGGGGCCAGTCGCACAATCATGCCCATGATGCGAAACAGTACGAGGCTGAACTCGTTGATTAATCGCGCCACGCTACTCGCCTGCTCACCCACCAAGTTCAAGGCACTGCCGAACAGCACCGAGAACAAAAGCACTTGCAGAATATCGTTACCGGCGAAGGCACTGATGACCGAGGATGGGATCAAGGCCATAAAGAAGGCCACTGGTCCGTGCATCGCTTCAGAGCTCCCGGCATACGCAGAGGCGTCGCCGGTAGCAAGGCTGTTGAGGTCGATATTGGCGCCTGTGCCCAATCCACTGCCATAGGCCACTAACAGGCCAAGGACTAGCGCGATGGTGGTCAGGACTTCAAAGTAGATCACTGACTTGAGGCCAATTCTGCCGACCTTTTTCAGGTCGCCGGCCCCTGAGATGCCATTGACCACTACGCAGAATACGATCAGGGCGATGAGCATCTTGATCAGCTTGATAAAGCCATCGCCCAGAGGCTTGAGGTGCGAGGAAAAGTCGGGAAAGCTGATGCCAACACATACACCAATAATCAGGCCTATCACGACTTGCAGGAAGATCGAGCGAGAACAGCTTTTAATGAGCATTGCAGTGGTCTCCGTTTGCGCAGCCGTCCCTATGGGGATCGGAGTCGCTGTTATTGTTCTGGTATTACCGGTAAGACCAGTGCAATTTATGCTCTGTAATCTGCTTTGACAAGCCCTGTCGCGGCGAGGCGTTTCAATCGCGACGAATGGTGCGCCGATCAGAAGGGGTTGAAGCGCCGTACCAGGCGCTTCAACGGGATTTCAGATTCAGGCAGTTATGCAAAGAGGGGCGCTGGCCAATGGTGCGCTGGTGGCATTCGCTTCGGAGGGGCACGCCAACTGGTCAGTCCAGTTGGATGACTTTAGCCAGAACGATCTTGGGGCCTTTCATCTTCTTGACGATGATGCGCAGGCCTTCCACTTCGAGTACTTCTTCCTCTTCTGGCATGCGCTTGAGCGTTTCGTAGATCAGTCCCGCGAGGGTTTCGGCTTCGATATGGTCAAGGTCGATGCCGAGCAAGCGCTCGACTTTGAACAGCGGTGTATCGCCGCGCACCAGTAGCTTACCGGGCTGATAGGCGAGGATGCCGCGCTCAGTCTTGCGGTGTTCGTCTTGAATGTCACCGACCAAGGCTTCGAGTACGTCTTCCATGGTCAGGTAACCGATCACCTTGGCGTCTGCTTCTTCCACCAGGGCGAAGTGCGAGCCGCCCTTGCGGAATTGCTCCAGCAGATCCGACAGGGGCATATGGCGGCTGACCCGCTCCAGGGGGTGCATCAGTTCGCTAATATTCAGCGCCGAAGGCAGCATTTCCAGTAGCGACAAATGCAGCAGCAAGTCTTTGATGTGCAGTACGCCGACAAATTCACCCAAGGTTTCGTCAAACACTGGATAGCGGCTGTACTTGTGGCGGCGGAACACGCTGAACACTTCGTCCAGCGGGGCGTTCAGGTCGATGTAGACCAAGTCTTCGCGAGAGTTGGCCCAGTCGACCACTTCCAGCTCACCCAGCTCGACGGCTGAGGCCAACACGCGCATATCTTGATCATTCGGGTCACGGGCGCGGCTTGAGTGGAGGATCAGCTTGAGCTCATCGCGACTGTAGTGGTGTTCATGGTGAGAACCGGGCTCACCTTGGCCTGCAATGCGCAAAATGGCGTTGGCACTGGCGTTAAGCAAAAATATAGCCGGGTACATCGCCCAGTAAAACAGGTACAGCGGGCCAGCTGTCCACAACGACAACAGTTCCGGTTTGCGGATTGCCCAGGATTTTGGGGCCAGCTCGCCAATCACAATATGCAAATAAGAGATGATGAAGAAGGCGCTGAAAAAGGCGATGCCACTGATGAGCTTGGGCGACTCAATGCCGACATTGGCCAGCAAGGGTTCGAGCACCTGTGCAAATGCCGGTTCACCGACCCAGCCTAAGCCGAGTGAGGCGAGGGTGATCCCCAACTGACAGGCTGATAAATAGGCGTCGAGTTGGTTGTGTACGGTGCGCAGGATATGCCCACGCCAGCCATTTTTGGCGGCGAGCGTTTCAACTTTGGTCGAGCGCAGTTTGACCATGGCGAATTCTGCAGCAACGAAAAAGCCGTTGAGCAGAACCAGAAACAGAGCAAACAGAATGAGGCCGAAGTCGGCGAAGTAGCTTGCAGCAGAATAACCAGTCGAGGGGTCCATACAGGGTTCAAGTAACTAATGACCGCTAAAGGTTGGGGGCAGACGCTCAGCTTTGCAAGCCTGCCAATAAGCTAATTGCGTTGCCGGCGCATTGGCAGGCTTCACATGCATCAATCTAAGGGGTACTGCGTACCACCTGCATCGGCGGGAAATTGCAGGTGAAATTACTGCCTTTGCCCATCACACTGCTGATATCCAGCAGTGCCCGGTGGCGCAGCAACACATGTTTGACGATGGCCAAGCCCAGGCCCGTGCCTCCGGTATTGCTGGCGCGACTGGAGTCCACGCGATAAAAGCGCTCCGTCAGGCGCGGTATATGCTTAGCCTCAATGCCATTGCCGGTGTCTTTCACCGATAAATGCGCACCGCTGACATCGCCCCACCAACGAATATGAATCTCACCCTGGTCAGGGGTGTATTTCACCGCATTGAACACCAGGTTGGAGAAGGCGCTGCGTAGTTCGGCCTCGCTGCCTTTGAGTTTCAACTGCGGGTCTGCTTCCAAGGTTATCCGATGCTTTCGTTCGCCGGACAGCGCCTGAGCATCACTCTGGATCGATTGCAGCATCACATCAACGGCTACCGGGTGGTTGTCGGATGGGTAGTCGGTGGCTTCAAGCTTGGCCAGCAGCAGCAGGTCATTAAGCAGGCTTTGCATACGCCCACCTTGCTCTTGCATCTGTTGCAAGGCTCGCACCCATCGTGGGTTTACCGCCTCAACGTTGTCGAGCAGGGTTTCTAGGTAGCCAGCGATCACTGTCAGCGGTGTGCGCAGTTCATGGGATACGTTGGCGACGAAGTCTTTGCGCATCTGCTCAAGTTGATGCAAGCGGGTGACATCACGCACCAGCAGCAGGTGTTCGTGGTTGCCATAACGGGTGATCTGAAATTGCAGCCGACGACGATCCGTCAGCGGTGAAGGCAATTCGAGAGGGTCATGGAAATTATTGCCCTCGAAATACTCTTTGAAGCGCGGGTCACGCACCAGATTGGTAATCGGTTGGCCGCTGTCTTGCGGCGTTTTAAGCCCCAGCAAGGTTTCGGCGGCGATGTTCCACCAATCCAGATTACCCTGGCTATCGAGCATGATCACTGCGTCTTTCAAGGCGCCGGTGGATTCCTGAACGCGGTCGATCACCGCTTGCAGGCGGCCACGCACTTTTTGATCACGGCGTTGCAGGTGATAAATACTGTCGAAGACTTCACCCCACATGCCGTAGCCATCCGGCGGCGGCTCATCGGGTTTGTGTTCTTGCAGCCATTTGTGCAAACGCAACAGTTGGCTTAAGGTCCAGCCGAGGTGGCCGGCAAGGCCGATGACCAGTGCCCATGCGTATTCGCCAGTCACCAGGCCGACCAGCAAGCAGGCGCTGACCAGCAACAGCAGACGGCGCACTACAGCGCCTTGCCAATTTCTATTCACCTAGTGCTCATCCGCCAAGCAATCCTTTCGCTTATCGCCAGCAAGTAGTTGTCAGCGATTCTCTTATTCCAGCCAGCTGGGTTCAGCTTTTGGTGGAGAAACGATACCCGGTGCCACGTACGGTTTGTACTAGATTTTCGTAGACCTCGCCCAAGGCTTTGCGCAGGCGGCGGATATGCACATCGACTGTGCGCTCTTCCACGTAGACGTTGCCGCCCCAGACCTGGTCGAGCAACTGGCCGCGGGTGTAAGCGCGCTCTTGGTGGGTCATAAAGAACTGCAGCAAGCGGTATTCGGTCGGGCCCATTTCGGCGGGTTTGCCGTCGATTGTCACGCGATGGCTGACCGGATCAAGCAGCAGGCCGCCAATTTCGATTGGACCTTCATTGTCACTTGGTCCGGCACGGCGTAGCACGGCTTTAAGGCGTGCAACCAGTTCACGCGGCGAAAACGGTTTGGTGATGTAGTCATCAGCGCCTACTTCAAGGCCCTGGATCTTGTTGTCTTCTTCGCCTTTGGCGGTAAGCATGATGATCGGGATATCCCCAGTCATCTCATCACGCTTGAGGCGCCGCGCCAACTCGATGCCTGATGTGCCAGGCAGCATCCAGTCAAGCAAAATCAAATCGGGTTTACGGTCAACGATGATGCTGTGGGCCTGCTGAGTATTTTCAGCTTCCAGGCATTCATAGCCGGCCATTTCCAGTGCGACCGCAATCATTTCGCGGATCGGAGCTTCGTCATCGACGATCAGGATATTCTTGCCAACCATGGTTCCTGCCTCGGTAGGTTCAACTGTCATGCGCTGCATTAGATAACGGAATTATTGCAGTCATATGACAGATATACGCAAGATGGCTATAAATCAGGTGCTTGTCCCGCGTTTACTTAAGCCGCTACGGGGGCCGTGCGCAAAGCGTAATCTGCAACCAGGCCGATAAAAATCGCCAGTCCGGCCCAGTGGTTATGCAGAAACGCTTTGAAGCAGGCCATAGGCTCACGCTCACGGGTGCTCCAGAACTGCCAGGCGAAGCAGCCAGCGGCAACCCATAGACCCAAGTGGAAATACACGCCCAAATGGAAGCGTGCCGCCGCCATTACCAGGCACAACAAGGCCAAGCCTTGCAGCGTCACAATAATGATGCGATCGGCGTCCCCAAATAAAATGGCGGTGGATTTAACCCCGATCTTCAAATCATCCTCGCGGTCGGCCATGGCGTAATACGTATCGTACGCCACTGTCCACAGCAGGTTGGCGATATACAGCAGCCATGCCTCGGCTGGCACGCTACCGGTTTCAGCTGTGAAGGCCATCGGCATGCCCCAGGAAAATGCAGCGCCAAGCACCACCTGTGGGTAAAAGGTGTAACGCTTCATAAAGGGGTAGCACGCCGCGAGCGCGACGCCGCCGAATGACAGCCAGATGGTGGCTGGATTGGTGAACAGCACCAGGATAAAACTCAGCGCGACCAGCACGGCAAAGAAGATCAGCGCCTCCCGCGGCTTAATGGTGCCGCTGGCGAGCGGGCGTTGTTTGGTGCGTTTAACGTGGCCGTCGAAGTTGCGGTCGGCATAGTCATTAATCACGCAGCCCGCAGCGCGCATCAAGATGACGCCAAAAACGAAGATAAACAGGTTTTTCAGGCTCGGCATGCCTTCGGCCGCGACCCACAACGCCCACAGCGTTGGCCAGAGCAGCAAATAGATGCCGATTGGCTTATCCATCCGGGTCAGCTGAATAAAGTCCCAGCAACGCGGGTGCAGGCGGTTGAGTGATTGCAACAGGTGGGTGTACATCGGGCGGCTTCTCCGTAGCAGTTGCGCGAATTATACGGGCAGTGCGCAGAACTTCTTGGTTGTTAACGCTCGATTTGTGTCGCTGTCCAGAACGCAGGTAAAAATACCTCGGCGACCAAAATTGCCAGCGTGCCGCGACTAAAACATGAGCGCCGTGCCCACAATCGTTCTGCTTGCACCGCAGCGGGCAAACACGCTGCCGGGTAATGGCAAGCTTGTAACTCGCCGCGATCGAAGGCTTGATCACTGAACAAGAGTTCGCCGAGTGAACGTGTACCCAGTTGCGCCAATTCCAGCCCTGAACCTTCCAACGCACTGCGTGCGCTGACGCTGCGGGCAAATACCCAGGGTTCACCGTGACCGCGCAAATACACTTCGCGTACCCAGCCCTCGCTGCCTTCGGCAACATTTAGTGCCGCGCACTCATCTTGGCGCAACTGCTGCCAGCCTTCGAATAGGGGCGTTACGCTGAAATTATCGGCCGACAGGCTCATCAGGCGCTGAGTCAGCGAGTCTTGATTGATAAACAACCAGTCATGCACCTCGGCAGTCGGCGACGGTTGCAATTGGCTGGCGGTAAACCAGCGTGGCAGATGGACTAGCTCGGTATGGGGCACGGGCTCAATTCACGGGTGTTTTTGAGGGGCGCGAGTTTATCACGCACTAAGGAACCTCTGAAAAATGTCGCGAGCGAAGGTAGTACAAGGCAAAAAAATGCGAGAAACGACCGGGGTCGCGTTCGACTTTAGTTGGCCTAAATGAGCATTTGATTCGCTCTGCTCACGCCTTCGGGGCCGTACTAAAGTACGTTCAGCCTGAAGGCTGTGAGTGGTTTTTTAACGCAGTATGGGCTGCCCCAGTAATATCTAGTGCAGTAGTTTTGTAGGGGTTTCTGACTTATGCCCAGCCCTCTAGGCGCATGGTTGCGCGCACTAGGCGTTGTTCTTCAAGCTCAATGTCTTGCAGGTTGTCACGGATACTGTGGATATGTTCGCGTGCGGCACGTTGCGCTTGTTCTGGCAGGCGTTCGATCACCGCGTGATACAAGCGCGAATGCTGGCGGTCGATCTGACGCTTTTGCAGTGGGCGGTGGTAAAGGTTGTTGACCGAGGCAAACACCGAGTTAAGCATCAAATCAGTCAAAGATTGCAGCGTATGCAGCAGCACCGGGTTGTGTGACGCCTCGCAGATGGCCAGATGAAACGCATGGTCAAGCCGCGCATGCTCGCGAGCATCAATCTCGCGGGTGTCGCTGTGTGCGGCGAGCATTTCTTCATAGCGCCGGGTCAGCAGAACAAAGTCTGCATCGGTCCCGCGCAGGGCGGCCAGACGTGCCGATTCAGCTTCAAGCAGGCCGCGTACTTCGAGCAGGTCAAACAAGGTGCGCGGTTGTGAGCTGAACAGGTGCATCAATGGGCTGGCATCACGCGTCCCGGTAAGTTGCGCCACCCGCGAATCACGGCCTTGGGCCGTGTCGATGATGCCGCGCCCGCGCAGCACTTTCAGCCCTTCACGCAGGGCTGAGCGGGATATGCCAAGTTTCTCGCACAGCCGTCTTTCCGATGGCAGTGGTTGGCCAACCTTAAGAACCCCGTCGACAATAAGCCGCTCAATGCGCTCGGCAACCACATCGCAAACCTGACGTCTGGCTGTGCTGGTTTCTATAGGCATGTGCATCCTTGTTCACTGGTAGGACCAGTTTTTAATTGTTGTTTAAGGTTCAATCAATATAAACCTAACACTCAATGATTGTGGGCTTTATAGCCGGTAATCAATAAGACCTACAGCTAACAAACTGGTCGTACCAGTGGCTGTGACGCTAGACGCGTGGCCGGGAGAGGCTTACACATAGAGCCCATAACGAGTCGGTGCGAGCTTTTTCTAAGGTGCGCCCCGTCAATAACAAGAATGTTGCGGTTGAAATGAGCCTGCTATGAGCATTGTTTACGACGAGCGAGTCGATGGCGTGCTGCCTAAGGTCGATAAGGCGGCGCTCCTAAGTGAGCTGCAAACACGTTTGCCTGATCTCGACGTGCTGCACACTGAAGAAGACCTCAAACCCTACGAGTGCGATGGTTTGTCGATGTATCGCACCACGCCAATGATGGTGGCGTTGCCCGAGCACATTGAACAGGTCGAAACCCTGTTGAAGATTTGCCATCAGCGCCAGGTCGCGGTGGTTGCGCGAGGCGCAGGTACCGGCTTGTCTGGCGGCGCGTTGCCGTTGGAACAAGGCATTTTGCTGGTGATGGCGCGCTTCAACAAAATTCTCGAAATCGATCCAGCAGCGCGCTTCGCCCGCGTCCAGCCGGGTGTGCGTAATCTGGCCATCTCTCAAGCCGCTGCACCTTATGAACTGTATTACGCGCCCGACCCGTCTTCGCAAATTGCCTGCTCGATTGGCGGCAATGTGGCCGAGAATGCCGGTGGCGTGCACTGCCTGAAATATGGCTTAACTGTACACAACCTGCTCAAAGTCGAGATTCTCACCGTCGAAGGTGAGCGCATGACCCTGGGCAGTGATGCGCTGGACTCGCCTGGCTTCGATTTGCTGGCGCTGTTTACCGGTTCCGAAGGCATGCTGGGGATTGTCACCGAAGTCACCGTCAAGCTGCTGCCCAAGCCGCAAGTCGCCAAAGTCTTGCTGGCCAGTTTCGACTCGGTTGAGAAGGCCGGTCGCGCAGTGGGTGACATCATCGCTGCGGGGATTATTCCAGGTGGCCTGGAGATGATGGACAATCTGGCGATCCGCGCAGCAGAAGATTTTATTCATGCCGGTTACCCGGTGGATGCCGAAGCCATTTTGCTCTGCGAACTAGACGGCGTTGAGGCGGATGTTCATGCGGACTGCGACCGGGTCAAACACGTACTTGAGGCTGCCGGTGCGACTGAGGTTCGCCTCGCCCGTGATGAAGCCGAGCGCGTTAGGTTTTGGGCCGGGCGTAAGAATGCATTCCCGGCGGTTGGGCGTATTTCCCCGGATTACTACTGCATGGATGGCACTATTCCGCGTCGCGAATTGCCCGGTGTACTCAAAGGCATTGCCGATTTTTCCGACGAGTATGGTCTGCGCGTCGCCAACGTATTTCATGCCGGTGACGGCAACATGCACCCGCTGATTCTGTTTGATGCCAACCAACCGGGTGAACTTGAGCGCGCCGAAACGCTGGGCGGCAAGATCTTGGAGCTGTGCGTGAAAGTCGGTGGCAGTATCACCGGTGAACACGGCGTCGGCCGCGAGAAAATCAATCAAATGTGCTCACAGTTCAACAGCGATGAATTGACCTTGTTCCATGCCGTGAAAGCGGCGTTTGACCCGAGTGGCTTGCTCAATCCGGGCAAGAACATTCCCACCTTGCACCGCTGCGCCGAGTTTGGCTCCATGCATGTGCATCACGGTCAATTGCCATTTCCTGAACTGGAGCGTTTTTAATGGTTGTGCGCCACGATGCAGACGCCAGCACAGCGCTGCTGGAGCAAGTGAACCAGGCCCTCAACAGCGGCACCAAGCTGCGTATTCAAGGGGCTAACAGCAAAGCATTTCTGGGCTGCAAGGTTGACGGCGAAGTGCTCGATACCCGCGCCCACTGCGGCATTGTCAGCTACGACCCTACTGAGTTGGTGATTACCGCCCGCGCCGGTACGCCATTGATTGATCTGCAGGCGGCGCTCGAAGAGGCCGGTCAAATGCTCACCTGCGAGCCGCCGCACTTTGCCGAGGGGGCCACAGTTGGCGGTATGGTTGCGGCAGGTTTGTCGGGGCCGCGCAGGCCTTGGTCGGGTGCAGTGCGTGATCTGGTGCTGGGCACCCGGGTTATCACCGGGTTCGGCAAGCACCTGCGGTTTGGCGGTGAAGTCATGAAGAATGTTGCTGGTTATGACGTTTCGCGCTTGATGGCCGGCAGCCTCGGCTGTCTCGGCTTGCTGACCGAAGTCTCGCTGAAGGTCCTGCCCAAACCGCGTGAGTGCGTCAGCCTGCGCTTTGAGGTCGATGTCGAGACTGCCTTGAAGAACTTGGCCGAATGGGGCCAGCAGCCGATTCCGATCAGCGCCGCCAGTTATCACGATAACGCCTTGCACCTGCGCCTTGAAGGCGGGGAGGGCTCCGTTGCCTCGGCACGTGAACGCCTGAGTTGTGAACTGCTCGACGCTGATTACTGGCAACAACTCAATGAACATCAGTTGCCGTTTTTTGGCAGCGACAAGCCGCTGTGGCGCATTTCTGTGCCGAACAACACCGGAGTGTTGGCGCTGCAGGGTGAACAACTGATTGATTGGGGCGGCGCGCAGCGCTGGTTGAAGTCAGACAGCGACGCTCAGTCGATTCGCCGGATTGTCGATGAAGTCGGCGGTCATGTGACCTGTTTTACTGCGGGGGCGTGCGAGCAGCCGATGCCGCCGTTAAGTGCACCGCTGGCGCGTTATCACCGTCAGCTTAAGGCCCAGTTGGACCCGCAAGGGATCTTCAACCCCGGCCACATGTACCCCGAGGTTTAAGCCGTGCAGACCAATCTAAGCGAACAAGCCAAGCGTCTGCCCCGTGCTGAAGAAGCTGAAAGCATTTTGCGCTCATGTGTGCATTGCGGGTTTTGCAATGCGACCTGCCCGACCTACCAATTGCTGGGCGATGAGTTGGATGGCCCCCGTGGGCGCATTTACCTGATCAAGCAAGTGCTTGAAGGCAATCAGGTCACGGCGAAAACCCAGCAACACCTGGACCGCTGTTTGACCTGTCGTAACTGCGAGACCACTTGTCCTTCCGGTGTCGACTATCACAACCTGCTGGATATCGGTCGCGCTGTAGTGGATGCAGCGGTGCCGCGCTCAACCGGTGATCGCATGCTGCGCGAAAGCCTGCGCTTGATAACACCACGGCCGAGCCTGTTTAAAGCGTTGACTCAGGTGGGCCAGGTGTTTCGCCCGCTATTGCCGGAAACCCTCAAAAACAAATTGCCCCGTGAAGTGCGTCCAGCCAAGGCTCGACCAGCCGTGAACCATGCCCGCCGGGTATTAATGCTCGAAGGCTGCGTGCAGCCGGGGTTGTCACCGAACACCAATGCGGCAGCGGCACGGGTGATGGATAAGCTGGGCATCAGCGTGACACCTATTCAACAAGCGGGCTGTTGCGGCGCGGTGGACTATCACTTGAACGCCCAGGAAGCCGGTCTCGACCGTGCCCGGCGCAACATTGATGCCTGGTTACCGGCGATAGAGTCTGGCGCCGAGGCAATTGTACAAACCGCTAGCGGCTGCGGCGCTTTCGTTAAAGATTACGGGCATATGCTCAAGCACGATCCGGCGTATGCCGCCAAAGCGCAACGGGTTAGCGCGCTGACCAAAGACTTGGTCGAGGTGCTGCGTGATGAGCCAGTCGAAAACCTGGGTGCCGCTTCAGACACACGCCTGGCCTTTCATTGCCCCTGCACCTTGCAGCATGCGCAGAAGCTCGGCGGCGCCGTTGAGGCCGTGCTGAGCCGCATTGGTTTTAACCTTACCGCTGTGCCTGACAGCCACTTGTGTTGTGGTTCTGCTGGCACCTATTCACTGACGCAACCTCAGCTGTCGAAACAGCTGCGAGACAACAAAATGAATGCCCTCGAGAGCGGTAAACCCGAGGTCATCGTCACCGCCAATATTGGCTGTCAGACCCACTTGGATGGTGCAGGACGCACGCCAGTTAGACACTGGATCGAGCTGGTTGAAGAAGCCCTTAATTAATTAGGACCCCTGTCATGCAAACCAAAGCTATTTTGAGCCAGCAAGAAGTAACCCGGGTTATCGCTGCAGCGCGTAACGAGGCTCAGCAAAACCAGTGGGCGGTGAGCATTGCCGTAGTCGATGACGGCGGTCACCCGCTGGCGCTGGAACGTCTTGATGGCTGCGCACCTATTGGTGCCTACATCGCCACTGAAAAGGCCCGTACTTCGGCCTTGGGGCGACGCGAGTCGAAGGGCTACGAAGACATGGTCAATGGCGGGCGCAACGCATTTCTGTCGGCGCCACTGCTGACCTCATTGGAAGGCGGGGTGCCGCTGGTGGTTGATGGCCAGGTGGTCGGTGCAATTGGTGTCTCGGGGGTCAAAGCCGATCAGGACGCGCAAGTAGCCAAAGCCGGCGTAAAAAGCCTGATTTAAATCGATTTGAGCGCCTGCCCCGAGTGTCGGCCCAGTGACAATTTATGGAGTGATGAACATGACCAACCGCTTGCAAGTAGCCACCAATCTAAAGCGCTTTGTTGATGAAGAAGTGCTGCCGGGCACTGGGCTGGAGTCCGAGGCGTTCTGGGCCGGTTTCGATCAGTTGGTGCACGACCTGGCGCCGCTTAATCGCGAGCTGTTGGCTGAGCGTGACCGGCTGCAGCTTGAGCTGGATGATTGGCATCGTGCTAATCCGGGTCCAGTTACCAATATGCCGGGCTATCGCAAGTATTTAGAGTCGATTGGTTATTTGTTACCGCAACCTGAATCGGTCAGTGTCAGCACCCGCGATGTTGATACTGAGATCAGCAATCAAGCCGGCCCGCAGTTGGTGGTACCGGTGATGAATGCGCGTTACGCATTGAACGCCGCCAACGCGCGTTGGGGTTCGCTCTACGACGCGCTCTACGGTACTGATGCGATCTCCGAGGCTGACGGCGCCACGAAGGGGCCGGGCTATAACCAGGTGCGGGGCGCCAAAGTTATCGCTTTTGCCCGTAATGTGCTGGATCAAGCTGCACCTTTAGCCAACGGCTCCCATGTTAATGCGGTGCGCTACAGCGTGGTCGGGGGCCAGTTGCAGGTCGGCTTGGCGGACGGTTCATCGGTTGGCTTGCAAGCCCCTGAGCAGTTTGTCGGTTTGCAAGGTTCGGCGGCGGCGCCGAGCGCCATCTTGCTGAAGAATCACGGCCTGCACATTGAGATTCAAATTGATCCGAGCAGCGAAATCGGCCGGACTGATGCTGCGGGTGTAAAAGATTTGCTGATCGAGGCGGCCCTGTCGACCATTCTCGATTGCGAAGACTCAGTTGCGGCTGTTGATGCCGACGACAAAGTGGTGATTTATCGCAACTGGCTCGGATTAATGAAAGGTGATCTGACGGAAACGCTGGAGAAGGGCGGTAAGCAGATCGTTCGTCGTCTCAATCCCGATCGTCAGTACCAGACAGGTGCGGGCGATGAGCTGACATTGCATGGTCGCTCACTGATGTTCGTGCGTAACGTCGGCCACTTGATGAGCAATCCGGCGATTCTCGACGGTCATGGCAATGAGATTCCCGAAGGTATTCTCGACGGCGTGATGACCAGCCTGATTGCCTTGCATGATCTGCAGCGCAAGGGTAACTCGCGCACTGGCAGCGTCTACATCGTTAAACCGAAAATGCATGGCCCGGCAGAAGTTGCCTTTGCCGACCAGTTGTTTGGCCGTATCGAAGCCTTGCTGGGCATGGCCAAGAACACCTTGAAAATGGGCATTATGGATGAGGAACGGCGCACCAGCGTTAACCTCAAGGCGTGTATTGCTGCTGCTTCTGGGCGCGTGGCCTTCATCAATACCGGTTTCCTTGATCGCACCGGCGATGAGATGCACACGGCGATGGAAGCCGGGCCTATGTTGCGTAAAGGCGATATGAAATCGACACCATGGATTCAAGCCTACGAGCGTAACAACGTGCTGGTCGGCTTGGCCTGTGGTCTGCGTGGTAAAGCGCAAATCGGCAAGGGCATGTGGGCCATGCCGGATTTGATGGCCGATATGCTGGTGCAGAAAGTCGGTCATCCAAAAGCCGGCGCCAATACTGCGTGGGTGCCTTCGCCAACCGCAGCAGTGCTGCACGCCCTGCATTACCACCAGATTGATGTACAAGCGGTGCAGCGAGAGCTGGAGCTGATTGATCTTAATGCGCAGCGCGACAGCCTGCTTAAAGACTTGCTCAGTGTGCCGGTGGCGGTTGAGCCAAGCTGGAGTGAAAGTGACATCCAGCAAGAATTGGACAATAACTGCCAAGGCATTCTGGGCTACGTTGTACGCTGGGTTGAACAGGGTGTTGGCTGCTCGAAAGTCCCGGATATTCATAACGTGGGCTTGATGGAAGACCGCGCCACCTTGCGTATTTCCAGTCAACACATCGCCAACTGGCTACATCACGGTATTGTCAGTGCGCAACAGGTTGAAGCGAGCTTGCAGCGCATGGCCGCCGTGGTTGATCAACAGAATGCGGGTGACTCGTTGTACCGGCCGATGGCGCCTGATTTTGCCCAGTCGGCCGCGTATTTAGCGGCCAGTGATCTCGTGTTCAAAGGCCGTGAGCAGCCAAGCGGTTACACCGAACCTTTGCTTCATGCATGGCGTCAGCGTTTCAAGCTGAAGCATGCCTGAGCAGCAACTGTAATATCTGGCCCCGACCGCTTTTAGCTGTCGGGGCTTTTGAGCATTGGCGTCGCCTCCGGTTATACGCTGGAGTTGGCGTCAGCTAGTCCTGGGGTAGACCACCCAGGACTGAGTGCGTGGCGCCGGGTAAGACCCGGAAAATATGTGGTTCACAAAAAGAACAAGGAACCAACCAAATGAGTCAAACACTGTTGTCCATATTGGCCTTTGTGCCATTGATACTCGCGGGCGTATTACTGATTGGCTTTCGTTGGCCAGCTAAATACGCAATGCCCGTGGTCTTCATCCTCACCGCAATTATCGGCCTCTCGGCGTGGGATATGTCCATGGTCCGGGTGGTCGCATCAAGCTTGCAGGGGTTGATTCTGACTGCTGCAATTTTGTGGATTATCTTCGGCGCGATTCTGCTGCTGAACACCCTCAAGCATTCGGGTGGTATCAGTGCGATTCGCCGTGGCTTCTCGGGCATTAGCCCGGACCGTCGCGTGCAAGCGCTGATTGTTGCTTGGCTGTTTGGTTGCTTTATTGAAGGCGCTTCGGGCTTTGGTACGCCGGCGGCTGTTGCTGCGCCGTTGTTGGTGGCCTTGGGTTTCCCTGCGCTGGCTGCAGTGGTATTGGGGATGATGGTGCAGTCGACACCGGTATCCTTCGGTGCAGTGGGTACGCCGATGCTGGTGGGGGTTGCGGGCGGTTTGGATAAGGCCGGGCTGAGCGAGCAGTTAATCACCCTGGGCAGCAACTGGGACGTCTTCTTCCAGATGATCGTCTCGCGTGTGGTGATCACCCACGGCCTGATTGGTATTTTCATGCCGCTGATCATGATCTCGATCATGACCCGTTTCTTCGGCAAGAATCAGTCATGGAAAGAAGGTTTGGTGATGGCGCCATTCGCCATTTTCTGTGGGCTGTGCTTTGTCATTCCGTACATGGCGGCTGGCGTGTTCCTCGGTCCAGAGTTCCCATCCATGATCGGCGCAATGGTTGGCTTGGCCATCGTTGTACCGGCGGCAAAAGCCGGTTTCTTGCTGCCTAAAGAGACCTGGGACTTTGCTGAGGCTAAAGACTGGCCAGCAGAGTGGATGGGCAAGTTGGAGATGAAAATCGACGACCTGGCCGGGAAAACCCCGATCTCGGTACCTATGGCTTGGGCGCCTTACTTGTTGCTGGCAGTGTTCCTCGTGGCATCACGGGTGTTCCCGGAGCTTAAAGCCGCCATGCTCTCGTTCAGTTTTGGCTGGAAGGACATTCTGGGTGAAACAGGGGTCTCTGGTACGCTGGAGCCGCTGTACTTACCTGGCGGCATACTGTGCATTGTGGTGTTGGTAACCTTCTTCCTGCATCGCATGCGTTTCAGTGAAATGAAAGCAGCACTGAGTGAGTCGAGCCGCACATTGCTGGGCGCTGGCTTCGTGTTGATCTTCACCATTCCGATGGTGCGTATCCTGATCAACTCAGGAGTGAACGGTTCTGATCTGGTGTCGATGCCTGTGGCGATGGCACAGCTTGTCGCTGACAGTGTGGGCAGTATCTATCCACTGTTTGCGCCTGCTGTCGGTGGCTTGGGTGCATTTATCGCGGGTTCAAATACTGTGTCCAACCTGATGCTGTCGGAATTCCAGTTCAACGCTGCGCATTTGCTTGGGGTGTCTGGAGCGATGATGGTGGCTGCACAGTCGGTGGGTGCGGCGGCCGGTAACATGATTGCGATTCACAACGTGGTGGCGGCCTCTGCCACTGTGGGCTTGTTGGGTCGTGAAGGTATTACATTGCGCAAAACCATGCTGCCAACCCTGTATTACCTCTTGGCAGCCGGTAGCCTGACTATGATTGCGATGTACGGTATCGGCATCAGCGACCCGCTTTTAGCTGCGGGCTGACAGTTACTGCCCGGCTTTTGCCGGGCAAATCCAAACTAAAGTTGGCCGAATCCTTGCGGATAATCATCGGCCAACAGCTTGGCGCACTGACGCATTTACGGTAGTTTGCCCCCGTGAGATTCACCTGAGGTTGATATGAAGAAGTGGCAGTGCGTGGTATGTGGTCTGATTTACGATGAGCGCCTGGGCTGGCCGGATGACGGCATAGAACCGGGAACGCTGTGGCAAGATGTGCCAGAAGATTGGCTGTGCCCGGACTGCGGCGTCGGCAAGATGGATTTCGAGATGATCGAAATCGGTTAATCCACGGCCAAGGCTGGATAACCTGGTTGGTGCTTCACCGACCAGGGATACACCTAAAACGGTGACCCATTCGGTCGCCGTTTTTTATGGCAACAACTGGATGCCACAGGGATTGATTTGGCGCGCCAAGGATAATTGGTTAAGGTCGTTCGGCATTAACCCTGTGCGGCCCTTTCCAGCGTATAGGGCAAGCCGTAGTTTATTGTCTTTTTATTATCAAGCCGCAACCCGCTGTGGTGCGCAGGCATTCACTCAAAGGAACATCGCATGAGCGCACCTGTAGTTATCGTTGGTACTGGTCTGGCGGGTTATAACCTGGCCCGTGAGTTTCGTAAGCTCGACAGCGAAACGGCACTCTTGCTGATCACTACCGATGACGGTCGCTCCTATTCAAAGCCGATGCTCTCAACCGGTTTTGCCAAGAACAAAGATGCCGATGGCTTGAGCATGGCCGAGCCAGGGGCGATGGCCGAGCAGCTTAAGGCGGAGGTGCGCACTCATACCCGTATTACCGGTATTGATGCCGGCCACAAGCAACTGTGGGTGGGTGAAGAAGCCATTCCGTACCGCGACTTGGTTCTGGCGTGCGGCGCGCAGGTCATGCAGGTTCCGGTCGAGGGTGATGCGCAAGGTGCCATCTTCTCGATCAACGATCTTGAGGATTACGCCAAATTCCGCAGCGCCTCGACCAGCAAAAAACGGGTGCTGGTGATGGGCGTCGGCTTGATCGGCTGTGAGTTTGCCAACGACATGACGCTAGGCGGTTATCAGGTCGAGCTGGTCGCACCCTGTGAGCAAGTGATGCCCGCGCTGTTGCATCCTGCTGCCGCTAAAGCGGTGCAAACTGCCCTTGAAGGTCTCGGTGCACGCTTTCACCTTGGTCCGGTACTGGCGAGCCTCAATCACAAGGGAACTGCGCTTGAGGCGCATTTATCCGACGGTACTGTCATTGAGTGTGATTTGGTACTTTCCGCCATCGGCTTGCGTCCGCGTACCGAGCTTGCAGCAGCGGCAGGGTTGCAGATTAATCGCGGGGTCATGGTTGACCGCCAGTTAGCCACCTCCCACGCCAATATCTACGCTTTGGGCGATTGTGCTGAAGTGGACGGCCTGAATCTGCTGTATGTAATGCCCCTTATGACCTGTGCAAGGGCCTTGGCGCAGACGCTGGCAGGTAACCCAACCAGCGTGAGCTACGGCGCCATGCCAGTGACGGTTAAAACCCCGGCATGCCCACTGGTGGTCTCACCGCCACCGCTTGGTCAGCACGGCGAATGGACAGTCGAAGGCAGCGGATCTGACATCAAGGCGCTTTGCCATGACAGCGCTGGTGCACTCTTGGGTTACGCGCTTACAGGTACGGCCGTGCAAGAAAAACTGGCTCTAAATAAGGTGCTTCCAGCCCTGTTGGCGTAAATAGCAGTCGATCTGTCGGTTACGCCACAAAATTGCTCGGTTTAACTGCCGATCAGTACTGGCGCTGCTCTTAAACGCATGCCATTCTCCTTCAGTCTGCCGCAGCGCAGAGCTGTTGCGGCGCCATGGGCGCTGCTCTTGGGGCAGCACGGACACAACAAAAACAAACCGTCAAAGGGGCAACCATGCGTAAACCAGAACTCGCCGCCGCAATTGCGGAAAAAGCTGATCTGAGTAAAGATCAGGCAAATCGTGTACTTAACGCCGTACTGGAAGAAATCACCGGTGCACTGAATCGTAAAGACAGTGTGACCTTGGTCGGCTTTGGTACTTTCATACAGCGCCATCGCGGTGCTCGTACCGGTAAAAACCCACAAACTGGTGAACCCGTAAAAATCAAAGCCAGCAACACAGTAGCGTTCAAACCGGGCAAGTCCCTGAAAGATGCGGTCAACTGAGTTGTAATCGTTTCGCTTTTGCTGATCGATTCTGAAAAGCCCCGTACTGCGGGGCTTTTTGGTTTCTTAGGGGAAAGACCACGTTTAGCGGTTGTCTGGCTAAGAAGAAAACAGCCTTCGGTACGCTGGTTTGATCAATTTTTTCTGCCCTCAGAGCGGTTTTCCTGCCTGCACCATGCACCCGTTCGCACAACGCTTTAGGCGGGATGTAGTCCTTGCGTCAAACCGCTACAATGCGCCGGCCGAATCATTCTAATGTCGAGACTGTGCACATGAAGTTCCGTTTTCTCCTGTGGATGTTGGGCCGCCTGATGGCTAAGGCGAGTCGTGAGAATCCCAAGTTTCAAGAGCAGCTTGTTGATCGCGATATGGTCTTTCAGTTGCATACCCTTGACGGCAAAATTGCTCGTCACTTTATTGTTAAAGACCAGCGCATCAGCAGCAAGCGTGGCCCCGCGGTCGAGCCGGCATTTGCGCTCGGTTTTAAAGATGGCGCCTACGGTTTTGCGACCATGAATGCCAAGAACAAGCAGCTGGCCTTTATGCAGGGTATCCAGAATAAGGATATTCAGATTCAGGGCAATCCAGCCTTGGTTATCTGGTTTCAGGGTCTGACCAAATACTTGGTGCCAAAAAAACCAGGCAGCGCCAAAAAAGCCGCCTGAGTGACACCTGTCAGCGGGCACTGACAACATGCTAGTGTGCGGGCAAACCTGTTTAACTCAACAAGCCACTGCTTGCGCTTTAAACCTATGCCCCGGAAGCTGACCAATGCGTATTTTGCTGACCCTGCTGTGCTTGGCCATAGCTCCTTTGACTCAGGCCGCACCGGCAAAGGTCGAGGACTTCGCTGCCATATTTGAGCTGTCTGGTGTGCGGCTGCTCTGTGATCAAACTTTGCCTTTGATGCAGCGTGGTTTGGATGACACCCAGCGTGCTCAAGTCGACAAGCTGTTTGCGGGTGACCCGCTCTGCGGCGATTTGGCCAAGAAACTCGCGCCCCAGATGGATCAGGTGCAGTTGGAGCAGGCCCGGCAGTTGCTCAGCAGCCCGCTGGCAGAGCGTTTCACGCTGGCCGAACGCGCGGTTGCCAGCGAGGGTGCAGAGCAACTGGGCGATTACCGCAAACAGCTGGCGGAGCGTCCACCAAGAGCCAGCCGGCTGGAGTTGGTGCAGCGCCTTGATAGGGCCGCCCGCACGACACAAATGGCGACCCTGCTGCGCTACGAATCCGGTAAAACCCAAGCCCTTATGGCGCTTAAAGCGCGGGGTGAGAGCTTGGACGAGCAGGGTCTGACTGCCAAGACAATTGAGCATCAGCAAGCGCTGCAGGATTCAAGTCAGAAAGCCGTCGAGAGCTATATGCTGTTTGCCTATCGGCGTATTCCCAGTGACCGGCTCAGCGAATACGCGGCGTTGTACGAGCAGGCGCCAGTCAAGCAACTGCTCGACCTTAGCTTGCAGGCATTGCCGCAATTATTCGCTGAGCGCAGGGCACAGTTGCCCTGAAACGGTGTTTGGCTCGCGAATCTCAGGGCGGACAACGCGCAGCGTGGGCCCCATGGATCAGATAGCGATGGGCTCAAGGGTTGGTTCGTAGGCCAGCCTACGTTGCCATTAATGGTGGCTGAAAAAAAAGCCTCAGCCACCCGAGACCTTGGATCAAGTAGCTTAATGCGTGGGGTGGATCAATGACGCCAGCTCACGCAATGCCACTTCGGCGGCGAGCACTTCACTGACCACTGCCTCAGCTTTCTCACGGTTAATTTGCAGTGAGTCGAGCAGGCTTTGCGGCACATCGGAGCTTGGACCGGAGCCTATTCCTCGGTTGCGCAGCAAGTGGACGGCCAGGTTGACCAACCGTGGGTAAACCGCATTGACATCGTTGTAATCGGGATCGTTCTGAAAGCGCAGGGCATTGGCCAGTTCTTCTGGCATATCCCAGGAGCGCATCAGCCATGCGCCAATCTGATCACTGCTAATGCCCAGCAGGTGATGCTCGATGTAGTTGTGAGTCAGGTGCGGGTTGACCTCAATGTGCCGGCAAATCAACGACAGGTGCGGCGGGAACACATGGGCCAAGACCAGGTAACCGAAGTTATGCAGCAAGCCTGCAAGGTAGGTCAGGCCAGACTCTGGGCGCTCTGCGCGCGGCATGCTCCGCGTCAGACCTTCGATTACCGCTGCGGTATAAATCGCTTGGTGCCAATAGGGGGTTGATTGCTGCGGCTGGTCCTTCGGTGGGCTCAAGGTTTTACCCAAGGCCAGGCCGAGCGCCAGGTTGATCACCAGATCAAAGCCCAGCACGCGGACGATGGCATCCTCAACGGAGCGAATCTTGCCCGGTGCAGCGTAATAAGGGGATGCCGCCCAACTGATAACCTGTGCGGCGAGGGCGGGGTCCGTTTCGACGACACCGGTGATGTCATCGATAGTAGCGTTGGGATCGACGCGCAGTTTGATGATTTTCTGCGCGGACTCAGGCAACGGTGGAATCTCGATAGTTTCCTCGAGACGTTGCTGAATACGCCTTGCCGTAAAGGCTTGTACGGCGTGGGTGATTTCGCGGCGATCATCGTCGGGGCGGTCGAGATTGAGCTTGATGTTTTTCAGCGGCTCACCGAGCAAGGCCGCGCTGGACTTGCTCAACAATAACTGGAGGTCGGCGCTGGGGATTTCTAGCAGCAGGCCGCTTTGCCCTGACTCGATAAACACCGAGGGTGCTTTAAGTAGGCGGTCATCATAAAGGCAGGGCGAATTCAGTAGCGGCGGCAGCGCGGGCAGCTCAGACAGCCCGTGCTTGCTGAGCATGCGTTGCTGGCGCTCTGCTGTGACCGTCACCAGTTTGCGCCCCGTCAGGTCGGCAAGGCGGTTCAGGTCGAGCAGTTGGTCTTGGCTGAACAACACCAGCAGCGGTCCGACGGCATCCTCAAGCATGACCGCCTGAACGCATTGCGCTGCAGGCAAATTGTTGTGTTTACGGCGAACGCTGAATGTCACCCCAAGCTTTTGCAGAAATTGCACGATAACCAAAGGCGGCTGCAGTGAGTTGTCGAGTGCGGTGTTGGCTTCATTCATTAGAAAATCCGACGTTAATGCGCGAGTAAAAACAACAAATTCAGTTCAAAAGCAGTGCTACGCGGGGTTGCTGGAGGCGTCTACGTCCATTGTATCGGGCGTGTTGCAACAAGCTATACCGCTGGTCGTCAAACTTGGCCGTATTGCTGACCATGGCGCAGCCAGCGATGGAGGAGCGGGCTGACGTGATTGGGCCAATCCTGCAGTAATTGCTGGGCGGCGTCTCTGACTGCGGGCAGTAAATCGGCATCTCGCATCAGGTCGGCAACTTTGAACTGCAGCAGGCCGGTCTGGCGAGTGCCGAGCATTTCACCTGGGCCGCGTAATTCCAAGTCTTTTTCGGCGATGATAAAGCCGTCGCTGGTTTCACGCATGATGCCCAAGCGCTGGCGCCCGATCTGCGACAACGGGGGATGGTAAAGCAGTACGCAATGGCTGGCTGCGCTGCCGCGACCGACCCGGCCACGCAGCTGGTGCAGTTGAGCGAGGCCCAAACGCTCGGGGTTTTCGATAATCATCAAGCTCGCGTTAGGCACATCCACACCGACTTCAATTACCGTGGTCGCGACCAGCAACTGCAATTGGCCCTGTTTGAATTTGTCCATCACCGCGGCTTTTTCGGCAGGCTTCATGCGGCCGTGGATCAAGCCAACATGCAGGCCGCCGAGTGCTGCAGTGAGGTCTTCAAAGGTGGTTTCTGCGGCTTGGCAGGTCAGCTCCTCAGATTCCTCGATCAAGGTGCAGACCCAATAGGCCTGACGCCCCTCATTACAGGCTGAGCGGACCCGGTCGACCACTTCGAAACGGCGACTGTCAGCCACCAGCACGGTATTGACCGGCGTTCTGCCCGGCGGCAGCTCATCGAGGATCGAGGTATCGAGGTCAGCGTAGGCGCTCATTGCCAGCGTGCGCGGAATGGGGGTTGCAGTCATGATCAACTGGTGCGGACACAGGCGTCCGCCGACGCCTTTCTGGCGCAGGGCCAAGCGCTGCTGCACGCCAAAGCGGTGTTGTTCATCGATGATCACCAAAGCCAGGCGAGCAAACTTTACCTCTTCTTGAAACAAGGCATGGGTGCCGACCACCATCGGCACGCCACTGGCTATCTTCTCCAGTGCAGCCGCCCGCGTTTTGCCCTTGAGCTTACCGGCCAGCCATGCCACATCAAGCCCCAGCGGTGCGAGCCATTTACTGAAGTTGATAAAGTGCTGCTCGGCGAGAATCTCGGTCGGGGCCATGAGTGCGACTTGGTAGCCCGCCTCTAACGCTTGCAGCGCAGCAAAGGCGGCAACCACGGTTTTACCCGCGCCAACATCGCCCTGAACCAGTCGTAGCATCGGTTCTGGCTGGGCCAGATCATAGGCGATCTCTGCACCTACGCGCCGTTGCGCACCTGTGGGTTGAAAGCCCAGATGATCGAGAAACAGCGCCGGTAGGCGGGTCGCGACTGGCAGTTCGGGGGCATGTTGGGCGCGTAAACTTTCCCGCAGTCGCTGCAGCGACAGTTGATGAGTCAGCAGCTCTTCAAATGCCAGACGGTGTTGCGCCCAGTGTCGGCCTTCAGCAAGCTCTTCAAGGTCGGCATCGGGCGGTGGTCGGTGCAGGTAGCGGATCGCTTGGTCCAGCGGCTGTAGCTGATATTCATCGGCGAGCGCTGCGGGTAACCAGTCAGGTAGGCTGTGCGGGCCAAGTCGGGCAAGGGTTTGCTCACTGAGTTGGCGTAGGCGTTGCTGGGTCAGGCCTTCGGTCGTCGGGTAGATCGGAGTCAGGGTTTGCTCGACAGCAATAGGCTCTGTGCCGGAGGTGGCACGGTATTCCGGGTGGTAGATTTCCAGCCCTGATGAGCCTGGGCGGACTTCGCCGTAGCAGCGCACATGGGTGCCGCGTTTCAGCCCTTCTTTCTGCGCCTGGCTGAAATGGTAAAAGCGCAGGCTCAGGGTGCCGCTGCCGTCTTGTAGGCGCACCAGCAGGCTGCGGCGACGACCCATGACGATATCGGCGCCTGCAACCACGCCTTCAACTACAGCGTCCTGACCCGGCCGCAGGGCACCAATCGGCACGATGCGCGTACGGTCTTGGTAGCGCAGCGGCAGGTGGAACAGCACGTCCTGAAGCGTTTCCAGTCCGACCTTGGCCAGCTTTTCAGCCAGCGCCGCGCCAACGCCTTTCAGCGCGGTGACTGAAACCGTTGCTAACTCCGTCATGCCAATCCTTACTCGTTTGGCGTCTGTGGTTTGACCACCGAGCAAAGGCGAATCGAATCAGCCAGGATCTCAATTGCCTTGGGCCGTGGGAAGCTGGCGCGCCAGGCAATTGCAACGGTTCGAAATGGTGCAGGTGCTGCCAGCGGACGCACTTCAATCACCCCGGGCGCGTAGTGATGACTGTTGACTGCCGAGAGCGGCAAAATCGATACACCAAGGCCGGATGCGACCATGTGCCGGATGGTTTCCAGTGAACTGGACTCAACCGTGGTGTGCTTGGCATTGTTGTCGCCACCCTTGCGCAGCGCCGGGCAGGCTTCTAGCACCTGATCGCGGAAACAATGGCCTTCGCCAAGCAGCAGCAAGCTTTTGTCGTTGAGCAGCTTGCTGTCGATGCTTTTCAGCTCGGTCCATGGGTGTCCGGCCGGCAGCAGGGCATAAAAGGGTTCATCGTAGAGCGGCAAGGTCAGTACATCGGCTTCCTGGAAGGGCAACGCGATAATCACCGCATCCAGTTCCCCGGTGCGCAGTTTGTCGCGCAGCACGTGGGTGAAGTTTTCTTCGATGTACAACGGCATCTGCGGTGCAACGCGGTGCAGTTGCGGGATCAAATGGGGGAACAGGTAGGGGCCGACGGTATAGATCGCGCCGATTTTCAACGGCGCCGCCAACTGGTTTTTACCGGCTTGGGCTAACTCTCGGATGCCTTGCGCTTGCTCAAGCACCTTTTGCGCCTGAGTGACAATGCCTTCGCCAACAGGCGTCAGGCGGACAGCACTTTTACTGCGCTCGAAGATCAGCACACCCAGCTCATCTTCCAGTTTCTTCACTCCAACCGACAGCGTTGGCTGGCTGACATGGCAACGCTCAGCCGCACGGCCGAAATGCTGTTCATGAGCCAGGGTGACGATGTAGCGCAGTTCAGTCAGAGTCATAGTATTTATCCATTAAGTTGCGGCTAAGCATAGCCTTTGCAATGCGTGGAACCAACAGCGCTAAACTGTAAGACGAATAAATAGTGGGGATTATTGTGATGACAGTATCGCAAGTATTGATTGCTGGCTGCGGTGATGTAGGCACGCGCTTGGGTTTGCAGCTGGCCGCCGAGGGTTGGACCGTCTACGGCCTGCGCCGTTCGGTGCAGCGGTTGCCGGCACCTATCATTCCGGTTGCAGGTGATTTAAGTGGTGCCCAATGCCCCGCTGACTGGCCTGCAGGGTCGCTGGATTATCTGGTATACAGCGCTGCGGCCACTGTGCACGATGAAGCCGGTTATCGCACTGCCTATATTGATGGTTTGCGCCATGTCCTTGCCTGGTTGGCTAAACATGGGCAAACCCCGAAACGCCTGATCTTTGTTTCGAGCAGTGGGGTGTACGGCCAGCAAGACGGTGGATGGGTTGATGAAACCTCAGCTACCGAGGCCACGGGCTTCTCCGGCAAGGTCATGCGTGAGGCCGAGCAACTGGCATTGGATTCTGGTATTGCCGCGACGGTGCTGCGCCTGACCGGAATCTACGGCCCCGGGCGCGAGTGGCTGCTCAATCAGGTACGCCAAGGCTATCGCGTGGCCAGCGAGCCTCCGCTCTATGGCAATCGTATTCATGTTGATGATGCTGCCGGACTGCTGGCGTTTCTGCTGCAAGCGGATGCAAGCGGTGTGGCCCTGGACGATTGTTATATCGGTGTGGATGATGCGCCTGCACCCTTGCACGAAGTGGTGATCTGGTTGCGTGAGCAGTTAGGAGTTAGCCATTGGGCTGAAGAATCGACAGTGCGCCGAGCGGGGAGTAAGCGCTGCAGTAATGCTCGGGCCAAGGCACTGGGCTGGACACCAAAATACGCCAGTTATCAACAAGGCTACGGGGCGATTTTGCAGGGTTTGGATCAGGAAAAATAAGCGGGGTTAAGCGCAGTCGACACTTATGGCCAGCCGAGTCGCTGGCCATAAGCCGTTTGGACTTATTCGATAACCAGAATGGCGTCCATTTCTACTTGTGCGCCTTTTGGCAGAGCAGCAACACCAATCGCTGCACGAGCCGGGTAAGGCTGTTGGAAATAACGGCCCATTACTTCGTTAACGGTGGCGAAGTGCGACAGGTCGGTGAGGAAGATATTGAGTTTGACGATATCTTTGAAGGTGCCGCCAGCTGCTTCAGCAACAGATTTCAGATTCTCGAATACCTGAACGGTTTGCGCTTCGAAACCCTCAACCAGCTCCATGGTGTTCGGATCAAGTGGAATCTGACCAGACATATACACAGTGTTGCCAGCTTTGATCGCCTGAGAGTAGGTGCCGATGGCTGCGGGTGCTTTGTCGCTGGTGATTACGCTTTTGCTCATGGAATGCTCCTTGGTTAATGGAAAACAGACGAGCGCCTGTTTTAGGCAATAGGTGAGCGGCGCTTAGGCCTTGACGCGGGTGATGCGCATGACGCCTTTGAGTGCGCGCAGCTTCTTGATCACGCGGGCCAGGTGCACACGGTCATGTACGCTGACCACAAGCTGCACCACGCTAATACGTCCGTCGCGCTCATCCATGCTGATCTTCTCGATGTTACCGTCAGCGCCGTTAACACTGCTCGCCAGCAAGGCAATCAAGCCGCGCTGATGTTCAAGCTCAACGCGCAATTCAACATTGAATTCGCCGGTGACATCTTTCGCCCACGACAACTGAATACATTTTTCCGGGTTGTTGCGCACATCGCCGATATTGCGGCAGGTTTCGAGGTGCACAACCATGCCTTTTCCGGCCGAGAGGTGACCGACGATTGGATCGCCTGGAATCGGTGTGCAGCACTTGGCGTAGCTCAGCACCAAGCCTTCGGTGCCGCGAATTGCCAGCGGACTTTCGGTGTTTGGCAGCTCCTCGCCTTCGGAGGCAAGTAAGCGGCGTGCGACCACGTAGGCCATGCGGTTGCCCAGGCCGATGTCTTCGAGCAGGTCCTCGATGACGTCCAGCTTGTATTCTGCGAGGGCATGCTGAATGCGCTCTGCGGGTATTTTCTCGAGGTTGTATTCAAAGCTGGCGAGGACTTTATTGAGCAGTCGCTCACCAAGGCTGATCGATTCGGAGCGGCGCTGCTGTTTAAGCGCATGGCGGATATGGGTGCGGGCTTTACCCGTGACCACAAAATTAAGCCATGCCGGGTTCGGGCGTGCGCCCGGGGCGCTGACAATTTCCACCGTGGAGCCACTTTCAAGCGCCTGAGACAAGGGCGCGAGGCGACGATTAATACGACAGGCAATACAGGTATTGCCGACGTCGGTGTGCACCGCGTAGGCGAAGTCGACGGCGGTGGAGCCTTTTGGCAGCTCCATGATGCGACCTTTCGGGGTAAAGACGTAAACCTCGTCCGGGAACAGGTCGATCTTTACACTCTCGATAAACTCCAGCGAGTTGCCCGCTCTTTGCTGCATCTCCAACACGCCTTTGACCCATTGGCGAGCACGCGCATGGGTGCCCTTAGGCTGTTCGTCGTCGTTGGATTTGTACAGCCAATGGGCCGCGATACCGTTGTTGGCCATCTCTTCCATTTCGCGGGTGCGAATCTGGATTTCGATGGGCACGCCGTGCATGCCGAACAAGGTGGTGTGCAGTGACTGGTAGCCGTTGGCTTTGGGAATCGCGATGTAATCTTTGAAGCGACCGGGCAGCGGCTTATACAAGTTATGCACAGCGCCAAGTACGCGGTAGCAGGTGTCGACCTTATCGACCACGATGCGGAACGCGTAGACGTCCATGATCTCGTTGAAGGCCCGGCGTTTGCCGCGCATCTTCTGATAAATGCCGTACAGGTGCTTCTCGCGGCCAAGTACGCCGCCTTCGAGGCCTTCGCGCTCAAGGCAGTGGACCAGCGATTCTTCGATCTTGTTAACGATCTCTTTGCGGTTGCCGCGCGCGCGTCGGACCGAGGCGCGAATCAGCTCGGAGCGCATCGGGTGCATGGCTTTAAAGCCAAGATCCTCGAACTCTACGCGCATGCTGTGCATGCCGAGACGGTTAGCAATAGGGGCGTAAATTTCCAGGGTTTCTTTGGCAATGCGTCGGCGTTTTTCGCCGGACAGCACCTCAAGCGTGCGCATGTTGTGCAGGCGATCGGCAAGCTTGACCAGGATCACGCGAATATCGCGGGCCATGGCCATGGCCATTTTCTGGAAGTTTTCGGCTTGTGCTTCGGCCTTGGTTTCGAAGTTCATCTGGGTCAATTTGCTGACCCCGTCGACCAATTCCGCCACGGACTCGCCAAACTGCGCTTGCAGGGCTTCCTTGGCGATACCAGTGTCTTCGATTACGTCATGCAGCATCGCGGCCATCAAGCTTTGATGGTCCATGTGCATTTCAGCAAGGATGCAGGCGACTGCCAGCGGGTGCGTGACGTAGGCCTCGCCGCTGCGGCGGCGTTGGCCGTCGTGGGCTTGTTCAGCGTAGTAATAGGCTCGGCGGACCAAGTTGACCTGGTCGGGACCGAGATAGGTCGAAAGTCGTTCGGCGAGGGCGTCTAGGCTCGGCATGAGATTTTCTCCTGCTGAGCGTTGTGACCCTGCGCCTTGCGACGTCGACCCGGCATAGGCTTACTGAGACTCGTTAGCCTCGTCATCGAAGGCGGCAAACAGCGGCTCTTCTTCGACGATCTCGTCTTGGGCAATAACGTCGTAATCAACCAGGCCAGCAGCGATTTCACGCAGCGCAACCACGGTTGGCTTGTCGTTTTCCCAAGCCAGTTTTGGCTCTTTGCCGCCAGTGGCGAGTTGACGCGAGCGCTTGGTGGCCAGCATGACCAGCTCAAAGCGGTTATCAACGTTGTCCAGGCAATCTTCAACGGTAACGCGGGCCATGGTGTTCCTCGTAACAAATGCAATTAAAGCTGGGCCCGAAAATGGGCAAGCGGACTCGATAGTCTAAAAAATCACCAGCATTAAGGGAAGCTTTAGTTTTGCTTGAGCGCCGTACGGCTCAGGCCAGCAGTTCGCTGAGCAAGCCGGCATGGCGCTGCTGTTGCGAGTTTTGCTGGAGCTGATTGGCGCGGAAAATCGCTTTCAGGTCGCTCAGTGCGTGGGCAAAGTCGTCGTTGATGATCAAAAAGTCATATTCAACATAGTGGCTCATTTCACTGACCGCTTCGCGCATGCGCTGTTCAATGATCTCGCCACTGTCTTGTCCGCGATTGGTCAGGCGATGACGCAAGGCTTCTTGAGTCGGTGGCAGAATGAAGATTGAACGCGATTCCGGCATCAGCTTGCGCACTTGTTGCGCGCCTTGCCAGTCGATCTCAAGAATCAGGTCGTAACCTTCAGCCAGGGTTTTCTCAACCCAGGTCTGTGAGGTGCCATAGAGATTGCCAAACACTTCGGCGTGCTCAAGGAACTCAGCTTTGTCTAGCATGCCGTGGAACTGCTCGCGATCGACGAAGTGGTAATTCTCGCCGTGGATTTCGCCTGGGCGCATGGCGCGGGTGGTGTGCGAAACCGAGACGCGAATCATCGCCTCGCTGTCGATCAACGCCTTGACCAAGCTGGTCTTGCCGGCGCCGGAGGGTGCGGAAATGATGTAAAGGGTGCCGGTGGTAAGGCTCATGATTGCATCCTAAAAAAGCGGTTTTTCAAGCGTAGCAGCGTCTTGCGACACATTGTAAGGCGGTTGCTCGGCCAAGCGCTGCTTTCCGCTTGGCCTCATGCAACAAAGGTCGGTGTAGCGGGCTTACTCGATATTCTGTACTTGCTCACGCATCTGTTCGATCAACACCTTGAGATTGACCGCCGCCTGCGTGCTGCGTGCATCGAAGGCTTTGGAGCCTAGGGTATTGGCTTCGCGATTAAGCTCTTGCATCAAAAAATCGAGGCGGCGGCCCGCAGCGCCTGGGGTTTTCAGTACGCGGCGCACTTCAATAACGTGGGTAGTGAGCCGGTCGAGTTCTTCGGCCACATCGCTCTTTTGCGCAAGCAGGACCATTTCCTGCTCCAGGCGCTGGGGGTCCAGTTCGACTTGCATGTCTTTGCAGCGATCAAGGATTTTCTGCCGCTGGGTGCTGAGCATCAGCGGTACCAATTCGCGCATGGATGAGACTTCGCTGCTAATACCGTCGAGGCGATCAGTCAGTAGCTTGGCCAATTCTTCGCCTTCGCGGGCGCGGCCCTGTTTGAGCTCATCAAGCGCCTGCTTGAAGCTCGTCAGTGCCGCTTTGTTGAGTGCCTGTGGGTCTGCTGAGTCGGCAACCAACACCCCCGGCCAGCCCAATACTTCAAGCGGGTTGAGAGGGGCGGGCTGTTTGATCAGGCCGGCAACGGTTTCGGCAGCGGCAATCAATTGTGCGGCGCGTTCTTGATCCAGTTGCAGGGGTTTGCCGGTGCTTTCTTCGGTGAAGCGCAATGTGCACTCCAGCTTGCCGCGTGAAAGGCCCTGGCGCAATGCATCGCGCACGGCGCCTTCAAGGTCGCGAAAGGCTTCTGGGAGCCGCAGGTGAGGCTCGAGGTAGCGATGGTTGACCGAGCGCAGCTCCCAGCTCAAGGTTCCGTGGGCCGTCACCTGTTCGGTGCGGGCGAAGGCAGTCATGCTGTGGATCATGCGCGGGCCTCAAGCATAAATAGGCTGGAAAGACCGAGATTGTAGCGCAGTGCGTCGATCCGACCCAATTGGTCATGTCGTCGTAGCGCATGGCGTCTTATAATGAGGGACAGTTTTCAATTCAGAGCAGGAATTCCTTGATGAAACGTCCTAGTGGCCGCGCCGCTGATCAACTCCGTCCAGTCCGTATCACCCGTAACTACACCAAGCATGCCGAGGGTTCTGTGCTGGTTGAGTTTGGTGATACCAAAGTGATTTGTACGGTCAGCGTCGAGTCCGGCGTACCGCGCTTCCTCAAAGGTCAGGGCCAGGGTTGGTTGACGGCCGAGTACGGCATGCTGCCGCGCGCTACCGGCGACCGTAACCAGCGTGAGGCCAGCCGTGGCAAGCAAGGCGGCCGTACTCTTGAGATTCAGCGTCTGATTGGCCGTTCATTGCGTGCGGCGCTGGATATGTCGAAGCTGGGCGAGTTCACTCTGTATGTCGATTGCGACGTAATTCAGGCCGATGGCGGTACCCGCACGGCCTCTATTACCGGTTCGATGGTTGCCTTGATTGATGCCCTTAAGATGATCAAGAAACGTGGCGGCCTTAAAAATGGCGATCCACTCAAGCAGATGATTGCTGCAGTGTCGGTGGGCATGTATCAGGGTGAGCCAGTACTCGACCTCGATTATCCTGAAGATTCGGCTGCAGAGACTGATCTGAACGTGGTGATGACCAGCGCCGGCGGCTTTATCGAAGTGCAGGGCACCGCTGAAGGCGCACCCTTTCAGCCGCAAGAACTTAACGCCATGCTGGAACTGGCGCAAAAGGGCATGAACGAGTTGTTTGCCATCCAGCAAGCGGCATTGGCTGACTAATTTCACCGCGGAGGCAATGATGGAAGAGCAAGCACCTGTACCGACGCCAAGCCAGGACGCACGACAGTGGGCTATGTTTTGTCACTTCGCTGCCTTTCTGGGTTTCGTTTTCCCGTTCGGCAATCTGATTGGGCCGTTGGTGGTCTGGCAGATCAAGAAGGACCTCGATCCTTTTGTTGATGAACAGGGCAAGGAAGCGCTGAATTTTCAGATCAGCATCAGCATCGCGTTTATGATCAGCATGCTGTTGATGCTGGTAGTGATTGGCTTTGTCTTGACCACACTGGTGGCAATCGTTGGCGTAGTGCTGGCGATCATCGCAGGGATCAAGGCTAATGAAGGTCAGTCATACCGCTACCCATTCTGCTGGCGCATCATCAAATAGGCGCCAGTCAGGCACAAAAAACCGGCATTAAGCCGGTTTTTTTGTGCTGATGGTTTCACACGCTGAGGATCCAGTCGTAATCCACCATCAGTGGTGCGTGCTGCGAGAAGCGCGGCTGACGCGGCAGCCGCGCGCTGCGAACGGTACGACGCATGCCCGATGTGAGCAGTTGGTAGTCGAAGCGGTAGCCCAGGTTGAGCATTTCAGCTTGCTCGCTGTCTGGCCACCAACTGAACTGTTCACCTTCGCGACTCACCTCACGCAAGGCATCCACATAGCCCATGGTGTTGGTGATTTCGTCCATCCACGCCCGCTCCGGTGCCATAAAGCCTGGCGACTGTTGGCAGTCGCGCCAGTTCTTGGCATCGAGCTTCTGGTGCGCCACATACAGCGAACCACAATAAATGTACTCGCGGCGCTTGCGGCGCTGTTTGTCCAGGTAACTGGTAAATTCGTCCATGAACTTGAATTTTTGATTCAAGCTCTCGTCCCCGCTGAGCCCCGATGGCAACAGCAAAGTGGCGATACTTACTTTGTCGAAATCTGCTTGCAAGTAGCGCCCATAACGATCGGCTGCTTCAAAGCCTAAACCGCTAATCACCGCCTTGGGTTGTAATCGCGAATACAGCGCCACACCACCTTGGTCTGGAACTTCTGCATCACATGCATAGAGGAAATAGCCATCCAATTGGAAGGCTTGGTCGTCCAGCTCAAAGGCGGAGGCACGGGTGTCCTGCAGGCAAATCACGTCGGCATTCTGTGCTTGCAGCCAACTGAGCAAACCGCGCTCGACTGCAGCATGAATACCATTCACGTTCACACTGATGATCCGCATAAATGGCCCCCAAAAACACGTGGGTGTATGATACCCGAGGTCGTCATTTTTAGCTAAATTACTAGCCTTATCTGTGTATCTCAGGACAATTCATGCAAGCGTACCAACGCGATTTCATTCGTTTTGCCATTGAGCGCGGTGTTCTGCGCTTTGGCTCGTTCACCCTTAAATCCGGGCGTGTAAGCCCTTATTTCTTTAATGCGGGCTTGTTTGACAGCGGTTTGGCGCTGGCTCAGTTGGGGCGCTTTTATGCCGCAGCTGTGGTTGAGAGCGGAATCGATTTTGACGTGCTTTTTGGCCCCGCTTACAAGGGAATTCCGTTGGCGGCCACCACGGCAGTGGCGTTGGCCGAGCATCATCAGCGTGATGTGCCTTGGTGTTTTAACCGTAAAGAGGCAAAAACCCACGGCGAAGGGGGCACCTTGGTTGGCGCTCCGCTGGCTGGCAAAGCATTGATTATTGATGACGTGATTACAGCGGGCACGGCGATTCGTGAGGTGATGCAAATCATTAAATCGCAGAGTGCACACTGTGCTGGCGTATTGATTGCATTGAATCGTCAGGAGCGCGGTCAAGGTGAGCTTTCGGCTATTCAAGAAGTTGAACGAGACTTCGCAATGCCAGTGGTGAGTATTGTTTCGCTCGAACAAGTACTTGAGTATCTGGCAGAAGATGCTGAACTTAAACAGCACCTGCCCGCGGTAGAGGCTTACCGCGCTCAATATGGAATTTAATACTAAGCGTTAAGGACTTGATTGTGCTGAAACCGGTTTTGCGTTGCTGTTCGCTATTTCTATGCTTACTGCTATCGGTTGCGGCCAATGCAGGCGATTTACTCTATCGCTACACCGACAGCCAGGGTGGCGTGGTTATTAGCCGACAGGGCGTGCCACCGGACTCCATTGGGCGTGGGTATGAAGTGCTTAATGATCAAGGTCGTGTGGTGCAAGTGGTTGCGCCTGCACCCACCCTTGAAGAGCGCCAGCGCCTGCTCAAGGAAAAGGCGCGGGCCAGTTCCGACGCCCAGCTTAAAAGGCTCTATAGCACGCCCGAGGATATTGACCGGGCCCGTGATCGCAAGCTTGCTGAGCTGGACGGAGTCATCAGCGTGGCGCGCTCTAACCTGCAGTCGGTACGCACCCAACAGGCTAACTATCAGGCTCAGGCGGCTGACTTTGAACGCAGTGGTCGTGACGTTCCTGAGAGTTTGCTGGTGCAGATCGATAACCAGAAGGTCGAGCAGAAGCGGTTGATTAGCGATATCAAGCGTTATGAAGAGGTGCGCAAGCAGTCTGAAGCCAGCTTCAATGCCGACCGTGCACGCTTCGCTGAGATTATGTCCCGCTGACATACAGCGCTGGGCAGGGTGGAGAACGCTCTTTTCATCCATCCTTGTTGGCAATGAGCATCTAGAGCGCTGCCAAGCTTCGCGTTGTCGCACCCTGCGGATCAGTCAGACCTGGCAAAAAACGTCGTTTATCGCCCTAAAATGTCAGTGGCGCCCCCGGCCCGCACGGTCTGTGCGGGTCGGCTGGTCTGTCATTAATGACGTTTACGGTTGCAGATCTGGGTGCCGACGCCGCTGTCGGTGAAGATTTCCAGCAACACGGCATTTGGTACACGACCATCAATGATGTGCGCGCTGGTCACGCCGCCTTGCACGGCCTCCAGTGCGCAGCGGATCTTCGGCAGCATGCCGCCGTAGATAGTGCCATCGGCGATCAGTTCATCAACCTGTTCGGTTGTCAGGCCGGTCAGTACTTCGCCTTGCTTGTTCATCAAACCGGCGATGTTGGTCAGCAGCATCAGCTTTTCAGCCTTGAGGGCTTCGGCCACTTTGCCGGCGACCAGATCCGCGTTGATGTTGTATGACTCACCATCAGGGCCTACACCGATCGGTGCGATCACTGGAATAAAGTCGCCTCTGACCAGCATGTTGATCAAGTCAGTGTTGATCCCGGTCACTTCGCCAACGTGGCCAATATCGATGATTTCAGGCGTGGTCATTTCTGGTGTTTTGCGCGAAACGGTGAGTTTCTTTGCCCGGATCAGCTCCGCATCTTTACCGGTCAGACCGATGGCGCTGCCGCCATGGCGGTTGATCAGGTTGACGATGTCTTTGTTAACCTGGCCGCCGAGCACCATTTCCACCACGTCCATGGTTTCGGCGTCGGTTACCCGCATGCCATCGACGAAGTGGCTTTCAATCGACAGGCGCTTGAGCAAGTCGCCAATCTGCGGACCGCCACCATGCACGACGACCGGGTTAATCCCCACGGCTTTCATCAGCACGATGTCGCGTGCGAAATTGGTTTTCAACTCGTCGCTTTCCATGGCGTTGCCGCCATATTTGACCACCAGCGTTTTGCCGACGAAACGGCGAATATAAGGCAGTGCTTCAGACAGTACTTTGGCCACTTGGGTAGCGGCATCACGCTCAAAAGTCATGCGGGACTCCATAGCTAATCCTGCAGGTTAAAACGGCAATTTGATGTCGGGTGCGAGTGCAGTCATTTGCTCGCGGAAAATCACTTTGATGCGTTCCAGTTCGGCTTCGGTTTCTGCTTCGAAACGCAGCACCAGAACCGGCGTGGTGTTGGATGCACGCACCAAGCCCCAGCCTTTTGGATAATCAACCCGCACACCGTCAAGCGTGGTGATGTTGGCATCACCCCATGATCCTTCACGTTGCAGGCGATCAATGATCCCGAACTTGTTCTCTTCGGTTACCTGGATATTGATTTCCGGGGTTGAGACGTCGCTTGGGAACGCAGAGAACACATGTTCGGCATCGCGTTTGTCTTGGCTGAGGATTTCCAGCAAGCGCGCGGCGCTGTAGATACCGTCGTCGAAACCGAACCAACGCTCTTTGAAGAAGATGTGGCCGCTCATTTCACCTGCCAGAAGAGCACCGGTTTCCTTCATCTTTTTCTTGATCAGCGAGTGGCCGGTTTTCCACATCACTGGCCGGCCGCCGTAGCCGCTAATCAGTGGGGTCAAACGCCGGGTGCACTTAACGTCGAAGATGATATCTGCGCCTGGATTGCGCGACACAACGTCTTTGGCAAACAGCATCAGCAGGCGATCTGGATAGACCATGGTCCCGGTGTTGGTTACTACTCCAACGCGGTCGCCGTCTCCATCGAAGGCCAGGCCCAGGTCAGCCTTCTCAGATTTAACCTTGGCGATCAGGTCAACCAAGTTCTCTGGCTTGCCTGGATCTGGGTGATGGTTCGGGAAGGTGCCGTCGACGTCACAAAACAATGGGATAACGGTGCAACCCAAGGCTTCGATCAGTTGTGGGGCGATAACACCTGCCGCACCGTTACCGCAGTCAACCACCACCTTTAACGGTTTGGCGAGGGCAATGTCGTCGCGAATCTGCTTGAAGTAGCGATCCAGCACATCCACTTGTTCAACGCTGCCAACACCGCTGGTTAGGTTGTTGGTGTCGATGCGGGTTTTCAGCGCCAGAATCTGCTCGTTGGCGAGGGTATCGCCGGCGATAACAATCTTGAAACCGTTGTAATCAGGCGGATTATGGCTGCCGGTGAGCATCACGGCCGATTTGCCGCGCAGAATGTTGGCGGCGTAATACACCACCGGCGTCGGCACCATGCCGACGTCACTGACCGTGCAGCCGCTGTCGACCAGACCTTGAATCAGCTGCTCGACCAGTTCCGGTCCCGACAGGCGACCGTCACGCCCAACGGCGACATCGGGTTCGCCTTTGGCGAGGCTTTCAGAGCCAACCGCACGGCCAACCCAGTAGGCGGTTTCTGCTGTGAGGGTACGGCCAACAACGCCACGAATGTCATAGGCGCGGAAGATATCAGCAGGGAGTTTAGGTGCGACTTGCGAAGTGCTCATAAAGGGTGACTGCTCCAATCCCAGGAGATCCTGGTCTTCATCGAGAATGTCGATATCGAGAATATCGGTATCTTGAAATAGCGGGTCGACAATGGTTGTCGGTGGTTCTACTGCACGCGTGGTCGCCTTCTCAGGCTTGCCGGGCGTTGCAACCGCAGACTTTTCAGCTGCGCTGTTATCTGCACGGCGCGGCATTCTGGCCAATGCTTTCGCCAGATTGTTCAGTGCTGGCAGGCTCAGGCTGAAAGGTTTGACGCTTTTCCCCGCGGAGAGTTCTTTAACCATTTGCTCAAGCTGGTTGATATCGCCGTCAAGGTGATTATTGAAGCTGCGATGCACCAGATAAAAACCAATGACTGCGCCCAGTGCGGCTAACAACCCAGCCAGCGCCAATAACAGGGGTGAAAACGCTGCGCCAGATAGCGCTGAACCTGGGGTAAAGCTGAGCTTCCAGTTAGGATTGCCGCTTTTGAACTGTTGTGGGCTGCCCTGCGCAGCGCCATGTTGAGCCAGTACCTGCGCGGCCGCGCTGCCAAATTGCTGGCTAAGCTGGATGGCTCCGACCTCAGCTGGCAGGGGAGGCAGGCTGGTTAACAGGCGGTTGAGGTCAAACGCCAGTAGCAACGTACCTTGCACAGGTTGATCCTTGCCTGCGCGAAGTGGCGCAACGCTATAAACCAGCCACTGTTGACCAACCTTGTAGGCTTCGACCGCCGGAGTCTGGCCGTTCTCCACTCTGCGCAGTAAATCCAGGGCCGCAAAGTTCATCGGTGCGGTGCGGCCCATGTCCTGTACGGCCTGGCCACGCAAGTTGACTTGCGCATCGACCACGCCATTCCAGTAGACCAGCGTGCGTTCAACCGCCCGAACCTGGGTGGTATCAGCGCTTTGCAGCGCGCTGACCAGTGCTGGGTTTTGCGCAGCCGCTTGAGTGTCCGCAGCGAGTTGTTTCAAAGCTTGCTGCAGCGCGGTTGCCTGACTCTCCCCCCACGCTTTGCTCAACGCTTGATGCTGCTGTTGCTGGGCGCTGCTGAGCATGCCAAACCAGAGCACGCACCCCGCCAGTACCAGGCCGATGAGGGCGGCCAGTAGACCGGGTTTTAGTGCTTCCAGTGTGTTTTGCTTATTGCTCGATGCCTTGGCCGCCGCCTGTTTGATCATCTCATTGGACAACTCGTCCTTGGCGGCGCGTTTGAACAACTTCATCGAACATCTCCCTGACCGATTATTCTTAGTATTAGCGCCCAGCCGCGTTACAGAATCACGCGGCCAGGTTCAAGGTAGTGCAAAAAAACTGCATCAGTGCAGCTTAGTTGGTTCCTGAGTGGCCGAAACCGCCAGCCCCACGCTGGCTCTCATCAAACGTTTCGACCATCTCGAAATGGGCCTGAACAACTGGCACCAGAACCAACTGTGCAATGCGCTCACCAATGCTGATGTTAAAGGCGCTTTGACCACGGTTCCAGCAAGACACCATCAGCTCGCCCTGGTAGTCCGAGTCGATCAAGCCAACCAGGTTGCCGAGCACGATACCGTGCTTATGGCCGAGCCCTGAGCGCGGCAAAATCATTGCAGCCAAGCCTGGGTCGCCAATGTAGATCGACAATCCCGTTGGGATCAGTACCGTCTGGCCGGGTTCAAGGATCAGCTCTTGTTTGAGCATTGCGCGCAGGTCGAGGCCCGCGGAGCCTGGCGTGGCGTACTGCGGCAAGGGAAATTCGTTGCCCAGGCGTGGGTCGAGGATCTTGGCTTGTAAGGCGTGCATGTCAGGTTTTGATATCCATCAATAAAGTTCAGGTGCGATTCATGCGTTGAGCAATGACGTCGACCAATTGGCGGGCAATTTTACCCTTGCTGGTTTGGGCGAAGCTGCTTTGCTGCAATTCACGATCAATGATGGTGATTGCGTTCTCTTCACTATTGAAGCCGATAGTGGGGTTGGCCACATCGTTGGCGACGATAAGGTCGAGGTTTTTATCTTTGAGCTTGCGCGACGCGTACTCCAGCAGATTTTCGGTTTCTGCCGCAAACCCGACGCTGAACGGCCGGTCTTCACGGGTGGCCAGCGTGGCAAGGATGTCCGGGTTGCGGACCATCTGCAGGAGCATGCCCTCGCCACTGGTCGGGTCTTTTTTCAGCTTGTGCTGAGCCACGACTTCTGGACGGTAATCGGCCACTGCGGCGGCGGCAATCAGTAGGTCGCAGGGCATTGCCGCTTCACAAGCCGCGAGCATGTCGCGGGCGCTGACTACATCGATGCGGGTGACGCGCTCGGGCGTGGGCAGGTGCACCGGGCCGCTGATCAAGGTGACCTTGGCGCCAGCCTCGGCAGCCGCTTCGGCAAGTGCGAAGCCCATCTTTCCCGAGCTATGGTTGGTGATGTAGCGCACCGGATCGATGTTTTCCTGGGTCGGGCCTGCGGTAATCAGCACATGGACGCCGCTGAGGCTTTTGCGCTCAAAGCAGTCGGCGGCCAGTTGCGCGAGATCGTCGGCTTCAAGCATACGGCCCAAACCTACGTCGCCGCACGCTTGGCTGCCGGAAGCCGGGCCAAATATATGCAAGCCGCGTTGGCTGAGGAGCTGCGTGTTGGCTTGGGTGGCCGGGTCGCGCCACATGGCTTGGTTCATGGCCGGTGCCAAGGCGACAGGGGCATCAGTGGCCAATACCAAAGTGGTCAGCAGGTCGTTGGCAACACCTTGGGCGAGGCGCGCCATGAGGTCTGCGGTGGCCGGGGCGATCAGTACCAGATCTGCCCAGCGCGCGAGCTCGATATGACCCATGGCGGCCTCGGCAGCCGGGTCGAGCAGTTCCTGGTGAACCGGATTGCCGGATAACGCCTGTAAGGTCAGCGGGGTAATAAATTCGCGGCCGCCGTGGGTCATAACCACACGGACTTCGGCGCCTTGATCCTTCAGTCGGCGTACCAGTTCTGCGCTTTTATAGGCAGCAATGCCGCCGCCCACGCCGAGAATGATGCGTTTCCGATAAAGACGCTGCATAGGCCTGCCTTGCTCAAGGTGAAAGTACGACGCGGTGATGACGCCTCCCCAGGCCGGTCACCACGAAAAAGGTAGGCTACGATAGCACAGAGGCCGTAACGGAACAGCGGCCTTGGCAGACTGTGTAAAAAACTACTGCACTCGGCAATACGGCGTTAAAAGCAGGCGGAAAATGCTCATTTAGAACACCTGAAGTCGAACGCGACCCCGGTGCCTTTCCGTTTGTTAAAACCTTGTCTTCGCCAGGGACGTTTTACACAGCCAGCTTTCGGCATGCTTGGGTATGACAGGGAGGTTTTTATATGAGTATTCGTGACTGGCCCGCAGCAGAACGCCCGCGGGAAAAGCTATTGGCGCAGGGCGCTGGCGCCCTGACGGACGCCGAATTATTGGCGATATTTCTGCGAACCGGGGTGGCCGGGCATAGCGCAGTTGATCTGGCGCGTCACCTGTTGGCTGCGTTTGGCGGTCTGCGCAGTTTATTGCAGGCTGATCTTGCGACGTTTTCCCAGAGCCTCGGGTTGGGGCCGGCAAAGTACGCGCAACTGCAAGCAGTGCTGGAGATGGGCCGCCGCCATCTGGCTGAAGAACTGCGGCGCGACAGCGCGCTGGAAAGCCCAAAAGCGGTGCGTGACTACCTTAAAGCGCTATTGCGCCATGAACCCCACGAAGTATTCGGGTGTTTGTTTTTGGACGCAAAACACCGCGTGCTGGCTTATGAGTCGCTGTTTAGCGGGTCAATCGACAGTGCCAGCGTGTATCCGCGGCAAGTGGTCAAGCGCGCGCTGGCGCATAACGCGGCGGCGCTGATTTTGGCGCACAACCACCCCTCTGGTGTGGCCGAGCCGAGTCAGGCCGACAAGGTGCTGACTCAGCGTTTGAAGGCGGCGCTGGAGTTGATTGAGGTGCGCGTGCTTGATCACTTTATTGTCGGGGAGGGTGAGCCTCTTTCAATGGCCGAGCACGGCTGGATCTAGTCACACCACTGAGCCCTCAAGCGAGGCGCAGTGGTGCGCGCTTACCGGCTGACCTTGACCGTGGCGAAGTCCTGCCGACCAAAAGGGCTGACTTGGTAACCGCTGACCGTGCTGCGCGTAAGTGCGGTTGCGGTTGGGTGCGCCAACGGTACCCAGAGGGCCTGCTGTTGAATAATGGCTTGAGCTTTTTCGTAGATATCGCTGCGCGCCGCTTGGTCGCTGACGGTTTTGCCTTGGCTGATCAGCTTGTCCAGTTGCGGGTCGCAGTAACGTGCAAAGTTCAGCCCAGACTTAACCGAGGCGCAGGAAAATTGCGGGGTGAGAAAGTTATCCGGATCGCCATTATCGCCCGCCCAGCCCATAAACAGCAGGTCGTGCTCGCCTGCTTTGGCGCGGCGAATCAGTTCGCCCCACTCAATCACTTTGATTTCGGCGGTAATGCCAATTTTGGCCAGATCGGCTTGTAGCAACTGCGCGCCCAGTTTTGGGTTTGGGTTGAGCAGGCTGCCGCTTGGGCGAGTCCAGATGGTGGTTTTGAAGCCCTCAGCAAGCCCGGCCGCCTTGAGTTTGGCCTTGGCTTGTTGTGGGTCATAGGCATAGCCGGGCAGGTCCTTGGCATAGCTCCAGGTGTTAGGGGGATACACCCCGTTGGCCGCTTCCGCACTGCCTTCGAATACCGCCTTGAGGTAGGTGGCTTTATCGAAGGCCAGGTTTATGGCCTGGCGAACTTCAGGCTTGTCCAGCGGTGGGTGCTGGTTGTTGATGCCAACAAAGGCGGTCATAAAGGCGTTGGTCTTGACCACTTTTAATGCCGGATCTTTGGCCGCGACCGTAACGTCAGCCGGTTTCGGAGACAAGGTAATTTGGCACTCGTTATTGCGTAGTTTTTGCAGGCGCACGTTGGCGTCAGGGGTGATGGCGAAGATTAATTTGTCGACCGCTGGTTTGCCTGCGAAGTAGTCCGGGTTGGCGCTGTAACGAATCACCGCATCCTTCTGGAAGCGCTTAAATACGAAGGGACCGGTTCCGATCGGCTGGCTGTTGAGGTTGTTCTGTTTGCCGGCCTTAAGCAGCTGATCGGCATATTCCGCCGAATAAATGGAGGCAAAGCCCATGCTCAGGGTCGCCAGGAAGGTTGCATCGGGATGATTGAGGGTGAAGCGAACTGTATGGGCGTCAGGTGCCTCAATGCGCTTGATCAGGCTGGGCAGCTGCATGGACTGTGCGTGCGGATAGCCGCTCTGCGCGAACGAATGCCATGGATGTTTGGGGTCGAGCATGCGCTCAAAGCTGAACACCACATCGTCTGCATTCATCGTGCGACTGGGCTTGAAGTAGTCGGTGCTGTGAAAGCTGACATCAGGCCGTAGTTTGAAGCTGTAGCTAAGGCCGTCGTCGCTGACTGTCCAGCTCTCCGCCAAACTGGGTACAACTTTGCCGCTGTCGGCAGCAAAGTCGACGAGGCGGTTCATCAAGACGTCCGCCGAGGCGTTGGTGGTGGTCAGCGAGTTGTATTGCACCACATCAAAACCATCCGGACTGGCTTCAGTGCATACGCTTAGCGTCGCAGCATGCGCGAGCAGGGGGCTGAGCAGCGGCACTAAAAGTAGCGATAATGTCTTACGGTGCATGGGCATATTCCTTGACGGTGGCGTGCCGGGCCTGTTTTAACGCGATACAGTATTTCTCGCCACTCAATTTGGAATAACCAAATGTGGTGCTGCGTCCCTTGTCGCACGTTAAAGCAAGCGCTGGTTAAGCCCAGAGCGAAATGTCAGTCACTAGACCCTAGTTCATATTGCCGGGGTAAAACAATCTTGTGGGGCGACGAGCGGTAAATCGTCATTAAGCCCCACAGCGCCAGCCTGCTGCGGTAGAATGCGGGGTCAAGCGCTGTAGTGGAAAGTGTGTTTATTGTTGTTGTGCGTTAGCCTTTCTGGTATAAAGCAGCGCTCTTTTCTAGGGGCCCGGTTGTTGCGCTTTCAGGTGTGGCCGGTAAGACCCTCGAGAAACGCGGCGCTTGTGCGCCAATAACACTGAATTTAAGCGGCCAACCCATGCCGGGTTGGGCATGTGGTTTTAGAGGGCTGAGGCATGTCAAGAGTCTGTCAAGTTACCGGTAAGGGTCCGGTAACCGGGAACAATGTTTCCCACGCACACAACAAAACCCGTCGTCGTTTCCTGCCAAACCTGCAGCATCACCGCTTCTGGGTTGAGTCTGAGAACCGCTTCGTACGTCTGCGCGTATCTGCCAAAGGCATGCGCTGCATCGACAAGCGTGGCATTGATGTTGTGTTGTCCGAGCTTCGTGCTCGTGGCGAAAAGGTTTAAGGAGCTAAATCATGCGTGAATTGATCCGTTTGGTGTCGAGCGCCGGTACTGGCCACTTCTACACCACCGACAAGAACAAACGCACTACTCCGGACAAAATCGAAATTAAAAAATTCGATCCGGTTGTGCGCAAGCACGTGATCTACAAGGAAGGCAAGATCAAGTAATTGATCAAGCATTCTTGTTGCACAGGCTTGATGAAAAAGCCCGCCACCCTGGCGGGCTTTTTCTTGCCCGGATTTTATTCCAGGCACCCTGCGGGCTAAGCCCTAACCCGCAAAAAGGCCCGCACGCAGCGGGCTTTTTTATGCTGATTGTTGCGTGTGGTTACTCGCTCGCTTGCTCGAAGATCACATAGACCTTGCGGCAGGCTTCGAGCACTTCCCAGGTACCCGAGAAACCGGCAGGAATCACAAAGCGATCGCCAGTACGCAGGGTTTTGGCGTTGCCGTCCTGATCGCGCAGCACTGAAACGCCCTGCAGGATTTCGCAGTATTCGTGCTCACTGTAATTAACCGTCCACTGGCCGACGGCGCCTTCCCAGATGCCTGTATTGAACTGGCCGCATGGGCTTGCGTAGTGGTTGCGTACACTCTGCGCGGGATCGCCCTTGAGGACTTTCTCGGGCGCAGGGCGATAGTTTTCCAACGGCGTGGTGGCGTGGGCGAAATCGACAATCTGCTCAATTTTCATCTGTGGCATCTCTGCGTATTGGCTTGTTGTGCGGGGTTGGCGCGTCTGGCGCTGGGTCTATTGGCCTGAGTCTATGTTTAATAAAACGAACATGACAAGGCCGTTTGCGGCTTATTTGTCAAATATATTGAAAAGGTAGAGCCCTCTGGTTTAGTGTTGCGGGCAGGATAAGGCCGTTACAGGCCTTGCAGAATTATTGACAGTGCGCGCGCTGAATGTGCGCCACTCTTTACCGATAGAGGATGCTTGCATGACTAGCCTGACTCGCGCCGACTGGGAACAGCGCGCCAAGACGTTGAACATTGAGACGCGTGCGTTTGTACATGGTGAGTACTGCTCGTCAGCGTCCGGTGAAACCTTTGAGTGCATCAGCCCGGTCGATGGTCGCCTGCTGGGTAATGTTGCCAGCTGTGACTTGGCTGATGCTGAGCGCGCGGTACGCGATGCGCGCGCCACCTTCAATTCGGGTGTGTGGTCGCGCATGGCGCCGGCCAAGCGCAAGAAGATCATGATTCGTTTCGCTGATCTGATTCAGGAACATGCTGAAGAGCTGGCGCTGTTGGAAACCCTCGATATGGGCAAGCCAATCAGTGACTCGCTGAATATCGACATGTCTGCTGCCGCTGGCGCCATTCGTTGGAACGGCGAAGCCATCGACAAGATTTATGATGAAGTGGCTGCCACGGCGCACAACGAGTTGGGCCTGGTCACTCGCGAGCCAATCGGCGTGGTCGCGGCTATCGTGCCGTGGAACTTCCCGTTGCTGATGAGCTGCTGGAAACTCGGACCGGCGCTGGCCACTGGTAACTCAATTATTCTCAAGCCATCGGAAAAATCACCGCTGACCGGTATTCGTGTCGCTCAGTTGGCTGTTGAGGCCGGTATTCCTGCTGGCGTATTCAACGTGCTGCCGGGTTTTGGCCACACTGTGGGCAAGGCCTTGGCCTTGCACATGGATGTCGATACCCTGGTATTCACGGGTTCGACCAAGATCGCCAAGCAGCTTATGATTTACGCGGGCGAATCGAATATGAAGCGTGTGTGGCTTGAAGCTGGTGGCAAGAGCCCGAACATCGTCTTCGCCGATGCACCAGACCTTCAAGCCGCTGCCGAATCGGCCGCCGGTGCCATTGCTTTCAACCAAGGTGAAGTCTGCACCGCAGGCTCGCGTTTGCTGGTCGAGCGCTCGATCAAAGACCAATTCTTGCCGCTGGTTATTGAAGCTATCAAGGGCTGGAAGGCGGGTAATCCGCTGGACCCGGAAACCAATGTCGGTGCCTTGGTTGATACCCAGCAGATGAATAACGTGCTGCGTTATATTGATGCAGGGCACAAAGACGGTGCCAAGCTGGTTGCTGGCGGCAAGCGGGTGATGGAAGACACGGGCGGCACCTATGTCGAGCCGACCATCTTCGACGGCGTCAACAATGCAATGACCATCGCCCAAGAAGAAATTTTTGGCCCGGTGCTCTCGGTTATTGCCTTTGATGATGCCGAAGAAGCAATTGCCATCGCCAATGACACCATTTACGGTCTGGCTGCTGCAGTGTGGACCAGCAACCTGTCGAAGGCCCATCTGACGGCCAAGGCGCTGCGTGCAGGCAGCGTTTGGGTTAACCAGTACGATGGCGGTGACATGACCGCGCCATTCGGTGGCTTTAAGCAGTCGGGTAACGGCCGCGACAAGTCGTTGCACGCTTTCGACAAGTACACCGAGCTGAAAGCCACTTGGATCAAGCTGTAAGCTGAAGCAGGGCGTTTACGCACTGCCTAAGGTCCGCCCTTAATCTAAGGGCCGGCTCAGATGAGCCAAGCCTGCGGCCGGGTTTCTCAGGGGAATTAACTCCTGGGGAGCCCGGCCGTTTTGCTTTGTGCCGGGCACGACAACATAACCACAAGGAGTCGGGTAATGCGTTGGGGTACCTATTTCGCCGTGTCCATGGCGGTGATCAGTATCGGCTTGGCATTAGGCGTGACCATGCCGCTGGTGTCGCTACGCCTTGAGAGTTGGGGCCATGGCACCTTTGCAATTGGCGTGATGGCTGCCACCCCGGCTGTCGGCGTATTGCTGGGTGCCTCGCTGGCCGGGCGTCTAGCTGGACGTCTGGGCACTACGGTGCTTATGCAGACGTGTCTGCTGGTGGGCGCGCTGTCAGTGGCGATGTTGGCTTTGGTGCAAAGCTATGGCGTGTGGCTCCTCCTGCGATTGCTGCTGGGTGTGGCGCTGACCATGGTGTTTATTCTGGGTGAAAGCTGGATTAATCAGCTGGCGGTGGAGAAATGGCGAGGTCGCCTGGTTGCGTTGTATGGCACCGGGTACGCCTTGAGTCAGCTGTCGGGGCCTTTACTGTTGCATGCCTTGGGCACCGATGGTGATCGCGCCTTCTGGACCGGTACCGGTCTGCTGATTGGCGGCTCACTCATCTTGCTGGGGCGCACTGGCGCCCCCAAGGTCGACGGCCACAGTGCCTCATCAAAAGGCTTGCTGGGCTTTTGTAGCAGGATGCCAGCGATTGCTTGGGCGGTCGCATTGTTCGCCGCCTTTGAGTCGATGATGTTGACGCTGCTGCCGATCTATAGCTTGCGTCAGGGTTTCACCCAGGACGTGGCCCTGTTTATGGTCAGCGTTGTGGTAGTGGGTGATGCCGCCTTGCAGCTTCCGATTGGCTGGCTGGCAGACAAGATGTCACGGCGCAATTTGTTTCGCGGCTGCGGCCTGATGCTGTTGTGCTCAAGCTTGAGTATTCCATTGGCCTTGCATTCGTCGCTGGTCTGGCCGGTACTCGTGTTGTTTGGTGCCAGCGCTGGCGGTTTGTTTACCCTGTCGCTGATTCAGATAGGCGAACGCTTTCGCGATGACGCCCTGGTTCGCGCCAATGCCCATGTCTCGCAGTTGTGGGGGATTGGTTGCCTGCTCGGGCCGCTGCTCACCGGCGCGGCAAGCCAGTGGGTGAGTGGTCACGCCTTGCCATTACTGATGGCCCTCGGCGCTGCTGGCTTTGTGGTGCTGGCATGGCGTCCTGAGCCGCAGGAGCTTGCTGTCCCATCCTGATGCAAGGTATCGGCCTGTGCTTGGGGCGGCCGCGATAGGCAGGGCTTCTCCGCTCCGGCGCGCGTCAGGCCGGGCTGCCAAGCAGCTGCGCGACGGTCTCACCCACTGTGCGCACCGCATTTTCAGTCTCGGTATTGGCTTTGCTGGAGTAGTTCAGGCGCAGGCAGTTGCGGTACTTGCCCGTCGCTGAAAAGATGCTGCCGGGTGCGATTTGAATTGCGTGGGGCAGTAAGGCGCGATTCAGGCGCTGGCTGTCGAATTGCCTATCAAGCTCAATCCACAGCATGAAACCGCCGTCGGGCTGACTGACACGGGTACCGGCGGGGAAATAGCGGCTTACCCACTCGATCATTAGGTCGCGATTGCGTGCGTATTGGCTGCGCATGCGCCGCAGGTGAGGCTCGTAATGGCCTGCGCTGATGTATTCGGCCAAGGCAAGTTGCGGTAATTGGGCGGTCATACCGGTGCCGATGTATTTCAAATGCAGAATTTTCTGCAGGTAGCGGCCCGGTGCAATCCAGCCGGTGCGCAGGCCGGGGGCCAAGGTCTTTGAAAAAGAACTGCAGAGCAACACGCGGCCGTCCTCATCATAGGATTTGATGGTGCGTGGGCGCGGGTAGCTGTAGGCCAATTCGCCGTAGACATCGTCCTCGATAATTGCCACGTCATAGCGCTGGGCGAGGGCGATCAGGGCGCGCTTGTTGGCGTCGGGCATGATGTAGCCAAGTGGGTTATTGCAGGTTGGCGTCAGCTGGATGGCTTTGATCGGCCATTGCTCAAGTGCCAGTTCCAGCGCTTCCAGGCTAATACCCGTGAGCGGGTCGGTGGGAAGCTCCAAGGCCTTCATGCCAAAGCCTTTAAGGGCTTGCATAACGCCATGAAAACTTGGCGAGTCGACTGCAATTACATCACCAGGTTTGCAGGTTGCGCAGATCGCGGTGGACAACGCTTCGTGGCAACCGGTGGTGATGACGATGTCTTCGCCCGGGATCTGGCAGCCGGAATCGAGCATCAAGCGGGAAATCTGTTCGCGCAGGGTGGGGTCGCCATTGATGCAGCCGTAACTGAGCTCTTTAACGCTTTGCCGGCGGCTGAGGCGTGACAGCGAGCGCAGCAGGGGCTTGAGCGTCGGGCTGCTGATGTCCGGCATGCCGCGGCCCAGTTGCAGGATATTACTGCCGGGCGCGATGCTGATCAGTTCGAGGACGTTATCCCACTGCGAGACATCCAGCGGACGCTGCGCGGCGCGGTTGACCATGGGTAGCTCAGGCTTTTTGCGACCTGGCGGTACGAAGTAGCCGGATTTCGGCCGCGGTGTTGCCATGCCCTGATCTTCAAGATGGCGATAAGCCTGCTGCACGGTGCTCAGGCTAACGCCGTGTTCGCTGCTCAATGCGCGCACGGAAGGCAGGCGGTCGCCGGGACGATACAAGCCTTGCTCGATACGAGCGCTAAGCATGGTTGCGAGGTCGATATACAGGGTCATACAGTTCAGGGCCTGACAGGCGATTGTCAGCCTGTGATAAAAGTTATACCAATACAGTTGCTGCTAAAATTGACCATTCAGCAGCCATTTATGATCATCTGTATGGATTTAATATGTATTTTTTGAATCTGTCATGCGGTTTCTGTTCGCGCCATCATTGCTCCTCGAAATGATTAAATTCCAGGAGCAAGGAGATGAATGGTTTAAGCGATGTGCGGTTGACCCTCGTTCAGCATGAGTTGCAGCAGGACGCGAGGCCACGCCTGTCTACGCCTGCTGCATATGGCCCGCCTGTCTCGCGCTGGACACTGCTTCTGCGCCGCATCAGTACACGTCGGGCGTTACTGAAGCTTAATGATCAGCAACTGGCTGACATCGGCTTAACGCGCGCCCAGGCACATCGCGAAGCGAATCTACCGTTCTGGAAACTCTGACACTGCAGCCAGGAGGCCGGTGCATGAATATCGCAATTTTGACTTTCCAAGGGTTTAACGAGCTCGATTCGTTTATCGCGGCCGGCATCTTGAATCGGATGAAGGGCCAGGGTTGGAATGTGCAGATCACCTGCCCTGATGAGTACGTGACGTCAATGAACGGGCTCAAGGTTGCGGCGCAGCAACCCTTGGAGTTTGCCAATGCTGCCGATGTGGTATTAGTTGGCAGCGGTATTTACACCCGAGAGATTGCCAGGGACCGGGCAATTCTTAAGCGTCTCGATTTAGACCCGGCCAGACAACTGGTTTGCGCGCAGTGCTCAGGCACGCTGCTGCTGTCGGTATTAGGTGTTTTGAACGGTCTTCCTGCCTGTACAGACTTGACCACCAAGCCCTGGGTCGTTGAAGCGGGGGTGGAGGTCTTGAATCAAGCCTTTTACGCCGAGGGCAATATCGCCACGGCTGGTGGCTGTATGGCTTCGCAGTATTTAGCGACGTGGATCATTGCCAAGCTGGCCGGCAATGAGGCGGCCGCGGCCGCCATTCACTACGTTGCCCCGGTGGGCGAGAAAGACGCCGCTGTGGCCCACAGTTTGTCTGTGGTGCAGCCCTATATTGAGCTGCCAGCACTCATCTAAGCTAAATGTTGCGGGGTTGATCTTAACGAAAACCCCGCGTCCAGCGTTACAACACTTCTTTCATGCGGTGCCAAAGCATGCCCAGGGCGAGCAACGGCGAGCGCAGGTATTTGCCGCCTGGGAAGGTCATGTGAGGGACTTTGTCGAACAGCTCAAAACCGGTACTGGCTTGACCTGCAATCGCTTCAGCAAGCAGCTTTCCCGCCAAGTGGGTGGCGTTCACACCATGGCCGGAATAGGCTTGCGCGTAAAACACATTGTTCTGGTCGTTGAGGCGCCCGATTTGCGGAAGGCGGTTAGCGCCAATGCCGATCATACCGCCCCACTGGAAATCGATTTTAGTGTCTTTCAGGTGGGGGAAGACTTCCAGCATTTTTGGCCGCATATAGCCGCTGATGTCTTCAGGATCGCGACCGGAGTAGTGGCAGGCGCCACCAAACAGAAGGCGATTGTCTGCAGACAGGCGGTAATAATCCAAGGCGACTCGCTGATCACAGAGCGCCATGTTCTGTGGAATGATGGCCTTCGCCTGATCTGCGCTCAAGGGCTCGGTGGCGATGATATAGCTGCCCGCTGGCAGTACCTTGCCGCCCAAGGTGTTGTTTAGTTCACCGAGATAAGCATTGCAGGCCAGCACCAAGTTGCTGGCGCATACCACGCCTCTAGCGGTGTGGACCTTGACCTCGGCGCCGTACTCAATGCGGGTTACGGCTGAATCTTCAAAAATCTGCACGCCCAACGACTGAGCGGCAGCCGCTTCGCCCAAGGCGAGGTTGAGCGGGTGCAGGTGACCCGACCCCATATCGATCATGCCGCCGACATAACGGTCTGAACCTACGACTTCGCGCATTTGGTTAGCTTGCAGCAAGCGCAGTTCATGCTGATAGCCCAGGCTTTTCAACTCTTGCGCGTCTTCGACGAAACCTTCGAGGTCGCGTGGCTTGTTGGCCAGGTCGCAGTAGCCCCATGTCAGGTCGCAGTCGATGTTGAACTGTTCGACGCGCTTGCGCACGATCTCAACTGCTTCCATGCCCATCAGCTTCAGCTCACGCACGCCGTCGGCGCCAATCACGGACTCGAATTGCTCGACACCGTGGCCGACGCCGCGAATCAGTTGGCCGCCGTTGCGACCACTGGCGCCCCAGCCAACCTTGCGCGCTTCGAGCAGCACCACAGAAAGGCCTTTCTGCGCCAGTTCAATCGCCGTGTTCAGGCCCGAGAACCCCCCGCCGACAATGCACACATCAGCGCGCAGCTCACCTCCCAATGGTTCGAACGCGATCGCGCGATTAGCGCTGGCGGCGTAATAGGAGGCGGCATGCTGATTGTTGTGAACCGGTTGGTGAACGCGGGCGTTCATGTGCGAAATCCTGTTTATTGTGTTTGGAAAATTTTACGAAGAATAAGCGCCTGGTTCCTAGAACGCCAAGTGCCGTGGCGCAAAATTTGATAATTCATTTGCCAACCCAGGGTTATTCAACGCTAAACAGTTACCATGGCTTATCCAATGTCGAGGCTCCTTATGAGCTGTACCCGCCGTAAAATTGATCACCTGCGCTTGCATATTCCGCGGTTTGACTGCATTCCCGGCTGTCACGATTGCTGTGGGCCTGTTACGGCTTCCTCGGAAGAGATGTCGCGACTGCCGCATAAAAGCGATGCCGAACACGAGGCCGCGTTGGAGGCGCTGGACTGCGTGCATCTAGGACCCCAGGGCTGTGAGGTGTATGACCAGCGGCCGTTAATCTGCCGGTTGTTTGGCACCACACCACGCCTGCCATGCCCCCACGGGCGTGGTCCGCAGGAGCCGATTGATCCGCAGGTTGAGCAGCAGGTGCACCACTTGATTGCGACCACGCGCCAGGTTCTGGTTTAACCGGTTTACTCGGGAATCGGCAAAGTGAGGCTCTCTTTGACCTCCTCCATGACGATATAACTCTTGGATTCGCGAACGTGGGGCAATTTGAGCAGGATATCGCCCAGCAGCTTGCGGTACGACGCCATCTCATTAATTCGTGCCTTGACCAAGTAGTCGAAGTCGCCCGATACCAGATGACATTCCAGCACGTGCGGCAGTTTAAGGACCGCACGGCGGAACTCTTCAAAGGTATCGCCAGACTTGTAATCCAGGCTGATCTCGACAAATACCAGGAGGCTGGCTTTAAGGTTCTGCGGGTTGAGGCGGGCGTGATAGCCCATGATGATGCCTTCGCGCTCAAGCCGACGAACCCGCTCAGTGCAAGGGGTGGTCGATAAACCTACGCGTTCGCCAAGTTCGGTAAAGGAGATGCGGCCATCCTCTTGCAGGATACGCAGGATGTTGCGGTCAATCTTATCCAGATCGCGGCGGGATTGATGCTGGGTGCGCATATGAAATACTCCTCCGTCCAAGCGGGTTTTTACGAGAGTTATTACTAAATATAGGCTTATGTTTAGTTAATTGCACTGCTCGATGATTCCTATACTAGCCGCATCTACTCTCATGATAAAAAACGCCAGTGCATAGTCTCGGCGAGGAGAAAAATGATGCGGGTTCTGGTTCTCGGTAGTGGTGTGATTGGCACCGTCAGCGCTTATTATTTGGCTCGTCAGGGTTTCGAAGTGGTCGTCGTTGACCGTCAAGATGGCCCTGCGCTGGAGACCAGCTTCGCCAACGCGGGCCAGGTATCACCTGGCTATGCATCGCCATGGGCTGCACCGGGTGTACCGCTTAAAGCTATCAAGTGGTTGCTGCAAAAGCACGCGCCGTTGGCCATTAAAGCCACCGCAGACGTGGATCAGTACCTGTGGATGGCGCAAATGCTGCGCAACTGCACGGCCAGCCGTTATGCCGTAAACAAAGAACGCATGGTGCGCTTGTCTGAGTACAGCCGCGATTGCCTCGACGAGTTGCGGGCTGAAACCGGCATCGCGTACGAAGGCCGTAGTCTCGGCACCACGCAACTGTTCCGTACTCAGGCGCAGGTGGATAACGCAGCGAAAGACATCGCCGTACTCAAGCAGTCGGGTGTGCCCTATGAGCTGCTCGATCGCGAAGGTATTGCCCGCGTTGAACCCGCCTTGGCCGGCATTACCGACAAACTTGCTGGGGCATTGCGTTTGCCCAATGACCAAACCGGTGACTGTCAGATGTTCACCACCAAGCTGGCCGAGATGGCGCGCAATATGGGTGTTGAGTTTCGCTTTGGGCAGAACATTCAACGCATTGAGGCCCTGGGTGACCGTATAAACGGCGTGTGGATTGATGGCAAGCTGGAAACCGCTGATCGCTACGTACTCGCCCTTGGCAGCTTCAGCCCGCAGTTGCTCAAGCCCCTGGGCATTCGTGCGCCCGTTTACCCGCTCAAGGGTTACTCGCTGACCGTGCCTATTGTGAATCCGGACATGGCGCCGATGTCGACCATTCTTGATGAAACCTACAAAGTCGCCATTACCCGTTTTGATCAGCGAATCCGGGTGGGTGGCATGGCCGAAATTGCCGGTTTTGACATGAGTTTGAACCCGCGTCGACGTGAAACCCTGGAAATGATCGTGGGTGACCTTTATCCACAAGGCGGTGATCTGGCTCAGGCTGATTTCTGGACCGGTCTGCGTCCAGCTACACCAGACGGCACGCCGATTGTCGGTGGCACCCGTTTTAGCAATCTGTTCTTGAATACTGGCCACGGCACCTTAGGCTGGACCATGGCGTGTGGTTCTGGGCGTTTCCTCGCCGATACCATGGCTTCCAAGCGGCCTCAGATCAGTGCTGAAGGTTTGGATATTTCTCGTTATAGCCGTTCCAAGGAAGCCGAAAAACATGGCTCTACAGCGCCTGCGCACTGAAACCCGTCACAGCGAAATAGTTATCCACAACGGCACGGTCTATCTGGCCGGCCAGTTGGCAGATGACTACAGCGGCGACGTGGTTGAACAAACCAAGCAAACCCTGGCCAATATCGATTTGATGTTGGGCGAGGCGGGCACGGACAAGCGCCAGATTTTGTCCGTGACCATTTACCTTAAAGACATGGCACGTGATTACGCTGGCCTTAACCAAGTATGGGATGCATGGGTCGCGCCCGGCACTGCGCCGGCGCGCGCGGCGGTCGAGGCCAACATGTACACCCCGGATGTGCTGGTTGAGATGACCGTAATTGCGGCTCTGCCTTAATCAGGCCCCTGATCTGCAACAGTCATGTGTCACCTTCTAGCCCAGCCCCCGCTGGGTTTTTTTTAAGCCATGTGCCCTCGAACAAGAAGCTCAATTTATGCGACCAGCCCGTGCTCTGATTGATCTAAACGCTCTGCGCCAAAACTACCGTCTGGCCCGCGAAATCTCTGGGGCCAAAGCATTGGCCGTGGTTAAGGCCAATGCGTATGGGCATGGCGCTGTGCGCTGTGCACAAGCGCTGGCTGACGAGGTCGATGGGTTTGCAGTGGCCTGTATTGAGGAAGCGCTGGAACTGCGTGAGGCGGGCATCCGTCAGCCAATTTTATTGCTCGAAGGCTTTTTTGAAGCGCAAGAACTGGCGTTGATCGAGCAGCATCAGTTTTGGTGTGCGGTGCACTCCATGTGGCAACTGGAGGCGCTGGAGCAAGCGAATATCGGTCGACCGCTGACCATTTGGCTCAAGCTGGATTCAGGCATGCACCGGGTGGGCCTGCACCCTGAGGAATACAAAGCGGCTTACCAGCGCTTGGTAAACTGCGCTCAGGTCGAGAAGATCGTGCTGATGAGCCACTTTGCCCGTGCCGATGAACTGGACTGCGAGGGCGTTGCCGAGCAAGTTGCGGTGTTTACTCATGCCCGGGAAACGCTTGATGCCGAGGTCAGTATGGGCAATTCTCCGGCAATACTGGGGTGGCCAGATTTACACAGTGACTGGGTGCGCCCGGGCATCATGCTTTATGGCGCAACGCCTTTTGAGCGGGTGCATAACGTCGCCGCACAATTGCAGCCGGTTATGACCTTGGAATCGAAGATTATCAGTGTGCGCGAACTGCCTGCCGGTCAGCCGATTGGCTATGGCGCGCGCTTTATTACCGAGCGGCCAACCCGAGTGGGTGTGGTTGCCATGGGCTACGCCGACGGTTATCCACGTCACGCGCCCACGGGCACGCCGGTGATGGTCGACGGCAAGCTGAGTCGTCTGATAGGTCGTGTTTCGATGGACATGCTGACGATTGACCTGACGGATCTGCCGGGTGCGGGCCTTGGCAGTCGCGTTGAGCTATGGGGAAAACAGGTGCTAGCCAGTGATGTTGCCGCCTTTGCCCAGACCATTCCCTACCAGTTGTTTTGCAATCTGCGCCGCGTGCCACTGCTCTATCTTGAGGGTTGATAAGGGATTGTGCTGGCCTAATCATTCAGCTGGGCAATATTTAGGCACAAACTGTTGTAAATACTGAACGCTATTGCCATGATACGGCCTCATTTTCCGTATCTTCCCGAGGGGGACGCAAGCATTGGACGTCGGTGTACGACTGCAATCCATCCGTAAATTAAAAGGCCTTTCCCAGCGTGAACTCGCTAAACGAGCGGGCGTCACTAACAGCACTATTTCGATGATCGAGAAGAACAGCGTAAGCCCTTCGATCAGTTCATTGAAAAAAGTGTTGGCGGGTATCCCAATGTCGCTGGTTGAGTTTTTCTCCCTCGACGTGGATCAGGACAGCAACACTCAGGTCGTTTATAAAGCGAATGAGTTGATTGATATCTCTGACGGTGCCGTGACCATGAAACTGGTCGGCAAGGCGCACCCCAGCCGTGCCATTGCCTTTCTCTCAGAAACCTATCCGCCGGGCTCCGATACGGGCGATGAGATGCTTAATCACGAAGGTGAGGAAGCAGGGATCTTGGTTGAAGGTCGTCTGGAACTGGTAGTCGGAAGTGAGACCTACACCCTGGAGAAGGGTGATAGCTACTACTTCGAGAGCAGTAAACCGCACCGATTTCGTAACCCGTATGATGAGCCTGCCAAGCTGATCAGTGCGACAACGCCGGCCAATTTCTAATTAATCGCTGAAAAGGACGTACGCGACCTTTTCAGGGAACATCAGGCCCTTCGGCGGTGAAAACGGGCGAAAATGCAGGGATTACCAAGGTGAGCGCAAGCTGCGGCATTTTGATGTGTTTCCGCTTGTTGGGCTTCTCGTTATACTTAGCCCCCGCTCGCGAAACCGTGGCCGCGGGCGAACCAAGCCACGATGAGGGTGTAAGCGTGAAAATGATTAAAAAAATGCTGGTTGCTCCTGCAGCCGTATTAGCTATTTGGGCAGCCTCTGCCCATGCAGCAACTGATGATGCAATTGCTGCACGTTTGAAGCCAGTGGGTGAAGTTTGCGTCCAGGGCGAAGAGTGCAAGGGTATTGAAGTAGCCTCTGCCGCTGCTGGCGGCGGTGCCAAGACACCAGATGACATCATCGCAGGGCATTGCGGTGCTTGCCACTCGACTGGCGTACTGGGTGCTCCAAAAATTGGTGACACTGCTGCTTGGAAAAAGCGTGCAGATGAGCAGGGTGGCATAGACGGTCTTTTGGCCAAAGCCATCACCGGTATCAACGCCATGCCGCCGAAAGGCACCTGTGGCGACTGCTCGGATGACGAGCTGAAAGCGACCATTGAGAAGATGTCAGGCCTCTGAGCCGGTAACGTCTGAAAACAAAAGAACCGCCTGAAGGCGGTTTTTTTGTTTTTATCCTTCGGGGCGTATTTCTGTTGCGGGTATAGTCGAACGGGAGTGATCAGCAAAGCGCAAGGAGTGCTTGATGCCGCAACTGTGTTCGATTGATGACGCTGTAGAGCGAGTCCTGGACGAAATTGACGGGCCAATACACTTGGGCCTGCCGCTGGGGCTGGGCAAGCCCAACACATGGGTCAATGCGCTGTATCAGCGTTGCAAGCAGTTGCCTGAGCGCGAGCTGAACATTTACACCGCTTTATGCTTGGGTCGCCCCCAGGCTGAGCAGGGTCTGCAGCAGCGGTTTTTGCAGCCATTCCTGGAGCGGGTATTTGCGGATTATCCCGAGCTGGACTTTCTTGACGACCTGCGCCGGGGCGATCTGCCCGCGAATATACGGGTCGAGCAGTTCTTTATGCAGCCCGGTAGCCTGCTGCATAGCGATGTGGCGCAGCAAAGCTACGTCAGCAGCAATTACAGCCACGCCGCCCGCGATATCAATGCCCGCGGCCTCAATGTGCTTGCGCAGCTGGTTGCCTGTGACCCGCAACGTCCTGAGCACTTCAGCCTGAGCTGCAACCCAGACATCACCCTCGATATTCTGCCGATGCTGGACAAGCGCCGGGCCAATGGCGAGAAAATCCTTTATCTGGCTCAGGTTCACAGCCAGTTGCCGTATATGCCGGGTGATGCAGAAATCGCCTGTGAGCGCTTTGATATTGTCTTGCAAGACACAGAAACCAGCGAATTGTTCTCCACGCCCAATATGCCCATCAGCGTGCAGGATCATTGCATTGGCATGCACGCCAGCACGCTGGTGCGCGACGGTGGCACGTTGCAGATTGGGATCGGCTCGATGGGCGATGCAGTAACCGCCGCCTTGCTCGCGCGCAATAGCGATAATAGCCAGTACCAGTCGCTGCTAAATGCGCTGAATTGCAGTCACGATTGGCAGCAATGGGTTGATCAGGTCGGTGGCACTGACGTTTTTGCCGATGGCTTGTACGGCTGCAGTGAAATGTTCGTCAACGGCTTGCTGGTATTGGCTGACGCCGGAATTATTCGCCGGGCGGTTTATCCGGATTTGCTGGTGCAGCAACTGGCATCTGCCGGTGCGTTGGATACCCAAGGCCGCCCGCACAGCATTCAGGCGCTGCTTGATGCTGGATTGGCATCCAGGCTGGATGAACAACGCTTAGCTGAGCTGCAAGATTATGGTTTGCTCGACGCTGCAGTCGGCCTCAATGAAGGGCAGTTGGAGTTGCCATCAGCCCTTGAAGTGCCCGCGGACTTGGCAGACCCCAAAACCCAGCAGGCCCTCGCCACCTATTTGCGTCCGGCTAAGCATGCAACTGTCGTTCACGGTGGCTTCTTTCTGGGGCCGCGTTCGTTCTACCAGCGCCTAAATGAATTGAGCTTGGAGCAGCGTGAGCGCTACGTCATGACTGGCATCTGCTACATCAATGAGCTTTACGGTCAGGAGCAGTTGAAACGCTTGCAGCGCCGTGATGCACGTTTTATCAACACAGCCTTTACCATGACCTTGATGGGCGCTGCAGTGTCTGACCAGCTCGAGAACGGTCGCGTGTTGAGCGGCGTTGGAGGGCAGTACAACTTTGTCGCCCAAGCTCATGCCCTTGAAGGTGCACGTTCAATATTGCTGCTGCGCAGTTGGCGCGAGTCCGGGGGTGAGGTGCGCTCCAATATCGTCTGGGAATATGGCCACAGCACAATTCCCAGGCATTTACGTGACATCGTTGTGACCGAGTATGGCGTTGCCGATTTACGCGGCAAAACCGATTCGCAGGTGATTGAAGCATTGCTCACTATCACGGACTCGCGCTTCCAGGCCGAGTTGATTGAACAGGCGCAAGAAAACGGCAAACTGGACAAGGCGTTCCAGCTTGATCAGCGTTTTAGCAATAACCTGCCCGAACGTCTTGAGGCATTGAAGGCCGAGCACAGCAACCTGTTCGCTGAGTTTGCTTTGGGTTGCGACTTCACCGCGCAGGAGCGCGACTTGTTGCGCGCATTGACCTGGCTTAAACGCAAATTCAAGCTTTCTGAGATTTTGCGGTTAGGTAAAGCCACCCTTGAGGCGCCTGAGCCAGAGGCCTATATCGAGCACCTGCAGCGCATGGATCTGGCTAAGCCTGATGGTCTGCGTGAGGAGCTTTACCAGCGCTTGTTGCTGGCAGGCTTGCAGGCCACGCAAGACTAAACAATGGCGCACTTTAATTGTGCGCCATTGGTTGCGCAGGGTTACTCGAGGAAGCTGACTTTGCCGTCTGCCAGAGAACTGATGCGGGCCAGAGATTCCACGCGGAAACCTTGCTCGTCCAATTCGCTGCGGCCCGCCTGAAATGACTTCTCGATCACCACGCCAATCCCGGCGATGCTCGCGCCCGCTTGTTGGATTACATCGATAAGCGCCTTTGCTGCGCGACCGTTGGCCAGAAAATCGTCAATCACCAGCACGTGATCATCGGCGGTCAGGTGCTTGGCCGACACCGCGATGGTGCTCTCGGTCTGCTTGGTAAAGGAGTAGACCTTCGAGGTCAGCAGATCGTCTTTGAGCGTCAGCGACTGGTACTTGCGGGCAAAAATTACCGGCACCCCCAGTTCCAGGCCGGCCATTATCGCGGGCGCAATACCGGAGGCTTCGATGGTCACGATCTTGGTGATGTTCTGATCGCGAAAACGAACCGCGAATTCATGGCCAATCTGTTGCATCAGTTTGGGATCAATCTGATGGTTCAAAAAGGCGTCGACCTTGAGTACTTGCTCTGAGAGGACAATGCCTTCTTCGCGAATTTTTTGTTTCAGCGCTTCCACGCAATAGCCCTCATGTAGTGTGAAACCCAATCTGTGTTGGGATATTTGCCGGTTGTCTGGCGGATAAAGCCAACAACTGACGATGGTTAACCGCCTATTTTTTCAGCATTGCCCTTAGGTCCGCTAGTGCCGCGTTGCCACGGGCCGCTTTAACTTCAACTGGCGCCTCTTCCAAACCTTCCCACTGCAAGTCTTCGGGCGGCAATTCGTCGAGGAAGCGGCTGGGTGTACAGTCGATTATCTCACCGTATTGCTTACGCTTTGCGGCGAAGGTAAAGGCCAGTGTTTCCCTTGCGCGGGTAATTCCAACGTAGGCCAGACGGCGCTCTTCTTCAATGGTGTCGGCTTCAATGCTGGAGCGATGCGGCAGGATCTCTTCTTCCATGCCGATGATGAATACGTAGGGAAATTCCAGGCCTTTGGAGGCGTGCAAGGTCAGCATTTGCACACCATCGGCGCCTTCCTCTTCCTCTTGCTGACGTTCGAGCATGTCGCGCAAGACCAACTTGCCGATCGCATCCTCGATGGTCATATCGCCTTCTTCGTCGCGCTCCAGCGTGTTTTTCAACGCCTCAATCAGGAACCAGACATTGCCCATGCGTGCATCGGCTACTTTGTCGTTGGAAGCATTTTGGCGCAGCCAGTTCTCGTAATCGATGTCCATGACCATGCTGCGCAGTGCCGCGATGGGGTCATTCTGCGCGCATTGCTGGCGCACGCCATCCATCCAGCGGGTAAATCGCGCCAAGCGGTCGGTAAAGCGGCTGTCGAGGTGCTCGCCAAGGCCCAGCTCACCGGCCGCCTGATACATGCTGACTTTGCGCTCGGTGGCGTAGTTGCCCAACTTTTCCAGGGTCGCCGAGCCAATTTCGCGGCGCGGTACGTTAATCACCCGTAAAAAGGCGTTGTCGTCATCCGGGTTTACCAGCAAGCGGAAGTAGGACATCAAGTCCTTCACTTCCTGACGGGCAAAGAAGCTGGTGCCGCCGCTGAGGCGGTAAGGAATCTGGTGGTGCTGGAGTTTGAGCTCCATCAGCTTGGCCTGATAGTTACCCCGATACAGAATTGCAAAATCGTTGTAGGGCCGATCCGTGCGCAGGTGTAGGGTGAGAATTTCCATGGCGACGCGCTCGCATTCGGCATCTTCATTGCGGCAGCGAATCACGCGAATTTCATCGCCAACGCCCATCTCACTCCAGAGTTTCTTCTCGAAGGCGTGCGGGTTGTTGGAAATCAGGATGTTGGCGCATTTAAGGATACGGCTGGTCGAGCGGTAGTTCTGCTCAAGCATGACAATCTTCAGCGACGGGTAGTCTTCTTTGAGCAGCATCAGGTTTTCAGGGCGCGCACCGCGCCAGGCATAGATCGACTGGTCGTCGTCGCCCACCACGGTGAACTGGTTACGGCTGCCCACCAACAGCTTGACCAGCAAATACTGGCTGGCGTTGGTGTCTTGATATTCATCGACCAGCAAATAGCGAATGCGGTTTTGCCACTTTTCCAGAATGTCCGCATGCTCCTGAAACAGCTTTACCGGCATCAGGATCAGGTCATCGAAGTCGACAGCGTTATAGGCTTTTAAGGTGCGCTGGTAATGCAGGTAGACGATGGCCGCGGTCTGCTCTTTGGGATTGCGCGACTCGGCCAGTGCCTGATCGGGCAGAATCAGGTCGTTCTTCCATGAGCCGATGTAGTTTTTGATCTCATCGATGCCGTCATCGCCGGCGTACTCTTTTTGCATGATGTCACTGAGCAACGCCTTGATATCGCCTTCATCGAAGATCGAGAACCCCGGCTTGTACCCCAGACGAGCATATTCCTTGCGGATAATGTTCATGCCCAGGTTGTGGAAGGTCGAGACTGTCAGCCCGCGTGCTTCTGGACCTTTGAGCAGGGTGCCGACCCGCTCTTTCATTTCGCGCGCCGCCTTGTTGGTAAAGGTCATGGCGACAATATGCTGAGCGCGAATGCCGCAGTTTTGCACCAGGTGGGCAATTTTGCGGGTGATGACGCTGGTCTTGCCGGAGCCTGCACCGGCGAGCACCAAAAGAGGGCCGCCGACGTAGTTCACGGCTTCCTGCTGCCGGGGGTTCAGTCGGGACATTACAGTTATCACGTGGAGAGTGGGCGCGCATTTTAGCAGGCTCAGCGCTTTATGCCTTGACCATCTGGAAGTGTGTGTTAGTGCACGGAGTTAGCGCAGGCGGGCTTGGTTATTTTGCTATTTGCAGTAATCTGCGGACGCGCGGTTGTACACAGTTTTGCCAGTACATTGATGTCAAAACGACATCATCGGTCGGATGAATTGATCAAAATCAATCGAGCTCCGCCTTAACCGGTCTACCTCATGGGTAGACACTTGTCGACAGCTCGACTTTAGAGCAGGATGCGACAGCGCAGCAGGGATGTGCGGACTAGACGCCAACAAAGGCGCATTTAGCGGAGGAACCGCTGCATTATTTTTGTTTTTGGGGAGGTTGTTTGTCTGCGTTCGTCGAGCCCTTAACGCTGATCCTGCTTGCCGAGGATTCCGCCTGGCCTGCGTTGTTGCATGAATGCCTTCAGCCAATGGATGGGGCATACTCGCTTATATCCGCACCCTCGTGGGACATTGCGCGGAGCCTGCTCGGCAACCACGCCAACACTGTTTTGCTGACCACACTCAGTCATCAGCCAGCAATTGGCAGTTGTCCGCTGCCGATTATCTTGTTGCTTGAGCAAGAGCCTGGCGATGAGCCGCAAGGCATCAACGACTGGCTGGTCCGCTCTCAACTCACCCCGCATGTGCTGCGCCGTTGCCTGCGTTATGTGCGTGAGCAGGGCTCGCTCAAACACACCCTTAATCGTTTGGCTGAGCAAGATGCCTTGACCGGTATTGCCAATCGCCAAGGCTTTCAGACCTTGCTTTCCGCACGTTTGGCGGCTGCCGAGAGTCGCGGGCTGGCGCTGGGCCACCTTGATTTGGATAACTTTCGCCACGTAAACGACGCCCTGGGCTTTCAGGCTGGGGATAACTTGATCCTGCAAGTGGTTGCGCGGCTCAAGTCGATCCTGCAGTCGGGCGATCAACTGGCGCGCCTGGGCAGTGATGAATTTGCTTTGCTGCTGGACACCCGGCGTGATGCGCAGCGTGCCGAGCGTTTCGCCGAGCGCCTGACCGAAGTCCTGGCAGAACCTTATTGGGTGGATGGTGAGAGCTTGATGCTTGGCTGTAGTCTGGGGATCGCCCATGCTCGCGCCAATGCCGGGCCTGACCCATTGATGTGGCATGCGCACATTGCAATGCAACAGGCCAAGAATCATCAAGGCTGTACCTCCTATATCTATGATGAGCGGATCAACCACAATGCGCGTAGTCAGGCAGACCTCGAAAGTGAGCTGCGTCGGGCACTACGCCGTGATGAGCTGGAGCTGCATTACCAGCCGCGTTTATGCTTGAAGACCGGCGCTATTGTCGGAATTGAGGCGTTGGTGCGCTGGCGTCATGCAACCCGTGGCCTGCTTGCGCCCAATGAGTTTGTTCCGTTGGCCGAAGAAAGTGGACTTATCGTGCCGCTTGGTTATTGGGTTATTTCCCGCGCACTGCGTGATATGCAATGGCTACGTGGTCGGGGATTAGCGCCGCTGCATATGGCGGTCAACCTGTCGTTTCGCCAATTTCAGGACAGTCAGCTGCTGCCAACGCTTAAGCGCTTGATCGATGAGCGCGGGATTGATGCGCAGTGGCTGGAGTTTGAGCTGACCGAAACGGCCATCATGCGCCGTAGCGATCAGGTGCGACAGACCATGTTGGCGCTGGGGGAGTTGGGCGTGCGCTTCTCACTGGATGACTTCGGAACCGGGTTTTCGTCGTTCGTTCACCTCAATAGCCTGCCAATCACCCTGCTTAAGATCGATAAAAGCTTTGTTGGCGGCATGTGTGATCGCTCGGAGAATCGCTTGCTGGTGCGGGCGATGATCAACCTGGCGCACAATCTCAACTTGCAAGTGGTCGCCGAGGGTGTTGAAAACACTGAGCAGCTGGCCATGTTGCGTCAATTTGGTTGCGATCAGGCGCAAGGCTACCTAATCAGCAAGGCGATTCCACTCAGCGAGCTGGCAAAGTTTCTGGTTTACGGCGTGCGGAATATCCTGCCGAGTATTGGCCAGAAAAACTAAGGGGCTGTGCGGCAGGCTTGCAGGTTGTCTTTTTCAAGCATTCGTGCGGTCTTCCACTCAAAACCCAGGCTCAGGCTGATCGCTGCACAGGCCAGGCCGCCGGCTAAGCCCCACCATACGCCGGCCGCTCCCCAATTGAAGACAAATGTCAGGGTCCAGGCCATGGGGGCGCCAATCAGCCAATAGCAGACGAGACCGGTGTAAAAGGTGGTTTTGGCGTCCTTGAGTCCGCGAATCGCGCCCATGGCGATGGTTTGAATCCCGTCGAACAGTTCGAACCAAGCGGCAATGGCCAACAGGCTAATGGCGAGTGCGATAATCGATTGAAACGCTGGGTCGTCGCGGTCGAGAAACAAGCCGATCACCCATTGCGGTGCCAGCCAGAACAACAAGGCAAAGCCGAGCATGCAGGTTGCGCCGAACATGATCCCCAGCCGGCCACTGCGCCGCGCTTCGAGCAGGCGGCCAGCACCATAATGCTGGCCAATGCGAAAGGTCACCGCATAAGAAATACCGACCGGCACCATAAAGGCGACATACACCGATTGCAGGGCAATTTGATGCGCGGCCATCTGCGTGCTGCCAAGCGCACCCATGCACAGTGCGGCAAAGGCAAATAATCCCGACTCAACCGCGTAAGTGCCGCCAATGGGCAAGCCCAGGCGAATGAGTTCTTTGAGTGCTTGCCAGTCGGGTTGCCATAAGCCGCGTTGCAAGGGATAGGCACCGTAGGCGCTGTGATGCATCACATGCCTGGCCAAGAGCATGGCCATGGCGCTCATTACAATAGCAGTGACCAGACCGATGCCAGCCAATCCCATCGGTGGCAGACCCAACCAGCCCTTGATAAGCGCGTAGTTAAGAATGAAGTTGGCCAGCGCGCCGCCAATGCTGATGGCCATGACCGGCCCAGGGCGGCCAATCGCACTGGTAAAGCCACGCAGCGCCATAAACGTCATATAGCCGGGCAGGGCGAATACCACGGTCGAGAGAAAGTGCATGGCACGTTCAACGTTTTCAGGTGTTTGTTGAGCATGCTGCAAGGCTGGCTCAAGGTTCCACAGTATCAGGCCTGCGAGCAAGGCCAGGCCCCAGCCCATCCATAAGCCGTTCTGGGTCAGGCGAGTGACACCTGCTGCATCGGCCGAACCGTGACGAATGGCCACCAAGTTCCCGACCGCCCCAATGGCACCGACGCAGAAAATCGAAACAAATGAGTAGCATGCTGCGCCGAGCCCGCCGCCTGCCAGCTCTTCCGGGCCAAGCAAGCCCATCATCACGGTGTCGGTGAATACCATCACAACATGCGCCAACTGGGCCGCGATCAGCGGGCCAGACAGGCGCAGTATAGCCAGCAGTTCAATACGATTAGGGCTCGACATTCTCGGGTTCTTTAGAAAAGTGAATAGGGTTTGCCAGCGGTGCCATCTGCAAAGCGACTGCTGCGAAATGCGCTCAGATCCAGTGAAGTTTGGCCCTGCGTGACCCATTGCATGATCAATTGCCCAACGATTGGACCCATGGCAAAGCCATGCCCACAAAAACCAGTTGCGATCAGCAGGCCCGGAATCTGGCTGGGTGCATCGAGGATGGGAATACCATCGGGTAAGACGTCGATAAATCCGGCCCAGCTCTCAATTACACGAACCTCATGCAGCGCTGGAAAAGCTCTGGCCAAGGCTTTCTCTGCGGCTAGCACGCGGCTTGCTTCGGGTCTGGCATGGGGGGCACGCTCGCCCAGCACCTTGTTTTCGCCGCGCAGGCGGAGTTTGAGGTCGTGCAGCAGCGCGCCATTGAGGTGGAAACGGAAACTGCGGTGGTGCTCGGGCAAAAGGGGCAAGTACCAAGAGGCTCCACGCATAAAGTCGAGGTTCAGGTCGATGTCAGCCTGCGCTTCATCCGCCAAGTTGAGGCTGCCGTCAGCGCGCTGGCGAATGCCAATCCCATGGCCGATAAAGCTGCAACCGCCTATATCCGGTACCGGGCTGGTGCGCGACACTGTGCTGCGCAGTGCTTGCTGGGGAATGTCCAGCCCAAGTGGGGCCAGCAAGCGCCAACTGCTGGCGCCTGCAGCAATCAGTACCCGTGAGGTTTTTACATAGCCGCGCTCGGTTTGCACGCCACTTATGGCGCCGGCCGCGCGCTCCACGGCGGTGACGCCGCAGCCTTCGGCAAATACAACACCAGCCTCGGCGGCGCGTAATGCATAGCCCGGTGCGACGCGGCGGGGTTCTGCCTGGCCGTCACTGGCGGTGAATAATCCACCTTTGGCCGGATTGGCCAGCGCCGGCAGTTTAGCGGCAACTTCACGGCTGCTGAGTAGCTGGGTGTCGAGACCATGACTGGCGGCGACATCCAGCCAGTCATGGTATTGGCGGAGGTGCTCTTCATTTTCGGCGAGGTACATGCAGCCGCCCTGGCGCCACTCCAAAGGTAACTGCAACTCATGCTCAAGCTGCTTCCAAAGCTCAATGGATGCCATCATCAGCGGCACCTCGCTAGGATCGCGCGCTTGTTGACGCACAAAGCCCCAAGCCCGCGTCGATTGCTGGCTGGCCAGCCCGGCTTTATCACAGACCAGCACCGACAGACCCTGCTGGCGCAGGTAATAGGCACTCGCGCAGCCCATGATGCCTGAGCCCGCAATGACGATATCGACTTCGCTTGGCAACGCCGCTGCTCGGCTGATAGCGGGATGAAGCGGGTAGCTGCCATGTGACATAAAAGGGCGCCCGGCTGAGTAATTAGGCATGCAGTATGGGAAATGGCGGCGGCTTACTGCAAAATGAAAATACCTCTGCCTAGTATGAGTTTTAGTCATCCATGAGCCGTAAGCTAGCGCCCTTGTATGCACTGCGTGCCTTTGAAGCCGCTGCCCGTCATTGTTCGTTCACTCAGGCGGGTGAGGAATTGGCCATCACCCAAAGCGCGGTGAGCCGGCATGTGCGCACCCTGGAGGAGTATTTCGATTGCCGCTTGTTTGAGCGTAACGGGCGCAGTCTCAAACTGACTGAGCCCGGTCGTACATTACTTCCCGGCTTGCGTGAAGGCTTTGATGCACTGGAGCGCTCATGTGCACCTTTGCAGGCGGATGATGGAATATTGCGTCTAAAAGCGCCGTCGACCCTGACCATGCGTTGGCTGTTGGCCCGGCTGTCCCGGTTTCGCGCGCACAATGATGACATTGAGGTGCAGTTGACCAGCGCATGGATGGATGTCGACAAAGTCGATTTCCTGCATGAGCCCTTTGATTGCGCCGTACTGTTGAGCACGGGCAACTTTGCCGACGACTGGGAGAGTGAATTGCTGTTTGCCGAGTGGCTCATTCCGGTCTGTGCACCGGATGCGGCGGCCAAAGGTGCCTGGGATCTGGCGCAACTGCAACATGCCGAGTTGCTTCATCCCACGCCGGACCGGCGCGATTGGCGTCAGTGGTTGCAAGCAATGAACCTCGCTGAGCAAGTGCCGTTACGCGGTGGACAAGTGTTCGACACCTTGGAGCTGGGCATGGTGGCCGCCGCACGCGGTTACGGTGTGTCGATCGGCGATCTGGTAATGGTCGCCGAAGACGTTGAGCAAGGGCGTCTCGGCTTGCCTTGGCCGGCAGCGGTGCCAAGCGGTTGTAGCTACTATCTGGTATGGCCCAAGGCTCGGCGCAACCAAGAGCGTTTTAAGCGTCTGCGTGACTATCTGGTCAGCGAAGTGGCGGCCATGTGTTTGCCGCAGGTCGCGTGGATTAAATAAACGGATAAACAGTACTTAAGTTCTGCGGCTGCACGCCGACTAAGCCGATATCGCGGCGTTGCCTTTAGTGATTTGAGGGCGCGGCAGCATTGGTTTGCTTCGGAGCTTTTTATGAATCCATCCCGTTCCTCCATCACTCGGCAACTTGCGTTGGCCTTGGCGATTATTCTGACCGTGTTGATTAGCCTCAGCACAGTATTCGCTTTGCGCTCTCTGAGTGACGCCAATGTGGCGATCCGTGAGGAGCATTTGGCCAGCGAATCTCGCTTGATGGCCGATCAACTGACGACCTTTAATACCAGTTTGCTGGAGAGTACCCAGCGGCTGGCGGGTTTATTTGAAAAACGCTTCAGTTCGGGGATGACCATCAAGCCCGACGAGCGCGTCGATGTAGTGGGTATGCAAACGCCAGCGCTTTATGCTGACGACGAACGACTGAACAATGCCTTTGAACGGGTTGATGAGTTTAAAAACCTCACCGCTGGGGTGGCCACGGTATTCGTCCGTGACGGCACAGAGTTTGTGCGCGTGACCACCTCACTCACCAAGCAAGATGGCAGTCGGGCCATTGGCACCGTACTTGACCACAACCATCCTGCTTACCAGCGCCTGTTGCAGAACCAAAGTTACGTAGGCCGCGCATTGCTGTTTGATCGCGCTTATATGACCCAATACACCCCCGTCACCGATGGCCAGGGTCAGGTGATTGCCGTGTTGTTTGTCGGCTTTGATTACACCGATACGCAAAACAGCCAGTTTTCTGCGCTTAAGGATTTCCGCATCGGCAAGGCGGGTTCTTTGGCGATCTTCGACACGAGCGGTAAGTGGCTGGTTGCCCCCTTCGCTGCACAAAGCGCGGATTCAGCGCCGGCGAAACTGATCGAACACGCGGCAACGCCTAGCCAAGGCATGATCTGGAATGACGGCCAGCAAGACTTTTACAGCGTGACTGCACCTTTTACCGCTGGCGGCTGGCAAGTGGTTGCAAGCATGCCAATGGCTGAGATTCAGGCCGTGACCTGGTCGCTTGGCTGGCAGTTGGCGATTGGTAGCCTGATCGCGCTGGTGTTGGCAGTTGCCGCGGTGATCTGGCTGCTGCGTCGTAAACTGCAGCCACTTGGCCAGCTTGTTAAACAAGCGCAGGCGTTGGGCGCCGGTGATTTGAGTGCGCGCTCGACGATCAAGGGCAATGATGAAATCAGTGACCTCGCCGCGAGCTTCAATAATATGGGTGAGGCGCTGGCAAGCATGGTCGCGCGCATTCGCAGTTCAGCACAGGCTGTGAGCAGTCGTGCTCAGGCCTTATCTGGGCTTTCCAGTGGTGCCTATGAAGGTATCGAGCAGCAATCGGGCGAGATCAGCAGCATGGCCGGTGCCGTTGAGGAGTTCAGTGCGACGTCCTTGGATATCGCCGATAACATGCGCCATACCGAGCGCCTCGCCAACGACAACGCCAAGCAGACAGATATCGGCAGTAGCTCGATGGATGAAGCCTCAAAGGCGCTTGAGCAGATTGCACGCTCGCTGGACGGCACCTCGACAGTTATCAACAGCTTGGGCCAACGTTCGCAGGAGATAGGCGGGATTGTCAGCGTGATCACCTCGATTGCCGAACAAACCAATCTGTTGGCATTGAATGCGGCGATTGAAGCTGCCCGCGCCGGTGAACAGGGCCGTGGCTTTGCCGTGGTCGCCGACGAAGTTCGCAGTCTGGCCGGCCGGACCCGCGATGCAACGACGCAGATTTCCAGCATGATTGGCAGCATTCAAACCGAAACCGCCAGCGCCATCAGCACCATGGAGCAAGGCCAATCCTTGATGAGCGCAGGCCTTCAACTCAATACACGGGTGGTTGACGCGCTGGCGCAGATTGCCGAACAAACCCGCCTGGCGGGTGATCAATTCGCCTCGATCACCACTGCAACCACCGAGCAAAGCAGCACCGCAACGGCGCTGAGCAGCAACCTGCAGAGTATTGCCTTGGCCAACAGTGAGCAGCATCAAGTGATCGCCAACCTGGCAGAGACCGCCCGCGAACTCGATGGTTTGGCTGGCGAGTTACGCGATGAAGTGGGCCGCTTTCAGTAACGGCTTCAACTCTGCCCATGGCCGCGGTATTGCATCGCCTCGGCCAGATGCTGGCGGCTGATCCCACGCTCGCCCTCTAGGTCAGCCAGGGTTCGGGCGACTTTCAGCACCCGGTGAGCGGCGCGTAGGGATAAGGCCAAGCGTTCGCAGGCATTTTCCAGCCAGCGTTGATCATCCGCCTGCAGCGGGCAGTGCTGGCGCAGGCCCGCCAGATCAAGAAATGCATTGGCGCAGCCCTGGCGCTGCATCTGGTGTTTGCGCGCGCGGGCGACCTGGGTGGCGCTGATTGCGGTTTCACCCCCTGTGCTTTCAGGCACATGTAAAGCCGTGGCTTCGCGGGCCACTGTGACCTGTAAATCAATGCGGTCGAGCAATGGCCCTGAGAGCTTTGCCCGGTAGCGTTGAATCTGCTCGCTGCTGCAACGACAGCGGCCGCTGGGGTCTCCAAGAAAACCGCAGGGGCATGGGTTCATGGCTGCAACCAGTTGGAAGCGAGCCGGAAAGCGCACCTTGTCGCGGGCGCGAGCAATCACAATATGGCCGCTTTCCAGGGGCTCGCGAAGAACTTCGAGCACTTTTCGGTCAAATTCCGGTAATTCATCAAGAAATAGCACGCCGTGATGGGCGAGCGTAATTTCTCCGGGTTGAGGACGGCTGCCACCACCGACCAGCGCCGGGCCAGATGCACTATGGTGCGGGGTGCGAAATGGTCGTTGCGGCCATGCCGTTAGCGGGGTATGGCTGGCGACCGAATGAATGGCGGCAACTTCCAGTGCCTCCTGTTCATCCAGAGCAGGTAAAAGGCCGGGCAGGCGACTGGCAAGCAAGGTCTTGCCAGTGCCGGGTGGTCCGCTAAAGAGTAAATTATGCGAGCCCGCCGCCGCGACGATCAATGCACGTTTTGCCGCCAGTTGGCCTTGGACTTCAGACAAGTCTGGATAGGGCAAGGTTTGGCGCAGCAGGCCTTGTGATTGGTAGGGCTCAATCACCTCCAAGCCATTGAAGTGCGCGGCCAGTTGCAGTAAATGGCTGACCGCGATCACCTTTAAACCAGAGGCAAGGCTGGCTTCTTCAGCATTGGCGTGGGGTACTACAAGCGCTCGGCCTGTGGCTCTTGCCGCCAGCGCCGCAGGCAATACGCCCTGTACCGAGCGGATTTCTCCAGATAATGCCAGCTCTCCCAGGCACTCGATGTTATCCAATGCCGGCGCCGGGATTTGCCCGCTAGCTGCCAGGATGCCCAAGGCAATGGCCAGATCAAAGCGACCGCCGTCCTTGGGTAAATCGGCCGGCGCCAGATTGAGGGTGATGCGCCGCGCAGGGAATTCAAATGCACAGTTGAGGATGGCGCTGCGGACCCGGTCTTTGCTTTCTTTTACTGCGGTTTCCGGTAAACCGACCAAGGCCAGTGAGGGCAAGCCGTTAGCCAAGTGCGCCTCGACGGTGACGGCGGGTGCATCTACCCCGACTTGGGCACGGCTGTGGACTATGGCCAGCGACATGCTTCACTCCTTGAAACTCGATGCATCGCTTCCTGCGATAGAGCGAGAGTAACAGGTTCGGCCGACGCGACACGCAGGCGGCTAGTTGGGTTTTCCTGAGTTGAGAACGATAAAAAACGGAGCCCAAAGGCTCCGTTTTTTATTGCCGAGTTCGAATCAAAACTTCACGCGCACCCCGACCGTGCCATTTACCGCGGTGCTGTCGCCGAAGTTATTCACGGTTGAATCGACCGAGAGTTCGCCGTACAGCGACATATGGTCTTGGTTCCAGTTATAGCTGCCGCCAACACCGAGGCCGGTCCAGAGTCGTTCTGGACGATTGTTGAACTTCACGTCGGCAACATCCACTTGCGTGCCATCGAGGAACTCGTAGTAGAGGTTGCTGATTGCGTAGACATGGCTGCGGCGGATTTGGTTGGTGTCATCCAGCCAGCGGCTGTCGTGATCAAGGGAAAGGCCGATGCGTGAGCGCAGGCTGTCGGCATCGTCGAGGGAGGCTTGGGTGTTGAAGGCATCGGTAAAGCTGTCGAAATCCACATGGGAGTAGATCAACTGCGCTTGGGGCGTCAGGGTCAGATTTTCGTTGAGTTCGACTTGCTTGCCGCTCTCCACCGAGAAGGCGTAGCCAAAGCCTTTGTTGTCCGCCGCTAACTGGCGATCAGTTTCATCGGAATCGATGTCGGTTTTGTACCAAGTCGCCGAGGCTTGCGAGTCAAGATAAAAGCCATTGTCCTGCAGCCAGGTGAGGGTTAAACCGACGCCATAACCGCGGCTGTCGAGAGTGCCGTCACCGAAGAATGACTCAACCTGCGATGCCGATGTGCCGTAGTGTGCATTCACGCCGCCAATCAGCTTGTTGCCGTATTGATCCTCGTTAAGCAGAGCATCGAGCCCGGCCTGCATTTTCCAGCGATTGGTTACCGAGTCAGTATCGATGGTCCCCGCATTGGGACGGCTACGTTGATAGGTGCCCTCAACGCGAGCCCAGGATGCGCCGTTCTCAATGTAGCTTTGTTCGCCATCAACTGTTGCAGTGGTGTTGCTTTGAGCTACACCGCTGGCGGCATTCCAGTATCGGTTACCGACCCTTTGCTGCAGGGTTGGTAAACCGTTCATGTCGAGCAGGGCTTGACCATATTGCTGGTAGAGCGGAGCAGCAGGACTGTAGCGCGGCGACGACGGAACTGTGGGCGCCGTGGGTTGGCTTGGGGGTGCGTCCTCAATTGTCGAATTGAGGTACCAGTCGCCGTCTGCTGCCTGGTTCAGGGTATAGGCGTAGGCGCCGCCAACAATCGCTTGGCGATTGTCTTTGGTTTGAATATCTCCATTGAGGGAGAAGGCTCCTGCAGAGTTGCCGTTCACCTGCACCACGTCGATGCCGGTGCGGGTCAGTGAGCCCGTGCCACCAAGGTTATTGATACTGATAGTGGTGTTGCCCGTTGCGTTGCCGTCAACCACCAAGCTGTCGCTGGGTGAATTGTCATCGCCAAGGACGCTGTCGATTTTCAGGCTGGCGTTTTGTCCGTGGTAATCGCCTGACGCACCATCGGGGTTGCTAGCAACAACAAAGCGATTCCCCGCGCTGTTGTTTTGCAGGTCAATGCGGCCGTGGTTGTTGAGGTCGCCCGTGACTACGAAGGTCGGTTCAGCGGTGCGTACAGTGGCGCCCTGATTAATGACCAAGCCGCGCTCCATTGCATCATCACTCCCGCCAACGGTGAGGCCTGAGCTGCTGAAGGTGATCTGAGTGCCCGGGTCGAGAACCACCTTTTCCCAGTTTTGCAGGCTGTTTGCCGCGACACGTTGATCGCCACCGGCAAAGGTCAGGATGTCACCGCCACCTTTCAGATTGTCGTAAACCCCACCGCCGCCATCGAGGCTGCTTACGCCTGCAATATCTGCACTGGCATCAATGTTTGCGCGGTCGGCGCCCATGCCCAGAAGGATCTGGCCGCGGGTGACACTGCCGGATAGCAGCCGTATTTGGTCAGCGCCGTCGTGGGTGAGGATGTCGCCATTGACCGTGCCGGCGCTGGTGATGGTGCTTGCGCCGCTGCCGTCTAAAATGGCGACCCCGGAGGCCGCGCTCACCTTGGCAGTGGCGGCTAAGTCAACGCTGCCACTGGCTTCGGTGCTGGTTTTGATGCCAGCGCCTTTGCCACTGCCGCCCAGCAACTCACCTGCGACATCAACGGTGTAACGCTGATCGGCTGAAACGGCTTGCGCCACCAGCGCCGATGCATCGTCCCCGCTGGCCTGAACACTGGCCATTGGTCCTTGGTTAACGCTTACATCACCACTAATCGAGTAGCCATACAGGCCGTGGCTACCATTGCCGGAGGTGCTGACCGTACCGCCAGTCTGGTTGATGCTGCTGTTCCCTGACCCGGTCGCTTCAGCCAGAATGCCGTGGCTTAACTGCTGGAAATCACCGGTGCCGCTGGTGGTGACAGTGCCGCCAGACTGGTTGATGGTGACATTACCCTTGCTCAACGGATCGCTTTGCGCGAGCAAGCCGACGGCGCTATTACCTTGAGTGGTGACGCTACCACCGCTGAGATTGATGATGCTGTCGTTATCGATCCGGCTGGAGGCATCGTTATTGGCTTGAACCGCGATCCCTTCTGCCTCTTCGCCGAAGGTGGTGATGCTGCCGCCACTCATATCGACTTGGGCCACACCTGAGCCGCCGCGAACCAGGGCAAATGCACCTTCGGAGTCATAGCCGCTGTCAGCTGTGCCGGTGGTAATACTGCCGTTGCCGATTTTGATCAAGGCGTCACCGCGGTTGTTTTGCACGCGCAGGGCATCGGACCGGTCTCCCGCCGTGGTGAGGGAGGCGCCGGGCGTATTGAATACAATTGCCGAGTTTTGACCGTTGTCGGTATCGCCGCCGGCGACGTCGATGATTACATTGGCGCCATTGCCAACATAAATGCCCTCGCTGTTGTCGCCGCTGACCCTGATGTCGACCTGTTCCCCGGTAATAACCACCGCGTTACCTTCGCGGTTGGCCACAATGCCAAAGCCTTCCGATCGGCTGCTGAGGTTGTTCAGCTCGATGCGCGAGCCTGGCGTGCCGCTGACTTCTATCGCCCGGCGGACCACCTCAAGCAAGGTGTCGCCTTGTACCTTTATCGTTGCGCCATTGGCTGCGCGTAGACCCCGCTCAAGTGGCACTGCTGGTTTGAGTGCTCGCGCGCCAGCAGCATTGCCCGAGGCGGCGTCGAGGTTACCGTTAAGCAAAATGCTACCGCGATTGGCGTCAAGTCCGAGGGCGTCAGCCTGGGTGGTGATCAGGCGGGTATTTCCGCCCACAGTTATTGAGCCCATCCGTTCAGGCTCGGTACTGACTGAACGTAGAAGTTGCCCGGTTTCGGTGCCGTCTGCGCCGTTCAGGATGCTGGTGAGATTACCCTCGATACTCAAGGTCGCATTACGGGCATACACCACTGCGCGATTGCCATTGGGCGTGCTCGGCAACACTTCGGCAGTGACATCTGACGCGGTGAGTATCTGCGAGCTGTTGGCGCTGCTGCGAATGGGCACATTGTCAGTGTTGGAGGCGAAACGGCTGTCTGCACTGGTGCAGATCGAGCCTTCGGTGGCGCCAACCCCGTTGCGGGTAATACAGGCTGCATGGGCACTGTTGGTACCGCTGACCGATAGAACTAACAGGGCGCTGAAAGAAGCGCTTTGCAGAGGCCAGCGTTGCCGCCCCGCACGCAAGATAAATGACGGAATAGACAAGCTGCTTCGGGTGGTCCGCTTCATGATCGACTTCCTTTGTCGTAACCTTCGAGGCGCATCAGGGCCGCAGAAATCTATCTGCATGGAAGGCCTGATGTTGAGGGTTGATCTTATCCGGGGCACCAATGCTCAACGGGGGCTAGCAAGAATTGTTTAGATTCTTGAGCCTTCATGAGAGGGGCGTACCCCGGCTACTTAGCCGCGGGCTATTGATTGAATGGCAGGCACGCAAAGACCCGCGTCGAGTGGCTGTTGGCCATCGATTGAGTGGGCAGGAGAGGATTGCTTAGCGCAGCACGGCCAGCTGTGCGACCAGGTAGGTGGCCGCTCTGGCTTATTCTTGCCCGGACTCTGGTGCGACAGGTGTTGCTGAAGGACTGCTGGCTTCGAGTTCGAGCACTTTGGCTTCGAGTGCCTCTAATCGTGCACGGGTACGAGCCAAAACCACCATCTGGCTGTCGAATTCTTCACGACTCACCAAATCCAACTTGCTGAATCCGCTTTGCATCAGTGCTTTGAATTGCGCTTCGAATTCAGCGCGTGGCAACGGCGTATCGCCATTGAACAGGCGTGAAGCGCCAGCGGTGAGGGCGTCGAGCAGAATTTTTGGTGGCAACATGACGAGCTTCCAATAGCGGTAGGCCGAAAGTGTAACACGCAGCGTCGCAGGCACTGTCTCCGAGGTCTGCACGATTATTGCGCGCCATGGTCCATGGCAGCGCACCATTATTGGGCGTTAAATCGATGCAAATTCAGCCTTTTGGCCCGTTCTAGGACCTAAGTACCTGAAATAAAGCGGCTTTAGCATGTTTGGCAAGCTTTCTGCTTAGCTCCTGATGAGACATGCACTGATGCGGTAGTCGGAGCACTGGAGTGTTTCGTCAGGAGCGGTTGGTGGGTATTGGTATTGCCGAGTTAGAGCAGTCAATGCATTACAAAAGCCAGACACTGCGCTTAGACTTGAGCCGGGTTTGCAATTCCTGGGGCAAGTCCACCTTACACGGGAGAGAGTTACATGAAGCTAGTTACTGCCATCATCAAGCCGTTCAAGTTGGATGACGTCCGTGAGTCACTGTCGGAGATCGGCGTGCAGGGCATCACTGTTACCGAAGTCAAAGGCTTCGGTCGCCAGAAGGGCCACACCGAGTTGTACCGCGGTGCTGAATACGTAGTCGACTTTTTGCCAAAAGTGAAAATCGACGTGGCCATCGCTGACGATCAACTGGATCGCGTCATCGAGGCCATCACTAAAGCCGCCAACACCGGCAAGATCGGTGACGGCAAAATTTTCGTAGTCAATCTCGAACAGGCTATTCGTATCCGTACCGGCGAAACCGATACCGACGCGATTTAAGCCCCAAAAAAACCAAACCCCGCCCCAGGAGTTAAACCATGACTCTGCGAAAGATCGCAGGGCTAGGAGCCCTTTTGTCCCTTGTTTTGCCTAGCGTCGCTATGGCGGATGAGGTTGTACTGAACAGCGGCGATACCGCGTGGATGATTGTTGCCACCGCATTCGTGCTGTTTATGACCATTCCTGGCTTGGCACTGTTTTATGGCGGCATGGTGCGTTCCAAGAACGTGCTATCTGTGATGATGCAGTGCTTTGCTGTCACCTGTTTGGTCAGTCTGTTGTGGGTTATTTATGGCTACAGCATGGCGTTTGACACCACAGGCATGGAAGAAGGAGTGGTTAACTTCAATTCCTTTGTGGGCGGCTTGTCGAGAGCATTCCTCAGCGGCTTGGGGACTGACAGCCTGGTAGCCGCGGTTCCTGAAAGCGTGTTTGTCACCTTTCAAATGACCTTTGCCATCATCACTCCTGCACTCATCGTCGGCGCTTTCGCCGAACGTATGAAGTTCTCCTCAATGCTGGTCTTCATCACTGCCTGGTTCACCTTGGTCTATGCACCTATGGCGCACATGGTCTGGGGCGGTGTGGGCGGCTTGCTGTGGGATTGGGGTGTACTCGACTTCGCTGGCGGTACTGTCGTTCACATCAACGCGGGTGTGGCGGGTTTGGTGGCGTGTCTGGTACTGGGCAAGCGCAAGGGCTACCCAACCACGCCAATGGCACCGCACAACCTGGGTTACACCTTGATCGGTGCGGCAATGCTCTGGGTCGGCTGGTTTGGTTTTAACGCAGGCTCTGCCCTGGCGGCAAACGGTACTGCGGGTATGGCCATGCTGGTTACGCAAATTGCCACCGCCGCTGCTGCTCTGGGCTGGATGTTTGCCGAATGGATGACACACGGCAAGCCAAGCGCACTTGGGATTGCCTCTGGTGTGGTTGCCGGTTTGGTTGCGATTACCCCAGCAGCAGGCACCGCAGGACCAATGGGCGGGTTAATTATTGGCCTGGCTGCAGGTGTGATCTGTTTCTTCTGCGCCACTAGCTTGAAACGCAAACTCGGTTACGACGATTCACTGGACGCTTTTGGCGTGCACGGCATTGGCGGGATCGTCGGTGCATTGCTCACGGGCGTGTTCGCTGCTCCGGCACTGGGCGGCTTTGGTGAAGTGGAAAACATCGGCGCTCAACTCTGGATCCAGTTTGAAGGCGTGATCTTCACCGTGATCTACACCGCGGTTGTGACCTTTGTGATTCTCAAAGTGATCGAGCTGGTAATGGGCCTGCGGGTCAGCGAGGAAGAAGAGGCTGTGGGTCTCGATCTCGCTCTGCACAACGAGCGTGGCTACAACCTGTAAGCACACAGAGTGCGCCCGGAACCAACACCCGGGCGCCTTAACCGAATAGCGCTATTGATAAAGCGCACGGCACGAGGTGACATATGGACAACACAGCATTGACAGCATTGACCTACGGGTTTGATACCTTCTACTTCTTGATATGTGGCGCACTGGTAATGTGGATGGCAGCGGGTTTTGCCATGCTCGAATCCGGTCTGGTACGTGCGAAGAACACCACCGAAATTCTGACCAAGAATATCGCCTTGTACGCGGTTGCAAGCGTGATGTATCTGGTGATCGGTTACCACATCATGTATTCCAGCCCGGAAGGCGGCATCCTGCCAAGCTTTGGCTTCCTGATTGGTAGCGAGCACACCGCAGAAGCTGTTCTGGCCGGTGGTGATGACGCGCCTTACTATTCACTGCGTTCGGACTTCTTCTTCCAGGTTGTGTTCGCCGCAACCTGTATGTCGATTGTTTCCGGTGCCGTTGCTGAACGCATGAAGCTCTGGGCATTCCTGGCATTCGCCGTGGTGATGACCGGTTTCATCTACCCGGTACAAGGTTTCTGGAAGTGGGGCGCAGGCTTCCTGAACTCGGCCGGTTTCCTCGATTTCGCAGGTTCGGGTGTGGTTCACATGGCAGGCGCTGCTGCAGCTCTGGCCGGTGTTCTGCTGTTGGGTGCACGTAAAGGCAAGTATGGCGCTAACGGCCAGATCAACCCGATTCCTGGCGCTAACCTGCCAATGGCAACCCTGGGCACATTCATCCTGTGGATGGGCTGGTTTGGTTTCAACGGTGGCTCACAGTTGAAGATGAGCACCATTGAAGATGCCAACGCTGTAGCCCAGGTATTTGTGAACACCAACATGGCGGCTGCCGGTGGCTTGATTGCAGCCTTATTGGTTGCGCGCATCCTGTTCGGTAAGGCTGACCTGACCATGGCCCTTAACGGTGCCTTGGCGGGTCTGGTGGCTATCACCGCAGAGCCGCTGACCCCTGGTGCGATGCAAGCCACCATGATCGGTGCTGTTGGCGGCGTGCTGGTAGTGTTTGCCATCATCAGTCTCGACAAGCTCAAGCTTGATGATCCGGTGGGTGCCATCTCAGTACACGGTGTGTGTGGCATCTGGGGGTTGTTGGCGGTTTGCCTGACCAACCCTGATGCAACTCTGGGTGCTCAGCTGCTGGGTATCGCTTCGATCTTCGCTTGGGTCTTCATCGCCAGCCTGATCGTGTGGGCCATTATTAAAGCTGTGATGGGCCTGCGTGTTAGCGAAGAAGAAGAGTACGAGGGTGTGGATATTGCTGAATGCGGTATGGAAGCCTATCCGGAATTCACCAAGTCTTAATGCTCTGAAAATTTGAGCGCCATTGCCGATTAAACAATAACGGCGCTTGCTGCACCTCTAACAATCAAGCCCCGTCAGCGGATTTACCTTGAGTAAATAGCGCAGCGGGGCTTTTTTTTGTGGGCGCAATTGCAGTTGTTTATCTGCATTGTTAAATCAGCGATAACTGCTACTTTTACTTTGTTTTTTCTCAAGTCACGCTAGAATGCGCGCCGTTGGGCACAGTATTTTTTGCAGTGACTGTGCTCGGCCCGAGCGAGTGGGTAGGCAAGGGCATTTGAATTTTTGCTGGCGGTGTAGGAAATTTACGCAGCTAGGCTATAACTAATCTGCTTTCGCATTTCATGAGGCTGAACATGAGCGACGAAGATCTCGATCAAGAAGAGTTGGATGGCGCTGACGAGGACGATGGTGATGATATTGCTGCGTCTGACGATGGTGACCCAAGTGTTGATGACGACAGCGATGACGATATCTCCACGCCTTCCAGCAAGAGTAAAAGCAAAAAAGCCAAGGCGGCAGTAGACCCGGAAGAGTTGCCGAGCGTTGAAGCCAAGCAAAAGGACCGTGACTCGCTAGCCGAAGCTATGGAAGCCTTCTTGGCGCGTGGCGGTAAGGTGCAAGAAGTCGAGCCTAACGTGGTTTCTGATCCGCCGAAAAAACCGGACAGCAAATACGGCAGCCGCCCTATTTGACCGAGCGCTGACACAAAAAAACCTGCTTCAGTGCAGGTTTTTTTTGCATGGCTATCGGCCCGTCCTATTCAATCAGCTAACCAGCTCCTCAGCAGCGTGGGTAATTGCGCCAAGCTACTGACCTCGCCATCTGGCGGTGCTTGGTCTGGCCATGTCCGGTTCAGCGGATTAAACCAGATGGCGCGCATACCCGCGGCTTGAGCGCCGGCGATGTCGTCACTCGGGTGGTCGCCAATGTGCACTGCGCACTCGGCGCTGACATTCGCGTGCCTGAGTGCTTCCTGGAAGGGTTTGGGGTCGGGCTTGCCAATCCCCAGGTCTTCGGCGCACAGGGCGAACTGAAAATAATCAGCAAGGCCCAGGCGCCGTACATCAGCATTGCCGTTGGTAATCACACCGAGCTGGAACTGAGTGGCCAGCGCTTCAAGGGTCGGGTGAACCTCGGCAAATAATTCAACCTGATGGCGTGCGGCCAAAAATACCTGAAATCCTGCCTCAGCCAGCGCTGAAGCTTCTTTCTCGATATAGCCAGCACCTTGCAAGGCGTTTAGCAGAATGCGCCGCCGAAGCTCGCTCAGGCGATGTTTAAGCGCAGGCTCTTGTTGCAACAGCTGATTGCGGATTTCCCACAGGTGTTCAACGGGAACTGCGCCTAACTTTGGTGCATACATGGTCAGCCAATTGCGCAGGGCGGCTTCAGCGTCTTGCATCACCGGGGTGACATCCCAAAGGGTGTCATCGAGGTCAAACGTGATCAGCTTGATGGTCATTCACTGCCGCCTTTGCGTTTGGCCCGTGGATGGGCGTTGTCATACACCGTGGCCAAGTGTTGAAAGTCCAGGTGGGTATAGATTTGAGTGGTGGCGATATCGGCGTGGCCAAGCAGTTCTTGCACGGCACGCAGATCTTGCGATGACTCCAGCATATGGCTGGCAAACGAGTGCCTGAGCATGTGCGGGTGCAGGTTCTGGCCGAGCTCACGGACCCCCGCCTGACGCACGCGCAATTGCACGGCGCGGGCGCCGATGCGCTTGCCCTTCTGGCTGACAAACACCGCGCCATCGGCTGGCGCGCTTAAGGCGCGCATTGGCAGCCAGCTTTCCAGCGCCTGGCGGGCCATGCGTCCAACTGGCAATTCGCGGGTCTTGTTGCCTTTACCCCGCACCCGAACCAAACCTGCAGCCAGGTCGAGGCCGTCCATATCAAGGCTGACCAGCTCGGACAAGCGCAGGCCCGAAGAGTAGAAAAGCTCGAGCATGGCTTGGTCACGCAGGGCGATAAAGTCGTCTTCAACTGCGCCGTCGAGCAATTGTCCGGTGCGGTCGGCATCCAAGGTTTTCGGTAAGCGCCGCTCACCTTTGGGCGGCATCAGACCGCTGGCGGGATCATGCTGGCAATGGCCTTCGCGAATCAGGTAGCGATACAGACCGCGGGTTGCTGATAGCAGGCGGGCGAGGCTGCGACTTGACTGACCCTGCATATGCAAATGCGCCACCAGTCTGCGTAAGCGCGAGGTGTCGAGTTGGCCCCAGTCACTCAGTTGTTCGCGTTCACAAAATGTCAGCAGTTTGCGCAAATCGCGGCTATAGCCGTCCAGCGTATGCGCTGAAACCTGGCGCTCACTGCGAAGGTGTTCGAGGTAGGCGTCGATGCGCACTTGCATGGTGACTCCTGATGCGCCGCATGCCCTGAGGCAGCTGCTGGTGCAGCCGCCGAGTTTGCCTTAGCGAACCGAGCGTAGCGGGGTGGCAAAGCGTGGCAGCACGCGCGCCAGCACTTCGGCGATGTAGCCGAGGAACAAGGTGCCCAGTGAGCTTTTGTAATGCTGAGGATCGGCACTGCCAATAGCCAAAACGCCGTGGGTGCCTTGATGGGTGATTGAAACCACAGCGGCGGAGCCGACATTTCCGGCTTCGCTTTTACCAAACAAAAATGTCAGCTCATGCTCACGCAATACGCCACAAATGGTTTTGCCCCCCGCCAGCAGACCGCCGATGGCTTGATGGGCTTCACTGCTGCTCATCGAGCGGCCCACCGGCAGCGGGTTATCGCTGAACAGGATCAGACTGACAAAAGGCACCTGAAACTCACTGCGCAAGCTGTCTTCAACACAGCTGACAAGCTCCTCAAGGCTGGCCGCGTCGAGCATGTCGAGGACCAGGCGGCGGGTCTTTTCGAACAAGCGGTCGTTATCTCGCGCCACATCCATCAGCTGGGACAGGCGATGGCGCATGTCGATATTGCGCTCACGCAGCAGATTTACCTGACGCTCGACCAATGACACGGTGTCGCCACGTTGGTGCGGAATGCGCAGCTCGGGAATTAAGTCATCGTGGTCGATGAAGAACTCCGGGTGCAGGCGCAGATAAGCAGCCACGGTGGCTGAGTCGAGGGTTTTCGGTGAATCCTGCTGGTCACTCATAAGCGAACTTGTCCTTCGTATACACGTACAGCGGGCCCGGTCATCATAACGGGCTGGCCTGGGCCTGCCCATTCTATTAATAGCTTGCCGCCTAGAAGTTCCAGTTGCACCGGCGAATCCATCCAGCCCTGGCTGATAGCCGCTACCGCAGCTGCGCAAGCGCCTGTACCGCAAGCCTGGGTTTCGCCTGCGCCACGTTCCCACACGCGCAACTTACCGCGCTGGCGGTCAATGACCTGAAGGAATCCTACGTTCACCCGTTGTGGAAAGCGCGGGTGATGTTCAAGTTTAGGGCCTAAGCCATGAACAGGCGCGGTTTCGACGTCGTCCACGCGCAGCACTGCATGGGGGTTACCCATGGAGATGGCCGCGAGTTCGACTGTTTCGCCATCAACGTCGACGGGGTAGCTAAGTGCCTGCGCGTCGGCCTGAAACGGAATTTGCTCCGGGATTAAGCGCGGTGGGCCCATGTCGACAGTGATTTGGCCATCGTTGCGCACGTTAAGCTCAATGATGCCGCCTTTAGTCTCGACCCGAATCTGCTTTTTCGCAGTCAGGCGTTTATCCAGCACAAACCGCGCAAAGCAGCGTGCGCCATTGCCGCATTGTTCAACTTCGCTGCCGTCCGAGTTGAAGATGCGGTAGCGGAAATCAACATCAGGGTTGCTCGGCGGCTCAACCAATAGCAACTGGTCAAAACCGACGCCCGTGAAGCGGTCGCCCCACTGCTTGGCGTTTTTAGGCTGAATGTGCGCGTGCTGGCTGACCAGGTCGAGGACCATGAAGTCATTGCCGAGGCCGTGCATTTTGGTAAAGCGCAATAACATGGGGTTACTCCGGCAGACGGCTTTCGCCCGCATAGAGTTCGCTGTACGTTTCCCGGGCACGGACTTCAACGGCACGCTGATGATCCACCATCACCTCGGCGGCGCGGCCGCGGGTGTTGTAGTTGGAACTCATCACGAAGCCATAGGCGCCAGCAGAGCAAACGGCGAGCAAATCACCCTCAGCCAGGTCCAGTTGGCGATCCTTGGCGAGAAAGTCACCGGTCTCGCAGATTGGCCCGACGATGTCGTAGTTGCGGCCTTGACCTTCACGGGGTTTAACCGCGACAACATCCATCCAGGCTTGGTAAAGCGCCGGGCGGATCAGGTCATTCATTGCCGCATCGACGATGGCGAAATCTTTGTGCTCAGTATGCTTGAGGTATTCAACCTGGGTCAGCAATACGCCTGCGTTGGCAACAATCGAGCGGCCCGGTTCAAACACCAGCGCCAGGTCACGGCCGGCAATGCGCTCACGCACAGCTTTGATGTAATCGCCCGCCAGTGGCGGTTGTTCGTCACGGTATTGCACGCCGAGGCCGCCACCGAGATCCAGGTGCTGAAGGCTGATGCCGCGCTCAGCCAGGCGATCAACCAGTACCAGCAGGCGATCCAGCGCGTCGAGGAACGGCGGAAGGCTGGTCAGCTGTGAGCCGATGTGGCAGTCGACACCGATAATCTGCAGGTTTGGCAGCTCGGCTGCGCGGGCGTAAACGGCCTCGGCGTCAGCGATGGCGATACCAAACTTGTTTTCCTTGAGGCCGGTAGAGATGTACGGGTGGGTGCCCGCATCAACGTCTGGATTGACGCGCAAGGACACCGGAGCGCTTACATTCATTTGCGCAGCGACTTCTTGCAGGCGCTCTAATTCGTCGGTGGACTCAACGTTGAAGCAATGCACGCCAACGCTTAAGGCGCGGTGCATGTCGTCACGGGTCTTGCCAACGCCGGAGAAAACGATTTTGTCGGGGCTGCCGCCCGCTGCGAGAACACGCTCCAGTTCACCACGTGAAACAATATCGAAGCCGGAGCCAAGGCGTGCCAATACATTCAGCACCGCTAAGTTGGAGTTGGCTTTGACTGCGAAGCAGACCAGATGCGCCATGCCTTGCAGGGCATCGGCGTAGGCCTTGTACTGGGCTTCGATGTGCGCACGTGAGTAAACGTAGGTCGGCGTGCCGAACCGTTCGGCAATGGCGGACAGCGCCACGCCTTCCGCAAACAGCTCGCCGTCGCGGTAGTTGAAGACGTTCATAGAGCGTCCTTATTCAGTTTGCGCTGAAGGTGCTTCGGTGTCGTCCGGCAGGTAAAGAGGGCCTTTTTGGCCGCACCCCGAGAGCACAGAACTGACAGCGACGATCGCGATAAGGGCAGTAAGCAGCCGCTTCATGTGGAAATCCTTGTAAAAAAACACTAATGCACAGGAGTATACCGACCCCCCGGCGGCTTGCCTATGCGCTAAAAATGCCATCAGAACAGGGTGCCAACTGTGGATGCTGAGCCTTGTCGGCGTCCGCTAAGCCCTGGCAATTGGGCCTAGACTGTCAATCGTTCAGCCACAGGAGTCGTAATGGATACCCTTGCCGCGCTTACCAGCTCTGTCTCAGTCGCCTACTTGCAAGGGCTGCTCGACTACCTTGAGCGCCAAGGTCAGCCTGTGGATAAGTTGATCGAGCAGATGGGCCTGAGCGCGCAGATACTGGCTCAACGCGACCAGCGGATCGATGCGCAGCTGTACCTCCAGCTACTTGAGTTCGGGGTCAAAGCTACCGGCGATACCTGCCTTGGCTTGCACCTCGGTGAGTCGGTGCGGCCCGGTTACTACGGGGTCCTGGGCTATTTGATCATGAGCTGCGCGACCTTGGCTGATGCGCTGCACCGGCAAGCCCGTTATGCCACGCTGGTGGGTAACCTGGGCCAGGTTGATCTCGCCGATGAACCGCCGCGTGCCGGGATTGAGGCGCAAGTTGCTCATAGCTGGCAGCCCTTGCTGGCGCAGCAGTCGCGCCAGTTGAGTGAGGAAACCCTGGCGGGATGGATGACCTTTGGCCACTGGATAAGCGGGTTGCAGATTCCGCCGACCGAGGTGCGGTTTCAGCACCGTGCGCCAGCTGATACCCGGGAGCATCAGCGAATTTTCCGATGCCCGGTCTTGTTTGATCAGGCGGATAACGCGCTGGTATTTCCCAAACGCTTACTCAGCTCGCCATTGAGCCAGGCTGATGTTCAGGTACGCAGCATGTTTGATGCCTACGCGGATCGCTTGCTGACAGAAATCAAACAGGGCAATAGCGTGCTGGATCAAACACGCCTGCAATTGGTCAAGCAGTTGTCCCAGGGCACGCCCGAGTTGGCGCAGATTGCCGATCAGTTGGCCATGAGCCCGCGCACCTTGCAGCGTCGGCTGAGTGATGCAGGGCTCTCGTTCAATCAATTACTGGAACAGACCCGCAAGCATATGGTGCTGCAGTATCTGGCCGACCCTGCGTTGGAGTTGAGCGAAATAGCCTATCTGGTCGGTTTTAGTGAAGCGGGTTCGCTGGCCCGGGCCTTTCGTCGCTGGACCGGGCAGAGTCCCCATGAGTACCGGGCGTCTCTCGGTTAAACGACCCGGATTAGCAACAGGCGTACAAAACTGCATCAACACACCGTACACTTGGATGTCTTAATTGATTGCAGCGCCAGACTCAGCGAAGCCGGTTCGACATGCAGGACGCATGTTTTAACGTCGAATTCACCACCGTAGTCTTCCTCATCCGTTCTGCACGCTCCGAATTTTCTGAGGTAATTTGCAATGAGTTTGACCGAAGCCCGCTTTCACGACTTGGTGGACGCTACGCAGCAAGCGGTGGAAGATATTTTTGACGACAGCGATCTGGATATTGATCTGGAAAACTCAGCCGGCGTGCTGACCGTGCGCTTTGAGAATGGTAGTCAGCTGATTCTTAGTCGTCAGGAGCCTATCCGTCAGTTGTGGGTCGCGGCTAAATCGGGGGGATTCCACTTCGATTACGACCAGCCAAGCGAGCGTTGGATTTGCGACACCAGTGATGAGCTGCTCGGCGAGATGCTCGTACGCATTACCCAAGAGCAATCGGGCGCTGATCTCGAGTTCGATGAACTCTGAGACGCCAGTCGTCCCAACACAGGTGCGCGTTGAATCGCCCTGTCAGCGTCGCTGCTGTCTGGACACTGCCGATGTCTGCGTAGGCTGTGGCCGTACGCTTGATGAGATTCTTGCCTGGAATGAGGCGGATTCGTCGCAGCGTTTGCTAATTTGTCAGGGTGCCAGTCAACGCATGCTGCAAAGAAATAGCTGAACTCGGGCTGTCGTCTGTTGCTGGTCTTGTTTATTTAAATGGCTGTGTTACGTTCAGCTTCAGCTCTTGTTAAAAACCCCGTCTTTCTGGCGGGGTTTTTGCTTTTTTAGGCTTGGTCTCAAACGATTAATCATTATCCGTATTTCAAGGAGAACTGCGTTCACCATGAGCAGCGCACCGACAATCACCATTACCCGCCTCGACATGCAGCGTCTTGAACGTTTGCTCGACGACCTCGACGACTTTGGCCCAGGTGCTGTTGCGTTGCAGGCTGAACTTGACCGTGCAGATGTTATCGGTCACGACGAAGTGCCTGCCGGCTTGGTTACCATGAATTCACGTGTGCATTGCCGTGAAGAAAGCAGTGGCAAGGACTACCACCTGACCTTGGTGTACCCGCAAGATGCAGGCGGCGAAGGCAAGGTATCGATTCTTGCACCTGTTGGCAGTGCCTTGCTGGGGCTGAGCGTTGGCCAGCACATTGACTGGACCAGTCCGAACGGCAAAGTGCTTAAGCTGACGCTGTTGGCTGTTGAATATCAACCAGAAGCCGCTGGCGAATACACTCGCCAGGCTTGACCTTGAGGCGTCAGACAAGCGCCGAGGCTGATGTCTAGGGTCTCGGCGAGCATTGCGCTTCAGGCGTTTTGCAGGGCCATGTTCAATGCCGCTTCCAAGGTGGTCTTGTAGCGCAGATAGTGCAGCGTCTGCACCTTATCTTCGGCGACAATCGCCGACAAATCGACATCCGTGATGTAGCAAGGGTAGCGCTCGCCGTCGCGGCGATGAGCGAGGATGTGCTGCGCCACGGCTGCGTATAAATCGCCAGCATATTGAAGCTGCGAAAACTCCTGATGATTGCAGTAAAGCGTGACATGCACGCGCTTACCCCCGGCCGGGGTGATAATCGCTTGGACGTCATAAAACGGATGGTTGATCGGCGACTGCGGCGCCTCGCAGGCGATCAGGGATTTAGCACTGCCCGGCGCGTCTGGAAGCAATTGGTAATAACGCAAGGTGTGCAGTTGCGTAGCCATGGCCAATTGCGCATTACGCCGATACAGCAACGACTGCATAAAGCGTTGCATGGGATTCAGCAGGCAGTGCTCGTCGGTAAATGGCGTGCGCTGACGCCATAGGGCATTGCGCTCGTCCAGTACGCTGAGTTCGGCCTCGGTGCCATTGCCAACAATGCGGTAAAACACCTGAATGCAGTCGGCCACTGCCGCAGGCAGAATCAGGCTGAGGTCATCATGCTCCAAGGCGCTGCGGTCAACCTGCAGTGCCCCGGCCTGGCCCTGCGCGGTACCCAGATGCTCAATGAGTTGGCTAATGCCATCCAGCGTGCTGTAGCTAACCGGGGTCTGACCCAGCTCAAGCACGTGGTAGAGCTGCTTGGTCTGCAGGATGTAACGCTGTTGCAGCGGCGCGGCGTGGCTACGTTGCACCTGATTGAACAACTCCTCTACGCGCTCGGCAATGGTCATCGCCCGGTTGCGGCAATAGCAACGTATTTGCAGCTCTGGTGCGGGTGTATCCTTGGTTAAACAATTGAGATAGTCGCGTAGGCAATCGATCAAGGCGCTTGACCCGCTGTAGCGCTGCACGCTCAGCTCGTTCCAGCTATTGAGGCTGACTTGATCGATGCTCTGTACCAAGTTTTCCCGCACGCCTGAGTAACCCAGTGCATCAACGCGCTCTGTGGTCATATGCACGTTCATTTGGCTGTGGTGTTTGAGCGGATCGAGGCCAACATTAATCAGCAGCAAAACACTGCTTGGATGCATGTTTTTACGCAGTGCGGCTTCACCCACTGGCGCCAGTGGCAGGACCACAGACTGGCGCAAGCAGAGCAGCAAGTTAGACAGTTCGAACTCAGTGAGGTCACTGCTGCCGGGGTGCAGGGAGATCCGTGTGCCGCTGTCGATTATTCCGTTGAAATGACTCCACGCCAGCAGCTCGATTAATTCGCGAGTGCGTTTAAGCGGGGCAAAGTTGGACCAATGTTGCGCATTCAGGCTGCCGCTGAACAGCGCCCATTGTTGTTCCTCGGGCGCTTCAGGGCTTGGCGAATGAACCAGGGTGATGGTGTCTTCCCCGAGGTCGGGAGCGATGCCAGGATTGATAAATTCAACCTTGCCTGCCTTGCGCTCAAATGCGGCATACAAACGGCGACCAAGAATGGCCAGGTCCTGCTGGCTCACCGTGCTTGCGCCCTGCAGGTTGCGGCTGAACTGTCCAAGGAAGCGGTAACTGTAAGTCAGTTCGTTGACCAGCATGTGCCGCTCGCTTTTAACCTGACGCACCTTCCATTGGCTGCGACTGTCGAGTAGCGCTAGTTTGCGTCGGTCCCACTGCCACTCACCCGTCAAGCGCTCGAGCAGCACCCGTTGCCAGCTTTTAACGCCGTTGCGCGGTGGCCGACTGAGCTTCTTGTTGGCTTTGAGATACACGCAACGACGGATCAGCTCAAGGCGTTGATGCTCGCCACGCTCCAGCAGGTACTCCTCAATTCGCCGGTAGACCACGATGTAGGGGTCGAGGTCATCAAGTTCCAGTTTGTTGGTGAACACCGACTGCTTGAAACGTAGCGACAAGCATTCAACTTTGGGGTGTTCGCTGGCGTAGATTTCAGTGAGCAGCAGTTTAAGAACCGATTTGTACGGTGACTTGATGCCCTTGAATAACTGCCACATGCCGGCGCCAATGAATTCCCCAGGCGGAATATGGGCAAGGCTGCCAAGGTCCAGCACGTCTTCGCTGCGCACAAATCGCTTGTCGAGCATGGTCTGAGCGTAGCTCTGGTACCGTGACTCTTCGAACGCCGGCACCAACCACCACATGGGCGTACGCCCGCCGAGCCAGATGGCAGTGCGATAAAATTCATCGAGTAACAAGAAATGCTGAGTGGTGCCGCAGTCATCGGAGGTTAGTTGCGAGTCGCGCTCACCCAAGCGAAAGCGCGCGGGGTTGATCACAAAAAAATGCACTTCGCTGCCTTGGGTAGCTGCCCAGCTTTCTAATAGCGTGCATTTCTTGCGCAATTCGCCCAGCGCCTGCTCGCTGAGATCAGGGGCGTGGCACAGCCACAAATCCATGTCGCTTTGATCGGCTTGAGCCAGAGTGCCAAGGCTGCCCATCAAGAACAGGCCGTGAAGCGGTAATTGTTGTTTACCGCGCAATGCTTTGTAGGTGAAGGATCGAGTCAGGCGCTGCGCCTCAGCCAGCACATCATCTGCGGGTTCGAAGCCGCAAAGACCGGCCGGAGTCATGCTCGAAACAAAACCGGGAAGCAACGGGTGATTGACATGGAGCAGCAGTGGCAGCAGCTTCAGGACGAACTGTTGCCGGCTTGAAAGCGCTTGATTGGCGCGCAGCAAGCGGCCCTGGTTGACCCGAATAAAGCGTTTGCGCAACTGCGTGAGCGCCTTGCGATCAATGCCGTCGTCAAGGTCGGGGCGGATTTCTTGGTTTGCGGGCATGTTGTCAATCTGCGCTTAGGGTTGCGATCACAGGCAAAAGCTCGCAAGCAGTATGTTGAACGGTATCGGCTGCGCTGAACCTTTCTGAAGGGGCTGGAACCTTGATTGTTCTAAATTACGGATATTCTGCGCGGCTTAGTGCAAATGCCTTTGCTTCTGGGCCGGGTAATGCCTTGGCGTACAGCCAGCCTTGGACATATTGCACCCCTGCCGCTTTGACAAACTCGGCCTGCTCCGGCGTTTCTACACCTTCGGCAATCAGGCTAAAGCCCAGGCTGCGACAGAGATAGCAGGTCTGTCGGTAGAGGATACGGCCTTTATGCTCGTTGGCGTTCTCCAGAATGCTGCGGTCGAGTTTAATGCCGTCAACACTAACGCGACTTAATAAGCTCAGGCTGGAAAATCCGGTGCCGAAATCGTCCAGCAAAAAACTAAAGCCAAGGGTTTTCAATTTACTCATACAACCTTCAATTCGGCTTAGCTCGAGCATAAACGCAGATTCGAGCAGTTCAATCTCAATACGTGGACCATAACTGCCGAGGCGATCAATCAGTGTGCTTAGCAATTGCGGGTCGGTCATGTTGTTGGGATCAAGATTGATGCTGACTTTTGGGGTAAACCCTTCCAGCTCCCAGTTGGCGATATCTTCAGCCACAGTGTCGATGACGAATCGGTCGATGATGTGCGAATAGCCTGCACGTTGGAAGGCATCGACGAAGTAGGGTCCCTTGAGCGTGCCATTTTCATCAATGATGCGCAGCAGAGCTTCGAAGCCGACGACTTGATCAGTATCGAGCGATAGCTTGGGCTGATAGTGCAGTTGCAGATCACCCGCGAGCACATCTTTGATGGTCTTTTCTAAATCTATTTCAGCGCGCAAGGACTCAGACTGTTTTTGCGTATAGCTTTGTTCAATGCTACGGCCAATGTCGTCATTAAGCTGCACGCGCTTGACCAGCCCTTTGTCGACGTCGTGACGCTCGGAACTAAGAGAAATACGCTTGACGAAGGGTAAATAGATACAGGTGCCAAGCGCAATCAGGACAAACTGAAGCAATGCACTGGCGATGTTGCCGCTGGCCAGATAGGCATTGAGCAGAGGGGGTGTAATCCACGGAAATGAGTGGCCGTTGAAGCTAAAGTAACCCGTTGAAAGCGCCGCGTAAGCAATGAATGCGTTGATCAGCGGTACGGCAACAAATGGCAGCAACAGGCGCGGATTAAAAACGATGGGCAAGCCATAAATCAGCATTTCATTAATATTGAAGACGGCAAAGGGCGTGGCAATTTTTGCAAGTCGGCGTGACGTAGGGTCTTGCGTACCCATAAAAATTGCGATGATCAGCGACAGCGTGGCGCCACTGCCGCCGAAGATCACAAACAAGTTGACGAACTGGCCCGTGGTGAGGGCGGGTGCGATAAGGCGGGTGTCGCTATTGGCGCCGGTCAACAATAAGTAAGTATTGTCACCATGCACACCGATGGCCCAGAGCAGATGCGTTAAGAGGGTGCGCATAAACAATTGCAGACCCGCACCAGCCCCGTCGAAGATCTCGAGCAGTGGGCCTATCAGCGAGTGCGCAGCCAGTGTCATCAAGGTGCCCGCTGCAAACAGCAAAACAAAGCAAACGAGTGTGGGTATAAAACTGTTGAGGTGCTCTTTCAGGTAACTGCTTAAGAGTTTGCCCCTTACCAGTTGCCAGGCTCTTATCGCACTTAATGAGCGCAGTAAGTAGGCCGTCAAAATGGGCAGGATCACGGCGCGGGGATCACCCAGAACGGTCGCCACATAGTTTGCATCCGGCCCCGCGGTTAGGCTCGGTATGTGCAGAGCCAGTAAACAGCTGAAGGCCAATGCACAGACCACCATCGCGGAGAGGTGCAGGTGTTTGGCAAAGTGGAAAGACAGTGAAATCAGTGCGAGGAGGGGAAAGAGTTGCGCAAGTTGATAGCTGAATACCGACAGCCATTGAGTGGCGTGGTTTATCAGCGGGTATGTAACGTCAAGGGTGTCAGTTAACGCAAGCATCAATGAGATGAGCGACTTTGCCAGAATGAATGGCAAGAGTGCGATAAACGATTCTCTAATTGAGACCAGAAAGCTGCTACCTAGCGGCTTGCGTAAGTATGACATTGTTATTATTTAGCCATGTCTCGGAGCAGGTTTGCAGTCTAACCCATACTTCCGATAGCTCATAATGTGGCCACAGAGCCGTTCGGCCAAGCACTGAAAAACCTCCCGGCCTAGCGCACGCATGGCAAAACACGCACCGGCAATACAAGCATCTCAGGTCCAATGCTGGATGTTTTGAGGCTGCTGGCGCACTAAATTGGCGGCTTTAAATCCCGGCGCGGGTAGGGGATGACGTTTTCATCCCCCATGGGGCGCCGTTATCTAAGCAGGCTGTGGCTCGGAGAGAATCCCCAGCAGGACTTGCGTGTGTTCGACCGCGTCCAGCCCAAGGCTGGTCAGGTAACCGCCGTCATCAAGTGAGATCAGGCCTTTGGCATGCAGACGTTGAGCGGCCGCTATCGCAGCTGGCGCTGCAGTGTGGTGCACTTTGAGCCCTTCTTTGGTGTTGCTCAGGTTGTACATAGAGAGGATTTCGAGTTCGGCAATAAGATCGGGGGTAAAGGCCATAAGTACTCCAGCTATTATTTTAGGGAACTGCTGAAAACTACTGCGTGAACATTTCGAGGCCGCGGTTACGGCGTACGGCAGATGTGCAACCTACGCATCTATGAAGATTGCACTGCTTGCGTTGGTTACTGTGACAGAGACTGCTTGGTCAGTGTGAGTCCAGTGTAGCCAAGGCTTGGTCAGTCTGCTGTGGTCTGATGATGCCAGTGGTCGAGTATCTGTTGATAGGTGCCGTTGGTATGAATGATTTGCATGCCCTGATCAAAGCGCTTGATGAGTTCGGACGCACGCGGGTCTTTACGGGTAAAGCTCATGAACAGGCTGGCGTGGATCAGTGTGGCCACAGGGGTGAATGCACCTGCAAGCTCAGCGCGTTCGGCAAACAATGCTGCAGCGGTTCCGCGATAGGCGGCGGCATAGTCAACACGACCGCGCTTGAGCATCAGGAACCCATTAAGGTCACGCCTGACGGGCACGTGCTTCAGGTCTGCTAAGCCATCGAATTCAGGGCCGTACTCATAGCCGAGGGTAACGGCAACAGAATGCTCGGCCAGTTCGGCGAGATCAAGTAAGGGTTTCGCTGTGCCACTGTTGGCCCATAACAGGATGTCATCCTTGAACAACGGGTACCTCGGCAATAGGTAATCGTTGGCAATCCGCTTATTGGGCAAGGTGTTGAAGCAAGCCATTATTTCGCCGCGCTGGGCGGTTTCCATGCAGCGCGAGTAAGGGTAGGGCACTAACTCAATATCGGTTTTACTGGCCGCAAAGGCGGCGCGGACGATATCCACCGACATGCCCTGAATTTTACCGTCGCGCAGCGCGGTATAGGGGAACCAGTCGTCTTCGGCGCCTATACGGAAGGATTGCGCCTGGGCGCTGTATGTGGCCAGGGAAAGCAGGAAGCACAATGTGGCAATGGGCAACCTATAGCTCACTCGTTGCGACCTCCATCTAGCGTATTTGTCAGCGCCATCGGCCAAGACCGTTGAATTGCTCCATTGGGAGCAGCAACAACCATGCCGGGTAGGCCCTATTCAGGCAGATCGGGTAGTGCGCGCAAAGCCGATTCATAGCGCTGCAGATTGAACGGCTGTTGGGTTTCTAGAATATTGTTGATTTCAAATGCCAGCACCCGAGCCATCAACTGTAACGCTTCATCGCGCTCGTAGCCCACCAAGGTCAGTTTGTTCAGGGTTGCTTGGGTAGCGGCCGGCTCGCCGGCCGCCAGCTGGTTTTCGATTGTTTCAATCAGCAGTTGTTCGGCAAAGACCTCGTCCTGGCTGTCATCTGTATCGCTCATGCTGCCCTCCTAAATCGGTAGAGTTTGCAGTGTGCCAGTCTGCTGGGGCTTTCGCCATTCACTGCTTTAATAAGGCTGGCAGCTTGTGCTGGAGAACGCTATACCTTTGGCTTGGAAAACCTAGGAGCCTGCCCTGATGCTGAAGCTTTATGGATTCGCCGTAAGTAATTATTACAACATGGTCAAGTTCGCCCTGCTGGAGAAGGGCATGGCATTCGAGGAAGTTTCATTTCATCCTGATCAGAGTGAGAAGAGCCTGACGATCAGCCCGCGGGGCAAAGTCCCGGCGCTGGGCACTGAACAGGGCTACATGAGTGAAACCAGCGTGATTCTCGAATACCTCGAAGAGACCGGCAGCGGCAAGTCATTGCTGCCCAGTGACCCCTTTGCCCGGGCACAAGTCCGTGCACTGATGCGTGAGATAGAGTTGTACATCGAACTGCCCGCGCGTCTGGGCTATTCACAGGCCTTTTTCGGTATGCAGATCTCGCCGGAACTGAAAGAGAAATGCAGAGTTGAGTTGTTGGCAGGGGTTGCCACGCTAAAACGTCACGGCAAGTTTGCCCCCTATGTGGCGGGTGACAGCCTTACCTTGGCAGATGTGTATTTCCTCTACAGCTTCGACTTGGCCTGCGCAGTGGCAGCCAAATTATTTGAGATCGATCTGTTGGCTGATTTTCCAGCGGCGGGCAAGCTGCTTGCTCAGTTGGGCACGCTGGCGCATGTGCAGCAGATTGCGGCGGACAAGGAAGCCAACATGCCTGCGTTTATGGCGATGATCAAGGCGCGGGCTCAGGCGGGCGCCTGACCAACGCGGGCTAGGCTCAGGCGACAGCGATTATCGAGTCGCCTGAGTGCGCAGCAGGTTATCGGCTGCTCAGCAATGCCTCACCACGCTTGACGGCTGCTCTGACCTGCGTCGGTGCTGTGCCGCCAATGTGGTCGCGAGCATTGACTGAGCCCTCGAGTGTCAGCACGTCAAACACATCAGCATCGATTTGATCGCTGAAGCCGCGCAGCTCTTCGAGGGTCATTTCGGCGAGATCCTTGCCGCTATCAACCCCGAACTTCACTGCATGCCCCACAATCTCGTGGCAGTCGCGGAAGGGTAGGCCTTTGCGTACCAGGTAATCGGCCAGGTCGGTCGCGGTCGAGAAGCCGCGCAAGGCCGCTTCACGCATGATCGCGTGCTTGGGCTTGATCGCCGGGATCATATCGGCAAACGCACGCAGGCTGTCTCGCAGGGTATCGGCGGCGTCGAACAAGGGCTCCTTGTCTTCCTGATTGTCCTTGTTGTAAGCCAGCGGCTGGCCCTTCATCAAGGTCAGCAGGCCAGTCAGGGCGCCAAATACGCGACCGGTCTTGCCCCGTACCAGTTCAGGCACGTCGGGGTTTTTCTTTTGCGGCATGATCGAGCTGCCGGTGCAGAAGCGGTCTGGCAATTCGATAAATTGAAACTGCGCACTGGTCCACAGCACCAGCTCTTCCGAGAAGCGCGACAGGTGCATCATCGCAATGCTGGCTGCGGCGCAGAATTCGATGGCGAAGTCGCGATCGGAAACGCCGTCCAGCGAATTGCCGCCGACGCTGTCAAAACCTAGCAACTCGGCCGTTACTTCGCGCTGAATTGGGTAGGTGGTGCCGGCCAATGCAGCCGAGCCCAACGGCATCCGGTTGGTGCGTTTGCGGCAATCAACCAAGCGCTCATGGTCACGTGAGAGCATTTCAAACCAGGCCAGCAAGTGGTGGCCAAAAGTGACTGGCTGCGCCGTTTGCAAGTGAGTGAAGCCCGGCATGATCGTCTCGGCTTCGCGTTCTGCCTGCTCCAGCAAACCTTGCTGCAAACGGGTTATCTCACTGAGGATGAGGTCGATCTCATCACGCAGCCACAGGCGAATGTCGGTCGCGACTTGGTCATTACGGCTACGCCCGGTGTGCAGTTTTTTGCCGGTGATGCCGATGAGGTCGGTCAGGCGCGCCTCAATGTTCATGTGCACGTCTTCGCGCTCGATGCTCCAGTTGAACTGGCCTGCTTCGATTTCACCTTTGACCTTGGCCAAGCCCTCGATAATGGTGTCGCGCTCTGCTTCACTGAGCACACCGACTTTGGCGAGCATGGTCGCATGAGCAATCGAGCCCATAATGTCGTGACGGTAAAGGCGCTTGTCGAATTCGACAGAGGCGGTGAAACGGGCGACGAAGGCGTCGACTGGCTCGCTGAAGCGGCCGCCCCAGGATTGGTTGGTCTGTTCAGTGCTCATGAGTTCGCTCGGCTGGTGCGCTGGTTCGGCCAGATCACAGCCACGCATGCTCTAAGATATTTGCAGACGGCTTGAAACCTCTGCAAGCAGCTTGAAACAGCGGGTCGCGACCGGCGTGACGGAATACTTGGGTCGATAATAACAGGGCTTAGACGCAAAATCGCCGGTGCGGGTGTTGTCGGGCTCGGGCGATGCCCTTGTCGGGTCGGGCCAGACAATGTCGTGCGGGTCACAGTTTGCAGGGTTGCCCGGTTATTCGCGGCACTATTTCAACCATATAGAGCTTGCCTACTTGCTGAGTCTTGGCGCCACACGGAAACTGCGCTGATGCGGAATAAACCCTTTAACACAAAAGATAAGCGGGCGCCGGTCGATGATTTCTTCGTCCCCGAGCTCTGTCAGCCCGAAGCGCTGCTGAGCATTGTCCTGCTCGCCGAGTTGTTGGTGCTGGTCTTGGTCTTGGCTGAACCCATGCTGCCCGGTTTTAACTGGGTGCGGTTGGCGCTTACGTCACTATTCGTGCAGTGGATTGTCTTGCTTTCGGCCGCGCTGCTGTGCCGTTTGCGGCCATTGATGGCGCGCTGGCGGGCTGAGCTGGCCGGGCTGTTTTGCTGCACTATTGTGGTGGCACTGACCATGATTTGCACCGGCGTCGCCGATTTTTATGACCTTGGGGGGCAACTGCCACGTGCAGGGGAAGTAAATCTTTATCTGCGACATGCATTAATCAGCATGATTATGTCGGCACTGCTGCTACGCTATTTTTATCTGCAGAGCCAATGGCGCAAACAAGAGCAGGCCGAGTTGCGGGCGCGTATTGAATCCTTGCAGGCGCGAATCCGGCCACACTTTTTGTTCAACAGCTTGAACAGCATCGCCAGTTTGGTGGTCATTGACCCACACAAGGCCGAACAAGCGGTGCTGGATTTATCGGATTTGTTCAGGGCCAGTTTGGCCAAGCCTGGCAGCCTGGTGGCATGGCGTGATGAGTTAGAGCTGGCACAACGATATTTATCGATTGAACACTATCGCCTTGGCGAGCGTCTACAGTTGCAGTGGGAGGTTGCAGATGTCCCTGAGGATTTACCCATTCCTCAACTGACCCTGCAGCCACTTTTGGAGAACGCCCTGATTTACGGTATCCAGCCATTGGTACAGGGCGGCTTGGTTTGCGTCGAGGCACATTACCTCGAAGGAGTGTTTCAACTGACTGTGAGCAATCCTTATGTTGAGCAAGACATGCCGCCTTCGCGAGGGACGCACCTCGCCTTGGAAAATATCGATGCACGTCTTGCGGCACTTTTTGGGTCTAAAGCCAGTCTCAGCGTGGAGCGCCGTGACGGCCGCCATTACACCCGTCTACGCTATCCTTGTGCGAGACTCACGCAGGAAGCCAGAGCAATATGAATGTTCTTATCGTCGATGACGAACCCTTAGCTCGAGAGCGCCTAAGCCGAATGGTCGGCGAACTCGATGGTTACCGTGTCCTTGAACCCGCTGCTAGCAACGGTGAGGAGGCGCTGAGCCTGATTGAAAGCCTGAAGCCTGATGTTGTGCTGCTGGATATCCGCATGCCTGGCATGGATGGTCTCCAGGTCGCAGCCAAATTGTGCGAACGTGAAGCACCGCCCGCGGTGATTTTCTGCACCGCCCACGATGAATTTGCTATCGAGGCATTTCAAGTCAGCGCGGTGGGCTATTTGGTCAAACCGGTGCGAAGCGAGCACCTTGCCCAAGCCTTGAAAAAGGCTGAGCGGCCCAACCGTGTGCAGCTTGCCGCGCTAACCCGTCCAGCAGGTGAAACCGGAGGTGGTCCGCGCAGCCACATCAGTGCGCGTACGCGAAAAGGCATTGAATTGATTCCCCTGGAACAAGTGGTTTATTTCATTGCTGACCACAAGTACGTGACGCTGCGCCACGAGCAAGGGGAAGTATTGCTGGATGAGCCGCTAAAGGCGCTTGAGGATGAGTTCGGCGACCGCTTCGTGCGGATACATCGCAATGCGTTAGTTGCACGGGATCGTATAGAGCGTCTGCAACGTACGCCATTGGGCCACTTTCAACTGTTCCTCAAGGGGCTTGATGGGGATGCACTGGTCGTCAGTCGCCGGCATGTTGCAGGTGTGCGCAAGCTAATGAACAGCCTGTAGGCTGGAGTTTGTCTTCGCCCTGTCATAAGTCGTGCTGCCGTAGCGCCGGGAGGCTCACAACGCCGTAGCCTGTTATTATCTGGGGCAGTTCGTATTTTGGAATTGCCCATGTCCCGTGAAATTCGCATCGCGACCCGTAAAAGTGCCCTTGCCTTGTGGCAAGCCGAACACGTCAAAGCTCGGCTTGAACAGGCCCACCCAGGTCTGCTTGTCAGCCTGGTTCCTATGGTTAGTCGTGGCGATAAGCTGCTGGATGCACCGCTGGCTAAAATTGGCGGCAAGGGCTTGTTCGTCAAAGAGCTCGAAACCGCCTTGCTGGAGCATCAAGCGGATATCGCGGTTCACTCAATGAAAGACGTGCCTATGGATTTTCCAGAGGGACTCGGCCTGTATTGCATCTGTGAGCGAGAAGATCCGCGGGATGCGTTCGTTTCCAACACCTTTGACAGCCTCGATGCCTTGCCGGCTGGCAGCATTGTCGGTACCTCGAGCCTGCGCCGTCAGGCCCAGTTGCTGGCGCGCCGTCCTGATCTGACGATCAATTTTCTGCGGGGTAACGTCAACACCCGTCTGGCCAAGCTCGATGCAGGCGAATACGACGCAATTATTCTGGCGGCTGCCGGTTTGATCCGCCTCGGCTTTGCTCAGCGTATTCGCAGCTCAATTACAGTTGAAGACAGCTTACCTGCAGGCGGGCAGGGCGCAGTCGGTATCGAGTGCCGCACGGCTGATGCAGAAATTCATGCGCTGCTTGAACCATTGAATCACCCTGAAACGGCGGTGCGAGTGACAGCCGAGCGAGCGTTGAACAAGCGTCTCAACGGTGGTTGTCAGGTGCCCATCGCCTGTTATGCAATTATTGAGAATGAGCAGTTATGGCTGCGCGGCATGGTTGGCCAACCGGATGGTGGTTTGCTCTTGCACGCAGAGCGTCGGGCGCCCTTGGCCGCAGCGCAAGCATTGGGAGTCGCCGTTGCCGAAGATTTGCTCGAGCAAGGCGCTCAAGCCATTCTCAATGCGGTGTATGGCGAGGCTGGCCACGAGTGAGTCAATGGCGCCTGCTGCTGACTCGCCCCCAGGATGAGTGCGTTGCGCTGGCGGCGACCTTGGCGGAGCACGGGGTTTACTCCAGTAGCCTGCCACTGCTGAACATCACCGCCCTGGAGGAAACTGTCGGTCAGCGCGAGACGTTGGCACAGCTTGATCACTACAGTGCGGTGATTGTTGTGAGCAAACCCGCTGCTCGCCTAGCCTTGAAGCTGCTTGAGCGCAATCAGGTTCAGGTTTCGCCTGCGCAACCCTGGTTCAGTGTGGGTGCGGCGACCGGCGAGGTTCTGAGTGAATCGGGTATGGATGCGCACTGGCCAGAGCAGGGCGATGACAGTGAAGCACTGCTGGCCTTGCCTCGGCTTAAACAGGCCTTGAGCACAGCCTCTGCTCCTCGTGTATTGATCATTCGTGGCAAAGACGGGCGTGAATTGCTCGCCGACAGTTTGCGTGATCAGGGTGTAGTGGTGGATTATCTGGAGTTGTACCGCCGCGATTTGCCGGAATATTCTGCGGGAACCCTGCACGCAACACTGAGCTCAAATCAGCTTAACGGCGTAGTGGTCAGCAGCGGTCAAGGGTTTAAACACTTGCTACACATGGCCGGAGAGCACTGGCCCGCATTAAGCAAGCTAACCTTGTTTGTACCGAGCCTGCGGGTCGCTGAGCAAGCGCGCGCAGCCGGTGCGGAAATTGTAGTGAACTGTCGCGGTGCGAATGCCGCGGCGCTGTTGGTGGCATTGCAGGCTGAGTCTGCCCCGCCCTCTTATACAAAGGATGGATACGTGAGCGAAGCGACTTCCCCGAAAGAGCAGCCCGTGCTGGATGCACCTAAGCCAGCGCCTAAAGCCCCCACGCAGGCCAAATCGTCTAGCGCGAATGGCCTCGCGTTGATCGCCATATTGCTCGGCGCAGCCGGCATCGCTGTCGGTGGCTGGAGTGTCTGGCAGTTGCGCATGTTGCAAGCCAATGAGCAGCAGCAAGTGAGCCAGCTTGAACAGACTCAAGCCCAGGCTGCAGCCCTTTCTCAGCAGGCGAAGAGCCTCGACAGCCGTTTGCAGTCGTTGCCACCGCCGCAGGAACTGGACGAGCGGCGGCGCTTGGTTCTGCAGTTGCAGGGTGATCAGCAGTTGCTTAACAAGCGTCTTGAAACCGTGCTGGGCGCGAGTCGTCAGGAGTGGCGCTTGGCTGAGGCCGAGCATTTATTACGCCTGGCAAGCCTGCGCCTGTCTGCCTTGCAAGATATCAACAGTGCGACGGCTTTGGTCCGCACTGCAGATGAAATCGTCCGCGATCAGGATGACCCAGCCGCCTACGCGGTTCGCGAGCAGTTGGCGAAAAGCCTCGAAGCGCTGCTGACTACGCCTAATCCAGACCGAACTGGCTTGTTTTTGCAGTTGGGTGCGTTGCGTGACCAAGGCATGCAACTCAATGCCCTGAATCCATCTTTCAAAGGTGATGGCGGCGCGCTGGGTCAACTGGCTGAGGAAAATTATGGGCAAGGCTGGTGGTCCGGCCTCCTCGAAACGGCAGGGCAGTATGTGCGTCTGGATTTCAATGCCGATCAAAATATTCGTCCGTTACTGGCGGGTCAGAGCCTGACGCAGGTTCGTCTTGCTTTGAGTCTTGCCCTTGAACAAGCGCAGTGGGCAGCCTTGCATGGTCAGACGGCGGTGTATAAGCAGGCGTTGACCCAGGCGGTCGATGTCCTCGACGGTAACTTCAATAAAGACAACCCAAGCAGCCGGGCGTTGCGCGCTCGGGTAGCTGAGTTGATTGATCAGACCATCGAAGTTAAAGCGCCCGATCTGACTCAGTCGATCAACGCCATGCAGGCCTATATCGAACAAAAGCAGTCGGCCCGTGAACGCCTGAAAAATGCACCTGCCGAAGGCAAACCAGCAACGGAGGAGGCGGCTCAATGAAACGCGCTTCTGTGCTGATATTTATCCTGCTGGTTGCTGGCGCTTTAGCGCTGCTCGGCTATTCGATTGCCGAGCACAAAGGCTATGTTCTACTGGCCTACAAGAGCTTCCGTTACGAATCCAGTCTATGGATTTTCCTGGCGCTGATTGTTGCGCTCTGGTTGATCGTCTATCTGGTACGCCTGCTGTTACGGTTGCTTGTTACCTCCGGGCGCCTGGTCAACCCATGGTCGGGTCTGCACCATAAGCGTCGCGTCCGCCTGGCTTCCGAACAAGGCTTTGTTGACTTGGTCGAGGGGCGTTGGTCCGCTGCGCTGCGCCATTTACGTAAAGCCGCTGAGGCTGAACCATTGCCCCTGATGTATTACCTTGGCGCCGCCCGTGCAGCGCACGAGCTGGGCCAAAAGGAAGAGTGCGATGCACTGCTTGAGCGCGCGCTTGAGCGGCAACCGCAAGCGGAACTGGCTGTCGCACTGAGCCATGCTGAATTTCAGCAGGAACGGGGCGAAGTCGATTCTGCACTGGAAACGTTGCGAGTTATGCATGAGCGGCACCCGGGCAATCAGCAGGTACTTAAGCAATTGCAGCAACTGTATGTTCGCAACCAAGACTGGTCGGCGTTGCTGGGCATTCTGTCGTCTGTGCGTAAAGAGAAATTGCTCAGTGGCGAGGCCCTTGCCGAGCTTGAGCTGAAAGCCTGGCGTGGCCGTTTGGCTGCTGCTGCGGTCAGTGACGAGGACAACCGAGAGGCCGCGCTGGCTAATCTGAATAACGCATGGAAGCAACTGTCTTCGGCCCAACAGCAAGAGCCGATGCTGGTGGCGACCTATGCTGAACAATTGCGTCGCCGGGGCTGTGAGGATGACGCAGAAACGCTCTTGCGTTCGGCGCTCAAGCGCAACTATGACAGCCGTTTAGTTCGTCTTTATGGTTTGCTGCGAAGCAATGACGGTGCGCGTCAGTTACAGACGGCTGAGGGCTGGCTGAAGGATCATCCGACGGATGCTGATCTGCTCCTCACCTTGGGGCGTATCTGCGAGCACAATCAGCTATGGGGTAAGGCTAAAGAGTATTTTGATGCCAGCCTGCGCTTTCAGCGCCATCCAGAGACCTGCGCCGAACTGGCGCGCTTGCTGGCTCAATTGGGCGATGTCGAGCGTAGCAATCAACTGTTCCAGGAAGGTTTGGGTCTGCTCGATCAACGGCTCAGCGCATTGCCGTAGAACGGACGACGCTTTTACATCCGCCCTTGCTGAGTGTGACGGTTCGGGCGGCTGAGTCATCTTCAAGCATTTTGCTGAGAGCCCCGGTGGACAAGCTTCGCGTTGTTACACAGCGGGGAGCGAGGCTCTTATCTTTTGCGATTGATGATTGTGCGCTGTCACGTCGGCGCGTGCGGGCGGTGATGAATCCACTGAGATTCTGCCTCCAGGCCGACGTGCGGTTGCAGTTTAGGGACAGCCAGTTGCGCTACAGCGCGCATTTATCTTGAAACGTTCAGGTGCTTTCTACTACCGTAGGCGCCTTTGTCATGATCCTTCGGAGCCACCATGTCCTTGGCTAGCCCACGTAGCCTGTTTTTGTTTGCCTTTCTTGGTTGTGTCGCCTTGATGGGCGGTGCGCTTTATCTTGAGCATGTTGTTGGCTTGGAACCTTGTCCGCTTTGCATCTTGCAGCGTATCGCGGTGATTGCTTTCGGTGTGTTTTGCCTGATTGCGGCCATCCACGGTCCAGGGCGCACAGGGCAGCGGGTATATGCATTTCTAGCCCTGCTCAGTGCCTTGATCGGTGCGGGCACAGCGGCCCGTCAAATCTGGTTGCAAAGCGTTCCGGCTGACCAGTTGCCAGCGTGCTTGCCAAGCCTTGAGTACATGATGGACGCATTGCCGTTCCAGGAAATTATCCGCGTGGTATTACACGGCTCTGCCGACTGCGCCGAGGTTAACTGGACATTGTTTGGCATGAGCATTCCGGAGTGGAGCCTGCTGGCGTTTATCGGCATGATCATTTTTACCTTGCTGCAACTATTCCGCCGCCACTGAATTTTTCGCTATCTGCCCCGATCCGTTTGCTGGGCGATTTGATGGCTTTGCGGCCGTTAAATCAACAGTGTGCAACTGCAAGCCCTATTCTGCTTGGGACAGAGATTAAACGCTCGTATGAAATTTTCTCGACAGAGTGCCTTGCTGGCAATTGGCGGGGAGCATACTCTGGCTTTTACAAGAACAGTTGGCACCCGTAATTTAGGGTTCCAGTCGCGAATTGAATAAGCCGATTGTTAGAAAAATGTCTCGAATCGGGCGTATAACAGTGAAACCGATAAGGGGAGTGAGGTCATCATGCTCGATAGTTGTCAGAACGCTCAGGAACGATGGGGTGGGGTTCACCTACTGATTGATCGTTGGCTCAAGGAACGCGAGGAGTTGGTTCTGGCCTATTCTGCCGCCAGCGCGCCAACCACTGCTGTGAGTACCAATGAACCTGCTGTTCAAAAGTTCTGCGAGGTGTTGGTCGATTACGTTTCTGCGGGCCACTTTGAGGTCTATGAACAACTCACCAGCGAAGCCAAGGCTTTTGGTGATGAGCGCGGTCTCGAGTTAGCCAAGCAAATTTATCCACGCATTGACTCCATCACTGAGGTCGCGCTGTCATTCAACGATCGTTGTGACAATGGTGACTGCCGTGATAACGCTTCATTGGTTGCAGAGTTGAATCGCCTCGGTGAATTACTTCACGAACGGTTTGAACTTGAGGACTGCCTGATCGAAGTGTTGCACAACTCACATCAAGAGCAATCGACGGCTGCTGTTTAAGTGGTGTGGCTAACCAATGGTTTGGGCTGTTCCACGCGAGCACTTCGTTAGGTTTGAGGCACTTTTAAAGCCCGGCATTTTGTGCCGTGCCACGCTACAGTTTCAAGCGCTTTAACAGATGCTTTGCAGGCCCAGCATGGGTTCACCGTGCTGGGCTTTTTGCTGTCTGAGACATCAGTTTGCAGCGACTTGAATCGCGATGCGGCACATTCTGCCAAATTGCAGGTCAGATAAATTTAGGTACTGTTATTGGCGGCGTGAGTGCTCAAAATTGATGAGCGGCTGTGCAAATATTTTCGCCAATAATTCAACAAATGAGCGGAGAACTAGCGACTGATGAGTCAGGCGTCTAGTATGGGCTCATCAATAACCGCCAGGAGGCGAGCCATGTCGGCGAAAAAGAGCGCAAACAAAAAATCGGTATCGACCCCGTTGCACTTACTCCAGCAACTCTCCGGTAGCTTAATGGAGCTCCTGGAAGATGCATGCAGCAAAGCATTGGTTGACGCAGAGAAACTGCTCGCCAAGCTGGAGACGCAGCGCGGCAATGCTCAAGAAAAACTGCACAAAGCGCGTGGCAAATTAGAAAGTGCTGCCAGCGCTGGTAAAAGCAAAGCGCAGAAGAAAGCGAAATCCAGTGTCGCCGAACTTGAAGATCTGTTGGACGCCGTCAAAGAGCGCCAGACTGAAACCCGTGGCTACATCGTAAAGCTTAAGCGTGACGCCCAGGAAAGTCTGAAGTTGGCCCAAGGTGTTGGTAAAGTTAAAGAGGCTGCCAGTAAAGCCATTGCCAGCCGCGACGCTAAGCCTGTCGTCGTTAAGTCGGCAACTGCCAAACCCGCGGCTCGTAAGCCGGTAGCACGCAAACCTGCTGCTCGTACGCCTGTCGCCGCCAAGCCTGCGCCTGCCCGCGCCGCGGCCAAACCAGCGGCTAAAAGTACTGCAGCCAAACCTGCAGCGAAGAAGCCAGTTGCAGCTAAGTCAGCCGCCGCAAAAACCGGCGCCAAGGCACCAGCAACTAAAGCCGTCGCTGCCAAACCTGCTGCGCGTAAACCTGCTGCCCGGACGCCGGCAGCCCGGACGCCAGCTGCCGCAAAAGCTGCTCCTGCTCGCGCGGCTGCAGCCAAGCCGGCGGCTAAATCAGCAGCCAAACCTGCGACTAAAGCAGCCGCTAAACCGGCCGCAAAACCTGTGGCTAAGGCAGCAGCCAAACCTGCAGCTAAGCCAGCGGTGAAGCCGGCGCCCAAGGCAGCCGCTAAGCCTGCCGCCAAACCTGCGGTTAAAGCGGCTGCTAAACCTGTGGCTAAGGCCGCAGCAAAACCTGCAGCGAAGCCAGCAGCTAAAGCCGCCGTAAAGCCAGCAGCTAAATCTGCAGCCAAGCCGGCAGCGAAGCCTGCCGCTAAACCAACGGCGGCAAAAGCGCCTGTCGCGAAACCTGCAGCCAAGGCTCCAGCAGCACACCCGGTTACTGATATTCCAGCAGCAAAGCCGATCGCCCGTATGCCATCAGCGGCGCGCAAGCCAGCCGCTAAGCCTGCCACGCCATCAGCTAATGGTGCAGCCGCATCATCAAACGGTGTCGCTCCGACAAACGCACCAACTGCAACGCCCGCAAACAGCTCGACGTCTAACGAGTCCTAAGCGGTTAGCGGTATTGGGCCGCGATGTGCAGCTGTTCTAGCGCATCGCGGCCTGTTTCGTTGAGCACGGGCGCCATGCCCTGCAGCCAAGTCATCAGGGTTTCTTCTGGGCCATCCTGACAGCCCACCGTCAATGCGGCTAAACGCTGAAGCTGTATCCGTTCTGCCTCAATCTCAAGGCGTTTAACCTGTTCCCGTAATAGCGCCAACTCGCTGTCGTGGTTAGCGGCTGCACGCCAGTCTTGTCTGACTTGACGCAGGGCAGTGACCACTCCATGTTGCCAAGGGCGCGCGAACAGACGCATTTTTTCAGCCAGTTCCGGGTCGTAGCTAACCCCGCGCTTGCCCAGCCATGCCGCGCAAAGCAGTAAGCACACGTCGCTGCCCAAGCCTTGCAGCGTCAGACAGGCTTGCTCCACGTCGGGGCGTTGATAAAAGCGTTCGGCGAATCGCCACAGATCAGAGGACATAGTGCTTTCCGGGATTGTCGCGAAGGACTCTGATAGACTCCGCCGCCATTATGATTCGACTCTTGAACCTTACATTGCAGCGTGGCCCTCAACGTCTCCTAGAAGACGCTGAGATGACCCTGCACGCCGGCCACAAAGCCGGTCTGATCGGTGCAAATGGCGCCGGTAAATCCAGCCTGTTTGCCTTGCTGCGTGGCGAGCTAAGCGCCGACGCAGGTGACTGTTTGTTGCCTGCCGACTGGCGTATCGCCCATATGCGTCAAGAGGTTGATGTGCTCGAACGCATCGCGGTCGACTATGTACTCGACGGTGACGTAGAACTGCGTCAGGTGCAAGCCGAATTGGCCAGGGCCGAGGCCGACCACGACGGTGCAGCGGTTGCGCGTCTGCACACCGCGCTCGACAGCCTAGACGGTTACACCGCTGAGGCGCGTGCGCGGAAGTTGCTCGCTGGTCTAGGTTTTGACAACGCTCAGATGGATCGCCAAGTCGGCGACTTTTCGGGTGGCTGGCGGATGCGCCTGAACTTGGCGCAGGCGTTGATGTGCCCATCCGACCTGTTGCTGCTCGATGAACCAACCAACCACCTTGACCTCGATGCGATCCTTTGGCTCGAAGGCTGGCTGAAAAGTTATCCGGGAACCATGTTGTTGATTTCCCACGACCGTGATTTTCTCGATGCAGTTGTGGATCACGTGGCTCATCTTGATCAACAAAAGCTCACGCTTTATCGCGGGGGCTACTCGGCATTCGAGCGCACCCGTGCCGAACGTCTGGCTCAACAGCAGCAAGCCTTCGAGAAGCAACAAGCGCAGCGTGCGCACATGGAAAAGTACATCGCGCGCTTTAAAGCACAAGCCACCAAGGCACGTCAGGCGCAGAGCCGGATCAAGGCCCTTGAGCGTCTTGAGGAGTTGGCCCCGGCCCACGTTGACTCACCCTTTGACTTTAGTTTCCGTGAAGCCGACAAGATTTCAAGCCCGCTACTGGATCTTGATGACGCACGTCTCGGCTATGGCGAAACGGTGATCCTGGAAAAGGTCAAACTCAATCTCGCTCCCGGTGCGCGTATTGGTTTGTTGGGACCTAATGGTGCGGGTAAGTCGACCCTGATAAAAAACCTGGCCAACGAATTACAGCCGATTTCGGGTCACCTGCAGCGTGGCGAGAATCTGGTTGTTGGCTATTTTGCGCAACACCAGTTGGATGCACTGGACGATAAGGCCAGCCCGCTTTTGCATTTCCAGCGACTGGCGCCCACCGAGCGCGAACAAGTTCTACGCGATTTTCTCGGCGGTTTTGATTTCAGAGGTCCACGTTGCGACGAGCCGGTGAAGAACTTCTCTGGTGGCGAAAAGGCCCGCTTGGCCTTGGCGCTGATTGCTTGGGGCAAGCCGAACTTGTTGCTGCTCGATGAGCCAACTAACCACCTTGACTTGGAAATGCGTCTGGCCCTGACCATGGCCCTGCAGGAGTTTTCCGGCGCCGTGGTTGTGGTTTCGCACGACCGTCACTTGCTGAAAAGCACCACTGATGAGTTTTTGTTGGTGGCTGATGGCGGTATGCGCGTATTCGATGGTGACCTTGAAGACTACACCCGCTGGCTGGTCGATTACCGGGCTCGCCAAGCGCCTGCGTCTGCTTCACCCTCTACGCGTACTGATGTTGCTGTCGATAAGCGTGCGCAACGTCAGGCCGCTGCTGCGCTGCGTCAACAGTTAGCGCCGCACAAGCGCGAGTCCGATGCGCTGGAGAAGCAACTCGGTCAGTTGCACGAAAAGCTGGCGCTGGTTGAAGGCAAGCTCGGTGATGGGGCGATCTATGAAGCTGCGCGCAAGGATGAGCTGCGCGAGCTGCTCGCCGAACAAGCCAGGCTGAAGAGCCTTGAGGCGGATCTGGAAGAGCGCTGGATGGAGGCTCTGGAAATGCTGGAGTCTCTGCAAAAGCAGCTGGAGGAAGCCAGCTAAGCGCTGCTCTCAAGCCCATACGACTATCGCCCGGACTGGGCGGTTTAGCAGGAAAGGGGTAGGCTATTGGCGACCCCTTTTTTTATGTGTTGGAGACATGCTAATGGCGCTGGAAACCTGGCTGGCATTTTTTGTTGCGTGCTGGATTATCAGCCTTTCGCCGGGTGCTGGTGCTATCGCCTCAATGTCGGCGGGCCTGCAATATGGCTTTTGGCGTGGTTACTGGAATGCCTTGGGCTTGCAGATTGGCTTGCTCCTGCAGATCATCATTGTCGCGGCCGGGGTCGGCGCTATTCTCGCGACGTCAGCCTTGGCGTTCAGCCTGATCAAATGGTTCGGGGTGGTCTATTTGGTTTACCTGGCTTACCGGCAATGGCGGGCGCTGCCCAGCGACCTTAATGCCGAGGCTTCAGAGCGTCCAATTGGACGCCCGGTCACCTTGGTCTTGCGCGGCTTTCTGGTCAACTTCAGCAACCCCAAGGCGATTGTCTTCATGCTCGCAGTGTTGCCGCAGTTTCTGAACCCACATGAGCCCCTGCTTGGGCAATATGCGGTGATGGGAGTGACCATGATTTGTGTCGATCTGATTGTTATGGCGGGTTATACAGGCCTCGCGTCACGGGTCTTGCGTATGCTGCGTACACCTCGTCAGCAGCGGCTTATGAACCGCAGTTTTGCGGTGCTTTTTGTCGGTGCTGCAAGCTTGTTGGCAACGGTTCGTCGCGCGGCTGTTTGATGTGGTACGATCGTGCTCAAAGGTATGAGCATCACCGCTCGTGAAGGACTTTGGTCTGCATTTATTTGACTGAGTAACAGCATGTCGTCGACATTGATTACGCCTGATCTCACGGAAGAAAAGCCGCGCTCCACTGTTGTTACATTAAGCTTGCCGCCTTTAGAAAAAGCCCTGACGCCTACCTGTGCTGAGTTGCGGATTGCCCAAGCCTACTTCGTGGCATTGCGTAGGCCTGGGAATACTCAGGCGCCGCGATTGATGCTGGCGATCAGCCCTTGTGGCATTGCCGTGCAGCGCCGTTTAGCGGCGGCTGTTTCGGAGATGCTGCCGGAAGACATGGAACTGGACCTGATAGAGCTATCAGACGACGCCTTTTCCAATTCGCTGCGCCAATCCTGCAAGCCCTTTTATAGCGGCGATTAACCCCCTAAACCGCGTAACACTGCATAGTCGAGTTCCCTTCCTCTAGGGGCGTGGTCATTTCTGGGTTTCAATCTATAGCCAGCAAAGCCTGCGGATGCTTTGCGACAAATAGTCACTCGCCTGCATGCATTCATAGGTTGAGGAAAGTTGCTATGGGACTAACAATATAACGACACACATTCGTATTTGACATTGAGTCCCGTATGCAATCGCGACGCCTTAATTTTAAGTGGCTACTGGTGCCGCTACTGGCACTTTGTAGCTTGACGGCTATGGCCGAACCTGCCGAAGGAACGGCTCAGGCATTACACTTGCTGGGGTATCTGGGCGCTGATTACCCTGCAACAGTTGCCCGTGGTGAAGTGGTCGATCCAGGTGAATACCACGAGCAACTGGAATTTTTGGGTGTGCTTCAAGGTTTAGTGCTGGCGTTGCCCGCCAATGAGCACCATGACCAGTTACAGGCGGGTGTTGCCCGCTTGCGCAAGCAGGTTGAGCAGCGTGCTGAAGGCGCGGCAGTATCGCTACAAGCGCGGCAACTGGCAGCGTTGCTGGTATCGAGTTATGAAGTGAGTCAGGCACCCTCCATCACCCCGGACCCTGCACGCGGTGCGCCATTGTTCGCTCAAAACTGCGCGGTGTGTCATGGCGCGACAGGGGCGGGTGATGGTCCGGCGGGTGTGGGGCTTGAGCCGCCACCAGCAAACTTGCGTAATGCCGCGCGGCTCGATCACCTGAGTCTGTATGACATCTACAACACCATAGGTTTAGGGGTTGAAGGCACCGAGATGGCCGCCTTTGCTGACCAGCTTGATGAGCGTCAGCGCTGGGACCTGGCCAGCTACATTGCCAGCTTCACCGCCGACTCATCGCGTAATGGCAACCCCTTCGGCATTGCCAGCCTGGCTGGACAAACCCCTGCTGAAGTTGAGGCCGCGCAAGGTAAAGCGGCCGCGGCCTTGTTTCGTGCGCAGCGTGCAGCGCCACCGCTTGAGAAGCGCGGGGCCGCGCAGTTGATTGGTCACACTGAGCTGACCCTGACTAAAAGCCTCAAAGCCTATCGCGATGGCGACAAAGAACAGGCTTACGATCTTTCAGTTGGGGCTTACCTTGAAGGTTTCGAGCTGGTTGAGAGCGCTTTAGACAATATTGACTCAGTGCAGCGCAAGACCACTGAAAAATCGCTGATGGCATATCGTCAGGCATTGCAGGACAACCTCCCGGTCGATGAAGCCGCGCAGCGCCTTGCCCATGCCAAGACCGAGCTGGATAAGTCAGCCGCATTGCTCGACAGTGGTGCTGGCATGTCAGCCTCACTGACCTTTATCTCCAGTCTGCTGATTCTGTTGCGTGAAGGCCTTGAAGCCATTCTGGTGCTTGCCGCGATCCTGGCATTCCTGCGCAATACGGGTCAGGAACAAGCTGTGCGCAGTGTGCACCTGGGTTGGGGCGTAGCCCTGCTGGCCGGTTTCGGCACTTGGGCATTGGCTGCCTACTTGATTGATGTCAGTGGTGCCCAGCGCGAGTTGCTGGAGGGCGCAACGGCGTTGTTTGCCAGTGTGATGGTGCTGTGGCTGGGCGTGTGGATGCATGACCGTCGGCATGCGGCAGCTTGGCAGAGTTATATCAACAGTAGCTTGGTTGGCGGCGGTGGTCGTTTTGGTTTTGCCCTGCTGGCGTTCTTCTCGGTTTACCGCGAGCTGTTCGAGGTGATCCTGTTCTACGAAACCCTGTGGCTGCAAGCTGGCCCTGCGGGTCACAACATGGTATTTGCCGGCGCTGGTGTGGCCTTGGTCCTGTTGCTGGGCGTTGCTTGGGTGATCCTGCGTGGTTCGCGCAAGCTGCCATTGGCAACCTTCTTTACCGTCAATGCGATACTGCTGTGCGTGCTCTCGGTGGTCTTTGCCGGCCACGGTATCGCGGCCTTGCAGGAAGCCGGGGTGCTGAGTACGCGCCCGGTCAACTTCTTCGAGTTCGACTGGTTGGGTGTCCATGCGGACGCCTATAGCCTGAGTGCCCAGGCGGTGGCGTTGATCGCAATTGCATTGCTTTATGGCCGCAGTTGGTCAAAGGAGCGCCAGCGTTTGCAGACGCGCGCCGGCTAATTCGACAACCGAAAAACTAAACCCGGCTTGCCATTGTGCTCGCCGGGTTTTTTAATGCGCGAGAGAATTCAACAGGAAGCCCTGCATGACCCGGGTATGGATAGATGCAGACGCCTGCCCGCGAGCAGCGCGAGATCAAGTGGTGAAGTTCGCCTTAAAGCGTGGTTTTGAGGTGGTGCTGGTTGCTGGACAAGCCCAGCCGCGACCGAATTTTGCCTGTGTGCGCCTGATTGTGGTGCCGAGCGGGCCGGATGCCGCCGACGACTATCTGGTTGAGCATGCAGTGCCCGGCGAGTTGGTGATATGCAGTGATGTGCCTTTGGCGGACCGTTTGGTGAAGAAGGGCGTTTCAGCCCTTGATCCGCGTGGTAAAGAGTTTGATGAGCGCAATATGGGCGAGCGCCTCGCTGTGCGTAATTTATTCACGGACCTGCGCGAGCAAGGCCAGGTGGGCGGCGGGCAGGGCGCATACTCAGACAAAGACCGCCAGCAATTTGCCAACAGCCTTGACCGCATTCTTACCCGTTTAAGCCGAAACTGAATCAGCGATGGCGCTTTTAAATCAGCCGCACAGATAGGTGCCGGTCCCCACAGCCACCAGCGTGCCGTCGTCGCTGTGCAGCTCGCTGCGCACCACCGCGACTTTATTGCCGGAGCGCAATAAAACCGCACTGGCAATAAAGCGCTGGCCACGGCCGGGGCGTAAATAATCGACCCGCAGGTCGATGGTTCCCAGCTTGGAAAGACGCGCCATCCGCTCAGTGCTTGAGAGGTGTTGATGGCGTTCAAATGCGCCAATTAGCGCCATTGCACCGCCGGCGACATCCAAGACCGAAGAAATGACCCCGCCATGCAGAATGCCCTGGATAAAGTTGCCGATCAGCTCATCCCTCATGGCAAAGCTCATCAGCACCTGCTCTGACGAGAGGCCGTCGATCTCGATGCCAATCACGTTGTTGAAAGGAATGCGCTGGAAAAAGCTGCTGACCGCTTGCTGAAGCTCATCGGTCAATTCGAAGGGGGGTAAAGACATTGGCGGCTCACCTAAGCAGAGTATCCCTTACGCTGCCGCACTCTCCCGGCGCTGACTAGAGGCGCGGCATGAGTGCCGCGCTCATTGGCCGGATAGCCTGCCAAAAAACCTGGAACCCCAAGTTTCGGGCCCAGTGTCAGCTCACTTGGCAGGTTCTTTGTGCGCCATTTCCAATACGCGGTCGACCAGCTTGTAGATGCCTGATGCGGCTTCGCTGATTGATTGAGCCAGCATATACGCAGGGGTTGTCACCAATTTTCGGCTCTCATCCACAAAAATCTCGCTAACTTCACAGTCGTGATGCACAACGCCCATTGCACTCAGTGCACTCGCGGTATCGGGGTCGTTGCCGATGGTGCAATTGACACCCTCACCGAAGAAGCGGCCAGCCATAGCCGGTGCGATGCACATCAAGCCAATGGGTTTGTTCATGGCAACAAAGCTTTGCACTGCTTTTAGTACGTCCGGTTGCACCGTGCAGTTGGCACCCGTGACGGCGAAGTCAGAGAGGTTCTTCGCCGCACCAAAACCGCCCGGAATAATCAGCGCATCAAAGTTCTCCGCGTTGAGCTCTGTGACATTTTTGACTTCGCCACGGGCGATGCGAGCAGACTCGACCAGTACATTGCGGGTCTCGTTGGTTTCATCGCCGCTGAGGTGGTCGACCACATGCAGTTGCGCAATATCGGGGGCGAAGCACTGCACCTGTGCACCGCGTTGGTCCAAGCGCAGTAAGGTGATTACGCTTTCCTGGACCTCGGCGCCGTCATACACGCCACAACCGGACAGAATTACAGCTACTTTTTTATTCATAATCGGTCACCCCTAATTGCATTAGGCCGGTAGGCACTATGGACGGGATGTCTCACTGTGCGCCGGCGCCCCAAGGATTATGTAGCTGGTGCTGCGGCGCCAAGCATGCGCGCCATAAACCTTCGACTGTTATTCATCCGGATTGTTGCATCTGAGCAGGAGGTCGCGCCAAGTCATCTTGGCGGCAACTTGTCGTCATCTGCCACTGTATTTGGCTTGTTCAGCCGCGAACGAGCGGCATCCCTGAACTATGCTGATAGCGTCAGAACAATAATAGCTAGTTGCTAACGATACGGCTGAACTATGAATTACATCCTCTATGCAGTGCCATTTTTCTTTTTACTGATCGCCCTTGAACTGTTGGCAGATCGCTGGCGTGGTGTCAGCACCTACAACCTTTCTGACTCGATCAACAGCATGAGTGCGGGCGTGCTGTCGACCACGGTTGGACTGGTGACTAAAGTGATTGGTTTGCTCACCTACACCATCGTCTGGGAGCATTTTGGCCAGCTTGAGCTAGCGGCGAACAGCGTTTGGGTGTGGCTGTTTGCCTTTGTGCTCTACGACTTATGCTACTACTGGAACCACCGTTTGGGTCATGAGCGCAGCGTGCTTTGGGCGGCACATTCGGTGCACCACCAGAGTGAGGAATACAACCTCACCACGGCCTTGCGCCAGACCAGCACGGGGTTTCTCTTTGGTTGGATATTTTACCTGCCGATGGCTCTGATCGGCGTACCGCCATTGGTGTTTCTGGCGGTGGCGTCGTTGAACCTGCTTTATCAGTTCTGGGTGCACACGCGGCACATTCCCAAGCTGGGTTGGTTTGAGTGGGTGTTTATCACACCGTCGAACCATCGGGTGCATCATGCGCAAAACCAGATTTATATGGACCGTAACTACGGCGGTGTATTTATCCTCTGGGATCGATTGTTTGGCTCGTTCCAGGAAGAGCTCGACGAGCACCCTGTGGTGTTTGGTGTGACCACGCCCTTGGCCAGTTGGAATCCCCTCTGGGCCAATTTGCAGGTCTATGCGGCGCTGTGGCAGGACGCTAAACGCACCTCATCCACTTGGGACAAGCTGCGCATCTGGTTTATGCGCACGGGGTGGCGCCCGGCAGATGTTGCCGCGGCCTATCCGCAGGCCAAGCCCGACCTGAGCCAGTTTGTGAAATTTGATGTGCCGCTGCGTCTCTATCGCAAGGTTTACGCAACGCTACAATTTAGCGTTTATGTGCTTGGCGGCAGTTATCTAATGGCCAACGCTGGGCAGCTCAGTGTGCCGGTGCTATTGGCGGGCTGCATCTGGGTAGGCTTTGGCTTGTACTGCATTGGCATGTGGCTGGAAAACCGCGATTGGGCGACGCGCCTTGAATTGCTGCGGCTTGCGCTTAATGTGCCCTTGCTGTGGTTGGCCGACCAGCAAGCCGTGCTCAGTATGAGTGGTTCGGCGTGGTTGCTGCTGGCGGTTTACAGCGCCTTGAGTTGTGTTGCGCTGTTGGCTGAGCGCCGTGGTGATCAGCCGGTTGCCGCCTGAGTAATGCTTTGCATGCGGCTTACCCTAGCTAGCTGAATGGTCGTGGCCATCGGCTGCCTGCGGCTCGCTAAGCACCTCACGCCGCTTGCGAGCCGCTCGCAGCTTGTATAGCCACAGGCTTAAGCCAATCACCGCGATGCTGCCCAGCAGGTAGAACTCATAGCGCCGCAGGTCGCCGAGTACTGACTGCAAGGCGCTGCCGAGGTGATAAGCCGCGTAGCTAATGCCAATCGACCATATCGCAACGGCAATGCTGTCGAGCAGCAGGTAGCGGCGCCACGAGTAGCCGGATAAGCCAATTGCAATCGGCATGACCATGCGCATGCCGTAAATAAATCTAAAGCTCAGAACCCATAAATCGGTATTGCGCCGCAGGTGACGCAGTGCCTTGTCACCTGCCTTTTGCCATTTAGGGTTTTTCGCGAGCAACCTGCGACCATGTCGGCGGCCCAGGAAGTACCACCATTGATCCGTCGCGAGGGTGCCGCAGAACGCAAAAAACGCCACCCACTCGATCTTTAAGTAGCCTTGCAGGGCTAGGTACGCGCCGAGCAGTACCGAGGCCTCGCCTTCGATAAAAGTGCCCAGAACCAGCGCTACATAACCGAACTGATGAAGGAAATTTTCCAGCATTAAGGTGTCTCAACCGTGAAGGCGGCTAGATTACTCCTTCCGGTGCGCGGGAAGTACTCGGCTGTGCTCGACGGCGCGGGACTGGATGGTCACAATATCCCGACCCAAGCCCCGGTCTGCTGGCTTGACGCCGCTGTCTTGTAGCTGAATGGCTCAGCTGCGACCTGCAGTCGCAGCCAGCGGAGGACTGTCATTAATTGGTCATAATGTTCGTTTATAACTGTCACACTCGCCCGTGATTACGGGCTATGGAGTCTGTCGTGAGTTTTACCCCTGCCAACCGTCTGTTTCCCGCCACACGCCTGCGCCGTAACCGTCGTGATGATTTTTCCAGACGTCTGGTGCGTGAGAACCGACTGAGTGTTGATGACCTGATTCTGCCGGTTTTCGTGCTCGATGGAGACAATCGCCGTGAGCAAATCCCGTCGATGCCAGGGGTCGAGCGCCTGAGTATCGACTTGTTGCTGCAAGCGGCTGAACAGTGGGTTGAGCTGGGTATTCCGGCCTTGGCTTTATTTCCGGTTACGCCACTTGAGAAAAAATCCCTGGATGGCAGCGAGGCATGGAACCCCGAAGGCATTGCTCAGCGTGCCATTCGTGCATTGCGTGCGCGCTTCCCCGAGCTGGGTGTAATCAGCGACGTGGCGCTGGACCCGTTCACCACCCATGGTCAGGACGGCATTCTCGATGCCGACGGCTATGTGCAGAACGACATCACCGTTGATGCATTGGTCAAGCAAGCGCTGTCCCATGCCGATGCTGGCGCTCAGGTTGTTGCCCCGTCGGACATGATGGACGGGCGTATTCAGGCTATCCGTGAAGCATTGGAACTGGCTGACCATACCAATGTGCGGATCATGGCTTACTCCGCCAAATACGCCAGTGCCTACTACGGGCCATTCCGTGATGCCGTGGGCTCAGCGGCAAACCTGGGCAAGGGCAGCAAGAATACTTATCAGATGGACCCGGCCAACGGTGACGAAGCGCTGCACGAAGTGGCAGCTGATCTGGCTGAAGGTGCGGACATGGTCATGGTCAAACCCGGCATGCCCTATATCGACATCCTCTGGCGCGTTAAGCAGGAATTCAAGGTGCCTACCTTTGTCTATCAAGTCAGCGGAGAGTACGCCATGCACATGGCGGCGATTCAGAATGGCTGGCTCAGCGAGGCGGTGATTCTTGAATCGCTGACTGGCTTTAAACGAGCAGGTGCTGACGGTATTCTGACTTACTTTGCCGTGCGTGCGGCCGAACTGTTAAAACAAGGGCAATAGCCCCCAGGAACCCCGCGAATGAACACCGAAGGATTGACCGAATTGCAAACTGAAGAGCCGGCTGCTGTCGAGGCGCTGGTTGAGGTTGTTGAGCCCGCTCCTGCTGCACCCGTGGCCGCCGAGGTGCATCCTGCGCCGCCGATGGTGGTGCCAAGCCTGGATGACAGCAGCCTTTATATTCACCGCGAGCTGTCTCAGCTGCAATTCAACATCCGCGTGCTTGAGCAGGCGCTGGATGAGTCTTATCCGTTGTTGGAACGTCTGAAGTTCTTGCTGATCTTCTCCAGCAATCTGGATGAATTCTTCGAAATTCGTGTCGCCGGCCTGAAAAAACAGATCACCTTTGCTCGCGAACAAGCGGCGGCAGATGGTTTGCAGCCGCACCAGGCATTGGCGCGTATTTCTGAGCTGGTGCATGAGCAGGTCTCGCGTCAGTACACGATTTTGAATGACACCCTGTTACCCGCGCTGGAAAAGCACAATGTGCGCTTTATCCGCCGCCGCAACTGGAACACCAAGATCAAGGCGTGGGTGCGGCGTTTCTTCCGCGACGAGATCGCTCCCATCATCACCCCTATTGGTCTTGACCCGACGCACCCGTTCCCGCTGCTGGTGAACAAAAGCCTGAACTTTATTGTTGAACTGGAAGGGATTGATGCCTTCGGTCGCGACTCGGGTTTGGCGATTATCCCGGCGCCACGGCTGCTGCCGCGGATTATCCGGGTACCGGAAGAGGTTGGCGGTCCGGGTGCCAATTATGTGTTCTTGTCATCAATGATCCACGCCCATGCCGATGATTTGTTCGTCGGCATGAAAGTAAAGGGCTGCTACCAGTTCCGCCTTACACGCAACGCCGATTTGTCGGTGGATACCGAGGACGTTGAAGACTTGGCGCGTGCTCTGCGTGGCGAACTGTTCTCGCGCCGCTATGGTGATGCGGTGCGCCTTGAGGTTGTGGACAGCTGCCCGAAAAATCTCAGTGATTACCTGCTCAAGCAATTCGGTCTGGCCGAGAGTGAGCTGTACTGTGTAAGCGGCCCGGTCAACTTGACCCGCCTGTTCAGCGTCACCAGTTTGGAAAGCCATCCAGAGCTGCAGTACACCCCGTTTACCCCGGTTATTCCAAAGCTGCTGCAGAACAGCGATAACATTTTCAACGTGGTGAGCAAGCAAGATATCCTCTTGTTACACCCCTTTGAGTCCTTTACTCCGGTCGTAGACCTGCTGCGCCAAGCGGCAAAAGACCCGCACGTCCTGGCAATCAAGCAAACCCTGTATCGCTCGGGCGCTAACTCGGAAATCGTCGATGCGCTGGTTGAAGCGGCGCGTAACGGTAAAGAGGTTACGGCGGTTATTGAACTGCGTGCCCGCTTCGATGAAGAGTCCAACTTGCAACTGGCGAGCCGCTTGCAGGCCGCGGGCGCTGTGGTGATTTACGGCGTTGTTGGCTTTAAAACCCACGCCAAGATGATGCTGATCCTGCGCCGTGAAAGTGGAGACATCGTTCGCTACGCCCACTTGGGAACGGGTAACTATCACGCGGGTAACGCACGCCTTTATACCGACTACAGCTTGTTAACGGCAGATGTTGCGCTCTGTGAAGACGTTTCGAAAATGTTTAGCCAGTTAATCGGCATGGGTAAAACCCTGCGCATGAAGAAGTTGCTGCATGCGCCGTTTACCCTGAAGAAAACCTTACTCGACATGATCGCCAAAGAAACCTTGCTGGCCACCGAAGGCAAGCCGGCGCACATCATGGCCAAGTTCAACTCGCTGACGGATCCGAAAATTATTCGGGCCTTGTACAAAGCCAGCCAGAGCGGGGTCAAAATTGATCTGGTGGTGCGCGGCATGTGCTGCCTGCGGCCAGGGATCCCCGGGGTTTCGCACAATATTCAGGTGCGTTCGATTATTGGTCGCTTCCTTGAGCACACGCGGGTCTTCTACTTTCTCAATGAAGGAGAAGAAAAAATCTACCTGTCGAGTGCCGACTGGATGGAGCGCAACCTTGATAAACGCGTGGAAACTGCGTTCCCGGTTGAAGGCAAGAAGCTGATTTTGCGGGTCAAGAAAGAGCTGGAAATGTACCTCAGCGACAACACCCACAGCTGGGTATTGCAGCCTGACGGGCGTTACTTGCGCAGCAGTCCGACCGGCAACCAGAACCCGCGCAGTGCGCAGGCCGGCTTGCTGGATAAACTGACAGTCCCGCTGGTCAGCGCACGCTGAGTTCGATACCGACCCGTTTCAGCCATTCGGCTTCTTGGGTGAAGTCAGCCTGGGTGAGCGGGTTGGCTTCCAGCCAGCCATCCGGGAAGCGGTATTCAAGGCTTTGCCCAGAGGCTTTCAGCTCAACCTGGGGCATTTCCTGAGTGCTGCGAATGTGGTGGAACAGGATCGCAAAGCGCAGCAGTACGCACAGCCGAATCAGCTTGATGCCTTCTTTGCCGAATTCAGCGAGCTTATCCTTGGGAATATTGCGCCGGTGACCGCGTATCAGTAATGCCAGCATCTGTTGGTCGATGCGTGAAAAGCCGGCCAAATCTGAATGCTCAACCAGGTAGGCGCCGTGCTTGTGATACTGATAGTGGGCTATATCCAGTCCCAGTTCGTGGACCCGTGCCGCCCAGACCAGTAATTCTTTATGCCAGTCCTCTTTCAGCGACCACGCCTTTTCAACCTGTGCAAGGCCTTCGAGGGCTTTGGACTCGACGCGGGCAGCTTGATCAAGGTCAACGTGATAGCGCTCCATCAGCGCGCTCAGCGTGCGCTCACGGACATCTTCGTGATGATGGCGACCGAGTAAGTCATAGAGAACGCCTTCACGCAGAGCGCCTTCGGAGTGCGACATGCTGCTCAGTTCGCAGGCGTCGAAGATGGCCTCCATAATCGCCAAACCTGCAGGGAAGATGCTGCGCCGATCAACTTTGATCCCGTCGAAATCAAGTTTATCCACGTCACCCAACTTGAGCACTTTTCGCTTGAGCCAGGCCAGTCCTTCGCTGTTCACCTCGCCTTTACCCAAACCTGCCGCTTGAATGGTCAGACCGATCGCCTTGATGGTGCCAGAAGCACCCACGGCTTCCTCCCAGCCCAGGCGTCGCAGTGCATGCTCGATACCCATGATCTCCAGCCGTGCAGCGGTATAGGCTTGGGCATAACGCGCTTGGGTAATTTTGCCATCTTTGAAGAAGCGCTGGGTATAACTGACGCAACCCATTTGCAGGCTTTCGCGCAGCAACGGTTCGAAGCGTTGGCCAATGATGAACTCGGTACTGCCGCCGCCGATATCAGCGACCAGGCGCTTGCCGGGCGTGTCGGCAATGCTGTGGGATACACCCAGATAGATCAGCCGCGCTTCTTCACGTCCAGAAATGACCTCAACCGGGTGGCCAAGCACCTCTTCTGCACGTTGAATAAATTCTGCGCGATTGCGTGCTTCACGCAAGGCATTGGTGGCCACGACGCGGACTGCACCTTGGGGCAGATTGGCGGTGAGCTGGGCAAACCGGCGCAAACAGTCGATACCGCGTTGCATGGCCTCTTCGTTGAGAAGCCGCTCCTCATTGATACCTGCGGCGAGTTGCACCTTGTCACCGAGGCGTTCAAGAATGCGAATTTCGCCATGATCCGCTTTGGCTAACACCATATGAAAGCTGTTGGAGCCAAGGTCGATAGCGGCAATCAATGGGAATGACTCATTAGCGTTTTCTGGCATGGCATTGGATATCTCGATGCTGAACGCGCCCATCGTGCCACGATCAACTGATCACGCCAACGCCTAGCACTCTGGCAGCCGATCTTTTTACGGGTTATCAACGCCTACGACGCTGGCAAGCTTGCACTTGCCAAGGGTTTCAGTCATGCCTGAATAAATCTTAAGAAACCTATTATAGCGAGACCCACAGCGGTTGCTTTAGGTCTTGCTCATCACCGAAGGGTTCAAACGCCTTGCGGGGTCAAGGGTTCTGCACGCAGCGCCAAGGTCCTGTCGAGTCTTTCGCTCATGCATGAACAGAACTGATGAAATTGCGCAGCTCGACGGTTTGCGGTTCGGCAAATAGCTGTTTTGGATCGCCCACCTCATGCACTTTGCCCTGATGCATAAACACCAGCTTGTCACCGACTTCACGGGCGAAGCGCATCTCATGGGTGACCATGATCAGGGTCATGCCTTCGCTTGCCAATTGTTTGACCACCGCAAGCACCTCATTCACCAGCTCCGGATCCAGCGCCGAGGTGATCTCGTCGCAGAGCAATACCTTGGGTGACATGGCCAAGGCTCGTGCAATAGCTACGCGTTGCTGCTGGCCCCCGGAAAGCTGCTCCGGAAAGGCAGAAAACTTCTCGCCAAGTCCGACTCGCTCAAGCATCTGTTTAGCAAGCGTTGCGGCCTTTTCACGGGGCAGCTTTTTAACCACCTGGGGTGCGAGCATCACGTTCTCGCCCACGCAGAGGTGAGGAAATAGATTGAATTGCTGAAAGACCATTCCGACTTTTTGCCGCAGGCTGCGTAGATCGGCCCTCGCGGCATCAAGGTATTCGCCGTCGACTTCGATAACCCCGTCATTGATCGATTCCAGCCCGTTAAGGGTGCGTAGCAGGGTGCTTTTACCCGAGCCACTGCGACCGATGATGGCGACGACTTCGCCTTCGGCAACTTCAAGGTCGATGCCCTTGAGCACGTGATTATCGCCATAGTACTTGTGCAAGGCGCTGACATTAAGCAGTGACATTGAGCCTCCTTTCCAGGCGGTGAGCAGCAAACGATAGGGGGAAGCAAAGCAAGAAGTAACCCAGCGCAACGAAGCCATACACCATGAAGGGTTCGAAGGTGGCGTTTGCCAGCATGCCGCCGGTTTTGGTCAGTTCGGTAAAGCCAATAATCGAGGTGACAGCGGTGCCTTTGACGACCTGCACCGAGAAGCCAACAGTGGGTGCGATAGCAATGCGCATGGCTTGTGGCAGCACCACGTGACGTAGGACTTCCAAGCGCGACAACGCTAGGCTTTCTGAAGCCTCCCACTGGCCCCGCGGGATTGACTCGACACAGCCGCGCCAAATTTCGGCGAGAAATGCGCTGGTGAAAAGGGTGAGGGCGATGGCGGCGGCGAGCCAAGGTGAAACGTCGATACCCAGCAGGGCAACGCCGAAAAACACCATAAATAGCTGCATCAGCAGCGGCGTGCCCTGGAACAGCTCAATGTAGCCGTATGCCAGAACCCGCAATGACTGAAAGGGGCCGATACGCGCCAGCAAAACCAGAAGCCCGGCAATTCCACCGCAGACAAAGGCCACCAATGACAACAACAGTGTCCACTGCAAGCCGGTGAGCAAGTTGCGCAGAATGTCCCAAAGGGTGAAATCCATTAGCGTGCTCCAACAATAAAGCGTCGGCCAAGCCACGCGAGTAATTGGCGAATGATGATCGCCATGGTCAAGTACAGCAGCGTCGTCACCAGGTAGGTTTCGAAGGCGCGAAAGTTGCGTGACTGGATAAAGTTGGCGGCGAACGACAGCTCTTCGGTGGATATCTGCGAGCACACCGATGAGCCCAGCATGACGATGATTATCTGGCTTGATAGCGCGGGCCAGACCTTGCTCAAAGCTGGGCGTAAGACCACATAGCGAAACGTCTCAAGGCGGTTCATGGCCAATGCAGATGCTGCTTCGAGTTGACCGGACGGCACGGCCTGAATGCCGGCGCGGATGATCTCCGTTGAGTAGGCGCCCAAATTAATCACCATCGCCAGCACGGCGGCTTCCCACTCATTCATGCGCACGCCAAGTGCTGGCAGGCCGAAGAAAATGAAAAACAGCTGAACAATAAATGGCGTGTTGCGTATCAACTCAACGTAGAGCGCAAAGACCCGGTTGAAGGGGCTGATCTGCCAGGCACGTAATCCTGCACCGACAATCCCTAACCCAACACCGAGCACAGTACCAATCAGGGTCAGGCCGAGGGTAAACATTGCGCCTTGCAGCAACAGATCAGCATTTTCAAGAACGGGAAGAAAGTTGAATTGGTACGCCATCGAGTCAGGCCTCCATCAAGGTTGAAGGCTTAAAGGTCGGCAGGAAGGGGCTGCTTCAACCATTTTTCACTGATGCTATTGAGGCTGCCGTCGGTCTTGGCAGCGCCGATGATCTGGTTAACCTTGTCGAGCAAAGCGGGTTGGTTTTTGTTCATGCCCACATAGGTCGGTGAGTTTTTCAGGTTCAGCTTCATTGACGGCACGCGCTTGGGATTGCGCTCGGCGATGGCTGACATCACCACGTTGCCGCTGGCGATAAGGTCAACTTGGCCCGAGAGGTAAGCGGCAATGGTTGAGTTGTTGTCTTCGAAACGTTTGATAGTGGCGTCTTTAGGTGCAACTTTGCTCAGTTCGATATCTTCGATCGCGCCACGGGTAACGCTGATGGTTTTACCTGACAGATCAGCCAATGAGGTCACGGCGCTGTCCTCAGGACCAAATACCCCTAAATAAAACGGCGCGTAGGCATCAGAGAAATCAATCACTGATTCGCGCTCAGGGTTTTTACCCAAGCTGGAAATGACCAGATCGACTTTGCCAGTGGTCAGAAATGGGATGCGGTTGGTGCTGTTGACTGGCGTCAGTTCAAGTTTGACCGAGAGTTTGTCTGCCAGCAGTTGTGCGGTGTCGATATCCAAACCGCGAGGTTTCAGGTCTGGGCCGACCGAGCCAAAAGGCGGAAAGTCTTGCGGCACTGCAACTTTCAATACGCCGCGCTCGCTGATGTCACTGAGGCCGTCAGCATGGGCTGAAGTAATGCTCAGCATCAGGCTGGCGAACAGGACGCTGAGTAGGCTGCGGTTAGCTTGGATCATGGCTGTCTCCCGACTGGCTAATAAAATTCGAACAATTCGATAAATGTTCGATTGCATCAGTTATGCCAATAGCCAGTAGATTCATGCACTTACGATTATTGCTTTTGCAAAACAAGGTCTTACTGGTCTGAACAGTTGGCGAATCTGACCGATCGGTCGAAAGCATATGCGCTTCATCTCGGTGCACCGACTCAACCCCCTGAGCGATCGCGGGGCGCAGCTTGCCAGCGAGGGCTAAATGGCCTTACAAAGGCAGTCTCACTGGACTGACCGGCCCGAACAGTTATGCATGCGCCCACGCCCCGCGCTGTACCCGAATATGCCTTGCAAGCCATCCGCGATCTGATTGAACAAGAAGATTATCGCGCGGGTGATGCACTGCCCTCCCAGCGGGATTTGGCGCAGCGCCTTGGCGTCAGCCGCACCTCATTACGCGAAGCCTTGTCGTCCCTGAGTGCGCTGGGTATGGTCAGTGTGCAGCCGGGTAAAGGGGTGTTTGTCCAGGCGCCGCCATTACAAAGCACAGCCAACATTGGTTTCGCGTGGCCGTTTGCGGCGCAGATATCGGCAGCCGACACCTTTCAGCTTCGTTATGCGCTGGAGGGCTTCGCCTGCGGTCTGGCGGCCGTGACATTAGGCGCGCAAGAGTTGGACGCTCTTCAAGATAACGTCGAGCAGATGCGCTTAGAGCTGCGGGCAGGTGATTTTGAGCGGGCATCCGAGCTGGATTTTGACTTTCATCGACGAATTCTGCAGGCCAGTGGTAATCAGGCGATGCTCGGAATTGTCACCTCGAGTGCCGAAATTTTCCTCGAAAGTCAGAAATTGCCCTTTATCCGTCCCGAGCGTGCGCTGGAAACCTGGCGCGAACATACTAAGATCCTCAAGGCGCTTGGGCGTCGGGCAAAAGCACCGGCGCAGAAGGCTATGCAGCAACATATACGGGCTGCAGCACTGCGCACCGGAATAGCTTTCATCACGCTTGGGGACTAGTTCGATACGGAAATTGTATTGGATCATTGAAAAACGCAATTGTGCTTTTCTAGCTGTGATGGAAAAGCCGCGCTATGATGTCTGCCAATTTTGTTGCTTCCGAACACGGAGATTTCCATGAGCGAATTCATCACCAACGTCAGCGACGCAAGCTTTGACCAAGAAGTTATTCAAGCCGAAGGCGCTATTCTGGTCGACTACTGGGCTGAGTGGTGTGGCCCGTGCAAAATGATTGCACCGGTTCTCGACGAGATTGCCCAGACTTACCAAGGCAAGCTCAAGGTCTGCAAACTGAACATCGACGAAAACCAAGACACGCCACCTAAGTACGGCGTTCGCGGTATTCCAACGCTGATGCTGTTCAAGAATGGCAACGTTGAAGCGACCAAGGTTGGCGCACTGTCGAAGTCGCAACTGACAGCGTTTCTAGATAGCAATATCTAAGCAGTTTTGTGAAATGGCCCCGAAAATATCGGGGCTTTTTTGTATTTAAAGGCTAGACGTGCGCATTTGCACGATGTTACATTCGGTCTCGCTGTATTTCCTATACAGCCCCCTGCATAGCCGTCGCCGACGCATTCCTTTACGAATCATTTCGCGATCCAGTCGCCTTCAAGTGCGGCGCGGCCTCCCAAGCTAATAGCTTATTTTCCCTCCTCACAATGATTACGTCATTCCTATGAATCTGACCGAACTCAAGCAAAAGCCGATCACTGAACTGCTGGAAATGGCAGAACAGATGGGCATCGACAACATGGCCCGCTCGCGCAAGCAGGATGTGATCTTCTCGTTACTGAAAAGACATTCCAAAGGCGGCGAAGAAATTTCCGGTGATGGCGTGCTGGAAATTCTCCAGGACGGTTTCGGCTTCCTCCGTTCCGCTGATGCCTCGTATCTCGCGGGCCCAGACGATATTTACGTCTCGCCAAGCCAGATCCGTCGTTTCAACCTGCGCACCGGCGATACCATCGTTGGTAAAATTCGCCCGCCGAAAGAGGGCGAGCGCTACTTCGCACTGCTCAAGGTCGACACGATCAACTACGATCGTCCTGAGAACGCGAAGAACAAAATTCTGTTCGAAAACCTGACGCCGCTGTTCCCAACTAAGCGTCTGGTCATGGAAGCCGGTAATGGCTCCACGGAAGACATCACCGGTCGCGTTATCGACCTGTGTGCGCCGATTGGTAAAGGTCAGCGTGGTCTGATTGTTGCGCCGCCAAAAGCGGGCAAGACCATCATGCTGCAGAACATTGCCAGCAACATCACACGCAACAATCCTGAGTGTCACCTGATCGTTCTGTTGATCGATGAGCGCCCGGAAGAAGTAACTGAAATGCAGCGCACGGTGCGCGGCGAAGTGGTTGCTTCGACCTTCGATGAGCCGCCAACCCGCCACGTGCAGGTTGCAGAAATGGTTATCGAGAAGGCCAAGCGTCTGGTTGAGCACAAGAAAGATGTGGTCATTCTGCTCGACTCGATCACCCGTCTAGCGCGTGCCTACAACACTGTTATTCCTAGCTCCGGCAAGGTACTGACTGGTGGTGTTGATGCCCACGCCCTGGAGAAGCCAAAACGTTTCTTCGGCGCCGCACGTAACATCGAAGAAGGTGGATCGCTGACCATTCTTGCGACCGCGCTGGTTGAAACCGGCTCGAAGATGGATGAAGTGATTTACGAAGAATTCAAAGGTACCGGTAACATGGAACTGCCTTTGGATCGTCGTATCGCCGAGAAGCGCGTTTTCCCTGCAATCAACATCAACCGCTCCGGTACCCGCCGCGAAGAGTTGCTGACTGCAGAAGACGAGCTGCAGCGCATTTGGATTCTGCGTAAGTTGCTGCACCCGATGGATGAGATCGCTGCCATCGAGTTCTTGATCGACAAGCTTAAGGCGACCAAGACTAATGAAGAGTTTTTCATGTCCATGAAGCGTAAGTGATTGGCGTGCGGCCGTGTGTGCTGCGGTGATGCTGCGTTAGAAGTTACCTCGGCGTGCTCATGTACTACTCGTACACTGCGCGGCCTCGGTAATTTCTGCCTTGCCTGACCTTTGCACACGCGACCTCGGACTTTGAGTGATTGGCTTGCGGCCGTGCGTGCTGCGGTGATGCTGCGTTGAAAGCCGGCTCAGAATGCTCATGTACAGACGTACACTGCGCTTCTTCGACGATTTTCGCCTTGCCTGACCTTTGCACGCGCGACCTCGGACTTTGAGAAAGCGCACAAGCGGTTTGTTGCAGTCCTGAAGTGGCTAGATCTAGCAAAAGCCGGGTATCTCCCGGCTTTTGTGTTTGTGTGAATTGGCTTTTGCACTTCTGAATAACTGAGTGGGGCGCTAAACTTTGCGCTTCGATGGCTCTGCCTGACACGAGGCTCCTGCATGCAGTATCGCGATCTGCGCGACTTTATCAGCGGCTTGGAAAAGCGCGGCGAACTCAAGCGTATCCAGACACCGGTTTCTCCCGTGCTGGAAATGACTGAAATTTGTGACCGTACTCTGCGTAAAGCAGGGCCTGCGTTGCTGTTCGAGAACCCGACCGGGTTCGAGATGCCGGTGCTCGGCAATCTGTTCGGCACGCCGCAGCGGGTGGCGCTGGGCATGGGGGCAGAGGCGGTGAGTGAGCTGCGCGAAATTGGCAAGTTACTGGCGTTTCTCAAGGAGCCCGAGCCGCCTAAAGGGCTGAAAGATGCGTGGGACAAACTGCCGATCTACCGCAAAGTGCTGTCGATGGCACCCAAGGTACTCAAAGACGCCCCCTGCCAGGAAGTGATCGAAGAAGGCGATGACGTCGACCTGACCAAGCTGCCCGTGCAAACCTGCTGGCCAGGCGACGTCGGCCCGTTGATCACGTGGGGGCTGACCATCACCAAGGGCCCGAACAAAGAACGTCAGAATCTGGGTATTTATCGCCAGCAGGTGATCGGCCGCAACAAAGTCATCATGCGTTGGCTCAGCCATCGTGGCGGCGCATTGGATTTTCGCGAGTGGTGCCAGAAGTACCCGGATCGTCCCTATCCGGTGGCTGTTGCCCTGGGCGCCGACCCGGCGACTATTCTCGGCGCCGTAACGCCGGTGCCGGACAGCTTGTCTGAGTATGCCTTTGCCGGTTTGTTGCGAGGTAACAAAACCGAACTGATCAAGGCCCGTGGCAGTGACTTGCAGGTGCCAGCCAGTGCTGAAATTGTCCTTGAGGGAGTGATCCATCCGGGCGAGATGGCTAACGAAGGCCCTTATGGCGACCACACGGGTTACTACAACGAAGTGGACAGCTTTCCGGTCTTTACCGTTGAGCGTATTACCCGTCGGCAAAAGCCTATTTATCACAGCACCTACACCGGCCGGCCACCGGATGAGCCGGCAATTTTAGGTGTGGCACTCAATGAGGTGTTCGTACCGATTCTGCAAAAGCAGTTTCCGGAAATCACCGATTTCTATCTGCCGCCGGAAGGTTGCTCCTATCGCATGGCGGTGGTGACCATCAAGAAGCAGTATCCAGGGCATGCCAAGCGCGTGATGCTCGGCGTGTGGTCATTCTTGCGTCAGTTTATGTACACCAAGTTTGTTATCGTCACCGATGATGACGTCAATGCCCGTGACTGGAATGATGTTATCTGGGCAATCACCACTCGCATGGACCCGGCACGCGACACCGTGATGATCGAGAATACGCCGATTGATTACCTTGATTTCGCTTCTCCAGTTTCAGGTCTGGGTTCGAAGATGGGACTGGATGCCACCAACAAATGGCCTGGGGAAACCACTCGCGAGTGGGGTCGGGCGATTGTGCAGGACGATGCCGTCAAGCGTAAGATCGATGACATGTGGGCCGAGCTAGGGATTGACTGATGGACCGCACGATGAACGTTATCTTGCAGCCTTCGGGCGCCGAAGTCAGCGTACAGCCCGGAGAGCGCATTCTCGATGCGGCGAGGCGTCAGGGCTTTGATTGTCCACAGAGCTGCCGTAACGGTAATTGCCATATCTGTGCCGCGTTGCTGGTTGAAGGCCGGGTTAGCCAAAACGGCAGCGAGATTGACCACGGTGAATTATTCACCTGTCTGGCTGAGCCGCTAGAGGACTGCGTGCTGCTTTGGGATGGTGTGCTGGCACCGGGTGAATTACCGGTGCGCGACTTCTCTTGTCAGATTGTCAGTTGCGCAGATGTCGGTGGTGATGTTTATCGCCTGTGCTTGCGTGCGCCTGCGGGCAAGCTGCCGCGTTATCACGCCGGTCAGTATTTGCTGTTGCAGCGCGCTGAAGATGACTACGCCGCCTTCTCCCTGGCTTCTGCTCCGCACGCGGGACGCGATCTTGAGCTGCATATCCTAGCCCGTGATGAAGAAACCCAGGCCCTGATCAAGCGCTTGCAACAACAGGGCTTTGTTCGGGTGCAGTTGCCCTTTGGCGATACTCATTTGGCCGAGTTGCCTGAAGGGCCCTTGGTGTTGATCGCCGCGGGCACCGGCATGGCGCAGATGCACAGTTTGATCGAGCACTGCCGCGAAACCGGCTTTAAGCACCCGGTACATCTGTATTGGGGGGCTCGCAACCCGGATGATTTTTATGATTTGCCGCACTGGGCCGATTGGCAGCAACTGGAGAACCTGACCCTGCACAAAGTCGTCAGTGATCAGTGTGGTTGGCAGGGCCGCTGTGGCCTGTTACATGAAGCGGTCAGCGAGGACTTTAGCGACCTCAAGGCGCTGCACGTCTATGCCAGCGGCTCACCGCCGATGGTTTACGGTACTCTTGATGCATTGGTTGATGCGGGGATGGATGCACACCAAATGCGCGCCGATGTATTCGCCTATGCGCCGCGCGAGTAAATCAAGCTAATGCTGCCTGGCAGCATTAGCCAGGCAGCCTTTAAGTCTATCGAACCTGAACCACGACCTTGCCGACAGCTTTGCGCTGGCCGAGCAGGTTGATGGCGTCAGCCGCTTTTTCCAGCGCGAAGGTCTCGGAGACAAGGGGCTTGAGCTTGCCTTCAGTGTGCCAGGCGAAGAGTTGCTGGAAGTTGGCCAAGTTGTCTTGCGGCTGACGCTGGGCAAATGAGCCCCAGAACACACCGACCACCGATGCGCCTTTTAGCAGCATCAGGTTCACCGGCACTTCAGGAATGCGGCCACTGGCAAAGCCCACGACCAGCAAGCGACCATTCCAGGCAATGCTGCGCACCGCCAGATCAAATAAGTCACCACCGACCGGGTCGTAGATCACGTCGGCGCCCTGGCCACCGGTAAGGCGTTTCACTTCCTCTTTGAGGTTGCTCTCGCTGTAATTGATCAGCTCATCCGCCCCTGCGGCTTTTGCCACTGCGAGTTTTTCCGCGCTGCTGGCGGCGGCAATGACTTTGGCGCCCATGGCTTTACCGATTTCGACTGCTGCGAGACCCACACCGCCGGATGCGCCGAGTACCAGCAGGGTTTCGCCTGGCTGAATGTTGGCGCGCTGTTTAAGGGCGTGCATAGAGGTGCCGTAGGTCATGCCGAAAGCGGCCGCGCTTGGGAAATCCATCGACTTGGGCACTGGCATCACGTTGTAACTGGGCACTGCCACTTGTTCGGCAAAGCTGCCCCAGCCGGTCAGCGCCATGACCCGGTCGCCGACTTTGAGGTGGCTGACTTTTTCGCCCACAGAACTCACGACTCCAGATGCTTCGCCGCCTGGGGAGAACGGGAAGGGGGGCTTGAACTGGTATTTGCCTTCGATGATCAGCGTGTCAGGAAAGTTGACGCCGGCGCAGTGCACGTCGATGACCACTTCGTTTTTCTTCGCTTCAGGGTTAGCGGTCTCTTCCACAACCAGCGTTTCAGCTGGGCCAAAGGCTTTGCATAACACAGCTTTCATCGGGCGCATCCTTTTTCAAGTTATGGGGCGCAGTGTAGAGCGCTGAAAGGTTGGGTCAACGAGCATGGTTGCTTGTAATGGTGCAGCATAAGCATTGTGCTTGGGCGCGGACGTAGTAATCGCTATGCTTGGCATAACCCTAACGGAGAGTGAGACCTGTGAAAGCCATCCTCGCATTATTGTTTGCCCTGAGCTTACCCCTGCACGCAATGGCTGAAGAAGCTGAAGTCGAAGGTGAGGCTGCAGTGCCCCAGGTCGCCTATATCAACCTCACGCCGGCATTAGTGGGTAACTTTGGCTCAGGACCCAAGTTGAAATTTTACAAAGCCGATGTGTCGCTTCGTGTAGCCGGGCCAGAGGCTGAGGCCAAGGTCACTCACCATGAGCCGTTGATTCGCAATCAACTAGTGATGTTGTTCTCCCAGCAAACGGAGGAGGCCTTGAATGCGCCGGATGCCAAGGAAAAACTGCGCGAAGAAGCCTTGAAGCAAGTTCAGCAGGTGCTGACACAGGAGGAGGGCGAGCCCTTGGTTGAGGATTTGCTGTTCAATAACCTGATTCTTCAGCAGTAGGCGCTTGCGGCCTCGCTCAACTGGCAGCGTGGGCAATGCAGGTGCGATTGCGTCCCTCGTGCTTGGCTTGGTAGAGCGCCTGGTCACTGCGTTCGATAAGGCTGTCCGGCAGATCGTCGTTGTCAGCGGTGGTGCTGGCAATGCCAATGCTCAGGGTCAGTCTGCCGAACGGGCTGCTGAGGTGTTTAATCCGCGCCTCGTCCAGTTGCTGATGCAGCTGGGCAGCTATGTGACTGGCGCCTTCGGCATCGGTATTTGCCAGGATGATCACGAACTCTTCACCGCCATAGCGGCAGGCTGAATCACCTTCACGCTGCAAGCAGCTCTGCATGATTTTGGCAACATGGCGTAAGGCATCGTCCCCCGCTAGGTGGCCGCGCTGATCGTTATAGGCTTTGAAGTAGTCGATATCGAGCATCATCAATGTCAGCGGTGAACCGGTGCGCTTCAAGCGTCGCCATTCACTGGCCAACTGGTTGTCAAAGTAGCGCCGGTTAAACAGTCCGGTTAAGCCATCTTGCTGTGAAAGGGTTTGCAACTGCGCCTCGAATTTAAGCCGCTCGCTGTTATCGCGCGAGACGCAAATCAAGTATTCGTGTTCATTGATCACCACCAACTGTGCGCTGATTTCTGCCGCCTGTACGCTGCCATCGCGCCGGAGCAGGTGGTGCTGGGACATCTGCGATGGACTGCTGTCTTGGGAGGCGCGCAGCTCGCTGAGCCAGTTGGTAAAGTTAGGCAGCAAGCGGTCAGGGTTCTCTTTGAATAATCGACTGAACGCTTCGGCGCTATAGCCTAGCGAGCGGTGGGTGGCGCGATTCATATAGAGAATTTCACGGCTGCTCGGGTTCACGATAAACAGGCCATCGCTGCTTGAGTCGGTCATGTCGATAACCAGCTGCAAGCGTTCGCGGCTTTCTATCAGCACGCGTTCAATGTGCTCGCGTTGGGCGATCTCTTTATTCAGGCGGCGGTTGCTGCTTTGCAAGTCATTGGCGCGTTGATGGCTTTGCAGTACCAGCGCCAATGCGGCGACCAGCAATGTGCTGATGATCAGACTGGCACTAAGTACGAACGTGGGCAGCGGAGTGCTCAATACATTCAGCAGTTTCTGGCTGGGCTTCAGGGTGAGAGCGAAATTTTGATTATTTAACAGGTGCAGGGCAATACTCTGTTCAAACTTAGCCTTGGTGTTGGGTTGCTCCCGGCTGTAGATTGGCTTGCCATTTTCCAGCAGCTCGGCGCTGAAGTAATCGCGATCCACTTCTGAGAGCAGTTGATCCATCAGTTGCTCGACTTTAAACACGCCCTGCAAAAAGCCGTCAAATATCCGCTTACCCTCTTCGTTCTTGATATACAGCGGGGTGTACAACACAAAACCGCGGCCGCCCTGAACCAGGGCAAAGCTATTGGAAAATTGAGCAGTGCCGGTGTCGCGCGCGCGCAAGGCAAGCGAATAGTTGGGGTGCTCCGGCCTGAGTACAAAATTGAGCGCTGCCTCGTTGCCGGTAACGGGCATTACCCAGTGCATATGCAGATCAGGGCCCAGCCACTGAATCGACTGATAGGCTTTGAAGTGCTCCAGGGAGAACTGACTTTCAAGCAGCCATTGGTCCTTGGGGACGCGCCCACGGTAATTCCACAGTTGGGCAATGCGATCGAGGTCCTCAACTTGGTCGTGCAGGCTGCTTTGCAAGCGTCTTGCAAGGTCTTTGGCCTGGAAGCTCACCCGCTCAGCGATGGATTGCTGTTGATCATGGACCATTTGTTGCCAAACGGTCAGGCTGGCAAAATAGAGCCCGCTCAAGAGTACTGCCAATGCAAATCGAGCTATCCATGTCTGTGACAGGCGTTGCGCCATAGAGCTGAGTCCGCTGGTTTAATTGTGGTGACTTAACGCATCTGCATAATTGCTTGCCAGTGGGTATCTGATACTGGCATTACGGATAAACGGCTACCTTTTTGCACAAGTGGCAACTCCAGCAGGGCGTGCTGTGCTTTAAGGTCGGTGAGGCTGATAACCTGCTTGAAGGCTTCTACGAATTCGATGTCGACGGCGCTCCATGGGTTCCTTTCGGCTGTGGCTTTGGTATCGAAGTAATGGCTTTGCTTATCCAGTGCGGTGGGATCAGGGTAGGCTTCGCGGCTGATTCGAGCGATGCCCGCTATGCCTGGCTCCGGGCAACTTGAGTGGTAGAAGAAAAATAAGTCCCCACTGTTCATGCTGCGCATAAAGTTGCGAGCTTGATAATTACGCACCCCATCCCAGCGCGCAACTGTTAAGCGCTGCAGGTCGTGAATTGAAAACTCATCAGGTTCTGATTTCATTAGCCAATTGGGCATGAACTTTGCTCCATCGATTGTGTCCTTAGGTCCTTAAGGATACCCGCAGCGAGGTAATCTGCAGAAAATGTCCAACAGGTGACCGTTGGGCACTTGCAATTGCCGAGCGCTAAACACAAGCAGACAATGCCAGCGCTTTTGTGGGTTTGAGCCTTTGCGAGTTAGTTATATAAAAATGCCGCCGGATACACCGTGCGCAGATTGCCTCAAAGGGGGAGGCATTCTATGAGACGTAAACCAGATTTGTTGTGGGTATTAGTGATTTTGTTCAGTTTGGGCGTGGTGACAACGGGTTATACCCAGAGTCTTTGGGATCGCCAGGCGGATACTTCTGTGAGTGAGTCGCAGCAGTCTTAGTCGCGGTATTGAATGGCGCTGCAGGATGCGGCGCAGCCTCAACCTAGTACCATTTTCGATCAGTCACTGTCGCATTCAGCGGCACATCCCAACTGGCCATGGCCAGCTTTTTGACCTGCTGGCACTCATGCGCTAAGCCCAGAAGCGTCGGCTTGTGACAATTCTTGCGCCTTGCCCTGTAGGCCAGGCTGCGATCGTAAAAGCCGCCGCCCATACCGAGGCGTCCGCCTTCGCGGTCAAAACCGACCAGCGGTAGCAAAATTAAATCGAGCGCCCAGACTTTGCGTTGCTGTGCTGGATTTGCCCGTGGCTCGGCAATGCCAAAACGATTGGCGTGCAGTTTGTCTGTTGGGCGAACGCGTTGAAACACCATTTTGGTGCGTGGCCATGCATTCAGCACGGGTAGGTAAGTCGCTTTGCCGCGCTTCTGAGCCGCGCGCATCAGTAGGCGCGGGTCGATCTCTCCATCATTGGGTAAATACAGGGCGATGTGCTTAGCGCGGCGAAATACCGGGTGCTGGGCAAGTTGCCTGTATACGCCTTGGGCGGCGCGCTGCTGTTGTGCAGGTGTGAGTGCCCGGCGTGCCTGGCGCAATGTGCGACGCAATTGTTTGCGGCTGAGAAGGGCTGGATCGAGCATCAGTGACGTCTGCCAGATCGCTTGCTGCCAAGGCAGGCAGCAAGCTTGGAAATAATGACTCCCCGACGTGCCGCTGTCGGTGTAGCCCTTGAACCCGAAAGTTCAAGGTGGAGGTTGAAGGAGGCGTTCAGGCTTTCCGTCGAGCGGACATGCACACCGGCCCCAACTTGCAACCCCCGGGGTTGTGCGTATCGGCTCAGGGACATGACCAACTGGCGCACACTCCAGGGAGCAGGGGCGAGTATACCTGAAAGCAACGCATTGATCAGCCCGGCTGACCACCTACGTCATCAGCAAGTGCATTATCGACCCGTTGCAATAGGTCGCGTACCTGTTCGCGGGTTGATGAAGTCTGCACATCCAGGTCGCTTTGCTTGTGCAGTAATTCGTGGGTGATATTGAGTGCGGCCATCACCGCGACACGGTCGGCTCCAATGACTTTGCCACTGCTGCGTATCTCACGCATTTTTGCATCCAGATAGCGCGCGGCGCCTTCTAGATTGGCTCGTTCGCTCTGCGGACAGTTGATGCAATATTCTTTATCGAGGATCTGAACGTTTACGGTATTCGACTGTGTCATGAGTCCTGCTCCAGGGCTTTAAGGCGCGAAATCATTGATTCGACCTTATGCCGGGCCAATTCGTTCTTTTCAATCAGATGAGCGCGCTCCTCGCGCCATGTTTGCTCGTGTGCAACCAGTACTCGGTTCTGAGCCTTGAGCTGCTCGACACGCTGGACAAGGAGTTCCAGTTTGCTCGTCAGGGCTTGCAGATCGGCGTCTTCCATTGGGTCTCGCTAAGACAAAAATTGATCGGGAGTAGGTCTGCGTAAGCGTTGTTGTAACCCTAGGATATAGGCCTGATGCCGTTCGGGGTCAAACCGCATGTGCCAATATACGACAGGCTGGGCATCCTCAGGGCATGGCAAGTTGCTGCAACATCCATTCGCTAAGCACCTTGAGCGCGCTGATCGGTAAGACTCATGTCGCGTTGATGGTCTTGGCGTACCTGCCAATGCTAGGATACTAAGCCTCTATTCTAGTGATTGCGCCGTCTAGCGCCTAGTAATCTATGCCAACTTCTAGTTCTCCTTATTCTGCATTTGCCGCGTTGCTCAACAGCAACGGGTTTTCTATTTCTCCTGCCGAACTGCAAGGCTTGCTGCTGGGGCGCAGTTGCGCTGGCGCGGGTTTTGAGGTCGACGGTTGGCTGGTCGATGCCGCAGAGCTGCTCGGCGCTGCACCGGTTGATAACGTTCGCCAGGCCCTGATTGGGCTGCAGGAAATGGTCAAAACAGAGCTCACCGGTAGCGACGTTACCCTGGTGTTGCTGCTGCCATCTGATGATGCGCCGCTGAGCGAGCGAGCGGTTGCGCTGGGTCAATGGTGTCAGGGTTTCCTTGGCGGATTTGGTCTGGTTGCCGGTGATACCGCGTTGAGCACCGAAGCGATGGAAGTGTTGCAAGACCTGTCGGCCATTGCTCAGGTACAAAACGCCCTAGAGGAATCCGAGGACGGTGAAAATGACTATATGGAAGTCATGGAATACCTACGCGTAGCGCCGTTGCTGTTGTTTAGCGAGTTTGCCAAACCTGAAGCGCCGACCGAGAAGCCGTCGCTGCATTGATTTTAAGTCTCAACTAGCGGACCCCGTCAGCCATGATCAGCATCCCAAAGTCGGAATATGCCCGTCGGCGCAAGGCGCTGATGGCGCAGATGGAACCCAACAGCATCGCAATTTTGCCTGCTGCACCGGTGTACATCCGTAATCGCGACGTCGAACACATCTTCCGTCAGGACAGCGATTTTCAATACCTCTCAGGCTTCCCGGAGCCTGACGCGGTGATTGCGTTGATTCCAGGGCGTGAGCATGGTGAGTACGTGTTGTTCTGCCGTGAGCGTGATCCCGAGCGTGAGCTATGGGACGGTCTGCGCGCGGGTCAGGATGGCGCTGTGAGTCGTTTTGGCGCGGATGACGCGTTCCCCATCGGCGATATTGACGATATTCTGCCGGGCCTGATTGAGGGCCGTGAGCGGGTTTATTACTCCATGGGCACCAATCAAGAATTTGACCGCCACTTGATGGACTGGATCAACGTCATCCGGTCTAAAGCGCGCCAAGGCGCACAGCCGCCCAATGAGTTTGTCGCGCTCAATCACTTGCTCCACGACATGCGCCTGTACAAGAGTGCAAACGAGGTCAAGGTGATGCGCGAAGCGGCGCAGATTTCCTCCCGCGCCCATGTACAGGCGATGCGCGTCAGTCGTCCGGGTTTATTCGAATTTCACCTCGAAGCCGAGCTGGATTATGAGTTCCGTAAAGGTGGGGCAAAAATGCCTGCCTACGGTTCTATCGTCGCCACCGGTAAAAACGCCTGCATCCTGCATTATCACGAGAATGATGCGGCCTTGAAGGACGGGGATCTGGTGCTGATTGATGCCGGCTGTGAGATTGATTGCTACGCCAGCGATATCACCCGCACATTCCCGGCGAACGGTAAATTTTCGCCTGAGCAAAAAGCAATCTACGAGTTAGTGCTGGCCTCGCAAGAAGCTGCATTCCTCGAAATTGGCCCCGGTAAGCACTGGAATCAGGCGCACGAAGCCACAGTGCAGGTTATTACTGCTGGCTTGGTTGAGCTGGGCTTGCTGGATGGCGATGTTGATGAACTCATCGCCAGCGAAGCCTACAAGGCGTTCTACATGCACCGCGCCGGTCATTGGCTGGGGATGGATGTGCACGATGTGGGCGACTATAAAGTCGGCGGCGAATGGCGGGTGCTGGAAGTCGGCATGGCGATGACAGTTGAGCCGGGTATTTATATTTCCCCTGACAATCAAAACGTCGCAAAAAAATGGCGTGGCATCGGCGTACGGATCGAAGATGATGTTGTGGTGACCAAGGCCGGTTGTGAAATCCTCACCACCGGCGTGCCTAAGACTGTCGCTGAAATCGAGGCGCTGATGGCCGGCGCGCCCCAAGTTGTCTGAGTCAACGCCGCGCGTCGAGCTGGCGATTATTGGGGGCGGTCTGGTCGGCGCCAGCCTGGCGCTGGCGCTGCAAGGCGAGGCGAAAAAGCGCGGCTGGCGGATCTGCCTGATCGAGCCGTTTACCCCGGGTTCGGGTTATCAGCCGAGTTATGACGCCCGCTCGACCGCCTTGTCTTATGGTTCCCAGCAACTGTATCAGCGCTTGGGTATTTGGCAGCAGATCGCCGAGCATGCCGAGCCGATTCAGCATATCCATGTCTCTGACCGTGGGCGTTTCGCCGCCGCCCGCCTGAGTGCCCGTGAAGAGAACGTGCCCGCCTTGGGCTATGTGGTTGAGAACGCCTGGATTGGCGAGTGCTTGTGGCAAGCGCTCGATCAATCAGTGGTGAGTTGGCGCAGCCCCGCCCAAGTGACTCGGCTGGAAGCGTTGGATAACGGTTACCGGCTCACGCTGCAAGATGGCGCTGTGCTGGATAGCGACTTGGCCATTCTGGCCGAAGGGGGGCGCTCGGGCTTGCGTGAACAACTGGGCATTAACGTCAAACAGACGCCCTATGATCAGAGTGCTTTGATCGCCAATGTCAGTACCCGCGACGCCCCTGCTGGGCAGGCGTTCGAGCGTTTCACTGAGGACGGACCGATGGCCATGTTGCCATTGGCGGGCAATCGCAGCGCGCTGGTATGGACCCGCGCCACAGCGGATGCCGAACGCTTGATGGGCTTGCCTGACGCTGCCTTTATCGCTGAGTTGCAATTGGCCTTTGGCTATCGCCTCGGCGCCATTACTCAGATAGGCGAGCGGCATTTGTATCCACTGGCGCTGGTTGAGGCGCAGGAGCAGGTTCGCCCGCACCTTGTTGTGCTGGGCAATGCCGCGCACAGCCTGCATCCCATCGCCGGGCAGGGCTATAACCTATCCCTGCGCGACACCATCGCCCTGGCCGATTGCCTGCTCGCCAGTACCGCACCACTCGGGGATTTCGCCACTTTGCAGGGTTATTTGCGTAGCCAGCAACTCGATCAACAACTGACCGTGGGTTTCTCTGATCAAGTGACTCGCCTGTTTAGTTCAGGTGAGCCGCTGCAAGTTGCCGGGCGTAATCTGGGTTTGCTCGGGCTTGATCTGTTGCCGCCCGCCAAGCGCTGGTTTGCCCGTCAGGCCATGGGCATCGGCACGCGGTCGCAAGCATGAGCCGAACCGCCAAAGAGCTGGCGCGAAAGGCGCGTTTTCTGCGCTGGGCACTGAATGTCTATCCGCCTTATTTAGGCGCAGGCATTCGTGTGCGGCATATAAGCGCAGACTTTAAGCAGCTCCGGGTAAAAATGGGGCTGGGTTGGTATAACCGCAACTACGTTGGCACCCAGTTCGGCGGCAGCCTGTATTCGATGACCGATCCATTTTACATGCTGCTGTTGATGGAAAACCTCGGCAGCGATTACATCGTTTGGGATAAGGCTGCCAATATCGATTTTATTGCGCCTGGCAAAGGCCCGGTGTTTGCTGAGTTCAGCATTGACGATGGCCTGCTCGAAGAGATTCGCGAGCGTACTGCAAGCGGGGACAAGTACCTGCCCGAGCTGCAGGTTGAGGTGCGTGATGACGCAGGCACCTTGGTCGCCAAGGTGCACAAAACCTTGTACGTGCGATTAAAGTCTCGCGTCAGGCAGGCTGCTTAAGGAATGAATATGCACGCGGATATGATCATCGTCGGGGCCGGAATGGTAGGCAGTGCGTTGGCCTTGGCCCTGCAAGACAGCGGTCTGGACATTCTGGTTATCGATGGTAGCTCATTAAGCCTGGAGCCATTCGACTCTGCAGCCCCATTCGAGGCGCGGGTCAGCGCATTGTCTATGGCCAGTCAGCGGGTACTTGAGCGACTCAATGTCTGGCCGGGCATAGCGGCACGTCGCACTAGTGCCTATCGCGATATGCACGTATGGGACGGCGCCGGGACCGGCAATATTCATTTCAGCGCCGCCAGCGTGCACGCCGAAACCCTGGGCCATATCGTCGAAAATCGAGTGGTTCAGGATGCGCTGCTTGAGCAGCTGCATGAAAGCAACATCGGCCTGTTGGCCAACGCCAAGCTGGAGCAACTGCGTCGCTCTGGGCATGAGTGGTTGCTGACACTTGAGGATGGCCGTGAACTGCGCGCGCCCTTATTGATTGCGGCGGATGGCGCCAACTCTGCGGTACGCCGTTTGGTCGGCAGTGCGACGCGGGAGTGGGATTACCTGCATCACGCCATAGTCACCAGTGTGCGCACCGAGCAAGCGAATCAGGCCACTGCTTGGCAGCGTTTTACGGATGATGGCCCACTGGCATTTTTACCGCTGGTCAGTGATAAGCCCGGTGAGTATTGGTCTTCGATTGTCTGGTCAGCAACGCCAACTGAGGTTGAGCGCTTGATGGCGTTGGATGACGGACAGTTTTGCACTGAACTTGGCAAGGCTTTCGAGCTGCGCTTGGGCAAGGTTTTGCACAGCGATCGGCGGGTGGCTATTCCACTGCGCCAGCGTCACGCCAAGCGTTATGTTGAACAGGGTTTGGCATTAATTGGCGATGCGGCGCATAGCATTCATCCATTGGCCGGGCAGGGGGTTAATCTGGGTTTCCTTGATGCTGCTGTCCTGGCTGATGTGCTGCAACATGCATTGGCCCGCGGCGAATCCCCAGCCGATGAGCGGGTGCTAAGCCGCTATGAACGTCGGCGTATGCCGCACAATCTGGGCATGATGGCGGCAATGGAGGGCTTTGAGCGCTTGTTTCAGGCCGATCCCTTACCGGTGCGCTGGTTACGCAATGCAGGGCTCAACTGGGTTGATGAATTACCCGAAGCAAAAGCCCTGTTTGTGCGCCAGGCGCTCGGTTTAAGTGGTGACTTGCCCCCTTTGGCCAAATCCTGAGCAGGTTGTGAGGCGCGCCAGCGCTGACTTGTAGCGAAAGTGTAATCCGCCGTAACAACTGCTGGGCAGCGGTTTGTTGAGATGCTAAATGCTATTCAATATCATTTGCAGATTAACTCAACAATCAGAGCAAGAGACAACGCCCATGCAGCCAAGCAAGCGATTACTCGCCGCGTTCACCCTGACCGCCCTTGCAGGCGGTGCTCAAGCCGCTGACGAAGTGGTGGTTTACTCTTCGCGGATCGACGAACTGATCAAGCCTGTGTTTGATGCATACACGGCGAAAACCGGCGTTCCCGTCAAGTTCATCACCGACAAAGAAGCGCCGCTGATTGCGCGCCTGAAAGCCGAAGGCGCCAACACGCCAGCTGACATGCTGATCACCGTGGATGCCGGTAACCTTTGGCAGGCTGAGCAAGCTGGCGTGCTGCAGCCATTCAAGTCGGCCACCATCGATGCCAATATTCCGCCTCAGTACCGCTCCAGCACTGACAGCTGGACCGGTTTGTCGCTGCGTGCGCGGACCATCTTCTACTCCACCGAGCGGGTCAAGCCGAGCGAGTTGTCGACCTACGAAGCACTGGCTGACAAAAACTGGGAAGGCCGTCTGTGCCTGCGCACCAGCAAGAAGGTCTACAACCAGTCGCTGACCGCCACTTTGATTGAAGCCCACGGCGAGGCGAAAACCGAAGAAATCATCAAAGGCTGGGTGCACAACCTGGCGACCGATGTATTCCCGGATGACACCGCACTGTTGCAGGCAATCGACGCAGGCCAATGTGATGTCGGTATCACCAATACCTATTATTACGGCCGTCTGCACAAAGAAAAGCCGCAGCTTAAGGTCAAGCCGTTCTGGCCTAACCAGCAAGACCGTGGTGTGCACGTCAACTTGGCTGGCGCCGGTATAACCAAGCATGCACCCCATGCTGAGGCTGCGCAAAAGTTGTTGGAGTGGATGACCTCGGAAGAGGCCCAGGCGTTGTTCGCAGGCTTGAATCAGGAATTCCCGGCTAACCCGAAAGTCCCGTCATCCGAAGAAGTTCAGGCCTGGGGCACATTCAAGGCCGATGCCATTCCAGTTGAGGTGGCCGGTAAGCGTCAAGCCCAAGCCATCATGCTGATGGATCGCGCTGGCTGGAACTAAAGCAGCCGTTTGATGCCCGCGCTATTCGACGCCCCAGCCTGGTCTGGGGCGTTGTTATTTGTGATTTGAGGATTTTCGTGGCCCATCCTGCCCAGCGTCGCTGGTACCCCATTGCCTTTATGGTTGCCGTGTTGGTGCTGCTGCCGCTGACGGTGATGCTATTGAGTTGGCATGATATTGACCTCCAGATATGGTCGCACCTGTGGCAAACGCAACTGCCCCGGCTAATTAGCAATACCGTGATTTTGGTGACCGGTGTGGCAGTGGGCGTCACCGTGCTGGGCGTGAGTTTGGCGTGGTTAACCAGCCTCTGTGAGTTTCCAGGCAGGCGTTGGCTGGACTGGGCGTTGATGCTACCTTTTGCCATTCCTGCTTACGTTCTGGCCTTTGTCTTCGTCGGCTTGCTGGATTTTTCCGGGCCGTTACAGACGCTTATGCGAGAGTGGTTTGGCAATGGCGTACGTTTTCCGCGGGTGCGCTCGACCGGCGGCGTGATTATCGTTTTGGTGCTGGTGTTTTACCCCTACGTATATCTGCTCGCGCGCAATGCCTTTCTTGCTCAGGGTAAAGGCCTGATGGAGGCTGCCCGGGTGCTCGGACACAGTCCTTGGCAGGCATTCTGGAGTGTGGCTGTGCCGATGGCGCGCCCGGCTATTGGCGCGGGGCTGGCCTTGGCGATCATGGAAACACTGGCCGATTTTGGCGCTGTTTCAGTGTTTAATTTCGACACCTTCACCACGGCGATTTATAAGACTTGGTATGGCTTTTACAGCCTGACCAGTGCTGCCCAATTGGCCAGTTTGTTATTACTGGTGGTAATGCTGGTGCTCTATGGTGAGCGGCGCGCGCGCGGTGCTGTGCGCCCCGCCAATGAACGGCCGCGAAGAGAGGCGCTATACAACCTCACCGGTTTCAAGGCGTTTGCAGCCAGCGGTTGGTGCTTGCTGGTGTTTGCCTGCGCCTTTGTTATACCGCTGGCGCAATTGCTGGTGTGGTTTTGGCAGCGCGGCCGCTTCGATCTGGATGAGCGCTACGCTGCGCTGATCCTGCATACCTTGTATCTCGGCGCGTTGGCTGCTTTGGTGACTGTCAGCGTCGCCATGCTGCTGGCCTTTGCTCGGCGCTTAACCCCAACCCGGCTTATGCGCTCAACCGTAAGCTTGGCCAATTTGGGTTATGCCTTGCCGGGCTCGATGTTGGCGGTGGCCATCATGCTGGCGTTCAGTTATCTCGATAATAAACTGGTGATCCCACTTTCAAACCTGCTTGGTGGCGCTGGTGGGCGTATGTTACTGGGCAGTTTGGCTGCGCTGGTGCTGGCCTATTTGATTCGCTTTATGGCGGTGGCTTACGGGCCGCTTGAGAACAGTCTTGGTCGAATTCGCCCGTCATTGCCTGAAGCCTCGCGCAGCCTGGGTGTGGGTGGGCTGGGGTTGTTTTTCCGGGTCTACCTACCTTTATTACTGCCAGGGGCGTTATCTGCGGCACTCTTGGTATTTGTCGATGTGCTAAAGGAAATGCCCGCTACGCTACTGATGCGTCCGTTCGGTTGGGACACCTTAGCGGTGCGAGTTTTTGAAATGACCAGTGAAGGTGAGTGGGCCCGCGCGGCATTACCGGCGTTGACATTGATAGCGGTGAGTTTGCTACCAGTTGTCGCTTTGATTCGCCGCTCTGCGCAGACGCGCGGCTGAGTAGTGGGCTATTTCAGTGCGGTACGGGCAAATTGCCCTGACGTTCGTGATGCAGATGAACACAGCCAAGATGACCTGCTCGCACCTTGTGGATACAATGCACGCCATTCGCTGCAGCCAACCTCATCAGGATGGGTGTTTGCACCCTGACTCCACGCCTTGCCGCGCGGACTCGCAAACAGTGCTGTAGTTTTGCCAAAGCCCGGAAGGAGAACCTCATGGGGCAGCGCACACCTCTTTACGACCTGCACCTTGCTTTGGGTGCCAAGATGGTCGATTTCGGCGGCTGGGATATGCCGCTGCATTACGGCTCGCAAGTCGAAGAGCATCATGAAGTGCGCCGCGACTGCGGCGTTTTTGATGTCTCGCACATGACCGTGGTCGATATTCACGGCGACCAAGCAAAATTATATATGCAGCGCCTGCTGGCCAACGATGTTGAGCGTTTGCAGGGGCCGGGTAGAGCACTGTATAGCAGTATGCTCAACACCGAGGGCGGTGTGGTTGATGACCTGATGGTCTATCGCACGGGTTTCGGTTACCGCGTTGTGGTCAATGCGGCAACGCGTGACAAAGACCTGGCCTGGATGAACCAGCAAGCCCATGGGTTTGCTGTACAGTTGCATGAGCGCAGCGATCTTGCGATGTTTGCCATTCAAGGCCCACATGCCCGTGAGAAAGCCTGCGAGCAAGTCAGCCAGGCCTGCGCTGCACTTATCCATGAGTTGGTGCCCTTTCAGGGGTTGCCGGAAGGCGACTGGTTTATCGCGCGCTCGGGTTATACCGGCGAAGATGGCTTGGAAATTATGTTGCCCAGCGATCAGGCTGTAGCCTTTTTCAATGAATTGGTGGGGGCCGGGATTTCGCCGATAGGCTTGGGCGCACGTGACACCTTGCGCCTTGAAGCAGGAATGAATCTTTACGGCCAAGATATGGATGAAAGTGTGACGCCTCTTGCCTCGAACCTGGCCTGGAGTGTGGCGTGGGAACCGGCTAACCGTGACTTTGTCGGGCGTGACGCCTTGCAGCAGCAGATGCAGCGCGGTGTTTCGACAAAATTGGTCGGGCTGGTCCTTGAAGAGCGCGGTGTACTGCGTGCGCACCAAGTGGTGCGGGTTGACGGTGTCGGTGAGGGTGAAATCACCAGCGGAAGTTTTTCCCCTACGCTGAATAAGTCGATTGCGCTTGCGCGCTTGCCGGTAGCGACCTGTGAACGTGCTGAAGTCGAAATCCGCGGTAAATGGTATCCCGTTCGTGTGGTCAAGCCCGCGTTTGTGCGCCACGGCAAAGCCCTGATTTAATCGTTATATAACGGCGCTGAAATTGCCTTCCAAAACCGGTTTGTATGACCAACGGTTTAGCGGAACGCTGTCGAAGTTGCCAAGCCCTGCTAAATTTTCCTGACGGCGCGGTCGCCGTCATGCCTTATTGAGGAATCCGACATGAGCAATATCCCCGCCGAACTGCGTTACGCCTCCAGCCACGAATGGGCTCGTTTAGAAGCCGATGGCAGCGTAACAGTAGGTATTTCCGACCACGCGCAAGAAGCGCTGGGCGACGTAGTGTTTATCGAGTTGCCAGAGGTTGGCAAAACCCTGGCTGCAGGTCAGGAAGCGGGTGTGGTTGAGTCGGTAAAGGCGGCATCGGATATTTATTCACCGGTCGGCGGTGAAGTGATCGCGATTAATGAGTCGCTGGCAGACAGCCCGGAGAGCGTCAACACCGACCCGTACGGCAACTGGTTCTTCAAACTTAAGCCAAGCGATGTCAGCGAACTCGAAAAGCTGCTTGATGCGGGTGCCTATAAAGCTTCAGCTGACGCCTAAAAGCGCTGCAAAGGTGTGTCGCAGCTGCGCCTTCCCTTTGCGCTGCGCTGTAGTTATCGACACCAGGGTTTAATACCCTTTGCTAGATAAATGCGTGCAGATAGTTGAGAGTTTTCTAAGCTAATAAGGCCTCGTATTGCAGCGCGTGAGCACCTGGATGGGTGAGGCGCGCGCAATCAGGGGTCTTGTCATTTTTAGAGGTTCTCAACATGCCTGCAACGCCGTCATTGTCGCAACTCAAGCAGTCGGATGCATTTCTACGCCGCCACATTGGCCCCGATGCCGCCGAGCAACACGCCATGCTGGCTGCGCTGCAGGTGCCCAGCCGAGCCGCGTTGATCGAACAGACAGTGCCGCCGTCGATCCGCTTGAATCGCCCCTTGGAATTACCTGCTGCGCTGGATGAGCAAGCCGCGCTGGCCAAGTTGCGCGGCTATGCCGAGCAGAATCAACTGTGGACCAGCCTGATCGGCATGGGTTATCACAACACCATTACCCCGACTGTTATCTTGCGTAACGTGCTGGAAAATCCAGGCTGGTACACCGCCTACACGCCGTATCAACCGGAAATCGCCCAAGGCCGCCTCGAAGCGCTGCTTAACTTTCAGCAGATGACCATTGACCTGACGGGTCTAGAGCTGGCCAGCGCCTCGCTATTGGATGAAGCCACTGCGGCCGCCGAGGCGATGGCACTGGCTAAGCGGGTTGCCAAGTCGAAAAGCAACCTGTTCTTTGTCGATCACAATTGCCACCCTCAGACTATTTCCGTGGTGCAGACCCGCGCTGAAGGCTTCGGCTTTGAGCTGGTCATTGCTGATGTCGCGACCCTTGGCGAGCATCAGGTATTTGGCGCGTTGCTGCAGTATCCAGACACCCATGGCGAGATCCGCGATCTGCAGCCATTGATTAGCCAATTACATGCCCAGCAGGCATTGGCCTGTGTCGCAGCGGACCTGATGAGTTTGCTGCTGCTGACTCCGCCCGGTGAGTTGGGCGCGGACGTGGTGTTGGGATCAGCTCAGCGCTTTGGCGTTCCCATGGGTTACGGTGGCCCTCATGCCGCATTTTTTGCGACGCGCGATGCCTTCAAACGGGCGATGCCTGGGCGGATCATCGGCGTGTCAAAAGACTCGCGCGGCAATATGGCGCTACGCATGGCCTTGCAAACCCGCGAGCAGCATATCCGCCGCGAGAAAGCCAATTCGAACATCTGTACCGCGCAGGTGCTGCTGGCCAATATCGCCAGCTTCTATGCGGTGTATCACGGGCCGCAAGGGCTCAAGCGCATTGCTCAGCGCATCCACAGGCTCACCGCAATTCTGGCAGCCGGCCTGCAAAGCAAAGGGATGAAACGCGATAATCAGTATTTCTTCGACACCTTGACTTTGGATGTCGGCGGCAGTCAGACCGCGATCATTGAGTCGGCGCAGGGGGTGGAGATTAATCTGCGCATTCTGGGCCGTGGCAAGCTCGGGGTGAGCCTGGATGAAAGCTGCGACGAGCACAGGGTTGAGCAGCTGTTTGCAGTGTTTCTGGGCGCCGACCATGGCTTGAGTGTTGCTGAGCTGGATGCAGGCGAGGTTGTCGAGGGCATTCCAGGCAACCTGCAGCGCAGCGCGAATTACCTGACGCATCCGGTGTTCAATACCCATCACAGCGAAACCGAGATGCTGCGCTACATCAAGCAACTTGAGAATAAGGATCTGGCGCTGAATCAGGCGATGATCCCGCTGGGTTCATGCACTATGAAGCTCAACGCCACCAGCGAAATGATCCCGATCACCTGGCCCGAGTTTGCCAATATCCACCCTTTTGCACCGCTGGAGCAGGCCCAGGGCTATGCCTTGATGATCAATGAGCTGGATGAATGGCTGCGCGCAATTACCGGTTTTGATGCGATCTGCATGCAGCCCAACTCCGGCGCTCAGGGCGAGTACGCTGGCTTGTTGGCGATTAGCAAATACCACCAGAGTCGCGGTGATACGCAGCGCAATATCTGCCTTATTCCGGCTTCGGCCCATGGCACCAACCCAGCCTCCGCGCAGATGACCAGCATGCGTGTGGTGATCGTCGAGTGTGACAGTGAAGGTAACGTCGACCTTGAAGACCTCAAGCTTAAAGCCGCCGAGGCGGGTGATCAGCTGGCGTGCTTGATGGCCACCTATCCTTCAACCCATGGTGTCTATGAGGAGGGCATCGTTGAGATCTGTCAGGTGATTCATGACCAGGGTGGCCAGGTTTATATGGATGGCGCTAACCTCAATGCCCAGGTTGGGCTGGCACGCCCGGCAGATATTGGCGCTGATGTTTCGCACATGAATCTGCATAAAACCTTCTGTATTCCCCATGGCGGCGGTGGTCCGGGTATGGGGCCAATTGGTGTGCGGGCGCATTTGGCGCCGTTTGTCGCCAACCACCCGGTGATAGAGCTCAAAGGTCCTAATCCTGAAAATACAGCGGTGTGCGCTGCGCCGTGGGGCAGTGCGAGTATTCTGCCCATCAGTTGGATGTATATCGCCATGATGGGCCCACAATTAGCCGACGCTACGGAAGTGGCGATACTCAGCGCTAATTATCTGGCGGATAAACTCAAGGATGCCTTTCCGATACTGTTCAGTGGCCGCAATGGCCGTGTGGCCCATGAATGCATCATTGATTTGCGCCCGCTCAAAGCACAGACCGGGGTGAGTGAGGAAGATGTGGCCAAGCGGCTGATCGATTATGGTTTCCACGCGCCAACCATGTCATTTCCGGTGCCCGGCACCCTGATGATTGAGCCCACCGAGAGTGAGTCACAGCACGAGCTGGACCGCTTCATCGAGGCCATGCTGTGTATCCGCGCAGAAATCGCCAAGGTGCAAAATGGCGACTGGCCAGAAGATGACAATCCGCTGGCCCGTGCGCCACACACGCTGGCCGACGTAGTCGGCATCTGGGAACGACCCTACAGCATCGCGCAGGCGGTAACCCCAAGCGAACATACACGCGCGCACAAATACTGGCCGGCGGTTAACCGTGTCGACAACGTCTATGGCGACCGCAACCTGTTCTGCGCCTGCGTGCCCCTAGACGCTTATCGCGATTAATTGGCCTGTAGCGCCAAGCTTGGCGCTACAAGCGTTTACTGGCTGGGTTCAACCAGTAGTAATACGCCATTTTGCCCGGTGACGCGCACCGTGCTGCCAGCTGGCAGGTCGGGGCCGCTGACCAGCCACAGGCTATCGCCTGCTTTGATTTTGCCACGGCCACTGCTGATGGCTTCATGCAGGGTGAACTGGCGGCCGACCAACTCGCTGCCGCGATCGTTGAGACCGGGTTGATCCGAGATTTTCCCGGCGGTGCGCTGGCGCTTCCACCACAAAACCGCAGTAAGCACTGAGAGCACCGCAAACAACATGAATTGCAGTGCCCAGGGCAATGTCGGAATCACGTAGGTGACGATGCCGACACCGGCCGCTGCAACGCCAATCCACAACAGGTAGCCGCCGGCACCGAAGACTTCCAGAATCAACAACAGGGTGCCAAGCGCCAACCAATCCCAAAATGTCAGGTGTTGTAGAAAATTGAGCATTACTTGGCCTGCTTGTCGCCAAAGGTGGCTTTGATAATTTCACCAATGCCGCCAACTGAACCGATGAGCTGGCTGGCTTCAAGTGGCATTAACACCACTTTGCTGTTGTCGGCGCTGGCCAACTTGCCTAGGGCATCAATGTATTTTTGCGCAACGAAATAGTTGATCGCCTGCACGTCACCTTGGGCAATTGCCACGGAGACCATGCGCGTAGCTTCCGCTTCTGCAGCAGCGGCTCGCTCACGGGCTTCTGCCTGGAGAAAGGCAGCTTGACGTTCACCTTCGGCTTCAAGGATCTGCCCCTGCTTCTTGCCTTCAGCGGTCAGAATAGCAGCGGAGCGTGAGCCCTCTGCCTCTAGGATCTGTGCGCGCTTCAAACGCTCGGCTTTCATCTGGCTCGCCATGGCGTTGACCAAGTCAGCGGGTGGGGTGATGTCTTTGATTTCAATGCGGGTGATCTTGATGCCCCACGGCGCGGTGGCTTCATCGACGGTGCGCAGCAGGCGCTCGTTGATGGCATCCCGTTGGCTGAGCATGGCGTCAAGCTCCAGGGAGCCGAGCACGGTGCGGATGTTGGTCATCACCAGGTTGCGGATGGCGTGATCGAGGTTGTTGACCTCATAGGCGGCTTGGGCGGCGTTGATCACCTGTGAAAAACACACCGCATCAATCTGCACGATGGCATTGTCGGCGCTGATCACTTCCTGCGGCGGAATATCGAGCACGGTTTCCATCACGCTGAGCTTGCGGCCGATACGGTCAACCAGCGGTACGATGATGTTCAGACCCGGTTTGAGGGTGTTGGTGTAGCGACCGAACCGTTCAACCGTCCATTGTGAACCCTGCGGCACAACCTTGAAGCCCATGAATACCACGGCGACGGCGAGGCCGACGAAGAGGAAGATGACACTGCCGCTACCGATGTCCATATAGTAATCCTTGATCTGGTCTGGCGTTGTTAGCCGGTCATCTAAACACGGCTGGTTTTTTAATGTCGCCAAGTGGCTCTCAGCAGGGGCACCGCAGCACTATAAAATCTGAACATTTCAGCTTTATAGCGCTGCGCAACTGTTTTTAAGCGAGTTAGGCGCTACCGTTGTTCACTTTGCGGGGTAACGCGCAGCACTTCTTCTATCGTAGTCTGCCCGGCAGCGACTTTTTGTGCCCCTGACAAACGCAGGCTGCGCATGCCTTCCTTAAATGATTGGCGGCGCAGGGCAACCAGATCGGTTTCGGCGCTGAGCAGCGACTTAATCCCGTCATTGAGCAGCATGATTTCATAAACCCCAGCACGGCCGCGGTAGCCGGTATCGCGACACTCCAAGCAACCCACCGCTTTGTGCGCGCCCGTTGGCAGCGGGGCATTCCAGGGCTTGGTCAGGCTTTGCCAGTCATCTTCATTGAGCTCGTGCGGGGTTTTACAATGTGGGCAAAGGGTGCGCACCAAACGCTGCGCCATAACCCCCAACAGGGTGGCTTTGAGCAAGTAATGCGGCACACCCAGCTCCAGCAGACGGGTGATGGCGCTGGGGGCGTCGTTGGTGTGCAGTGTGGACAACACCAAGTGCCCAGTGAGTGCGGCCTGAATCGCCATTTCAGCCGTCTCGAGGTCACGAATCTCTCCGACCATGATGATGTCCGGGTCTTGCCGCATCAGTGAGCGCACACCGCTGGCAAACGTCAGGTCAATATTGCTCTGCACCTGCATTTGGTTGAAGGCCGGCTCAATCATTTCGATGGGGTCTTCAATGGTGCAGACGTTGACCTCATCGGTCGCCAGCTGCTTCAGGGTGGTGTAAAGCGTGGTGGTTTTACCTGAACCGGTCGGACCGGTCACCAGGATGATGCCATTGGGTTGGCCAGTCATGCCGGTCCAGCGTTTCAGGTCGTCTGCGGAGAAGCCCAATTGATCGAAGCTTTTGAGCAGCACTTCCGGGTCGAAAATCCGCATCACCAGTTTTTCCCCGAATGCGGTCGGCATGGTCGACAGGCGAAGCTCGACTTCGCCGCCATCCGGGGTTTTGGTCTTGATCCGACCGTCCTGGGGTTTGCGCTTTTCTGCAACGTTCATCCGCCCCAGGCTTTTCAAGCGGCTAACCACCGCCATGGTCACTTGCGGCGGGAATTGATAGACCGTGTGCAGCACGCCGTCGATTCGAAAGCGCACGCTGCCTTGCTCGCGGCGTGGTTCGATGTGGATATCACTGGCGCGCTGTTGATAGGCGTACTGGAACAGCCAGTCAACGATATTGACGATGTGCGCATCATTGGCGTCGGGCTCCTGGTCCTGCGCGCCCAGGTTAAGCAGCTGTTCGAAGTTGCCGGTGCCGCTGACTTTCATATCCACCGCAGTGGCGCCGGTTACTGACTTGGCCAGCCGGTAAAACTCGACAGTGAAGCGCTGAATATCAACCGGGTTAGCCACCACGCGTTTGATTGGTCGCTTGAGCACATGGCGCAGGTCATCTTCCCAACTGCGCATCAGCGGCTGGGCACTGGCGATGGTGACGGCTTCCTGATTTACCGCCACGGCGAGAATCTTATGGCGTTGAGCGAAGGCGTAGGACATCAGCGGGGTGATAGAGGCGACATCGATCTTCAGCGGGTCGATGCGCATATACGGCTGCCCCGCGTATTCAGCCAGCCAAACCGTCAGGCTTTCCAGGTCAAGCTTTTTGCCGGGGCGGGCTAGATCGTCCAATTGCTGTGCAGCAAGAAACTCGAGTGGGTGTTGCTGGTTCTTGATTGCACTTCGCCGGATCGCCAAACACTGCTCGGCGCTGTCCTGATCGGCCCGGCCTTGCGTCACCAGCTCACGTAACAGGTCGCCGAGGTCAAGTACGCGGTCGGGTGTGGACGAGGTCAATACGGACATTGGGTTTCCTGCAGTTATTGCGAGATTCGTCTAGCTTGAAGCTTAGTGATCGACTTGTCAGCTAGTAGCACTTGATTCTGTAGAGTAGTCGGCTGCGCCAGAGTTCGGGCAGGATATAGTCTGAGCCATGCGGCGGGGTGTGGTACTTGGAATGGGCGAAAGCGAGACAATCAACAACTGCGCGATGTTCAGTCAAGCAGTCGCCGCGCCCCTTGCAGGCGCGGCTGAGTGGGTGCTTATTTGACCAGTTGACGCCAAGATTTAAGGCTGGCAACGGCAATTGCCTGAGCTTTGCGCGCGCTTAAGCACTCTTCATCAATTTCCCGATGCGCCAATTCGCTGAGTTTGATCATTTCGCCGTACAGACGATCAACCTCGGCCACCTCGAGAATACTGCGTGCCAGACGTAGCCACGCCAGTAAACGCTCGATGCGAGGCAGTTGCTCGGCGAGGTCTTCCGGTTGCTGCTGGTAACGCTTGAGTTGCAGGCTAGCGCCTTCTTCAGCGATCAAGGTTGGCAACCAGTTGGCCAGCGGCGCGGCGCCTTGACGATTACCCCGGTTATTACGTTCGATCGTCCAACTACGCGCCAGCAACCAACGCGACAGGTTCAGCGACAACTGGCCCCAGCGGGTGTTATTGAGCTCTTCAGCAAACTGAGCCGGAGCATTTGCACGCGCCGCTTCATCCCACTGGCCAGCGTGCAGGCGTGGACGCCAGTCATTGAGCAGGTTGTCGAGAATCTGGCGCAGCTCACTGCTGCTTGAGCGTGGCGCAGCTTGGCCGAGGCTGCCGAGCAATGCGCGCAGGTCAATCAGTTGCTCAAGCCAATCGTTGAGCAAGCGCCAGTGGCCGTTGAAACGGTATTGCTCGGCCAAGCGCTGGCTGCTACCGAGCAAGTGCCAAGCGATGGCAGTTAGGCTGTCATCAAGGCTTAGCTCGCCGTTCAGCTCAGGTGCTGGCAGGCTCAGGGAGTAGCTATTGGCATCAAACAGGCGGTAGCCGCGCTCAGCTTTGCTGATGTCGCAGGGCATTAACGGCAAGTCAGCAGCAAGCTCGGCTGCCAATTCGAGCAGGGCTTCTGGCTCGCCTTGACGCAGCTCGAGCTCCAATTCGCAGATTTCTTCTTCTTTACCGTCGGCGATGACTTTGCCGAGGTCCAGCGCCGCTTCGATTATCACTTTGCTTTTGCCACGGCCCCACGCGATATCCGTTTTCTGGCGGGTAAAGTCAGTGGTGAAGATGGGCTTCAGCAGTTTTTTGTCGAGCTCAGCCAGTTCCGCCGGCCAGCAGCTTTCGTCAAGCTTCTTCAGATCGAGCTTGGCTTTAGCCAGCTGCCAGTCCCACTCATTGCGCTCTGACAGACCGGCTACACTTTGCCCACGGCTTTTCAGTGTTTGAATAAAGGCGTCGCCGTCGCGGCGTAGGCGCAAAGCAACTTTAGCTTGAGCCAGGTCACGAGCAGGGGTATCAAAATATTGATTTAATAGCTCATGTTGCTCCCAGCCCGCCTTACTGCGCTTCTTCAGCAAAGGGTGGGCACGCAAGGCCTCTAAGGTCTCGCGGCTGATGCGTAACTTAATTTCTGTTTCTTTGAGCATGATGGTGCGCTTTTACGCCTACTATAATTTGTGACAGTCCGATGACCGTGCTGGCGAGCATAAGGTGCGATCCGTATACTTGCCGCCTTCTTTAATCAGGGGTCCACCCTATGCCAATCAATCCGTTTGTAAGCCTGTTCGGTCGTTCACCCATCGGCCCTATGCAGCAACATATCGCCAAAGCCCACGAGTGCGCGGCGAACCTCGTACCTTTTTTCGAAGCCGTTATGGCTGAAGATTGGGACAAGGTAGAACAGGTACAACAGGAAATGGCTCGGCTTGAAAATGAAGCCGACAAGCTGAAAAAGGACGTGCGCTTACACTTGCCGAAAAACTTGTTCCTGCCAGTGCCTCGTTCGGACCTGCTTGAACTGCTGAGTGTACAGGACAAAATCGCTAACCGGGCCAAGGACATTGCCGGGCTGATGCTTGGCCGTCGAATGACCATTGCCGCTTCACTGCAGCCGGAAATGCGCATTTATGTGCAGCGCTGTGTTGATGCCAGTGCTCAGGCGCTGAAAGCAATGAAAGAACTCGACTCGCTGTTGGAGGCTGGTTTCGGTGGCCGCGAAGCAACGCTGGTTGAGTCGATGGTAATGGAGCTTGAAGAAATCGAGCGCGAAACCGACGTCATGCAGGTGTCTGTTCGCCGTGCGCTGTTCAAATTGGAAAAGGATCTTCCTGCAGTCGATGTGATGTTTCTCTACAAGGTCATCGAATGGCTTGGCGATGTAGCCGACCGCGCTGAGCGTGTAGGTAACCGACTGGAACAACTGCTGGCGCGCTAAGCGTCAGTGTTCTTTCTGGGAATGACGGAAATTATTTTATGTCTTTGATTGCGGACTACGGCTTCGTGCTTCTTGTCCTTGCCTGCCTTTTCGGTTTTTTTATGGCCTGGGGCGTGGGTGCCAATGATGTTGCCAATGCCATGGGAACTTCGGTTGGCTCACGTGCTTTAACGATTAAACAAGCGATCTTCGTCGCCATGATCTTCGAGTTCACCGGCGCCTATCTGGCCGGCGGACAAGTAACGGAAACCATCAAAAGCGGAATTGTCGATGCGTCGATGATCAGCCCGGGATTGATGGTACTTGGGATGATGTCGGCCTTGCTGGCAGCCGGAACCTGGTTGTTGGTGGCGTCCACTAAAGGCTGGCCGGTTTCTACCACTCACTCGATTGTCGGTGCGGTGATAGGTTTTGCTGCAGTTGGGGTGTCCTTCGATGCGGTGCATTGGTCGGGTGTGATGCCGATTGTGGCGAGCTGGGTGATCTCGCCTGTGCTGTCAGGTCTGGTCGCGTTTGGCGTGTTTATGAGCGTACAGAAGCTGATCATCGACACGGATGAGCCTTTCGTAAACGCCAAGCGTTATGTGCCGCTGTATATGTTCGCAACCGGCTTCATGGTCTCGATCATGACCATGACCAAAGGCCTTAAACACATCGGCCTGGATCTCACCGGTGCCGAAGGTTTTATGCTTTCGGTTGGCGTGGGTCTTGTGGTGATGGTTTTGGGCATTATCCTGCTCAGCCGGATCAAGGTTGACGTCGAAGCCGATAAAGATTTCCACTTCGCCAGTGTTGAGAAAGTTTTCGCAGTATTGATGATTTTCACTGCCTGTTCGATGGCGTTCGCCCACGGTTCCAATGATGTAGCCAACGCTGTTGGTCCCTTGGCTGCTATTGTCGGGGTGATTAATTCCGGTGGTGAAATGGTCGGTGCGAAAGCGGCCCTGCCGAGCTGGGTGTTGCTGCTGGGGGCGGTGGGTATCGTTATCGGTTTGGCGACTTACGGCTACAAAGTGATCGCCACAATCGGTAAGGAAATCACCGAGCTGACGCCAAGCCGTGGCTTTGCTGCCGAGTTGGCGACTGCGACCACTGTGGTCGGTGCTTCGGCCATTGGTTTGCCGGTCTCGACCACGCACACCTTGGTTGGTGCGGTATTGGGTGTCGGTATCGCGCGGGGCATTGGTGCCTTGAATCTGGGTGTGATCGGCAAGATCTTCATGTCGTGGTTGATCACCCTGCCGATTGGCGCCGCACTGTCGATTTTCTTCTTCTTTATCCTGCGCGCGATTTTCGGCGGAGTCTGATAAGGCGGAAGTTTTGCCAGCTCCGAATGGTGGCGGTCGTAGGGTGGTCAACGCGAAGCTTGGCCACCATGGGTTTCGAATATTCGCAGATATTTATGACCGTTAATGGTGGCTGAAAAAAGCGTCAACCACCCTACAATAGCGGCAGCCACCGAGCGGGAACAGCGTTTTTTGCCGCGCCAATTCTGGGCTGGCAGTGGTAAATGAATTTGAGGGTTTAAACTACTTAAGCCTTGCCTCTATGATGGGGTCTCGCAAGCGGAGACAGCCATGACCCTGCCCAGCTTTAAAGAACAATTCGCCGCGCTGATTGCAGCGCCATCGGTGAGTTGCACCCAAGCCCATTGGGACCAGACCAATCGCCCGGTTATCGACCTGTTAACGACTTGGCTCGAAGACCTTGGGTTTGCTTGCGAACTACAGGAAATCACGCCGGGTAAGTTTAACCTGCTCGCCAGCTATGGTTCCGGGCCTGGCGGTTTAGTGCTGGCTGGACACAGCGATACCGTGCCCTTTGATGCCGCGTTGTGGCAAACCGATCCACTGAAGTTGACTGAAGTCGATGGCCGCTGGTTGGGGCTTGGTAGTTGCGACATGAAGGGCTTTTTCGCGTTGATTATCGAGGCCGTGCAGCCTTTGCTGGATCAGCCGTTCAAGCAGCCCTTGCTGATTTTGGCCACCTGCGATGAAGAAAGCTCGATGTCAGGTGCACGTGCCTTGGCTGACGCAGGACGTCCGCTTGGCCGCGCGGCGGTGATTGGCGAGCCGACCGGCTTAAGGCCGATCCGCATGCACAAGGGCATTATGATGGAGCGCATTGATATCCTGGGTCAGAGTGGGCACTCATCCGACCCAAGCCTGGGTCATAGCGCGCTTGAGGCCATGCAGGCGGTCATGGGCGAGCTGCAGCAGCTGCGCAAGCAATGGCAGGTTGAGTATCGCAATCCGCAATTCAGCGTGCCGCAACCCACACTCAACTTGGGTTGTATTCACGGTGGTGACAATCCCAACCGCATTTGTGGGCAGTGTTCACTGGAGTTTGATTTGCGCCCGCTGCCGGGCATGGAGCCCGAGGCATTGCGCAGCACAATCAAGCAAAGGCTCAAGCCATTGGCTGAGCAGCATCAGGTGAAGATTGATTACGCGCCGCTATTTCCCAGCGTGCCACCGTTTGAGCAGGTGGCAGATGCCGAATTAGTGCGTTTGGCTGAACGTTTAACCGGGCATCAGGCCGCAGCGGTAGCCTTTGGTACTGAAGCGCCTTATCTTCAGCAACTGGGCTGTGAGACGCTGGTGCTTGGCCCCGGTGATATTGACTGCGCCCACCAGCCGGGAGAGTTCCTGGAAATGTCACGTCTTGAGCCGACAGTACGTCTGTTACGTGAATTGATTAAAAGCTATTGTCTTACCCACGACAACCGTGCCTTAGGCCAATTATCTTGAGGAGTCCAAGCGTGACGAAGTCTCAACTGCGACGATAAAACGGCAAGGCTTTGCGTTTTCATCTGTCTGGCGTCTTAAGCTCTCTGTAGCGCGCCGTGTTCTGCGTCATGTTCTCGACTCACAGGTTTTATTGAATGCACGATTACGTAAATTGGTTACGTCATGCTTCGCCTTACATCAACGCTCATCGGGACCGCACATTCGTTGTGATGCTGCCCGGCGACGGCGTTGCTCATGGGAACTTCGGTAATATCGTCCACGACCTGGTGCTGTTGCACAGCTTGGGTGTGCGCTTGGTGCTGGTCCACGGCTCTCGCCCGCAAATTGAAGCGCGGCTCAATGCTCGTGGGCTGACGCCGCATTATCACCGTGACCTGCGCATCACCGACAGCCCGACGCTGGAATGTGTGATTGATGCGGTGGGTCAGTTGCGTATCGCCATTGAGGCGCGCCTGTCGATGGACATGGCCGCCTCTCCGATGCAGGGTGCACGGCTGCGCATTGCCAGCGGCAACTTTGTTACGGCTCGGCCGATTGGCGTGGTTGATGGTGTTGATTATCACCACACCGGCGAAGTGCGGCGCATCGACCGCAAGGGCATTGGTCGTTTGCTCGATGAGCGCAGCATTGTCTTGCTCTCGTCGTTGGGCTATTCGCCAACCGGTGAAATTTTCAATTTGGCCTGTGAAGACGTTGCGACGCGCGCCGCTATCGACCTGGCGGCAGACAAGTTGATTCTGTACAGCCCGGAACTTGGCCTGCTCGATGAGAATGGCAAGCTGGTGCGTGAATTGCTGCCGCAGCAGGTGCCGGCTTATGTGCAGCGTCTGGGCAGTAATTATCAGGCCGAATTGCTCGATGCCGCCGCTCAGGCTTGCCGCGACGGCGTACAGCGCACCCACATTGTCAGTTATATCGAAGACGGTGCGCTGCTCAATGAGCTGTTCACCCGTACCGGTAACGGCACGCTGGTTGCGCAGGAGCAGTTTGAGTCGATCCGTGAGGCAACCATCGAAGATGTCGGCGGTTTGATCGAGTTGATCAGCCCGCTTGAGGACCAGGGCATTCTGGTGCGACGCTCGCGTGAGGTGCTGGAGCGTGAAATCGAGCAGTTCAGCATCGTCGAGCGTGAAGGGCTGATCATTGCGTGCGCCGCGCTGTATCCCATTGCCGACTCCGATTACGGCGAGCTGGCGTGTTTGGCGGTTAACCCGGCTTATCGCCACGGCGGCCGCGGCGATGAACTGCTGGAGCGCATTGAAGACCGAGCTAGAGCCATGGGCCTGAAAAATTTAATGGTCCTCACCACACGTACCGCGCACTGGTTCCGTGAGCGTGGCTTCAGCCCCAGTGGCGTCGAGCGACTGCCAGCGGCACGGGCTTCGCTGTATAACTTCCAGCGTAACTCCAAGGTGTTTGAGAAACCGCTGTAAGGTCGGCGATGCCTAAATCAAGTCCCGCCGGGCATGAGGTTTGGTGCGAAATGGTGGCTGAGAACAGCGTCAGCCACCCTACCAAAGCCTAAAGCAACACAGCGTCAAGCGCCCGTAGCTGGTCTTGGCTGCTCTGGCAAAAACCAGTTGAGCAGCAGGGCGCTGATGCCGCCGGTGGCAACTCCGGATTCCAGCACATTGCGCAGTGCGGCGGGCATATGGGCCAGAAATTCTGGCACCTGCGATACGCCCAGCCCCAAGGCCAATGACACCGAAATAATCAACAGGGCACGGCGATCGAGTTGGGTGCTGGCGAGAATGTTGATGCCCGAAGCAGCAACGGCACCAAACATCACCAGCGCCGCACCGCCCAGTACGGGCTCAGGTACAGCCTGGATGATCCCGGCAACGCTGGGGAACAGGCCGAGCAATACCAGCATCGCGGCAATCCACAGGCCAACATGGCGACTGGCAACGCCGGTCAATTGAATCACGCCGTTGTTTTGCGCAAATACCGAGCTTGGGAAGGTATTGAAAACACCTGCCAGCAACGAGTTAGCGCCATTAACCAGTACGCCGCCCTTGATTCGTTGCATCCATTGCGGGCCATCCACCGGTTTGCCGGAAATTTTGCTGGTGGCGGTGATGTCGCCAATGGCTTCCAGCGACGTCACCAGATAAATCACCAGCATTGGAATAAACAGCGACCAGGAAAACCCAAGGCCGAAATGCAACGGCAGCGGAACTTGAAATACAGCCGCCTGATGCATGCCTGTGAAGTCCAGACGGCCCATATACGCCGCCATTGCGTAGCCTGCGGCCAGCGCGATGACAATTGCGCAACTGCGCATCCACACCACAGGGATACGGTTAAGTACTACGATGATCGCCAGCACAGTACCCGAAAGCATCAGGTTTTCGGCATTGGCGAAAGTGCCGTTGCCCATCGCCGAAAAACCGCCGCCCATACTGATCAGGCCGACCTTGATAAGGGTCAGGCCAATCATCAGCACCACAATGCCGGTGACCAACGGGGTAATCAGGCGCTTCACAAATGGCAGGATGCGCGATACGCCCATCTCGACAAATGAGCCGGCGATGACCACGCCGAAAATCGCCGCCATCACCGCTTCCACGGGTGTGCCTTGCTTGACCATCAGCGCGCCGCCCGCAATCAGCGGGCCGACAAAGTTGAAGCTGGTGCCTTGCACAATCAGCAAGCCCGCGCCAAAAGGGCCGAAGCGCTTGCACTGAACAAAGGTGGCAATACCTGAAATCACCAAAGACATCGACACAATCAAATTAGTGTCGCGGGCAGACACGCCCAGCGCCTGACAAATCAGCAGGCCGGGGGTGACAATCGGCACGATGATCGCCAGCAAGTGCTGCAAAGCGGCAATCAAGGCGATAAAAGGCTTTGGCCGCGAATCAGGACCATAGACCAGCTCGCTAGCCGCCGCTGCTTGGGTAGGAGAATCTGTTGGGGAAGTCATACCGCCGTCCGCAAAAAGCCGCGATTCTACAGCGTTGAGCTTGAACGGACGATAGCTTGCCGACTTGAGGTTTGGCGAGGCGCTGTTGAACCCCGTTCTATGCTGTTCTGACTTCGTTGAGCAGCTCGGGATGGTGGTCAAGTAGTCTAAGCAACTTCACCAATGCCAGTGGCGGCTTGGTTTTACCATTTTCGTAACGTGAGAAGGCATTCACCCCACCGCCAAATATCTCGGCAGCCTCGCGCTGATCGAGTACTAGTTTCTTGCGTACGCGTGCAATGAAGTCAGGGTCGACAATGTTCGCATTGACCTGCTTCGAGAAGGCGCGCATTTCACGCATCACCCGATCTGACTCAGCGGCATCAAGCACCGATTCGCCACAGGCTGGGCAAAAATCCCCCGTCACCTTGGTAACAACAGTGGTTTCACTCTTGTAGGTATAGGGGACATCGCGGCTATCGCGAACAAGATGCGCAGCACCGCAAACAGGGCATTTCATCTTTATAACTCCTTGAATGACAGGATCAGCACGTCATCAATCACCGTCAGTTTCAGGTACAGGGCACCCACCTCTGTGCTTGGGCGGTAAACATCTTGCCAAATCCTATGGTCTGCTTGAGTGGTCATACTCTTGTAAAAGTCTGCAGTGGTAAGCGCCATCAGCACTTCCAGCATGTCGCAGAACTCGAGCCCCAGCTCGCTTGCGCCGATACGGGCCGAGTGGGTCGTGCGTACCTTGCCGGCCTTAATTAAGGCTTTAACCACTGCTAGTTTGCAGTGAGGAGTTCCTTTTTCCATGTGCTAAAGATTAACCTACTAGGTTTATATTTGGCAACTAGGTGAATTTAGTCTGAGGCGCTAAGCAGGGGAATTTTGCGTCGGATAAAACGACAAAAGCCGCTAAATAGCGGCTTTTGTCAGTGCAGGTGGTGGGGTTATCCGACCAGCTTATCCAGCAGGGCCTTATCGCGCACTGCACCTTTGTCGGCGCTGGTGGCGAGCAGGGCGTAGGCTTTTAGCGCAGTGGTCACCTTGCGGGTCCGCGGCGCTACTGGCTTCCAACCTTTTTTGTCTTGCTCGGCGCGACGTGCAGCCATTTCCTCATCGCTGATCAACAGGTTGATGCTGCGCTGATGGATGTCGATCAGCACTTTGTCGCCTTCCTGCACCAGACCAATCGCACCGCCGGCGGCAGCTTCTGGTGAAGCGTGACCGATGGACAGACCCGATGTGCCGCCGGAGAAACGACCGTCGGTGAGCAGTGCGCACGCTTTGCCCAGACCTTTGGATTTCAGGTAGCTGGTTGGGTAGAGCATTTCCTGCATGCCCGGGCCGCCTTTCGGGCCTTCGTAGCGGATGATAACGATGTCGCCTTCTTTGACTTCGTCATTGAGGATGCCTTTGACCGCACTGTCCTGGCTCTCGAAGATCTTCGCGCTGCCTTCGAACACGTGGATCGACTCATCGACACCCGCCGTTTTCACTACGCAGCCATCAAGTGCGATGTTGCCGTACAGCACAGCCAGGCCGCCTTCTTGCGAGTAGGCATTGGCGACGCTGCGGATGCAGCCGTTTTCACGGTCGTCATCGACAGTATCCCAGCGGGTCGACTGGCTGAATGCGGTCTGTGTTGGAATACCAGCAGGGCCCGCGCGGAAGAAGGTGTGCACCGCTTCATCTTTAGTCTGGGTGATGTCCCACTGCGCGATCGCCTCGGCCATGTTCGGGCTGTGGATGGTCGAAACGTCAGTGTGCAGCAAGCCGCCGCGCGCCAGTTCGCCAAGGATCGAGAAGATACCGCCGGCGCGGTGAACATCTTCCATGTGGTATTTCTGGATATTGGGTGCGACTTTGCACAGCTGTGGAATCTTGCGTGACAGGCGATCGATATCGCGCAGGTCAAAGGCGATTTCGCCTTCTTGCGCCGCGGCCAGCAAATGCAGGATGGTGTTGGTCGAACCGCCCATGGCGATGTCCAGGCTCATGGCGTTCTCGAACGCCTTGAAGTTGGCGACATTGCGCGGCAGTACCGAGTCGTCGTTTTCGCCGTAGTAGCGTTGGCACAGCTCAACAGCCAGGCGGCCGGCGCGCAGGAACAACTGCTCCCGGTCAGAGTGGGTGGCCAGCGTCGAGCCGTTGCCTGGCAATGCCAGCCCCAGTGCTTCCATCAGGCAGTTCATCGAATTGGCGGTGAACATACCCGAGCAGCTGCCGCATGTTGGGCAGGCGCTGCGCTCGTATTCGGCGACTTTCTCATCTGATGCGCTTTCGTCAGCGGCAATCACCATGGCGTCAACTAGGTCCAGGCCGTGGCTGGCGAGCTTGGTTTTACCGGCTTCCATTGGGCCGCCAGAAACGAACACCACTGGGATGTTCAGGCGTAACGCGGCCATCAACATGCCGGGGGTGATTTTGTCGCAGTTGGAGATACAGACAATGGCGTCGGCACAGTGGGCGTTAACCATGTATTCAACTGAGTCGGCGATGATTTCGCGACTTGGCAGCGAATACAGCATGCCGTCGTGACCCATGGCGATGCCGTCATCGACCGCGATGGTGTTGAATTCCTTGGCCACGCCGCCGGCCTTTTCGATCTCGCGGGCGACTAGCTGGCCCATGTCCTTGAGGTGGACGTGGCCAGGCACGAACTGAGTGAATGAGTTGGCGACGGCAATAATCGGCTTCTTGAAATCCTCATCCTTCATGCCAGTGGCACGCCAAAGGGCACGGGCGCCAGCCATGTTGCGGCCGTGGGTGGAGGTTTTCGAGCGATAATCAGGCATGACGGTTTCCTGCAGCTAATAACGGTTGGCGGGCGCCTGTAAAAACAACTGTGGCGGGTAACGCAGTGGTTTTTACAAGCGCCCTTAAATACGTAGGGTGAGCCGGGTTCAGGCACAACGCAAACGGAAATATCCGGATGTCGGTCTGAGGCCGTCGGTGGCGCGGGGTGGGCGCGAGACGACCAGCTCCGCCGAGGTGGGGCAGGAGACTTCTGATTCTAATCCCTGCAAGCGTGTTGGCGAAAGGGTTTGGGCGACTGATGGACGGGTTACTCGCACGTTGCGTGCGCACTTCACCCGTCGATTACGCCTCGACGCCGCGCAAACGCGCTGAGCGTCGGCGCAGCAGTTCGAGGGTCACCAGCATGATAATTGAGAGCAAGATCAGCAGCGTGGCAATCGCCAGAATGCTCGGGTTGATCTGCTCACGCAGGCCCGAGAACATCTGTCGGGGAATGGTGCGTTGTTGCGGGCCGGCCATAAACAGAATCACCACGACTTCATCGAAGGAGGTAATAAAGGCGAATAGCGCGCCGGAAATAACGCCGGGGCGTATCAGCGGCATGATGATGTCCCAGAACACCCGCACCGGCCGAGCACCAAGGTTTAACCCGGCGCGCACCAGAGAGTAGTCGAAGCCAGCCAGGGTCGCCGTCACGGTAATAATCACGAAGGGCGTGCCGAGTGCAGCGTGGGCCAGAATTACCCCCAGGTAATTGCCGGCCAAACCCAGGTCTGAATAGAAGAAGAACATGCCGGCGGCGGTGATGATCAGCGGCACAATCATTGGTGACAACAGCAACGCAGTGATCAATCGCCGTGCAGGCATGTCATCGCGGGCCAGTCCAACTGCTGCGCAGGTGCCCAATATTGTGGCGATAAGGGTCGCGCAAATGCCGATAAAGAAACTGTTCTTGATTGCCAGAATCCATTTTGGATCGCTGAAAATTGCGCTGTACCAACGTAACGAGTACGCCTCAGGCTGGAATGTCAGCATGCCCTTGGTGAAGCTAAAGAAGGGTTCGACGTTAAACGACAGCGGAATAATGACCAGAATCGGCATGATCAAGAAGAACAGCACCAACCATGAGCTGCCTTTGAGAAGCCAGCTGCCAAGGTGATACCAGAAACCGAAATATGCAGGAGCCTTGGCCATGGTCTAACCCAACTTGATATTGCTGGCGCCGACAAAACGGTCGTACAGCCAGTAGAGCAACAGAATCAGCGCGAGCAACAGCGAACCCAGCGCAGCGGCCAGCTCCCAGTTGTTCGAGCGCTGCATATGGAAAGCGATAATGTTGCTGATCATTTGGCCATCGGTACCGCCGACCAGCGCCGGGGTGATGTAGTAGCCAACCGAGATAATAAACACCAGCAAGGCCCCAGCACTAAGGCCAGGCAGGGTCATGGGGAAGTAAATCTTGGCAAAGGCCGGGATCGGTTTGTCCCCCAGCGACAAGGCGGCGCGCATATAACTGGGGTCGATACCACGCATCACGCTGTACAGCGGCAAGATCATAAAGGGCAACAGAATATGGGTCATCGCCACCACTGTGGCAAACGAGGTGTAGAGCATTTCGAACGGCTCATTGGTCAAGCCGATGCCCATCAAGAATGAGTTAATCACGCCATTGGTTTGCAACAGGGCAATCCAGGCCGTGGTGCGCACCAGAAGTGAGGTCCAGAAGGGCAGCAAGACCAACACCAGCAGCAGATTTGCGCGGTTCTCGGATAGGCTCGCAAGGTAATAAGACAGCGGGTAACCCAGTGCAGCGCAGAGCAGGGTGATCACCAGCGCCATGCTCAGGGTTTTGCTGTAAAGCTGCAGGTAGATTTGGGTTTCTTCACGCACTTGAATTCCGGTGTCGGGTTTTAGCTCGAGGTCCAGTGCGGTCAGGTAATAGTCATAAGTGTATTTTTCGCCGGCACGCTGGATGGCATACCACAGGTCGGCTCGCTGCCACTTGGGGCTGGCGGCGAGCAAGGTTTTGGCGCCTTTATCGATGAGGTCATCGCCCTTGAGTTTGCCGACTTTCCGGGCGGTGGACTTAACCACGCTGGACATGCCGGTGTAGGCGCGGTTGATCTCTTCTGCGAGCTTGCCTGACAGGCGTTCTTTGGCCAGGCCATTAAGCTCGACAGCAAAAATTTGCAGGGTGTGTTGGTTGGGGACTTCCTTGCCGTCCCAGTCTTTCAGTGCATTGAGGGTGTGCGGAATCAGTTCGGCCACAGTCGGGTGGTGCACGCTGCGCCAGAGCATGCTGGCGATTGGGGCAACGAAGGTCAGTAAAATAAACACCAGCAGTGGCACCACAAACATAAACGCGGTAATGCGTTTTTTGCGGTACGCGCTGGCTGCTTGTCTGGCTTCAGTGGTGGTTAACGATGACAAGCCTGAACTCCATCAATCTGCGATAAGGGCTAAAACCAGCCGGGCGGCGATGGCGTCGCAGCCCGGCGGATGGAGCATTATTTACTTGAGCAACCACTCGTTGAATTTCTCACCGAGTGACTCGCCGTAGTCTGCCCAGAACTCAGAGCCGGCGCGGATACCTTGGTCCAGATGAGCCGTTGGTAGGTGCGGCGCTGCAGCCGGATCCATCATGGGCGTCGAAGACTTACGGGTTGGGCCGTAGGCCACATCACTCATCCCCGCCAATGGCTTGGACTGGGTGGCGTAAGCGATGAACTTGAATGCCAGGTCTTTCTTCGGCGAGCCTTTCAGCACAGCCCAGGCGTCGAGGTCATAGACGTGGCCATCCCAAACGATCACGAAGGGTTTGCCTTCTTTACGGATCGAGTCATAGAAGCGACCGTTTGCCGATTGCACCAGCACGGCGCCGCCGTCATTGAGCAGTTGCGGCGCTTGCGACCATGAGTCGAACCAGACGATGTCTTTTTTGATGGTGTCGAGTTTTTTGAAGGCGCGTTCCTGACCTTCAGGTGTGGCCAGCACTTCGTAGACATCTTTTGGCGCTACGCCGTCAGCCAGCAGAGCCCATTCCATGTTCACCTGTGGACGCTTGCGCATGGCGCGTTTGCCGGGGATTTTTGCGGTGTCGAAAAAATCACCAATGCTGGTTGCCTTGGTGTCGCCAATGGTCTTCTCGTTGTAGGCAAATACCACCGACCAGACGATGTTACCGATCGCACATTCGTTGGATAACGCATCCGGGATAAAATCTTTTTCTGCCGGTGTGCCATCTACGCCGGCGGGCAGAATGTCGTGTGGAATGGTTTCGAGCAGGCCTTCAGAGCAGGCGCGCTCAAGGTCGATTACTTCAACGTCGACCACGTCCCACTGAATATTGCCGGACTCGACCTGAGCCTTCATTTCAGCCACACCGCCGGAGTAATCTTCGAACAGTACCTTGACTCCAGTGTCTTTCTGGAAGGGGTCAATCATGTGATTTTTTTGCGCTGCGCCGTAAGCGCCGCCCCATGAAACTACAGTCAAACTCTCTTCGCCATGTGCGCTAAACGACGCCAAACCTATGGCAGCCGTAAGGGCGAATGCGGAAATACTGGTGCTCAGTGATCTAGCCATATCAGTGCTCCATTGCCTGTTGTTGTGTGTTGGTATGCCGTTCTGGGAGTCTATGAAAACCACTGCGCTCTCTGTTTCTACGGCTTCTTTTCTACCGACTCTTTTCTACGGCGGCAGAGTGGGTGTCGCTTGGTTAAATTGTGGTCTGTGGCCCAGGCCGGTCCAGCGCCTGACTGTCTTGAGCAAGCCAGGCCAGGGCAACCTCATCTTCGGCGCTGAATTGCGGTGCAGAACTGTCGTTCAGGTTCTTGACCACCAATTCAGTGCCGTCTGCGGCTTGGAACTGGTAACGAATGTATTCACCGACATAGTGACGCGCGACGAAGCGGGCCTTGATCTGGTTACCGGTGCTGCCCAGGCGATCGGTGAACGTCAGCTTCTCGGGGCGCACGGAAATAGTGGTCGGCGCGCCAATCTCTGTGCAGTTGGCTTTCAGGCAACTGACCTGCGCACCGTCTTCGAGGCGCACGGTGACAGTGTCAGCTTCGACTGCGGCAATGGTGCCATTGAGCTTGTTGCTCTCACCGATGAAATCAGCCACGAATAAATTGGCCGGGCTTTCGTACAGCACGTGTGGCGCGGCGCATTGCTGGACGACCCCGTTGTTGAATACGGCGATGCGGTCGCTCATGGTCAGCGCTTCGGTCTGGTCGTGGGTGACGTAAATTACGGTGAAACCCAGCTGTGCATGCAGGCGTTTGATTTCGAACTGCATCTGCTCACGCAACTTTTTGTCGAGCGCGCCAAGCGGCTCATCCATGAGCACGATATCCGGTGCGAAAATCAGTGCGCGGGCCAGTGCGACGCGCTGCCGCTGGCCACCGGAAAGTTGTCCGGGGTGGCGGTTGCCAAAGGCCTGCAACTCAACCAACGCCAGATACTCATCAACCTTGGCATTGATTTCGTCTTTGCCCATCTTGCGGACTTTCAGCGGATACGCGAGGTTCTCGCGCAGGGTCATATGCGGAAACAGGGCATATTGTTGGAAGACCATGCCGATATTGCGCTGGTAGGGTGCGATGCTATTAACCGAGCGGCCATTAATAAGGATTTCGCCGCTGGTCACGTCCTCAAAGCCGGCAAGCATCATCAAACAGGTGGTTTTGCCTGAGCCAGATGGGCCGAGCAGGGTAATAAATTCGCCCTTGGCCACATCAAGGTTGAAGTCTTTGACCACCAGGCTCTTGTGGTCGTAGGTCTTTTTTACACCGGTGAATCGCAGGAACGGTTTGTCCCCAGCTTGCTCAGCCATACAACTCCCCACCTGAAAACGAAAACAAGTCCTGGCTTGCGGCCAGCACCTGTGTATTTTTTTACCAGCAGTAGCGCCTGCTCATCTGCGATCTGCTGTTATTGATACGCCCTAATAACGGAGTACAAAGCAATTACTACGCCAAGCAAAACAGAGAGCCTGTTTCAAGCATCGCTTTGTCGTTAAGCCTAGTTGCCGACGGGCTTTTAGCCACTATGGGTGTGGGAAGTTGTAACAAGTGCACAGCATTAGGCACCCTAATACCCGCACAGTATCGGTGCGTGGTTGCCCGGGATGGAGGTGAGGGGGCGGCGCCTAGCGTCAGCAATGTGTCGCGGCTAAGTCCGCTCAACGGCAGTGAGTGACGTGAGTAATGAGGCGCTAGCCGCAAGTAAGGGAGGATGGAACAACTGCGCCCGGTAGGTGATGGTCCTCCTACCGGGCGCAGCTGTAGAGAGCCTGCGTTGGGATCCTAGCTGTTCGGCAGCAAGCGGCAGGTCAGGCTCTTGATATAGCGGGTTTCAACGATGGCCGGGTGTACCGGGTGATCCGGGCCTTGCGCGCCGCGCTCAAGCAACTGGATGTTGCGGTCAAGGTGACGGGCGCTGGTCAGCAGAATATTCTGCAGGTCGTCTTCCGGCAGGTGCATGGAGCAGGATGCGCTGACCAGAATGCCGTCTTTATTCAGCAAACGCATAGCCTGCTCATTGAGGCGGCGGTAGGCGGCTTCACCGTTCTTCATGTCTTTTTTACGCTTGATAAACGCAGGTGGATCCACGATCACCACATCGAAGCGTTCTTCAGCGGACTTCAATTCCTTCAGCGCGGCGAAGGCATCGCCTTCAACGCAGACCACTTGCTCAGACAAACCGTTGAGCGTGGCATTGCGCTCAACCCCATCGAGGGCGAAGCTTGAGGCATCAACGCACATCACTTCAGTGGCACCAAAAGCAGCAGCTTGCACGCCCCAGCCACCGATGTAGCTGAACAGATCCAGTACCCGCTTGCCTTTTACATAAGGTGCCAGACGCGCACGGTTCATGCGGTGGTCATAGAACCAGCCGGTTTTCTGGCCTTCAATGACCGGCGCTTCGAACTTCACCCCGTTTTCTTCCAGCGCGACCCATTCAGGCACCACGCCGAAAGCGGTGTCGACATAGCGCTCAAGGCCTTCGGCATCACGCGCTGCTGAGTCATTTTTAAGCAAGATACCGCTTGGTTTGACCACCTGAATCAGCGCTGCCAGTACGTCATCTTTGTGCCGCTCCATGGTCGCGGAAGCCAGCTGCACCACCAAAATGTCGAAGAAGCGATCCACCACCAGGCCTGGCAGCAGATCAGAGTCGCCATAAACCAAGCGATAACAGGGCTTGTCGAACAGCCGGTCACGTAAGCTCAGGGCCACATTGATGCGATGCACCAGCAAGGATTTATCCAGCACATGTTTGACGTCGCGGGACAGCAAACGTGCGCAGATCAGGTTATTCGGGCTGAGAGCGACAACACCGAGCGGCTTGCCGCCAGCGGCTTCCAGTATCGCCTGATCACCAGCGGCGAAGCCATTCAGCGGGGTGGCGGCCACATCAATTTCGTTGCTGTAGACCCAAAGATGGCCGGCGCGCAGGCGTCGGTCGGCATTGGCTTTCAGGCGCAGGCTGGGCAGGGACATTGGCTACTCTCCGGGAAAAGAGCGGAATTATAGCGCAGTCGCTGTCCCTGGCGCCTGGGCGAGCTGGTTTTAAGCATGGGGAAGTGGGAAAATTATCAGCTGAAACAGCTACTGAGTTGGCGGCATATGCCCGAATTACCTGAAGTCGAAACCACCCGTCGCGGTATTGCACCGCATCTCGTTGGCCAGCGTATCAGCCGGGTAATAGTGCGCGACCGGCGTTTACGCTGGCCGATCCCGGAAGACCTGGATGTATTGGTCTCAGGCCAACGTATTGAAGGCGTCGAGCGGCGCGCCAAGTACCTGCTGATCAAGCTCGAAACCGGCAGCTTGATTAGCCATTTGGGCATGTCTGGCAATTTGCGTTTAGTACCTTGCGGCGCGCCTGCGGCCAAGCATGAGCATGTTGATATCGAACTCGAATCGGGGATGGCGCTGCGCTACACAGACCCCCGCCGTTTCGGCGCGCTGCTCTGGAGCAACACGCCACTTGAACATGTGCTGCTGAGCAAGCTGGGCCCGGAGCCATTGACCGATGCCTTTGCGGGTGAGCGCTTGTTTGAGAAATCGCGGGGCCGCTCGATGGCGGTTAAACCCTTCATCATGGATAACGCGGTGGTGGTCGGCGTGGGCAATATTTATGCGACCGAAGCGTTGTTCGCCGCCGGGATTGATCCGCGCCGTGAGGCCGGCAGCATTTCCAAGGCGCGGTACGTCAAATTGGCGCTGGAGATTAAACGCATTCTGGCCCACGCAATTGAACGGGGGGGCACCACCTTGCGCGACTTTATCGGTGGAGACGGTCAGCCCGGTTACTTCCAGCAGGAATTGTTCGTGTACGGCCGTGGCGGCGAGTTCTGCAAAGTGTGCGGCAGCACCTTGCGTGAGCTGAAGCTGGGGCAGCGCGCCAGTGTTTACTGCCCGCAGTGTCAGCGTTAGGGCATCAATGGCCTGGGTTTAGGGCGATTGAGGCGTGGGTAAATAGCCGCTAAAGAGTGATGCAGTCTGCGAAAAAACCAGTTGGCGGTGCTTGTTCACGGATATTGAAGTTAATCACGCTGACAATTGGCGCAGCGCTGATATAGTTATATGAACTGACTCTGTATCGTTGAAGGATTATTCCATGAATCTGTTTCGCTCGATCGCTGTTGTCCTGGCGCTTTCCTCTGGCCTGCTGGCACTACCGGCGTCGGCTGAAGTGGTTCAGGAAGACGTTAACACCAGTGGCGATCCTATCTACACCGCCAATGCCCCTAAAGCCTACTCGATGATTGGCGACCTGCTGATTGCCCGTCCGCTGCTGATCGGTGCGACCATCATCGGCACGGCGGCCTTTATCGTCAGCCTGCCGTTCACTGCTTTGGGCGGAAATATTGATGAAGCGGCCACCGCGCTGATTCAAGAGCCGGGCCGTGAGGCTTTCCAGCGTTGCCTGGGCTGCACCAGCGTGGGTTACAAAGGCGGCAACTGAGTTCTACTCAGGTTCAAAAAAGCCGGCGAATTCATAATCGAAGCGCCGGCTTTTTTGTGCCTGACGATTGGTTATGTCCTCGTGGGTGACGCTTTTTCATCCACCATTTGCGCCGGCACATTCGATTATCGATTGACTCATGGTGGACAAGCTTCGCGTTGTCACACCCTACGCAGAGCCAACATCGGCGTCCGAACGGGTGATGCTCTCGGGTGGTCGACGCTCTTTTCGGCCACCATTTGCGGCCACGCATATTTACGAGTCTACAACGTAACGATGGACGGCCTTCGCGTTGCCACACGCTGAAAAGGCCCGTGCCAGACATGTTTTAACGCAGCAAGCTGCCAAAGTTTTGCGGGCGGTGAATGCAATTGGTCAGTTGCAGCGCGTGCCACAGCAGCGCCTGATTACTGGAGATGACCGGCACGCCTAAACGCCGCTCCAAATCATCCAGCAAGCCCAGGGTGCGCAGATTAGTGCATGACAGGAACAACGCGTCGGCCTTGCTGCCGAGCAGCAGTTGCTCAGCTGCGCGGGTAATTGCAGCTTCAGGAATGCGCGGAATCATGGCGTCATCCAGTACCGAGAAGGTGCCAAAGGTGCTGACGTGTAGACCTGATTGCTGCAAGCCGAGGTAAATCGGGAAGTTAACTTCGCCAATATAGGGTGTGAGTACAGCGACGTTCTTTGCGCTCAACTCACGCAACGCCGCTCGGACTGCGGTCCAGGGGTTGGTCACCGGAACACCGGGACGCGCCAGATTAATCAACCGGCTGACTTCCTGCTCGCCAATCAGCATGCTGCCCGAGGTGCAACCGAAGGCCAGTACATCGAGTGGCATCCCCGGTACCAGCAAGGCGCTGGACTGGGTCAGGTTCTGCGCCATATTGCGCAAACCGTCTGGCGTCACGGTCGGGCTGCAGGGGGTGCGTGTGCTGTAGAGCTCAACACGCTCGCCGAGTAGCTGGCGCCATTCGTTCTCCAGGGTGAAGTCACTGGCCAATTGCACCAGGCCAATACGCACGCGGCCGTTGTCCTCGCTGGGTTGATGCTCGAACTGATGTTGCATGGCCTGAAACTCGGCAAAGGTTTCAGTCATGTCATGCCCCTTCAAGCAGACGTGCGGCATAATTGGCGATCGCCGTGTCTTGTACGCCAGTGCCGGTCAGGTCGCAGACGCTGATTTGCTGATCATCGGTGCGCGCCCTTTGCTGGCTGCTGATCAGACTGCCCAGTTCAAATACGTCGCGTTGCAATGCCGGTGCGTGATGCAATTCGCCAAGCGCGCGTGACTGGCTGATGCGATCAACCACCAGCACATCGGCGCTGGCCAAAATCGTTGGGTGTAATTCGTTTTTATGCGGATTATCCGAACCCATGGCGGTGACGTGAACCCCTTTGGGCAGATCTGCCCAGTGTAAGACCGGTTCGCGCGCGGGCGTGGTTGTGACCACGATGTCGGCCTGGGCGCAGGCACTGGCAGCGCTGTCATGGATGCTCAGAGTGAGGCCGTAGTGTTGCTGCATGCGTGCGGCATAGGCTTGCGCCTTGCCTGGGTCGCGGGTGTAGACATGTACTTCGCGGATATCACGCACCAGACGCAGGGCTGCGACCTGCAGTTCTGCCTGTAAACCCGCGCCTATTACCGCAACCCGCTGGGAGTTGCTGCGTGACAAGTGTTTGGCGGCAATTGCTCCGGCCAGCGCGGTGCGAATATCAGTCAGGTAGCCTTCATCAAACAGCACTGCATCCACCAGCCCGGTTTTGGCTGAGAACAGCAGCATCAAACCGTTGAGGCTGGGCAGACCCAATGCTGGATTGTTGAAAAAGCCGGGGCTGATCTTGATCGCGAAACGCGGCCAGCCATGAATATGCGCGGTCTTGACGTCTACTTCGCCGTTGTTTTCGGCGATATTCATGCTCAGAATCGGCGGCATTTCTACTTCGCCACGGCCTAGCGCTTTGAAGCCCGACTCGACTGCCTCAAGGGCCGCTGAGTCGAGCTTGACCACTGCGGCAATCTGCTCACGGTTATAAATCTGCATAGCTTGGCTCCCCGGCCAGTTGGCAGGCTTGGGTAAAGGTGGCGTTGGATAAATTCTGGCCGCTAAGGACCAGGGCTACATGCCGCCCGCGCAGGTCGATTTGATGTTGTTCCACGGCGGCAATGCCGACTGCTGCCGAGCCTTCGACTATCAGTCGCTCGTGGTTGAACAGGTGCAGCATGGCGCGGGCAATCTGTTGTTCATCGACTCGATAACCCCTGTCCATATAGCGCTGGGTCATGGCGAAGCTCCACGCATTCTCAAGGCCGATGCCGCCACCTAGGCTGTCCGCCAGCGAGGCGACTTCCTCGACTTGCACCGGCTTGCCCGCGGCCAGGCTTTCAAGCATCGCCGCGCCTTGATTCATACTCACGCCAAACACCTCGGCGCGGGGATTGATGGACTTGACCGCCAAGCCAATTCCGGCGATCAGGCCCCCCCCAGACAGCCCGGCGAAGAGCGTATCAATCTGTGGTTGCTGCTGCATGATCTCCAGCCCGCAAGTGCCTTGGCCGGCGATTACCAAAGGGTCATCGAACGGCGAAATATAAGCCAGGCCTTGTTCCTGCTGCAGCCGTCGCGCTTCGATATCAGCGTGGTCCTGGGTGGCGCCGATAATCACCACCTGTGCACCGCTTTCGCGCAGGGCGCAGACCTTATTATCCGGCACCAGTTTCGAGATGCACACTGTCACGGCAATCCCTAAATGGTGTCCGGCATACGCCAGAGCGCGACCAAAATTGCCGGTCGACATGGTCACAACACCCCGTGTTCGTTGGGCTTTATCGAGCCCGAGCAATGCATTGACGGCGCCGCGCAATTTGAATGCGCCGGTGGGCTGAAGGTTGTCGAGCTTAAGCCAGACGTCGCAACTCCAGCGGCGTGACAGTGACTCGCTACGCAGCAGTGGCGTACGTTCAGCCAGAACCGCAATGCGCTGCTGCGCGAGGTATATGTCTTTAAGGGTCAGTTCAGCTGGCATGTGATTTCCCGTCCAAAACTTGGAAAGGCCGGAGACTCGCGGAAGTGTCCGGCCGGGTTCTCTGGCGGCTGTTATTTGGCTTGCCAGTCGCCGCTGCTAATCAATTTGTCGGTGACTTTGTTCACCGCACGTTCGGCGCGGGCGACGATGTCATCCACTTCATCGCGGCTGACAATCAGTGGCGGGGCGAACCCGAGAATGTCGCCATGGGGCATGGCGCGTGCGATAAGGCCTTCTTCCAGGCAGGCGGCTGAAATCTGCGCACCGACTTTCAAGTTCGGATCTAAGTGCTGGCGCTTGCTGCGATCGCTGGAGAACTCCAAGGCGGCCAGCAGGCCAATACCGCGAGCCTCGCCCACCAGCGGGTGGTCGCCGAAGGTTTGCTGCATGCGTTGCTGCAAGTAGGCGCCGGTATCGCGGGCATTGCCGGTGAGGTTTTCGCGGTCGATGATATTCAGGTTGGCGATCGCCGAGGCGATGCCCATTGGGTGACCGGAGTAGGTGTAGCCATGACCGATGGCGCCGTAGGTATCAGTGCCTTGCTCAAGCACTTGCCAGACGCGCTCACCGACAATCACCCCGGAAAGCGGTTGGTAGGCTGAGGTCAAACCCTTGGCGACTGTGATCAGGTCAGGCTTCATTTCGTAGTACTGCGAGCCGAAGTCCACGCCCAGACGACCAAAGCCACAGACTACTTCGTCAGCAATCAGCAGGATGTCGTACTTATCCAGCACTTTGCGGATTTCGGTCCAGTATCCCTTAGGGGGTGGCACGATTCCGCCGGTGCCAAGGACCGGCTCGCCGATCATGGCCGCAACGGTGTCAGGGCCCTCCGCAAGGATCATCTCTTCGAGCTTTTGCGCGCAGTAAACCGAGAATTCCTGCTCGCTCATCCCGTCATCTTCGCGGCGATAGTAAACCGGTGCGACAGTGTGTTTGATCCGCTCAAGTGGCAGGTCGAAGTGCGCATGGAATACCGGCAGGCCGGTCATTGAACCTGAAGCGATGCTTGAACCGTGGTAGCCACGATCTCGGGAGATGACTTTCTTTTTGTCTTTGCGGCCGAGGATATTGTTGTAGTACCAAACCAGTTTGAGCTGGGTCTCGTTGGCGTCCGAACCGGACATGCCGTAATAGACTTTGCTCATGCCTTGGCCGGCGAGTTTGACGATGCGCTCGGACAGCTGCGCCATGCCTTCAGTCGTGTGGCCAACATAGGTGTGGTAGTACGCCAACTGCTTGGCCTGCTCGTAAATGGCTTCAGCCATTTCAGTGCGGCCGTAACCAATATTGACGCAGTACAGACCGGCAAAACCGTCGATAAATTCGTTACCGAGCGAGTCTTGAATACGGATGCCTTGAGCGCCTGTAATGATGCGCGCCGGGCTTTCGCCGTGGGCATGTTGCTTGAGATGAGTCGAAGCATGAAACACGTTCTGGCGATCAATCTCGATTATTTTCTGGGTGTCGAGGGTCATGATGCTGTCCTTCGTTTATAGGTTGATAGGGTGGCGTTCAGCGGACTGAGCGCAATTAACAGCCGCTGACACTGGGCAAGTTACCCAGGCAGTAGTATTTGATTTGGGTGTATTCATCGAGGCCATGGCTTGAGCCTTCGCGGCCAAGACCGGACTGCTTGACCCCGCCAAATGGCACGGGCGGGCCGGTCATCTTCACTGAGTTGATGCTGACCATGCCGTACTCCAAGCCGCGCATAAGCTGCCAGATCTGGCGGATGTCATAGCCGTAAACGTAGGCGGCTAGGCCGTATTCGGTGTCATTGGCCTGGCTGATCAATTGGTTCAGGTCGTCCCATGGCAACACGCCGGCAATGGGGGCAAAGTTCTCTTCGCGATACACGCGCATTTCAGGGGTGACATCGGCCAGCAAGGTCGGCACAAAGAAGTTGCGACCCGGCGCCTGATCTTGCTCGCCCACCAGCAGTCGGGCGCCTTTGGCCACGGCATCGTCGACGATTTCCTGGGCCTTGCTCACGGCTTTGTGGTTGATCAGTGGACCTTGATTGACACCGCGAACCAAACCATTTCCCAGTATCAGCTCGCCCATGCGTCGAGCGAAAGCCGCCAAGAACTTCTCGTACAAGGCGTGATGGACGAAGATCCGGTTTGCGGCTAGGCAATCCTGGCCGGTGGTCTGGAATTTAGCGTCGATAGCCGCCTGTGCCGCTTGTTCAACATCCATGTCGGGCAGCACGATAAAGGGTGCATTGCCACCGAGCTCCATTGAGCATTTCTTTACTGTCGCCGCAGACTGCTCCAGCAGCAAACGCCCTACGCGGGTCGAGCCGGTAAACGACAAGGCTTTGACCTTATCGCTGGCGCAAAGCACCTTGGAAACCATCTGCGGTTCACCGACGATGACGTTGAATACACCCGCCGGGAATCCTGCTCGCTCCGCCAACTCGGCCAAGGCCAGTGCTGAAAGCGGCGTTTCACCAGCAGGTTTAACCAGCACGGTACAGCCAGCGGCCAACGCGGCAGCGGCTTTACGGGTGATCATTGCGCAGGGGAAATTCCATGGCGTAATCAAGGCGGCAACACCAATGGGCTCGCGCAGGCTGCCGAGTTGGGCGTTGCTGATATGACTAGGGATGGTTTCGCCATAGGCACGGCGTGCTTCTTCAGCGAACCAGCTGATAAACGAAGCGGCGTAGTCGATCTCGCCCAGCGCTTCAAACAGGGGTTTACCTTGTTCCAGCGTCATCAGCCGCGCAAGGTCTTGTTTGTTTTCGAGCAGCAGGTCGTGCCACTTGTTGAGAATCGCGCCACGGGCCTCAAGTGACATCGCCCGCCACGCCGGAAAGGCTGCTGACGCGGCATCAATCGCCTGCACTATTTGCGGTTCGTCGAGCTGAGTGCAGCGGCCAATGGTTTCTTCGGTGGCGGGGTTGATTACCGCTTCATCGCGACCGGTGGTGCCTGCGGTCCATTTGCCGTTGATATAAGCCAACTGACGAATCAAACGCGGATCTTCGAAGTTGTGCATGCAATGCATCCTCTCAACTGGCCTGCCCGCAATTAATTGGGGGGCGTGGTGCGTGTTTATGGCTTCCACTTTAGGAGGGATTGGCTATCGTTTTTTTCTCTTCGAACGGCTTTGCTCTGTGTTTTTTTTGCTTTGCAGGTGTTCAGCATGGTGTTTTTTTGGGTCGGATTCTCAGCCCGGATCGCTGTCTATTTCCAAAGGCGGCTCACAGTGCTTGATGGTTTTGGTGACGATGTAGGTGAAGTAGCGTTCAATGCCCAGGTCGGCCATTAGCCAACGGTCGATCAAGCGTTGGTACTGGTCGATATCACGGGCCATGACCTTGATGATGTAGTCGATACCGCCGCCGGTGGCATAGCACTCGGTCACCTCGGGGCACTCATTGATGGCGCGTTCGAAACGCTGAAAGGCTTCACGGTTGTGCTGTTTCAGGCTGATTTCGACCATCACCGAGGTCCGCTTGATCAGCACCTCGGGGTTTAGCCGGGCGCCGTAGCCGCGAATGATTCCGGCTTCCTCCAAGCGCTTGACGCGCTCCCAGCAGGGGCTTATCGACAGGTTGATGGCGTCGGCCAAGCTGGATTTGGTGATACGGCCGTTGTGCTGAAGAATTTGCAAAATCTTCAGGTCGTAACTGTCCAGACGCATACCCGTGCTCCGGCGCAGAAAAGCTGCGCACTTGATGTAAAAAGCCGGCGAGACATCTCGCCGGCTGCTGGTTCAGCGCTTACTTTTTTTCGAGATCGGAAATTTCTTTTTCCAACGACTTCAGAGCGGTGCCAGCATCTGGACCAGCCAGTTCAACCAGCTTTTCTCGCAGCGGCAGGCTCGCTTTGCGGAAGACTTCTTTTTCTTCCGGGGTCAGGTGAACGATCTTGATATCTGGCTTGGCCTTTTTGATTTTTTCCAAGCGTGATTTGCTGTACTGCTCCTGAGTATCGAAGATGTACGGGCCGAGTTCGGCGACGGTGTCATCGATAATTTTTTTCTGATCAGCAGGCAGCCCCTGATACCAGGATTCGCTGGACAGCACTGCAACGGTGAACTGCTGCTGGCCCGACCAGGTCAGCACGTCGTTGACCTCATAGAACTTCATCTCTTCGATGGCGAAGATCGGGTTTTCCTGACCGTCGACCATCTTCAACTGCAGCGCGCCATAAACCTCGGAGTAAGGCAGTGGCGTTGGCACGGCGCCAAAGGCTTTGTAGGCTTCAACCAGCATGGGGGATGCCATTACGCGCATTTTTACGTTGGCGAAATCCGCTGGCTTGTGGATTTCTTTGTTGGTCGTCCAGACCATTTCGCCTTCCGGGTACATGGTCAGCAGACGCAGGTTGCGGGTTTTTAATTTGTCCGCCATTGGGCCGTAGATAGTCGGGCTTTCGGTGAGCACCTTGAGGTTGACCTTGTTGTCTTGTGACAACAGGTATGGCACCGAGAACACCTGCATGGATGGCGCAGTGGAGCCGAGAATCCCGGTGGAGCCGTGGGTGAACTGAATAACACCATTGGCAACCAATTCGGTCAGGTCTTCCGACTCGCCCAGTGAGCCGTACGGATACACGGTCACGGTGATTTTACCGTCGCTTTTCTCTTCAACCAGTTGTTTGAATTTTTGCGCGTAGGCGTCTTGTACGCTGCCGCTGATTTCTTCGAGCGCAAACTTCCATTCTTCTGCCGCTGCCAAGCTCGCTTGGCCTGCCAGAACCAAGCCCATGGCGGCTGCCAACGCTGCTTTTTTCAGAGTGCTGAACTTTCTCATGGTGTTGTCTCCATTATTTTTTTAAGTGCAGGGTTGTGTTAGTTGTCCACTATGTCGGCAATCACTGCGAGGGTATCGCCAATATCCACCAGCGCTGGAAAGCGCCTTGCCACCAGCAAACCGTCACGTTCTGCACGGTACTCAACCGCCGGTGTGCCGGTGCGCTCAAATGCATGCACCCGTGCGACCAAATCGCCATAACGGACGCGGTCGCCGATACTCAAATTGAGTTCGAGAATGCCGCGATGCAGGCTTTGCACGTAGCAACTGGCATCGGGCATATCCAGCTGGATTAATGGCTGGTCCGCGGGCTCCAGTTGGCCTTGGGTGATGCCCGCAAACTTGAGAAAGTTACGCACGCCACGGTCTGCCAAGGCGATGGTTTGCGGGGTGCTGGTGCCACCGCCGCCCAGTTCGGTGGTAACGAACACTTTGCCCTGAGATTCGACTGCGGTGTCGTACAGCGAGGCAGCATCCAACTCAAACAAGATCATGCTCGCGGCTGTGCCAAACAGCTTGGCACCCTCGATACATTTGGCTTCTTGCTCTGGGTTTGGCAAACGATGAGCTGCTGCAAACGGCAGGATATCCAAGGTTTTGCCGCCGGAGTGAATATCCAGCGCGTAGTCGCACAGTGGAATCAGTGTGCGCTGAAAATAGTCAGCAATCCTTTCGGTCATCCCTCCGTATGGATTGCCGGGAAACGAGCGATTCATATTGCCTTTGTCGATTGGCGAAGTGCGGCTGGCGTTTTGCACGGCTGGATAGTTCATCGCTGGAATGATGATCACGCGGCCTTGCACATCTTCTGCGCGCAGTTCGTTGGCCAGTTTCAGCAGGGCGGTGATGCCTTCATATTCATCGCCATGGTTGCCACCGGTCATCAGGGCTGTCGGACCCTCACCGTTTTTGACCACGGTGATGGGGATCATAATGCAGCCCCACGCCGACAAATCGTGGGAGTAGGGCAGTTTCAGAAAGCCGTGCTGTATGCCGTCCTGGGTAAAATCAACGGTCACGCTCATGGTGCTTGCCGCGACTGCTCCCGCTAGGTTAGCCACCTGCTGTTCGGCCTCGGGCGAAATGTTGGTTGCTGCAATACTCATCTCAAGCCTTCACAAACAGTTGGCGCGAATAATCGCAAAGGGTGTCAGCACCGGTTTCGGTAATCAGGATGCTCTCGGTTGTTTCCAGGCCCCAGTCATCCAGCCACAGGCCGGGCATAAAGTGAAAGGTCATGCCCGGTTGCAACACCGTGGTGTCGCTTTCACGCAGGCTCATGGTGCGTTCGCCCCAGTCAGGCGGGTAGCTTAGACCGATGGGGTAACCGCAGCGGTTGTCGCCACGGTCATAGCCGTAACGGCGCAGTGTGCTGTTGAGTTCGCGGGCAATATCGCCACAGGTATTGCCGGGTTTAGCCATCGCAAGACCCGCTTCCAAGCCCGCATTAATCGCTTCTTCAGCTTTGCGAAATGCCGCCGATGGCTCGCCCAGATAGACAGTGCGTGACAGCGGGCAGTGGTAGCGTTTGTGGCACCCGGCAATTTCAAAAAACGTGCCTTCACCTTTCAGGAAGGGCCGGTCGTCCCACGTCAGGTGCGGCGCTGAGGCGTCTTTGCCAGAGGGCAGCATCGGTACAATGGCCGGATAATCACCGAACTTGCCTTCATGGCCGGTACAGGCCACGCGATAGATCTCTGCAACCAGAAGGTTTTTCGGCAGCCCCGGTTCGATCATCTCAAGGATGGCCCGGTGCATGTTTTCAACGATGCGCGCGGCGATCCCCATGTATTCGATTTCCTGGCTGGACTTGATCGCCCGACACCAGTTGACCAGCCCTGTACTGTCTACCAGTCGTGCCTGCGGCAGGCCGCGCTGCAGCGCCTGATGCGAGGTGGCGCTGTAGTAATAGTTGTCCATTTCGACGCCGATCACGCCTTGGGTCCAGCCGCGTGCTGGCAGTACCTGCTCGCACAGGTAATCGAGTGCGTGATGGGGCGGGTTCATCACATAGTTGTCACTGTATGAGCTGATGTTTTCTTCCGCCAGGTAAACGGTGCGCCGGGCGCCATTGGCATCGATTCCGCGTCCGAACCACAGAGGCTCACCTTCCTCGCCCACCACCACGCACTGTGGTGTATAGAACGACCAGCCGTCATAACCGGTCAGCCAGGCCATGTTGGATGGGTCGTGAACAAGTAGAGTTGTGATCCCTTTTGTGGCCATGGCAGCGCGCACCTTGGCCAGACGTTGGGCGAACTCTTCACGGCTGAAATTTAAAGCAATTTCACTCATGACAGCATCTCGATAACGAACGCAACAATGCGCTCAGAACTCAATCAGCCCGTTGGCAACGCCAGACGGACGCCTGTGCTGCAACCCATCGGTTTACGCCTGAGCGCGCTTCGATGAGTCCTCCACGGGTGCTTCACTGCTATTACTTGCGCGCACTCGATAGAGAAATTGTACTGAAGCCTGCTAAAGTAACTGGGACAAATACAGGTCAATACGTTTCGGGATCAATATCATGACCATTACAATTATCGTCAAGGGATTTATTGAACTATGACAATTGACCTGGCGCCCTTTCTTCGCCCCGGCCAGCCGAAATACCTCGCTATTGGTAATGCACTCACTGAAGCCATTAATACCGGTGCCTTAGTGCCTGGCAGCAAATTGCCGACTCACCGTGAGTTGGCGGAGACGCTGGGTGTCAGCGTGCAAACCGTTAGCAATGCTTATGCCCATGCTGAAAAGCAGGGCGCGATTTATGCGCAAGTGGGCAGTGGTACCTTTGTCCGCAGCCGGCATGTCAGCCATGAGTCTGATTACTTGTCGACCGACGAGCATGAAGACCCGAGTCGTGGCATTGATCTGTCCACAGCGCACCCGGTGTGTACGCCACGCCACGTCAAACTTTATCGCGAAAGCCTTGAGCGATTGGCCCGCGAGGGCCGGGATGACTTCATCACCTCGTTCCATCCGACGCAGGGTTTGACTCAGCATCGCGAGGTGGTGTGTGACTGGCTGGCGCAGCAAAAACTGCCGGCTGACCCTGACCATATGCTGTTCTGCAATGGCGCTGCACATGCCCTGACGATAGCCATGGCAACGGTGCTGAAACCCGGGGATACCGTGCTCTGTGAGCAGGAAACCTGCATGTTGTTAATGGCCTTGGCGCAGACCCTGCACTTCAAGCTCAAGGGCTTGGCTGCCGACGACCAAGGCCTGTTGCCGGAGGCATTAGAGACAGCCTGCAAGCAGGGCGGGGCTCGCGTGCTGTTTTGCACTCCGACGATGAACAACCCGACCACCGACACCATGGGTATTGAGCGGCGTCAGGCAATTGCTGACGTGGCGCGCAAATACGACTTGATCGTGGTTGAGGATGATGTCTATGGCGCCCTGCAGCCTGATCGGCACCCGCCGTTATCGGCGTTTATTCCTGAGCGCAGTTTTTATGCGACCAGCCTGACCAAGATATCGCTGCCGGGCATGCGTGCAGGTTATCTGGTGACTCCACCGAATCTGGTGCAGCAGGCAATAGGCCGGTTGCGCAGCACCACTTGGATGGCAACGCTGATGCCATTTGAAATTGCCAGTTGGTGGATGCAGGACGGTACCCTGGACCGTATGGTGAGCTTCCAGCAGCAGGAGTTTGCCGTGCGCCAGGCCATGGCTCGCGAGCACTTGACCGCGTGTCAGTTCAAGGCCGATCCCAATGGCATGCACATCTGGGCGGAGCTGCCTGGGCATTGGTCACCCGAGAAGTTTGCCCGTCGCGCGCGACAAGAAGGGGTCATGATTTTCCCCGCCGAGCCCTTCCTCGCGGCTGCTGACCGGAGCAATCAGCGCGTGCGCATTAGCGTGGGGGCAGAGCAAAGTCGTTCGCGGGTTGTCGCCGGTCTAACCACCCTGAATGGGCTGATGGCCGAAACGCCTCCACCGATGCATTTTGTGTTCTAAAGCAGGGCATAATCATTACAAGTGCCCGGTTATCGAGCATTTGTAATGATTCAAATAAATAATTGACATGATTTTTTCTCGGTTATAAGGTTTGGCCTCCACAACAAGAACAGTGTCCGCTCATTTGAGCCGGGCCGGAGGTAGCTATGTCTTGGCTGCGTAAGTTGGATCGGATGCTGGAAAAGCTTGAAGCCTTCATCCTCGCCAGCGGCATTTTGCTCATGGCGCTCAATTCGGTCGGCAACGTGTTCGGACGTTATCTGTTCAACCAGAGCATCTACTTCTCTGAAGAGCTCAATCAGTTTCTGCTGATTTTTGTAACCTTCGTTGGCTGCAGCTATGCCGCGCGCAACAGCCGACACATCAGCATGAACGCATTTATCGAGCACCTCACCGGCAAGCCCGCAGCTGCCACCCTGCTGACTATCAATGCACTCACCGCCGCTTTGATGTTTTGGCTGACGTGGGCGTCGATAGCCTATGTAGAGTCTGCAGCGAAAGTTGGCCGCTCATCGCCAGCGCTTCAGGTGCAATTGCATTACATCTATGTGGTGATCCCTTTTGGGTTGGGCATGACGGGGTTGCAGTTTGCGCGCCACGCCTACATCCAACTGCAAGTCCTGTTGGGGCGCCGCGAGGCTCCAGCACTGCACGTCGACGCCACCATCCCTTCGCAGCACTGAGCCCGCACCCATGGATATGACGACCACGCTGTTACTTATCATGCTGGTGCTTCTGCTTTGCGGTTTTCCGATGATGACCACATTGCTGGCTGCCTCGGCGGCTGGCTTTACCCTGTTTTTCACCATGGGGCCGGAGTTCATCATTCAGCAGATGATTGCCGGTATACGCCCAGCAGCGCTGGTGGCGGTGCCGATGTTTATCCTGGCAGCGGACATCATCACCCGTGGTGCTACAGCCAATCGCTTGCTTGATGTGGCCATGGCCTTTGTCGGCCATGTACGCGGCGGTATGGCCGTGACCACGGCATTGAGTTGCGCGCTATTTGGTGCGCTGTCCGGGTCAACGCAGGCGACGGTGGTGGGAGTCGGCAGCATTATGCGGCCGAAGATGTTGCAGCAGGGCTACAAAGATAGTTTTGCCATGGCATTGATCATCAACGCATCCGACATTGCTCTGCTGATTCCGCCGAGCATCGGCATGATCATCTATGGCGTGGTGTCCGGGACCTCGGTTGCCGAGCTGTTTATTGCAGGGATAGGCCCTGGCCTGCTGCTGATGGTTTTGCTGTGCGGCTACTGTTATATCTATGCGCGCATAACCGGCATTCCATCTGGAGAGAAGTTCACCTGGATGCAGCGTTTGGTCACCTGTCGCCGGGCGATATTGCCTTTGCTGCTGCCGGTGATGACCATTGGCGGTATTTACACCGGGGTGTTCAGCCCAACCGAAGCGGCCGCTGTTTCAGTGCTCTATGCATTGATTCTTGAAGTGCTGATATTCCGCCGGGTCAAGCTCAGTGAGCTGTCTTCAATCGCCTTGTCTACGGGGCTTATCACCGCCGTGGTATTTATTTTGGTGGCGGCGGGCTCTGCGTTTTCATGGGTGATCTCTTTTGCCCAGATACCCCAGCAGATTCTCAGTGGCATCGGCATCATGAGTGCGTCGCCGACCGAGTTGCTGGTGATTATTTCGGTCGCGTTCTTTATCGGCTGCATGTTTGTTGACCCGATTGTGGTGATGCTGATTTTGGTACCCATTTTCGCACCAGCAGTGCGTGTATCGGGCCTCGACCCGGTACTCGTTGGCACCATCATCACCTTGCAGGCGGCCATAGGCTCAGCAACGCCGCCCTTCGGTTGCGACATCTTTACCGCCATTGCAGTATTTAGACGGCCTTATCTTGAAGTGATTCGTGGCAGCCTGCCGTTCTTCGCCATTCTTATGTTGATGTCGGTATTGCTGATCATGTTTCCACCGATCACCTTGTTCTTGCGCGACCTAGCATTTCGTTAGCCTGCAGATGTTTCTGTAAGGTGACCGGCGCTGTTTTCGGCCGCCATTTCGTTCTCGAATACTCGGGTTTTTTCGCGGGCGATGGTGGCCAAGCTTCGCCTTGTCGCTCCCTACGAATACCAGCAGATTATGCGTTTGGCTTCACGGGGCCGGGGCGCTGGGCAGCTGTTTGATAATTTGCGCGGTGCCAATGCCACGCGGGTCACTGGCTGCCTCAACCAAATTGCTGCGTTTATGCCAGAACAGCACCTGTTGATTGCCATATTGGCGCTCTAGCGCTTTGAGTTTGTAGCCGCGCGCCTGCAGCTCTGCGATCTGTTTGGCATTAAAGGTCGCGGGCTCGTGCTCGATCAGATCCGGCAGATACTGGTGGTGATAGCGCGGCACGCTTGGCCAGGTGGCGATAGGTTTGCCATCCAGATATTGCAGAATCGATAACAGCACCATGCTTGGAATACGGCTGCCGCCCGGCGTGCCAAAGCTGGCGAAGTCATCACTGCTTTCAATAAATGTCGGGCTCATGCTCGACAGCGGACGTTTGCCTGCATCCACCGCATTGGCGCGGCTGCCGGTTAAGCCGTAGGCATTTGAACCGTCAATATCAGCGGCAAAGTCATCCATTTCATCGTTCAGCAGCACCCCGGTTCCAGGGGCAACGAAGGCGGCGCCAAAGGGCAGGTTGATCGACAGCGTGGCCGATACGGCATTGCCATCAGCATCGAGTACAGTGAAATGGGTGGTGTGATTGCCTTCATGCAGCTTGCCCGCTGGCGGCAGGCTGGCGCTTGGCGTGGCGCGTTGTGGATCAATGCCAGCGGCGAGTTTGGTCAGGTAAGCACCGTTGAGTAATTGTGGGGCGGGGTTTTTTACAAAATCAGGGTCGCCAATCAGGCCGCGGTCGCGATAAGCACGACGTAGGGCTTCCACCACAAAGTGGGTGCGCTGCACGGGTTCAGCTTGTTGCCATGGCAGCTGTTGCAACATCGCCAGACTTTGGGCGATGGCGATACCGCCAGCCGATGGCGGGGGCGCAGTAATAAGTTCGCGGCCGTCAGCCAATGGGAAGCGTAACGGCGAGCGTTCGACCACCTTATATTCGCTGAGGTCGCGCAAGGTCCAGATACCACCGGCCTTGCGCACGCCATCGACGAGCTTGCTCGCGGTTTCACCGCCGTAGAAGCCCGCCTTGCCATCGCGAGCGATACGTTCAAGGGTACGCACCAGATCGGGCTGACGGAGCAAGCCAAACTCGCTTGGAATCTCGCCATCGTGGAGGAAGATGCGCGCTGTTTCCGGGTCGTCGCGCATCGCTGCCAAACGCCAACTGGCACGCTCACGGTATACCCGGTCATAGGATACGCCGTCACGCGCCAGGCGAATTGCCGGTAACAGCGAGTCTTTCAGGGGCAGGCGGCCGTAGCGCTGTGCAAGCTCGACCAAGGCTGCGGGTAAGCCGGGAATTGCCGCCGCAAGAGGGCCATTGAGAGACAGTTCGGGCTGGATCTTGCCGTCGCGCCGGTACAGGTCCGAGTGCGCGGCCAAGGGAGCGCGCTCGCGAGCATCGAGAAATCGGTAAGTGGGTTGTTCGCCAGCTTGGCGTAACAGGAAGAAACCGCCGCCACCTAAACCTGAGCTATAGGGCTCAACCACCGCCAGCGCTGCGCTGACGGCTACTGCTGCGTCGAAGGCGTTGCCGCCGTGGGCCAGGGTTTCTTCACCTGCTACGGTTGCCGCAGGGTGGGCGCTGGCCACTGCAGCCTGACCCGGGCGGGTAGCGGCATGCAGGTTGAAGGAACTGAGGAGCAGTAGAGCGCAGAGAAATAACTGTCGAGTCATGGGAACCGTCGGTTGTTGTCGCAGCGAAGGTCTGACTGGGTCGCAGGTCATATTACCTGTAATCAGCCGTTACGGGGCAGGGCGACAAAATACCGCGATGAATCACGCCTTACCGGTAATGATCATGTATTTCTGCATCAGTTCATCTTTGCTCTCGACGTGATTTTCGTCGAGTGGAATGCAGTCAACCGGGCATACTTGCTGACACTGTGGTTCGTCGTAATGGCCGACGCATTCGGTGCATAGATTAGGGTCGATAACGTAGATCTCTTCGCCTTGAGAGATGGCTGCGTTCGGGCACTCAGGTTCGCAGACGTCGCAATTGATGCAGTCGTCGGTGATGATCAGGGACATGCGGTACGGCTCCTGTCGAGGCGAGCGGCTTCGACGATTTCTAACTTCGAGACGCGAATTGTGCCGGATTGTCACGACATGCGCCATTGTTCACGCCAAGCCAGCGCGGTATGGGGCCACTAGCTTGGGTTTAGGGCGCACGCTTTCAGTACCTGCCTAGTGTAGCTGAACAGGCGTTTATTTCTTGAAGCGTTGGTTCAGGGCATCAGCAACGGCTGGGTGGACAAACTTGCTGATATCGCCATCCAATGCGGCAATTTCGCGGACCAGGGTCGAGGAAATGAACGAGTATTTCTCAGACGGCGTCAGGAACAGGCTTTCGACATCTGGCGCCAGTTGGCGATTCATATTTGCCAGTTGAAACTCGTACTCGAAGTCGGACACTGCACGCAGGCCACGCAGGAATACATTGGCGCCTTGTTCCTTGGCGAAATGTGCAAGCAGGCTGGAAAATCCAACCACTTCAACATTTGGCAGGTGCTTGGTGACCTCTTGGGCCAGAGCAACGCGTTGCTCCAACGGGAATAGAGGGTTTTTCTTCGGGCTGGCCGCGACGGCAATGATCACGCTGTCGAACAATTTCGCAGCGCGCTCAACTAAATCACCATGACCTTTGGTGATGGGGTCGAAGGTGCCCGGGTATAACACTCGATTCATCGTGACGTCCTGGCGAGTCCGTTAGGGAGTCGGATGGTAGCGCAGCAGTGCGCAGCGGCCAAGCCTGAGTGGCTTTGCCCTGCGCCTAAGCCCTATTTTAGATGGGTTGTTGTTAGTAAAAAACTTTTTATCGGGCTGCGGATGATGGCGTTAAGCAGTTTTCAGACGCTCAGCCAGCAGGGTGGATAGCTTGGCAGTCAGTCCGTAAACCGACAACTGTGGGTTGGCACCAATGCTGGTGGGAAAGAGCGAGCCGTCGTGAATCGACAGATTGCTCAGTTGGTGGTGGCGGCCAAGGCTGTCGGTTACCGCCAGCTTGGCGTCTTCTCCCATAGAACAGCCGCCCATGACATGCGCGCTGCCTAGGCGCGTGCGGTAGAGCTCCATGCTCAGGTCGTCGATCTGGCTGCGCACCTGGGCCAACGATTTCGCATATTGGCCGTCGGCGTGCAGCGGCATAACCGACTTCGCGCCAGCGGCAAACTGGATCTCCGCCATGCTGTGAAATGCGCGGCGAATGCCGTCCCAGGTGTAATCGGTCATTTTATAATCAAGGACCGGACTGTCGTCGTCACGTAACTCGACCGTGCCTTCTGCGCTTTCGGGGTGGAAACCATCACGCATCAGCGCCAGCATCATATTGGTGTGCGGCAGTTGCTCCATGCGCATGGCATTGTCGACGCCGAATTCGCCCACCAGTGTCGTGGTCAGGGCCGGTTGAAGCGGCGGCACCTCAAGTTTGTAGGAGAGGGGGCCGGTGGTGCCCTGGTTCCATTGGAAATTGTCGGAATAAATCGATTGCGGTGCACCGTAGAACGGGTTGATGACTTTATCGAACAGCGCCGCAGAGAAGTTAACCAGGTGGATAAAGGTCCGTTTCCCTGCGCGGTCGTGAGGGTCCGGCGCCTCAGAGCGCTTAAGAATGGCTGGGGTGTTGATGCCGCCGCCTGCGAGAATGTAATGGCGTGCCTTAACTCGAATCTTGCGGCCAGTGGGCGCTACGCAGCGCTCATCCATGGCGACGCACTCCAAGCCACTCACGCTGTTGCCGTCGTGGATCAGGCGTTCGGCTCGCGCGAGGTAAAGCAGCTCTCCGCCTTTTTCCAGCGTGGCGGGAATGGTGGTCACCAGCATTGATTGTTTGGCATTGGTCGGGCAGCCCATGCCGCAATATCCCAGATTCCAGCAGCCACGGACATTGCGTGGAATAACCTTCCAGCTGTAGCCCAGTTTCTCGCAGCCGCTGCGAATCACATCATTGTTGGCGTTGGGCGGTACAGCCCATGGCGCGATACCTAAACGCTGCTCCATTTGCTCAAACCACGGCGCCATTTCAGTCTCGCTGTGGCCTTTGACATTGTGCTCCTTGGCCCAGTGCTCGAGGGTTTGGTGGGGGGTGCGGAAACTTGAGGTCCAGTTGACCAAGGTTGTGCCACCCACGGCACGCCCCTGCAAAATCATGATGGCGCCGTCCTTGCTCATGCGCCCGACCCCTTCTTGATAGAGCGTCGGGTAGGCTTCGGATTCCAGCATTTTGAAGTCGCTGCTGGTTTTCAGCGGCCCTTCTTCAATCAGCAGAACCTTGTAACCGGCAGCGCTGAGAATTTCAGCACTGGTGCCGCCGCCCGCGCCTGTACCGACGATAACAATGTCAGCTTCCAGCGTCAGGTCTTGCTCAAGGCGTGAACCGTTATGGGTTTTCCAGCCGCGGGCCAGGCCTTCGGCAAAAAGATCAGGTACAGGCATAGTCGGCAGTTCTCTGTTTGATTCTTATTAGAGGTAGGCGCTTGGGCCCAACTGAACACATTGTTGCTTAAACGGTTGGCGGACCCGGGTAGCCGCAATGAGCCCAGGATTCGGGGCGGCTGTACCAGCTCATCAGCACCAGTTTTATCAGCGAGTCGTAACCCATTTTCAGCAGGCCGATAGAGCTGTTCTGCCAGCGTTCCAGAAAGTGACGGACATCCTGCGTGCTGGCGTTTTCCCAACTGCCCCATACCCCGGTCAGCGGGCCGCGGGTTAGCGGTGATGCAAGCACATCGAACAGCTGCACGGTCAGTTTCAGCAGTTCAGGCGAAAGGTAGCTGAGGCTGTTGTCGAGACTTTGCAGGGTGCCTTTTACGGCTTGCGGCATATTCGCTGGAGGTGCGGAACCTTCGATGATCACTGGGATGATTACCGAGAGCAGGGCTACATCGGCGGTGCGAAGCACGCGAAAGCCCTGGGCTGGCGTGCTGGCGGAGCAACCGCTGAGCGTGGCAGTGAGTCCTGCTGTTGCAAGCAACGCTGTGCCCATCAGCCCGGTTTTTAAAAAGCCCCGGCGGCTCAGATCAGCGCTGTTCAGAGTGGTGTCTGTCATTTTTATTATTACCGTCTGGGTTGCATGCGCCGCTCACAGCGAGGCCCTGAGCGGCGAGTCGTTTTAACGCACGAACATCTTGTAGATCATCTTCTGAATCGACTTGCCATAAGGCGGGTAGATGGTTTTCGCCGCGTTAAGTCGCTGTTTGATCAGTATCCCTTTGGCTTTACTAAATGTCAGGAAACCTTCATGACCGTGATAATGACCCATGCCCGATGGGCCAATACCGCCAAACGGCATATCGTCCTGGGCAACGTGGAGCAGGGTGTCGTTGATGCAGGCGCCGCCTGAGTGCGTTTCGTGCATCACGCGTTGCTGCTCGGCCTTGTCATAACCGAAGTAGTACAGCGCCAAGGGTCGCGGGCGCTGATTGACGTAGGCAAAAGCATCTTCGATGCGGTCATAAGGCACGATTGGCAGCAGTGGGCCGAAGATCTCGTCCTGCATGATTTTCATGTCGTCATTGACGTTGATCAGCAGGGTTTGCGGCATGCGCCGACCTTGCGCATTGGCATACAACGGAATCAGCTTGGCACCTTTGCTCTCGGCGTCGCTGAGGTAGCCATTGAGGCGCGCTTGCTGGCGGTCATTGATGATCGCCGTGTAATCAGGGTTGTTTTCTAACGTTGGATAAAACTTCAGCACCACTTTGCGATAGGCCTCAATGAAGCCATCAACTTGCCCTTTAGGCACCAGTACATAGTCAGGTGCTACGCAGGTTTGGCCGGCATTCATGGTTTTACCGAAGGCGATGCGTTCAGCCGCATCGTCCAGAGGGGCATCCTTGGCGACGATCGCCGGTGATTTGCCGCCCAGCTCCAAAGTGACTGGAGTGAGGTTTTCAGCGGCCGCGCGCATTACATGTTTACCGATGCTGGTTGCACCGGTGAATAGCAGGTGGTCGAACGGGAGCTTGGAGAACGCCATGCCGACTTCGGCTTCGCCCAGTGCAACGCTGACCAGGTCTTCTGGGAATATTTTGCCCAGCAGGTCTTTGACCAGTTGCGAGGTGGCGGGGGTCGACTCGCTCATCTTGATCATGACCCGGTTGCCAGCAGCCAGCGCGCCGACGAGTGGCCCAATGGCCAGGAACAGGGGATAGTTCCACGGCACGATAACGCCGACGACGCCAAGCGGCTGGTAAATAACCTTGGCCGATGCCGGCATGAATTGCATGCCTACGTTGCGTCGCGAAGGCTTCATCCACTTTTTAATGCGCTTGGTGGCGTAATGGATGTTGTGCAGGCTGGGCATGATTTCCGCCAGCAAGGTTTCATCTGCCGAGCGGTTGCTGAAGTCTGTAGAGATAGCGTTGATCAGCGCTTGCTGCTCGTTTTTAATCAGTTCGCACAACGCATTTAGCCATTGAATGCGCTGCTCGGCAGGCGGCATCGGGTTGGCCTGATAAGCTTGGCGCTGCAGGGCTAGTGTGCCGTCCAACTGATTAATTTGTTCTTGATTTTGTTCGAGGTAAGCGACGTTGGCGACCATGATTATGCTCTCTGCTGTTCTTGTTTGGGCACTAGCACAAGGCTAAGACGCGTTGAGGTGAATTTTTAGAGCAATTACTCTAGGATGTCAAATAGCATAGTGTTTAAAGCTGTGTCGCGTAGCTGGACAAAAAGTTGGGGCGAGGCGGTGAATCTTTGTTGAAACGGCCTGTGCGGTAACACTTCTTCTGCCTCTACCTGTATCTTTCGCCCAAGCTGTACTGCTCTTAAGAGCGGTAAATTCTGATTATGTAGTGAGATCTTGTTGCTTATGGCAGCTGCGCCGAAAACCCGTGAACGGATCATCCAAGCCAGTCTTGAACTCTTTAACAGTCAGGGCGAGCGTAGCGTTACGACCAACCATATCGCTGAGTTTTTAGCGATTTCACCTGGCAATCTGTATTACCACTTCGGCAATAAGCAGGCGATCATTGCTGAGATATTTAGTCGTTACGAGTCTGACGTAGAGGGCTTTTTACGCTTGCCTGAAGGCCGTGAGCCTAGCATTGCAGACAAGAACTTCTACCTAGAGTCATTGCTCGAAGCGATGTGGCGGTATCGATTTCTACACCGCGATCTTGAGCATCTGCTCGACAGTGATCCGCTGCTGTCTGAGCGCTATCAGGCATTTTCTCAGCGCTGTGTGCGCAGTGCTCAGGCGATCTACCAGGGCTTCAGCGATGTTGGCATTCTGTTGATGACCACGCTGCAGATTGAGGCGTTGACGCTAAATGGCTGGATTATCCTCACCTCGTGGGTACGCTTTTTGTGTACCGCGCACCGCACCTCTGGGGATCTCAGCGAGCAGATGCTGCGGCGCGGTATCTACCAGGTGCTGGCGCTAGAGGTCGGATTTATTGCTCCGTCGGCACGGGCTGAGGTCGAAACCCTTCATCAGACCTATTATGTTCCCCTCGATGAGCTGATTTAGTCGCGCCCTGCACGCTGGCCAAACCACTGCGGAATACGCCGCTCAAGGTAATAGTCCGGACGCTGCGGTGTGCCTTCAATGAACCCAACATGTCCCCCTTTGCTGTGCAATTCAAATTCGATGCACTGGGCAAGTTCATGGGGCTCTGGCAGGCTGTGCGGGAACACGAACGGGTCGTCTTTGGCTTGAATCAACAAGGTCGGCGTGCAAATTTTGCCGAGGAAGTAGCGGCTCGAAGAGCGCTTGTAATAATCCTCTGCATCGCTGAATCCATGGAGTGGTGCGGTAACTTTGCCATCAAAGTCCCAGAAAGTTCGCATGCCATCAAGCGGGCCTAGCTTGTCGATGATCGACAGCTGATCGGCCTGGCCGCTGTGGCTGAACAGGCGCTGTTTGTCTTTGATGTAGGCGACCATCTCACGCATAAAGTGCGCCTGGTACACCTTTGAGAAGCCCATGCCGATTCGGTCTGCGCACTGGTCGAGCCTGAATGGAACCGACACCGCAATCGCGCCTTGCAACTGGCTTGCTTCGCCCGTTTCGCCCAGGTATTTGAGCAGTACATTGCCGCCCAGCGAATAGCCCGCCGCGTAGAGCGGTGCCATAGGCCGCTGCGCGCGCAGGTGCTTGACGGCTTCAGCCAAGTCTTCGCTGGCGCCGGAGTGGTAGCCACGGGGTAATAGGTTGGGTTCTCCCGAACAGCCGCGCCAATTCAAGGCAACGCTGGCCCAGCCCTGGGCGGCGAGGGACTGTTGCACGCCAAGTATGTACAGCGAGCTGGATGAACCGGTCAAGCCGTGCAGCAGCAGGACCAGTGGAGTGTCGGCCTGGTGCGGACCGTACCAGTCCATATCGAGAAAATCACCGTCTTCAAGCCACATCCGCTCGCGGTGACGTTCGAGTTTTGGCGGCGTGCGGCACATGGAATTCCATAGCGTCTGTAAGTGCGCGCTGGGAAGCCACCATGCAGGTTTGAAGGGTGTATTCATGCGGTTTGCCAGTGGAGGAACACATGGGCTTGGTGTTCAGCCCGCATACCGGATGCGGGCCGTATTTCAGGCAGCGAGTGATCGCTCCCATAATGAGTAATAGACCTGTCCGGACTTTTTCTCACGGTGTAAGCGCCAGTTTCCCGGTAAACCCAGCTTCGACGGCGCCTTCTCGCTTTCACAATAGACCCAGGCATCATCGCTTAGCCAGCCGCGGGACTCGAGCAACTCGCAGGCCGGAACCAGTAAGTCCTGGTGAAAGGGTGGGTCGAGAAAGACCACATCAAACCCAGTCGCAGGCTGGTTCTGCAGGTAATTAAGTGCATCACTTTGCAGCAGTTGGCCATTTTCACAGCGCAGGGTTTGCAGGTGGCCGCGCAGCGATGCAACTGAGTCTGGGTTCAAGTCGAGTGCCAGCGCGCTGGCCGCTCCGCGAGACAGCGCTTCGAGATACAGCGCGCCGCTACCGGTAAAGGGGTCGAGTACCCGCGCGCCCTCGATGTACGGTGCCAACCAGTTGAACAGGGTTTCGCGCACGCGATCAGGTGTTGGTCGCAGGCCCTGCGCATCAGGGAAAGTGAAGCGTCGTGAGCCCCACTCGCCACCAATAATGCGTACATGGCCGAGCCCGCCGTGGGCCCCTGTTCTGCTAGCTTGTTTGCTCATTAATGCTCCGGAACGCCAAGTGGTTGCTCGGCCGGGGTGTCAGTAGGTGGCGGCAAGGGTTGCTGGGCCACTGTCGGGCCGGCGGTGACTATGACCAGTGCATCTGGGTCAAGGTGTTTGGCCATGGCGGTTTTAATCTGCTCGACGGTCAGTGCCTGAACTTTCTGCATAAAGGTTTCGAGGTAGTCGAGTGGCAGATTATAGAAGCCGATAGCGCCTAACTGGCCGACAATCGCTGAGTTACTCGCAGTGGATAGCGGGAAGCTGCCGGCCATTTCGCGCTTGGCATTGTCCAGCTCTTTCTCGGTTGGGCCGTTTTTCAGGTAGTCGCGGAGCAGGTCCTTGACCAGTTTCAGCGTGCCTTCGCTAAGCTCTGCACGGGTTTGCAAGTTGATCATAAATGGACCGCGCACCTGCATTGCGGTGAAGCCTGAGTAAACCCCGTAGGTCAAGCCGCGCTTCTCGCGAACCTCTTCCATCAAGCGGGTGCCGAAGCCACCGCCGCCAAAAATCTGGTTGCCCATATACAGCGCCGCGTAATCCGGATCAGCACGGTCGATGCCAAGTTGTGCCAGCATCAGGTGCGTTTGCTTGGAGGGGAACTCGATGTGGTTGCTGCTGGCGACAGGCTTTTGCGGCTCAGCAATCGCAGGCAACGCCGGGCCTTTTGGCAGTGCCGCAGAGACTTTTGCGGTAATCGCTTCAGCTTCACTGCGACTCAGGTCGCCCACAAGGGCGATAACCGTATTGCCAGCACTGTAGGCTTTGGCATGAAAGGCTTCCAGCTGCTCAACAGTGATGGGCGGAATGGACTTCTCAGTGCCGTCACTTGGGTGGGCATAGGGGTGCTTGCCATAGAGCTTCTCGAACAACTCAATGCCGGCCAGGCTGCCTGGGTTCTGCTTCTGGTATTCGAAGCCGGCAAGCACCTGATTCTTGATTCGGGCGAATGAGTCTTTGGGGAATGTCGGCTGGCCGATCACCTGATTAAACAGGGTTAACGCGGGTTCGCGTTCTTTTTTCGCGCTCAGGCTACGCAAGCCTGCAACTGCCATGTCGCGGTACGAACCGTTGCTGAAATCTGCGCCGAGGTCTTCAAAACCGGCGGCAATTTGGCCGACATCTTTGCCCGGTACGCCTTCATTGAGCATGGCGTTGGTGAGCATGGCCAGACCCTGGGCGTCGCCATCCTGGCTGCTGCCAGCCGCAAAGGTCAGGCGTAGGTCAAACATTGGCAGTTCGTGCGCTTCAACAAACAGAACCTTTGCGCCTTCACTGGTTTTCCAGATCTGGATGTCCAGTTGACGGTGGCTGACAGTCTCACTCATTTCGCTGAGGGACTGCAGCTTGCTGCCGCTTTTCGCATCAGCGGACTCGGCGTTGGCACTGAGGCTGGTAATCGAGAGCGTTGACAACAAGGCCAGACTTAACAAGCCTGGGCGCAGGTAATTGCGCTTATTCATCGCTCTTCTCCTCTGGCAAAACATAGGCGACGCTGAGGCGGTCGTGGGTAAAGAATTTCTTCGCCGCCTCTTGGATATCTGCTGGGGTTACGGCTTCGAGCTCGCTGAGCTCTTTATCCATCAACTTCCAGGACAGGCCAACTGTCTCCAGTTGCCCAATGGAGGTGGCTTGGCTGGTGATCGAGTCACGCTCATAGACCAGGCCTGCAATCACTTGCGCCCTTACCCGGGCCACTTCTTCAGCCGATGGCGGGTTGTTTTGCAGGTCCTGCAATTCCTTCCACAGGCCGGCTTCGGTTTGCTCGATGGTTTTACCTTTTTGCGTGTTCGGTGTGGCCGTCAGCATGAACAAGCTGTCGCCACGCGGATAGGGGTCATACCAGGCCGATGCTCCAGAGACCAGCTCCTGGGCGCGCTCAAGGTGAGTCGGCAGGCGTGCACTGTAGCCGCCGTCAAGCAGGGCTGCGATCAAGCGCAGGGCATGCACATTGCGTGGCTTTTCAGCGGTGGCCAGGCCCGGCACGTTGAAGCCCATCATCAGGCTCGGCAGTTGGGTCTTGAGGTGCAGGGTCAGGCGGCGCTCACCGGGCTCGTCGAGATCCTTAGGGATCTTGACCGACGGCACGGCGCGCTTCGGAATCGGGCCAAAGTATTTCTGCGCGAGCTTTTTAACTTCAGCTTCGCTGACATCACCCACCACCACCAGGGTGGCGTTATTCGGCGCGTACCAAGATTCATACCACTGACGCAGCTCATCAACGCTCATGCGCTGCAGGTCGGCCATCCAGCCGATCGTCGGGTTGTGATAGCCGCTGGCAGGGTAGGCCATGGCCTTGAAGCGTTCGTAAGCCAAGCTGCTCGGCTTGTCATCTGTGCGCAGGCGGCGTTCTTCTTTGATCACTTCTATTTCGCGCTTGAACTCCTCGGGAGGCAGTTTCAATGTGGCCATGCGGTCGGCTTCAAGCTCCATCGAAACGCTTAGGCGGTCGCGGGCAAGCACTTGGTAATAGGCGGTGTAGTCATCGCTGGTAAAGGCATTTTCTTCAGCGCCGAGGTCGCGCAATACATGGGACGCTTCGCCTGGGCCGAGTTTGCTGCTGCCTTTGAACATCATGTGCTCAAGGGCGTGTGAAAGACCGGTGCGCCCAGGAGTCTCAAAGCTGGAACCCACTTTGTACCAGAGCTGGGAAACCACTACTGGCGCGCGGTGATCCTCGCGGACAATAACCTTGAGGCCATTATCGAGGCTGAACTCATGAGTGGCTTGGGGCTCGGCGGCAAATGCTGAGAGCGGTATGCAAAGCATACCCATCAGCAAGCCGGTAGCGCGGCGGGCAATCGTATTCATAAGGGGGTGGTCACCGAAGATAAAGGTTCGCCAGGTTAGGATGAGTGGAGCGCAAATCTGCATGCCTGAGGCGTTGAGTCTGATGCTGAGCCCATATGTAGCTCTTCTCCAGCTCAAGCCTGCGCCTTGGTAGATCATCACACATGAAGCAGTGGTTAAACAGCTAAGAGCAGCGGCTGGTCACGAGGGCTTAGCGTCTGCGGGTGCTGAGGTGCTAGGATACTCATCCGTTTTACTGCCGACCATGCCTGTAAAAGTCACTAAAAACCACCATCGAACAGTCAGCTGCGACTATTTGTCCTGCAACTGTTAGGTTTTTAGCGCAGATACTGGCGCGTCGCTTCTGTGAGATAGCCGGCCTCCATGTTTGGTTCCAACGACGATAAGAAGGCCCCAGCAGCGCCTGACACGAATACACCCGTGCAAACTGCTGACAAAACTGCCGAAAAGAAAGGCCTGTTTGGCTGGTTGCGGAAGAAACCGCAGGAGCCGACACCTTCTCCGGTGCAGCCTGAGACGCTGCCGCCTGTGGTCGAACCCGCCGAGCCCGTCCCGCCAGCAGTTGAGCCTGCTGTGCCTGCACCTGCGCCCGTTACCGACGAGCCTGATGCGCCCACGCCTATTGAGCCAGCGCTTGTTGAGGTGGTTATACCGCCTACAGACCAGCCCGCTCCCGTTCAGCAGGCGCTCGCCCAGCCAAATGTACCGTCACCCGCGCCTGAACCTGTTGCAGCCGCGCCGGTAGTCGTCGATGAGCAAGAAGCACCGAGCACTTCAAGTGGTTGGTTTAATCGCCTCAAGCAAGGTCTGTCGAAGACCAGTGCGGGCCTTGGCGAAGGGATGGCGGGGTTGTTTCTCGGCCAGAAGACCATCGATGACGACCTGATCGACGAAATTGAGACCCGTTTGCTTGTGGCTGACGTCGGTGTCGAGGCAACGACGCTGATCATTCAGAACCTCACCCAGAAGGTCGCCCGTAAAGAGCTGACCAAGGTCGACGCGCTGTACAAGTCGCTGCAGGACGAATTGGCTGCGCTGCTCAAACCGGTTGAGCAACCACTGGTAATCGACAGCAGCAAAACCCCATATGTAATTCTGGTTGTAGGTGTCAATGGCGCGGGTAAGACCACGACCATCGGTAAACTGGCGAAAAAGCTTCAGCAGGACGGTAAGAAAGTCATGCTCGCGGCGGGCGACACCTTCCGCGCGGCGGCTGTTGAGCAGTTACAGGTTTGGGGTGAGCGCAACAACATCCCGGTCATTGCCCAGCATACCGGCGCTGACTCCGCATCGGTGATCTTCGATGCGGTTCAAGCGGCCAAATCTCGCGGCGTCGATGTGTTAATCGCAGATACCGCAGGCCGCCTGCATACCAAAGACAACCTGATGGAAGAATTGAAGAAGGTCCGTCGGGTCATGGGCAAGCTGGATGACACCGCGCCGCACGAAGTGTTGCTGGTACTGGATGCCGGCACCGGGCAGAACGCGATCAATCAAGCGAAACAATTCAACCAAACCGTGAACTTGAACGGTTTAGTTTTGACCAAGCTGGATGGCACCGCTAAAGGTGGCGTGATCTTCGCTCTGGCCAAACAGTTCGGTTTGCCGATTCGTTATATCGGTGTTGGTGAAGGAATCGACGATTTGCGCACCTTTGTTGCAGATGACTTCGTTAAGGCGCTGTTTGCCGAGCGTTGAATCTGTGCCTAGGATCCTTCGAGGAGCAGCGTCAATAGGTTGCTCGAAAGATGCTCAATTGTTTTTGCAACATAACTAGGACACACCCTCGATGATTCGTTTCGAGCAGGTCGGTAAGCGTTATCCGAATGGACATGTCGGGCTCCACGAACTCAGCTTTCGTGTGCGTCGTGGTGAGTTTTTATTCGTCACCGGCCACTCTGGCGCGGGCAAAAGTACCTTGCTGCGCCTGATTTTGGCGATGGAGCGGCCAACCAGCGGCAAACTGTTGCTGGCGGGCCAGGACCTGGGCCAAATCACCAACGCGCAGATTCCATTCTTGCGCCGCCAGATTGGCGTGGTGTTCCAGAATCACCAGTTGCTGTTCGACCGCAGTGTTTTCGACAACGTGGCCTTGCCGTTGCAGATCCTTGGTTTGTCCAAGGCCGAGATTGGTGAGCGTGTCGGTTCGGCATTGGAGCGTGTGGCGCTGTCGGATAAAGCCGAGCAGTTCCCGGGTGATCTTTCCACTGGACAGCAGCAACGGGTCGGCATTGCCCGGGCCATCGTCCACCGTCCGGCTTTACTGCTTGCGGATGAGCCAACCGGGAACCTTGACCCGCGATTGGCTGCCGAGATCATGGGTGTGTTTGAAGACATAAACCGGCTGGGCACCAGCGTGCTGATTGCCAGCCACGATTTGGCGTTGATCGCACGCATGCGTCACCGCATGCTGACATTGCAGCGCGGCCGTTTGATTGGTGATGGAGACGCCGTCTAATGAGTGCGACTCGTATGCCTCCGCCGCAGCCTGCCCAGCGGGTAGGTGCTGCGCCGAAAAAAGCGGAACACAACAGCCTTGAAGACGGCCCGGACTTCAAGACCCAGCTGCACTCCTGGCTGGAGAACCACCGTGCCAGTTTGGCGGATAGCCTGCGCCGTTTGGGCAAGCAGCCGATTGGCAGCTTCTTTACCTGTTTAGTCATGGCGGTTGCCCTGAGCCTGCCGATGGGGTTGTCCCTGCTGCTCAACAATGTCGAGCGCTTGGGTGGCTCGTGGCAGCGCGCAGCACAGATCTCGCTGTTTCTGCAGATTGATGCGAGCGACGCTGATGGTCAGGCGCTGCGCGAGCAAATCGACAAAATGGACGATGTCGCGCAGACCGACTGGGTCAGCCGCGAGCAGGCCTTATCCGAGTTCCAAGAGCAATCTGGTTTAGGTCAGGCCTTGAAAGAGTTGCCGGAAAATCCACTGCCAGGCGTGGTGCTGGTCACGCCCAAAGAGGTCGACAAAGTCGGCCTTGAGGCCCTGCGTGAAAGGCTTGCCGCGTTGCCCAAGGTGCAGCAGGCACAGTTGGACTTGCTCTGGGTTGAACGCTTAACCGCCATTCTCAAGCTTGGCGAGCGCTTTATCTTCGGGCTGACCTTGCTGCTGATTATGGCGCTGCTGCTGGTTATCGGTAACACCATCCGCCTGCATATTGAGAATCGCCGCACCGAGATTGAAGTCATCAAGCTGGTCGGCGGTACCGACAGCTACGTGCGCAGGCCCTTTCTGTATATGGGCGCGCTCTATGGCTTCGGCGCCGGCGTGCTGGCGTGGCTGGTGCTTGCATACGGTCTGAATTGGCTGGACGGAGCCGTGGTCCGGTTGGCCGATTTGTATGGCAGCGATTTCAGTTTGGGCGGTGTCGCAGTAGCCGATGGTCTATCACTACTACTCGGCGCGGTATTGCTCGGTTATATTGGCGCCTGGCTAGCGGTAGCGCGTCATCTGCGCGAGCTGGCACCTAAGTGACAAGTTATTGATTTGATTGATATTGACTATTAGTGACGGAACTTGTAGAGGCGTTCTAAGTCATATCGAGCAGTGGTAAGCTGCACCTGTTAAGTCGTTTGGAGGATACAAATGTCCACTTCCTTGCAACCTGTTCATGCTTTAGTTCCAGGCGCCAACCTGGAGGCTTATGTGCATGCGGTCAACAGCATTCCGCTGCTGACGCCTGAGCAGGAGCGCGAGCTGGCCGAAAGTCTCTTCTACCAACAGAATTTAGAGGCTGCACGGCAAATGGTGCTCGCTCACCTGCGCTTTGTCGTGCACATCGCACGTAGCTACTCGGGTTATGGCTTGGCGCAAGCTGACCTGATCCAAGAAGGCAATGTCGGCCTTATGAAAGCGGTTAAACGCTTCAACCCAGAAATGGGTGTGCGTCTGGTGTCCTTTGCCGTGCACTGGATTCGTGCAGAAATTCACGAGTTCATCCTGCGCAACTGGCGCATTGTCAAAGTGGCAACCACCAAAGCTCAGCGTAAGCTGTTCTTTAACCTGCGCAGCCAAAAGAAACGTCTGGCTTGGTTGAACAATGATGAGGTCAACGCAGTGGCTGAAAGCCTCGGTGTTGAACCCCGTGAAGTGCGCGAAATGGAAAGTCGTCTGACTGGTCACGACATGGCCTTCGATCCGGCGGCTGACGATGATGACGACCGCGCATTCCAGACACCCGCTCAGTACCTTGAGGATCACCGCTACGATCCAGCGGTGCAGCTTGAAGACGCGGATTGGAGTGATAGCTCTACGGCTAACCTGCACGAAGCGCTGGACGGCCTTGATGAACGCAGTCGCGATATTCTCTATCAGCGCTGGTTATCAGAAGAAAAAGCCACGCTGCATGACTTGGCGGCGAAGTACAATGTTTCTGCTGAGCGCATTCGCCAGTTAGAGAAAAATGCTATGAGTAAGCTCAAAGGCTCAATTGCTGCCTGAGCCTAGGGATTCAAGAAGCCGCACATCAGTGCGGCTTTTTTCTGCCTGAGGAAAAATATGAAGTTGCCGCCGTTGCGTGTTCAACACTGGTTAATTTTTGCAGGTGTCGCGGTGATCTTTTTTAGCTGGGGCGCATGGCTGATGCGCGGCCCACAAACGGTCGAGCCGCTGGCATGGCTGCAGAAATGGCAGACCGATATTTTTGATCCATTGGCCGCTGATCAACTCTCCTTGTCCGGCCTGAGCGGTGAAGTTGAAGACGACGGTGAGCTTTGGTTGCAGCCACGTCTCGACGGCTCTCGGCTGCTTTACCGCAGTGAGTTACAGGCTGATGATCAGGTCTGGACAGTCGAAGCCCGTATCGCCCTGAGTGATGATGAGTTGACTAGCCTGATGGCGGCGGCGGGCGTTGACGAGAAAGGCGAGGAGCAGCCACTGAGTGCGCAATTGGTCAGGCAGCTTGGGCATTACGAGATTATTTACCTGAGCCTCAAGCCCTTGGATGCCGTCAGCATTGAGCAAATAGTCAGTACCCTGGGTCAGCCGAAACTACGTCTCGAACTGAAGGAAGGCGGGCAGGCTCTGGTTTATCCACAGTTCGGGATTACCGTGCACACCCTTGATGACGATGTCGAATTGCTGTTTGCCGTGCCCCAGCGCCTGCTTGCGCCCTGAGCTTACTTGCCCAGCGCGTCCGCCATCCACTGTGGTTTTGAAGGGCTGAGCTGATTCAGGTAATGGCTGCCACCGAGTTGGCGCATTTGCCGGCGAATCCAGCTCGCCCTCCGGTTGATATAAGCGGTTGGCCTGCTGGCACTCCATTCGCGCGGGTTCGGCAGCACGGCCGCAAGTAAGCTGGCCTGGTGTGCTGATAAATAGGATGCGCCAGTGCCAAAGTGATGCTCTGCTGCGGCCTGTGCGCCGAATACACCGACGCCCCATTCGGCGGTGTTCAAATAGACTTCGAGAATTCGTTGTTTAGGCCAAAGCAACTCGAGCAGGCCGGTGAACCAGACCTCGATGCCTTTGCGCAGCCAGCTGCGGCCTGACCAGAGAAACAGGTTTTTCGCCACTTGCTGGCTCAGGGTGCTGGCGCCGCGCATGCTGCCGCCTTCCTGATTGTGTTCAATCGCTGCGCGGATCGCGGCAACGTCAAAGCCCCAGTGCTCAGAAAATTTCTGGTCTTCACCGGCGATCACGGCGATTTTCAAATCATCAGGCAGCTCTTTCCACGGTCGCCATGTGCGTTGCAGGTCAATGGGCTTGCCATTCATCCATGATTGCACCTTGCGCTCGACCATCAGCGCGCTGCCCGGTGGTGGCACCCAACGCAGCACCAAAACCAGCAGGGCCGAACCGGCCATGAACCAGAGCAGGGATTTAAACAGAATGCGGCGGATGGTTTGAAACATGCGTGCTTGGCCCGGCTGAGTTTGCAGGCCATTATAACGATCATACTGGCCTTGTCTGGAGTGATCGATGGCGCGTTTGTGGTTAATCTTGTCAGCTGTTGCCGGTTTCACCGGTGTGGGCCTTGGTGCATTTGCTGCCCATGGCCTGAAGAAGACCCTCAGCAGCGACTATTTGGCGGTGTTCCAAACCGGCACCCATTACCAGTTGATTCATGCCTTGGCGCTGTTTGGTGTCGGCTTGCTTGCGCTGTACGCGCCGGGGCGCTGGGTGACCTTGGCGGGCGTGTTCTTTTGCGCAGGCATCGCGCTGTTCTCCGGCAGTTTGTATGCCTTGAGCCTCAGTGGAATCGGCAAGCTGGGGATAATCACTCCCTTCGGTGGTTTGGCATTTTTGCTGGGTTGGTTATGCCTGGGCTTGGCCGCTTGGCGCTTAACGCCGAACTGAGAAAGCTGCCAATGTATGCAAGCTGACTCGCGCGTCAGAAAATAGCGAGAATGATGCGCTTTGGCCTTGGTCGTAGCGGTTGATCGGGCTAGAATGCTGACCCCTTTGAATTTGGGACCGCTACTTCATGCGCATTCAACTCAATGGTGAGCCACTTGAGCTTACCGATGGCCAGACTGTCGCTGGGCTGATTGCTCAGCTGGATCTGACGGGCCGCCGCGTGGCGGTCGAACTCAATCTGGATATTGTGCCTCGCAGCCAGCATGCCAGCACTGTGTTGGCAGAAGGTGATCGAATAGAAGTTGTCCACGCAATCGGTGGCGGCTAAGCACGCGCTGCCTTTTCAGCGGATCAGTAGGTGTTACATCCCGCCAATTTTGCTAGGTGCTCAAGCTCAGGCTTATAGAGCGCAACCCGCACGAGGAGTTTTCGATGAGCCAAGTTCGTAACGACAAACCTTTCACGCTGGCCGGTCGTACCTATCAATCGCGTTTATTGGTGGGCACCGGTAAGTACCAGGATCTGGAGCAAACCCGGGTCGCCATTGAGGCCTCTGGTGCAGAGATCGTCACCGTAGCGGTGCGTCGCACCAACATCGGCCAGAACCCGGGCGAGCCAAACCTGCTTGATGTCATTTCCCCTGATCGCTACACCATTCTGCCGAATACCGCAGGTTGTTACGATGCTGCCGAGGCTGTGCGTACTTGCCGCCTGGCCCGTGAACTGCTCGATGGCCACAATCTGGTCAAGCTTGAAGTGTTGGCCGATCAGAAGACCTTGTTTCCGAACGTGATCGAAACCATCAAGGCCGCTGAAATTCTGGTCAAAGATGGCTTTGATGTAATGGTGTATACCAGCGACGACCCGATTATCGCTCGCCTGCTGGCCGAGATGGGCTGCATCGCGGTGATGCCGCTGGCCGGTTTGATCGGCACTGGCTTGGGTATCTGCAACCCGTACAACCTGCGCATCATCCTCGAAGAAGCCACAGTGCCGGTGCTGGTTGATGCCGGCGTGGGCACTGCCTCGGATGCCACCATCGCCATGGAACTGGGCTGTGAAGCCGTGCTGATGAACAGCGCAATCGCCCATGCACAAAACCCGGTAATGATGGCTGAAGCCATGAAGTACGCCATTGAAGCCGGTCGTCTGGCTTACTTGGCGGGGCGCATGCCGAAGAAGCTGTATGCCAGTGCTTCATCGCCCCTGGACGGTATGATCCGCTAATAAATCACGGAAAAACTACTGCGCTGCGTTGTAAGCAATTTACCAAGCTCCAGTTTTCCTTAATTGTCTACCCGCGTCGGGCTAAGCCTTGGCGCCGGCAGACGCAGTACCCCCGAGTAAGAGTACGAAATGACTGATTCTCCACAGGCCACCCCTGACACTTCGCCTAAGCTGCGCACCATCAAGAGCTTTGTTATGCGCGCTGGGCGCATGACCGAAGGACAACAGCGGGGTCTGGATCAGGGTTTGAGCAAGTTTGGTTTAAAGCTTGAAGACGGCCCTCAGGATTTTGATGCCGTGTTCGGGCGTCAAGCGCCACGCACCTTTGAAATTGGCTTTGGCATGGGCCATTCCTTGCTTGAGATGGCTGCAGCGGCGCCTGAGCACGACTTTATCGGGGTCGAGGTGCACCGTCCTGGCGTGGGCGCTTTGCTTAATGGTTTGCTGACGCAGAACATAAGTAACGTCCGCGTTTATAGCTGCGATGCCTTGGAAGTGCTGCGCAACTGTGTTGCCGACAACAGCCTCGACAGGCTGATGCTGTTTTTTCCGGACCCATGGCACAAGGCGCGTCACCACAAGCGGCGCATTGTTCAGCTCGAGTTTGCTGAGCTGGTTCGGCAGAAGCTTAAAGTCGGCGGTGTGCTGCACATGGCCACTGACTGGGAGCCTTATGCCGAGTACATGCTGGAAGTGATGAACGCGGCGCCCGGTTACAAAAACCTGGCGGACGACGGCACCTGGGTTCCACGTCCTGCAGAGCGACCAATCACCAAGTTTGAACGCCGTGGTGAGCGCCTGGGCCATGGTGTCTGGGACTTAAAGTTCGAGCGCCAGGACTAGGCCTTCAGCCAGCAGCCTGTGTCCCGGCACAGGCTGCACCGGTCTGTTTTCTAAACGTGGCTGAGCGATGATGTTAAACACCGCGCGAAGCAGCGTCGTTTACAAAAATTTGCAATTGCGCTGATCCGCCCAATCGCCCGTGATTCAAGCCTTGCTTGCACCGCATGTGCGCCACACCGCGCCCTGAGTAACAAATTTACCTCGCACCCAAAGCAAATGCTTGTTTGAAAGGGTAGACTGCGCCCGACTTTTAGCCGTAGGTCGCCTGTGTTTGCCCTTAGTGCAGGCACTTGAGTCAGTAACCGCCAGGCTGATACGTCAACTCAAGGATGAGCACAAAGCCGGGAGGACTCGGCGCCAGGATGGCTTCTCACCAAGACTGACCAATAAAGCCAAGCCATTGCTTGGGATAAAAAACAGCGGTGCATGAAAGTAGTCTGCGCTGTGGGAGAGTACTGTGTTGCGCAAATTCTCGATTCTGTTGTTGGCTGCAGTGGCGCTGAACGCCCAAGCCAAGGTTGATAATAGTCAGGCTAACCGGCTTGGCCAGGACCTGACCCCGCTCGGTGGTGAAATAGCCGGCAACGCCGCTGGCACTATTCCCCGCTGGGAAGGCGGCTTGGCCAAGCCACCCGCCAATTACTCGGCAGGCATGCATCATCCTGATCCATACGCTGGCGAGCAGCCGCTGTATCAGGTCAATAGTCAAAACATAAGCCAGTACCAAGCGCAGTTGCCCTTGGGCCTCAAGGTACTGCTGGAGAAGCACCCAGATTATTATCTGCAGGTATTCCCCACTCATCGAAGCGCTGCTGCGCCGCAACGTATTTACGATGCCACCCGGTATAACGCAGTTAACGCCGAGCTGATATCCGGTGGCAATGGCGTGGACGGTGTTGCCTCGGGCATACCGTTCCCGTTGCCGCAAAACGGCCAGGAAGCCATCTGGAACCACATCATGCGTTACCGTGGAGACCAGATCAGTTTTGTCACCAATCAGGCGGCGGTGCTTGCGAACGGCTCTTACAACCTGCTCAAGCTCGAGCGTGACGTTTATTTTTTATACGGCCGCGAGGGCGTGACGCCGAAAGACCTCAATAACACCTTGTTCTATTACAAATACAAGGTGGTCGCGCCATCCAAGCTGGCTGGTTCTGCGTTGGTTGTGCAGGAAACCCTCGACCAGGTTCTGGCGATTCGCAAAGCCTGGCGCTTCAACCGCGGTGAACGTCGCGTGCGCCGTTTGCCAATGCTAGCGTATGACACCTTGCAACCTGACACCAATGGCATGGCCACTGCCGACGTAGTCGACTCCTACAACGGTGCGCCAAACCGTTACGAGTGGAAGCTGCTGGGCAAGCAAGAAATGATCGTGCCGTACAACAGCTACGCGGTGCATCAGCAAGGTATCCCATACGAGACAATTCTCAAGCGCAGCACGCTCAACCCTGAGTTGCTACGCTATGAGCTGCATCGGGTATGGGTTGTGGAGGCGGAGTTGCGCAAGGGCTTCAGCCACCCTTATGCCAAACGCCGTTTCTACATTGATGAAGACAGCTGGCAGATTCTGGCGGTTGACCTGTACAACAAGGACGGCGAGTTGAGCGGCTTGCAAGAAAGCCATCCGATCAGTTACTACGATGTGCCCATGTTTGGCAGCACGCTGGAAACCATCTATGACTTCAAAGGCGAGCGCTATTTTGTCGATGGTCTGGATAACAATGAGCCGATGTACAATTTCAATGCCGACCTGACGCCGCGTGATTTCACGCCCCAGGCGTTGCGCCGCTCGGGCAACTGAAGCGCGCCCGCGTGACCCAGCACCCTGCGAAGGGAACTGCGCGGGGTGTTTTGTTTTTGCAGGGCATTACGCTGGCTCCTTCAGCCGCTGAGCAGGACGGCCAGCCAGACGCGGAAAAGCCGCCTTAAGGCGGCTTTTTGTGAGTGACTGCTGATACAGTTCCTACACGTTACGCGGATGAAACGATGGAGATACGGTTGAAACGGGGCCGCTCATCACGGCTATAAGTCCTGCCTATGTGCTGTGCGCTGAAGACTGAGTAGCGTTGGCATTCTTGGTTCTACAGTAGATCCAACTCATTTGTGCGCTGCCAGCTCCAGATTTACTGGTCGTCATCAGACGAATGCCGGTGTGCCGCTCCAAACTGTTGGTGCCGAACGTTGATATGGCAACGTGACGTCGAGTTTCCAGGCCCAGTTGTCGGCTAACTTGAGGGTTTTGATACTCAACCAGTGGCAAGGTCGTTGGCCTCGTGTACCGGCTCCTGCAAGGCAAAAGCGTTAGGTGCGTAGGGTGTTCGGCCCGCTTTGTTGATGGTTCAGTTCAAAGCAGACAAGCTGCCGTAAAAGCCGATTCCTTCATATTGATCTCCTGTGCAACTGTTCATGAACCTAATCTACCCCAAGCTCAGCACCGCCGTTAGAAGGATTGGGCATAGCCAGCGGACTGATATTTCTTTAAGACATTGAGGGACAGTCGGGCCCAGTAAATGCGGGTGGTTGAGCTGAAATCCTGCATCCGCTTGCAACTGACCAGTCGTCGAGAGGGTGTTCGCCTGAGGTTCCAGCTGTCACATTGCATCCTGTGCATGATTCAAAAGGAGAGACTGTTGATTTACGAGAGCCTGCAACGCATCTTTGGCTACCAACAATTTCGCCCCGGCCAGGAGGCGGCGATCAACGCCATCATGGCTGGCCGGTCTGTTGCGGCAATCTTTCCGACCGGCTCCGGTAAGTCGATGTGTTACCAGTTGCCCGCTATGCACCTGCCGCACCTGACCTTGGTGGTCTCGCCTCTGCTGGCGTTGATGCAGGATCAATTAGGGTTCTTGCAACGTCACTCGATCAAGGCGGCGAGCATTGATTCTGCCCAGAGCCGCGAGCAGACCGCGCAGGTCATGCGCGACGCCAAAAGCGGTGAATTAAAAGTCTTGATGATTTCGGTGGAACGGCTGAAGAACGAACGCTTCCGCAATTTTATCCAGCAAGTGCCGATCTCGTTGCTGGTGGTCGATGAGGCCCACTGTATCTCGGAATGGGGTCATAACTTCCGGCCGGATTACTTGAAACTGCCCGAGTATCGCCGGCAGTTCAACATTGCTCAGGTGTTGCTGCTTACCGCGACCGCTACGCCGCCGGTCATCGCTGATATGCAGCGCAAGTTCGAAATCGCCGAGTCAGATGTGGTGACCACCGGTTTCTACCGGCCCAACCTGAACTTACTGGTGGAGCCGGTTGCCGGGGCTGACAAGCAGCGGCGCCTGGTCGAGTGGCTGTCTGCCAAAGTCGGACAGCCCAGTATCGTGTATGTCACCCAGCAGAAAACCGCCGAGCAGGTGGCTGATTTGCTCGCTGCCAAAGGCTTCCCTGCCAGCGCTTACCATGCCGGTATGCCCCATGAACGACGGGAGTCTATCCAGCGCCAGTTTATGGGCGGCGAGTTGAATTGCATTGTCGCCACTATCGCCTTTGGCATGGGCATCGATAAAAGTGATATTCGCAATGTGGTGCATTACGACTTACCCAAATCGGTGGAAAATTACAGTCAGGAAATCGGACGTGCAGGGCGTGATGGCCAGCCTTCGGACTGTTGGGTCATGGCCAATCGGGACAGCCTGAATGTGCTGGAAAACTTCGTCTACGGTGATACGCCGGAGTTGGACGGTATCGCCTATGTACTCGACGAGTTGCTCGCCAGCTGCGCTGACGGCCAGTGGGAGCTGACCTTCAATGCACTTTCAGAGCAGAGCAATATTCGCCTGTTGGCCTTGAAAACCTTGTTGGTGCAGCTTGAGCTTCGGCAGATTATTGCCCCGAAATACGCCTACTTCGCGGAGTATCGCTTCAAATATCTGATTGAGCCTGAACAGCTGATCGCCAAGTTCGAAGGCGAGCGCCAAGCCTTTGTTGCGGCTTTGGTGGAGTCATCCAAGCGCGCGCGAACCTGGTGTACGGTTGACTTCGATCAGCTGTACCAGCAATACCAAGCCGAGCGTGCGCGGGTGATAAAAGCGCTGGATTATTTTCACGAGAGCGGCTGGATCGAGCTTGAAAGCAAGCAAATGACCGATGTCTATGCACTGCTCGATACGGAGTTTGATCCCGGCCAACTGAGCGAGGATCTGCACCGCTACTTCAAGCAGCAAGAGCACAGTGAGATTGAACGGATCCACGCCATGCTCGACCTATTCGCCAGTGACAGATGCTTGAGTCAGCGTCTTGCCAGTTACTTTGGAGACGAACATGCGCCGTTGCAGTGTGGTCATTGTTCCGTGTGCGAGGGCCAGGTTGCCCGCCTGCCGGAGCCGCCAGCATTGGCGCCTCTTGCTCAGCAGTCTGTAAGCGCATTGGCGGCTGAATTTATTCTGCGTTACCAAGCGGCCAAAGGCGGCACCCCGAGTAGCGAATGCTTAACCCGCTTTTTCTGCGGTATTAGCGTGCCCCTGCTGACCAAGCTCAAGGCGCGCAACGTGGCCGGGTTCGCAGCGCTGCAGCAATACCCTTATGCCCAGGTGCGGGCATGGGTTGAAGCCGGTTAGGGCTGCTTTGAGGCGGTTTTGCTCTGCCTGACCGTCCACTCGATCACCTGTGTGGACAAGCTGTCCGCCGCGCTACCGAAAGCTGCAACTACATTGTCGATAGCCGTGTCTGTGGCGCCTTGGCTGACATTAAAACGTCGGCTGGCGATAATCTGCTGGTGACTGTTCACCAACTGAGCATCCAACTGAATTTGCACCTGTGGTGCACCGTTGCGGTATTCACTTTGGAAGGCACGCAGGCTACTCACCAATTGCAGATCGGTTTGCAAGTGATTGTCGTCACTGCTCACCGCGGCAAAGCGGTTGGCGTTGACGAAGCCGTCGATCAAGCGATCACGCAGCACCGTCGGTGCCCGGTCACTCCAGCGCACGCCTTGGTAAGTGCTGACTTGATTGCCGTCGGGCAGCACCACAATGCGCGAGCTATCGAGAATCTGATTGCTGTTTGGCCGGTTGATCTGCAAGGTCATGGGGCTGCGGCTTGCGCTGGCGGCCGCACTAGGTACAGTGCTTGGCAAGCGATAAACATGCAGCTGTTCAGGCTCCGGCAAGATAGAGCAGGCGCTGAGCATAAGCGTGCTGAAGGCAAGAGCACTGATGCTGATAAACCGGCTCATGGCTGAAACTCCTTGATGGTATCGCTGCGCAGTAGATAGGCCGGATCGTCCTCGACACGGCGCGAGAAGGAGCGGATGGCCCCCATGGTGTCGCGCAGCTCATTGATCGCCGGGCCCAGGTTGCTTACACCCTGCATGCCTTGGCGCAGTGCGTTGCGGTTCTCACTAAGAATACGTTCGATATTGTTGCTGCTGCGCTCCAGCGATTCGCTGATCCGCTCAATATTGTCAAAGCTCTTGCGCCCTGAGGTGGTGAGCAGCTTGTTGGCATTACGCATCAGGGTGGCGGTTTCAGTGCTGGCGATGCTGATCTGATTCGCGGTCTTGTTCAGGGTGTCGCGCTGCTCTGCAACCATCGCGGTGACCGCTTCAAGGTTGTTCAGAGTTTTGGCTACGTTGTCCAGATTTTCATCGTTGAGCAGGTGATTGGCCTGATTGATCAAGTGATTGACGTTGAACACCAGGTCATCCCCATTGGCGAGCAATTTGGCCAGTGGCGAACGGTCAGCAATGATTTGGGGGCGCTCGCCTTCTTTGCTAAGCAAGCGTGGGCTTTGCGGTGTGCCGCTGTGCATTTGGATCACTGCCGTGCCCGTAATGCCGGTAATCGAGAGGCGTGCGCGGGTGTCTGTTTTGATCGGGGTATTGCTGGCGATACGAATCCAGGCTATGACCTTGCGCGGGTCTTTTGGGTCGAGGAACAAGCGCTGAACATCGCCGACGGTAATGCCGCTGTATTGCACAGCGCTGCCGCGTGACAGGCCATTAACCGTCTCATTGAACACCACGCTGTATTCGTTGTACTGCTGGTCGGCAGAGTGCTTGCTTAGCCAGATTGCAAATACCAGCGCAGCGCTGACCACCAGCACGGTAAACAGGCCAATCAAAACATGATGTGCGCGAGGTTCCATTAAGCTCTCCGTGGCGCGTTATCCGCCGCCTGCTTGGCCGCGCGTCCACGCGGGCCGTGAAAATACTGCTGAATCCATGGGTCGTCAGTTGCCGCGACGTTTTCCAGAGTGTCAGCGACCAGCACGCGTTTCTGTGAGAGCACGGCGATGCGGTCACAAATGGTGTAAAGGGTGTCGAGGTCGTGGGTGACCAGAAATACGCTGAGGCCAAGGGCGTCGCGCAGGGTCAGAATCAACCGGTCGAAATCGGCGGCGCCAATGGGGTCCAGACCAGCCGTGGGTTCATCTAGAAACAGAATGTCAGGCTCAAGTGCCAATGCTCGCGCCAAGGCCGCACGTTTGATCATGCCACCGGACAACTCCGAGGGGTACTTGTCGCCGGTTACACAGGGTAATCCGACCATGGCTATTTTAACCCGCGCCAGACGCTCGGCCGAGGCGCGGCTGAGTTTGGCGTGCTCAATGAGTGGCAGGGCAATGTTCTCGGTGACGGTGAGTGACGAAAACAAAGCACCGCGCTGGTAAAGCACGCCGAAACGTCGCTCAATCAAGGAGCGTTGATGGTCGTCCAGCTCCAGCAAGGTTTGCCCGAAGACATCAATCTTGCCTGCATTGGGTTCGCGCAAGCCGACAATCGAGCGCAGCAGCACCGACTTGCCCGTACCTGAACCGCCCACCACGCCGAGCACTTCACCCCGGTATAAGTCGAGGTCGAGGTTTTCATGCACGCTCTGCGCACCAAAGCGATTGCACAGGCCGCGCACTTCAATCACCGTTTCTTTGGTCACCAGCCCATCTCCACCATAAACAGCGCGAAGATGGCATCCAACAGAATCACCACGAAGATCGACTGAACCACGCTGGAGGTGGTGCGCTCACCGACGGACTGGGCGCTGCCGGTGACCTTGAAACCTTCTAGGCAGCCAATAATCGCAATCAGGAAAGCAAAGATCGGCGCTTTGATCATGCCCACCAGAAAATGCTTAAGTTCGATGCTTTCGTGAAAGATGCTGATAAAGCTGGTGACCGAGATATTCAGAGTCAAGGCGCAGACCATGGCGCCGCCGACGATGCCGCAGATCATGGCGATAAATGTCAGGATCGGCAGGGCAATCAGCATGGCATAGACCCGTGGCACCACCAGTATTTCAATCGGGCTCAGGCCAAGCGTGCGGATTGCATCAATTTCTTCATTGGCCTTCATTGAGCCAATTTGCGCGGTGAAGGCACTGGCAGTGCGTCCCGCCATCAAGATGGCTGTGAGCAGTACGCCAAATTCCCGGAGGAAAGAGAACGCCACCAAGTTGATGGTGTAAATGCTGGCGCCGAAGTCAGCAAGAATGGTTGCACCTAGAAATGCCACTACCGCGCCGACCAGAAAGGTCAGTAGCGCCACAATGGGCACTGCATTGAGCCCGGTTTGTTCCAGGTGTGAAGTCAGCGAGGTAATGCGCCAGCGGTTGGGTTTGAACAACACGCTGAGCATGGTGCTGACGGTCAAACCAAAGAATCCGAGCAGCTCGCGGGCTTTGCAAAAGACATCATCGACCGCCATGCCAACGTGGCCGAAAAACTCAGAAATTGCCGAAGGACTTTTCGCCGGCGGTGTCCGACGGGACTCAGTTATCGCATGGCCAACGCTCTGTAGCAGCAGCCGGCGTTCGGCGCTTAATTGCGGTGAATCAACCGCCAGGCTCTCTAGCCGTGCTGCGCCGAGTAGGTCGACCAACAAGGCGGCGCCAGCGGTATCTAACTGGTTGATCTCGCTGAGATCGATTGTCGCATCAGCAGCCATTGTTTCACGGGCGCTCATGACTTGCGGCTCAAGCGCAGCGAAGTGGGCCAAGGTCCAATCACCGCCCACGTGCAAGCCAGAGCCTGCATCCTTGCGGTCTGATTGAAGCGGGTTAATAAAGGGTGCTGTGGTCATGTCCTGACTTAGCCTGCTTGCGTTACGGCTAACAGTAACAGACTCGGCGCGCAGCCATCACCCGTCGATAGATTCAGCGACGTCTGCAGGGTATTTGCAGCGCGGCCTTCCGTTGTCCGGCTAGAATCGCTAAATAGCCAATGGACAGTCGCCGTGCTCGGCGCAGCGTATGGATTGCCACTACTTATGAAAAAATTTGCCTATTTGATTATTGCCCTGGTGCTGGCCTACGGCTTTGCCAAAGAGCAGGGGATTTCACTGCCAGGGAGTACCCCTGCAACAACCTCGAATGCTGCGTTGTTGCAGGCCTACAGTCGCCAGCAGAGTGATGTGCAGGTGATGGGCGAGGGGGTTGTGGTCAAGGTTCTGCGCGATGATTTGAAAGGCTCGCGGCACCAGAAATTTATTCTCAAAATCGCTAATGGTCCGAGCATCTTGATCGCCCACAACATTGACCTCGCGCCGCGTATCCGTGGCTTACGTGCCGGCGACAGGGTTGAGTTTTATGGCGAATACGAGTGGACCGACAAAGGCGGAGTTGTGCACTGGACGCACCGCGACCCGGGGCGCCGTCATGTTGATGGTTGGCTCAAGCATGACGGCCAAACCTTCCACTAGGGACTAGTCAATCATCTCGGCACCGGCGATTACTGGATCGGGCAGGGCTACAGGGGCTGGCGAGATTTGCAGGTACTTGATGCTTTCACGGGGAATCATCAGCAAGTCGCCATCGACCTCGATGGATAAAAACGGCGATTCGAGCTGTTTGCGAATACCGCGTGCTACCTCTACTGGGTCTTTGCTTTGCTGAGGGAAACGCATCGCCAAGCGTTGGCCATCTTGGAAATACAGGTAAAGATGTTTGAGCGGTATCATTCGGACAACTCCATGGTCGGTGCGCAGTGTTGGCTGGGTTTACTCCAAGCCTAGCCGCTCAAGCTGGCTTGTGCCCGACGATTACAGTGTCTTTTGAATACGCTGGCCTAGTCCGCTGCAACGCTCAGCAGTTGTTCGATAAGCCATTGCAGGGCGGGGTCGCGCTGACGCTGGCTGAGGCTCACCACCTCGAGGTGAAAGGCTTCAAGCTCGAAAGGTAAATCGAACAGTTGCAGTGGCAGCAGTGCGGCAAAGTGCTTGGCCAGTTGGTCTGGGAGCACGGCGCCCAGATCGCTACTGGCGACGATGTGCGCGGCCTGGAGGTAGTTTGGCGTGGTGTACACCACATCACGTTGTAAGCCTTGTTCGTTTAACCATTGATCAACCATGCCGCGGGTTTGTCCGCCATGTACCCACAACTGGCGAAGCTTGAGAAACAGCTCGAGGTCAACACCGTTGGTGATCAGGGGGTGGCCTTTACGCACAGCCAACTGCAGGGTTTCACTGCCCCAGTGCTGGCGGCTGAAGCGGGCGGGGATATCATGAAAACGTCCCAAAACCAGATCCAGGTCGCCGTTATCCAGTGCCTCGATCGGTAAGCGCGGATCAAGATGGTGAATATCAATGCGAATCCCCGGCGCCGTTTCACTGAGCCTACGCATTAACTGCGGCATGCAAATCAGTTCGACATAATCGGTCAGGGCGATGCTGAAGTGTTGAGTGCTGCTGGCCGGTTCAAATGTCTGGCCAGCCGTCAAACTTTGCTCGATTTGTTGCAACGCCAGCCGAATCGGTCCGGCCAATGCCAGGGCCCGGGGGGTTGGTTGCATGCTGCGGCCGGTACGCACCAGCAGTGGATCATCCAGTAAGACCCGCAAGCGGTTCAGCGCATTGCTTACTGCGGGTTGGCTCAAGGCCAGGCGTTCTGCGGCCCGCGAGACATTCTTCTCGCGCATCAATGCATCCAGCACCCGCAGCAGGTTGAGGTCGAAACTAAGTATATTCATCGGCTGAATAATAAGTATCACAAGACTAAATTTCAAAAATAGTAGCGCGTTGCTTATTGTGATGGGCGATCTTTTGCTCGCTCAATTACAAGAGGGATAATCATGAGCAGTGTTTTTGATATTCAGCGAGCCGCCGTTATTGGCGCCGGAACCATGGGCCGTGGCATTGTCATGAGCCTGGCAAATGCGGGCATTCAGGTTCTTTGGCTCGACAATAATGCGCAAATGCTGGAGCAGGCGCTGGACGCGGTCGCCAAGACCAACGCGCGCAACGTTGAATTGCAGCGCATCACTGCTGAACAGTCGGCTGCGCGCTATGCCTGTATTACAGCGGTTGCTGATTATGCGGCGTTGGCAGATGCCGATCTGGTGATCGAGGCCGTTTACGAGAATCTCGAACTTAAGCAGCAAATTTTCCGCACCCTGGATGCCACGCTCAAGCCGGGAGCGATTTTGGCCAGCAATACCTCGGCTTTGGATATAGATGCCATTGCTGCTGTGACCCAGCGTCCCGATCACGTCTTGGGCCTGCACTTCTTTAGCCCTGCGCACATCATGAAACTGCTGGAAATTGTGCGCGGCGATAAAACCTCAAAGGCAGTACTCGATGCTGCGCTGGCGCTGGGTAAGCGGATTGGCAAAGTCAGTGTGGTGGCCGGTAATTGCGACGGCTTTATTGGCAATCGCATGCTCAGCACTTATGTTCGTGAGGCACGGATGATGTTGCTTGAAGGCGCCTATCCGCATCAGGTAGACGCTGCGCTGCAAGGTTTTGGCTTCGCCATGGGGCCGTTCCGCATGTACGACGTGGTCGGTATCGATCTGGAATGGCGGGCGCGCGAATTGGCTGGCAAAGGTCAGGACCAACCTGTGGTTCAAGTCGATAATCGCCTATGTGAATTGGGCCGCTTCGGTCAGAAGGCAGGCATGGGGTATTACCGCTACGCCGAAGGCAGTCGTCAGGCCGAGCAAGACCCTGAAGTGGATGCGCTGGTGCTCAAGGTTTCCGAGTCCCTTGGCTTCAGGCGCCGCGATATAGGCCCGGAAGAGATTCTCGAGCGTTGCTTGCTGGCGCTGGTCAACGAAGGGGCGAAAATCCTTGAGGAAAATATCGCTGCCAATAGCCATGATATCGATTTGGTCTATCTCAATGGGTATGGCTTCCCGGCTGACAAAGGTGGGCCGATGAGTTGGGCGGATACCCAAGGCGTGGCCGATATCAAGGCACGACTGGAGCATTTGCAGGCCATCCATGGCGAGCATTGGCAACCTGCTCGATTAATTGCACAACTGGCCGAGCAGCAGAAACGTTTCGCTGATGTGCAAGAGGGTTCGCTATGAGTTATCAGGCGCCGCTGCGTGACATGCGTTTCGTCATGCACGAATTATTCGATATCAGTGGTCACTGCCAGGTGTTGGGCAATGGCCTTGATCGCGAGCTGATTGATGGCGTGATGGAAGAAGCCGCGCGCTATGCCGGTGAAGTAGTCGCGCCGCTCAATCGCAATAGCGACGAGCAGGGTGCCAGTCTTGCCAATGGCGAGGTGACGACTCCGGATGGCTTCCGTGAGGCATACCAGCGATATGTGGCGAACGGTTGGGCAAGCATGACCGGCCCCGCCGATTTTGGCGGCCAGGCACTGCCGCAACTGTTGGCCTGCAATTTTCACGAGATGTTGATGGGCGCAAGCTTGTCGTTCCGGGTCTATTCGGGCCTCACCGAAGGTGCGGTGCTGGCGCTCAATGCCCACGGCAGTGAGGAACTGAAGCAGGCCTATCTGCACAAGCTGGTCAGTGGCGAATGGACCGGCACCATGTGCCTGACCGAACCGCAGGCTGGGACTGACCTGGCCTTGCTGCGGACCAAAGCTGAGCCGCAAGCGGATGGCAGCTATCGGATTAGCGGCAACAAGATTTTTATCAGCGGTGGTGAGCAGGACCTCAGTGAGAATATTGTCCATCTGGTATTGGCTCGCCTGCCAGATGCCCCCGCTGGGGTCAAAGGCATCAGCTTGTTGCTGGTGCCCAAGTTTACCGCTAATGCCGATGGTAGCGTGGGTGAACGTAACGCATTGAGCTGCGGCGCCCTCGAACACAAGATGGGTATCAAGGGCGCGGCGACCTGCGTTATGAACTTCGATGGCGCTACCGGCTGGCTGATCGGCGAGGCCAATCAGGGCTTGGCGGGTATGTTCACGATGATGAACGACGCGCGTTTTCAGGTCGGGTTGCAAGGCCTGGGCGTGGCTGAAGCGGCTTTTCAGGGGGCGCTGAGTTATGCCCGCGAGCGTTTGCAGTCGCGCGCACTCACCGGCCCCGTCGCCCCGGAAAAAGCAGCCGACCCGATCATCGTCCACCCGGATGTGCGGCGCATGCTGTTGACGCAGAAGACCCTGGTCGAAGGCTCACGCATGTTGGCGGCCTATACCGCACGTTTGCTCGATTTGGAGCATGGCCACCCTGTAGCGGCTGAGCGTAAAGCCGCCGGCAAACGCGTGGCGCTGCTGATTCCGATCGTCAAAGCATTCTTCACCGACATGGGCCAGGAAGTCGCCAGTCATGCGGTGCAGGTCTACGGCGGGCACGGTTACATACGCGAGTGGGGCATCGAGCAATTGATGCGCGACAGTCGTATCACCCAGCTTTATGAGGGCACCAACGGTATTCAGGCGTTGGACTACATCCGTCGTAAGTTGCTGGGCGATGGAGGACAGCAGTTGACTGCACTCTGTGATGAATTCAGCCAGCTTTGCGCTGCTCAGGATAAGCGTCCAGCCTTGCAGGTGATGGCTGCAACTGTACAGGCGCGTATCGACCAATGGCGTGAGCTAACCGGCGTCGTGATCAGTGCCTGCCAGCGTGACCCGCAAGAGATTGGCGCCTGCTCAGTGGACTTCTTGCAGTATTCCGCCTATGTGTTGTTGGCAGGCTTCTGGTTGCAGGCTGCGGCGCGTGCCCAAGACCAGCTCGAGGGCAGCGATACGGATGCCGAGTTCTATCAAGCTAAATTGCACAGCGCCAATTTCTACCTGCAACGTGTTCTGCCGCGCGCCAGCATGCACCGTGAAGCGATATTGGGCGGTGCCGACTGTCTGATGGCCATGCCTGAGGCCAGCTTTGCGTTTTAATGGCTGAAAGTGGCAGCGCCGCTAAATAGCGCTGCCCGCCTAGAACAGATAATAAGAGGACAACGATCATGCGCCCATTCAGTTTTGCTACAACCGCACAGATTATCTGCGAGCCCGGTGCTTCGAGTCGCCTGGCGGCGCTATGCCGTGAACGTGGCGGTAAACGTGTATTGATTGTGACCGATCCCGGGATCACCAAACTGGGGTTATTGGATTCGGTGCTGTCGGGTTTCGCCAGCGAGCAGGTGGCGTTCGAGGTGTTTGATCAGGTTGTGGCGGACCCGCCCGAAGCCATCGTTTTAGCCGCTGTTGCACAAGCCCGTGCGCTGCAAGCCGAATTGATTGTTGGTTTCGGTGGCGGCAGTTCGATGGACGTTGCCAAGCTGGTCGCCTTGCTGGCGCATCCACAGAGTAGCCAGCAGTTGTCTGAAATCTATGGTGTAGCCAACGCGACCGGCCAGCGTCTGCCGCTGATTCAAGTGCCTACGACGGCTGGCACCGGCTCTGAAGTCACCCCGGTGGCGATTGTCACCACTGGCGAAACGACCAAGATGGGCGCAGTCTCGCCGCTATTGCTGCCTGATTTGGCGTTGTTGGACGCTGATTTGACCTTGGGTTTACCACCAGCGGTCACCGCTGCCACCGGCATTGATGCCATGGTGCATGCGATTGAGGCCTACACCAGCGTGCACAAGAAAAACCCACTGTCTGACATGCTGGCGCGCGAAGCCTTGCGTCTGCTAGCTGCGAACCTTGATGAGGTGGTACACAACGGCGCCAATCGCGAAGCGCGTCAGGCTATGTTGCTTGGTGCCTGCTTGGCCGGGCAGGCGTTCGCCAATTCCCCTGTTGCCGCGGTGCATGCACTGGCGTATCCCTTGGGCGGGCATTTTCACATTCCCCATGGCTTGAGCAACGCCTTGGTATTGCCCCATGTGCTGGGCTTTAACGCCAGCGTCGCGGCGCCGCTTTACGCTGAGCTGGCACCCCTGGTGTTGGGCGAGAAACTACGCAGCGGGACGGCGATTGATCACACCGAGCAATTTATTATGGAACTGGCAGATTTCAGTGAGCGCAGCGGCTTGCCAACCCGGTTGCGTGACGCTGGCGTTGGCCAGAACATGCTTGAGCAACTGGCCCGCGATGCCATGCTGCAACAGCGTTTGTTGGTTAACAATCCGGTTGAGATGACCGAACAGCACGCACTGGCAATCTACCAGTCAGCCTATTGATCGATCGCCGCGCATGGCCATTTCGGATAAGGATTTTGCATGAACCAAGCCCAACACCTGCGCACTGACTACTGTCACCTGCAAGCAGTCACCACCCGCTGGCATGACAATGATATCTACGGCCATGTGAATAACGTGACCTATTACAGCTACTTCGACAGTGCGGTAAACAGCTACCTGATCGAGGTCGGTGGTTTGGACATTCATCAGGGTGAAGTGGTGGGCTTTGTGGTCAGTTCCAGCTGCGATTACTTTTCCTCCATCGCGTTCCCGGACCAGATCGAACTCGGGCTGCGAGTCGGCAAACTGGGCAATAGCTCGGTGCAGTACGAACTGGCAGTATTTAAGCAAGGCGAAGAGCTGGCCTGTGCGGCGGGGCGCTTTGTCCATGTATTCGTTGACCGGCAAACGAATCGGCCAGTGGCAATTCCCGACTCTTTACGCAGTGCTTTGGCCGAACTTGTGGTCGAGTCCTAGTCCGCGTGGGTTGTTGCTTGCTTGGCCAACCTCGGTAGCCAAGCAAAAGTCATCCAACAAAAAGCCCACAATTTTGCGGGCTTTTGCATCGCGTAGTCTGGGTTCAGTGATGCTTTTTGTGTTTCTTGTGCTTGTTCTTGCCGTGGCTGTCGTGATCGTCATCATCACCAAGGTTGTTACCCAGCGCGCCACCCGCAGCGCCGCCAACCCCAGCGCCAATGGCCGAACCGGTGCTACCGCCTAGTTGGTTACCCAGCACCGAGCCGCCAGCCGCGCCCAATCCACCACCGATAGCAGATTCAGTCTTGCTGCCCTTGTCTGACGATACTGCACCACCGGCAGCGCCACCCAAACCCGCACCGACGGCTGCGCCAGTGCTTCCGCCGACTTGTCCGCCGATTACATTACCCAGTGCTCCGCCAACGCCGCTGCCTATCGCGGTCTTGCCGTCGTCGGCGAAAGCCGTTGGCAGCACAAAGGCGCTCAGCGTTAGTGCTGTGATTAACTTGCGCATAGAAATCTCCTTATACAGACGCCCACAACCCGCGGGGCACTGGCCGCATGGACTGTTTAAAAACAGTCAATACGGCGTTACTGATAAGTCTGATGGCAATATGCCGCGGGAGTTCAGTCAATCCGCTAGGTGGCGTGGCTTGGGAAGCCACAGCGAAATCAGGCCCTAGCGACGGTGCCAGCTGCGATTGCCGTGTTTTTTGTGATGATGTTTACCGTGCTTCCTGCCATGGCGATCGCGGTCGCGATGATGTTGATCCCGGCGATAACTCTCATGGTCATCAGCGCGGCTTTCATTCGCATAATAGTTACCCAGCGCGCCGCCTGCGCCACCACCTAAGGCCGCGCCAACCAGGCCGCCATTGGTGCCTCCAACGCTGCGCCCGGCAATGTTGCCGCCTGCACCACCAAGGCCGCCGCCAATAGCTGCTTCCGTGCGGTTGCGCCGATCCGCCCCGGCAGCACCCCCCGCTGCGCCGCCAACACCCGCACCAATAGCTGCGCCAGTGCTGCCACCAAATTGCTGACCAACAGCTGCGCCTAATACGCCACCTAGGGCGCCACCCAGGCCTGCCTCAGTGCCACCGGCAAACACGCTGGTACTGCCCAGGCTCATGCCAAGGCTTAGAAGGATAATTGAGGAGTACTTCATAACCGGTCACTCAATGGAAGTTGATGCCGCGATCCTCTTGTTGTGTGGCTGACTGCGCAAGCATAATCCGACCAATAACCTGACATTTCCACATATCGTAAATATATGTTTTTAAACGAGAACTTTGTTAGATCTGGGGGTGTCTGAGATTACTTGCCTAGCTCAAGTCTGAGCTACTTTCGGCTAGTTTTGAGATCAACCCGCCACTATCGCGGGCTGTGATTTCAGGCGCTTTTGAGCTCAATGCTTTGTTTATCGGCCACGCTGGCAAACAAGCGGATGGCGATGAATTTTGAGGTCGGGGTGAAGCTGCCGCTGCCATAACTCTGCAAAGGCACTAGCGGGTTTGCTTCCGGGTAATAAGCTGCCGCCTGGCCTGCCGGTATATCAAAGGCGAGCACTGTGAAACCCACAATCTTGCGCTCAATGTCATCGTCCCAGAGTGATATTGCATCGACTTTCTGACCCGGTTTTAGACCTAAACGGATAATGTCTGCCTCATTGGCAAATATCACCTTGCGCTGGCCGGTGACGCCGCGATAGCGATCGTCCAAGCCATAAATCGTGGTGTTGTATTGATCATGGGAACGCAAGGTCTGCATGATCAAATCAGCCTGTTGGCCGCTGCGTTTTGCTTGCTCAGGGATTAAATCGTCAAGCAGCGGATTAGCCTTGAAGTTGGCTTTGCCCGAGCCGGTTTGCCATTGGCGTTGTGCCGCCGAGTTGCCCAGATAGAAGCCACCGGGATTTTCCAGTCGCTGATTGAAATCTGTGAAGCCGGGAATGGTGTCGGCAATCAGCTTACGGATTTCACCGTAATCGGCAATCAGCTCATTCCAGTTGACCGGATGGTCGCCTAGTGTGGCCTTGGCCATGCCGGCGATAATCGCAGGTTCTGAACGCATCTGCGTCGATAGCGGGGTTAGCTGACCGTAAGAGGCGTGGATCATGCTGAATGAGTCTTCAACGGTAATGGCTTGCGGGCCATTCGCCTGTCGGTCGATATCGGTACGGCCCAAGCACGGCAGAATCAGTGCGTCGGCGCCTGTGGTCAGGTGGCTACGGTTGAGCTTGGTGCTGATTTGCACCGTCAGCGCGCAATTCTGCAGGGCTTTGTGGCTCAGTGGCGTGTCCGGTGTGGCCTGGGCAAAGTTACCGCCCAGTGCAACAAATACGCGGGTGGTGCCTGCCAGCATGGAATTGATAGCTTCAACCACGTTGTGCCCTGCTTGGCGTGGTGCCCTGAAGTTGAAACGGTGCTCCAGCGCATCGAGTAGCTCTGCCGATGGGCGTTCGTTGATACCCATGGTGCGGTCGCCCTGAACATTGCTATGGCCACGCACCGGACACAAACCCGCCCCAGGGCGACCAATATTGCCGCGCAGTAGCTGCAGGTTGGTGATCTCTTGAATGATCGCCACCGAGTGTTGATGCTGGGTAATGCCCATGGCCCAGCACATGATCACCCGTTCAGCCTCACGGTAAAGCGTTGCAGCCTGCTCCAGCGCTTGCAGGGTTAAGCCAGACTGTTCAACCAGTGCAGGCCAAGGGCTCTCGTCGAGCAGCTGCAGATAGTCATCAATCCCTTGGGTGTGCGCGTCGATAAAGGCATGATCGAAGACGCTGGGCATGTTGTTGTCTGCCGCTTCTCGCTCCCACTGCAACAAGAATTTGGCGATGGCGCGCATGGCCGCCATGTCACCGCCCAGTGCAGGGCGAAAGAAATGGGTGTTGATGGGTTCGGAGCCATTGGTGAGCATTTCAATGGGGTGTTGCGGGTGTTGAAAGCGTTCAAGCCCACGCTCTTTCAAGGGGTTGAAACACACCACTTGGGCGCCGCGCTCCACGGCTTCTCGCAGCGGTTCAAGCATGCGTGGGTGGTTGGTGCCTGGATTCTGGCCCAGCACAAAGATCGCATCGGCCTTGTCGAAATCTTCAAAGGTGACGGTGCCTTTGCCAATCCCAATGCTTTGACCCAGGGCCACACCGCTGGCCTCGTGGCACATGTTCGAGCAGTCTGGAAAGTTATTGGTGCCAAACGCACGGGCAAATAGCTGGTAGAGGTAGGCCGCTTCGTTACTGGCGCGGCCTGAGGTGTAGAAATCAACCTGATTCGGGTTGTCGAGGGCCTTGAGGTGCTTGGCGATCAAGGCAAAGGCGTCTTCCCAACTGGTCGGCACATAGTGATCGCTTGCGCTGTCGTAACGCATGGGCTCGGTCAGGCGACCTTGGTATTCGAGCCAGTAGTCACTCTGTTCACGCAGTTGACTGACACTGTAGCGAGCAAAAAAGCTGGCATTGACCGCGCGGCTGGTCGCTTCCCAATTGACCGCCTTGGCGCCGTTTTCGCAGAATTTCACCATGCCACTTTCTGCGGAGTCGCCCCATGCACAACCGGGGCAATCGAAGCCGCCATTCTGGTTGGTCTTGAGCAGCGCGCGCAGATTTTTTAAAGGCTGTTTACTGTTGAGCCAGAAGCGCGTCACGCTGCGTAGTGCGCCCCAGCCGGCTGCTGGGCCTGTGTACGGCTGGTAGCGTGGGTTAACGACTTGCATGTTCATCGGTTAGGCGCCCTTGTTGGTGCAGGGCTGAAGACCCTTGGAGAACTGTGGTGAGGTAAATGAATCAGGTTCAGGTTATGCCGTCTCGCCCACTGCACGCTGAGTGCTGTTGGCGCCGACAAGCTGACCAAGGTGCTGATCCCTGCACGTATGGCCTTTTGGATGAGCTCCAGGCTGCAGCGGCTGGTGATCACTGCGAAACCCCGCTGTGGATCAAGTGATCTATGGGCGAGTGCGCCAATCAGTTTATCCAGCGCATTGTGCCGTCCGATATCCTCGCGGCAGAGCTTGATGGCGCCATCGGCATCAACCATCAGCGCCGCATGCAATGCGCCGCTGCTGCGTGCCAGTTGCTGCTGGGCACTGATGCGCTGTCGCAGCTCTAGAAGATGTTCAGCGGGCGGTAGCGGGCTTGCAGGCAATGGTGCAAGCGCAGGCAAGGCCTGATCCAGCGCTTCTACGCCGCACAGGCCACAGCCACTGGTGCCAGCCAATTGGCGGCGGTGGTCTTTGAGCGCCCAAAAGGCACGGTTGCTCAGGGTTACCTGGGCTGTAAGAGCATCACCGCTGCGTTCGAGCTGGATGTCATAAATTTCTTCGATGCCGTTTACCAGGGAATTGCTCAGGCTAAAACCGGCGATAAAGTCTTCAACGAAGGATGGCGAAACCATCATTACGGCGTGATTGATGCCGTTGTAGCTGATCGCAAGTGCACATTCATCGGCCAGGGTCACGGCATCGGTGGCATTGGCTTCGGTCAGCTCGGCGTAGTGGTAATCTGCAGGGCTTTCGGTGCTGTCGGTCGCGTCTTTGCCAGCTTTGGTAGTGTCAGGACGGGGCATGCAAGGCTCCCCCACTAATGCGTTGGTTTCAATCAAGCCTATTGCTTTAAGGCGTGAGCGTCTAATCGCTATTGCCGATAGTATGATCGACGCGCTCTATGAAGACTCGCTGAAACAAGCTTATAGCTTTAATAACAAGCCTTTAGCTTGATCAAAGCATGCTTGGGCCAAGGCAGAGCGTTGCCCGCTGCCGCGCATAATCAGGCCAAACGGGGCGAGGGTGTGGGCGTCCTCTATCGGTGTGAGCGCCAAATTTTCGGTGAAGTCACTCAGGCCACTATTCAATGGCATCACCGCGCAGCAAATACCGCCACTTACCGCTTGTAGTAATTGGTGAACCGCATCTGTTTCCAGCCTTGGCACCGGGGTGATGCCCCGTGAACGCAGGTTGTGGTCGATGGACTGGCGAAAGTGCATACCGCTTGAAAGCAGGCCCAGCGGCAGTTCTGCGAGATCTTCCCACTTCAGTTGCGGCTGAGTAAATTGGAAGTGGCGGCGGTCATACAACAGCCCCATGCGTGATTCGGCCAGTTCGAGGCTTTGATAATGCTGGCGATCAAGTCGCTCTATATACGACAAACCGAGGTCAATTTGATTGCTGCTCAAGCGCTCCAGAACCTGCTCGCTGCTCAGTGAGAACAGCTCAAACCGCAAGCCAGGATGGGTTTCGGCGAACAGTTTGATCAGGCGCATCGGATCAAAACCGGCAAGCGGCACCACGCCTACGCGCAGCGTGCCAACCAACTGGCCACGGCAGGCGGCGGCCTCGGCGTACAGCCCATCATGGGCGGCGATAATGGTCCGCGCCCACGCTAGAATCCGTTTGCCGTCCTCACTGAAACCTTCAAAGCGCTGGCCGCGGTGCACCAGCTCAAGCCCCAGTTCCTGCTCCAGACTCCGCAGGCGCATGGACAGGGTCGGCTGGGTGATATGGCAGCGTGCGGCTGCCTGGCCAAAGTGGCGGGTCTCATCCAGAGCAATTAGAAATTTAAGCTGTTTGATATCCATGGGTTCGCCTCCACTTGAGGCTCGATTCTAGTGTGCTGCGCGATTTTTTGCCCCATGCGGGTCGCTGTTGGATCAATCTGAACAAATCTTACCGATCAAGGATGAACGGGACTGGCATCTGTGGATTTCACGCTAGACTTGAGAGTCCGGGCCTTAAGGGGTCGGGAATTTCCCAAGGAATGAGAGGAATAGCGATGAGTATTTTCAGTTTCGTCAAAGAAGCCGGAGTAAAGCTCTGGGAGTCAGTAGTTGGCCAGGAGGCGCAAGCTGCTGAGTCACTTCAGGCGCATGTGGCTAAGGTTGGCCTGGGCAATCCTGCGATTCAACTGAGTGTTGAGGGCGAGAAGGTGATTGCCAGCGGAGAAGTGGCCAGCCAGGAGGAGAAAGAAAAAATTCTCTTGGCGCTGGGTAACGTTGAAGGCGTATCTGAAGTCGAAGACAAGATCACCGTTGCCACACCGGCTCCGGAAGCGCGCTTTGTCACGGTCAAGAAGGGCGATACGCTCAGTGCGATCGCCAAAGCCGAATACGGCAATGCCAACGACTACAACAAGATTTTTGAAGCGAACAAGCCGATGCTTAGCCATCCGGACAAAATCTATCCGGGACAGGTCCTGCGTATTCCACAGGAATAAGCAGTCAAGTTTGGCTTGATTCGCTAAATCACAACTTGGCGTTTGAGTGCTGCTGCATTCAAACGCCAGGATTTCCCCACGAGTTCAGGCTAGCCATGCAATATGGCTGAGCCAATCAGATTACAAACCCTGCAGTATTGCCCGATAATCCTCAACCGCTGCAAATTCTCCGGTATCACGCGGCCCTTGGCGGCTGTCTGGCTCGCGCACTGCCAGCAGGTGGGAAATGCCAAACCGAGCGGCGCTGCGCAGCACTGACAAACTGTCATCAATAAACAGACTGCGTGCCGGATCGAATACCAAGTCTTGCTGGAGCGCGAACCAGAACTGCTGGTTTTCCTTGGCGAAGCCATAATCATGGGAACTGATCATGCGCTCGAAATAAACAGCCAGTTCGATGCGCTCAAGCTTGAGTGACAGGGAGTCGCGGTGTGCGTTGGTGATCAGCACCACTCTTTTACCCGCCGCGCGAATGGCAGCCAGAAAGGTATCAGCGTCTGGACGCAGGGCAATCAGCTCAGCCACTTCGCGCTTAAGGTCGCGAATCGAAAGCTTAAGCTCGCGGCTCCAGAAATCAGTGCAATACCAATTCAGTTGTCCGGCGTGCTCCTTGAACAGCGGCATCAACTCTGCGTCAGCATGCTCACGGCTGATATTGTGATGTTCGGCATAGCGCTGCGGCAGGTGTTCCAACCAAAAGTGATTGTCGAAGTGCAGATCCAGCAAGGTGCCGTCCATATCCAGCAGAACGGTGTCTATGTCGCGCCAAGGCAGTGCAGTCATATGCGGCTCATCGTCGGTCTGTGCGTTTTGTGTGGTCAAGATTCATTTCAGCTTGTGATTCGGCAATCTCAAGGCTGAATATTCGACTAAGCACGGTATGATAACTCGCAAGAATAGTTAAGGAGCGCTCTTCATGCGTCAGAAGCCCACCGTACTCGCCCGAGAAATTGTCGCCAGCAGTCGCTTGTTTCGTATTGAGGAACTCCAGCTGCGCTTCAGTAATGGCGTTGAACGCACCTACGAACGCTTGGTAGGTAAAGGCGTGGGCTACGGCGCCGTGATGATTGTGGCCATGCTTGATGACGAACATGCACTGTTGGTTGAGGAATATTGCGGCGGTACGGATGACTATCAGGTGTCGCTGCCCAAAGGCCTGATCGAGCCGGGTGAAGACGTGTTGGATGCGGCCAACCGAGAGCTCAAGGAAGAGGCCGGGTATGGTGCGCGCAAACTTGAGCTGCTTACTGAACTCAGTTTGTCACCGGGTTATATGAGCCAGAAAATCCAAGTGGTGCTGGCCTCTGACTTGTACGAAGAGCGTCTGCCTGGCGATGAGCCTGAGCCGATGCGCGTGGATAAAGTCAGCCTGCGTGAGCTGTCGAGTTTGGTACAGCAGCCACTGTTCAGTGAAGGGCGGGCATTGGCTGCGTTGTATCTGGCGCGAGATATCTTGACTCAGCGCGGGGAGTTTTCGCAGTGAATGATGATTTAATTGCAGCCGTTGTTAAGCTGGTGCGCGAGGCCGGAAAGGCGACGTTGCCGCACTGGCGGTCAGGTGTCGAAGTCAGCCAAAAAGCTGACGATTCGCCGGTCACTGCGGCTGACCTGGCGGCCCATCATATTCTCAATGATGGCCTGCAGGCGTTAGCGCCGAACATTCCCGTGCTGTCGGAAGAGGCAGCAAATATCGCCCTAAGTGAGCGCGAGCAATGGACCCGCTGGTGGTTGGTTGATCCCCTCGATGGCACCAAGGAATTTATTGCCGGAAGCGAAGAGTTTACGGTCAATGTCGCGCTGATCGAAAAAGGCCAAGTGGTATTCGGCGTGGTTGGCATGCCGGTCAACGACCACTGTTTTTATGGCGGCCCGGGCCTCGGCGCGTGGCGTGAAGATGCTCAGGGTGAAGCGCAACCCATTCATGTGCGCATTGCCCCGACCAGTGCCTTTACCGTGGTCGCCAGCCGCCGTCATTCCAGCCCGGAGCAAGAAAGCTTGCTCGCCGGTTTGGCTGAGCAGTTTGGTGATCTGGAGTTAGTCAGTGTCGGCAGCTCGCTTAAGTTTTGCCAGCTGGCGCAGGGCATTGCCGATTGTTATCCGCGGCTTGCGCCGACCTCGCAGTGGGATACAGCCGCGGCTCAGGGCGTGCTTGAAGGCGCCGGTGGAGAGGTGCTGACCTTACAAGGCGATGCGCTGACTTATGAAGCCCGTGAGTCGCTGCTCAACCCGTTCTTTCTGGCCTTGCCCGCCTCCGCCCAGTGGCGCGGACAATTATTAAGCTTGGCCCGCGAGATTAGCTAACTTAGTAGATCCCGATCTGCACAGCGCCGAAATGGTGGCCGAAAAAAGTGTCGACCACCCGCGACGGGGCGTCGACGGCGGCTTTTCGTCGGGTGTGACAACGCAACGCTTGTTCACCAAGGGTCAACCGATAATCGCATGTGCCGGAGGAAGGGGTGGATGAAAAAGGCGTCATCCACTTGCCGTCACCTAGTCGAGCATATCGGTGTAGCGATCATCCTGCTTGAACACCAACGGCTGTTCGAAACCTGGGATGACGATGCGCTCGGTGCCTAGCTCAATCTCTCGGTCGTCGATCAGGTCTTTGCCGAAGTTATAGATGATGTCCAATTGGCCGAGCAGGGCCTTGCGGTCGTATTCGGCGGCAGCGGCGCGGGTCTTCTCGCGACGCTGTAAATAAGCATTGAACGCGGTTTCGCCATAACGCTTGCGCAACATCCGTTCAGCAATATGCGGTGCCAGCACCACGCCGCTGGCGTTATTGCCGCCAAAGCCCTTGGAATTGATAAAGCACACATCCATCGCCTGCTCGCCAAGATCGCGGTCGTGGTTGGCAATGCTCAAATGCTGCTGATGCACATCGTCCGCCACCTCATCGATGGTTTTGATGCCCGGCAAAATGCCATATTTGAAGGTGCCCAGCGCCGAGATCATTTGGTCGCCGCTAGCCGTGGCCAGGGAGTGGCCGACAAAGGCTTTGACCGCTGTGACGGGCCAGCTTTCGATGCCGAAAGCCTCGGCGATGCGGTCAAGCAAGTCAGACTCAGTGGTGCGGTTGGCTGGGGTGCTTGAGCCGTGGGCGTGAACGAAGCTGCGCTGTTGTACGGCTTCGTCGCCAAGCAACTGGCGGGCACAGGCGACGGCTTTAGCCATGGTCAAGTAATTGCCCGGGCCTGGCGCAGAAATGGATTTCTTGAAGCCATCCGCGTTGATGAACACGTCCGGCACGGCGCCATGAATATCTGCGCCCAACTCCATTGCCAACTCGTCATCCATCAACATGATGTACTGGCACGATTCCGCGAGGGTGAAGCCGCAGTTCTTGCCGAAGGGACGGCTGGCACGCTGGAAGTCGACCTCGTCAGTGCCCTGGATCTGACGCAGGCCTTCTTCAGTGGCCAAGGCGCCCATGGCGCCGTAACCTTCAATGCATTCCTGGGTGATCGGTGCTTCGCTGTTGCCGATTAACGCTACGCGCGCCTTGCCCGACTGAATGTGTTCGATGCCTTTCTGCAAGTTGTAGAGAAAGGTTGCGCAGGCGCCGGTAATACTGCCGGTGGTGCCGACGCTGCCCAGCACATAGGCATTGATAAAGTCAGTCGGCATGCTGTTGAAACCCAGCGGTAATTGTTTGGCGGTGACGCGTCCGCCTTTGAGGCGCGACTGCATCAGGCCGCCATAACCGTTCTCATCGAGCTGGCTCATGATGCTGCCAGAGAACACCGCAACTTCATCCGGTGCCACGTGCTTGCTGATTACCTGCCAATCGATACCGGTAGAGCGCAGCGCGTCGGTTGCACCGACCACCGTCATGGCTAGGCCGCGCGGGTGAAAGCGGGCGTTATAGAGCTCGCTTGGTTCGAAACCATTCGGCAATTGCCCGGCCGATTTCACAGGCAGTGCGCGGTAGCTATCAATCTTGAAATCACAGCTGTCATACAGCGTGACCCGCACTTCACTTGGGCTCAGGTCTTCAACTGCCCAGTCGGACGGTAGCGGATCAGGCAATTGCTTGCGCAGGGTAATAAAGCTCAGCGGGTTACCGGCTGTGGCATCAATGGTGATGCTCTTTTGCCAATGTGCGGCATCGACATCCACATGTTTTTTCTCAATGCGGCGCACCAGCGTGGAGGCAAAAATGTACTGAGAAAACTGCTCGTCGATCTGGCCGATGCTCAGCGCCTCATCTTCCAGCGTCTGGTATTGGCCACCGACCACCTTGATCAGCTTCATCAACACCGCCAGCCCGGCGATGGTTGCCTGACGGCTTGCAAGGTCCATTGACTCGATCACGGTGCGACGAAAACCGTGGTGAAACGAGCTGCGTCCTGCTGCGTTATAACCACCAAAACCAACAATAACGGGTAAACGAGACATGGCGCAGTTAACTCCTTGAATAGGTAAACCAAGACCGACATAGCTGAAAAGATGAAGCCTGTCTTGAATGCGCGGTTAGCGCGCAGCGGTGTTTAAATTTTCGGATGCCTATGCTGACGCATTTGGTGACTTATAAGTCACTGTTGTCGACCAAGGTAGCGGTTCACCATCACCTTACGCCTGTTAGGGTTAATACTCGACCCATACTACAAGCTGTAACGGTGGTCAGGCGTTGTATTGGCAAGGGCTATTTCTGGTTTCGCTGGAGAACAATAATGAACAGCAGCAATCCCTACGAGTTCGGCATGCCGCGCGATGCGGCAAATTTTCAGGCATTAAGTCCATTGAGTTTTCTTGAGCGCGCCGCATTCGTCTATCCGCAAAAGCTGGCCCTGATTAACGGTGGCCTGCGGCAAACCTGGGGTGAGACATACAGCCGCTGTGTGCGTTTTGCTTCAGCGCTGGCGCAGCGTGGTATTGGTCTGGGTGACACCGTCGCGGTGATCGCGCCTAACGGTCAGGCCATGTTCGAGGCGCACTTCGCGGTGCCAATGTGCGGTGCCGTGTTGAATGCCATCAATACCCGCCTTGATGCTGAAACCATTGCCTTTATCCTCCAGCATGGTGAGGCCAAAGTGCTGCTGGTTGATAAGGAATTCAGCGATACGGTTGAGCGTGCGCTTGGGCAAATGGCTAAGCGGCCCTTGGTTATTGGCATTGATGATGCCGAGTACCTGGAAGGCGTGCTCATCGGGGAGCTTGATTACGAGGCGCTGCTGGCTGAGGGTGACCCCGACTATGCCTGGAGTTTGCCGGCGGATGAATGGCAGGCGATTGCCTTGAATTACACCTCGGGCACAACGGGCAATCCAAAGGGCGTGGTTTACCACCACCGTGGCGCGCACCTCAATGCGCTGTCGAATGCCATGTGCTGGGACATGACGCGCTTTCCCGTGTACCTCTGGACCTTGCCGATGTTCCATTGCAACGGCTGGTGTTTCCCATGGGCGCTGGCCGCTTATATCGGCACCAGCGTGTGCTTGCGCCATGTTCGTGCTGACGCCATATACCCGGCACTGGCCGAGCATGGGGTTGATCATTTCTGCGGCGCGCCAATCGTCTTGAACATGCTGGCCAATGCCTCGGATGAGCTCAAGGCGCTGAAAACCAAGCCGGTAAAAGTGCTGACTGCAGGTGCTGCGCCGCCTGCAGCAGTGATTGAGGCAATGGAATCGCTCGACTTCAAGGTCACCCATGTTTACGGCCTGACTGAGACCTATGGCCCCAGTGTGGCTTGTGAGTGGAAGTCTGAGTGGGATGAGGAGTCGCCTGAGCAGCAGGCCACGTTGAAGTCACGCCAAGGCGTGCGTGCGCCATTGTTGGATGCCTTGATGGTGGCCGACCCTGAAACCCTGCAGCCCGTGCCCAAGGACGGCGAGACCATTGGCGAGATCTTTATGCGCGGTAACGTGGTGATGAAGGGTTACCTGAAAAACCCGACTGCAACGGCTGAAGCTTTTGCCGGTGGCTGGTTCCATTCCGGTGATTTGGCCGTGTGGCACAGCGATGGCTATGTCGAAATTAAGGATCGCTCGAAAGACATTATTATCTCTGGCGGTGAGAATATTTCATCGATCGAGCTCGAAGGCATTTTGTACCGTCACCCCTATGTGCTGGAGGCGGCAGTGGTGGCAATGGACAGTGAAAAGTGGGGCGAAACACCTTGCGCGTTTATCACTTTGAAACCGGGCACTGAATCGACTGAAGAGTCGATGCTGCGGTTTTGTCAGCAGCATATGGCGCGCTTTAAAGTGCCCGGCAAAGTGGTGTTTTGCGAGCTGCCCAAAACCTCGACTGGCAAGGTGCAGAAGTTCGTCCTGCGTGAGCAGGCGCGAAGATTGAAAAACACCTAGGTGCGACAACACGAAGCCTGTTCAGCGAAACGGTTTATAGCGCGAATATGCAGGGGCAAAAGGTGGACGAAAACGCGCTGTCCGCCGTTCTTCCAGTCATTGCGTCAGTTCAACCCCATAAAAAAGCCCGGCACAAGGCCGGGCTGAAGTGTTGCAATCGGTACTTTTGCTTAGTTCATGCCTAACCAGTTTGGCAGGGCCATGGACACCGCAGGGATGTAGGTAATCACCATCAGGAAGCCCAGCAGCAGCATCAGCCAAGGCCATGCTGCGCGGATAACCTGCGTCAGTGGCATGCCGGTGACCGCCGAGGTCACGAACAGGTTCAGGCCCACAGGCGGGGTTATCAAGCCGATTTCCATGTTGACCACCATGATGATGCCCAGGTGGATCGGGTCGATGCCCAGTTGCACGGCAATCGGGAACAGGATCGGTGCCAGAATCAGGATAATGGCCGACGGCTCCATAAAGGCACCGGCGACCAGTAGCACGATGTTGACTACCAACAGGAACTGCCAAGGCTGCAAGCCTGCTTCGATCACCCAGGCGGTGATGGTCTGCGGGATCTGCTCGGTGGTCAGTACGTGGGCGAACAACATGGCGTTGGCAATGATGAACATCAACATGATGGTCAGCTTGCCGGAGTCGAGCAGCACCTGCGGGCAATCGCGGAACGTCAGGTCTTTGTAGACGAACAGCGCGACAAAACCGGCATAGACCGCTGCCACGGCTGCCGCTTCAGTCGGGGTAAACATACCCGAATAGATACCGCCAAGAATCACCACCATCAGCAGCAAGCCCCAAACGGCTTTGCGTGCAGCGGTCAGAAATTCGCGGAAGGTAGCGCGTGGTTGGGCTGGCAGGTTCATCTTGCGTGCGACGATGTAGATCGCCAGCATCAAGGCAAAGCCCAGCAGCAGACCCGGAATCACCCCGGCCA
>NZ_CAXAOV010000003.1:0-594823 GCF_963971045.1 Pseudomonas sp. EL_65y_Pfl2_R95 | reverse complement strand
TCTACTTGGTCGACGACCGACAATTTAAAGGTCAGCGTGTAGTCACGCTGACTGCGCCTTTTTCCCGTGCCCATTACGACCTCCTGAAAATAGATCAGAAGGTGTAAACCTTATTCAGGACGGGACAAGCTCCGTAAATAAATCTGTCCCCTTTTCCGTCGGTCCCCTTTTCCGTCAAAGCCTGAGTTGAGCAGGCAATAAAACTGATCATGAAATCCAGCTCTTCTTCTCTGTTGTTAGACCGCTTCCTTGATAGCGGTGTCCTGCGTTTCAGCAGCCCGAGATGCGTCAAGGTCGAGGTTGCCCTGCTCTTGGGTCGACAATACCTTGACGAGGAGCGCGTCCGTTTTGATGTTGTCGTACCGGTCTTCCAAGGTTCTCCGTAACCGCATCAGCCGCAAGTTGGCTGTACTCACCAACGCTCCATAAGTCGTAGCTCGGACTTGCCCGTACTTACGGGACTCATCCCCTACCGTCTTGGAAGTACCAACCCCGGCAGCGATCGACTGCCCCACGACCCAGGCCGTAATGAACGGTGAGCCGTTGAAGTAGCCTGAGCCCGCGATGTCTTGGACGTATCCGTCGGCCTGATTGACCTCCTGCCGATTGAGTTTGAAGCCGCCTTTCTTGAGCTCAATCAGAAGGATGTTCTGCATCTGGACGATAGACGCATCTTGAGGATCGAAATGCTCGATACCCACCAGTTGTACTGTGGATCGATCTGGCAGCACCACGATGTCTGGTCGCTTACGCTCGTTGGCAAAGGAGGCGTCGTCATCCCCCCAGAGCTGTTTCGCAACGCTTTTCAACGTCATGTTTGAGCAGTACTCCATCGACTCGAACTCAGGACCAAACAACCAGCGGGATCGTAGGATCAGAGGGTGTAGGGTATGGAGTTCATCTGTCTCAGGATCTTCCGCCAGTCTGGTGATGGCCTCAATGACGCAGAGCCGGCCATCAATCTCGTCAAGCACGCGCAATGCGTCCTTCACTGACCAGTCTGTCAAGAGTGAATCCAAGCCCTCAATATCGGTCGCGGGCAGGTTGGCCAGCTTTTGTAGTAAAGATGCCCCGCTCTTGGATTTCTCCAAGTTGATGACTGCTTTCACCGCCGTTGCGAGAAATTCTGGAGACACCATAGGATGTGCCTGGGCAACCGCTTTCGTGAACTCTGATACTTCGAGTTGAGCACCATGACCCAAGGATTTGAGCTCTGAACGGTTCTGTACCAGGGCATCTTCGGAGGTTGCCTCCACGACTTCTGCCGCCAGCTCATCCGCCACCCGACTGATGCAGTCCGCAGCGGCCTTGAATAACTCCTCGACGGCAGGCGTTGACTGAAATCCTGTCCAGTCTTGGGTCACGTGACCTTCAAAGCCCTGGGTGTCCACAATAACTTTGTAGCGTTTGGCGAACCTCGTACGCCCATCGAAGTTCGCGACCTGGCCGATTACCCACGATGGGTTGCCTACGAGTCGGTGTTCAACCCAGAATGCCACGCCTTGGTGGATGGACGAATGGTTCTGTTGTGTGGAGTCGATGACGATGACTTTTGCCGTGCGGCCATCGCTCAGTTTCAAGGCGTGAGTGCGGGCATGTTGCTCAAGTTTCGCCAGAGTCAGAGGCGTACCATTTACTCGGATCTGGAATCCCGGATCATGAATGAACCGTGCGGCGAGTACCGTGATGATTTCTTTGACATCCGGCATCTTGCGAGTGACTGAAACAGACAGCCGTGTGCCAGCCCCTTCACGCTCGGAAAAATCCTCTGAACGCACCACAAACGGACTGGGCCCAGACTCTGTACCCACCACGAAGGTGCTGAGCTTGGCGTCGCGCCATGTTTCGACCTGGTACTGATCACCGAAACATAGTAGCCCATGTCGACCTACCCCGTTACGCCCATAGGCTTTCCTGAGTTTGGAGCTCCTCTCCTTGGGAAATTCAACTTTTGCACTTTGGTGCTTGAGACGATTATATCGAAGCGTCATCCAACGTTTGCTGAATTGCTGGGCAGACATTCCGTGTCCATCATCGACCACGGTCAGGGTACCGCCAAGCTCGGTAGGTAGAAACAGATCGACCTTGCTAGCGCCTGCGTCCCAGGCGTTGGCCACAAGCTCAGTCAATGCCACCTGCGGCACGTGCGCAACCGGGCCCAGTTCACGGAGAAGATAGTCTTCCTCAAACAACGAAAGGTGACGGTTTTGGTCAGACATTGATTCCCTCCATGAAGTGGTGTTTCCCGGACATTTGCCTGGGTGCTACGCATGTCAGCTATCGTACCTCAATAGCCGGTTTAGCTGAATCTAGCCAAAGTCGACCTAGGTCCAGCCTTAGTCGCTTTCGGACTCGTTGCATGCCATTGCAGGCAACGTCTGTCTTCGTTGTCCATCACCCAGAGTCCTGAACCACTGACCAGCTAGATTTGGGCCTTCACCAAGGGAAGCAAGGCGAGCGTGTGCAGATCCTGCGTCGCGAGCGCATTTACCAGATGATCCGAGGGCTGGACTTTCAGATACTCTCCACCGAAATGACGGCCTCATACAAAGTCGCGATCGAACATTACAACAAAAGCCGGGCGTTCTTGGATGGGTAATATTAGGGGACAGACCACGGTTTTCGGCCTGCCAAGCTTCCCTAGAGCGAATCGTATACCAAAGCCCGCATTACTACTGTCGCGACTAGAAAGCCGTGGCCTTTCCCCAAAAGTCGCTTCCCGGATATACGATCGGTCGGGCCATCAAATTCAGAATGCCTCCTTTCGCTGGAAATTGTTTCACGCCACACTCATGTGCGTGATTAACCACAACGGTGCCCGTTATGATCTCCCATGTTTTTTTAGGTATCAGTGATTTTGATCGTGCCTTTGCTTTTTACTCAAAGGTATTGGCCGAGTTGGGGCTCACGTTGAAGTTTTGCGAAGCCAGCAAACCTTGGGCAGGCTGGGTCTGCGAAACCTCACCTCGCCCGCTCTTAGTGATAGCAAGACCATTTGACGGCCACCCAAACCAACCTGGCAATGGACAAATGGTCGCCCTCCTCGCGCCCAGTCGAGAGGCAGTCAGAAGTAGTCACGCTATAGCCTTGGCACAAGGCGGGCTGTGTGAGGGAGAGCCCGGATTACGCCCCCACTACCATCCCGATTATTACGGGGCATACTTTCGAGATCCTGATGGCAACAAATTATGTGTTTGCTTTCATGGCGTATGTGCCGAATAAGTAAAACACCGTGCCTGCCGTCAGTGTGAACTGGCGCCTATTGGCCAGGAGCGGCAGAGCTCGGTAAATAAATCTGTCCCCCTTTTCCCTTGATTAGTTTGATCCTTCTATCTGGATACTTTTCTATGGTTAAAGTGAAATATTCGTGTGGGCACAGGACGTGAAATCCAAAGCCGAGAAGTCACTTAGATTTTATCCGGCTCGACTCGACTAAAAATCCTGGCTTTATTAACTGTATCGATGACCGCCGAATGACATTCTTGTCATTTGTAATGGCACTGCGCCGAATGACAAAACCTAACCAATCCAGTGTTTTCATCTCGTTAAACTCCACCTCAGAAGCGCAAACACCGCAGGCTAAACTGCGTTAAAGAGCGACGCCGAGCGCAGCAGAACGGTAGACCCGTTTCTTTCAATTCTGCTGTGCAGTCGCGCCATCTTTCTTCAGGCGTGGTACGGGAAGCCTGTCACATTTACCTCTGCAAGATCGAAGTGGATCAGCTGAACGCCCTGTCAAACGCCTACACCAGGTCTTCGATCCTGAGCAACCGTTCTGCGAGCATCCCCGAAGTTGATGAGCAAATTTGAGGCTAATTTTGCTTTTCACTGCTGACCTAAATGCCCTTGGAATTGTCAAATCAACATTGTTGACCTGAGTGCCTTGTTCCGTATAAATTGACGTCTGTTTCTAGATCTTATGCAGTCAATTGTCAGTAGGTCGGCACGAACGATTGCACTTTATCAAAGCCAATGTGCAGTTCCCCAATCACCCATCCAGCAAGCTGCTGCCGCACCGGAGATCCGCGACATGACTGAATCACCAACTTCGGGCCTACTAGCCTTACAAGCCCTAATTCGTGGCGAACTCCCCGCTCCTTCAATAGGCCAAACCATGGGCATGAGCGCTGTGCGCGTTGAACCGGGAAGGATCGAACTGGAGGCTCGCCCCGACGAGCGCCACCTCAACCCGGCGGGCGCCGTGCACGGCGGATTTGCAGCAACCTGCCTCGATGCCGCCGCCGCGCTGGCATTGTTATCAACACTTGAGGCCAACACCGTTCACTCAACTATCGACCTTAACGTCAAGTACGTACGGCCACTTCGCAAGGGTGGCACTTACCAGGTACATGGCTGGGTTGTGGAGCGCAGCAAAAGCTTGGCGTTCTGCGATGCGCAAGTGTTGGATGACGCTGGCAAACTTTGCGCCCGAGCGACCACAACGTTCGCAGTTAAAGGGTAGCCCAGTGAAAGAACTTATTGTCCGTGGCCCAGGCCAATTGGCGTGGGTAGATGTTTCGTCACCCACTTTATCGAGTACCCATGGCGCGTTGGTACGCCCCATTGCATCTGCCTCATGCGATCTAGATCGCCGATTGATAGCGGGACTCACGCCGTTCAAGGCTCCTTTCGCACTAGGCCATGAATGCGTGGCCGAAGTCCTTGAGGTTGGCGATGATGTCTCTAGCGTGCGCCGCGGTGACTTGGTTTCGGTGCCGTGGAAAATCTCCTGCGGCCAATGCCGTCAATGTATAGCCGGGCGAGAAACCGCATGCACCTCAGTGCCACGACACGCCGCCTACGGCGTCCCGGCGGGTGGCCATTGGGGTGGACTTTTTTCCGAGCTGGTTCATGTCCCGTATGCCGATGCAATGTTGGTGGCGTTGCCGCCGGGCCTTAACCCGTTAGCCGTGGCTAGCGCCAGTGACAACCTTACCGATGCTTGGGTCGCTACCAGTCGCCCTATTGCCGCACGTGAGGAAGCACGGGTCTTGGTAGTCGGTGGCACCGAAAGTCTGGGCGTGTTGGCGGTGCAGATGGCCGTTGCCGCCGGAGCGGCTAGCGTCGATTACTTGGACGACAACGATTACCGCTGCGACCTGGCCCTACGCAGTGGCGCCAATGTCGAGTTCGGGGAAAACCTCGATGAAAGTTATGACGTCGTAGTTGCAGCCACCCGTGACCCGCTAGAGCTGCATCGGGGTTTACTGGCGCTTGCGCCAGGGGGACACTGCTCGTGCATTGGCATCATATTTGAGGATCCTAAGATCCCGCTGTTTGGTATGTATCTGCGAGACGTGACATTGTCAGTCGGTGTCTGCAACGTACGGCCACACATTCCTAAGGTGCTCGAACTTGTCGGCAATGGGCACTGTGAGCCTTTATTGGTGAGCCCGACTGTGGTGAGTTGTGAGGAAGCAACAGAGGCTTTAATTCAGCCGCTGGCTAAGTGCATCGTTGTACGCGAGCGCATAACCTGAAAGGTCAATTGAGGTTCTCAGATAGCGCCTCCATTACCACTGTCCAAGCTTTCTGGCCCTGAGGGTCGGTGTTGGCGAGGGCTTGGCGTAGCGCACAACGCTCAAGCTCTGAGGCTTGATGCTCAAGCGCCTGGCCTAGCTCGGTGAGGGCTAGCAACTTAAAGCGGTGCCGTTCCGGCACGCGGGTGTAACAAACCAACGAGCGCTCGAACAGGTGTGTCAGAGGCCTATGCACAGCCTGCTTACTGACGCCCAGTGTGGCCGATAACTCCCCCACGTTGATGTTATCCGATCGGGCGATGACATACAGAATACGATGGTGCACTCGAGACAGCCCTTGGGTTGCCAGAAACTCATCGGCCTTTACCGTCAAGCCGCGAAAACCAAAGTGCAGCAACTCAAGACCCTGATCAAGCAAGTCCAGCGATTTCATGCTCACAGATGCAGTGTTTATCTTCCGTTCAATAACCATGTCAATTCCGCACGTGTGAGTTACGACAAAGCGTAAGCCTTTGTGCATGTGACACACAAGATTAACAAGCAACCTCGACGAGTGATAATCATGCAATTAATCTACGCACAGGCATCTCCATTTGCCCGAAAATCCGTGTACTGGCCTGGAAACATTAACCGGGTATGCCTGAAAGCGTATTCAGGATCTGATGAGCACTGAAAGAAATAATTTATTCTCAAGCTTTCTCGGGGTCAGGCGGCTGCGCCCCTAATCGTTTCCACATCGCCAAGGTCAGACGCTGGCGGTTGGCGTAACCTTGCCACGGGTCTTGGTGCAGATGATTTAGGCGCTGCTGTAGGGTGCGGACGGTCCATTGCTGAGCGCTGCGCAGGTCATCCAGCTCATCGCGGGCAATCGGCACGGAAACGGGTAAGCCCGGCCGCGCGCGTAGCGAGTAAGGCGTGACGGTGCTGGCGCCGCGACCGTTACGCAGATAATCGATAAAGATTTTGCCAACTCTATTTTTAGGCCCGGAGGTGGCAGTAAAACGTTCGGGCAATTGACGACTCATAAACTGAGCGATGGCTTTGGCAAAGCCTTTGACGGCGTCCCAGTGTGCGCGACGGGCTAGCGGAACGACGATGTGGATGCCTTTGCCGCCGCTGGTTTTAATGAAAGCTTGCAGGCCCAGTTCGTCGAGCAGCGACAAGGTTAGATGAGTCGCCTCGAGCATACTGCGCCACGGCAAGGCCGGGTCAGGATCGAGATCCAGTACGAAATGGTCGGGAGTTTCGATACGGTTGCTGTTCGCGCCCCAGGTATGAAACTCAATGCAGCCCATTTGAACGGCGCCGACCAGCGCAGACACAGTGTCGATTTCCATCAAGCGCGCGTGGCCAGGGTCGAGTTTTTGATCAAGTTGTTTAATGTTGGGGATGGCCAGATGTTCGGCATGCTTCTGGAAAAATTGCTCTCCCGCAATACCCTCAGGCGCACGCAGCAGCGCGACCGGTCGGTTGTCGAGATACGGCAGCAGCCAGTCGGCAACCTGCTGGTAAAATTGAGCGACTTGCAACTTGCTGGTGTCACTTTGCGGGTCAATCACCCGCTGGGGATTGCTGATCTGAACGCCTGCGACCACTGGTTTGGCGGCCGCCTTGCTGGAACCCTCAACGCCCGGCTTTGGCTCTGCCTTGGACTCATCGATGGGTACCGGACGTTCGCGAACAATCTGATCCGCAGGTTTGTCCGTGCGCAGCGCAATGAAGCTGGCGTGGCGAACAATGTCGTCGCGTGTCCACTCGGCAAATTCCACTTCTGCGACCCGTTGCGGTTCGACCCAACTCACGCCCCGCGCCTGAGTCGAAGTCAGTTTTTTACTCAGCGGCGACGCGCTGCGCTTTAGTGTTTGCAACTGCTGATGCAGGGCCTTAAGTGTTGCATCATCGAAGCCGGTGCCGACGCGACCGGCGTAGTGCAGTCCATCCGGTTCATTAACCGCCAGCAGCAATGCGCCAAATCCACTGCGACTGCCCTGTGGTTTGGTATAACCAACAATTACAAACTCTTGGCGCAGGCGGCATTTTAGTTTGATCCAATCTGCACTGCGTCGAGAAACATACGTGCTGCCCGCGCGCTTGCCGATCACACCCTCCAGCGACATGGCGCAGGCGCTTTCAACAATGTCCGCATGGTGGGCGGTGAACGCGGCGGAGAACCTCAGAGGGCTGCGACGGGAATTACCCAGCACCCGCTTGAGCTTAGCTCTGCGTTCTTCGAGGGGTATTTGGCGCAGGTCTTCGCCATTGAGAAACGGGGCATCGAACAGGTAATAAATAAGGTCATGGCTGCGACCGATTTCAAAGGCGTTCTGCAGTTGCTGGAAGTCTGGCAGGCCGTCTTCGTTCAACGCCACTATTTCGCCGTCTAACCAACTGTCGGTCAGGGTCAGCTTGGAAAGCGCTTTAGCCTGCTGCGGCAAACGCTCGGTCCAGTCGTGGCCATTGCGCGTGAAGAGGCGCACTTCGCCGTCATGGATGCGGGCCAGCATGCGGTAACCATCAAATTTTACTTCATATAGCCACTCGCCTTCGGGGGGGCGATCAGCCAAGGTGGCCAGTTGTGGCGCGAGGCTTTCAGGAAATTCAGGATGGGTCTTGCGCCCCACCGCGGACTTGTCAGTCGGTTTGCGTTTGGCTGTTTTGTCCAAGCCGCCGACCAAGGCGCCACTGATCACGCTTTGGGGCTGCGCTTCGACAATATTGTATTCGTCGCTCGGGCGCGCCCTGTCGTCGCGCTCTTTGATCAATAGCCACTGCTGTTTGTCACCACTGCCGCGCAGCCGCGTCCGGACTAAAGCCCAATCCCCCGAGAGCTTCTCGCCAATCAGGCTGAACTTGAGCTTGCCAGCCGCATAGGCAGCGGCCGGATCGTCATGGGGTTGCCAGACACCGTGGTCCCAGACAATGACATCACCGGCGCCATAGTTTCCGTGGGGGATACTGCCTTCGAAGCCGGCATAGTCCAACGGATGGTCTTCCACATGCACGGCCAGGCGTTTGTCGCGGGGGTCGAGACTTGGGCCCTTGGGCACCGCCCAGCTCTTAAGGGTGCCGTTAAGCTCCAAACGAAAGTCGTAATGCAGGTGCCGGGCATCGTGTTTCTGCACCACAAATCGCAGCGCCCCGGCCTTGCCAGACTGGGTCCGGGACGGCTCCCGCGGCTCGCTGGTTCGTTCGAAATCACGCTTGCGGTTGTATTCGCTCTGCACTTTGGCCATGGGGCGTTTCCTGGCTTATTTACCTGCGGTCTTGGTTTTTTTGCGTGGGGTGCTTGGTTTCGGTTTAGCCTTGGTTTTGCTGTCTGGCTTGCCACCCAAGCTGCGTTTGAGCAGTTCTGTGAGGTCGATAATATCGGCGCTGCGGCGTTCCTCCTCGCCCTCGACGCGCTCTACCTCTTCAATCTTGCCAGCCTTGGCCTTGCGCTCAACCAGCTCCATGATGCGATCCTGAAAGCTGTCTTGGTATTCCTCTGGCTGCCAGTCGGCGCTCATCTCCTTAATCAGACGCTTGGCCATGTCCAGTTCGCTCTTCGCCAGCTTGGGCTTGGTCACGGCGTCGCCCAATTCCAAAGACGCCAAGCTGCGCACCTCGCTCGGCCAGCGCAGCATCACTAGGACCATGGCTGACTCGATCGGCATCAATGCCGCCAAGTGCTGACGGGTATGCAGAACCACATGGGCAAGCGCCACCTTGCCGGTGCTGCTAAGGGCCTCGCGAAGAAGTGCATAGACCTTTTCACCGCGCCGGTCAGGCGCCAGATAGTAAGGGGTATCGATGTGCTGAAGTGGAATCTGCTCGCTGTCGACAAAGGCGAAGATGTCGATGGTCTGGGTCGATTCAGGATGGGCGGCGCGGATTTCTTCTTCACTAAGTACAACGTAACGGCCCTTCTCATAGGCCACGCCTTTGACAATGTTTTCCTTGGTTACTTCTTTGCCGGTCACTTTGTTGATCCGTTTGTAGCCGACCGGATCCATGCTGCGTTTGTCCAGCCAGTCGAAATCCACTCCCTGAGTTGAGGTGGCAGACGCCAACGCCACAGGAATGTGAACAAGACCGAAGCTGATGGCACCTTTCCAGATAGCGCGGGGCATGATGGTCGACTCCAAAGGAACTCTATTGGATGACTACGGCGGTCAGTGGAAAGTTTCACCTATCGCCGGTGAAGTACAGGTTAGCCCTCCTCCCCTAGTCCACTACGGTTGCCGTCGAGGCTAAGTGTGGCGGCGAGTTTCGACAGATAGTCACCAAAGCCGGCGTGCGCTCGAGGTTTGCTTCTGGCGCTGGTCACTACCCTATTCTGCCCGGTCCATACGATAGACGCGCCAATGCGCTCCAAGGCTTCGATGAGTCTTACGTCTTCATGAACCGATACCGGGGAAAAGCCGCCAGAGCGTTGGTAGGCCGCAACACAGATGCCCAGATTGGCACCATGGATGTGCCGATGACCGTCTGCATTGCAGTAGTGCTGTAGATAGGCTGATTGGACCGCTTGGTCATAATCCTCCCAGTCTTGTATTTCTACGGTGCCACACACAACTTCGGCACCATGACCCAGTTGCTGAAACAGCCAATCAGGGGCCACATAACTATCGGCGTCGGTACAAGCCAACCAACGTGCACCTAGTGCGATCGCCTCAGCTGCGCCTAAGCGGCGGGCAAAGCCAACATTACGTACTTCGATGCTGAGCGTGGCCACGCCGAGAGAATGCGCAATCTGTTGCGACTGATCGGTGCATGCATCGAGAACCACCAGTATGTGGACGGGTTCTCCCAGCAAGCCGGGATGTTGGGCGGCCACCAGCAAAGATCTCAAGCAGCGTCCGAGTAGCGCTTCTTCGTTGTGGGCAGGCACCACAACCGTAATCACAACGCGTCCTCGCGTAGGTTTAAGGCGCTGGAATGGTGGCACCAAAGCTCAAGCAAGAAGTCATTCTCACGGTGGCAGACGACCTTGGACAGGGTTAAGTGCTGTTGCAGCAGGCTATGTACCAGACGGCCATTTAGCGGGCCGTCCTCAATTGGATGCAGCCAATGACAGGCTAGCAGTGCGCCGTCAGGCGTCAGGCTTTCGAGGCTTTGCTCAATAACAGACAGCAGCGCAGCTTCATCGAGGTAATAGCCAATCTCGCTGAGCACGATCAAGTCGAACGAGCCCTCTGGCCAGTCCCCGGGAAGTGCCCCGGCATAGACATGAGCATGAGCCGCGTCAGTCAGGCGTTCTTTAGCCAGCTCAGCGGCGGTAGGGCTGACGTCACAGCAGATTAATTCAGAGCAGCGTTGGGCTAAGTCAGCGCTCAGTTCACCGTTGGCGCAACCGGCTTCAAAAATACGGCGATAGTGCTCGCGTGGCAGCGTGGCCAGCGTCAACTGGCGCTTACGCTTTTCGTACCAGCGATTGCGAAAGCCCCATGGATCAGAGGTTGCTTTAAACATGGCGTCGAAATAATCGGCTGGCGAGCTCATATAAAGAAGATCTCGTGAGGCTGGGTGAAATGCGCCAAGGTCGAATCTGCAAGAATGGGTTTGGCTCCCGTAGAGGCGTCAGGTAGCAGCTGTGAGCGATGCGCCTGGATGGCCGTCCGCTTGCGCACCAATGCGTCAGTGTCGAGGTCTAGCTTTCGCGCCCTTGCCCATGGCAGGCGAGAATCCCCAGGTGCAGCCCAATGCCAAGCCCAGACTGGCACTTCGTATAGCTGGCAGTCTTTTGCCTTCGCAGCCAGAGCGCAGGCTCTGCCAACCGCCTCGTGGTCACAATGACCGTCTTCGCGCCACGTGGTGATGACATGGGTGGAGGCTTCAAAACATCGGGCTAAAACTGCCACTAAAGCTGCCTCGTCCCGAGCCACATCGCTGTCATTCAAGTGCAAGCGAGTCCACTGCACTTCGGATAGCGACAGACCCAGACGGTGTAATGCAAGCCTGCTTTCAAGGGGGCGTTCATGGCGCAAGCGGTCGACTGGCCAGTCCGCAGAGTGCGAATGGCTGCCCTCCCCGTCGGTGACCGCGACAATACGCACAGTCACATCATGATGGGCAATTTGGGCGAGCAAGCCACCACAGCCGAGTATTTCATCGTCAGGATGAGGGGCCACTATCACCACCCGCGAGCCGGGCGGTAGCAATTCGGCGACCGTGATGGCAGGTATATTGGCGAGTTCAGATGAACATTGCCAAGCGCTGAACGGTGTCCCCTGCCCCTGTATAAGATTAGGTTTTTGGTTCATAGGTCCCAACTCTCTTGCGGGCGGTCCAGTGAGAGTTGACCAAGACGTTCCAAGTCCCGCTCGGCATGGCTCTGGCGCAGGAACACCGGCAGATCCGCCATAAGACGAGCGAAATGTGGATCACGGCAATAAGGCGTGGCACCCAGCGCTCGGCCAGCATGGTGCATCACCGCCTCCATTGCTGTTTCAACTGTGGCGCGTAACCGCCGGGCATGAAACTCGGCATCCTCCTGAGGATGAGCATCCACCCAGCGCGCACATACCTGCATCTCAATTTTGGCAGCCCCCAAGGCTGACTCAATGGCGCCTAAATGAGCCAGGCTATGGGGATCGCGTTTGGCCTGTCTGTGCACGATGCGGGCGAGTTCCAGTCCTGCGCCAATCCAACAGGCGGCAATTCCGGCGGCGCCATGCCAAAACCCCGGCCGCTTTATATACAGCGAGGTTTCATCGATACACGTTGCCTGCGCGCCTTCAACGATCACCTCAACGCTGTCGGCGGCTGCCATTCCGACTGCTTGCCAGCCCTCTGTAGTCACCGTGACACCGGGTTGCTTGATTTCCAGTATCACCAGTGCGGGCTGGTCGCGTTCATTTTTGACCGTCATCACGGCATGGTCGACATGGGCAGCACCTGAACACCACGCCTTGCGGCCGGTTAATGTCACCTGATTCTGACGGCGAGATGTAATGACGACTTGCGCGTAGGGTGGTTCGGCCGCCCACACAGCCCACAGCCCCTCAACCTGCTTAGGCTCAACACCCAGTTCATGAAGGATCGAAAGTGCATCGGCGTGAGCCTCATAAAGCTTGACCAACGCCAAGTCGGCCGCCGCGACCTGAGCCAACATCTGCCAGCGCAGTAAGGTCGCGCCGTGACCAGGGTGAGGCAAGTCGGCCAACCCTGCGGTTAGCAGCAGTTGCATCTGCCGAGGCACGTCTAAGCCACGATGATCAATGCCTCGCTGACTGAAGTCGCGCAGGAGATCGTTCAGTCTGGTCAATTGTGCGCAGGCCATCGTTAGCGATCCTTACCGGCAGTGGGCTTCCTATTTTAAGACCGGTACGTCCTCTGGGTGGTTCAAGGAAAAAGTTGCTGGCCTCGTTGACCACCGCAGCTATCCGCTAAGAGTCGATAACAACAATGAGCAGGTTTCATTGCAGGTGTGTCTGTGACCCCGTTGCCGCTTAGAGGAATGATTTCGCGGTCCGAGATTGTGGTTGGCGCTTGGTTAAACGGCCATTCCTAGAGGTTGATAAACAAAGAGAATGCTCCAAGTAAAATCCAAAATATGCTGAAAATCCAAGGCGTGCGCATCGAGAATTTAAGCGCCTTGCGGTAACCGCCTTCAGTCGATTCATGCTCGGTAAACAAAGGCGATTCGTCATACGCCTGCCCCATAGATGGCTCGCTATTAAGGAGTTGGGTTTGTTTGAAGTACCAGTGATCGATGATCTGATAAGCCGCTTTGATACCCGGCCAAGCGTGTAAGGCACTCACCAATCCTAAGACGGAAAGAAGAATGGGTACGACAAAGGTAAAGAGTGCACCCCACTCAGGATTTACGTTGTTCATACTGGATGCATAGGCGATCACCAGGAATGACTGGGCGCCCAGGTAGGCGTTAGTCCTGTTGGAGAGGATGGCCGTCTCGAAATGGATTTCCTTGCGATAAAAATCCAGCCGCTCCTTGGCGGCGCCGAACATGAAACAGTCCTCAGTGCCAAGCGTGCTGGTTTCAGATTTGTCGACGATTATTTTGCTCACACTGGGCCTATTCATGCTGGGAAGAAAATGGGGTTCAACGAGCTGCCAACTCGCTTGGGCAAAGCTGAAGACCCAGAGTAAATACGAAAGTCAGACAGCCCGAATACGACAGAGCTGAGGTGATTTCCACGACCGTACTAGGCTGACATATCAGTGCAGCCTGTGCTCTGAACGCAGCTTGATCCTGACCATTGGGACTCTGATGAGGTGAATGTGTTCAAACTGCATTCTGCAGGCGCTTATAAAGCGCTGGCCTGAAAGCAGTTTGGCAAATTTCAGGCCGCTGGCTCAGTGAAAGTTTCTACTGCGCACATCCAACCCCTCCAGTAAGTCGCTGCGGTCTTGCAGATGCCCGGCGATCACGTGCACTACCCCAGACTGGTCCTCCAGCTTGCCCTTCACCTGCAACAGCTTCGAGTTGATCAATGCAGGTCGGTATTGCTCTGCAAGATCACGCCATACAATCACGTTGATCATGCCGAACTCATCCTCCAGGGTTACGAAGGTCACGCCTGATGCGGTCGAAGGGCGCTGCCTGCCGGTCACTAGGCCGACCACGGTAATATGATTGCAGTCGCCAATCTCCAGTAGCTCTTGTGAACTTTTGGCCCTCATCGAGTGAAGCCTGTCGCGCAGCAAAGCCATGGGATGCGGCCCCAGGGTCATACCCGTATGTGCGTAATCGGCATGCATATTTTCCACCACAGTGGGTTCGGGTATCGCTACAACCTCCTCCGCTACCTCATCTGTAAACAGCGGCAAAGGTTGCTGCACAGCGGCAATCTCCCAGCGCGCTGAGTGACGATGGCCCGCCAGGTTCTTAAGAGCATCAGCATCCGCTAACAGCGCCCTGGCTTTCTGATCAAGGCTGGCGCGTGAGCACAGGTCATGCACATCCCTGAACACTGCCGAGGCTCGTATAGCCTCTATCTTGTGGCCCACCTCTGCAGATAATCCTTTGATCATACGTAGCCCTAATCGAATCGCAGGTAACGTCCGATCCAGGGCTTCCAAGGTGCAGTCCCAATCACTCACCGTGACATCGACGGACCGGATCTCAATGCCATGGCGGCGAGCATCCTGAAGCACCTGATCCGGCGAATAAAACCCCATAGGCCAGCTGTTAATCAGGGCACAGGCGTAGGCCGAGGGTTCATGGCATTTGAGCCAGCAGCTGGCGTAGGTCAACAGGGCAAAGCTCGCGGCATGGGACTCAGGAAAGCCATAGCTGCCGAAGCCTTTGATCTGCTCGAAAATGCGTGTGGCAAATGCTTCGCTGTAGCCGCGTTCAAGCATGCCCTGGCGCATGCGTATTTGGTGCGGTTCGAGACCGCCATGGCGCTTCCACGCCGCCATCGACCGCCTTAGCTCATCCGCTTCACCGGGTGAATAACCTGCCGCGACGATGGCCAAGCGCATGACTTGCTCCTGAAAAAGCGGCACGCCCAAAGTGCGCTCGAAAACATCGCGCAACTCCTCACTGGGATAACTAACCTGTTCTTCACCGTTGCGCCGTCGCAGGTAGGGATGGACCATGTCACCAACAATAGGCCCAGGCCGAACGATAGCCACTTCGATGACCAAGTCGTAAAACGTCTTGGGCTTCAAACGTGGCAGCATGGACATCTGCGCGCGCGACTCGATCTGGAACACACCGATGGTGTCTGCTCGGCTTATCATCGCGTAGGTCTGTGCATCTTCGGCAGGGATAGCTGCAAGCGTCAGGTCACGGCGCTCATAATGGCGCAGCAGATCCAGACAACGGCGTATCGCGCTCAGCATGCCAAGCGCCAGGACATCGACTTTCATTAAACCCAGCGCATCGATGTCGTCTTTGTCCCATTGAATAATGGTTCTGTCCTTCATGGCCGCGTTTTCAACCGGCACCAATGTCGTCAAAGGGTGCTCGGAAATCACGAACCCGCCTGGGTGTTGCGACAGGTGACGGGGAAATCCGACGAGTTGCTCGGCCAGTATCAACACCATTCGCAGTGGCTTGGTTTGAGGATTGAAACCCGCCTCAATAAGGCGCTCGTCGGTGGGAAGTTTGTCACTCCAGCGGCCGCAGCAATTGGCTAATGCGCTGACTTGGTCAGCCGGCCAGCCCAAGGCCTTGGCGACATCCCTTATTGCGCCGGTAAAATGATAAGTGCTGGCTACTGCAGTCAGAGCAGCCCGGTCACGGCCGTAGCGGTTATAGATGTATTGAATCACCTCTTCGCGCCGCTCATGCTCGAAGTCGACGTCAATATCCGGCGGTTCATTTCGCTCTTTGGATATAAAACGCTCGAACAGCATGTTCATTCTGGTCGGGTCGAGTTCGGTAATGCCCAGTGCAAAACACACCGCTGAGTTCGCTGCAGACCCCCGGCCCTGGCAGAGGATATTTTGCTCGCGAGCAAAGCGAACGATGTCATGAACAGTGAGAAAATAGCTTTCGTATTCGAGCGACTCTATCAGGTTCAGCTCAGCTTCGATCTGGGTGTGGGCTTTTTCTGGAAGGCCGTTTGGCCAACGCCAATTCGCGCCCTCATACGTCAGCTCTCGCAACCATGCTGAAGGGGGTTTGCCTTTAGGCGTAACCTCGTGCGGGTACTCGTATTTCAACTGTTCCAACTCAAATGTGCAGCGCGAAGCGATGCTGAGCGTCTCAGCCATAAGCCCTGGAGGATAGAGGGCCGTCAAGGCATCAATCGCTCTCAGGTGCCGCTCTCCGTTTGCAAACAGATGGTAGCCCGCCTCGGCCACCGTGCAGTGCTGACGAATCGCAGTGATTGTGTCCTGAAGCGCGCGACGTCCTCGCGAATGCATATGCACATCGCCCGTGGCAACGAGCGCAAGCTGCAAGCGTGACCCCAGTTCCTTGAGCCGCGCCAGCTTGTGGGCATCATCTGGCCCGTGATGCAGCTCTACACCGATCCAGCACCTGCCAGGAAAAATTGATGAGGCCCATCTGCCCTGCTCATCATTCATATCCTTGTGAGGCAGCCAGATGGCTAACAGGCCGGCAGTCGAACCGCTAAAATCAGTCTGATTAAGTTCATAGGTGCCCTTTTTCGTTCGGCGTCGAGCGGTTGAAATCAACTCACATATCCGCTGATAACCCGCAAGGTTCTCGGCGAGCAATACCAGTTTTATGTCTTCAGCGAGGGTGACTTCAGTTCCAATGATGAGGCGCACGTTGCTGGCCCTTGATGCTTGCCACGCCCGCACTATGCCTGCGAGTGAACACTCGTCAGTAATGGCCAGCGCCGTATAGCCCAGCTGGCTGGCCCTTTCAAACAGCTCTTTGGCGCTGGAGGCTCCCCGTTGAAAACTGAAGTTGGAGAGGCAATGCAGCTCTGCATAGCCTGTCATGCGAACCACCCGTGCACGATCAGGGGCTCCGTGCTGCCGGCTCGCCGGAATGCCCAGGCGCGTTGGCCACTTTCGGTTTCCACTACATAGTAATCGCGGCGTACGTCGCCATCGTCCCACCAGCCAGACTCGATTCGCTCTGGGCCACTGACAATGCGCAGAGACGACTCCTGCAAAGGGTATGGCTCAGTCACAAGCCAACTCGGGCGAGGCCCACAGACCGCCAGTGGCGTCCCGATAGTTTCCTCCGACCACGACCGCTCTGGCCTATGATCTGGACGCTCACCCAGGCCATGCACGGCACTGTCACCCAGCCGAGCACGCAATCGCTCGCGTAATTGCAGCCAGGATTGCGACTGTTGTGGGCGTTGCTCGAAGAGTTGGCGATGTTGCGGAGCGAAAGCGGGCAACTCGCGGGCGACAAGTCGTAGCGCCAATACCGGGGCGGGTAATTGCTGATGTTCAAGGCGACCACGACTTAACTCGAAAAGCATGCCGGCATCCCGCTCAGCACTGAGCAGGCCAACCTGAACCAGGCTGTCACTCAGTACGCGGTGCTCCAAATGCAGCACAAAGCGCTGAACGCCGCTGTCGCGCCCGGACAGGTAAGCCGACAGGTCAGCAGTTAAACGCCGCAGCGGGAATAACAATGCCTGATGGGACTCAACTTCAAAATTGAGCTCAATTCGAAGATCGAACACATCGGGTGGGCTGTAAAAGTCCAAACCCAGTGGGCGCCTGCCAAACAACCTATCGATATGCACTAGCACCTCGGCTGGAAAACGCTTGGCCAGACTGCTGCGTGGAAGGGCCACGAGTTGCTGCACGGTACGCAACCCCATCCGGGCAAAGGCGCTAGCGACTTGTTCGGTCAGGCCCAATCGCTCAACGGGTAAAGGGTTGAGCGCGGCCTGTAGAGTTTGGTCATCGTAGACAACCAGACCGTCACCACAATTAGACAGTATGCGTGCCGCCGCAGGGTTGGGTGCTGCGCTGATGCGATGCTGAAAGCCCAAGGCCGTGAGCTCCTTGCGCAGTCTCGCTTCAAATTGTGGCCAAGGGCCGAACAAGGCAAAACTGGACTGCACTTCAAGCATCAGGCAGCGGGGGTAATGCAGGCTGACTTGCGCGCTGAATCCATAAGCCCACGCCGCCAGAAACTGCTGCCATTTCTCGGCATCTGCCGGGTCATAATCAGCCGTAACAAAAGTTGCGCCCAGGGCTTGTGCCATAGTCAGCGACTGTCCTGATCTGAGGCCAAGTGCGCGGGCTGCAGGATTCACCGCTTGTAGCACACGGCGTTGCGCTGGGCCGCTGAGCAGGACCAATGGCTCCGAGTCAGTACGCTGACGCAACACCCCGTCCATGGCCAACTGTGGCAAGAGAATGCAAGCCCAAAGCATGGCAGTCTTATTGCCAGCCGGCGGCGATTGGGTGTGCAGAGGCAATGCCGCCTCGACACTTCAGTACTCGAAACTGCTTGGGCTGGGCGTCAACTGCCAACCGCACGGCTGCGGGCGATGCGTTAGCAGCGGCGCCCAAGGGGCGATAAGCAAAAGCCAGGGTCTGGCCCGCTTCAGCGGCAACCTGCAAGCGTCGTAATGAGCGGTCGTCGGCATCTCCAAGCCAACAAATTACAGCGCCGCAGCTTCCAGAGCGTAAACACTGCTCGGCAGCCCAGAGGATGTCACGGTTCTGTGATTGAACAATGCTCAGGTAGCGTAGATCGATTTTTGCGGCGAGCCAGGCTTGTGGGTACGGCTGGTGCTGTGGCCCGATCAGTACCACACGCTCTCCAGCACTCGTCAGGCGAGCCAGGGTTGGCCAAAGCAAACGCAGCTCGCCAGTGCCCGTGGCAGCCACCAAAATTTCGCTGAGCGCTGCACTTGGCCAACCACCACCGGGAAGTGCTGCGTCCAATGCGGCGTTTCCGGTTGGCATGCAGTTAGCTGAACGAGAGGTGACAACCTGCCCGCGCCAAACACGCTGGGCATCGAGCAAGCTTTCTAGGGTGACTACGGCTGACATGATCGGAAGTGCCAATAAATACTGTATTTATATACAGTATTTGCTTAAGCGGGGTTATGGTCAAGATCAGTCGACGAAGTGCATTCACCCCAAGCGTAAATGGCAATCCCCGTTCAACGACAGACCCACCATGACCCCGCATCCAGATGGAAATGGTTGCGATGGGCCGCGTTGTAATCGGGGCTGAGCACTACATTGAATGCCTTGCAGGCGCCGTCACGCGCAAGGCGTAAGAAACGCGCATCATCACCCTCACCCGGCCAGTCTTTAAGCACACTGATCCTATGGCCATCAGCCAGACGAAAACCGGCTATATCCAAGGCATTGGCGCTTGCGTGTTGGCTCAGGGCGCCGCTTTTGCGGTTGTATATATTGCGGCAGGCGAAACTGCCGAGGTGATCAATCCGGGTTACTCGCTGCCCATAGACTTCCTGCGCGGCCGGTTGTAATCCATGGCGTTCAAACAGGGCAAAAGCCACTGCAAGGGGACAACTGGCCAGAAAACTACTGCTCAAGCCGATCTCGCCACCCTGAATCCGCAGTACGTTATGCAGCGGGCAGCGAGCACCTGCTGGGCTGTCCTGCTGGGCCACTGCGCGCAAACCTGAACCGCTCAATACCTGCTCACAGAGCTGTGGATCATCTCGTAACTGCATTAGTTTGAAACGGGTCAGCCAGTTGGGTTTGTCGTTCACATTCAACGGTACCCAGGGATTCCAGGCACTCGACAGAGGTATCCAGCCCCGCTCGACACCGAGCAGCACCGCACACACCAATAACGACAATAGCAACAGCACCTTAATAACCCGCACGCCTTCTCCTGCTTGTTCCCATGAATACGGCAGTCTTCGCTTGGGCCGCCCGGGTCGAATCATGAGCGGCATTCCTGCGTATAAGAACCATTGAAACGCTTGCACATCAAGATTTAGGTGTCGGCAATATTATTCAAAATACGACCGGCGATTCAGTCTGAACCTGCGCAGTAAAGCCTTCGCCTTCCACCTTGTCACATATGCGCTGATTAACAGTCATGCGTAACCAGACCAGGTACCACCTGTTTCACATCATTTTTTTTACTTTATTCCCTTGCACTACAGCCCGCGCCAACCGGTGGATGGCGCTAAATGGATAAATTATTTCAATCAGCATAATGAGAATAAATAGCATTAGCATTTGACAATCAATGCTAATGGCCGTAGATTTTTTTGGCACTTCAAACAGGATTCTGAGGGGCCAAACAGTGAACGATGAACACGTCTACGACTTCATAGCGATTGGTCTGGGGCCCTTTAACCTGGGGCTTGCGTGCCTGTCGGCTCCACACAAGGATGTCAAATGCCTGTTCCTGGAACAGAAGTCCGAGTTTAGTTGGCACGCGGGAATGCTGCTTGAAGGGACAACCCTGCAAAACCCGTTTTTGGCTGACATGGTGTCGATGGCGGATCCGTCCAACCCGCTCTCCTATCTCAGCTATTGCAAGCAACACGGTCGGCTTTACACCTACTACATCCGTGAAAACTGGTACCTGACCCGCACTGAATTCGACCGCTACTGCAAATGGGCAGCAAGCAAGCTCGACACCGTTCGTTATCAGCATGAAGTGCAGGAAATATGGCATGACCCTCAGCTAGGCGGTTACCTGGTATCCGGTGTTCACGGGCCTGATAACACCGCGTTTCAAATGCGTGCCCGCAAGTTGGTGATCGGCATCGGTGGCGTGCCATACCTGCCGCCCTGCGTCCCCCAAGCTAACACCCAACAGGTGGTGCACACCTCCAGCTACCTGGGCAACAAAGCCCAGTTGCAGAAATGCAAGAACATCACGGTGATCGGCAGCGGCCAAAGCGGTGCAGAGGTCTATCACGAGTTGCTTAAGGAATCGTCGCAACATGGTTACACCGTCAATTGGGTAACCCGTGCCTCGCGCTTCTTTCAGATGGAAGACGCCAAGCTGACACTCGAACTGATCACTCCGGATTACGGTAACTACTTCTACAGCCTGGATCCTGAGGTCAAGAAAAGCAGTCTGGAAAACCAGCGCAGCATTTATAACGGCATCAATCAGTCCTTGATCAAGGATATCTACCAGACTCTGGACGAGCGCAGGCATCACCACGAGCCGCGCACGCAATTGCTGACGCACCTTGCGCTCAGCCAATGCCAACCGCTAGCGGACAACACTCACTGGGAATTGGTTTTCGATCACGTCCAGCTAGGTCGTCAGTACCGTCATGTCACCGATGGCCTGGTGTTTGCCACGGGCTATCGGCATCAGCTACCCCGTTTCGTTGAAGGTATTCGCGAGCGAATTCGCTGGGACGATCAAGGCCGTTATGCGCCGTCGAATGACTGGGCGGTGGACCATGAAGACAGTGAAATATTTGTTCAGAACGTGGGCTTGCACAGCCACGGATTGACCGGTCCTGACCTGGGATTGGCCTGTTATCGCAACAGCCGTCTGTTGCACAAGCTGACCGGCATCGACTTCTATCCCTGTGAAGAGCGCACTGCTTTTCAGGATTTTGTTCCACGCCCAGGCAGTGGATTTGAAGCACTCGAAAACCGGGGCGCAGTTTAATGACGTTGCGCACCACTATTTTGATCATGTCAGCGTTCGGCGTGATCAGCGATTCGATACTCATCGCCTTTTACCCGCAGTTCTTTGAAGACCGTTATGGCATTACCAGTCCGGTGCACGTGGGGGCGTACATCGCCGCCATATCCATTGCTGTGATGTGCATGCTGCCAGTGTGGGCACGTGTGGCTCGGCACATAGAAACCATGCGCTTGCTGGTGTTCACCCAAGCGGCCGCGGCGATGTTCTGCGTACTCGCCATCTGGGCGCCGAATGTCACCACTTACTGGCTGTTGACCATGCTCATGTTTATGACCAAGGCCAGCTATTTGCTGATGTTCCCCTACCTGATGCGCCTGGAAAAACCAGAGAACCACAGCATCACCATTGGCCTGTTGTCAGTGGTGGTTCACATCGGCGCAATCTTTGGTGCGGCCGTCGGCGGCCTGGCTTTGCAGAAATTTGGCCCGCAATTCAGCGTTGGCTTGATGGCCGCCGGTGACTTCATTCAGATGGGGCTGTGCATCTATTTGATTCGCGCCGGCAAGGTGGTCAACGTACTGACACAGGAAGAAAAGGATCGAAAAGCCCCGCCTTTTCGCCGGGCTCCTGGTTCGCTCGCGCTGCTGCTTAAGCTGAGTCTGCTGATGCTGTTGTTCGACTTCAGTGCCTACCTGGTCAGACCTTTTTTCACTGTGTTCTGGGAATCAACCACAGGGCTCAACAACCAGACCCTTACCGGTGTGATTTTTGCTATTCCCGGCATTATTGCGCTGCTCGCGTTGCTGATCAAACACCGTGTCAAGCACCCTCCCCGCTATCTGGATCACACGCTTGGCAACCTGCTGCTTGGCACCGTTGGCCTGCTGCTCCAGGCCAGCCCATCGATGGTACTGATCATCATCGGCCGTTGTATGTACGGCTGGGCGATGTATCAAGTGATCGTCAAGCTGGAGGTGACGCTGTTCAAAATCAGCACCCCTGAGGCTTACGCCCGCGACTTCAGCATTACCAACTTTTTCCAGAACCTTGGCGTACTGCTGTCGTCATTCGGTGCCGGTTATGTCGTCAGCCTCGTTGGAATCCCCATGACCTTCGTGATCGCCGCGTGCGGCATGTTGCTCACTGCAGTGATCGATCGTTGGTCCTTTGGATTGGACCGCCGTCATGCCGGCGCAGAGCTAGAGAAAGGAGCCCTTTGCAATGCCACTTGAACAGTCGCACGCCAACCAGACGCAGGGGATTCATGCCTGCGCCCTGCCCCCTGTAACCGCCACGAATCGGCCGAAATTAAACCCGCTGCTTAGCTTGCGCCCGCTGCAAGTGCACGGCGATATCGAGGTCATCCATCCCTGGTACCAGATGGATTATGCCCATTACTGGAACATGCAAGACATGACCCTTGAAGCCACACGCGACTTCTACGTCGGTGCGGCTGCAACGGGCACGTTTCAGGCCTACATGGGCTTGCACCGCAACCAGCCGGCCTTTGTCATGGAATGTTATGACCCCGGCTGTGATGAGGTCGGGCGGCACTATGACGTTCAGCCCGGTGATATCGGCATGCATTTCTTTACCGGCCCCTGCTCTCAACCGGTCGCCAATTTCACCCGGGACATTTTGCGCGTGGTCATGGCTTTTCTATTCGATGAACTGGGCGCGCACCGTGTCGTGGTCGAGCCTGACCTGCGCAACGGCAAGGTTCATCGCCTCAATCAAATGGTCGGCTTTGTTAACCATGCCGTCATTGAATTACCCAGCAAGCAGGCACAACTGGCTTTTTGTACCCCAGCAGACTTCGCCAACTCACTGAAAGGATGATTTTACCAATGACTTCAACGCCCTTGTATCAGCCAAGCACTGCCGTCGCTCATTTGAATCCCCAGGTGTGGAGCAAGGTAAACCGTCTGCTGGTGCGAAAAGCCATTGCCGAGTACGCCCACGAACAGGTGTTCACCCCTACCTCATTGGGCGAAACAGCTCGCGAAGGCTGGTCACGTTACGAACTGCCTGCAGACACCGAACACTGCGTCTACCGCTTTGAAGCACGAAAAATGGCGCTGCGTCACTGGCATGTTGATCCTGCGAGCATCGTACGCATGATCGATGGTCAAGCTCAGCAGCCCCTCGACACGCTAGCCTTTATTAATGATTTCAAGCACACCCTGGGCATCCCTGCAGAGAAGTTACCGGTGTATCTGGATGAGATCAGCAGCACTCTGTACGGCGCCGCCTTCAAACACAGTCGCAATTACATGACCAGCGCGCAGCTAGCCGATGCTGAGTATCAGGACTTCGAGACAGGCATGACTGAAGGCCATCCCGGCTTTGTCGCCAACAACGGCCGTCTGGGTTTCAATGCGAGCGACTACAGCGCTTATGCGCCGGAAACCGGCTCGCGTTTCTCAATCATCTGGCTGGCAGTCCACACCGACAATGCACACTTTGCAGCCGTTCCGGGGCTCGATCACGACACACTTTTGCGTCAAGAACTGGGCAATGCCACGGTTGATAGGTACCGCCAACAGCTGGTGAATCTTGGCCTTGTTGCTGATGACTATGTATTTATGCCAGCCCATCCATGGCAGTGGCTCAACAAGCTGAGCATCATGTTCGCCGCCGACATCGCCAATCAGAAAATCGTTGCGCTGGGCAGCAGTGAAGATGAGTACCTTGCACAACAATCGGTTCGTACCTATTTCAACGTATCCAACCCAGACAGGTGCTACGTAAAAACCTCGCTGTCGGTGCTCAATATGGGCTTTATGCGCGGGTTGTCGCCTTACTACATGGCCGGCACCCCCGCGATCAACGCCTTTTTGGATGAACTGATCTCCAGTGATCCGGTGTTGCATGATTATGGTTTCAGCATTCTTCGTGAAATTGCATCGGTCGGTTACCGCAACCGTTACTACGAGGCCGCCCAGGATGCGGACAGCCCCTACAAGAAGATGCTCTCAGCACTGTGGCGTGAAAGCCCGGTCAGCCGGGTAAAGCCAGGCGAGCGGTTGATGACCATGGCCGGTCTGCTCCATGTCGATCCGCAAGGGGCTGCTTTGTTGCCTGAACTGATGCGTCGCTCCGGGTTGCAGCCGGTTGAATGGATGCGTCAATACCTGGCTGCCTTTTTGCAACCACTGATGCACTGCTTCTACGCTCACCATCTGGTGTTTATGCCCCACGGTGAAAACCTGATCCTGGTGCTTAAAGATCACGTGCCGGTGCGCGCGTTGATGAAAGATATCGCCGAAGAGTCTGCCATTCTCGACAAGGACGCCAAGATGCCCAAGGGCCTTGAACGTCTGGCGGTTGATGTCCCTGAGGAATACAAGATTCTCGGGATCTTCATTGATGTATTCGACGGCGTTTTCCGCCACATGAGCCAGATTCTTGAAGAGAACGGCTGCATGAGCGAAGACACCTATTGGCGCACCGTTGCCGAATCAGTCATCGATTATCAGGCGGCGCACCCTGAGTTGCAGCACCGCTTTGATCGCTATGACTTCTTCGCCCCAACCTTTCTCCACTCATGCCTGAACCGCCTTCAGCTCAAGAACAACCTGCAGATGGTTGATCTGGCCAACCCGGCAGGCAGTTTGATTATGGCCGAGCCGCTGGATAACCCGGTCGCACCGTTTGCGCCTGCACGCCTTAAAAAAATGGCGTCTGGTCAGAGCGCAGTTAGCGTCTAGGGCGCTCATCTGGAACAGGCGCCGATGCACTTGACCCTAAAGGGCTGAGTGCATCCTGCCCACGCCTGCACGCCGTATCGACTCTGATAATTCAGCGCAAGGAGCAATAGCATGTTCAGCCCCAGCCGCATGGCTAGCATCGATGTGAGTCCCTTTAATACTTTGGGCGAGAGTCCGCAGCTGCCAATTCACACCTATTGCGACCCGGAAATTTACAAGCAAGAACAGGCGCTGATTTTTCAGAAGAGCGCTCGCTACATCGGCCACGAAAAAATGGTGCCCAATATAGGCGACTGGTACGCCCTGCCCCATGATGACCACTCGCGGATTCTGGTACGCAGCGAAAGCGGTATCGAATTACTGTCCAACGTGTGCCGCCACCGGCAAGCGCTGATGCTCGGCGATTTCAGCCCTGAAGCTCCAGACTCGGCAATCCACCGCGGCAACCTCAAGACCACTGGCGGCAAGATCATGTGCCCGCTCCACGCATGGTCCTATGACACCAGCGGCTTGATCGTTGGCGCACCGAAATTCCCCGACCGCCCTTGCCGCAATCTACCGCGTTATCCGATTGCCAATATTGGCGGCTTTCTGTTCGAAGGCCCGCGCGACCCCGCCGAAGATATAGGCGCGCTGTTCGACCGGCCCGAAATGAACTTCGACGATTACGCCCTGGACCACGTCGAGATGCACCCCTGCAAGTGCAACTGGAAGACCTTTCTCGAAATATACAACGACGATTATCACATCGCCACTTTCCATCCCGGCCTGCGTAAATACGTTCGCAGTGAAGGGCTGAGCTGGGATTACGGCGACTGGTACAGCCTGCAGCGCATCAACGTGAACCCAAATCTGGAGCGTGCCGGCACCGACACTTACAAGGCCTGGCATGAAGGCTTGATGGCCCATTGCGGCGGCGTATCCCCCGAGTTCGGCGCGATCTGGGCGAGTTACTACCCCACGCACATGATCGAAGTCTTCCCCCATGCGCTGGTGTTGTCGACGGTATACCCGAGGGGCGTTCACGACTCGGTCAACGTCATCGAATTCTATTACCCCAACGAACTGCTTGCGACCAACCGCGAGTTGGTCGAGTCCCACCGTGCGGCCTATATGGAAACAGCCATCGAGGACGACGAGATTGCCGAGCGCACCGATGCCGGCCGGCGGGCCTTGTACAAACGAGGCGTCGACGATAGCGGCCCGTACCAGATACCGCTGGAGGAAGGCATGCAGCACTTCCACGGCTGGTATCGCTCGGTAATGGGCCGCGCAATTCACCCAGGTTCCAGCCAAACCCCAGGGTTCAGAGGAGCGCCATAAGCTCCCCACGACCAACACTTAACCCCACTCCACAAACAGAAGTATTACTATGAGAAGAACAACCAGTCGCTCAACCACACGCCAAGTCAGGGCCACATCCAGTTCATGCACCCTTGCGGTCGCGTTGAGCCTTGTGCCCTCTACATTAATCTTCCCCACCCTGGTGTTTGCTGCAGAGGCGGTAAAACCCTCAACTGCCGCCCTGGATCTGGGGGCCGTAGAGGTTGTGGGTGAACAGGCTGCTGTACCGAATATTACCGAGCAAAGTGATTCGTACACGATCGGCTCGACCAGCACCGCCACCCGCTTCGACCTGTCGCCACGGGAAACGCCGCAAACCACAACCACGGTGACCCGCCAGCAACTCGAAGACTTCAAACTCAACAGCGCCAATGATGCGCTGCAAGCCGGCGGGGTCAATGTTCAGCGCGTCGAAACCGATCGGACTTACTATTCGGTACGCGGTTTTGATGTGAACAACTTCCAGCTTGATGGCATTGGTCTGCCCTTCAGCTCAGAAGAACAAATGGGCGACATCGACACCTTCCTCTACGACCATATAGAAGTGCTCAAGGGTGCCAACGGCCTCACCTCCAACCCAGGTAACCCCGCTGCCACCATCAACTTTGTGCGCAAGCGGCCTACCCGTGATTTCCAAGCTCAGGGGTCGTTTGGCTATGGTTCCTGGCAAAACCGTCGGGGCGAGTTCGATGTATCGGGCCCACTTAACGAATCGGGAACCGTGCGCGGTCGTGCCATCGCCGTCGGTCAAGAAGGTAATTCGTACCTGGACCGCTATTCGACTAGCAAAAACGTGTTCGCTGGCGTGCTGGAAGCCGATGTGACTGACAGCAGCATCGCCACCGTCGGCTATTCCGAGCAGCGCAACCGTCCTGACGGAATCATGTGGAGCGCGCTGACGTTGTACAACACCGACGGTTCCAAAGTGGACTACAGCCGCTCGCACAATACGGCGCCGGACTGGAGCTACTGGGACACCAATGACAAGCAAACCTTCGCCGACTTGACCACCGACTGGGGCGGCGGCTGGCAGTCAAAGGCCACGGTTAACTACCGCGAGACGACCTCCGATGCCGAAATGCTAATGGCCGGTGGCGTGCCCGATGCGCAGACCGGTCTTGGCTTGACGACCTATGCCTCAAAGTTTGACCGCAGCGAGCGGCAGATACTCGGGGATGCTTACCTGAAAGGCCCGTTTGACCTGTTTGGTCGCACCCATGAAGTGGTGATCGGCGCCAATTGGTCCAAGGATTCAACCCACTGGACCTCTAGCGATGACGCAGCCGGCATTCCGTTGCCCCCTGTCTGGGAGTACGACGGTGACTTTCCCAAGCCTGCATTTGCCAATGTCACCAGCTTTGCCGACTACACCACCTACCGTCGCGGTGCATACGCTGCCACTCACCTCAACGTGACCGACAAGCTCAAGCTGATCACCGGCGCCAACTTCACCAAACTCGAAAGCAGTGGCGTGCGCGTGGGTGAAGCAAATGATTACAGCAAGTCGAAAGTGACGCCCTACTACGGCGCCGTTTATGACTTCACCCCGAACTACTCCGGCTATGTGAGTTACACCGAGATTTTCAATCCACAAAATCAGATCGATGCATCGTCTGCTGTATTGGACCCAATTGAAGGTAATAGCGTCGAGGGTGGCATCAAGGGCGAGTGGTTCAACAAGCGTCTGAATGCAAGTGCATCGCTGTTTCGCACCAAGCAGGACAACACGGCCGAGTACGGTGGTTTCGATACCAGCAAAGGGGTGTCTTTCTACAATTCAGTCGATACGATTTCCGAAGGATATGAGCTGACCCTGTCCGGCGAATTGCTGCCCGGCTGGGAAGTTAACTCCGGCCTGACGCATATCTTTTCGCTGAAGGACGATGACGGCAACGCAACCCGCACCTACACCCCGAAAAACTTTGTTTACCTGAGCACCGTGTACAAGGTACCTCAGGTCAAAGGCTTGAAAGTGGGCGGCAGCATGAACTGGCAAAGCGATATCTTCCGCGAACAGGGCACCTCGACTACAGGCGAGACTATTGTCAGCCGTCAGGGGTCCTATGCAGTGGTCAACGCCTTGACCAGCTACGACATCGACAACAATTGGAATGTGGCGCTCAACGTCAACAACCTGTTTGACCGCAAGTACCTGACCAGCCTGTACTGGGCACAGTCTTACTATGCCCCGTCACGCAACGCCATGGTGACCGTAAGCATGAAGTACTGATAACTGACTGATGCCACTCAAAACCGTGGGACAGCCTAATCGCTGCCCACGGTTTTTAGTTTTTAGCCAAAGCCGTGAGTTAGTTGGCTGGCAGCGTCAGCAATGCATCAGTGAATGCGGCGGCCAGATTTTCGACGCAGAAAATCCCACCATGGGTCCAAGTGGAGCGCATTTGCGCAACATGGCCTTTGCGCACAAAAGGCATGCCTTGCCAAAGCTGGGTCTCGAATAGTCTGTGTTGTTGCGCAAATGGCAGATACAGCACCACTCCCTCATCAATAGCTCCCAACTCGGTGATGGGCACCTGAACACTACCCCAACGGCTGGTGGGAACCTGATACGCAGGCGCCAAGCCAAGCAGTTGCATGGCATGTTCTGGCATCGAATTGGGGCCCATTATCTTGACCACTGCCATGGATGAAAACAGAACCATCGACACCTTGGGCAGCACCGCGCCGAAACGTTGGTGCAGCCGTCGACGCATGTCCGCCAAATGCCGGTCCATGGCCTCGAGTTGTTTATTCGCCAAGCCCGTTTGGCCAAGGCGCTTTGCCAGATCAAGAAAATTTTGCCGCTGTAAGATCTGGTTGTCTTGAGTTTGGGTAAAGTCTCCATAGGACACTACCGGCGCTATGCGCTCCAGCAGGGGACGAATGTCCTCTAGCAAAGGGGTGATCAGAATAAGGTCCGGCTTTAATTGCGCCAACAGCTCCAGATTGGGTTCGGTGCGGGTTCCGGCGTTAGGCACTGAATCAGGCAGTCTGGGATGCACCACCCAGGTCCGATAATCCCTGGCATCGGCCACCGCCACCGGGGTGATATTCAGTTTGAGCAAATGCTCGACCATCTCCCAACTCAATGCGACCACCCGTGGCGAGTCACTCGCCCTGCTTGGCATGGATACCAGCAGCAGGGCCAAACACAAAGTGCGCAACAAAACGCCAGTAAGCTTCATGGCAGACGCTGCCTCACCAGTAGCGCAACGAAGACCACCCCACACACCACTGATGCGACGATGCCCAATGGTAATTGCAGCGGGAAAATCAATACGCGGCCGACCCAATCGGCAGCCAGCATCAATAGCGCCCCCAGCAGCGCCGATAACAACAGCTGTGGCGTGATTCGACGCGCGCCGAGCATGGCGGCGATGTGCGGCGCGAGTAAGCCTACAAATGCCACCGGGCCGACCAAACTGGTGACCAATGCGCAGAGTAACGCCGCCAGAATAAGCAAAGACATGCGCGCAACAGGCACATTAAGGCCCCGGCTCAACCCGACCTTGTCGCCAATTGAAATCAAGGTCAGCGCCCGGCAAAAGACTAAGCTCACGCAGACTAAAATCAGCACGCCCACACTCAGCACCACTGCCTGAACACCCGAAACACGGTAAGTAGAGCCGGCCAACCAGCCCAGCAGTGCAAGGGAATCAGCGGAGCCTTTTGACAGGCCTAACTGCAGTGCCGTCGTGAGCAGCGCGCTCAACGCGATACCAACCAGTACCAACACCGCCGGCGAATAGTGATGGCGTCGGCCCATCAGTAACAACATTGCCAATACCGCGAGACTGCCAACAAATCCTGCCAGGGGTGCCTTGAGCCAAAAATAAGAGCTGCCAAAGACCATCAGCGTGGCCATCACTGCCAGTGCCGCCCCGGCACTGATCCCCAGAATATCCGGGCTGGCCAGCGGGTTGCGCAGCAGTCTTTGCAGCAGCACACCGGCCACGGCCAACCCGCTTCCGGCCGTGACAGCCGTCAATGTGCGCGGCCAGCGTAACGACCAGATCAATGACGAAGGCCACTCGAAGTTCCAACCGCTCAGGCTGCGATTGATGCCCACGCTCAGTACCACCAGGGTGCAGAATATTAGCGGCAACAGCCAGCAGGTGAGGCGCGAGATTCGCGGCGAACCGTCAGGTAACACCAAGGCTTGTTGATCCTTGCTCGCCAATTGGCGCCGGGTCAGCCAGAGCAATGCCGGTGCGCCAATCAGGGCCGCCGTGGCACCGCTGGGTATCAGATCAAATAGCCATTGATTGAGCAGCAGCGCCAACGCATCACTGAGCAGCAGCAACAGCATCCCCAGCAGCGTGCTGTAGATCAGCTCATCCAACGAGGTTCGTGCGCCGCAGAGCCTGGCTACATTCGGTGCGATCAGGCCGATGAAGCCGATCAAACCCACGGCCGTAATCGATACTGAGGTCAGCCAGATTGACGCAGTAAACAACGCCAGCATCATCGGCCACAGGCTCAACCCTCGCGCCTGAGCGCCCTGACTGCCCAATTGCATCAGAGTCAGCACGCGCGGCGCGAAGGCAATAACCAACAGTCCAACAATTAGCCGTGGCCAAAGCCACTGCACCCATACCCAGTCAATTTGCCCGAGATCGCCTGCCCCCCAAACAAACAGGCCGCGGGTTTGCTGAAAGTCGATCAGCAAGATACCGGCGGCCAAGGCGCCCAGCAGTATGTTCAGCGCCATGCCTGCGAGAATCACCGGCACCCCGGCAATACCGTTGCGTCCAGCAATCACGAGCACCAATCCAACCGCCAGCAGCGCCCCACCCAACGCCGCCCATTCACCATGCTCAGCTGCGAAGGCCGGGCTCAGCGATGTCGCGCAAATTAGGCCCAGCCAAGCACCCGAAGAAGTCCCCAAAGTCATTGGCGACACCAACCGATTCTGCGTCAGTTGCTGCAATACGCTGCCGGACAGGCCCATCGCAGCGCCCACCAGCAAAGCCATCGCCAAACGCGGGAGAACCGAAAGTTGAAATTGAATCGATGCAAAATCAGCACTTGAGTGCTCCAGCAGCAATTGTCCTTGCTGTTGAAACGTGAGCGGCGTGGTCAGGCTTGGATACAGCCCGATTGTCGCCAGCAACACCATCAGGGTCAGCAGATAGCGCAGCGCAGTGGTGCTCATTGGACGACCCAAGCTTAGGGTTGCGGCGCTCATCTGCATTTCAACGTACGACAGCGATGGGATGTGCCTTGCCCGGCTGGTCAAGCAGGTCGATATCGATATCGTAAAGCTCACTGAGCAGTGCGCTGGACAACAGCTGCGCAGGGGTACCGTCGAAAAACACCCGGCCTTGCTTCAACGCAATGATGCGGTCAGCGTAGCGTGTTGTGAGATTTACATCGTGCAGAATGGCGACGATCCCAAGGTTGGTATCGCGCTTCAACGCCCCCAGCAACGCCATCAGTTCGTACTGGTGCGCAAGGTCCAGCGCAGAAGTGGGCTCGTCCAGTAATACCAGAGGCGACTGCTGAGCCAACAGCATGGCTATCCAAGCCCGTTGGCGCTCGCCCCCGGATAAACTGTCGACGAGGTGATCGGCGTAATCGGCACTATCTGTTTGTTCAAGCGCGCGCGCCACAATCCTGTGATCTTCAGCTTGCAGACGCCCCAACAGGCCGCGCCAGGGGAATCGCCCAAGCCGAACCAGTTCACGCACAGTGAGCCCGGCAACGGTCGGCAGGTTTTGCGGTAAAAAGGCAACACGCTGTGCGAACTCACGTTGCCGATAACCCTTTAAAGGTCTGCCCAGCAACTCGATATGCCCACTGTCGGCGGTGATCTGACGGGCAATGAGATTGAGCAAGGTGGATTTACCGGAGCCGTTGTGCCCCAAAATCACGGTGAACTGGTCCGCTGCAATTTGAAGCTGCTCAAGCGCTAGAATCACACGGTTCTCGCGGCAGACCTCAATGCCTTGCAAACTCAACATTCAAGGCTGAACGCTTCACGCAGCCGGCTGAGACGCTCCTCCTTTTTCAGTTTGGGGCAGGTGTTGCAGTATTCGCCTTCGGTTCGGCGAAAATACTGGCAGCACACCTTGCGCTCCAGGGCCAGTCGCTCCTGACCGTCATCAAGCATGACAGGGATCAAAGCGCTGCCAGCAGATAATTGCAGCGCTTCCATCCACTGGCCTTCCAACTCACAAAGCTGGGTGTTTGCCAGCGACTGATGACGCTGAGCCATCAACAATGCCGCTCGCACGCAGTCAGCGGCCAACAGTCGCCCCTGCTTAGGATGGATGGCCGAGACGCTGTTGAACTCATTGAGTTGTTGCTCGATGAGCTGCAGCAGCTCATCGCTGGCAAAGCGGATGAGATCCTGTGCCGCACCTTTACGAGGACAGTGCTCGGGCAGGCAAAACCCGCCGACTACACCTTGGCTGACCGACTGGCCCATCCTCGCCAGACACGGCGCACTGCGCGCAAGTTGCACCGCCAGAATACTGAGATAAATAGGCTGCCAGATCAGCAATGACCAACTGTGGGAGTTCCAGTAATGATGACCGGCTTCAGGCTGTGCCTGCTCCCAGTATGCACACAATGCAGCTATACGCAGGGCGTTCTCGGCACTGCCACAACTGAGTTGGTCCTGTTTTGCGTGGCCAATGCGGCCCTGCAAATTCGGCAACGCTTGTGTGGCGGTATCAATAAGTGAAGCAAGGTCATTGTTGGCATAGCGCATTTGATCGAACCCGGTAACCCACGAATACAAGAGTTTTCTTTCAAAGTGGGTTCAGATTTAATCAATCAAATGAGAATAGTTCAAGTTAGCATTTGCATCTTATTCTTACTGAGTTGCAGGGTTAAGCCGTCTCCACCCCACATTTACCGCACTCATCGCGGCTTGACTGCGACCTTTCGCCACCGGGTTAAGCTTCATTGAACCTTCAGCTGTACCAGCTCCTCAGATAATCAATACCTGTTGGAGTTGCCTATGGACTACGTGGACTTTCTGCAATGGCCGGCTATGGTCATGACGATTCTGGCCGCTTGGCTTATCGGTTCACTGAGCCCAAGAAGAAGGCTGATCGGGTTTTGCTGCTTTATCGTCAGCAACCTGCTTTGGGGCGTTTGGGGCTGGCACACACAGGCTTGGGCCTTGATTGTGTTGCAGGTGTGCCTGTTTCTGATGAACATACGAGGCTTCACAAAAAACCAGACTGAGAGCTGAGAACCGCTTGGATTCTGTCAAGTTCCTACTGCGTCTGCGGTTGTTTCATTGACACTGCTTCACAGGTGCGCGGTACGCCTCTATCTCACTGCTGATCCCGCCAGGCTCTTGGCGAAAATCCAGACCATTGCTTAAAGTGACGGCTGAAAACTGAAACCTCTGCATACCCAAGATTGAGAGCCAGATCGGTAATGCTGGTTTTATCCCTGCGCAGATTCTGCTTGGCAATTTCGTAGCGGGTTTCCTGGAGCAGTTGGCTGAAGTTGCTGCTTTCCAATTGCAGGCGTTTTTGTAAAACCCGCGGTTGCAGCCCCAATGATTGACTGACGGTGCCAATGCTGCACTCGCCGGTATGCAGCAAGCTGCCGATCAAATGGCACACCTGTGCCTTGAGACTGTCCGGGTACTGTGTTTTGAGCAGTTGGATGTGATGCGCCAGGTGTTCACGCATCAGTTCTTCATCGGCCAGCGGTGAACGTTTCAGGTAGGCATAAGGAAAACTCACCCCGTCGAAAGCACTGTCAAAACGGACTTGGCCGTAAATGCCAGACCCAGTCCATTCACTGCCTATTGATGCGCTCTGCTGTAGATGCAGGCGAATCTGCGGGCTCCCTGCCCCGGTCAGGATTCTTAATGCGTTAAACAATTGGGCTGAACTGAGCTGGCTCAACTGCAGCAAGCCGCTCTGATTGGTGAAATCGAAGTTCAGGCGAACTTCTGCCCGCTCTGCCCGTTTAACTTGCTCCAGATGCAGCCCACTGGCATGCAGATACAGGTATTGCTGAGCAAAACTCAACGCATCTCCAACGGTTGCCTGACGGCTACCCGACAGCGCCACTTCGCCGATGGCCAACAGGTTTTGTCGCGAGGCCAAGCGCAGACCAAACAGCGGTTCTTCACAGCAGTGTGCTGTTGTGTCGAGCAAGTCTGCGGTTTTTTCATATGACAAGTAGCTGTTGGGCTCGCGCAACTGGCCAACCACTATTCCCGCGTCACGCAGCAGGCTCACAGGGTTGTGCCCAAGTTGGCTAACCAGCGAAGTAAAGCCTTCGATTGCACCACTGCGTAGTAAAAACATGTCTCAAGCACCGTGGTTTAGGTTCGTAATAAATCAACTTTTCCCGCCATGCTGTCAAGCCCTAAAAAAGCTGGCAAGGCTTTGCTTTCGGCTATGCGCAAGCTGCTTTGAGCAGTTGATTGCAGTGGTCAGGGTAACCCTAGGCAGTTGATGGGATTCGCAATATATCAACTATCATTCGTAATAAATCAAGTTGGTATCGGCGCGAAAAGATAACTTTATGGCCAATAACAAGCGACTTGTCTCCGCGCAACAACGCGAAGTCGGGTGGTCTCATTCCACATTTGCAGGTCACATCATGTCTAACTGGAAATACCGTCGGCCTAATGTCACTTACCTGTCCGGCGGCAGCAGTGGCATTGGGCTGGGCTTCGCTCACGCCTTGATTGAGGCTGGCAGCAGCATCGCAATCTTTGATTTGCAGATTGCCGACGACGTGCTCGTGCGACTGCAACAAGCCTGCACGGCCAATGGACAATCCGTGGCGTTCTACCCAGTCGATGTGACCGACCCCATAGCGTTAGACGCAGTGATGGCTGAAGCTCATGCACGGCAAGGGCCCGCCGACTTAGCATTCAATTGCGCCGGACTGATGCGCAATGCAGTGTTTACCGAGTTGTCATTCGAAACCTTTCAATTGGTGATCAATGTCAACCTGATTGGCAGCCGGAACTTTGCCGCCAGCGCACTCAAACACCTCTCGCCCCAGGGGCATCTGGTGTTCATGGCCTCTCTCGCAGGGATTGTTGGCAGCTACACCCAATCAGCCTATGCCGCATCGAAATTTGGTGTCGTGGGACTTGCTGAAGTCTTGCGTGCCGAGCAAAAGCTACAAGGCATCGACGTTTCTGTGGTTTGTCCGGGAGAGATCCAGACGCCACTGCTCGACTACGAACGGCTGCACGGCAGCCCCGTCACTCGTTCGCTCAATGCTGTGGCGGGCGTGCTTACCGTGGATCAGGCCGTCGCAGGGATATTGCACGGCATTCAGCGTCGCCAATTCATGATCACCCCAGGTTTCAAGGCCAAGCTGATCCGTGCCATGGGGCGCAAATGTACATCACTGCAACGCTGGATCGTCGACCGCAATCTGGCCAAGGGCATGGGTGCAACCGTCGCGCCTGACTCACTGCCTTGACCAAGCGCCATTTAATAACGCCAATCCGAACACGGTTGTCTCCACTATCTACAGGATGCTTCGCCATGAGTGCATTTGAACAAATTCATCATTTCGACGGTTCCCGTGCTGCCTCTGGTCAGCAGGCGCGCGTAGAAGCGACTCGCATCGCTGCCGGTCAGTTTCGTGAGCACATGCTGAACGGCCCGAAAGTGCGTTACTTTGAGTCCTTTAACTTGGTCAAGGTCCCCTACCCTGTACGTTACGGGCTGCGCAACGCCTTCTCCTGGGAGCGTTTTGTCGAGTACATGCATATCCAGAACCGCTTGTTTGTGGTGCAGTTCGACACCCCTGAAGGAATCAAGACCCTGCTGGCGTCACCCTCGGATCACGAGCGTAATGGCGAGACGCCGTTTTTCCGTCGCCTGCAGGACCGCACCGCCAACTGGCTCACCAATCTGATTATCGATCGCCAGGCCACTGTTCCTGAAGTGCTGGCCAAACTCGGCCTGCGCCCTGAAGACATCGATTACATTACCTACGACCACCTGCACACCCAGGACATCCGCCGCTGGATGGGCACAGACAAGGAGCCCGGGCTGCTCCCTAATGCCAAGTTGTTGGTGCACTGGCGTGAGTGGGAGTCGACCAAGGACCTCAATCCTTATCAGGCTGACTGGTATTGCCCTGACGGCATTGCCGGGGTGCCGGAAGATAAAGTGATTTGTTTCGACGGTTCGATCATGCTCGGTGACGGCGTCGCCTTGATGCACACCCCTGGCCACACTGAAGGCAACCATTCGATCGTCGTTCATACCGACGAAGGTTTGTGGGTGACCAGCGAAAACGGGGTCAGCGCCGATGCATACGCGCCGTTGCTGTCCAGCGCCAGCGGCGTGGCTGATTACGCCAAAATGATCGGCACTGAAGTGATCATCAATGGCAATACCCTGGAAAACGCTGTTGACCAGTACATTTCCATGGTTCAAGAAGCCACAGTGGCCGGTCCGTCGGCCCGTGACCCACGCTTCCCTAACGTTTTTCCGTCATCTGAAATGACTCCGTTCTGGATGTTTCCGGGTACCCGGCCAACCTTCTATGTCGGCCATGCACAGCACGGCGCATTGCACCGCCCTTAACGCTTCCGGAAAGGCGATTGCATCACATCTATTTTTTTGCGCAACGCTAATCCCTGAACCAGACTGGGCTTGGATTATCGTTCCCGCATGTACAAGGAAATTATCGTGCATCTACTTCGAAATGCCCTTCTCGGTTTCGGCCTCAGCTTGGCTGCGCTGGGTATTACTCAGGCTGCAGAAAAACCCAATATCGTTGTGATCATGGTCGACGATATGGCGCCCATGGATGTCTCAGCCTATAACCGCGGCCTCGGCGCCGTTACCACCCCTAATATCGACCGCCTTGCCCAAGAAGGCATGATGGTCTCCGACTACTATGCGCAGCCTAGCTGCACCGCGGGTCGTGCTGCCTTCATCACGGGCCAGTACCCGATCCGGACCGGTTTGACCGCTGTTGGCCAACCTGGGGCCAAAGTCGGTATTCAGGACAGCGATATCACCCTGGCCCAATTGCTCAAGGCTCAGGGCTACAGCACCGGTATGTTTGGTAAGTCGCACATCGGCGACCGCAATGAGTACCTGCCTACGGTACACGGCTTTGACGAGTTCTTTGGCTTTCTCTATCACCTGAACGTGATGGAAATCGCCGAGATGACCAACTTCCCCAAAGACCCGAACTTCCCTGGTATTCCACGCAACATGATCCATGCAGTTGCGACCACCACTGACGACGCCACCGTCGACCCTCGTTGGGGCCGTGTCGGCAAGCAAAAAATCACCGATGAAGGCCCGCTGACCATCGAACGCATGAAAGGCGTCGATGACCAGTTCACTGATTTGTCGATTGACTGGATCAAAAAGCAGAAAGCCGCCGATAAGCCGTTTTTCCTCTGGTACAACCCGTCACGCATGCACCAGAAAATTCACGTCAGCGACGAGTGGCTGGGCAAAAGTGGGCACACCGAGTACACCGACGCGATCATGCAGCTCGACTCGCTGGTGGGCAAACTTCTGAAAACCCTTGATGACCAAGGCTTGGCCGATAACACCATTGTTCTGTTCACCTCCGACAATGGCGTGAACCTTTCACATTGGCCGGACTCTGGCGCGGCCTCGTTCCGTGGCGAGAAGGGCCTGACTTGGGATGGTGGTTTCCGCGTGCCAATGCTGGTTCGCTGGCCGGGCAAAATCAAGCCGAACACTTGGACCGGTGAGTTCATGACATCTGAAGACTGGGTGCCAACATTGATGGCCGCCGTTGGTCAGCCGGATGTTAAACAGCAGTTACTCACTGGCCTGGAAGTGAATGGCAAGCGCTTCAAGAACCACCTGGACGGTTACAACCAGCTCGACATGCTGACCAAGCCCGACGGCAAATCGAACCGCCACGAGTTCTTCTTTTTCGCTGAGACCAGCATGAACGCAGTGCGGGTCAACCAATGGAAAGTCCACACAGCGATCAAAGACAAGTGGATGGAAGCGGCCAAGCAGATTCCCGGTGGCCTGGTCATCGACATCAAGGTGGACCCGTACGAGCGCTCCCCTGAAACGGGCGATCACTTCCGCTGGCAGCAGCAACGCAGCTGGATTATTCCGATCATCGCCCCATACATGCAGGCTTTTGCCAAAAGCATGAAGGACTTCCCGCCGTCACAAAAAGGTGCGGGCGGTATCGGCATGGCCTCGATGTCGAACTGATACAGACGTCACCCCGCAAATCGCCCTTTTTATATCAGCCCAACCGGACGCCCTTCAGGCGTCCGCTCCTTTAGCGAGAGCCTGTTATGCACAAAAAATCATTATGGCTATCCTGTGCTGTAGCTACCGCCCTGCTCAGTGGCGGGCTTGTAAGCACTGCCGCCTACGCCCAAGTTCAGGCCGATGCACTGCTGAGCATGCCGACCAGCCAGGAAAATATCGTCGCCGGGCTTGAGGCCGACGCCTACGCCAATGGCATCAATGCGTACGTTTGGGGCTACCCGCTGGTCCGTATGGAGCGCGTAATGCGCGACTACAGCTCAGTGCCTGTGCCGCGCCCTGCCACCAGCTATCGTGCGCCCCTGAATCAACTGGGTTGGGCCCAATCGCTGGCCACGCCAGCTGCCAAAGATATGCCGACGGCCAACAATGACACCCTGTACCTGAGTTCGGTGGTGCAGTTGGATGAGCCTTATGTGCTGCATGTTCCAGATACGGCCGACCGTTATTACGTGGTTGACGTGTTCAATATGTGGCAAGAACTTGAGCATTATGTGGGACGCCGCACCACCGGCACTGCTGCGGACGATTACGTGTTGGTGCCGCCAGGCTGGCAAGGCACATTGCCTGAAGGTTTGAAGCGCCTGGATGTCAGCACTCACAAGGTCTGGCTATGGGGGCGTTTGCACGTCAAGGAGGGTGAGGATCTGGCTCCGCTGCATGCTTTGCAGAAGCAATTCACCTTGCGGCCACTGTCGCAGCGCGACAACCCTGACTATCAAGCCAAAGCCGAATCACTGCCTGCCTTACCGGCCGCCGGTGATGATGGGCTGGATTTTTTCCGCGAGCTGGCAGCGGCCATTAAGGACAACCCAGTTGTCCCCCGTGACGAGGCACTGTTTGCGCAATTTTCGCGCTTCGGTCTGACCGCTAAAGGCTTCGACCCAGCCCGGCTTTCACCCCCACAAAAGGCTGGTTTGCTCCGGGCTTTGGCCGATGGGCCTAAAGTCGCAGTGTCGGCATTGGCGACCGCAGCGGTGCAACGCAATGGGTGGGCCTGGGCTACAGGCCTTGATCATTTCGGCACCAATTACCCGTTGCGCGCGCTGGTCACCGGCCCTTACCTGGGCGGGCAAGGCGAGAAAGAGGCCATGTATCCATTGCGCTCAACTGACGCCAAAGGCCAGCAATTGAGTGGCGACAAGCGTTATGTTTTGCGCTTCAAAAGCGCCCCGCCGGTGGATGCGTTCTGGTCGCTGACGGTCTACAACGCCGTGGACAAGATGCTGGTCGAAAACCCAATCGAACGCTACAAGCTGGGTTCGGATACCCGTGATTTGAAGGTACGTGCCGATGGCTCGTTCGAAGTGCCATTGCAGGCGTCTAAACCTGATGGCGACTTTGCGACCAATTGGCTGCCAACCCCTAAAGGCCCCTTTTACATGATCCTCAGACTCTACCAGCCTAAAGGCGAAGTGTTAGAGGGCAACTATGAATTGCCACAGGTTGAAGTCCTTGAATAAGCTCGGTATGGCTAAATTAGCGAGTCTTACCCTGACAGCCGTGATAGTGGGCAGCCTTTGCGTCGCATTACCCGTCAATGCCAGCGAAACCACACTGCCACCAGGACCGGTGGCGGGCACTGTTATGCTACCCGGCTACGCCCAAGCTGTCGCTCAAATGGCCTACGCCTGGGGCTGGCCACTGGTCAATTTGCAAACCCGCCGCAAAATGTACGAGCAGGTTCCAGTTATCGGTCTGCTCGGGCCAACGCCCGTTGCCCCGCTGAATCATCTGGCGATGTTGTCTGACTACATCAGCCCGGATATCCGAATTGTTGCCCACCCCAACCAAGACGTGGTTTACGGCTTTGGCATGCTGGCCCTGGATAAGAGCCCGGTTGTGTTGCAAGTGCCTGACTTCGGCGACCGATTCTGGATGTATGAGCTGGCTGATCAACGCACCGACAGCTTCGCGCCTTTGGCGAAAATATACGATTCAAAACCAGGCTTCTATTTAATTGTCGGCCCAGACTGGCAAGGTGAAAAACCGGCCGGTATCCAAGCTGTCTTGCGTTCACCCACCAATACTGGCGTGGTTATTCCCCGGGTATTTATGGCTGACACTCCCGAGGATCGTGCTGCTATTCAGCCAATGCTCAACCAAATATCCATGTATCCGCTTTCAGCATTCAACGGCAAAATGCAGAAACTCGACTGGCAGAAACTGCCCAAGTTACCGCTGCCCAAAGCCACTGCGGACCAGCCACCGGGGGAAACCCGTTGGGTCACTCCCAAACACTTTTTCGCGCAGCTGAAACAGGTATTGGTTGAAGTTCCGCCACTACCGGGTGAAGAGGCCCTCTATGGCCAGTTTCGAGCGCTCATCGCCGCTGGCGAGGCCAATCCAGCTGTCGCCAAAGTATTGCAAGACACTGCCGCGCAAAGTGAAACGCAACTGGTTGATCCGTTGTTCTACCTGAGCAGCAATGCTGTGCGCATCGCCAATGGCTGGAACCGTCCGTTCAACAACGCAGCCTTTGGTACTGATTACCTCACGCGTCTGGCCATAGCCAAATCCAATATCTTTGAAAACGGCGTAAAGGAAACGGCCTATCTGTTTCGCGAAGAGGACGCTGATGGCAAGCGCTTGAGCGGCGAGCATAGCTACACCCTGACATTTGCGGATGGGCAAACGCCGCCAGTCTCAGGCTTTTGGTCATTGACCCTGTATGACCAGCATCACTTTTTCGCACCTAACGAGATCAAGCGATACTCGACCGGTACCAAGAACAAAGACTTGAAGTACAACCCCGACGGCTCGCTGACAATCTACATTCAGCACCAGCGCCCAGCGCCGGATAAAGTCAGCAACTGGCTGCCTGCACCGGACCAGCCGTTTGCCCTGACGATTCGCGCCTACGGCCCTTCTGAAGCATTGATCAAAGGCGATTGGGTTCCACCCGCGCTTCTGCCAAGCCCAGTGAACTGATTTACCCCCCCTACCCCCTCAGGCCGCAAAAGACTGAAACCATGAACATCAAAAAGCATTCGCAGACAGTACTCCGACCCTTGTTGGTACTGGCAATGACCGCTGGTGCGGGTCAGACCATGGCAGGCGGCATTCTGCTTTATGAGGTGGGTCAGGAAGGCGCAGGACTGGCGAATGCCGGTTCAGCAGCCTTGGCCAGCGACCCCAGTGTGTTGATGAGTAACCCCGCGGGTATCGCCGCGCTGCCGGGAACCCAGATCAGTCTGAACGGGCAGGCATTATTCGGCGACCTTGGTTTTCAACGTGACGCTGGCAATGACTATTCAGGGAACGAAGGCGGTAACCCGCTGCCGATTTTACCAGGCAGCAGTTTCTTTATCAGCCATAAGGTCAACGACCGCGCCAGCATCGGCTTTGGCTTGTATGGCAATTTCGGCTTGAGCGTCGATTATGACGATGATTGGGCCGGTCGGTACTTCACCCAAAAGTCGACATTGATCGGCATCTCGATGCAGCCGACGTTTGCCTACAAGATCAATGACGATCTATCGATCGGCTTTGGGCCCCGCTTGGTTTACGGCTACTACAACACGGAGATGGCGGTCGATAATAATGCACTGTTACCGATCAGCCCTTATAGCGAGGATGGACAACTGCGTTACAAGGACACCGCTACCGGGGTTGGGTTGAACCTCGGTTTGCGCTATCAACTGGATGCGCGCACGACAGTGGGTCTTGCCTATACCAGCAAGGTTGAGCTTGACTTCAAGGATTCGCCAGACGCCAAGGGCATTCAGAATCCGTTGCTCAATCAGGCACTTTCCGGGCTGGACGTCGACAATTTAGAAATCGACATGAACATTCCGCAAACATTGACCCTGAGTGTGGCTCATCAGCTAAACGAGCGTTGGACCCTGCTCGGCTCGGCTAACTGGCAGGACTGGAGTGATTTTGCCGATATCGGTGTGGCCGTTGACTCGTCTCTAGGCACAGTCTCGCGCTCGGCGGACCGCAAGTATCAAGATACCTGGCACCTGTCTTTTGGCGCGCAAAACCAACTCAGTCCAAAACTACGCTGGAACATGGGCGTGGCCTACGACAGCTCTGCAGTAAAAGACAAGGATCGCACCGTCGACAACCCGATGAACGAAACCTGGCGTCTTGCAACGGGGCTGCACTATGCACTTGATGATACTACCGATGTAAATGTCAGCTACACCCTGGTTTGGCTTGGTGATATGGACGTAGAGCAAAGCAAACGCTCCGGCCAGACACTGTCGGGGGAGTATCCCAACAGTGCCCTGCATATCATTGGCGCCGGCATGACTTGGCGCTTCTGATTCACCGTAACAAAGGACCACGCTCGACCCTCCATAGGAGTCGGGCAGACCGCTAGCAAAGGCAAGCGCACTCGATATGACCTACCTCACCCGTGCCTCATCGCTCCACGGCTTCAATGATTTTGCTCGCAGTCAGAAGCTCAACCCTGCTGAACTGTTGCGCGAAGCCGGTTTGCCACGCGACGTGTTGGAAGATCCCGATGCGCTCATCTCTTTCCACCGTTTCGCACTGCTACTCGAACTTGCCAGCAAGGCCAGCAACAATCCGTTATTTGGCCTGGAGTTCGGGCTGCATCAAGGCGTGGGTATTTTCGGTTCGCTGCTCTACCTGATTCGCAATGCCGACACGGTAGGTGATGCCTTGCGCGACCTTGGTCACTATTTTCATGTACACGACAACTATGGCGATGTGGTGGTGCAGCAGGTCGATGGGCATGCTTGGCTTCACTATGCCACCGAAGCAGAAACCATACCCGGCAGCCGGCACGTGAGTGAACTGGTGGTTGGCGTCGGACATCAACTGATGCGTACGCTACTCGGCCAGCGCTGGCAGCCTGTGGCGGTGATGTTTCAGCATGCCCCTGTGACAAACCCGGCACGTTACCGGCGTTTGCTCGGGTTGATCCCAAGGTTCAACAGTGCATTTGATGCCCTGATGTTCAATGCGCGCCTGCTGCAAGTACCACTGAGTAATGCGGATCCAGCTTTGCACCGGCTTATGCAGAAGCACCTTGGCCAAGGACGTCAGGCCCACGACAGCCAGTTGCCCAATCATATCCAACGATTACTGCGCACCTTTTTGCCAAATGGCCGGGTCACCGTGGAGTACATTGCCGACTTTATGCGCCTCAGTCCACGCTCACTACAACGCCATCTCGCTGAGCAGGGAACATCATTTCAGGCCCTGCTCGACGATACTCGGCAATCAATGACCCTGCGCTACCTTGAAGAGTCTGAGATGAGCCTGATGCAACTCACCGAGGTACTGGGTTACGCCAATCAAAGCGCATTTAGCAGGGCCTTTCAGCGCTGGTTCGGTATCAGTCCACGGGAATGGCTCAAGCAACAAGATGCTCAGGTAAAAACCTTTAACTAAAAGACCGCGCGACATACCACTGAGTACGCCGCAATGGCGACTGGCAGCATTTGGTAAATTTCTGGCGCGAAATGCGCGTTATCCATGCCGCTCACTATCCATCATCACCCTCAGCTTGTAAGACCTCGCGTCTGCGCTTTGTGCACAGTGCCTAAGGCCTTTATTCAGCCTCCAAAAATAAAAACCAGGAGGGCATTCTTATGACCCAGATCTGTAGCCGTACTTTTATTGCTCGCACCCTTCTCGCGCTAAGCCCCCTTGCATTGGCTGTTATGCAACAGGTTCATGCGGATGAATTTCAATGGGGGGAAGTCAATGGCAGAGCCAACGGTAGCATTAGTGTCGGCGCCATCTGGAGCGCTGAAAACCCTAACGGTAATTTTATCAACCAGAACAACGCCAACAGCATTGGCCGGGGTCATGCAGGGGAATTCAACCCCAACAGCGCGCGCAATGTCGATGACAGCCGACTGAACTTTGGCAAGGGTGACCTGGTGTCCTCACCCGTGACCATCCTCGGCGAAGTTGAATTCAAATGGCAAAACTACGGCGCGTTCATTCGCGGTAAAACCTGGTACGACTACACCCTGAATAACCACAACGTCGACTACGGCCACTCAGCCAATGGCTACCAAACCAACAGCACTCTGAATGACAGCCATTTCGACGACAAGGCCAAGTTCCAGGGTATCGAGTTGCTCGATGCATACGTGTTCGGCGACTTCGAGCTGGGTGACCATCCGCTCAATGCCCGTTTGGGCAACCAAGTGGTCAACTGGGGTGAAGGTCTGTTCTTTCAGAACGGCATCAACGCCATCAACCCGGTGGACATCGCCGCTCTGCGCCGGCCTGGCTCACAACTTAAAGAAGCATTGGTGCCGGTGCCGATGCTGTATGCCAACTTCGGTTTGACGGACAACCTGAGCCTGGAAACCTTCTACCAACTGCAATGGGAGTCCTCGACGCTCGAAGGGTGCGGAACCTATTTCTCCAGCAACGATTACATCTCCGATGGCTGTTTTGGCGTACCGCGTGCAGGCATTGATGACGCGTCGTCTTACGCGGCAGGCCAGTACATTAACCGTGGCCTCGATCAAGAGCCTGATGACAGCGGCCAGTTCGGATTCTCCCTGCGCTATTTCGCTGATGCCATCGACACCGAGTTCGGGGCCTATGCGATGAACATTCATTCGCGCACCCCGTATGCCAGTATCACAACCGACCTGTACGGCCCCACAGGCCCAGGCTGGCGCGACCCGAACCTGGCACCTGACAACGCAGAAAAAAACGCCTCGTACTATGCCGACTTCCCTGAAGACATTCGCATCTTTGGTTTGAGCTTCTCCACCAGCGTTCTGGGCACCTCAGTATTCGGTGAATACAGCTATCGTCCCAATCAGCCGGTGCAACTCGCGACTGGTGATCTGATTCCGGCCTTTGCTGGCAACCCGGGGTTGGTCGGCGCCGCCATTGGTCAGCCGCTGACCTTGGGCGAAGACGCGCTCAATGCCGTACCGGGTTCGACTTACAACGGCTATGACCGCTTGAAGATTTCGCAACTGTCCTTGGGTTTTATCAAGTCCTTCCCGCAGATACTCGGCGCCGACAGCCTGAACCTGATTGGCGAAGCCGCCATGAAGTACATGCACGACCTGCCTGATCAGTCGGAACGCCGCTATAACAAGTCGGAAATCTATGGCAGCGACCTGGCAGATGGCAGTGTCAATGGCTGTACCGGCGGTGTTCCGGTTGATAAGTACAAGAAGTATGGCTGCACTAAAGACGGTTTCACCAGCCAGTTCTCCTGGGGCTATCGCATGCGTGCCCAGTTGAACTACCCGGGTGCAATTGCCGGGGTCAACCTCTCCCCGTTCATGGCCTTCGGACAAGACGTCAAGGGTTGGTCCTATGACAGTAACTTCGTTGAAGACCGCCTGCTCGGCTCCGTTGGCCTACGCGCCGACTATCTGCAGGACTACTCAGCTGAAGTTTCCTGGTCGGGTTCCGGCAATACCCCTTTCGCATCCACTGACAAGGATTTCATTTCACTCAGCCTGCGCATGGGCTTCTAGTTCACGAGACATGACCATGACCCACAAAAACCTATTTTGTACTTCTCTTCTTAGCGTCTTAATCAGTGTAGCCAGTGCTCAGGCTATGGCCGCACTGGACGCGACTGAAATCGCACGCCTGGGCCAGGATCTGACCCCGGTTGGCGCGGAAAAGGCAGGCAATGCCAGCGGTACCATCCCGGCCTGGGATGGCGGTTTGCACTCCCCTCCGGCGGGTTACAAACCGAATGAAGACTACGTTGACCCTTACGCGTCTGAAAAACCGTTGTATACCGTCACCGCTGCCAACATGGACCAATACAAGGCCGAGCTGACCCCAGGCTATCAGGCCATGTTGCAGAAATACCCGACTTATAAGATGCAGGTATTCCCTAGCCATCGTACCGCCGCACTGCCGCAAAGCGAATACGACGAAATCCGCAAAGAAGCCGCCAGCGTTTCATTGGCAGGCAATGGCAACGGCATGCTCAATTACCAGAGCACCTCTGTTCCGTTCCCGATCCCGAAGACGGGTCTTGAGGCGGTTTACAACCACGTCGTGCGCTATCGTGCGGGTGGCTATCACTATTACCCAACTGAAATGGTGGTGCAGGCCAATGGTAAGTTCACACCGGTGCGCCGCGATGTGATCGCGGTCATGGCCTCGGCCATGGGCAACCCAGAACCAAACCGTCTCTACTATTACCTCGGAAAGGTTACCTCCCCGGAAAGTGTCGCCGGCAGCCAGAACCTTGTGCATGAGCCGATCGATCAAACCACCGAATCACGCTTGGCCTGGACCTACAACCCAGGCCAGCGTCGGGTACTGCGTGCACCAGAAATCTCCTACGACTCACCCGTAGCGACCTCTGAAGGGCTGCGCACCAATGACATGATCGACATGTTCAACGGTTCGCCGGATCGTTACGACTGGAAACTGGTCGGCAAAAAAGAAATGCTGGTGCCTTACAACACCTACAAACTGGCTTCACACTCGCTCAAGTACACCGACATCATCCAAGCCGATCACCTCAATCAAGATTTGATCCGCTATGAGCCGCACCGTGTATGGGTAGTCGAGGCCACGCTAAAACCGGGTCAACGCCATATCTACGCGAAGCGCGTGTTCTACATCGACGAAGACAGCTGGGCGATTCTGGCTGCTGATCTTTACGATGGTCGCGGTGAGCTGTGGCGTATGCAGGAGGCTCATAGCCTGCAACGTTACGACGTGCTCTCGTCGATCCACGTCAGTGACGTGTCCTATGACTTGCAGGCGCGTCGCTACATTGTCTCTGGCCTGGAAAACGAAGAAAAACGTGCCCAGTTTGGTATCAAAGCCAACCTCAAGGATTTCAGCACAGCCGCCTTGCGTCGCAGCGGACGCTAAACCTTCGCGTGACCGTAGCCGGGCGATCAGCTAACGCTGACCGCCCGTTTTTACATACTTTATAAAAAGGGTGCTGCATGACACTCAAACCTGCTTTCACCCTGCTGCTTTGTTTGGGCAGCCTTCCTGTCGCACAAGCTGCAACACTGCCAGACCGGCTTGAACGCCCGTCGCAAATAACAACACTGGCCGATCAGGCCCTGCTGACCGATATGCAGTCGGTGGGGGATCATCAGGTCATGGTCGGCGCCGCCGGGCATATTCTGCTGCGTGATTCCAGGGGGCAGTTGCAACAGGCAAAAGTGCCTGTGGACCTGCTATTGACCGCCCTGCACTTCGTTGATGACAAACTCGGTTGGGCCGTCGGCCATGATGGGGTCATTCTGCACACCCGGGACGGTGGTCTCACTTGGAACAAACAACTCGATGGTCGGTCCATCAACCCCTTATTACTCAAAGTCGCGCAAGAACAGGCCGATCATCTACAGCAAGCTGCCGACGCCGCGCCGGATGACGAAAAACTCGCGACTGATCTGGATAACGCCCTGTTCGCCTTGGACGATGCCCAGGCTGCCACGACATCCGGTCCCTCTCGCCCCCTGCTGGGCGTGTGGTTCAGCAATGCCCAACACGGCTGGGCTGTCGGCGCCTATGGCATTTTTCTCAGCACTGGCGATGGTGGCGAGTCATGGCAAGTCGTCAACAATCTGGATAACCCTGATCGCCTGCACCTTAACGCGGTGATCGGCCTGCGCGATGGAGCGCTGATAATCGCGGGTGAAGGGGGTCGCTTATATCGCTCCGTCGATAATGGCGCACATTGGGATCAAACCCAACAACCCACAGATGCCTCGCTCTACACCCTAACTCAGCTAAGAAACGGTGACGTACTTGCCGCCGGTTTCGGCGGTACCTTGCTTACCAGCAGCGACAGTGGCGTCAGTTGGTTACCCGTTGATCTCCCGCTAAAAGTCAGCCTGTATGGGATTAAACAGCTTGACGATGGTGGTGTGATCCTGGCTGGCCAGGGCGGCGTGTTGCTGCACAGCACCAATGGAAAAACCTTTCTGCCTTGGCGCGCACCAAGCAAAGCTGCTTTGTTGAATGTCAGTCAAACCCGCGCCGGACAACTGTTGCTAATCGGCGCTGCTGGTCTGCAAGTCTTGCCTTCAAGCCCCTTCAAGGAACCCGCGCTATGAACGCCCCTTTGCATCCGGGCAAGCCAAGCGCGCCTGTTAAAACCAGCACTATGCAACGCGTCATAGGCGTCATAGGCGTCATAGGCGTCATAGGCGTCACCGAAAACCTGTTATTCAGGCATCGTCAATCAAACCAGTGCCGGGCAGCTATTGCTGATCGGCGCTGCTGGTCTGCAAGTCTTGCCCTCAAGCCCCTTCAAGGAACCCGCGCTATGAACGTCCCTCTGCATCCGGGCAAGCCAAGCGCGCCTGTTAAAACCAGCACTATGCAACGCGTCGTAGGCGTCACCGAAAACCTGTTATTCAGGCATCGTGGTTGGGTCTTGGGATTTTTCGCAGTCGCAACAGCGATATTGGGTATCGCCGCCCTCTCATTGCGACCCGACGCCAGTTTCAGTCGGATGATTCCCAGCAGCCATCCATTTATTGCCAATTATCACACCTTTGAAGACGTACTGAGACCACAAAGCAATGTATTGCGCGTGCTGGTAGAGAACCCCAAAGGCGACATCGTCACCAAAGCGTTTCTCGAAACTCTGCGTGAGGTTAACGACAAGGTTTTCTATATACCGGGCGTCGACCGCAGTAATCTGAAGTCGTTGTGGACGCCGAATGCCTTGTGGTCTGAAGTCACCACCGAAGGTCTACGTGCAGGCCGGGTGATCCCTGATACCTATGACGGCAGCGCCGAATCCCTTGAGCAGGTGCGACGTAACATCCAGCGCGCCAACATGATTGGCAGCTATGTCGCCAATGACTTCCACTCGGCAATCATTCGGGTGCCATTGCTCGAACGCGATCCGGAAACCGGCAAACCATTGGATTACGGCGCCCTCACCCAAGCCTTGGAAAAGCAAGTGCGTGAGCATTTTGCGGCACAAGGCGTGACGGTGCGAGTGATCGGATTTGCGCAAATTATCGGTGACCTGCTGGCCGCAGCAACTGATATCGCTTTGTTCTTTGCCCTCACCGTCGGCTTGATCACCGTGCTGCTTTATGCCTACTGCCGCTGCTGGCGCAGTACCGCAGTGACCATAATGACCTGCTTACTGACAGTCGTATGCCAATTGGGCTTGCTCAGTCTGCTCGGCTATGGCCTCGATCCATATTCGATTCTGGTGCCCTTTTTGATTTTTGCCATTGGCGTCAGTCATGCAGTGCAAAACATCAACTTGATGATGAGCGAGATGAGCCAAGGCGTGACCCCCATCGATGCCTCGCGGCGCACCTTTCGTGCTTTGTTCATACCCGGCACCACAGCGTTATTGGCGGATGCTGTCGGCTTCATCACCTTGCTGGTGATTGATATTGGCGTTATTCAGCAGTTGGCGATTACCGCGAGCATCGGCGTGTTCGTGGCCATCTTCACCAAAATGTTCTTGTTGCCCGTATTGATGTCTTATGTCGGGGTGAGCCCACAGGGATTGCGCGAGCAACACAAACGCAGCCAATCATCCTGGCCGTTGTTTAGCCGGCTGGCCACTGTTGTTCAGCCACGTCGCGCAACGGCATTGGTGATGATCAGCCTGATCTTACTGGGTGTTGGTTACTACGCACGCCAAGACCTGAAAATTGGTGACCTGGACAAGGGCGCACCAGAGTTTCGTCCTGAGTCCCGGTACAATCAGGACAACGCCTACCTGCTCGACCACTACACCACCAGTACCGATGTCTATGTGGTGATGTTCAAGACCCCAGCCGAGCAATGCTCGCGGTATGCGGCGGCCGACCTGGCCAATCAGTTCGAATCGCACATGCGCGAAGTCCCGGGTGTCGAATCGGTACAATCGCTGTACCAGATGATGCGCTTTGGCATCCTCGCGCGTAACGAGGGCAACCCGAAGTGGGGTGAGTTTTCTCGCGACCAATATGTCATGAACAACGCGCGCGCCAACGTCGCATCAGAGTTTGTTGACCCCAACTGCAGCGTCGCGCCGATCAGCCTGTACTTGGCGGATCACAAAGCCGAAACCCTCACCCGAGTGGTCAATGCAGTCAATGCGTTCAACCAGCGCTACGACACCGGCGACTTCGAGATACTGCAGGCAGCCGGTAATGCGGGTATTGAAGCGGCCACTAACATGACCATTCAACACTCAGAAAAAACCATGTTGATTCTGGTGTTCGTGATTATCAGTTTAGTGGTGTTGTGGGAGTTTCGGTCGCTTAAAGTCACCTTCGCCCTGATGGCACCGTTGTACCTGTCGACGGTACTCTGCGAAGCGGTCATGGCAAAAATGGGCCTGGGTGTAAAAATCGCCACATTGCCGGTTATCGCCCTGGGTGTAGGTATTGGCGTGGACTACGGAATCTACCTGTACAGCCGCATCGAAGGCTTTCTGCATCAAGGCTTGAAATATCAGGCCGCATTCTTCGAAGCCTTGAAGACCACCGGTACTTCGGTGGCATTCACGGGAATCACACTGGCCTTGGGCGTGGCGACGTGGTCTTTCTCGGTGCTTAAGTTCCAGGCCGATATGGGGCTGCTTTTAGTGCTGCTGTTCCTCTGGAACATGGTCGGCGCTTTGCTATTGATGCCCGCCCTCGCCTCGCTGCTGATGTTTAACAAAAGCACACGCTGACAGACCTAGAACGCCCGACGCAGCACATCGGGCGTTCTAGGACAAGGCGATGAGACTAATCGCGCCCAATGTCAGGTGGAAATAGTCATCCGCTCGACTGTTATTTCACCTAACAGCACATGCAAAAAGGGCAGCCACTGGCTGCCCTTTTTGCTTTACGTCTGAGGGGATTAAGTTGTGATCTGCCCAGTTACGCGTAACCACTCTTCAGAACGGCGCAACCCCTCCGACAAAGACACCTTTGGTTCATATCCCAGCAGACGCTGTGCTTTGGCTATGGAAATATCACCCGTTCGGGCAAACATATACATGGTATCTGGCGTTATTTCGCTATCGATCTTCAACAGCTGGTTGAACTTCCAGATCAATCGGGTCAACGCTGCAGCTACAGACAACGGCATTGTGCGAGGCGCACCCGCACGTCCTGCCCAGCGCCAGTGATTGGCGAAGAATTCCTTGCAGGTTGTAGGGCTTGAGCTGCTGAGGTGAAAGATATGCCCGCGCGCCTGGTCGAGGCCCGCTGCCAGCATAATGCCGTCGAGCAGGTCATCGACATAGACCGGGGTGAAAATACCCTTGCCGCCATTGGGCAGCATCAACGCACCGGCCTTGGCCATTTTTAGAGGTTCAACCAACCATGCCCGGGAACCGGGGCCGTAAACATCACCAGGCCGCACAATGGTGCAGTCAATTTCGCCCGCTGCGTGGCTGGCCAGCACCACATGTTCGCTTGCACCTTTGGCCACGCCGTAACGATAGTGGTCACCGATGACCACATCACAGCTTTCATCGGCCAGTTCAGGGTATTGCCAGCCCAGGGCAGCAATTGAAGATATCTGCACGAAGCGTTTCGCTCCGCCAGCAATCGCGACATTCAGGCAATTGCGCACGCCCTGCACTGAAACTTCACGGTAGAGTTTCCACGGCGCAGCCAACGACACAACAGCAGCGGTATTGATGAACAGGTCGCAGCCTTTGGCATGCTCAGACCAGCGCTGCGGCTGGGTCAAATCACCGGCAACCACATCATTTTCCGGGTCGGCAAACAGATCCATCCCGCGAACTTGCGCGCCAAGCGCCTTGTAGCGTTTGAGCAGTGCCTTGCCAATAAAGCCATTTGCGCCGGTGATAAACACCGAGCGAGGCACTTCTGGGGTTTGTCCCCCTGCACCAACGGGCATTTTTGCATCCGTCATAAGAGATCCCTGCAACTTGCTCAAGGCAGTCGCTCAACGTACTATTTTTAGAATTAGGCGATCCTTGGATCGCAGGCCTAGCTTGATTGAACTGACGGGCGCAAATTATACATTCAGCGCCAACTTCCCATCAAAACGCGCCAGCCTGCTTAAACCTAAAGGCTGACGAACTTGCTGACTGCCCATCGAAGAGTCGGCGAGCAAGAGAATGGGCTGGCTTCAATCACAGGCAGCTGTCGGTGCACAGCCTGTAAAGGTTCGGCCTATCAATATGCATGCGCCATTTACGCAAGGGCCAGAAACCTATCAGTGTCTATGCTTGTCTTAATCTTGGTATCTATCGTAGCGCTGAGAGCTGCAAATCTTCCTGGGCACACCCTCTTGAATCACTCAAAACTGATTTTAACGCTGCTCTGCCTGACGCTAAGCACCCTAGCGCCGGCCGAGGAGTATGAGATCGTTACCGAAGAGTGGGCACCCTACAACTACCAGGAAAACAACAAGCTGACCGGGATGGCCACTGAAATAGTAAAGGCCATTATGGCAGTGACCGCTGATGACTTTAAGGTGGTGGTTTTGCCAAGTATGCGGACCACGCACGTGCTCAATACGCGGCCCAAGACAATCATGTACTCAATGTTCCGCACGGCGGAGCGCGAGTCGCTTTACAAGTGGGTTGGCCCTATCGCGCAAGAGTCCATTCATGCTTACCAATTGGCAAGCACACCGCGACCGGTGAGCTCTTTAGAGCAACTGTTGAGTGCACCGCAAATCACCACACGCCACGCGGGGTTGGTGCCCGAGGTATTGCAGGCGCAGGGTTTCAATAACCTCGATAAGAGCGCAGCTACCAGCCGGCAACTCTATAGAATGCTGCTGGCTGGACGCACTGAAATCATCGTTGGCGACACTGATGCGGGTGTGGCTTATTACAGCCGCCGCCTGAACATTGCCCCCGGCACGCTGCGCGAGGTTCCAGTCGAGCTGTATCGTGCATCGCTCTATATTGCTTTCAGCCTGGACACTGACGATAAGCTCGTAGCCGCTTGGGCCAGTGCTTTGGAACAGTTGCGCGCTACGGGCACCTTGGAACGTATTCAACGTCGCTACGAACAGCCCTAAGCTCTAGGCCAAATAGCGTTGGAACCACTCCAAGGTTCGGGCCCACGCCAGGTTGGCAGCGGCTTCGTCATAGCGCGGTGTCGAGTCGTTGTGGAAACCATGGTTGGCACCCGGATAGATATATGCCTCATACGTCTTGTCAGCTGCTTTCAATGCCTTCTCATAGGCAGGCCAGCCCTCGTTGATGCGCGTATCCAGTTCACCGTAGTGCAGCAGCAAGGGGGCCTTGATTTTCGGCACATCGGCGATATCGGCCTGGCGCCCGTAGAACGGAACGGCAGCCGCCAGTTCCGGATACGCAACAGCAGCGGCATTGGCCACGCCACCGCCATAGCAAAAACCGGTAATACCGACTTTACCGGTGGTGAGTGGGTTATCCATAAGCCATTCGATGGCCGCGAAGAAGTCGTTCATCAGTTTCTTCGGGTCAACAGTCTCCTGTAGCGCCTTGCCCTTCTCATCATTGCCCGGGTAACCGCCAACTGAGGTTAATCCATCCGGCGCCAGCGCAATGAAGCCAGCCTTGGCAACGCGCCGGGCAACATCCTCGATATAGGGGTTGAGCCCGCGGTTTTCATGAACCACCACTACCGCAGCACGCTTGCCGGTGCCGTTGGCTGGGCGAACCAGATAGCCGCGCACACTGCCGTTGCCATTGGGCGATGGATAGGTGATGTATTCAGCAACGATGTCCGGGTCGGTAAATTCCACCTGCTGTGCTAGCGCATAGTTGGGACTCAAGGCGGCCAAGATACCGCTGGCCGTCAGGCCGCAGACGGCGGTGAATGCCCCGGCACGCTCAAGAAAATCCCTTCGGCTTATCTTTCCATGCGCATAGAAATCGTAGAGTTCAAGTAATTGCGGAGAAAAATCGTTAGCGGTTAGTCGGGCCATCCCTTTGCTCCTGTTTGAAATTGGCTAATAGCTGATAATTGATCGGACAACTGGGCCGTAGTCGGATCACCTTCACTTTTGACTACTCTTTGGGTCAAGCCAGGTCGGCACCACATGCAGCACCAATACCGTCATCAGCGTTGCAAGTATGGCGGTGGCTTCAAGCCCTAAACCGACCGTTACACCTATGGCTGCGGCAGACCAGAGTCCTGCTGCTGTGGTTAAGCCTTTGACGTCTGAAATACTGTGGCCTTTAAGGATAGTGCCCGCACACAGAAACCCGATTCCAGAGGCAATACCCTGAATGACCCGGCTCAATGCGTCTTCGCCAGCACCTTCTTGCTCCAGCGCCAGCACAAACAGTGCCGCCCCGACACACACCAGCATATGGGTGCGTATCCCGGCCGCTTTCCCCGTGACTTCTCGCTCATAGCCCAAGCCTCCGCCTAGCACTATGGCGAGTAACAGGCGCAGAGCCGTCCTTGTAAGCCGCTCGACCTCACCGAGATCGGAGAACTCCTCTTGCAAGGTAAGCAAAATACGTTCAACAACACCCATCGTTCATCTCGCTCTTATTATTTTTGGTAACGCTTAAGCAGCAGTGACCTGGCACATCTGCAGAGCGGGAAAACGATGAAGTCAGGCTTGTAGGGCGTAAACACTGAGCAGTTGTCCCTACGCATGAGCATGCTAGCGCTCATCAGCCTCCGAGCTGGGTTGTGCACTTTCAGTGCAACCGCAGCCGGGCTTTCTGCATTCCATTCCGTCAGGGTGGCCCTGTGCACAAGCTGCGCAACAGTAGGCGAGCCCGTCACGGGATAAAGCGTTTGCGTCAACTTCACAGTTACAGTTTGGGCAGGAGCAGGTTTTAGTCGGCATGCTTGATTCCTCCGCAATGGAATTAACAGCGTTGCTTTTAGTTGCTTTCAAAAAACAACGCATGCACCAAATTGAGAGTATTTGAAGCTAAGAATAGTTCTAACGCGCCAGCATCTGTGAATAGTTGTTACTAAAGATGAACACGTCCGCAGTCGCCGAGCCCCAGTTGTGCCGTGCGAAAAACCGAAATTACGACGACGAGATATCGAACCTTGGTGCGGACCGGCAGGCTATTGCGACCCTGATTTTGCGCAGCAGCCGAACCATTGCCTGCCTTGAAGCGTCCGAGCTAGAGCATTGCATTGATGCATATCACTCACCTGAGGTTTCCATTTGAAAGCGGCCCTGCTCAAAAAATACCGTCTGATTATCAAAACTCTGGGCTACGTCGGCTGGTCACTGTTCTGGTTATTGATCTGGGATATCGCAGTCACTGTGGACTTTATGCTGTTTCTGGAGAACAAGATAAAACTGCCGTTGATGCCTTTGACCTTATTGGGTTCAGCCTTGGTCGTGCTCATCAGCTTTCGTAATAGCAGTGCCTATAACCGTTGGTGGGAAGCTCGGACTTTGTGGGGGGCCATGGTCAACAGTTCGCGCAGCTTTGCCCGCCAAGTTCTGACGTTGGTCGATGACCCGGGCAGCGAAGTCAATCCGATGAAATCAACCCTGCTGCGCCGCCATGTTGCCTATGTGAATTGCCTGGCAGCGCATCTACGTGGCAAACCTTGCCCTGACGAGGTGCGGGCATTTATTCCCAGCGCTGAGTTTGCCCGCTGCGGCACCACCAATAACTTTGCCAACGACATTCTCAACGGCTCGGCCGCCCTGCTGGCTCGGGAATACAAGGCTGGGCGACTGGACAGCATTCGTTTGGCGCGTTTGGAATCAACCTTGGTCGACTTGTCTAACAGCCAAGGCGGCATGGAGCGCATCGCCAACACACCGCTGCCCTACCCTTATGTATATTTTCCCCGGCTGTTTATTTCGCTGTTTTGCCTGATTGTCCCGGTAGGGCTGGTCGAATCGTTAGGCTGGTTCACACCACTTGCATCAACGGTGGTGGGTTTTATGTTGCTGGCTATTGAACAAATAGGCACTGACTTGCAAAGCCCGTTTCACAATAGCGAGCATCAGATCCAGATGGAAAGCATCTGCGAAACCATTGAGAGGAACCTGCAATCGATGCAGCGTGATGCGCTCTGTGGCGAGCAAGGGATTCCCTGGAAAAGGTAGCGGGCGACGGGCGAACAAGGCAAAAAACTGCGAAAAAGCGGAATTTGCGCACTGTAAATCTGCATCTAGTGTTGTCTTTAACGCAGTAATACCTAGCGCAGTAGTTTTTCAGAGGTTCCCAAGCAGTGGCAAACATGTAGAAGCCATGAACAGCACACTTGCACCGGTTGAACCCGCAGGGTAAATGTGCCTGCTTTCAATACAGTCAGCCGTCTGAAAGTGGGTACATATTTGAACGCGTAATAGGAAGATCAACCCTGAATATTAATACCATGAACATATGTAGCCTTAACAAAGCAATGGGGTAATAGCCTTTTATGGCGATTATCGAACACCCTTTGCCATCTAAGAATTAGTTCAAACACCGTACAATTTATTAAAACTGCAACCATCTGATTTAGATGAAAAAAGACCGCCTAAAAAAGGCGGTCAAAATATCCAAAGGATTGATGAAGGAGCACTGCACTGCTGATGCAAAGCAATGCAGGTTTGTAATTCATCCAGCTCAGAATACTGACAATCGGATCGGCCTGGTCATTGCAAAGATTGATAGTAACTATCACGCACATCGAATAGGCCGTTGCTTGAATGAATGTTATTTATTTGCCGTCGCAACGAACGACACAGCTTACAAAACGATTTATTTAGCCTTTACCCCTGCCTTTTATGCGTTCTCCTATCGGCCTGATTCAGGAAGATGGGCGGCCAACACCTGTAAACAACTATTAGAAAATCGCTAGGAGCAGCTATGTTCAGCAAAAAATTAATCGCAATCGCCTGTGCGTGCAGCGCGATGGGGACTACCGGTGCTTTCGCGAGCGAGCAGTCAGAATCGAAAGGCTTTGTCGAAGACAGCAGCCTGAATGTTCTACTGCGTAACACCTATTTCAATAGGGACTACAAAGACGGCGTCAACGACGCTAAAACCTGGGGTCAGGGCTTTATCGGAACCTTCGAGTCAGGCTTTACCCAGGGAACCGTAGGCGTTGGCGTCGATGCCTTCGGCCTGTTGGGGATCAAGCTGGACAGTGGCCGGGGTCGTAACTACAGCGCGATGTTCGACACTGACAGTGATGGACGCCCGGTCGATGACCTCTCACAGGCTGGCGCGGCGGTCAAAGTCCGCCTGTCCAATACCGTGATCAAATACGGCAACCAGTTCCCTTCTCTGCCGGTGCTGGCCTATGACGATAGCCGTCTGTTGCCGCAGTCGTTTACCGGCACCTTGGTCACCAGCCAAGAAATCGAAGGCTTGGTACTCAATGCCGGGCGCTTTACTGCCGACAGCCCGATGGGTCAGCCGTCACGCGACCCCAACCACTTGAAAAGCATTGATGTGGCAGGTGGTAGCTATGCCTTCAATGAGAATCTGAGCGCTGCGCTTTACTACTCGGATGTCGAGGACGAATTCGAAAAGTCTTACGCAAATCTCAACTACAACATTGCGTTATCGGCTGAGCAGGCACTGAACTTCGACTTCAACCTCTATCACACCGACTACGACGACGGCTCGGTTGCCGCACAAGACTTCGGCGGTGATGGCACGGGTGACGCCAACAACATCTGGAGCTTGGCCGCCAAGTACAGCCTTGGTGCACATGCATTTATCATTGCTCACCAGCGCAGCTCGGGTGATGCCGGTTATGCCTACGACTACGGCGACGGTGGTAGCACCATTTATTTGGCTAACTCCTATTATTCCGACTTCAACCTGAAAGATGAAAACTCATGGCAAGCCAGTTACGAGTTGGATTTCAGTGAATATGGCGTGCCCGGCCTGCGCTACAAGTTTGCCTATGTTCGCGGTGACAACATCGACAGCGGCACTGGCAGTGACGGCACTGAACGCGAAATCTTCAACCAGGTCAGTTACGTGCTCCAAGACGGCCCGGCCAAAGACCTGTCGTTTCGTTTGCGTAACTCGATTTACCGCGCCAGCAACGACGTCGGCCCTGATCTGAACGAAGTCCGTGCCTTTATTGAATACCCGCTGAGCATTCTCTAAACGGCCAAAACTGCGTCGGGAGCTCCTATCCCGGCGCAGCATTCACGCCTACCCTTCTTCTGCAGTCGTGCCTATTGGGCCATGGCTGTCCTTTGCACGCCGCGCCGATGGCGAAACCTGCGCGCACAGCTAAGCTTTATCCTGTTGGTTGCGCGTTTAGATCCGCGACATCACGCTATACACACCACCGGGCATCAAATGCCTCAGCTGTGGTTGTCAGGCGTGCAACAAGTCGCTTTCAGGATGTGCAAAGTCGTACAGGCGCTACCGCCGGTCAGCGGCAATGGCAAGCTTAATCCCTGCCCCCGGATCAGGTGCATTAAAGATACCCGGCCGAAGGGCATTGATGGCGCGCTGTCAGATCACGCGTGCGTGAAGCCACCGCCAAAACTCCGAACAACGGGTCCGTGAACTCAGTGTGTTCGAGATGCCGAGGTCCCTTTTATGCCTGCTGAATCTCTCCACCTGCCCCTCATTAAAAGCGTCCTTGCCCGGGAAGTGAACACCCCGGGTGGCCTGTTGCCTATTCTCCATGCCATTCAGCAAGATGCAGGCTATATACCGAATACAGCTGTGCCTGATATCGCCCATGCGCTTAATCTCAGCCAGGCCGAAGTGCAGGGCGTGATCAGTTTCTACCACGATTTTCGACGCTCACCACCTCCGCGCCATAGCCTGAGGCTGTGTCGGGCAGAGTCATGCCAAAGCATGGGTGCCGAGGGATTAGCCAAGCAGCTCAGCCAACGACTTGGATTAGACGCACAGGGCATCAGTGTCGATGGTCAGGTCAGTGTGCAGCCGGTTTACTGCCTGGGCGCCTGTGCGTGCTCGCCAGCCATGGAAGTTAATGGTCGTTTGCATGCGCGCCTTACCCCTGAGCGCATGGCAGAACTGGTGAACCGCTGCCTGGAGGATGGCGCATGCTGAAGCTATTTCTGCCCTGTGATTCAACCGCCTGCGCTGTGGGTGCGGATGAACTTGCCCACGCCCTGACGCAAGAGGCCGAGCGCCGCGCTTTGCAAATCGACCTGCAGCGCACCAGCTCCCGAGGCTTGTACTGGCTTGAACCTATGCTGGAACTGGAAAGTGATAAGGGACGCCTCGGTTTCGGCCCACTCACTCGCGATGATGTGCCTGCTTTACTTGATGCCTTGATCGCTGATCACGCGCACCCTCCACAGGCATTGGGTCTGGTTGAAGACATTCCATACCTGAAGAGCCAGCAACGCCTTTTGTTCGCACGGGCAGGCATTACCCGGCCACTGTCGCTGGACGACTATATGGCCCATCAAGGCTTTAACGGGTTAGCCAAGGCTATCGGCATGGATGGCGGCGATGTCGTGACTGCCGTGCTTGACTCAGGCTTGCGCGGCCGCGGCGGCGCAGCTTTTCCTGCGGGCATCAAATGGCGAACGGTGCGTGAAGCTAACGCGGCGCAGAAATTCATTGTCTGTAATGCTGACGAAGGCGACTCCGGCACCTTCGCCGATCGCATGCTGATGGAGGGTGACCCGTTTTTATTGATTGAAGGCATGGCCATAGCCGGTCTCGCCGTTGGCGCGAACAAAGGGTATATCTACGTACGCTCAGAGTACCCGAACGCGATCAGTATGCTTAACCAGGCACTGTTAATCGCTCGGCAGGCGGGTTATCTGGGCAATGATATCTGCGCCAGCGGGCGTGACTTCGAGATAGAGGTCCGGGTTGGCGCAGGGGCCTACATTTGCGGTGAGGAAACCGCCCTGCTTGAGTCGCTTGAAGGCAAGCGCGGCGTGGTGCGTGCCAAACCACCACTGCCAGCTCTGCAGGGTTTGTTTGGCCTGCCGACCCTGGTCCACAACGTGCTCACGCTGGCGTCAGTACCGGTGATCATGGCTTCAGGCGCGCAGTTTTACCGCGACTTTGGCATGGGACGCTCATTAGGCACCATGCCCTTTCAGCTGGCTGGCAATGTGCGTTATGGCGGTTTGGTCGAGCGCGCCTTTGGTCTCACCTTGGCAGAGCTGATACAAGACTACGGCGGTGGCACAGCCAGTGGCCGACCATTAAAAGCCGTACAAATTGGTGGCCCTTTGGGTGCCTGGGTACCACCTGAACAATTCGACACACCCTTGGACTATGAAGCCTTGGCCGCTGTCGGGGCCATGCTCGGTCACGGAGGCGTGGTTGTGGCTGACAATAGCCTGGATATGGCGCAGATGGCGCGCTTTGCCCTGCAATTTTGCGCCGAGGAATCCTGCGGTAAATGCACCCCTTGCAGGATCGGTTCGACCCGCGGTGTTGAAGTGCTGGATCGACTTATCGCCAGCACCGCCTCTGCCGACCGCGAGCAGCAGGTCCAGTTATTAGGGGACCTCTGCGACACCTTGCAATATGGTTCACTTTGCGCACTCGGTGGCATGACCTCATACCCCGTATCCAGCGCCCTCAGGCACTTCCCTGCCGACTTCGGCCTGGCCGCCCCGGAGGCCACCTTATGATTACTGTTTTCGATCCAAAGCACGATATCGACTTCGGCACGCCTGAGCGCCACAGCGAAACACAGGTCAGCCTGACTATCGACGGCCGTGAGATAAGCGTGCCTTCTGGCACCTCGGTTATGCGTGCGGCGGCGCTGCTCGGCACAACCATTCCCAAACTCTGCGCCACAGACAGCCTGGAAGCCTTTGGTTCCTGCCGCATGTGCCTGGTGGAAATCGACGGCATGCGTGGCTACCCTGCCTCGTGCACCACACCAGTGGTTGAAGGCATGGTGGTGCGCTCGCAATCAACCAAGCTGGCGACGCTACGGCGTAATGTGATGGAGCTGTATATCTCCGATCACCCGCTCGATTGCCTGACCTGCTCGGCCAATGGCAATTGCGAGCTGCAAACCGTGGCGGGCCAGGTTGGACTGCGTGAGGTGCGCTACGGCTACGAAGGCGCCAACCATTTGAATGAGAGCAAGGACCTCTCCAATCCTTACTTTGACTACGACCCCAGCAAGTGCATCGTCTGTAACCGTTGTGTACGCGCCTGCGAGGAAACCCAGGGCACCTTCGCCCTGACAATCACCGGCCGTGGCTTCGATGCCCGAGTGGCGGCTGCGGGGGGTGATAACTTCCTTGATTCTGAGTGTGTATCGTGCGGCGCCTGCGTGCAGGCCTGTCCGACTGCCACGCTGATGGAAAAGAGCGTGATCGAGCTGGGTCAACCGGAACGCAGCGTTATTACCACCTGCGCTTACTGCGGTGTGGGCTGCTCATTCCGGGCGGAAATGAAGGGTGATCAACTGGTGCGCATGGTTCCGGATAAAAACGGCCACGCCAACCACGGCCATTCTTGCGTAAAGGGTCGCTTTGCCTGGGGCTATGCAACCCATCCGGATCGCGTCACCAAGCCGATGATTCGCAAGCATATCGACGATCCCTGGCAGGAAGTCAGCTGGGACGAAGCGGTCAGCTACGCGGCCAGTGAACTGCGCCGTATTCAGCTCAAATACGGGCGTGATTCCATCGGCGGCATTACCTCTAGCCGCTGCACCAACGAAGAAACCTATCTGGTGCAAAAACTGGTGCGCACTGCCTTCGGTAATAACAATGTCGACACCTGCGCCCGGGTTTGCCATTCGCCCACCGGTTATGGCTTGAAGCAAACCCTGGGAGAATCCGCAGGCACCCAGAATTTCGATTCAGTCATGCAAGCTGACGTGATACTGGTGATGGGCGCTAACCCAACCGATGCCCACCCGGTGTTTGGCTCCCAACTTAAACGTCGGTTACGTCAAGGCGCGCGGTTAATAGTCATTGATCCTCGGCGCATCGACCTGGTCGACTCTGCCCATGCCCGGGCGGAACTGCACCTGCAACTGCGCCCCGGCACCAACGTGGCCATGCTCAATGCCTTGGCCCATGTCATAGTCACCGAGCATCTGGTCAACCAGCGCTTTGTCGACGAGCGCTGCGAGGATGCCGACTTTGCCCGCTGGCGCGACTTCGTCAGCCAGGCCGAACACGCACCCGAGGTTTTGGGCCCGGTCTGCGGCGTGCCGGCTGAACAGATACGCGCCGCCGCACACCTCTATGCAACTGGCGGTAACGCCGCCATTTATTATGGATTAGGCATTACCGAACATAGCCAAGGCAGTACGGCTGTCATGGGGATTGCCAATTTGGCGATGGTCACCGGCAATATCGGCCGTGAAGGCGTTGGGGTTAACCCCCTGCGTGGACAGAACAACGTGCAAGGCTCATGTGACATGGGCTCCTTTCCCCATGAGCTGCCCGGTTATCGCCATATCTCCAACGAGGCCGTGCGTCGTGAGTTTGAGCAAGCGTGGAATGTCACCCTGCAGCCAGACCCGGGTTTGCGCATTCCAAATATGTTCGAAGCGGCACTAGACGGCACCTTCAAAGCGCTTTACTGCCAAGGAGAGGATATCGCCCAGAGCGATCCTAATACCCAGCACGTGACGGCTGCCTTGGCGGCGATGGAATGCATTATCGTGCAGGACATTTTCCTTAATGAAACGGCAAAATTTGCCCATGTATTCTTACCGGGCAGTTCTTTCCTGGAGAAAGATGGCACCTTCACCAATGCAGAACGGCGGATAAACCGGGTGCGCAAGGTAATGGAACCACTGGCGGGCAAGGCCGATTGGCAAGCAACAATGGCATTAGCCAATGCCCTGGGTTACCCAATGGATTACCAGCATCCGGCACAAATTATGGATGAGATTGCCCGTCTGACACCAACATTCAGCCGGGTAAATTATGCTGAACTTGACCGTCATGGCAGCCTGCAATGGCCATGCAACGATGCGGCACCAACGGGCACCCCCACCATGCATATCGACCAGTTTGTTCGGGGCAAGGGGCGTTTTATGCTCACCGGCTACATCCCTACCGATGAGAAGGTCAACAGCCGCTACCCTCTGTTGCTGACTACCGGGCGGATTCTCAGCCAATACAATGTAGGCGCCCAGACCCGTCGCACTGAAAACGTGACCTGGCACGAAGAAGATCGCTTGGAAATCCACCCTGCCGATGCCGAGAGCCGAGGCATTAGTGACGATGATTGGGTGGGCATCGGCAGCCGCGCCGGGCAAACGGTGCTGCGTGCCAAGGTCAGCGAGCGAGTCGCTCCGGGCGTGGTTTACACCACTTTTCATTTCCCTGAGTCAGGCGCCAACGTGATCACCACTGACAACTCTGATTGGGCGACCAACTGCCCGGAATACAAGGTCACAGCAGTCGAGGTGGTGCATGTAAATCAACCCTCTGCTTGGCAGCAGCGCTATCAGGCATTCAGTGATGAGCAACAACGGCTGCACAAGCAACGTCGCCTTGCTTCACGAGCAGAGGTGGGTAAATGAGTACTGAAAGTCTGATCAAAATGGCCAATCAAATTGCCCGGTTCTTTGCCAGCGAACCCGATACGGCGCTGGCGGTGCGCAGTGTCCGGCATCACATGCAGAGCTTCTGGACACCGGCCATGCGTCATGAATTAAGCGCCTGGCAGCGCGAACACCAAGGGGAGGCGCTGCACCCCTTGGTTCAGGCGGCGCTGACTGAGCCAGCGCTAAACTGACGCACGCTGATGGCGATGTCTAGGCGTGGCGGCGGCCGTGCTCTTTTAATACAAATATCAACAAAGCCAACAGGGGCAAGGCTGCGCCAGCAATTACCACGCCTTGCCATCCCGCGGCCTCATAAAGCGGACTGGCGATTGCCGAACCAATGGCGCCACCGATAAAGATAGTGGTCATGTACAGCGCATTAAGCCTTGCGCGGCTATTTGCATCGAGGGCATAAACGGCTCGCTGGCCCAGCACCATATTCATCTGGCAGGCAAAATCCAGCAGCACGCCGGTCAGGGCTAAGCCAATCACGCTATAACCGGGCCCGGTCCAACCGATCAAGAACGCGCCGCCAGCAATGATCATTGCCGCCCGTGAAGCGTGTCGGGTATGACCGGCATCCGCCAGTCGTCCGGCAATGGGCGCAGCAAAGGCCCCTATCGCACCGACCAAGGCAAATAGTGCGATTTGGCTTTGCGACAAACCATAGTGGCGCATCAACTCGATGGGCGCAGCAGTCCAGAACAGACTAAAGCTTGCGAACATCAACCCCTGATACAACGCCCGTTGACGCAGCACCGGCTGTTTTTGCAGCAGTGTCAGCAGCGAAGCCATCAGGTTGCCATAAGAGGCCTTATGGCTAGGCTGACGTTTGGGAATGGTCAGCGCCATCAGCACAATAATCACCAGCATCACCCCTGCCGCGCCGATAAATACCGTGCGCCAGCCAAAGTGATCTGCCACCAGGCTTGATACCGGTCTAGCGAGCAGTATGCCCAGCAACAAACCGCCCATGATATTGCCAACCACCCTGCCCCGGCTTGATTCGGGTGCCAGGTGTGCCGCCAATGGGATAAGCATCTGCACTGAAACCGAGCTGAATCCGATCAGCAATGACAGCGCCAGAAATACGCTGGGTTGGGTCGACAATCCCGCTGCTAGCAAACCTGCGCCGGCAATCAATGCCGTGCCAATCATCAGCCGGCGATTTTCAAAAAGGTCGGCCAAGGGCACCAACAGCAACAAACCCAAGGCGTAGCCAATTTGGGTTAGCGAAACGATAAAGCTGGCAGCCTTTGAAGAAAGCCCGATATCCGGAGCGATCAACTCGACAATGGGTTGTGCGTAGTAAAGGTTGGCGACAATGGCCCCACAGCAGAAGGCAAACAGCGTAACCAATCCACCGGTCAAGGTTTGTGACGTCGCCGATGGCCGCACAGTCGTTGCTTCACTCATAGCTGATATCTCTTGGTAATAGGTACAGGGGCCGGCATCGGCAAATCGATCGCCAAGCCGGCCAGAGACCAAAGGTTGTTAATTGATCGGCTACCACGATAGTGCGTACGGGCGAGCTGGAGAATGGGCCGGCGTCGCAACTCAGCATTGCGTACAGCGCAATGATCCAAGTGCGGCTTCAGGCCGTTTTCGCAAGGATCTCCTCAAGGAAATTGATAAAGACCTTCACCCGAGTCGACAACCTATGATTGGGCAGGTACAACACATTTATGCTTGAACTCACCTGCCCTGGCGATACCTGATAGGCCGCAAAAAGACGAACCAGGCGACCTTCACTGACGTCAGCCTTGACCAGCCAATCAGCGAGCAAGGCAATGCCACATCCTTCGAGTGCCGCCTTGCGCAGGATGTCAGCATTATTACTTCTCAGCCGGCCGTGGACAGCGACATTCAGCGGTTCATTACCGCATTGAAACACCCAGCTTTGCTTACCGTTACCAAAATCAAAAGTCAGGCACTGATGGTGCAAAAGATCCGTTGGATTTTCCAGTGGCGGTTGTTCAGCCAAATATTCGGGGCTGGCAATGGCCCATCGTTGAAAATGGCCAATGCTGCGACTGACCACATCATCATTGACCAAAGCCGCCCCCAATCGCACAGACAGATCGATACGCTGGCTGAATAAATCAACGATCTCATCACTCAAGGTCAAATTGATTTCCAACTGCGGATAACGCGAAAGCAAGGTGTGAAGATGGGGTGCAATAACCCTGCGGCCGAATTCAACCGGAACACTCACCCGCAACACGCCCACAGGCTCATCGCCCTGGTCATTGACCTGAGCATCGGCATCCGCAACAGCCTCTAGAATCGCGCGGGCCTGGTTGTAGTAAGCAGCACCGGCGTCAGTGAGGCTGATCTGCCGTGTGGAACGGTTGAGTAGGACGCAGCCCAGATCATCCTCAAGTGAGTCAACCAGCCGGGTAACTGTGGATGTCGCCACCTCAAGCTTGCGCGCGGCGGCTGAAAAGCCCTTGGCCTCGACCGTTTCCACAAGCATGCGCATCGCCAAGAGTTTATCCACGTTTGCCGCCCCTCACGCACCGGAGCCCCTAAGTTAGCGCTAACTGGCCATCGGCGCTTAACTAAACTCGCTAAAGCTGATTTAAAGCGATCACAATCAGCGTCAACCGAGGCCCCAGAGTTGTAAGCGCTTTATGTTTGAGGATCGCTGACAGGTGACACTGTATATGTAAACAGTTGAAGGTTAAACTGGGGCAGTTCACACCAACCGGCACGTCCATGCAGTCGCAACTCGATCCCAGATTCTATTACTTGTCCAACTTTCATCAGGCACTGACGTGGCTGCAACAGCGCTATGGCGATCTGCTGGATGCCTCGGAAACTCGGTTTATTGAGCAATTCCTAGCCACAGACACTGCCTCTCAGGCGTTGCTGGTGCGCATGATTATGCGTAAAGGCCGGCATTTTCGCCTGAGTAAGCTGAGCTATGAAGAGATCACCTGCAGTCATGCGGCCGCGCAGCCCCTGTTGGCGGCGGGCTGGATCGAACCTGACGCAGCGCTTAGTCTCGATGAGTTATTCAAGCTGTTACGCAAAGATGAAATTGTCCAGCACTTGGCGCAGTCCGGCACCGCACCCATTGCGCTGAAAAAATCCATGGGCAAAACCCAGCTACTCGAACGGCTTGCCGATGAACACGCTGAGCCCCGTAACTTTGCAACGTGGTGCCCGACCAGTGATGAACAGATCCTGTCCCTGACCATCGATAACCTGTCTGAACGCTTGCGCCTGATGTTCTTTGGCAACCTGCGCCAGGATTGGTCAGAATTCGTCCTCGCCGAACTTGGCATCTTCCGCTATGAACAAGTCGAACTTTCAGTCGACTCACGGGCCTTTCGCAGCCGTGCAGATGTTGATTGCTACCTGCAATTACAGGCGGGCCGTGTGCAATTCGAGGCGGGCGAAGCCATTGACCCCATTTTGCAACAGATCAGCGGGTTAACTTGCGACAGCCGCTTTCTCGCGGCACGGCGCAATAAGCTGTTGTTCCGTATGGGTCAGCAACTCGAGCGTGAAGCACAGCTGGAAAGCGCATTGGCGTTCTACACAGACTGCCGTTATGTCGGTGCTCGCTTGCGCCAAATCAGGGTGATGGAGCGACTCGGGCTGCACCAACGCGCCTATGAACTCACCCTTGAAGCCATGCAGTCCCCGGAAAACGATGCTGAAGCACAAGCGGTAGCGCGGGCCTTTACCCGGCTTTGCCGGCAGTTGGGTCAGCCGCTGCCTGCTAAAACCAAGCCGACCAGCCCAGATCGAATTGATTTGCTGCTGGCTAAGCCTGAGTTCGAGCGGGTCGAATTCGCAGTGGTGCAGCACCTTACGCAGCCTGATGCGCCGGTGCACTATGTTGAAAACAGCCTGATCTGCAGCTTGTTCGGGCTGCTCTGCTGGCAGGCTATTTTCGCCCCGGTGCCAGGCGCATTCTTCCACCCGTTTCATACCGGCCCGGTTGATTTGCTCAGCCGTGACTTCTACCCGCAGCGCGAGGCTTTGTTTGCCCATAGCCTGGCGCATCTGGAATCCGAGGCTTATAAAGAGTTGATCCGGCAAAACTACGCCGATAAATTTGGTATTCAGTCGCCGTTTGTATTTTGGGCTGCTCTGGACCCGAACTTGTTGGAGTACGCGCTGGAATGCCTGCCTGCTGCGCATCTGCTGGCGTGGTTTAAACGCTTGCTGCTGGACATCAAGGCCAACCGTACAGGTATGCCTGATCTGATTCAGTTCTGGCCCGCCGAAAAGCGCTATCGAATGATCGAAGTCAAAGGCCCGGGGGATCGCTTGCAGGACAACCAACGACGTTGGCTGGCATTTTGCGCCGAGCACGGTATGCCGGTAGATGTCTGCTATGTGCAATGGGCTGACGCTTGAAATATCAGGTCGCGGTACGCGCATTGTGCGAGTTCACGGCCAAGGTCGGCGATCTCGATTTGCGTTTCACCCCTTCTCCCACCGCACAAGAAGGCATGACCGGCCACGCCATTGTGGTGGCACGACGCGGTCCGGGCTATTACCCGGAACTGGCGCTGAGCGGCGAATACCAAGGCTTGCTGGTACGCGGCCGGGCCGATGGCTATGACCCGGATCAAAACCTGCTGGAAGAAATCAAAACCCACCGCGGGGATATCAGTCGTATTCCCGAGAATCACCGCTTGCTGCATTGGGCACAGGCAAAGGTCTATGGCTGGCTACTCTGCGCTGAGCGTGATTTACCTGAGATCAATCTGGCGGTGGTCTACTTCAACGTGCTGACGCAGCATGAGACAGCGTTTCACCTGACCGTCAGCGCCGATGAGCTACAGGCCTTCTTCGAACTGCAATGCAGCCGCTATATCCACTGGGCCGAGTACGAACGCCTGCACCGCCAGCGCCGCGATGAATCGTTACAACGCCTGAAGTTCCCCCACGCCGAATTTCGCAGCGGCCAACGCCAACTGGCCAATACCGTGTACCGAGCGGCCCGTGATGGTCACTGCCTGATGGCCCAGGCCACCACCGGTATCGGTAAAACCTTGGGCACCTTGTTTCCGCAGCTCAAAGCCTTCCCTGCACAAAGGCTCGATCGCTTATTCTTCGTGACGGCCAAAACGCCGGGCAGACGCTTGGCGCTGGATGCGCTGCACACCTTGCGCAGCCAGGAAGAAGCCATGCCGTTGCGAGTGCTTGAGCATGTAGCGCGGGACAAGGCCTGTGCGCACCCCGACAAAGCCTGCCACGGCGACTCATGCCCGCTGGCCAAAGGCTTTTATGACCGTCTGCCACAGGCACGTCAAGCCGCTCTCGACGGCCAATGGCTTAATCATGACAACGTGCGCACGGTGGCCTTGTCGCACCAGGTATGCCCCTATTACCTGAGTCAGGAGCTGTGCCGGTGGGCGGATGTTGTGGTCTGCGACTACAACTACTATTTCGACATGGGCGGCCTGCTCTATGGGCTGACAGTGCTCAACGAATGGCGCATTACCCTGCTGGTTGATGAAGCCCACAACCTGATTGAACGGGCACGCGGCATGTACACCGCAGAGCTCAACCAGCAGCGCTTTGAAGCGCTGCGCATGATCGCGCCCAAGGTGATGAAAGCCCCGCTTGATCGCATTAGCCGACACTGGCGTCAGCTGGAGCGTGAGCAGGAAGTTGCGTATCAGGTTTACCCAACCGCGCCTGATCTGTTTGTGATGGCGTTGCAAAAAGCTGTCACTACCCTGACCGATCACCTCAGTGAACAACCCGCAGGCAATGCCACCGAGCTGCTGCATTTTTATCTGGATGCCATGTTGTTCTGCAGGCTTGCCGAGGCTTTTGGCCCTCATTCGTTGTTTGATATCAGCCGTGAGGATAGCTCCGGCAAATCGGTTTCGACCCTGTGTATTCGCAACATCGTGCCCGCTCCGTTCCTTGCCCCGCGATTTGAAGATGCGCACAGCTGCACCTTGTTTTCAGCCACGCTGAGCCCGGCTAACTACTATGCCGACCTGTTGGGACTGCCAGAACAAACCCCATGGATTGATGTTGATTCACCTTTCAGCGCAGCACAATTACAGGTCCAAGCGATCAGTAACCTGTCCACCCGTTACGCCCATCGCGACTACTCCTTGGCCCCCATTGCGGCACTTATCGCCCGCCAATACGCCGACAAACCCGGTAACTACCTGGCCTTTTTCAGCAGTTACAGCTACCTGCAAGCGGCTATTGACGAGCTGCGCCAAGCCCATCCCGATATCCCGGTCTGGCAGCAGTCCCGGCAAATGGATGAAACCGCTCGCCAAGGCTTTCTTGACCGTTTTACGGCGCACAGTCGCGGCATTGGTTTTGCGGTCTTGGGTGGTGCATTCGGCGAGGGTATCGACCTCCCTGGCGACCGCTTGATAGGCGCTTTTATCGCCACATTGGGCTTGCCGCAGATCAACCCCGTCAATGAGCAGGTCAAACAGCGTATGGAAGCGATGTTTGGCAGCAACAACGGCTATGGCTACACCTACCTGTATCCGGGCTTGCAGAAGGTGGTTCAGGCGGCGGGCCGGGTTATTCGTACCGTACAGGATCAGGGCGTGGTCTATCTGATTGATGATCGCTTCAATCAACCGGTTATACGCAAGCTTTTACCGACGTGGTGGAAGGTTGATCGTTGTCGCTTGCCACTGAGCCCTGCATAGCGCTGCCCGGCCTGACGAACCGCTATGTCCAATAATATGATGATTTCCGGCGCTTTCACCTTAAAGCCTGCTGCGTGCTAATCGACCAGCTCAATTTGCAAAACAGCTTCGAGGTCCTGTCCACCATAAAAAACGCCCAGGATAGTGACTTGCTTACCATTTGTTAAAAGTATGCCCATGAGTTCTCAAGTAAATGTTTGATTACATTGCAAGCAGTCCGAGGTAATGGCTGACGCCTTCCGAGTTGGTGGAAGGCTGATCGCTGTACTGATTATTCCCGCTGCTATGCGCTGCCGTATGGTTCAAGCCGGCAAGAAAGATATTCCAGTAAGGCCTGCACCTTGGGTAAGCGCTCACGACTTTTCAACCAAACCAGATTCATCGGCAAGCTATCCGTAGCCAGTTGCGGCAGCACTTCAACCAATGTGCCCGCATCCAAGTGGCATTGGGTCAACCAGGTCGGAAGTTGTGCAATACCAAGGCCTGCAAGCGCGGCCATCACCTCGCCTTCGCCGTCGCCAACAGCAATATGCGCACTCATCACCCGTCGTTCCATGTCGCCCGGCTGACGGCCTTTTAGATACCAGGGGCCAACGGCGCCATCGCTCTGCCCGTACCCGACGCATTGGTGATGATCAAGATCCGCGGCAGACAGCGGTGTGCCGTGAGCACTCAAATACTCAGGTGATGCGCAGAAAATAAGCCGTTGTGCGCCAAAAAACCGATGCCCCACATTAGCTGCCCAGGCATCTGGGCCCCCAATGCGAATGACGATATCAATGCCTTCCTGCGCCGGATCAACAAAGTGATCGGAGAAGGACACATGGGGGTGCAAGCGTGGATGCTGTTTAGCGAATTCGAGGATCAGAGGCAACACATGCAAACGCCCAAATGATGCCGGTAAATCAATACGCACCCTGCCCTGCGGCTCCGACTGTTCGGAGGTCAGCGCCAATTCGACCTCTTCAAGATCAGACAACACGGCTGTACAGGTGCGGTAGAAAGTTTCACCGGCTTCAGACAGTGACAAACGCCGCGTGGTGCGCTGAAACAGGCGCACGCCCAGGCGTCCCTCAAGTCGCGCGATACTTTTACTCACTGCAGAACTGCTCAGGTTCAGGCGTTCAGCGGCTGCGGTGAAGCTGCCAAGATCCGCCACGCTAACGAATACGTCGATGCCTTTGAGCCTTTCAGATGAAAACATTCACTCACCAATTCATGAATTGAATTCAGAACACTCGGTCATTAATGCCTGAAATATACGCTCAATTCTCCAATAAGCTATATCAACTCAGATGCAACCCGCATCCAGGCCTTGCTCGCCAGTCACTGCCCAGTGCCTTAGCTTGCGGCTCTTTCCTGTGCATCCCCGCGTTTTGGAGTTAATTCATGCAGTCTTCAGCAGCGGCAGATGCCGTGCAAATACAGGCAGGTCAATCGGGCAGCCATGTGCAGATCCTGCTCATGGCGATCGCCGGTTTTATTATTGTCACCACCGAGTTTGTCATTGTCGGCTTGCTGCCCGCCTTGGCTCGGGACTTGAACATATCCATCACCCTGGCGGGCCAGTTGGTAACCCTGTTCGCCTTCACGGTGATGCTGTTCGGGCCGGTACTTACGGCAAAGCTGGCCCCTATCGAACGCAAAAAACTGTTTACAGTCATTCTCCTGGTATTCGCCGCATCCAACGTCCTTGCCGCTGTCTCCAGCAATATTTGGGTGCTGGCCCTGGCGCGGTTCATTCCCGCTCTGGCATTACCCGTATTTTGGGGGACCGCCAGTGAAACAGCTGGCCAACTGGCAGGCCCGGGTAAAGCAGGCAAGGCCGTTGCCAATGTTTACTTGGGTATTTCAGCCGCTCTGGTGTTCGGTGTGCCGTTGGGCACGGTGGCAGCCGATACAGTTGGCTGGCGCGGCAGTTTCTGGATTCTCGCCGGCGTCTCTTTGTGTATTGCGTTACTGATGCAGCTGTTGATGCCGAAGTTGCCAGCATCGGCAGACAAGCACCCGACCGATAAACAAACCCGGATTCTGCGCAACCCGCGCTTCCTGCTTCACGTACTGCTGTCGGTTATCACCTTCACCGCCATGTTCACCGCCTACACCTATCTTGCAGACATACTGCAACGCTTGGCGGGCGTACCGGCCAGTCAGGTTGGGTGGTGGCTGATGGGCTTTGGCGCTGTGGGCATGATCGGTAACTACTTGGGCGGTAGCATGGTCGACCGTACGCCGCTAGGGGCAATGGTGCTGTTTCTGGTGATATTGGCTGCGGGCATGCTCCTCGCCATACCCTTTGCCACAGAGTTTTGGGTGCTGATAGTTGCGCTGACAGCCTGGGGCATTGCCTACACCGCATTGTTTCCAGTCTGTCAGGTACGCGTGATGCAAGCAGGCGCTAATGCTCAGGCGTTGGCCGCGACCCTGAATGTATCAGCGGCCAATGCCGGTATCGGCTTTGGCGCTCTTATAGGCGGGTTGGGCATCAGCCAGTTTGGCCTGCATTCACTCGGCGTTATCGCAACCTTGATCGCAGCGCTGGCCGTTGTCCTGGCGCTGCTGATGAAGCGCCTAAGCCTCACCACTCAGCTGTAACCGAGCACGGTGGATCACTTATGCCCAGTACGCTGGGTTCTCCACCACTGCGCGGTTATTGGCAAAGGCCAAGGGGATTTCTTCCTTGAGAAACTCGACCCAAGTACGCACTTTGGCATCGAGAAAGCGCCGCGACGGATACAGTGCATACACCCCGCGCTCATGCAGCTGGTGTTCGACCAGAACGCGGACCAACTTGCCCTGCTGAAAAGCCTTGGCAGCAACGAGGTCGGGCAACAGGCAAATGCCTAATCCCGCTGCGGCTGTTTGCGCCATCGCTTCAGCCACATTGACCTGAAAGGTTTCGCCAAGGCTAATGGCCCGCTCGACGCCCTTGTCATTAAAGGTCCAACTGTCACCGAAAACCGGGTCAATCAGGCGCAAGCAATGATGCGACGCAAGGTCATCCAAGGTCCTCGGCGCTCCATGCTCAGCAAGGTAGGAAGGCGCCGCACAGACCACGCTGAAATTGGTGCCTAGCAATTGGCCCACCAACTCAGAGTCAGGCAGCGCACGGGCCATGGTAAACACTACATCCTGGCCATCATCAATCAGGTCGGGATGATGCTGGGAAAGGGTCATGTCGATGTTCACTTCAGGGAACAACTGGCAATAGCGCGCGGCAAGCGGCGCCAGCAGCTGAGTCCCCAACCCGGTGATCGAATGCACTTTAAGTCGCCCGCGAGGCATCAAATGGGCGCCGCTGGCTTCAGCTTTTGCTTCCTCCATTTCATTGAGGATTTGCCGGCAGCGCTCCAGATAGCGACTGCCCACTTCAGTCAAACGCAAGCGCCGTGTAGTCCGCTGCAGCAAGCGCGCCTGTAAGTGCGTTTCAAGCTCTGAAACCAGACGCGATACCTGGGCGGTAGAGAGATCGAGTAGCTGCGCTGCGGCGGTAAAACTGCCGGAATCCACAACCCGGGCAAAGACACGCATTGCTTGAAAAACATCCATCACTATTACCTTTCACGTAATTGTTCTTTACCTATTTCGCTTATTTTTACATGAAACATTGAGAAATATACTAGAGCATTTGCCCGTTCGGGCCTTAGCTGCTCACGCTTGCTGCCCCATGTTTTGTCTTCTTGAGGTTATTAATGACACCAGATCAACGATTTGCCCGCTCGGTTCAAATCGCTATTGCCGCCCTTGCCTGTTGCTTTATCTATTTTCTAAGCGCTGATCTGAGTATGCCGCTGACGCCGCAGGCGCAGCTGACCCGCTCGGTGTTAAAGATCGCCCCGCGCGTTTCGGGCCAAGTGAGTGAGCTGGCAGTCACCAATAATCAGCATGTGCAGCCAGGGCAATTACTGTTTCGCCTGGATCCACAGCCTTTTGAAATTGAAGTGCAACAAGCCAAGCTGGCCGTTGAGCAAGCCGGGCAAGACAACATTGAATTGGATGCGCAACTTAAAGCGGCACAAGCGGAGGTGAACGCGGCTAAGGCTAACTTGACCGATCTGGCTGCCCAGAGTGAGCGCATGCACAGCCTGATTGGTCGTCAGCTGGTCTCACGTCAGGCCTATGACACACTCGAAGCCCAGCGCCTTGCTGCTTTGGCGTCGGTCAGTGCAGCTCAAGCTAAAACCGCTGAATTACGGGCACGTCGTGGCACTAACGACACTGACAATTTGCGTGTCCGCCAAGCCCGTAATGCCCTGAGGCGGGCGCGTTTAAACCTCGAATACACACAGGTGCGGGCCCAGCGCAGCGGCGTAATTAGCAATTTGCAACTAACCCCAGGCACCTACGTCGGCGCAGGTACGCCAGTGGCCGCGATGGTTGAGGACAGCGTGGACATAATCGCTGATTTTCGCGAGAAGGCGCTGCGCTATGTCAACGAGAAAACCCCGGCTGTCGTGGTGTTTGATGCACGCCCTGGCGAACTGTTTGCGGCCAAAGTCAGCCATTTCGATGCGGGTGTACGCGAAGGCCAGATTGAAGCCAATGGTCAACTGGCCGCGCCTGTGCAATCGGAACGCTGGGTCAGGGATGCACAGCGCCAACGCCTGCATCTACAACTTGATAATACCCTGCCCTTTACCCTGCCCACCGGTGCCAAGGCCACTGTGCAACTGATTCCGCTGGACAACGCGTTCGTAGCCGCCGTCGCCGGGTTGCAAATCCGTTTAATCAGCCTGCTGCATTATGTCTATTAACGCAGCGCCTACTCACTCAGGATCACCTAACCCAGCAGCTGTTCAGGCAAGCAGGGATGGGCATCGCCCCTTGAGCGGCAACGATCTGCGTCAGTGCCTGCGCATCGCCACGGGCGGCACTCTGGCGCTGCTGATCTGCAAACTGCTCAATTTGGAGTACGGCTCATTCTTCTGCGTGTACCCGATGCTGTTACTCGGGTTGGTGCCCAGCTTGAATGCCCACCTGGTTCGCCAGTTTTTCGCCCAGGGCATGGTCGTCAGCCTTGAGGTGGCCGTGCTCTACGGCCTGTTCGGCGGGCGGCCGCTGATTATCATACCGCTGGTGTTTGTACTGTTTTTCTATCGATTTGCCATGATGGCCAAAGGACCACTGTTTTTGTTTGGTGCACTGGGCGCGGTGTTTCTTTCGATTCAACTTAATTTCGCCAGTTATCCGCAGACCGATGTTATCGACATGTTCTGGTACAACAGCTGGGCAATACTCCAAGCCGCAGCAATTGCCGGGTTGATGTTCTATCTGTTCCCCGACACAGAACCCAGAGCGCCACGCCAGCCCGTTAACAAGGACCTTCCGAGTCGGCGCCATGAAGCACTGCTGGGTGCTACGGTCGCGACCTTGTCATTTATCGTGTTTCAGAGCCTCAACTTGCACGACTCCTTGTCTGCCCAGGTCGCCAGTATTCTGGTGTTATTTCCCATGCACTGGAAAGGCACGCGCTTTGCCGGTCGGGTGCGGGCAATTGGCACCTTGCTGGGCTGCGCGATCGCGTTGCTGATGATGCTGTTGCTCTATAACCACTACGATGTTCTGCCGCTGGTGTTAATGCTGGTATGGATTGCGGCCATGTTCTGCGCGCGCTGGCATATGTTTGAGAATGGGGTACCCGGCGTTGGCTTTGGCGCACTCACCACACTGGCTATTTTGTTTGGGCAATCGCTTACACCCGACCATGACATCATGTACGCCACACTGTACCGCCTAAGTTCAGTGTGTATTGCCGTGCTCCTGACACTGCTGACGGTATTTGTGGTGCACCGCCTGCTCAACCGCTTCGCAGCGACGCGACACATCAGTCACTAGGCCGTCGCACGCAGGGGCCATGTCGCCGTTGCCAGCCGCGAATTATTGGCAAAAAAATGCCGCTCTAATTTGAGCGGCAAACAAGACGTCGACAAAGGAGCGGGAGTATTACCCATCAACGCCGGGGGGAAAGGCGTGCTCAGCTGTCTTCAGATGCGTGAGACTGCTGCTTGCTGGTTGGCTGCGATTGCTTGGCCAATGCCTCGCGCTGAGCAGCGTCAGCGGCTTGCTCTTGGACTCGTTCATTTCGCGCAACAAAACTTACAGATTCTTCTGCTTGGCTAAACTGCGAAAAAAGCAGGATAAATGCACACAATGTGCTGCCAAATATCAGGTACGGCTTCATTTTACGATCCTCACGTTTGGGTTCAGATGAACATGCGCCCAGTGTAATAACGAGGTCTTAAAAGAAAAATCAGCCGTTCAGCAAATTACTATTACCCAAAATGCAACAATTAGTCGATGGGCCAAGCTCAGCCTGGGTTCCACTGCGCAGCTTCACCCTTTACCCACTTTGTTCCGTTGCCTTCAGCGCCCACAGACACATTTAGTAACCTCAGCTGTTACAACGTTTCAGTATATGTGACGTTATAGTATTACATCCCGTACAAGGATGAGATGTGATGCGACGTAAAATTGCTTCAATGGCTGGGTTAACACTGGGGTTGCTTAGCGATGCCAGCTTCGCCGAAGAAGGCCTGCAACTTGAGGCCATGACCATAACCTCAGAATTCGATTATGAATCGGCAACCGGTCCAGTCGATGGCTATAAGGCAACCCGCACTGCCAGTGCCACTAAAACCGATAGCGCGATCCGGGATATTCCCCAGTCCATCAGCGTGATCCCCATTAGCGTGCTGCAAGACTTGAACAGTACAGATGTGGAGCGGGCGCTGGATTTTGCCGGTGGTGTTTCCAAGCAGAACGATTTTGGCGGCCTCACCCTGTTTGAATACAGCATTCGCGGCTTTGCCACCTCGGAATTCTACAAGGACGGCTTTAGCGCCAACCGTGGCTACCCCGCTACACCTGACGCCGCCAATATTGAGCGTATTGAGGTGCTTAAAGGCCCGGCGGCCAGTTTGTACGGGCGTGGTGACCCAGGTGGCACGGTCAATATTGTCAGCAAAAAACCGCAGGACAATGCATTTACCACGCTCCAGGCGAGCGCCGGGAGCTGGGATCAATACCGCACGACCCTGGACGTCAACACACCGCTTGATCCGCAAAGCCAAGTCCTATCGCGGGTCAATATTGCGCTTGAGGACAACAACAGCTTTCGCGACCACGTCGGCAGCAAGCGCGTGTTCGTGGCACCTTCATTCAGCTGGCAGATCGATCCTGACACATCGCTTTTAGTCGAAACTGAGTTTGTTCGGCACAGTTCAACCTTTGACCGCGGCATTGTTGTGCCCACCACTGACGACAGTGGCCTGTCGCGTCGAACTTTTCTCGGTGAGCCAAATGATGGCGACATCGACAATGACAACAACATGATTCAGGCAGCGCTTGAGCATCAGCTTGATCAGAGCTGGTCGTTGCGGCTGGCCAGTCACTACAAACAAGGTGAACTGTCCGGGTTTGCCAGCGAAGCGCGGCCACTCAATGCCGATGGTCACAGCGTCAATCGGCGCTACCGTGAGCGCGACAACAGTTGGCATGACAGCATCACCCAACTCGAGTTGCGCGGTTTGTTTGATATTGGCAGTTGGCAACACGAACTGTTGATCGGCACTGAGTATGAAAACTACCGCAAGGATGAGCGGGTTACCACGATCTCGGGTGCACCCTACCCCATTGATATTTACCAACCTGTATACGGTCAGCCGAAACCTGACGGCGCACGCCTGGGTTCTGACTTTCATGAACAGGTAAAAAGTCAGGCATTGAACCTGCAGGACCAAATTGTGTTCAGTGAAAAGTTACGGGGCCTGATCGGCGCACGCTTTGAACATGTTGACCAACAGATCGATGACTACACAACCAACGCAACCAGCCAGCAGCGTCACGACGAAGTCACCTACAGAAGCGGCCTGCTCTATCAGTTGACGCCTGCAGTGGGTGTCTTTGCCAACGCCTCCACCTCGTTTAAACCCAATGGCGGTTTGGATGCGAGCGGCAAAGGCTTCGATCCAGAACAAGGTATTGGCTACGAAGTAGGTTTTAAAACCGAGTTGTTCGATGAGCGTTTAAGCGCAACCATTGCCGCATTTTATATCGAAAAAGAAAACGTACTGGCGCTGGATCCCTCGACTGACACCAGCCGTGCAATAGGTGAAGCACGAAGCCAAGGGATGGATCTGCAGTTTGCCGGCCAATTGAGCGACGCCGTACGCGTGATTGGCGCGTTCGCCTATATCGATGCCGAGGTCACTAAAGGCGATAGCACCATTCCAACGGGCAGCCGCTTGCTGGGCGTTGCAAAGCGCAGCGGCAGTGTCTTGGGTGTGTATGAGTTTCAGGACGGCGCCTTACGCGGCTCAGATATTGGTGCGGCCTACAGTTACGTCGGCGATCGTTCTGGCGAAGCCGGTAGCGACTTTGAGCTTGGCGCTTATCAAACCGTCGATTTGCTGGCCCATTACAAGGCCAGTGAAACGCTCACAGTCGGCCTTAACCTCAACAATATCTTTGATGAAAATTATTACGAGCGCTCCTACAGCAGCTACTGGGTAAGCCCCGGTGCGCCACGTAATGTCAGCCTCAGCCTGTCACTCAACCTCTAATCGATTAAGGATTTCTCATGTATCGCAAGCTTGCGGCCCTGTCACTCTCTCTGCTGGGTTTAATCTTCGCCAGCGAGGCCATTGCCCACGGTTTATGGACAGAACAACGCCGTGGAAATATCGAGGTAATCTATGGCCATGGCGCTGAAGATAATGCCTTCAAGGCCAACAAAATCAGCGGCGCTTGGGCCTACAGCGTAAACGGCAAGATGATCCCGGTAACCGTTGAACGGCTCAGCGACCATGCTCGCCTACAACCGCTCAGCCCACCAGCGGTGATGGCCGTGGCACTGGACAATGGCATGTGGTCACAAACTGCCGATAAACAATGGATCAATCAGGGCCGCTCGAAAGTTCCAGGGGCGATTGCCTCCACCCAAACATTCAAGTACAGCCTGGCGATCTACCACGAGGGGGCAAAACTGCCAAAACTGGAGCGCTTGAAGCTGGTGATCGTCCCGCAGGTTGACCCCCTGACTGTTGGTCCGGGCAACGCATTGCCGGTGGTGGTCAAACTCAATGGCAAGCCGTTGGCCGGGATCAAATTGATTGGCGATTATCGCAGTGCGCCCGATGTGGTCAGCGCTGAAACTGACGCCCAAGGTCGCGCGCAGGTCATGGTCAGAAATGCAGGATTGAATGTAATTACTGCACAGACCGTGGTGCCCGTTGCTAACAATCCAGACATCACCGAGCAGGGATTTTTCACCTCGCTGACCTTCGTCGGCGAAGCCCATCACGAATAGATTTTCAGGCGCTGGCGTCTGAATCAGGCGCCAGACCAGAAGCTAAAACTGGCTGTAAAAAGCTCGGATTGCGGTCGATTCAGAGGTAATGGCTGACTTCAATCAAGTTGAAGTCCGGGTCGCGAAAATACACTGACTCGATTGCCCCAGTTGCCCCAGTGCGCTTCACCGGGCCTTCGGTGACTCTCACGCCCTGCTCTGCCAAATGCATCAGTACCTTGTCGCTGGGCCAATTTGTGATCAGGCACAGGTCAATGGCCCCTGGCGTTGGCCGTTTGGCCTTGGGCTCGAACTCTCTGCCCTGCTCATGCAGGTTAAATTTCTGCTGGCCGAAGACTAACGCGCTGCGGCCTTCGCCAAAGGTTTCATGACGCATACCTAAGACACGGGTATAGAAATCGACGGTTTGATCGATATCGGCGACGGTTAAGACCAGATGATCCAGACGTTCAATCACAATTAATCCCTGTCTAGCAGGTGGAACCTTGGTAAAGAGAAATGCCAGCGAATCGCTGCAAGCCGGGTTGCCAATACCGTGAGCATCGCCACTCCCGTGTCCAGCCAAGGCGGTGTGGCCAAAGCCCTGAGGGCGATAAACATCAATGCGCCGGCAATGCAGGCAGTCGCGTAGATCTCTTTTTTGAAAATCAAGGGTATCTCGTTGCAGATAATATCGCGCATGACGCCACCTGCAACGCCGGTGATAACCCCCATGATCACTGCCGTACTGAGCTGAAGGTCATGCTGCAGCGCGACTTCAGTGCCATACACCGTAAAAACGGCCAAACCGAATGCATCGGCAATCAGCAGACCTTTTTCATGAATAGGCTGGGTTAGCCGAACCCAAACGACAGTACCGACCGCCGCAATCGACGCCACCAGAATATAGGTGTCATCGCGAATCCAGCTCACCGGATGATTGCCGAGGATGACGTCACGCAGCGTGCCGCCACCCAAGGCCGTGATGATGGCGATCACCAATACACCGAACAGGTCCATCGACTTACGCCCCGCCATGAGCGCTCCGGTGATAGCGAACACGGCCACACCAAAGAGGTCGGCCGCATAAAACAACTGCGCCATGGTCATCGCATCAATTACTCGGAGACGGGGGTGCGCATGGTCACAAACTCTTCAGCCGCCGTTGGATGAACGCCAATGGTGTCGTCAAAGATGGCTTTGGTAGCGCCTGCTTTGAGCGCGACAGCCAGCCCCTGAATGATTTCACCGGCATCCGGCCCGACCATGTGACAGCCCAGAACACGATCCGAATCGGCATCAACCACCAGCTTCATCAAGGTACGCTCGGTCGACTCGCCCAGCGATAGCTTCATGGGTTTGAAGCGGCTTTCGTAGATCTTGACCTTGTGTTTCTTGTCACGCGCTTGCTCTTCGGTCAAGCCAACGGTGCCGATATTCGGCAAGCTGAAAACCGCTGTCGGTATCATGTCGTAGTCGACACTGCGGTATTCATCAGGCTTGAACAGCTGGCGGGCCACGGCCATCCCTTCAGCCAAAGCCACGGGAGTGAGTTGAACACGGCCGATCACATCGCCAATCGCAAATACAGACTCGGCGCTGGTCTTGTAATGCTCATCGACATCAATATGACCGCGCTTATCGAGCTTAACCGAGGTATTTTCAAGGCCTAGGTTATCCAGCATCGGGTGACGCCCAGTGGCGTAGAACACACAATCGGTTGCCAGGGTGCGACCATCTTTCAATGTAGCCAGGAGGCTGCCATCGCTCTGCTTTTCAATTTGGCTGATGTCAGCATTGAATTGCAGGTCGATACCGCTCTTTGTCAGCTCTTCTTGCAGATGCTTGCGCACTGAACCATCGAAACCACGCAGGAACAAATCGCCGCGATACAACTGAGTCGTTTGCGCACCCATGCCATTGAAGATAGACGCAAACTCAACAGCGATATAACCCCCTCCGACAACAATGACGCGCTTCGGCAACTGCTCCAGAAAAAAGACTTCGTTGGAGCCGATGGCGTGCTCATGCCCGGGGATATCGGGAATGCTGGGCCACCCACCGGTGGCAATCAGGATGTTTTTTGCGCTGTAGCACTTACCGTCTAACTCAACGTGATGATCGTCGATCATGCGCGCATGCCCTTCAAGCAGGGTTACACCGCTGTTTTGCAGCAGATTGCGGTAAACACCGTTGAGGCGATTAATCTCGGTATTTTTGTTGCTGATCAGAGTTGGCCAGTCAAATGAGGGCGCGCCGACACTCCAACCAAAGCCTTTGGCTTGTTCAAATTCATCGGCAAGGTGGGCACCATAGACCAACAACTTCTTGGGCACGCAACCCACATTGACGCAGGTCCCCCCCAGGTATCGGCTCTCGGCAACCGCTACTTTGGCGCCGTAGCCCGCTGAAAATCGAGCGGCTCGGACTCCGCCAGAACCTGCACCGATTACGAAGAGATCGAAGTCGAAAGTCATGATTATCCTCCTGATAAAGCCGCAATCATAACCCAGATGCCACCCAAACCGCCTTAAGCACCTATCCTAATGATATGGAGGTTCCTATGCAGCCAAGCCTTACTCATATCGCCATGCATGTGCCTGATCTGGACGCATGCATTGCGTTCTATCGAGATTTTTGCGCCATGCGGGTCATTCACCAGCGAGCAGGCAAAGGTTCGCGCATCGTCTGGATGGCTGAACCCGGAAAGGAACACAGTTTTATTCTGGTGTTGATGCCTGGCGGCCAGAAGCGCCAGTTGGGGACGAACGATTATTCGCACTTTGGCTTTGCAGTCGAAAGCCGTGAGCAAGTCGATGCCCTGGCGAATAAGGCGCGCGACGCGGATTGCCTGATTTGGGAGCCCCGCGATGAACCTTATCCAGTGGGCTATTACTGCGGCGTTGTCGACCCAGGCGGTAATTATATTGAGTTCAGCTACGGTCAGCCGTTAGGGCCGGGCTCAGAATCAATGCCAATCCCTCAAGCGGGATAATCACAGCTAAGGAATGCCGATATCGAGGATGTCTACCGGGGCTTGCTGGAAAACCGTCGCGTTGTCGCACCCTGCGAGAAGGCGGACAACGCAAATGCACAGGCGCTCGCGAGGAGCCAGGTAATTACAATTACTTGGACTTACCAGCCTTGTACAGGTTTTCAAAGCAGAAGTTGGTGGCTTCAATATAACCTTCAGCGCCACCGCAATCGAAGCGCTGACCTTTGAATTTATACGCCAGCACGCAACCGTTTTGTGCCTGTTTCATCAAGGCGTCGGTGATCTGGATCTCACCGCCCTTGCCCGGCTCGGTTTGTTCGATCAGGTCGAAAATATCCGGCGTCAGAATGTAACGACCAATAATAGCCATGTTGGTCGGTGCATCTTCTTTTTTCGGCTTTTCTACCATGCTGTTCACACGGTAGATGTCGTCGCGGATCATTTCACCGTCAATAACACCGTATTTGTGAACTTCGTCTGCGGGCACTTCCTGAATCGCCACGATCGAGCAGCGGAACTGGTTGTACAGCTTGACCATCTGTGCCAAAACGCCGTCGCCTTCAAGATTGAGGCACAAGTCATCGGCCAGCACCACGGCAAAGGGCTCATCGCCAATCAGGGGTCGGCCACTGAGGATGGCGTGGCCAAGACCTTTCATCTCAACCTGACGGGTGTAGGAAAAGGTGCACTCGTCAATCAGGCGACGAATGCCAACCAGGTATTTCTCTTTGTCGGTATCGCGAATCTGGTGCTCAAGCTCGTAGCTGATGTCGAAGTGGTCTTCAAGCGAACGCTTACCGCGTCCTGTCACCATAGCAATTTCTGACAAGCCAGCATCAAGCGCCTCTTCGACGCCGTACTGGATCAGCGGCTTGTTCACGATTGGCAACATTTCCTTTGGCATCGCTTTGGTGGCCGGGAGAAAACGTGTGCCGTAACCGGCTGCAGGGAACAAGCATTTCTTAATCATGGGACTCCATATATGGAAATTGAAAGCACCTTAGTCTATCAGGCCGCACTAACCATACAACTGCCTTGCTGCGGTCTGCCAATGCCTCGGTATAAAAAACCAAGTTCGACAAGTTGCTTTGCATCGTAAATATTGCGCCCGTCAAATAGCACCGGCATGCGCATCGAACTGCGAATGCGTGCGAAGTCTGGCTGCCGGAATTGCTTCCACTCAGTCACCAAGACCAGCGCATCAGCACCTTGGGCTGCATTATAGGGTGAGTCGGTTAGACTTAGCTGACCCCGTTGCAGTTCCATTGAATAGCGCTTTGCCACTGCTGCGGTTGCGACTGGATCACAGGCTTGGACTGTAGCGCCGGCGGCCAGCAATGCATCAATCAGCACCAGGCTGGGTGCCTCGCGCAGGTCATCGGTGCCAGGTTTGAAGGACAATCCCCAGATCGCCACGACCCGGCCTTGCATATAGCCCGAAAAATGCTCGCGCACTGCCTGAAACAGCAAGGTTTTCTGAAGCGCATTACGGGCTTCGACTGCACGCAAGATACCAGGCTCGATACCTTCCTGTTCAGCAGTGCGGATCAGGGCGCGAACATCTTTGGGGAAACAAGATCCGCCGTAACCGCACCCTGCATAAATAAAGTGGGTACCAATACGCTTGTCGCTGCCAATTCCGCGGCGCACCTCTTCAATATCCACGCCTAAGCGCGCACAGAGCCCGGCCATTTCATTGATAAACGAGATTTTCGTGGCCAGGAATGCATTGGCAGCATATTTGCTGAACTCCGCAGCTCGCACCCCCATGCTCAGTATTCGTTCATGATTACGAATAAAGGGGGCATATAAGCGTCGCAGGGTCTGGGTGTCTTGAGCATCATCACAGCCGATGATCACCCGATCCGGACGCATAAAGTCCTCGAGAGCCGAGCCCTCTTTAAGAAACTCGGGGTTACTGGCGACATTGACCTGAAATTTCTTATTGCGCGCAGCAAGCTGGCGATTGATACGTTGGGCCACCCGCTCAGCTGTCCCTACAGGCACCGTAGACTTATCGACAACCAAACACCGTGTTTGAATATGATTCCCAAGCTCGTCGGCAACATTGAGGACATGGGTCAGATCGGCGGAACCGTCTTCGCCACTCGGGGTGCCGACGGCGATAAAGATCACGTCAGCCAAGCGTATACCTTCTGCAAAGTTTTGCGTAAAGCTCAACTGGCCATTGCCTAGGTGAGCGGCAATCATTTGCTCAAGACCGGGCTCGAAAATCGGCACACGCCCTGCTTTAAGTTGATTGAAACGCTCTGCATCACGCTCAATACAGATAACTTGATTGCCCATCTCAGCAAAGCACGCTGCTGAAACCAAGCCCACATACCCAGCGCCTATCACGCAAATTCGCATCGTCCAATCTCCCTATAGCAATACGACGATTTGAGCGAACTTGAATGGCAAGCCTGTGACTAAAACATGGCGAAGCGATGACAGTGAGCGAATGCGTAAACGTCTGTATCGTCAAATGCTGGTCATCGGGTTAAACGCTTGGTATTGCTGGCACTGCTTAGAATGCTGATTTGGTCATCTCCAGCGGCATAAATGCCAGTCGCACAATGCAATCTCAGACTAATGGCGTAGTAATGGCAAAAAGTTCCATTTTTATTGTTATTTTTGCCAAATTTTTCACGAAACTTTCACAGATAAGTCGTATTATCGGAACAGCTGAAGGATCAGCCCCATCAGCAAAAAGCCCGCTTCGGCGGGCTTTTTGCTAACTAACTGTTTGAATCAACTGCTGTAAAGCCAGACCAGCAACCCCGCACACAGCGGTAGAAACACTGCGGTCAGCGCACCGAGCAAACTCATCGACAACGCAGCGAACGCTCCGCATTCCTCGCCCTCCTCCAGCGCTCTTGCGGTGCCAATTGCGTGCGCATTCATACCGTAAGTCATGCCCCGGGCAGCTGGATGGTCGACCCCAATCCAGCGCAACATAGGCGGGCCAATGGCCGTGCCAATCACACCGGTAAGCATGACAAATACCGCAGATAACGCCGCTATGCCGCCAATTTGATCGGCAGCCAACATGGCAATCGGCATGGTCACTGACTTAGTCGCCAAGGTCAGCAGTATGGGCAAGTCCGCGCCGAGCAGGTGAGCAATGGTCAGGGTCAACAGCAGGGTAAAGACCCCGCCAAAAGCAATCGTCAGAATAATTGGCCAGAACAGCAACTGAATGCGCTTGAGATTACGGTACAGGGGCACAGCCAAGGCAACCGTGGCTGGGCCAAGCAACAATGCGATGGGGGCTGCACCTTGACGGTAGGTGCTGTAGTCGATCCCTAGCAGCAACAAGGTCGACACCACAATCAGCATGGAGACTAACACCGGCTGAAGCACCAACCAGCCACTGCGACGGTACAGCGCCAGTGCCAACTGAAAGGCAATCAGCGTCAGGCAGATCGAGAATAATGGATGCTGCTGCACCACCAACCAGGTGCTTTTAGCCGATTCGACGGTCATGAGCGATCATCCGAACGCCGCTCGATCCTGCGCGCCAAGGTTTGCATCAACCAGCCACACAGGGGAACGGTGACAATCAGTGACAGCACGAGTGCGCCGGCGATTGGTATCAGGTTTTCAAGCAACTCGTGGCTACTGGTAATAATGCCGGTTGCAGGCACGACCAACAGCAGCGGTAAATACTGCAGCAAGGTATTAGCGGCTGTATTAAGTGAGTCATCGACCTTGCCACGAATCAACAGAAAGACCAGCAACAGCAGCAAACCAATAATGGCCCCCGGCAGCGCTGGCAGTAATGCATGATTAATAGCCACGCCGACTATCTGGAACAGAACCAACCAGGTCAGACCTCGCAATAACACAGCACTCTCCTTAATCAACGATATCCGCTGCGTAGACGCCAGCAAGCGCGTCAGCCAAACGCCCACTATGACCTAGCGCTGCATCACTCGCCAGACTCAAAAGGTGTAAAAAACAACGGATCAGTTTTTCTCACTAGCTACGATCTGTACCGTTACTTGCGGAAGATCAACTGCAGGCTATGAAAACCGTGCTAGGCAGCGATAATCGCGTAATCGAAAACTCATCTGATCTGTATTTTATTTAAAAAACTGAGCCTGTTCTCAGTACAGAATTGTCCCGATCATGGCCCTCGCCTGAAATACAGCCCGTGAGGTGCTAGCCATGACTGATCGCATTCCTGTCACCGTAATCGACACACTTGCCCCTTCTGCCCCTCTGCGGCTTACGCCTGCTCAGGCCGGCGGGGTTATCCATACCCGCAGCTTTACCGGGCTTTACCGCAATTTACGCCTCTATGGCGCCGGGCTTTTGTGCTTGATCTACTTCGGCACGGCCTGGCTTAACTGGGGCGACCGCCAAGCAGTGTTATGGGACCTTTCTGGGCGAAAATTCTACATTTTTGGCGCCACCTTTTGGCCGCAGGATTTTGTTCTGCTTTCGGCAATTCTAATTATTGCCGCGTTCGGCCTGTTTTTTATCACAGTGTTTGCAGGCCGTGTCTGGTGTGGATATACCTGCCCGCAAAGCGTTTTCACCTGGATATTCATGCGCATCGAAAAGCTTACTGAGGGTGAGCGCACTCAACGCCTGAAACTGGATGCTGCGCCCTGGAGCCTGAATAAACTGCTACGACGCAGCGCCAAGCACACACTCTGGTTAGCGGTGGGATTGGCGACAGCACTGGCCTTCGTAGGTTACTTCACCCCGATCCGGCAACTGATTGTCGACACGGCAAGGTTGAATATCGATGGTTCTACCGCGTTCTGGTTGTTTTTCTTTACCACGGCCACCTATGTAAATGCCGGCTGGCTGCGTGAAAAAGTCTGCCTGGACATGTGCCCCTACTCGCGGTTCCAAAGCGTCATGTTCGATGACAACACACTGGTGGTTTCCTATGACAGTGCCCGGGGCGATAACCGTGGCCCACGACGCAAAGACAGTGACCATCAAGCACAAGGCCTGGGTGACTGCATCGACTGCACAATCTGCGTACAGGTCTGCCCAACCGGCATCGATATTCGTGACGGCTTGCAGCTCAATTGCCTAAGTTGTGGTGCCTGTATCGACGCTTGCGATACCGTGATGGATAAGATGGGCTATGCGCGTGGCCTGGTGCGCTACACCTCTGAGCGCGCGTTGAATGGCGGCAAAACCCGCTTGTTCCGTCCGCGCCTGGTGGCCTATGCAGCCGTGTTGCTGGCGATGCTTGCATGCTTCGTATGGGCACTTCAGATCCGTCCATTGATTTCCCTTGATGTCACCAAGGACAGGGCCATGTTTCGTGAGAATAGCGAAGGGCAGATCGAAAATATCTACAGCCTGAAAATCATCAACAAAACCCAGCACCCTCAACGCTATACGCTGACACTGAAACATAACCCGGCATTTTCCTTGCAAGGGGAGCAAGAGGTGAGCCTAGCCGCCGGGGAGATCATTAACCTGCCCGTCAGTGTTGTGCTGCTTCAACCCGACAAGGTCACCAGTGCCGAGCGATTAACCTTTATGGTCAGTAATGTTGATGCCACAGAGCAGCAGGTCGGTGCCGACAGCACCTTTATTTCACCTGCCAGTCGCTGAATATTCCCATGCACAGCGCGCTACCCGTAAAGTGTGACATTGCCCTAGCCACCCCGCAGGCCCCCATGAAACGCTACGAAAAAGTTGCGGATGAAATTGCAGAGCTGATCCGCAATGCGGTGCTGATTCCCGGTGAGCGCGTGCCCTCGGTCAGGCACGCCAGCAGAACGTTTGGGGTCAGCCCCTCTACAATTTTTCAAGCCTACTACTTGCTGGAAGACCGCGGCCTGATCCAGGCACGCCCGCGCTCGGGGTACTTTGTACGCCTGCACGCACAACAGCCACTGCCTGAGCCGGAGGCCAATCAACAGCGGGCAAACACCACCGAAGTTGATGTCAGTGATCTGGTGTTTTCGGTGCTGGGTTCACTTAAAGACCCCGATACCGTGCCTTTTGGTTCGGCGTTCCCATCGCCTCACTTATTCCCCCTGGCAAGACTCGCGCGCTCGATGGCGCAGAGTTTGCGCGCCATGCCAGCCAGTGCGGTTATCGCTGACATGACCGAGGGCAACCCCAGCCTGCGCCGACAAATTGCCCTGCGTTATATGAACAGCGGGGTCTTGCTACCGGTCGAGGAACTGGTGATCACCAATGGCGCGATGGAAGCGCTCAATCTGTGCCTGCAGTGTGTAACCCAACCCGGTGATCTAGTTGCGATTGAAGCACCTGCGTTCTACGCAACACTGCAGGTACTTGAACGCCTCAAGCTCAAGGCGGTTGAGATTCCTGTGCACGCACGCGAAGGTATTGATCTTGAATGCCTGGCAGACAGTTTGTCGAACCTGCCGGTTAAAGCCTGCTGGTTTATGAGCAGTCTGCAGAACCCGGTCGGCGCGAGCATGAGCGATGATAAAAAGCGTGCGCTCTACGCACTGCTTAAACAACACCAGATGCCGATGATTGAAGACGATGTATACGCCGAACTTAATTTTGGCGCCCGACCGCCGCGCCCGGTAAAAAGCTATGACGACGACGGACTTGTCATGCATTGCGGCTCCTTCTCGAAATGCCTGGCGCCCGGCTACCGCATTGGTTGGGTTGCGGCTGGGCGATACGCACAGCAAGTCAGCAGGCAGCGGTTGATGACGACGATATCGCCTTCTGTGCCTGCCCAGGCGGCACTCGCCGATTACCTGCAGCATGGCGGCTATGACCGGCACCTGCGCAAGCTCAGGCACAGCCTTGAAACCCAGCAGGATGCAATGCTCGCTTCAGCTGCCCGGCATTTTCCAGCTGAAACACGGGTCAGCCGCCCTGCCGGCGGCTATTTTCTCTGGTTCGAGTTTCCCAAGCAGGTAGACGCATTGCACCTGTTCAAGCTGGCCCTGGCCCAAGGCATCAGCCTGGCACCTGGCCCCATTTTTTCCGCAACGCGCCAATTCGGTAATTGCGCTCGCCTGAACTGTGGACATCCCTGGACAGCGCAGAGCGAAGAAGCCATGGCCACGTTAGGCCGAATAATCGCCTCGTTTCAGCCCTGCGCACCGGACAAAGATTCCGCCCACAAAAAAGCCCCGTGAGCGACTCGCTACACGGGGCTTGCTTGTACTGAATATGGTGCCCCGAGCCGGAATCGAACCGGCAAGACCTTTCGGTCGGCAGATTTTAAGTCTGCTGTGTTTACCAATTTCACCATCGGGGCGGTGTTGGCTTGCTTCGTGGGAGAGGACTATATACAGCCGTGGCTGGCCTCGCAAGTCCCTATGTCACAATAAAAAAGCCTCGTAAATCGTTGATCTACGAGGCTTTCTATTTGGAGGCTGAGGTCGGAATCGAACCGGCGTTCACGGATTTGCAATCCGGTGCATAACCACTCTGCTACTCAGCCTTGAAACTAAACGGGCCGCTATAAAAACGGCCCGTTAAATACTGGAGCGGGAAACGAGACTCGAACTCGCGACCCCGACCTTGGCAAGGTCGTGCTCTACCAACTGAGCTATTCCCGCTTGTCGTGTTGACGGGCGCCATTCTATCTTTTCCGTGCCCGACGTCAACCCCTTGATTCAAAAAAGTTTATTTCTTTTCGGCAGAGGGGCTGAGATGCGGCCATGCAGCCATTAAGTAGTGCACCATCGACCACAAAGTAAGAATTGCCGAGACAATCAATAAGACGTAGCCCAGAGCAACCCAAGCCGTCATCAGTGGAGGATTGGCCAGCAATATAACCAACGCCACCATTTGCGCAGCGGTTTTCCACTTGCCCAGATTGGAGACTGCAACATGAGCTCTGGCGCCAATCTCTGCCATCCACTCACGCAGGGCTGAAACCACAATTTCCCGGCAGATAATCACGGCCGCCGAAAGGGTCAGCCACAGGTTATGGTGCTCAGCTACCAGCAACACCAATGCAACCGCGACGATCAACTTATCGGCAACTGGATCAAGAAAGGCACCGAACGGCGTGCTTTGCGACCACAGGCGCGCCAGATAACCATCCAACCAATCTGTCACTGCGGCCACAGTAAAAACCAGGCTAGCGGCCCAGTAACTCCATGAAAATGGAAGATAAAACATCAAAACAAAAACGGGAATCAGCAGTACGCGAAGTACCGTAAGCAGATTGGGGATATTCATCAGCGCAACTGTTCAAGGTGAGCCAGCATTCTACTCGCTGTGCAAAGCCGCATAAATGAGCTCTGCAAGCTTTTTGCTAATGCCGGGGGATTTAGCGATTTCTTCAATACTCGCACGCGACAACTCTTGCAGGCCACCAAAATGATTCAACAGCTCGCGGCGGCGCTTGGGCCCTACCCCGGCAACCCCTTCTAATGTGGAGGTGCGGCGGGTTTTGCCACGCCGGGCGCGGTGACCAGTAATAGCAAAACGATGCGACTCGTCGCGGATTTGCTGAATCAGGTGCAACGCCGGAGAGTTACCGGGCAAGGTGAAATCATGGGCGGCATCGTTGAGGTACAAGGTTTCCAGCCCGGGCTTACGAGTGGTGCCCTTGGCCACACCGAGCAGAATCAACTCCGGCACGGCAAGCTCTTCAAGCACTTCGCGGGCCATCGCCAGCTGCCCCTTTCCGCCATCAACCAACAAAATATCAGGCAACTTGCCCTCGCCGTCTTTGATTTTGCTAAACCGACGGGTTAAGGCCTGATGCATGGCGGCGTAGTCATCACCACCGGTAATACCTTCAATGTTGTAGCGCCGGTAATCCGATTTGATCGGGCCTTCAGGGCCAAACACCACACAGGAGGCTACTGTGGCCTCGCCGCTGGAGTGGCTGATATCAAAGCACTCTAGCCGCTGTGGAATTTCATCAAGCTTGAGCGCCTCAGCCAGCGCCTCAAAGCGTGCAGCCACATGCTGACGATTGGCCAAGCGCGCGCTCAAGGCCTGCTCAGCATTGGTTACCGCCAATTGCTGCCAGCGCGCTCGCGTCGCCCGCACTCGGTAGCTAATCGCTAGTTCACGACCCCTTGATGCTTCGATCGCAGCAATCAGCGTCGGATAATCTTCATTCTGAACATTAACGATCAGCTCGGTTGGCAGGTCGCGTTCGTGACTGCTCAGGTAATACTGTGAAAGAAACGCCAGCATCACTGCACTGCCGTCTTCTTCGATCGCTACCTGAGGAAAGAAATTCTTGCTGCCGAGCACCCGACCACCGCGCACCGTAATCAGGTGCACACAGGCACCACCCGGGGTAACAATGCTGGCGATCACATCCACATCACCGGTGCCGCCTTCCATGCTTTGCTGGTCTTGCACGCGGCGCAGCAGCGATATCTGATCGCGAACCTCTGCTGCACGCTCGAAATTCAGCTCGCTCGAGGCGAGTTGCATCGCCGATGACAACTCGTCGGTCAAGGCATTGCTGCGCCCCTCAAGAAACATCACCGAGTGGCGTACATCTTCTGCATATTCTTCAGGCTCAACCAAACCCACACAGGGCCCTTTGCAGCGCTTGATTTGATATTGCAGACAGGGTCGCGTGCGGTTCTTGAAGTAGCTGTCTTCGCACTGGCGCACCAGAAACGTCTTCTGCAGCAGCCCAAGGCTTTCGCGAATAGCCCCGGCGCTTGGATAAGGTCCGAAATATCGTCCCTTTAGCTTTTTTGCCCCGCGGTGAATAGTCAGTCGCGGGAAAGCGCCGTCCGAGAGAAACACATAGGGATAGGACTTATCATCACGCAGCAGAATATTGTAGGGTGGGCGCCACTCCTTGATCAGCGTCTGTTCCAGCAACAGGGCTTCGGTTTCATTGGCAGTAATGGTGGTTTCAACCTGGACGATCTTGGCCACCAGCGCCGCCGTTTTAGGGGCCAGGCCGGTTTTGCGGAAATAGCTGGACAAGCGACTCTTGAGGTTCTTGGCTTTACCCACGTAAAGCAGCTTGCCCTCTGCATCGAACATCCGGTATACACCGGGTCGCCCGCTGCACGTCGCTAAGAAAGCGCTGGAATCAAACGCTTTGGAGTCGCTACTGGGAAGCATCGACCATGCCGTGGCGAACAGCCAGCAACGCCAGTTCTACGTCACTGGTAATGGCCAACTTTTCGAATATGCGATAGCGGTAGGTGTTAACCGTCTTGGGCGACAAGCACAGCTTATCGGAGATGCTCTGTACTTTCTGGCAGCCGGCAATCATCAATGCGATCTGGATTTCACGCTCGGAGAGCAGGTCAAAGGGCGAATTGCTGCTCTGGGGCTGAAACGATTTCAGCGCCAGTTGTTGAGCGATTTGTGGGCTGATATAGCGCTGACCGGCAAACACCATGCGTATGGCCTGAACCATTTCATCCAACGCCGCGCCCTTGGTCAGGTAGCCAGAAGCACCTGCTTGCAACAAACGCGTCGGGAAAGGGTCTTCCTCACAGGCAGTCACCGCAACAACTTTGACGTCAGGGTTGCTGCGAATCAACTTGCGGGTAGCTTCCAGACCGCCGATGCCCGGCATCTTGACGTCCATCAGGATAACGTCAGGTTTAAGCTCACGGGTTTTGATAATTGACTCTTCACCACTTTCGGCTTGACCGACTACTGCAAGACCGTCGATGTCAGCCAGCATTCGGCTGATTCCGGTACGCACCAGATCATGATCATCAACCACTAGCACTCGAATCAATGGAACACCTCGCTAAACGTGCCGTGTAATACAGCGGTCCATTTGATTATTTGCGGCTGCCTTGCCTATTAAGCGTGTGCGCTATCACTAGCGTGGTGAATCGCTGTCAGAGGGCAAGCACCGAGTCGGTGCCTGCCCTCTCACAAAAAGATGGCGGAAGCGTAGAGATTCGAACTCTAGGACAGTTTCCCATCGACGGTTTTCAAGACCGTTGCCTTAAACCACTCGGCCACGCTTCCAGTATTGCATACGCAGTTCTGTTTAAGATCAACACATTAACGCTGTTAATGCACTTCTCCCTGACTGCGGGCGGCAATCTTACCCGAACGAAACACGCTGTCAAACTCTCTGAAGCGTTTTTTTTCAACACAGTGCTAATATCGGTGTCAGTATCGCTTACGGAACAACCGTTTTTTAACAGGAGTGACGCCATGCAACAACAAAATTACGCAATCGACCCCTCGCTGGTCGAACAGCAAGAAGTCAGCCGCGTATTGCGCAACACCTACGGGTTGTTGGCGATTACCCTGGCTTTCAGCGGCCTGGTTGCTTTCTTGGCTCAGCGCGCCAACGTTGCCTACCCCAACTTTATTGTTGTGCTGGTTGGTTTCTATGGTTTGTTTTTCCTGACGGCAAAACTGCGTAACTCGCCATGGGGCATCGTTTCGACCTTGGCCCTGACCGGCTTTATGGGTTACACCCTTGGCCCGATCCTTAACCGCTATATGGGCATGGCCAACGGCGCCGAAGTGGTGAGCGCTGCCTTTGCCATGACTGCACTGGTGTTTTTTGGCTTGTCGGCTTATGTGCTGACCACCCGCAAAGACATGAGCTTCCTCAGTGGCTTTATCACTGCAGGTTTCTTTGTCCTGATTGGTGCGATGGTTGCCAGCTTCTTCTTCCAGATTAGCGGCCTGCAACTGGCGATCAGCGCTGGCTTTGTATTGTTCTCATCGGTCTGCATCCTGTTCCAGACCAGTGCCATCATCCATGGCGGCGAGCGCAACTACATCATGGCAACGATCAGCCTATATGTATCGATCTACAACCTGTTCATCAGCTTGTTGCAGATCTTCGGCATCATGAGCAGCAACGATTAACTCATCCGCCAGTGCAAAAAGCCCGCTTCGTGCGGGCTTTTTCGTTTCTATGGCGAGCATCTTGGCGCGTCAGGCTTTATCATTCGAAAAGATTAACCTGACTGGCCCGCCATGAAATTCGCCATTGCTTTGTTTTCCGCCGCTCATCAGCCCTCCTCGCGCCGCGCACTGCGCTTTGCCCAGGCGGTGATTGCCGACGGACATGAGATTGTCCGCCTGTTTTTCTACCAAGATGGTGTGTATAGCGCCTCAAGCACAGCGATCAGTGGCCAGGATGAAATTGATGTGGCCCGAGAGTGGCGCGAATTCGTCGAGCAACAACAGCTCGATGGCGTGGTGTGCATCGCCGCCGCATTGCGTCGCGGCGTCTTGAATGACGAAGAAGCTCAGCGTTATTCGCGCTCGGCAGCCAGTATTCAAGCGCCTTGGCAGCTTTCAGGTCTTGGCCAGTTGCATGAAGCTGCACAAGTGGCCGACCGCTTAATTTGCTTTGGAGGTGCCTGAGTGAAATCGTTATTGATCATCAACCGCCAGGCGCCGTGGTCTGGACCGGGTGCACGCGAAGTGCTGGATATCGCCTTGGCCGGCGGCGCCTTCGACCTGCCCATTGCTATGCTGTTTCTGGATGACGGTGCACTGCAGCTCAAGCCCAGGCAACAACCCAAAGCTCTGCAGCAAAAAGACTTGAGCGCCAACCTGCAAGCCCTGCCCATGTTCGGTATCGAGTCACTCTATGTCTCGGCGCGCAGCTTGGCAGAACGAGGGATGCAGCTAGACTCAATCACCCTACCCGCCGAGGTTTTGGACGATGCTGGGCTTCGCGCACTTATTGAGCATTACGACAACGTGGTGACCATCTGATGCCTACCTTACACGTTCTCTCAGACTCCCCGTTCACTGATGAAAGCCTCAGCAGCTGCTTGCGCCTGCTCGGCGAGGCCGATGGCCTGTTGCTCTGTGGTGATGCCGTGTACGCCCTGCTCGCCGATACCGAGCCGCTGCAGGCACTTGAACAGATATCCGAAACCATCGAGCTTTACGCCCTCGAGGAGGATATCGAAGCGCGCTCAATCAGCGCGCCCGCGCGGGCAAAGGTCATTGGGTATCCGGAATTTGTCCGCCTCAGCATGCAGTTCGCCAAGGTCAACAGCTGGGTATGAGTGAGCTGATCGTTGAAGGCCGCGACATCGCCCTGGACCAGGATGGCTACCTCTGTGCACTGAGTGACTGGTCCGAACCGGTTGCCGCCGCACTCGCGCAACGTGAAGCCATTACCCTGACGGATGATCACTGGCAGATACTCACACTGCTGCGGGATTTTTACAGCGAATTTCAGTTATCCCCAGCCAATCGCCCGTTGATCAAGTATGTAGCGCTTAAATTGGGCCCGGACAAAGGCAATAGCTTGCACCTCAATCGATTATTCAATGGCACCCCAGCCAAACTCGCCGCCAAACTGGCGGGCCTGCCCAAGCCGACTAATTGTTTATGAATCTTCAAACCCCTGTAGAACACCCTTTCGCTCAATTCGTTCGGATTCTAGGCAAAGGTAAACGCGGCGCCCGCAACCTCACCCGCAGCGAAGCTTATGAAGCCATGGGCATGCTCCTCGATGACAAAGTCGAAGAAACCCAGCTCGGCGCTTTTTTGATGCTGCTCAGGCACAAGGAAGAAAGCGCAGAAGAGATGGCAGGCTTTGCCCAGGCGGTACGCGAACGCTTGCATGCGCCACAGATAGCCGTGGATATCGACTGGCCCAGCTACGCCGGGAAAAAGCGCCACTTGCCTTGGTTCTTGCTTGCAGCCAAAGCCCTTGCTGCCAATGGCGTGCGTATCGTCATGCACGGTGGAGGCGCCCATACCGCAGGCCGCCTGTACACTGAGCAATTGCTCGCTCAACTGGATATCCCACTGTGTCGCTCCTGGCAGGAAGTCGATCAAGCCCTCTCGCAACACGCACTGGGCTTTATTCCACTGGGTGATTGGTCGCCCCAGTTGCAAAAAATGATCGACCTGCGCAACACCCTTGGCCTGCGCTCGCCCATTCACTCACTCACACGGATTCTTAACCCGTTGAATGCGCGCTGCGGCTTGCAGAGTATTTTTCACCCCGGCTATCAGGCCGTGCACCGCGAAGCCAGCCAGTTATTGGGCGATTGCGCGATCGTGATCAAGGGTGAAGGCGGCGAAATTGAAATCAACCCCGATGCCACAAGCCATTTGTATGGCACCGCCGGTGGTGAAAACTGGGATGAAGATTGGCCCGCCCTTTCGCCACAACGCCACGTCAAGCCGGAGAGCCTTGAACCCGAGCACCTGCTGCGCGTCTGGCAGGGTGAAGCCACCGACAGCTACGCTCAGATGGCGATTATCAGCACCATGGCGTTGGCCTTACGCGGGCTTGGCGCAACGCGTGAGCAGGCTTTTGAGCGTGGCGAACGATACTGGGAAGCTCGCCTTGCATCGAAATAACTGATTTTAATCTCTGCATTTTTGCGTCTTTCAATCGATTTTTCCGCGTTAGACTGGAGCCATTAATCACTAAAGCCTGCTGGGCGCTTCGGCAGTCTCGCAGGCGAGGATGGACACAGATCATGGGTTTATTAGTCGATGGCAAGTGGCAAGACCAATGGTACGACACCAAAGGTGACGGCCGTTTCAAACGCGAAAGCGCGAAGCGCCGTAACTGGGTAACCGCAGATGGCTCCGCCGGCCCGAGCGGTGACAGTGGCTTTAAAGCTGAATCCGGACGCTATCACCTCTATGTATGCTTAGCCTGCCCATGGGCCCATAGAACCCTGATTTTCCGCCAGTTAAAAGGCCTCGAGTCGCTGATCGATGTTTCGGTGGTCAGCTGGCTGATGCTGGAAAATGGCTGGACCTTCGACAAAGCCACCGGCTCAAGCGGCGATAAACTCGACAATCTCGAGTTTCTGCATCAGCGCTATACCGCCGACGATGCCAACTACAGTGGCCGGGTGACTGTGCCGGTGCTTTGGGATAAGCAGCAAAAACGCATTGTCAGCAATGAATCGGCAGAAATTATTCGCATGTTCAACAGCGCCTTCAATGAGCTGACTGATAACCGGCTCGACCTTTACCCGCAAGCGCTGCGCGGCGAGATCGACGCACTCAACGCGCGCATCTATCCTGCGGTAAACAATGGTGTCTACCGCGCCGGATTCGCCACAACCCAAGATGCCTACGAAGAAGCCTTTGATCAGCTGTTCGCCGAACTCGATACCCTTGAAACAGTGCTGGAACATAACCGCTATCTGACTGGCGAATACTTAACCGAAGCGGACTGGCGTTTATTCACCACGATTATCCGTTTCGATGCCGTGTATTTCGGTCACTTCAAGTGCAACCTCAAGCGCATCGAGGATTACCCGAACCTGTCCAATTGGCTGCGTGAGCTGTATCAATGGCAAAACGTTGCGCCAACGGTCGATTTCGAGCACATCAAGCATCATTACTACGCCAGCCACAAAACCATCAATCCAACCGGCATCGTTCCCAAAGGACCGACGCTTGACCTGATGCGCGCACATGACCGCGCGCGCTTACCCGGCAAAGGCATCTACAGCGAAGCCTGAACGCTGTTGATTGCTGGTGCTCAGACTTTAGCCTGAGCACCTTCAAACCAGGCCAACTTCTCGCGTAATTGCACCACTTCCCCAACGATAACCAAGGTCGGCGCGCGAACTTCATGGTCAGCCACCAATTGCGGTAGATCAGCCAAGGTGCCAGTGTAGACCCGCTGATTCTGGGTGGTGCCCTGCTCAATCAACGCCGCCGGCGTGCTGGCTGCACGGCCGTGGGCGATCAGTTGCTGGCAAATCACCGGCAAACCAACCAAGCCCATGTAAAACACCAGGGTCTGACTTGAAGCGGTCAGCTCACTCCAGGGCAAATCGCTGCTTCCATCTTTCAGGTGGCCGGTTACAAAACGCACCGATTGGGCATGGTCGCGGTGAGTCAGGGGAATCCCGGCATACGCTGCGCACCCACTGGCTGCGGTGATGCCGGGCACCACTTGAAATGGAATGCCCTGGGCGGCGAGTTCTTCAATCTCTTCGCCGCCACGGCCGAAGATAAAGGGGTCACCGCCTTTAAGGCGTAACACCCGCTTGCCTTGCTTGGCCAAATCGACCAAACGCTGATTGATTTGATCTTGCGGCACTGCATGATCAGCGCGCTGCTTGCCCACATAGATGCGTTCAGCATCACGCCGACAGAGTTCGATAATGGCAGGTGCGACCAAGCGGTCGTAGAGCACCACATCGGCTTGTTGCATCAACCGCAGCGCGCGAAATGTCAGCAAGTCTGGATCGCCAGGGCCGGCACCGACCAAATACACCTCACCGAGCATTTGCGGCGTGGAGCCGGCCACCTTTTCCGCAAGCAGGCGCTCACCCTCATGCAATTTACCGGCAAATACGCTTTCGGCGATTTGCCCCTGAAACACGTCCTCCCAAAACACCCGGCGCTGCTGCACGTTCGGTAACAACGCTTTTACCTGAGCCCGGAATTTCTTTGCCAATCCGGCCAACTGGCCATAGGTGGAGGGAATCCAGGTTTCGATCTTAGCCCGCATCAAGCGGGCTAACACCGGCGCATCACCGCCACTGGTAATTGCCACAATCAAGGGCGAGCGATCGACAATGGCCGGGAATATCACGCTGCACAGGGCTGGGGCATCCACAACATTGACCGGAATGCCCAGCGCCTGGGCCTGCTCTGAAATCTGCGCATTGAGTGGCTCGTCATCGCTGGCCGCAATAACCAGGGTGACGCCAGCGAGGTCTTCGGCGAGATAGCCACGCAGCAGCAATTCGCCATTGCCGGCCTCGACCATCTCGCTGAGTTCTGCGCGGATATCAGGCGCAACCACACGTAGCCGCGCACCGGCATCGGCAAGCAAACGTGCTTTGCGCACTGCAACTTCGCCCCCCCCAACAACCAAAACCAAGCGGTCCTTGAGTTTGTGGAACAACGGGAGAAAATCCATGACAGCCTCGTCAGACAGCAAATCTTGGGCGAATGCTCTGTGGCACCCACTATCGGTGCAGCTCAGCTAGCAACCAGTGCTGCTAGCTGATTCAGCCATTAGCCAATGACTTCGATACCGCCCATATAAGGCTTGAGCACTTCTGGCACCTTGATACTGCCATCGGCTTGCTGGTAGTTCTCAAGCACAGCAACCAGGGTACGACCTACAGCCAAGCCAGAGCCGTTGAGCGTATGAACCAGCTCAGGCTTGCCGGTCTCGGGGTTACGGTAACGCGCCTGCATACGGCGTGCCTGGAAGTCACCACAGTTGGAGCAAGAAGAAATCTCGCGGTATGTGTCCTGGCTTGGCACCCAGACTTCGAGGTCATAGGTCTTGATCGCGCTGAAGCCCATATCGCCGGTGCACAGGGACAGCACCCGGTACGGCAGCTCAAGCAACTGCAAGACTTTCTCAGCATTTGCCGTCAGGCCTTCAAGCGCTTGTTCAGAGGTGCTCGGCTCGACAATCTGTACCATTTCAACTTTGTCGAACTGGTGTTGGCGAATCATGCCGCGCGTATCTCGACCTGAAGCCCCTGCTTCACTGCGAAAGCATGGCGTGTGAGCGACAAACTTCATCGGCAGCTGCTTGGCGTCGAGAATTTCACCGGACACGATGTTGGTCAGCGACACTTCAGCAGTCGGAATCAGGTAAAAGTCAGCCTCGCCTTCGCGGCTGATCTTGAACAGGTCTTCTTCAAACTTGGGCAGCTGGCCTGTGCCTTGCAGCGCAGGCGCTTGAACCAGATAAGGCGTGTAAGCCTCTTCGTAGCCATGCTCAGCGGTGTGCAGGTTGATCATAAACTGTGCGAGTGCCCGGTGCAGGCGAGCGATCGGGCCGCGCAGCAAGGCAAAACGCGCACCGGACATTTTTGCCGCCGTCTCGAAATCCAGCCAGCCATGCTGCTCACCCAGCGCGACATGATCCTGAACAGCGAATTCGAACGCAGTAGGCGTACCCCAGCGGCGCACTTCTATGTTGTCGTCTTCATCAGCGCCGACCGGCACCGACTCATGGGGCAAGTTCGGCAGGTTGAGCAAAATGCTGTCCAGCTCGACCTGGATGGCGTCCAGACCACGCTTGCCTTCTTCCAGCTCACTGCCCATGCGGTCCACTTCGGCCAGTAACGGCGCGATGTCTTCGCCGCGCTGTTTTGCCTGACCAATCGACTTGGAGCGAGCATTGCGCTCGGCTTGCAATTGTTCGGTCCGGGTTTGCAGGGTCTTGCGCTGCGCTTCAAGTTCTTCGAAACGCGCTACATCCAGCTGAAAACCACGAGTGGCAAGGCGCTGAGCGACTTCTTGAAGTTCGGTGCGCACCAGTTTGGCGTCGAGCATGCTGATATCTCAATACAAAGGTGTGAATTGCATGGCCAAAGCCATGAGACAGAATGGAGTGAAGTTTAAGGGTTCATGGCGCTGAGTGCTAAGGATGCGCTGAAAAAAGTCGCAAAAGGCCGATTAACCGGGCAAAAAACAGCTGCAAACCGCGATCACATTCGCGCTAGAGACAATCCGCCCCACGCCGCCAGCAAGCCGCCCAGCAAACTTGCAACCAGATAACCCATGGCAATAGCCGTCTGGCCGCCCTCAATCAAGCGCAGGGTTTCGAAGCTGAATGAGGAGAAGGTGGTCAAGCCGCCAAGCACCCCTACGGTAATTCCGGTGCGCAGTTCAAGCGGGATATCGGTACGGGTCATAAACAACCCGCTGAACAGGCCAATCAGAAAGCAGCCAAGGATATTGACGCTAAAGGTCGCCATGAAAAAATGCTGCGGCCAGTTACGCTGAACCCAGACGCTGGTCAGAAAACGTAGCGAACTGCCTAGCGCGCCACCGGCGGCTACTGCTGCGACAACCTTGATCATTACTCTCTCCGCTTGCGTGGGCTGGCAGCATCCTGCGCAGACAAATGCTTGAGCTTGTCGCCGATCTTCAACTCAAGCCCCCTTGGGACTGGCTGATAATACTGGCGTGGTTCCATTTGCTCAGGAAAATAGTCTTCTCCTGCCGCATAGGCTTCCGGCTCATCATGGGCGTAACGGTATTCATCGCCGTAGCCGAGCTGCTTCATTAGTTTGGTCGGCGCGTTGCGCAGGTGCAGCGGCACTTCCAGCGAACCGTTTTCAGCAACATCACGCATGGCTGCCTTGAATGCGCTGTAGACCGCATTGCTTTTTGGCGCACAGGCCAGATAAACAATAGCCTGCGCCACCGCCAACTCGCCTTCAGGACTGCCCAGACGCTCTTGAACATCCCAGGCAGACAAGCACAGGCTCAGGGCACGCGGATCGGCATTGCCAATATCCTCACTGGCCATGCGCACCACACGACGAGCAATGTACAGCGGGTCACAGCCGCCATCGATCATGCGCGCATACCAATACAGCGCACCATTTGGGCTGGAGCCGCGTACTGATTTATGCAGGGCTGAAATCTGGTCGTAAAACGCCTCGCCGCCTTTATCAAACCGCCGACGACTATCGCCCAGCAGGTCTTGCAGCAATTCAGGGGTGATCACCCCGCCGTCTTCGGCCAGGTCGGCGGCGTTTTCGAGGAAATTCAGCAGGCGACGGCCATCGCCATCAGCAGCGGCCATTAAAATCGTAAAGCTGTCGTCAGGCAGGCTTAACTGGCGATCGGCCAACCCTTTGGGATCGTGCAATGCACGATCAACCAGTTTGCGCAGCGCAGCTTCATCAAGGCTTTTGAGTACGTAGACCCGCGCCCGCGAAAGCAATGCATTGTTCAGCTCAAAAGATGGGTTTTCAGTGGTTGCGCCAATGAAAATCAGCGTGCCGTCTTCAACATAGGGCAAGAACGCATCCTGCTGAGATTTGTTGAAACGGTGGACTTCATCGACAAAGAGGATGGTTTGTCGGCCATATTGCGCGGCGTGCTGCTGCGCTACCTCGACTGCCTGGCGAATCTCCTTGACCCCAGAAAGCACTGCAGAGATGGTCTCAAAGTGCGCATCGGAAACCTGAGCCAGCAAACGCGCCAGGGTGGTTTTGCCCACCCCTGGCGGGCCCCAGAAGATCATTGAGTGCAGCGCGCCCTGCTCCAGGGCTTCGCGCAGCGGCTTGCCACGGGCAAGCAAGTGCTCCTGACCGACGTACTCATCCAACGTGGCCGCGCGCAGGCGAGCGGCCAGAGGTTGAGCAACAGGAGCCTTGCGAAACAGATCCATCGGGCCTCTTACTCTTGAATGACATCCGCACCTTTGGGCACGTCAAAGGTGAACTCGCTTTCGTTGATTGACTGGTTCATCTTCACATTGAGGAACAAAATGTTGGTCCGCTGGCCAATGCTGTCAATTAGTTGCATGTCATTGACCACGCCGCTACGGAACGACAGGCGCAGGTTATCGAACAAGGTATCCTTGGATTTCGGCTTCAAGGTGAAGTCGACTACGTTGCCAGCCTCTTTGTAGCTGATATCAAAACTTTCGCTGATTTTTGACACATCGCCGGACAGCAAAAGCGCTGGCGTGTGGGTCAGGCGCTGGTCCATTTTCTGAATGGTCACCTGCTCAAGGTCCGGGTCATACAACCAGACCTTTTTGCCATTGGACACCAGCAACTGCTCCTGCGGTGCATCGGTGTGCCAGCGGAACAACCCCGGACGCTTGAGCGACAGTTCGCCAGCAGTTTCCTGGAGCTGGCTGCCACTGCCATCGAGGGTCAGCTGGGAGAAGCGCGCGGTGATGGTCTGCGCCTGGTTGAGCAGCTCGGTCAGGCGCTTGACCGCGGAACTATCATCCGCCATGGCATTAAGGCAGGTCAGGCTCAGCACACTCAGTAACATCATGCGGAAAAGGCGCATGGGACTCCTTAAAATTCGGGTTGGAAATGGTTAGTCACGAACAGGGCTTGGCGCTATCACTTCACGAGAACCATTGGTACTCATTGAGGTTACGACACCGGCGTTTTCCATAGATTCGATCATCCGCGCAGCGCGGTTGTAACCAATCTTGAGCTTGCGCTGTACCGCTGAGATCGACGCACGACGACTTTCAGTGACAAAGCGTACGGCCTCATCGTAAAGCGGGTCATCTTCGCTATCATCGCCACCTTCGCTGCTGCCTTCGAAGCCACTGCCAGATTCTTCAACGCCGGCCAGAATTTCTTCAACGTAGTCCGGTGTGCCGCGCAACTTCCACGCTTCCACCACGCGGTGAACTTCTTCATCCGAGACAAATGCACCATGCACCCGAATCGGCAAGCCCGTGCCGGGCGGCAGATAGAGCATGTCGCCGTGACCGAGCAATTGTTCGGCACCGCCCTGGTCAAGAATGGTCCGCGAATCGATCTTGCTCGACACCTGAAACGCCATGCGCGTCGGAATGTTGGCTTTGATCAAACCGGTGATCACGTCAACCGATGGGCGCTGGGTTGCCAGAATCAAGTGAATCCCCGCAGCACGAGCTTTCTGGGCGATACGGGCGATCAGCTCTTCAACCTTCTTGCCGACGATCATCATCATGTCAGCAAATTCGTCCACCACCACCACGATGGTGGGCAGCGGTTTGAGCAGTGGCGCTTCGTCTTGCATGCTTTCGCGGCGATACAGCGGATCAGGCAGCGGTGTACCCGCCTCGATTGCATCTTTGACCTTGCGGTTAAAGCCTGCAAGGTTACGCACGCCCATCTTCGACATCAGCTTATAGCGGCGCTCCATCTCGGCAACGCTCCAGCGCAGCGAGTTGGCCGCCTCTTTCATGTCGGTGACCACTGGGCATAACAGATGCGGAATGCCCTCGTAGATCGACAGCTCAAGCATTTTCGGGTCGATCATGATCAATCGCGCCTCTTCAGGCGTGGCCTTGAACAGAATCGACAGAATCATGGCGTTAACACCCACCGACTTACCGGAACCCGTGGTGCCTGCGACCAGCAAGTGAGGAAACTTGGCCAAATCGGTAATAACCGGTTTGCCGCCAATATCATGGCCGAGTGCCAGCGTTACGGGCGACTTAGCATCGTCGTACTCTGGAGACGACAGGACCTCGGAGAAACGCACCATTTGCCGGTCTTCGTTGGGAATTTCAATGCCCACCGTAGTCTTGCCGGGAATAACTTCAACCACGCGAACACTGATGACCGCCATCGAGCGCGCAAGGTCTTTGGCCAGGTTGGAAATACGGCTGACCTTGACTCCAGCAGCCGGCTGGATCTCGAAGCGAGTAATCACCGGGCCGGGATGAACAGACTCGACAATAACATCGACCCCGAACTCTTTGAGCTTGATTTCCACCAATCGCGACATGGCCTCAAGGGATTCAGGCGAAAATTGCTTTTGCACCTTTTCCGCGGCATCGAGCAATGAAATTGGCGGCAAGGTGCCTTCAATCGCACTGTCAACAAACAAAGGCACCTGCTTTTCTTTTTGCACACGCTTGCTTTGCTCAGGCACGGCAGGCGTTGAAGGCGGTGTAATGATAGGTGCCGGGCGGCCTTCGCGGGCGTTCATGTGCTTATTCAGCGAATCTTCCCGCTCAATCAGGCGCTCTTTGACTCTCACTTGATCGCGGCGATCTCGAGCGGCCGGCGCTGCAACTTCAGCCACGCGCTCATCAACCTCCCTCAATTGAATGCGCAGTTGCTTGCGCTCAGCGCGAGCACTCCACCAGCGGTTGGCCAAGCTTTGGATCAGCTCAATCAAATCCAGGGTGATCTTGCCGGTCAGGTCCATGACCTTGAACCAGGACAAATCGGTAAAAATGGTCAGGCCAAACAGAAACAGTGCGATCAACAACAGCGTGCTGCCCTGCACATTCAGGGCATTCTCAGCCAGTTGACCGATGCTTTCGCCCAGGGCGCCGCCCGATGAAGCCGGCATGCTGCTGCCCGCCGGGAAATGAATGTAAGCCAGTGCTGCGCCTGAGAGCACCAGAAACACCAAGCCGATCAAGCGCCAGGAAAACAACCAACCGCTCCACTGCCATGGCTCGTGTCGTGCCCGGAACACCTGCAGAGCTTTAACTCCGAGCAATAGCGGGAACAGATAGGCGAAATAGCCCAGGGCCATAAACAAGATGTCGGCCGACCACGCACCGGCCCGACCGGCAGCATTCTGTACCTGCGCGGCATTACTGGTGTGGGTCCAGCCAGGGTCATTCGGATCGTAGGTGAGCAGGGCCATCCAGACGTACAGGCACAGTGCTCCAAGGGCAATAAGCGCCCCTTCCTTGAGTCGATACGGCAATTGCTGGCGCCACATGGGCATTTGAGCTGTAGGGCTAGTTTTCTTCAAAACGCATCTGTTCCTGTGCTATCGGCCTGCAACCAGGCCAATGGCGAGTTATGGCTTATCAACCTATTGTACGGGTTTAGCGGCGCGACGCCATGCGTCATGCAGCTTTGCGCGTGGTTTTGCCGCAGACCCTGGTCCGCGACTCCCGCTCACGCCTGCTTCGGTGTAGCATAGCCGCCAAGCTATTTCCGCGCAGTTCAATTTGAGCATGCATTCTCTTTGGTGACAAAGGCTTATGAGGTGTTTCTATGAGCGAAGTCAAGCATTCACGTCTGATTATTCTAGGTTCCGGCCCTGCTGGTTACAGCGCGGCTGTTTATGCCGCACGGGCCAATCTTAAGCCGGTCATCATCACAGGCATCCAGCCTGGCGGCCAATTGACCACCACCACCGAAGTAGACAACTGGCCCGGTGATGTCGAGGGCCTGACAGGCCCGGCATTGATGGAGCGCATGCAGAAACATGCCGAACGCTTTGACACCGAGCTAGTCTACGACCACATCCACACCGCCGAGTTGCAGCAGCGTCCATTCATCCTCAAGGGTGACAGCGGCACATACAGCTGCGACGCCTTGATTATCGCTACCGGCGCGAGTGCCCAGTACCTGGGTCTGCCGTCGGAAGATGCATTCGCTGGCAAAGGTGTGTCTGCTTGCGCCACATGTGACGGGTTCTTCTACCGCAATCAGGTGGTTGCTGTGATTGGTGGCGGCAATACGGCCGTCGAAGAGGCACTGTATCTGTCGAACATTGCCAAAGAAGTTCACTTGGTGCACCGCCGTGACAAGCTGCGTTCGGAAAAAATTCTTCAGGACAAGCTGTTCGACAAAGTCGCCAACGGCAACATGCGCATGCACTGGAACACCACACTGGAAGAAGTACTGGGCGACGCCACCGGCGTTACCGGCGCACGCCTGAAGAGCACTGAAACCGGCGAAGTCCACGACCTGCCGCTCGCAGGGGTATTTATCGCCATCGGCCATAAACCCAACACCGACCTATTTAAAGGCCAGCTTGAGATGCATGACGGCTACCTGAAAATCAAAGGTGGTAGCGAAGGCAACGCCACTGCGACAGGCATCGAGGGCGTATTCGCCGCCGGCGATGTGGCTGACCACGTTTACCGCCAAGCCATCACCTCCGCTGGCGCTGGCTGCATGGCCGCATTGGATGCCGAGAAGTTTCTCGACGACATCTGATACCCATCTAGCTACGCAGCCCTGCAAGGCTACCAATGCCTCACCGGGCGGCTTCCGGCCGCCCTCCCCCCTCTGGGCCAATTCAATGCTGACCTGGTTAGAACGCGATTCACTGCAATTCCCGCCGCTCAACAAGGCCTTACAGGAGCCCAATGGGTTACTCGCGGCTGGCGGTGATTTAAGTGCCGAGCGCCTGATCCATGCGTATCGACACGGCTGCTTCCCCTGGTTCAGTGATGGCCAGCCGATTCTTTGGTGGTCGCCAGACCCGCGCACCGTACTTATTCCTGATGAACTGCATATTTCACGCAGCCTGGCCAAGGTGTTGCGTCAGGATCGCTACCGGGTGACCTTCGATCACGATTTTGCCGCTGTCATTACCGCCTGCTCTGAACCACGCGATTACGCTGATGACACCTGGATCACCAGCGCCATGCGCGACGCTTACCTTGAGCTGCACAAGCGCGGCTTGGCCCACTCCGTCGAAGTTTGGCAAGATCAGCAACTGGTTGGCGGCCTCTATGGCCTGGCAATGGGCCGGCTATTTTTTGGCGAATCAATGTTCAGCCGTGCCGACAATGCATCAAAAGTCGGTTTCGTGACCCTGGTGGAGCACCTCAAGGCTGCCGGCGTAGTAATGATTGACTGCCAAATGCCAACCCGGCATCTGCAGAGCTTTGGCGCCAGAGCCATTAGTCGCGAACAATTTGCCACCACCCTAAACACACACCTTGATCAGCCGTGCCCCATCAAATGGTCACGCTAACTAGGCGAGTCTGCTTGTCTGGCTTACACTGATTAAAGGCATTCCACGAGAGTCAACTATGACCGAGCTGGCCCGTCTGAAGTTTTATGCGACCCAGCCCCACCCATGCAGTTATCTGCCCGATGAACAGGCCACAACGCTGTTCCTCGACCCTAGCCAGCCAATGGATGGGCAGGTCTACGCAGAGTTATCGGAAATGGGTTTTCGGCGCAGCGGCGATCACCTGTACCGTCCACACTGCCAAGGCTGTACGGCGTGTGTACCTGCGCGCATTCCTGCCGCCAGTTTTAGCGCCAATCGCCAACAACGACGGATTATCAAGCGCAACGCTGACATTCAGGTGACTGGAGTCCGCCCGACTTTCACGGAAGAGTACTACGCACTGTATTCGCGTTATATCGAACAACGCCATGCCGACGGCGACATGTACCCACCCAGCCGCGAGCAGTTCTCCACATTCCTGGTTCGAGATCTGGCTTTTTGCCGATTCTTCGAGTTCCGCCTCGATGGCCGCCTGGTTGCGCTTGCCGTTACCGACGTGCTGCCCAATGGCCTTTCTGCGGTTTACACCTTCTACGAACCCAGCGAGGATCGCCGCAGCCTCGGCCGCTTCGCCATTCTTTGGCAAGTCGGTGAAGCCGTGAGACGTGAACTGCACGCGGTGTACTTGGGCTATTGGATAAAAAGCTGCAGAAAAATGAACTACAAGACCCAATATCGTCCCATCGAGCTATTTATTAACCAGCGCTGGATGAGTCTTGCGTGAAGCGCCCGGCAAGCTCTGATAGAATACTGCGCCCCTAGTCAGATCGACCACGGGGATGAGAGATGCATATCATGCAAACTCTCTGCACTTTTCCGCATTTTTTGCCGTAGACACCTGCCCCTCGCCACCTTTTTTCAGAGGATTACTTGGCGTAAGCACCTGTTTTCGGGCACAATGCACGCCGCTTTTGCCTGGCGCCAGTTGCACCGGGCCATTCATTGGATACCGAGGGCTTTACTGCATGTCGAAAGAAGACAGCTTCGAAATGGAAGGCACTGTCGTCGACACCCTGCCCAACACCATGTTTCGCGTGGAGTTGGAAAATGGGCACGTCGTAACTGCGCACATCTCCGGAAAGATGCGCAAAAACTACATCCGTATTTTGACCGGCGACAAGGTGCGCGTTGAACTAACGCCTTACGACCTTAGCAAGGGTCGCATCACTTACCGCGCCCGCTAACAGACTCGAACCGTTACGCGCAATTCAGTTGATCCTGACTCAGATAGGCTATTTATCTCGATAAATACAGCCTCTTCGGAGCGACGTAACGCGACTTAAGACTGTTTGCTTAATGCAGGTACAAAAAATGCCCGGTTATCAGCCGGGCATTTTTGTTGTCGCGATTTCATCTTCCGGTAGTAGCGTTCGACCCGAGCCAACACACCAAGGTGCAGCAACTCGGGCCGGGACCGTTAAGCCATCTCGGCCGCCGTCTCAAACTCGAAGGTCAATTCTCCACCTTCAAGGTCGATGTGTACGACGCCACCATGCTCTGACAACTCGCCGAACAGAATTTCTTCTGCCAACGGACGCTTGATCTTGTCCTGGATCAAGCGCGCCATTGGACGAGCGCCCATGCTTGCATCATACCCAGACACCGCCAGCCACGTACGCGCTGCTTCACTGACCTCAAGCATGACGCGCTTATCCTCAAGCTGCGCTTGCAACTCGGTGAGGAACTTGTCGACGATGCTCTTGATCACCTCAGTGGTCAAACGACCGAACTGGATAATGGTGTCCAGACGATTGCGGAACTCTGGGGTGAAGCTCTTCTTGATGACTTCCATCGCATCACTTGAGTGATCCTGATGGGTGAAGCCAATTGATGCTCGCGCCGCTGTTTCAGCTCCGGCGTTGGTGGTCATGATCAGAATGACGTTACGGAAGTCGGCCTTGCGTCCGTTGTTGTCAGTCAAGGTGCCGTGATCCATCACCTGCAATAACAGATTGAACACCTCGGGGTGTGCTTTCTCGATTTCATCGAGCAGTAACACGCAGTGCGGTGTCTTGGTGATGGCCTCGGTTAGCAAACCACCCTGATCGAAACCGACATAGCCCGGCGGCGCACCGATCAGACGCGACACGGTATGCCGCTCCATGTACTCGGACATATCGAATCGGATCAGCTCGATTCCCAGCGACTTAGACAACTGACGCGCCGCTTCCGTCTTGCCGACACCCGTAGGACCGGCAAACAGGAACGAGCCGACGGGTTTGTCGGGCGCCTTGAGACCGGCACGGGAAAGCTTGATGGCGGTCGACAGTGAGTCAATAGCCGCTTCCTGGCCAAACACCGTCAGTTTTAGGTCGCGCTCAAGGTTACGCAGCAATTCCTTATCCGAGCTGCTGACGTGCTTAGGCGGAATTCGTGCGATTTTGGCAACGATATCCTCAACTTCAGGCACATCAATACGCTTGACCCGTTTGTCGACTGGCTGCAGACGCTGATAAGCACCTGCCTCATCGATCACATCAATCGCCTTATCCGGCATATGCCGATCATTGATGTAACGCGAGGCCAATTCAGCCGCTGCACGCAGCGCTTCATCGGTGTATTCGATATTGTGATGCTGCTCAAAACGCGCACGCAGGCCACGCAAGATGCTGATGGTGTCATCGACCGATGGCTCGACCACATCAACTTTCTGGAAACGTCTGGCCAGCGCCCGGTCCTTCTCGAAGATGCCACGGAACTCCTGAAAGGTGGTTGAACCTATGCAACGGATCTCACCAGACGAGAGCATCGGCTTGAGCAGGTTGGAAGCATCCATGACCCCGCCAGAGGCTGCACCCGCACCAATGATGGTATGAATCTCATCTATGAACAGAATCGCGTGTGGACGCTTGCGCAGCTCATTGAGCAAGGCTTTCAGGCGCTTCTCAAAGTCACCACGGTATTTGGTGCCCGCAAGCAGCGCGCCGAGGTCAAGGGAATAGACAATGCTGTCAGCCAGCAAGTCGGGTACTTGATTATCAACAATGCGCTTGGCCAGGCCTTCAGCGATAGCCGTTTTACCGACACCCGCCTCGCCCACCAGCAGTGGGTTGTTTTTGCGCCGACGCGCCAGAATCTGCGCAACGCGTTCAACTTCAGTTTCGCGCCCCACCAACGGATCGATCCGACCTTGACGGGCTAGCTCATTGAGATTGCTGGCGAAAGAATCCAGCGGGTTACCCGACACCGAAGACTCGCCGCCCTCGTCATCGCCCATCTCCTGCTCGCCATCGGTTTGCCCACCGTGCCCCGGCACTTTTGAGATGCCGTGGGCTATGAAGTTGACCACATCGATGCGCGCAACACTTTGTTGTTTGAGCAGAAATACAGCCTGGCTTTCCTGCTCGCTGAAAATTGCCACCAGCACATTGGCGCCCGTGACTTCGCGCTTGCCAGAGCTTTGAACATGGAAAACCGCGCGCTGCAATACACGCTGAAAGCCCAGTGTCGGCTGGGTTTCACGTTCTTCGTCGTGCGCAGGAATCAGGGGGGTGGTGGAGTCAATAAATTCCAGCAGGTCATGCCGCAGCTTATCCAGGTTTGCACCACAAGCACGTAGCACACTGGCTGCTGCTTCGTTGTCCAGTAGGGCCAATAGCAAGTGCTCTACTGTCATGAACTCATGACGCTTTGTACGAGCCTCCTTGAATGCCAAGTTGAGGGTTACTTCGAGCTCTCGATTTAACATAGCTTCACCTCATGCCCAAGCGAACGGTACTAACCGTCCTTCTCAATCTCACAGAGTAGTGGATGCTGGCTTTCTTTTGCGTACTGGTTTACCAGCATTGCCTTGGTTTCGGCAACATCGCGGGTAAACACACCGCATACAGCCCGTCCTTCTGTGTGGACGGTCAGCATAATTTTGGTCGCCAACTCACGGTTCAGGCTGAAAAACGTCTCCAGTATCTCTACCACGAAATCCATCGGCGTGTAGTCATCATTAAACAAGATAACTTTGTACATTGGTGGAGCCTGCAAAGCGGGCTTCGATTCCTGCACGGCTATGCCGGCGGAGTCGTCCTCATGTGGTGCAGGTTTATCCTGATTGAATGTTAGTCGAATCTGGCTACTTGCATGCATGGTTGTAAAAGTTCGGTGATGGGCGAATGGATGACCCAGACTAAAGTATGGACCCAGTCACTATTTCTGTACTGATTCACCTTGACTAACGGCAAATCGGTGTTACAAACAATAAATACCCGGACTGGGTGTAAGGGGTTTCGCGCCGTAGCCCTTATACGAATAAGGGGATGGTGCGCGATCAAAGTGGATGATACCCCAGAGACGGGGTTCTTTGCAGAGGGATATCAGCATGCTAAGCGGTAAGGTCAAGTGGTTCAACAACGCTAAAGGTTATGGTTTTATTGTGGCCGATGGCGGCGATGAGGACCTGTTCGCCCATTATTCGGCGATCCAAATGGACGGCTATAAAACGCTAAAAGCCGGTCAACCTGTGAGCTTTGATATTATTCAAGGCCCCAAAGGACTGCATGCCGTCAATATCAACAACGTCACGGCCAGTACCGAGACGCCTGTTGCCGTCAACCAGCCCCACGAAACAACTGTAGAAGTCTGACCCTGGGTATTAGCCCACGAAAAAGCCGGTTACTTAACCGGCTTTTCTTTGCCTGGCTGCTACATGTGGGCAATCATCTGATCACCAAACTCCGAGCATGACATCAGTTTTGAGCCTTCCATCAAACGCTCGAAATCATAGGTCACAGTCTTCGCATCGATCGCGCCTTCGGTGCCTTTGATCAGCAAATCAGCCGCTTCAACCCAGCCCATATGACGCAACATCATTTCAGCCGAGAGGATCAATGAACCGGGATTGACTTTGTCTTGGCCGGCGTATTTAGGTGCTGTTCCGTGGGTGGCCTCAAACATCGCAATGGTGTCGGACAGGTTGGCACCCGGGGCAATGCCGATACCGCCCACTTCTGCCGCCAACGCATCAGACAGGTAGTCACCATTAAGGTTAAGGGTGGCAATCACATCGTACTCGGCCGGGCGCAGTAGAATCTGCTGCAGCATGGCATCGGCAATCACGTCCTTGACCACAATGTTTTTGCCGGTTTTCGGATTCTTGAACTGCATCCAAGGGCCACCATCGAGCAACTCAGCGCTGAATTCGTCGCGTGCGACTTCGTAGCCCCACTCTTTGAACGCGCCTTCGGTGAACTTCATGATGTTGCCTTTGTGCACGATAGTCACCGAACTGCGGTCGTTATCGACTGCATATTGCATCGCTTTGCGCACCAGGCGCTTGGTGCCTTCCTGGGAAACAGGCTTGATGCCGATACCGCAGTTTTCAGTGAAACGGATTTTTTTCACACCCATTTCTTCGGTCAGGAACTTGATGACTTTTTCCGCCTCAGGCGAGCCGGCTTTCCACTCGACACCGGCGTAGATGTCTTCGGAGTTCTCACGAAAGATCACCATATCTACATCGCCCGGCTTCTTCACAGGGCTCGGTACACCGGTAAACCAGCGCACCGGACGCTGACACACATACAGGTCGAGCTCTTGGCGCAGCGCTACGTTCAGCGAACGAATACCGCCGCCGACTGGCGTTGTGAGCGGGCCTTTGATCGAGACCACATAATCGCGCACGGCCTCCAGGGTTTCTTTCGGCAGCCACGTATCCTGATCATAGACTTGGGTGGCCTTCTCGCCGGCAAACACCTCCATCCAGGAAATCTTGCGCTTGCCGTCGTAGGCCTTGGCGACTGCAGCATCCACCACTTTGATCATGACGGGACTGATATCAACGCCGATGCCATCGCCTTCGATATAAGGAATTACCGGATTATTCGGGACGTTAAGCGACATATCTGCATTAACGGTAATTTTGTCACCGACTGCCGGTACCTGGATCTTTTGGTAACCCATGCTGAACTCCTGTTTGAATGAACCCTTTGATTGCCTTTAAGCGTAGCGCAGTAAATAGAGGCAATGCGTTTAGTCTCGGACCCACCTTACAGGTTTTGGTGCGGCGGTAAACCCAGTGATCTTGTAACTGAACTCTGCAGCGCCCTGCCCCAGCCTTAATGGCTGAATATCGATAAAAATCGGCAGTGGCGTGATAACAACAGACCTGGATTAACGCTCACGCAGCGCTTCTTGGGCCTTATTGAAGGGCTTTAACAAATAGTCGAGAACGGTTTTTTGGCCCGTGCGGATGTCCACGGTGGCAATCATTCCCGGCAGGATGGGAAATTTCTGCTGCGCGCGGTTTTCCAGATGGGCTGAGTCAGTCTGGATATAAACCCGGTAGTAGAACTCATCGCGCTTGACCTCATCCTGCAGGGTATCGGGTGAGATAATGGTCACCCGCCCCTTCAATGCCCCATAGATCGAATAGTCATACGCAGTGATTTTTACCAGGGCTTTCTGGCTGGGGTGGATAAAGGCGATATCTCGGGGGGAGATACGCGCCTCGACTAAAATGCGGTCATCCAAGGGCACGATAGTCATCAATTTACCGTTGGGTGGAATCACGCCGCCGGTGGTAGTGACCTCTACATTCTTGACGATTCCGCGCACGGGTGCTTTCAGCGTCGAGCGGCTCAGTGAGTCCTGCCGCCCGCGCATAACTGAACGCAAGGCCTGTACATCGGAACTGGCCTTGGCCAATGCTTCGCGGGCTTGAACCAGGTATTGACTACGGGTGTCTGCCAGTTTGTTTTGCAACTCACTCATTTGCCGCCGCAGACGCAGTACGTCCACGGCGCTGGCCGCCCCTTTTGCCACATAAGGCGCGGTCATGTGCAATTCTTGCCTGACCAGTTCGAGCTCAGTATTGAGCCCGGCAATAGTGGTCTGCAGGCGGGTGCGCCGCGATGTGTAAAGCTGGGTCTGCGATTGGATCAGTCGCGGTTGATCTGCCAGCTCATCGGGAAAGGTCAGAGCCGTGCCATCAACTTCAGCGCGCAACCGCGAGACCATGGCCAGAGCGGCGCGGTATTGCGAGCGGCTTTCCTGCACCGCAGATTCTGACTTGATGATATCCAGCTGGGCCAGGGTCTGGCCTTTTTCGACAATGTCACCGGCACTCACATAAAGTTTTTTCAAGATCCCGCCTTCCAGGGACTGAATGGTTTGCTCATGGGCAGACGGCACAATTTTGCCGATACCGGTGGTGACTTCATCTAACTCAAACCCCCACGCCCATGCCAGAAAGCTGCCCAAAAGCAGCACGATGATCCCAATGAACAAACGCGGGCTCGGCAGCGCAGGTTGTCGATGGCGCTTGGTTTCGGCTGCCGTCATTGGGCGAGTCGATCGAGGCTGATTGCTCATCGCCCTGCCACCTGGCTGAGAATCTGCTGCTTTAAACCGTCCATGACGATTTTGCCGTCATCTAGGATGATCACCCGGTCTACCAACTCGAGTAATGCCGGGCGATGCGTTGCAATGACCATAGTGCGCGGCTGTATCCAGCCCTTTAGATGGGCGATTACTTCGCGCTCGGTGACATCATCCAAGGCTGCAGTTGGCTCATCGAGTAACACAATGCTGGGCTGGGGAATAAGCATCCGCGCCAGCAATAGCGCTTGGCGCTGGCCACCAGAGAGCCCGTAACCGCCTTCTGAAATCATATAATCGAGGGCTTTGTTCTGCTGCTGCACAAAGTTGATGGCACCACTCATGTGCAGTGCTCGGTATATCTCTTCATCTGTGGCCAAGGGTCGGCCCATGATCAGATTTTCGCGGATTGAGCCGAAAAACAGCCGGGCGTTCTGCTGGGCAAACCCCATGTCCCGACGCAAATCGGCGGTATCCAACGCGGTGATCGCAATATCATCCACGAGTAACTGTCCGCTGGAGGGAAAACGCATGCCAGACAGCAGCTGCAACAGGGTCGACTTTCCGGCGCCATTGCGGCCAAGCACGGCTATTTTCTCACCGGACTTGATGGACAATGAGACGATGCTGATATCCGCCTTGTTGCCTTCGGGGTCGTACTGAAACTCCACCTGTTCAAGCTGGTAGCTCCCCCGCAGGCAAGTCTTGTGCACGGCCTTGCCCCGCTCCGGCTGATCAACGGGCCGACTCATGATTTCATCAAGCCCCTTGCGCGCCACTTTGGCTTGCTGCCAACGGGACAACACCGCAGTAATCTGCGCGAGGGGCGCAATGGTCCGGGACGACAATAACGTCATGGCCACGAGGGAGCCTGTGGTCAGCTCGCCCTGGATAACGCCATAACAGCCCAGGAGTAAGACCGAGGCATAAACCAGGGTGGAAACCTGCTGCGTCCAGGTCATGAGCAAGGCGCTCAGAAACCGCTGGCGCATGCTGATTTTCGCGGCGACCTCATTGTTGTGATTCCATTGGTTCTGAAAGCGCTGTTCGGCGCGCAGCAGCTTGATGTCTTCGAGGCTTTGCACCGTCTCGACCAAAGTGGCGTTGCGAATGGCCGACTCACGCATGCCGGCGTTGGACAATGCGGACAACGGCCGCTGCAGCAACAGGCCCGGTATCAACAACATGGGCACCGCCGCCAGCACCACATAGACCAAGTGGCCACCGATCATCCAGAGAATAAATACAAACAGGAAAAAGAACGGCAGGTCGGCCACTGCTCCAATCGTGGTTGAGGTAATCAGCTCCCGCACTTGCTCCAATTCGCGGATCTGCGCGATAAAGGTGCCAGTCGATTTAGACTTGGCGCTGTTTTGAATGCGCAGCGCATGCCCCAACACCCGATCGGATATTTTAAGATCGGCACGCTTGCCGATTGAGTCTGAAATATACGTGCGCAACAGCCGTAAGCTGAACTCGAAGACGGCGGCCAGCATCAAGCCGCCGAACAACACCCACAGGGTTGGATACGACTGCGCGGGAATCACCCGATCATAAACCTGCATGGAAAACAGAATGCTGGCGAGGGCCAGGATGTTGACCACCAGCGAAGCCGCCATTATTTCGCCGTATCGACGCCAATCCGCCAGGGCAATATTCCAGAACCAGTTTGGCCTGAACGGTTTGATGTACTCATCGACCCGAGCGTCAGCAAGGGCCGTGAGCGGACGCAAGACAAGCACGCGCTCGATCTCTGCGGACAGTTCGCTGGCGTCCATGTTCAGGGCCAACCCGCCCTCGTTGCTGAACTGCAGGGACACGTGACCGCTGCTGTCCATACACTCGATCACCGCAATGTGCCCCTTGCGCAGCTGGACAATTACCGGCAACCGCCATGGCTCGAGCCAATGCTGGGAAAACTCACTGATATGCAAGCCCATGCCAAGTTGCCGGGCCATGTCTTCCAGCAGCAGATCCAGCTCGGCGTCTTGCTCCCAGCTCAAGGCAACCCGAACATTTTCTTCGGAAAAATCCAGTCGATAATGCTTGGCAACGACCAGCATTGCTGACAACCAGGACTCATGACTTGCATTTAAGCGGTTCATTGGCGGCGACCTGCATAGCGTTATGACGGCGGATCAAGACGATCCGATCGAATGCCGAGAGCGCAGCGCGTCTCGGCATCCGTTTGCTATGCGACCAGCAATTGGTGATTGGCCAGTAACGTGGCCAGATCGACCTGCACCTCGTTGATGGTCAAGATTGTGCTGGAATCAAACGCAGTCCCTGCCCCATCATGGTCAAAACGAAGTTCGCTACTGCCGCCCTTTTGCACCAGCTGTAGGTAATCATCGATATCGGTTGCAGAAACATCCAGCGTGGCTACACCTTCGACATAGCTGGCTTCCCCCGTGCCGGTATACCCCGCCTGGTGGAGCAACTCACTGACGTCGATACGGTCGCTGTCGTCGGTGCCTTCCCAGGTACCCACGGTGAAACCGTCAACGCTATCACTGCCGTTGCCGCCGGTAGCACCGGCTGCATTGAGCAAGGTGTAGATCAGGCTGTCATGCCCACCCTTGTCGAGATTGAAGTGGTCGTCACCTTCTCGCCCCTGAAACTGGTTATCCGCAGTGCTGGCACTGAAGGTGTCAGCAAAATGACTGCCTGCAAGACCCTCGATGTCGTGCAATTCAACGCTGTTGAAGCCGGTGTTCTGTGTAGCTGTCTTGCTCAGGTCAACCGTTACCCCACTGGTTGCCAGTTTGAAATCGACAACATCCATACCGCCATTGGCCGCCGTCCAGTCCGCGTGCTCAGAGCTGCAACCCCATCCACCAGAGCCCTGGTGGGTTGCAACGCCCAGTGCGGCGACGAAGGTATCGTTGTAGCCAGTGCCAACAAATACGCCACGGCTGATCTCGCCATCGGCCTGCGCAGAGAGTATGTAGTTATGCGTGGCGTCCCCGGCAGTCAGGCCACCCCAGCTTGGGTGGCTCGCCTCGGTCACGTCCGAGCGTACCCCCTCGTCAATGCGAATCAGCTTGACCGAGTACGTCTCACTGGCGCTCAAGCCGTAGAAACTCAACAACCCAGAACTGTCGTTTACCCCCACGCCGGACTGCGGATTGAGTATCTGCGTGGCAACCAAGGCGCCAGACGTGTCGAACAGCTGCACGGTGTTGCCGTAGAAGGCATTGATACCGTTCTGATCGAGTATGCGCAGGTGCAGGGAAGTGCCGGCGGCTACCGCCTCGGTGTTTTCCACCACGAATGCATGACCATCAGCGGTGAAACCGAGCAGATCGACAGCACCATCCCAGTCATAATCCAGCGCTGCAGCCCCTGTCAGACGTGAGCTGTAGCTATAGCCCAGGTCGGCATTGGTCCAGCTCAAACCATCGCCACTATTGAGAATCAGCTGGACGATATTGCCGTTGGTGTAACCGCCCAGCTTGGCAATATCCATGGTGCCGTTGTGGTCCCAGTCAACCGCCAGGGCAATGCGCGAACGAATGTCCGGCCCGGCGTTTATTTCGACAAAATCGTCAAGTGTTCCGCCGTGATTGATTAACACCGCCGCTTTATTCGCGCCCAGGTAGTGCTGATTGAGGTACAGGTCCAACTGGCCGTCGCCATTGAAGTCTGCCCAGGTCATGCTGCTGCCGACATTTTCAGTGCCACTGCCATCACTGAAGACACTGCTCATCACTTGGCCGATGGACATGCTGCCATCGCCGGCGTTGTTGAACACGCCCAAGGCAAAATAATCGAGAGCACCCGCACCACTGACTTGGGCGACGATATCAACAGTGCCGTCATTGTTGATATCGACTCCGGAAATGCTGGCTCCAAAGGTGTAGTTGGGCGTCAGGAAGCGGCTCGACGAATCATGGCTGAACGAGCCATCTTGATTGTTGATAAACCAACCCGCCGAATTGCCATCCAGGTTGCTGTCCCCCAGCACCAGATCGAGGTAGCCATTACCGGTGCGATCATAGGCAACCGTACCGCCGTAGAAACTATCAAGGGCCCCGTAGGCAATGGTCTTGCTGGTGTAATGGCCGTTATCGTTCTGCCAGTATTGGAAGGGCTGCACATAGTTGCTTTGCGAGGCGAAGATGTCCATGCCGCCATCACGGTCCAGGTCGAAATAGCTGTAGTTAACCGTGTTGCCGGTGCCAACTTCCTTGGTCAAAACCGCCGTGTTGTAGCTGTTCAAATCGCTGCTGTTGTACACCGCCGTATTGGCGACAATGCTCCACAGGCCATCGCCAGTGATGCTGTAACTCAGCCCATGCTGGTTGGCGGTTCGGCTGAAGGGCGCATCCGCGGCCCACGCCGTATTGATTGCAGGCTCGGCAATTACCTCTTGTGCGCCATTGAAGGTCTGGCTGTTGATATTACCGTTGCCCTTCACGTCCACCACCTTGGCGGTCACGTCGTAATAATCGACACCCAGGGCATCGCTGTCGGGAATCTGCACGTACCAGGTATGGTTTGCCCTATCCACCACGACACGGCCGTCACCCTGGCTGGCATCGGAGGAATAAGTCTTGCCATTGACGCTGACATAAAGCACCTGATCATTATTGAAATCGGTCGTCAGGGCGCCCCGCAATACGGGTGTGGCATCTGACGTTTGCTGATACTCAAAGCTGGCCGGGCTGGGTGTGCTGGTATCGACACCCAACCAATAGTCAGAGCCGTCACGGGTGTTGCCGGCGGCATCGGTCACCACCGCCGAGTAGTCATATGTACCGCCATCAACCAGACCACTTCGGACGTAGGTCCAACGAGTACCGTTGACCGTGGCGAGGCCCAGATAAAGATCATTTTCGAAAATCCTCAGCACCTCGCCACTTTGCAGGGCGGTGTCGAGAGTTCCCTGCAACAGCGGCGCGGTGTCGTCAGTAATGTTGTAACTGCTTTGGTTGCCCTGACGGCCCCCTTGATCATCGAAGTAACCGCTGATGGTGGCCTGCGTCAGCGGCGCCGTGGTATCCACCACAACACCTTGACTCGCAACCACGCCGATATTGCCGGCTTGATCCACTACCCGCACCTGGTAATAGTGACCCCCTTCGCTCAGCACCCTTGGGTCTTCGTAGTTCCAGTGCGTCCCACTGACATCGCCCAGGGTGATCCACGTCGTACCGGCATCCGGGCTTAGTTGCGCGTACTCGTCACTGGCAAGTGCCTTGCTCAGGGTGCCAGACAGCGTGATGCGGGTATCACGGGTAATAAAGTCGTTCGCAGACAGCCCGCTGTCATCGCTGATGCGGTCGAAATTGATAAGCGTGCTCGGCGCTGACAAGTCAAGGGTGACAGCCCGCTGCGCAATCGGGCCAGGATTACCGGCGACGTCGATAACCCGGACCTGATAGGTATAAACCCCATCGCCCAGGGTGCGGCCATCGGTGTAGTCCCACGTCAAACCCATGGGTGATAGTTGCGTCCAGTCTGCGCCGCCATTTACGCTGATTTGCGCCACTTCATCCGCGTTGAGCAGCGCACTCAGGGTGCCATTGACCACCAGCCTGTTGTCACGGGTGGTGAAGTCTGCCGCCGAGATCCCGGTGTCCTCGTTGATACTGTCAATCTGGATGGTTGTGGTCGGTGCGCTGAGATCGACATAAACACTCTGCGTATCTGTTGAACCAATGTTCCCTGCGGCATCGACCACCCGCACAGCATAGACATGAGCCCCTTCAGACAAGGTTCGGCCGTCGACATAGCTCCAGGTCGTGCCGGCAATGCCCAAGGCAGTCCAGTTCGCGCCGCCATCCAGGCTGATTTGCGCCATTTGATCGGCTGCCAGCGGGTTGGACAAGGCGCCGTGAAGGGTCAGGCTGTTGTCATTGGTGATGAAGTCTTGGTAGCGGCCGCTGTCGTCGCTGATACCGATAATGGTGATGGTAGCCCCCGGCGCCTGGGTGTCGATGGTGACCAGCTGACTCACCGTTGCCCCGAGGTTACCCACCGCGTCAATAAGCCGGGCTTGGTAATTATGATCACCATCGGTAAGCATGCGGTTGTCGGTATAGGTCCATACCCTGCCTGAAACCGCCACGTCGATCCATGTGGCTCCATCATCCAGACTGATTTGCGCCCTCTCACCCGCCGCCAACTCCGCGCCAAGGCGCCCTTTGATTGCCAGGGTCATGTCATTGGTGATGAAGTCATTGCTCGATAAGCCACTGTCTAGGCTGATGCTGTCGATCGTTAGCGTCGGCAAGGGTCCTGTCAGGTCAACACTGAAGCTGCGTTCGCTGGAGCCGACATTACCGAGCGCGTCTGTAGCCGATGCGCCAATCCGGTAAACGCCTGCGTCTGCCAAAGCCGCTAAATCGGCTGTGCCGAGCAACAGGCTCCAGGAGTGATCACTTTGCACGCTGGCCTGGTAATCCTTGCCATTGAGCGTTACCGCCACTTCAGTGCCGGGTGCAACCGATGCGGTACCCGATATAACCTGCACAGCACCTTGCTCATGCCGACTGAGGACATCGTCTGCGGTGAAGCTGTCGAGGGTGACACTGGGGGCCTCGGCGTCGAAAAGCACAGTACTGCTGGTGGACCCGCGGTTGCCGGCCTTATCCACCGCTGTCGCCGTAATGACGTAGCTACCATCACTGCTGCCGAGAAAATCACGGGACGCAACCACCACGCGCCAGCTGCCATCGTCCGCAACGCTTGATTGATAAGTGCGACCGTTGAATGTGATGTCCACCACCTGACCTGGCTCAACCTCAGCGCTACCGCTGATAACTTGCTCGACGTGCTGCTCGGCGCCGCCAATCACATCATCTCCGGCAACCGGTTCTATGGTCAGCCTTGGCGGAGTGGTATCCAGGCTTATGGCGCGACTGACATAGGCATTGTTCCCCGCCACACTGGCAACCTGTGCATCAAGGGTCAATGCGCCCTCAGCCAGGGATGCCCATACCGAATCAGGCAGATCCAGCGACCAGCTCGAGTCGTCATTGACGGTCGCGGTGTAGTCCGTTCCAGACAGCGACAGGGTCACCTCTTGCCCCGCCTCGACATTGAAAACGCTACCGCTGATGGTCACGCCAGCAGCAGCTTCATCAGCATTGACCCGGTCATCCACAGCCACGGGGTCAATGGTCAGCAGCGCATTGAGCGTACCAATGACCAGGGTTTTGTCCGTCCGCGCGGGATTACCGATTGCGTCTGTAGCTGACACCGAAAGCCTGTATTGGCCATCGCGAACATCAACGAGATCACCAGGCGTGATTGCGCTGCTCCAGGTGCCATCGGCCGCAACGCTGGCATGATAGGCTTTACCATTGAGCGACGCTGTAACAGTTGAACCCACGTCCAAACCCGTGGACGAACCGCTGATGGTGACCGGCGCGTTCCTTTCACTGCTGTTGATCACATTGTCACCGGCAATCACATCAACGCTCAGGGTTGGCAACACGCTCAACACATCAATTGATTTGCTGGCCACTGCAGGGTTGCCGGCCGCATCGGCGAGACTGGCGTCAAGGCTGTAATGACCATCGGCCAGCGCGGCTAAATCATCAGGTGCAATCACCAGACTCCAGCCGCCGTCAGCGTTAACAGCGGTGGTGTACTCCTGCCCATTTAGACTGATGGTCAATACTTCGCCACCGTCCAGACCACTGGCATGGCCTGACACCGGCAACGCTTGCCCCAGCTCCAGGGCATTGAGGATGTCATCACCCGCAACCGTATCCAGGCTGATGACGGGCGCCATGGTGTCGACAGTTAATCCGCGGGTCTGGCGTGTGCTGTTGCCCGCTTTGTCAGTGGTAACCGCTGTAAGGATGAGCGGGCCGTCAGTTGCCGACGACAGATCGCCAGCGGCAATGGTGACGCTCCACTCTCCACCCTCACCCACTTCCGTCTGGTAATTTTTGCCATTGAGGCTGACGATCAGGGCTTGGCCGACTTCGGCCGAGGCCACACCGCTCACCCGTAAATCCTGATCAAGCTCAGCCGCATTGAGCAGGTCATCCTGCGCCGCACTAAGGCTACCCATACTACTGGTCGGCTCGATAACCAGCAGCGGCGCCGTCAGGTCGATCTCAACAAGCTGAGCACTGCGCGCGACGGAGCCTTGTGCGTTGGTTACCTGGACCTTGACTGTTTGATAGCCATCAACCAAGCCTGCAAGATCAGTTGCAGGCACATCCACTTCCCAGCTACCGTCGACCGCGACTTCGGCTTGATACTGATGACCCGCAAATTGGACAAGCACGGTTTGACCGGCTTCGATATTGGCAGTGGCACCCGACAGCAATATGTCTGAACCTTGCTCGACCCGGTTGATCATGTTGTCGACGGCTACGGCGTTGATGCTCACCGCCGTTTCATTCAAATCAACCAGGACCTGATGATCAATCGCGACCTCGTCGCCGGATGAATCACTGCTGGTGACCCGGATATCCAGGGCGCCCTGGGCAAATTCAGCCACATCACCAGCGTGCAAACCAACCTGCCAGGTTCCGTCAGCATCAATGGCGGTCAAGTAGCGCTGACCATTGACCGTCACGGTGACATGCTGCCCCTTCGCCAAGCCAGTGCTGGTGCCGAATATTGCTAAGTCATGGTTGTGCTCAATGGCATTGATCACGTCATCGCCCGCCACAGTCGCCACCCGTAAACCTGGCAGGCCTGCAGCTATGGCAATAGCGCGACTGGCTTCGCCGGTATTGCCCGCCGCATCAGTCACACTCGCAACGACGATCAGTGCGCCATCACCTAGGGCCGTCCACACAGCGCCAGGAATATCGACCGCCCACGTGCTATCACTGCTCAGCAGCGCGTTGTACTCCATACCTGCCACATTGATCGTGACGATCTCGCCAGTTGCAGCTCCAGTCACTGAGCCACTGATGGTTTGCGCAGTCGTCACTTCAGTGGCATTCAGTAGGTCATCCAGGGCGATGACATTAATGCTGACCACCGGCGCCGAGGTATCGACAATGAAGTTCTCCTCGGCGCTGTATCTATTACCCGCAGCATCGCGCGCGCTGACTTGTGCGGTGTAAAAACCATCGGCCAAACCTGCGGCTACGTCCGCAGGCAACTCAAGGCTCCAGGTTCCGCCTGGCGCCACCTGGGTAATGTAGTCCAGGCCTTTGATTGTCAGCGTTATCTCGGTGCCAACGTCAAGGCCGATCGCGCTGCCGCCAAGGCTGATCGGCGCGGCCAGGTCGCTGTCGTTAAGCTGATGATCCCCATTCAAGGGATCGATCGTCAGCGTCACGTTGCTGTTGAGGATATCGAGGTCAATGGTGCCTGCACTGATGCGGCTACCCGCACTAAGTTGCACCACTTCATAGCGATGTGGCCCTTGCGTTTGATCAGCAAGCGTCACCGACCAGGTCCCCTGCGATCCTACTTGCGTGTTGCCGAGCATGCCGCCATCGGCCTTGAGAATCTGGATGGTTGCGCCAACCTGCCCGCTGCCACTAAAGGTCGGGGTCATGTCGTCAGTGGTGCTGCCGGTCATCAATAGCGTTTGTACCTGCCCCTGATTGTCAGTGACGATAAAAGAGGGCTGAGCAATCTCTGCTGGCAGGGTGTTATCAACTACCTCGGTGCGGGTGTGTCCGCCACCGCCACCGCTATCCAGACCGGCCCCTAACAAAGCGCCGCCAACCCCAGCCCCGACTAAACCTAGCAGCCCATAGCCGCTGAAGTCATCGCTTCCGAAAAGGAGCGGGTCAACACTCTCGAGCACTTCAGCTTGAGGTTGCAACGGCACCCGTTGCTCAGGGTTGAATTGGGCCACGTCGGCAAAGCTTATGTGGATCAGTGCAGCACTGTCGTCCTGCAAGACCAGCTCACTGTGGTGCTGGTTTTCATCGAGGTGAAAATAGCCATCACACCGAATCACGGTGCCATCTTGCAGGTATATCAGCAGGTCATCCCCAGTCCTGTCATAACGCTGCACCTGGTCAACCGGTGCATGAACCAACACCACACTGGGCTGAGGTAAATCGAGGGTTAAGTTACCTCGCGCTTGCAGCGTCACGGCATGCCCGGTGGCACGATTAATCAGCTCGATAGAAGTGTTCATAATTATTATTTTCCTCTATGAATATCAGTCCACAAGTCAGCACTACCGGGTTAAATATCCGGCAGTGTGCCCGATGGTTCCGTGCGATGGATTTTGAGTAGATCAACTAAACGATCAACCGCAGCCGCGTAGGCAACTGCAGCGTCCCAGCCATCAAAATCGGCATTTGCCAATGCCAGATGCGCCTGATAAAGGTCCTGCTCGACCGTCATCAAATCGTTTACCGTTCGCCGGCTTAACCTGTACTCATCGAGATTCACCTGACGCGCGACCGTGGCGATATCCACCTGATGGGCACTGACGGCATAACGACTGTGCGAGCCGGTATAGTTCGAGTGCGCGACAGCGGCCCGGCTCAGCACATCAAATTTGACCTGGTGAATACTTTGCTCTGCGGATTGTTTCGCCCCGACCGCTTGCGCCACACGCGCGGAAACAGCCCCGCCGGTATAAAGGGGAACGTCGAGATTTAAATAGAGTTGATTATCCCAATAGGCATCATGGTTGTTTTCATAACGGTTGCGGCCTGCCTGCAACTTAATGGTCGGCAGATACCCCGCTTTATTTTCCTCAATACGCATACTCGCGGCCGCTGAATCAGCCATTGCCTTTCTCACCGCTCCAATCAATGAGTAGTCAATGGCGCCAACCTGCATGGCTTGCTTATTTAGCGCCTGAGGCGGCGGCATAAAACGCCGGGCGCGAACGCCGGTTAATACTTCAAGTTGGGCGATAGCGGTTTTGCGCAGGGTGTGAAACTGCTCAACCTGGGACTGCATGGTTGCAATCCGTGACTGGGCCTGCAGGTAATCTGAGCTGGAGCTGAGGCCGCTACTGGCGCGGACCTTGGCAATGGCCTCGACCGCCTCAAGTGAGGTGACGCCTTGCTCTGCCGCTTGCTTAAGCGCGGCATAACGCTTGATCAATAAATAGGTGTCGGCGGTAGCCTTGGCCACATCGCCAAGGGCTTGCTGCAAGTGGTAAATCGCACCCTTTTTAACGGACCGCTGACGTAAAACCGCATTTTGTGTCTTACCGAAGTCGTACACTAACTGGGTCACAGACAAGCCGTAATGGGTATCAGAGTAATCATTATCAGCGTCTTGCTTATCTGAACCGCCAAGTCCTGATTGCAGGCTAATCTGCGGCTGCCAGGCACTCTCGGCCTCATCAATCAGCGCTTGGGCAATACCCACTTGAGCGGTCATTTTCGCAATGAGAGGGTCATGACCGAATGCACGCAACACTGCGTTGCGCAGCGTCATGACATCAACATCGGAGAAGCTAGGCGCCTCGAACAGCACGGGCTCGGCCGCCGCAGCAAAGAGCGGGCAACCCATAAGCGCCGCGAACGCCCAACGATTTAAACAGCCGCAATCTATCGTCACCGCCTTACACCTCCCTGTGAACCGAGAATGTAATTCCCTGACATCAGGCATAGCCAAGTGCCATTAACGATAGATTTGTCGTCGCACCAAAATCTGTAGGACATATCGCGTGCGCACGACAGAAACCTCTGTGCAGGCCATAGCGAAGGTCGACCAAGCAAGAGGCTTAGGGCTTTTCAGTTGAGGGGCTGGGCAGGACTAGGGCGGCCCCAACGCTCCAGCAACAGTGCCACTTGCTGTGTCTAAGATCGGGATCAGTAAACACGCCTGTCTAAGCGTTCGCAGCCGCGAACCTGCGAAAACCGGTTGAGAACGGTCATCAGGCCGAGTGCTATGGGTTGCATACTTATAAGCCGCCATCGATCTGTATACAGAGAAACGCGGCCCCAAGCCGGCAACCTAGACTCGCCCATTCACGAATGCTAGAACCGTCAATTGTAGTCAATGGTTATCATGGCTTGGGCCCGCACGGTGCCTGCCGTAACACTGTCTTGTGTCTGCAGGTATTCGGCGGCAAATGGCAGGCTAATAATGGTCTCGCTGCTATTTAGGTTCCGTAGCGGGTAATCGCTTTCGCCTTGATCGAATATTTGATTCGATGCCAAGTGCACGGGATTACCCTCGTGCAGGAGGCGGACGCCAAGACCTGTGGCGGTGGAACCGGCCTGCAGTGCCAAAGCATCACTGGTATTACTCAGCTCGCTCACATCGCCAATATCGAAACGCGCGTCAGCTGAGGCGTCGCAGCGGAAATCGAGGGTGAAGGGCGTGACACCTGCGGAACTGCCAACACCATTAAATGCAGAGCGTGCCACTTTAGGCAGTTGGACTAGCGTGTCAGGATTGGTCAGGCTGCATGTCTGGGTAATCACCCGGGTGCTTACCATGACATTCAATAGGCTTCCGTCTGCATTCTGATTCGCCCACTCGTTACCATTGCAACTTAGGTACATGCTGATGGTGTAATCACCCGACGACAACGTATTCGAGGTTTTGATCATCCGAAAATGCAGTGGAATGGCTTGGTCACCGGTTCTTATCGCAACCCCGGTGTTGTGGCGGAACGCCGCATCCAGCGGCAACTTTTGTCCTGAATCGTTGAGCAATTGGTAGCCAACCCCACTGGGCAGGCCACTGTAGGAATAGACACCAGGAACACTGGTTTCAGTGGGTGTTGCACCGCCCGACGGACTTAACGCCCAGCCCCCGCCTCCCGCGCAGTCTTGTCGATCATTGCTCCAGCTTGAGCTGCAATTGATGTTAATCACCGTGGAGGAATCCGAGCCCGGGATAACCGAACCTATTGGCAGGTTTTCTGTGACGTCGGTCTCCAATACGGTTGACCATGGCAACTGACTCGACGTGCAGTTGTTTTGACTGACGGCGAAGACAGGCTCAACCCGTAGTAGGGTCAAAGACAGAAATAAAGCTGTTGTGAGTAAAAATAAGTTTCTGCTCATTGCATTACCACTTTATATACAAGAGTGAATACCTAGCGCAACGGCGCTCGGTACGACTGATTAGGGCAAGCTGATGGTTACGACCGCCTTTGTCGTATAGCTTCCGCTCTGCACCAACTGACCTACTAATTTGGCTGGATACGGCTTGACGTAGAACGAGCTAGTGCCGGAAACCAATGGCACTTCAACGGCGTTATCCATACCCAAACCAACTGGATGATCGTCGCCATCGCGCAGACCAACGCCGACTCCGGCTAAGTCCGTCAACAGCAAGTTAACCTCTGAGTCAGAGGCACCTTCGAACGTATAATCGACCGTACCGGCCGCACCTGTATTGATGCAGTCCAGACTCAGGTCAACTGTTTTCGAGGTAAAGTCTTTGGGTGGACCGTCAGGATTTAGCGAAGGTTTTTCGATATCGCCCAGATCAACAGTCAAGGTGTCACCCGCCCTGAATGTGCACGAAGCAAGGGCCTTTATTCGAATGTCCGCGTTGATATGCGCAAACGGATAGGCCGTATCGATGGCGGCTGAGCTGTCGTTAATCTGCCAATAAAGTGTGGCAAGGCGCCCTGTGAACGTAACCTCGCCCACAATCCCTTTTATAAACCTAAAGATCACCTTGCCTTTCCTACCGGTGGCAACCCCAGAGACCGTGCTATATCGAGTAGTACACGAAGACAGAGCGGCATTTCTACGCTTGGAAAAGGGCACCAATAGATCGCCAGGACCATAAATATTAATGTAGACCTGAGCCTCCAAGTAATCGTTAAGTTTGAGCCAGCCTTGATTCACGGGTAACTCGGTCATGGTAGTGAAATACGAGTAGTATTTTCCGATAGAAGGGCAATTGCAGCGCCCTACCCCGGCCTGCCCGGAGTCGAAACTGGTTGTTTTCGTCGCCCCGGCCGCTGATTCGCTGGTCAGCTCCAAATCAATAAGGTTCTGATGCTCCACCACTGGGTCACCTGCGCATTGCCAGTTCGGCGGCTCCGCGCTGGCTGTCACCGACCAGCCCAGACATACCGCCACAAGCAGGTATGCCTGAATACGAAACACCGTTTGAAAAATACACACTCTGCCTGTCATAAAAATGCTCTTTGTAGGATGAGGAAACAGGGTGGACAACCCACTTACCTCAAGCAAAAATCTATTCATCAAACCACTGGGTTAGCGGGGCCAAGGCCCCGCCTGGTAAACGTACAAGTGTTGCAGACTGACAACTCACGAGCCGTAGGCCCTCGGCGCGCTCCGGTCAACTACCTTCGATACAACTCGCTTCTACTTGCTGGTACGGGCTGTGGTTCGCGTCAGAGTCGGCGTCCGCCTTTTGGTTTGACGGCGCGTAGTCCAGTTTGCAGGCGTCTTGAGACGTTTGCCCCCACACCACTTTCAAACCCTGGTGCTCACCGCGCACGAAGATCAGACCGCCCTGCCCAACCATGGCCACATTGTGGTTTTCGGCATCAACCACACTGGCGCCGAACGGTACCTTCGGGTTATTCACACGTAGCAGCAGCGGCTTGCCATTGACGGTGGCGTAGTCGAGTCGCACGACCGCGCCGCGACGCGGCACCGCATTCTGTGAAGTGGTTTTCAACTCGACATCCAGGGGCAAGCCGCGTGGGCTTATGCCAACTGGGTTGCGACGGTATGGGGTTAAGCCGGCCGTAAGTGCTTCGCCATCACCATCTAAATGATTGCCTTGGCCATTATTGAGTTCTGCACCGGGCGCACCTTCTGCAACAAGCAAGGCCATGGTTTCACCCCGCTCAGGACCAAACACCACGCCGCCGGCGTGGGCCACAACAACCCCTGTCGCCGAGGCGGAGTATTGCTTGAAGTCTTCCCCTTGGCTGTAACTGCCGGCGAGTTGCGTGGCGCCAGTGCGGTAATTAAGGTTGCCGCCATAGGTGTTATTAGTGTCGCTGTCGGTCTGCGCCCTATTGGCGTAGACGCCATAGCTAACCTGCCCATATTCACCCGCTGAACCAGACAGGTTGGTGCGCAGTGAACTGTTGCTGTCGTCGTCAAAGGTTGCTGTTGTGGTCAACAACGGTCGCCGCGCACCGGTGCCCAAGGGAATGCTGGCGCTGAGCATAAAGGTGTCGTTGCTGTCACCGTCTTGCAATTCACGACTGGTGGAAAAATTCAGGTAACCCCAGCTAAGGCTTTTGCCGTAACTAAGCTGGAATGTCGTGCTGCTCGCCTGCTCATCCCAATAGTTACGGGTCAGGCCGGTGAAGTTGAAATCGCCGTAGTCGCCCAAGGGCTGACTAATACTGACTTGAAAGCGATTACGCTCACGCAACGTAACCGAATCAACATTCTCCCGAGAGCGCGCGAAGTCGCTGAAACTTAGAAAGTCCTCACTGGAAAAACGATAAGCCGCCAGAGAGAAGTTAGTCCGGGTCACGTTAAGCAGCTTGCTGTAGCTAACCCGATAACTTTGCCCGACCATGTCGTCATCGGAGAAGGTGCCACCTGCACCGCTGACTGGTAACCCCTGGGCCCGCGACAGCGTTGCGTCGAGGGCTACTGCGCCCACCGGTGTAGCGAAGGCAGCGCCGCCCAGCACCGAGCCATAATCATCGGCGACTATTGCGCCGCTGTAGACCGTGAGTTTGTTACTGATACCGCGACGGTAGGTGCCCTGGGTAAACCAAGGCGCATCGTTGAGCGTGTCGTCACGGTAGTTACCGGCCGCCAAATTGAATCGCGAAGAGCCGGGGCGAAGCATCTGCACCACCGAGGAAAACGGCACGGTGAATTGTTTTTCACGCCCGTCTGCCTCGGTCACTGTGACGTCGAGATCACCCGCGTAACCTGTGGCATAGAGGTCGTCAATCTGGAAGGGCCCCGGCGCAACGCTGGTTTCGTACAGCACGTTGCCGCTTTGGCGGATGGTCACCTTGGCATTGGCATCAGCTGTACCGCGGATTATTGGCGCAAACCCCCGCTCACTTTCCGGGAGCATCGAGTCGTCGCTGGCCAATTGAACGCCGCTGAAAGGAATGCTTTCAAAATCATTGCCCGGGGTAAAATACTCGCCAAGGGTCAACTGCGAACGCATTGCATCAACGTCGGTCTGTACGTAGGTATTTTGCGACGTGTATTGGCCGGGAGTATCGTCACTCTCTCGGTAGTTGCCGTTGTGGCGCAAGCGCCAGCCGGCAACATTGAATCCGGCATTGATATTGGCGCTGTAGTCAGTGGTGGTGTCCGCACCATCGCGCTCATTGCGAAAAACGTTGGCGTTGTAGCCAAGAATTGCCGCAGTGATGCCTTCATCCCACTCTGTTGGATCGACATAACCGCGTTTGACATGCCCGGCATAGGCCTGGGGAATACTGAGCGTTCCGGTGAGTTCGGATACGTCCATTTGGAAACTTGCACCCGGAATCAACGTCTGCGCCTCGATGCAATCGCTGCTCAGGACTTTCTCAAGCTGTTTTTGATCTGGCAGTTGTTTGAGCCGAGCCCCCCAGCGTCGTGCGTCTGCGACGGAAAAACAAAACTGCTGCTCTTTGCCCTCTCCGAGCACCCGTACTTGCTGACGCAGACGCGAACCGCCATTGACGCTGATATCCAACATATAAGTACCCGGCACAACAACGCCAGCTTGTGAAAAGCGCTGCAAATCAATATTGCGGCTAAGCCCGCGCAGGAACCCGCTTTCGAACACGGGATTGGTCGCCACGCTTGCTGGGTCAACCTCGGGCGCGGCTAAAGTAAAAGGCACAACCCCAAGCGTCAGGCAAACTGCTTGAGCGATCAAACTGAGCGGATACTTTCTGCTGGCAGCAGGCCGCTCTTCAGCCTGATTACCGAATCCAAAAAACAACATGAGACTAATCCAGATACGCGCAGGTCGAGCAGCCAAGACGCGAACGTTCGGCAACCTTCCTAACTAGGTCAAACCAATTGAGTTTTCTGCAGTCAGAGCAAGACCAAAGAGGTGATCCTCACTGTGATTGCAGCGCGTAATGCTGTTCTCGGCTGGCGCCGAAATCGTCGAGCCAGTCTGCTAAGACCTCACCTGTATTGGGACGAGATGTTAAAGCCTTAAGTGGAAAATCCTCGGTACCACGCGGGCCGACCATGCCGCCAGCGTCAACCTTGTAAGTCTTGGCGCCGACCCTCAGCGCAATCTGGCTGAAGCTCACGTGATAAGCCGCATCGTTGCGCACACGCAACGCAAAACCCTTGCCATGGGGAACCAAAATCCACGTCAGTTCTTCCGCAGCCGCTGCCGGGGTACTTGGCAAGTTATCCGGGCGGTAGAACAGCTTCAACCGGGTACGAAAGGCCAACTGCATGACATTTTGCGCCGCCGCATTGGCAACCTTAGGTGGTACATCAAGCACGTTAAGCCAAAATACCGACTCACGGTCCAAAGGCAGCTCGCCCCCAACTTTCGCGATACGCAGTGCCTGTCCCTTGTGCGCTTCAACCCGCACCAGAGGTGGCAATACCACGAAGGGTAATTGTTCGACACCGGGCTGCACCGAGGCATCACCGCTGTCGAGCCATGCTTGTACCAGCGCCGGCCGATCACTGGCATTGCTAAGCCGAACCACTACTTCTCGCTCACCAGCGGGATAGATGACACGAGTCCCGGTGATCTGAACCGCCGCACTTGCCATAGCCGGCACGAGCAAGGCTCCTGCCAGCAAGCAGACACCCAGGCTTTTCAGGACGCTTTGCATAACAACTCCTCACGAACGCCCAGCCGAGCAATCATCTCGACTGGGCAGTCCATCACTGGTAGTCCAAGCTATAAACGAGGGCTGTGTCGACTTTACCTGCAGTTGCAGCACCGGTAGCGACATACTGAACGGCATAGTTCAGATTAGCCGTGCCGTTGCCGTCACCGTCATCGGTGAAATCAACAAAGGTGTTGTTGCTGTTGTCGCGCAAATCGATATCAGCACCCGAGGTGTCAGTGACCTGCACCTGAACATTGGTGGCCGGGGTATCACTGGCATTGTTCTTCAGGTTGCCAGTTGCCTGGTCAACGTTTTGCGCTTCAAAATAAGCACGCACGCTGCCAGCAGCAGGGCAACCACTCAGCGACAAACTTACCGGGGTGGAACCGGTGACATCACCCGCATTGGCCAGGGTTGTCTTCGAGACAGAAGGCAATACCACGGTTGCATCACCTGTATTGCCGTTCACGCTGATATCGCACGAAGCGTCCACAACCTGGCCGGTGATAGTGATAGTGCCGTCAGAGGCAAATGCACCGGAAGCGCCAGCAATAGCCATCCCGGCCATCGCTGTAAGCATGAACTTTTTCATAAGGACTCCATAATCTTAAAACAGGGAAATGCTTAGCTGAAATACAGCTAAAAAGCGCCGACGATGATATCGATGAGACACTAGGCTTGATGTAGGCAGTGTCTTTAGCATTTGTAGGAATGCCCTTAGCAAGCTCAATTTGCTTGGGCTGTCACTCAATCAGTGCGACTTAAACCGGTAGCGGAGGCCACGCTTGTCTATAGTGTTCAGCCTGAGATGTAACGCTTTCGGGCCAGCAAATTGAGCCAACACTCAAGCAGGCAAAAGCTTTTAGACAGGCTGCTGCCCCAACTCGTCAGTACAGCGGGCTGGCTCATCTGTAAGGGCCGCATTGATGACCAACCTCCATGTGTTCTTTAGACCAGCAGGACTTGAATGCTCCGCGGGTCATAAACAATTGGGGCTGGATAGTGCGTAGTCAGGGCCGCTCGGTCACCGCCCGCCTTCTAGACCTTGGTCTACAGTTTGAAGTTCTTAGTTTGCATCGGGCGGTGCTATAATGCTCAGCCGTGACCTTACAGTCATAGAGAGCGCTTATATTCATAACCGAATGCCCGCCTCTCGAAACGTCAGTCACTACAATCCTAGCGCTGACGAATAACACTCTACTGGTACAACCAACCTTGCGTGGTAACGACTCGAAATCCGACTCAAGACAAGCCATTGAGTGGAAGTACCTACAGGGTGCACCTCGAGATCATGTCCGCGCCTAGCAAAGAAGAGAGTTTTCTTGATGTCAAACCGCTCGAAGATCATCTATACCTTCACCGACGAAGCCCCAGCTCTCGCTACTTATTCGCTACTTCCTATCGTTAAGGCCTTCGCCGCTTCTGCTGACATTGACGTCGAAACCCGTGACATCTCGCTTGCTGGCCGTATCCTGGCAGGCTTTGCTGATCAGCTCGGCGCCGATCAACAGATCGAAGACGACTTGGCCAAGCTGGCCGTACTGGCCACCGCGCCAGAAGCCAACATCATCAAACTGCCAAACATCAGTGCTTCGGTTCCACAGCTCAAAGGCGCCATTGCCGAGCTGCAAGCGCAGGGCTTCAAGATCCCTGACTTCCCGGAAGATGCGAAAACCGAGCAAGAGAAAGACACCCTGGCCCGCTACAGCAAAGTGCTGGGCAGCGCGGTAAACCCGGTATTGCGTGAAGGCAACTCTGACCGTCGTGCGCCGGCCGCTGTTAAGGCGTATGCCCGCAAGCACCCGCACTCGATGGGCAAATGGAGCATGGCTTCGCAGTCCCACGCTGACTACATGCGTGATGGCGATTTCTTCTCCAGCGAGCAGTCCTTCACCATGGACAAAGCTGGCGATGTGCGCATCGAATTTGTCGGCAAAGACGGTAAAGTTGAACTGAAGAAAGTGGTTAGCCTGCAAGACGGTGAAATCCTCGATGGCATGCGCATGAGCGCAAGCAAGCTGCGTGACTTCTTCGAGCAGACCCTGCAAGACTGTAAAGAAACCGGCGTTATGTGGTCCCTGCACGTTAAGGCGACCATGATGAAAATCTCCCACCCGATCGTTTTCGGTCACGCGGTTAGCGTGTACTACAAACAAGCGTTCGAGAAGCACGCCAAACTGTTCGACGAGCTGGGTGTCAACCCGAACAACGGCCTCAACAGCGTCTACGAGAAAATCAAATCACTGCCAGCCTCGCTGCAGGAAGAAATTCTTCACGACCTGCACGAGTGCTACAGCGACCGTCCAGAAATGGCGATGGTTGACTCGGTAAAAGGCATCACCAACCTGCACATCCCAAGCGACGTAATCGTCGACGCCTCGATGCCGGCGATGATCCGCAGCTCGGGTCAAATGTGGGGCAAGGATGGCAAGCTCAAAGACACCAAAGCGGTCATGCCTGAAAGCACCTATGCACGCATTTATCAGGAAATGATCAACTTCTGCAAAACCAACGGCGCGTTCGACCCAACCACCATGGGTTCTGTACCAAACGTTGGCCTGATGGCGCAAAAGGCGGAAGAGTACGGCTCCCACGACAAGACTTTCGAAATGGAAGCCAATGGCACCATGCGCGTTGTGCTGGCCGATGGCACAGTGAAAATTGAACACGAAGTTGAAGCCGGCGACATCTGGCGTGCCTGCCAGACCAAAGACGCGCCAATCCGCGACTGGGTCAAGTTGGCAGTTACCCGTGCCCGCGCCTCGAACACTCCAGCTATTTTCTGGTTGGACCCAGAGCGCGCGCATGACGAGCAGCTTAAGCTGAAAGTGAATGCCTACCTGAAAGATCACGACACCGACGGCCTTGAGCTGCTCATTCTTGATTACAATCAGGCCATCCGTGTCAGCATGGAGCGCATGATTCGTGGCCTGGACACCATCTCGGTGACCGGTAACGTACTGCGCGACTACCTGACTGACTTGTTCCCGATTATGGAACTGGGCACGTCGGCGAAAATGCTCTCCATCGTTCCACTGATGGCGGGCGGCGGCATGTACGAGACCGGCGCTGGCGGTTCAGCGCCAAAGCACGTCCAGCAGTTGGTTGAAGAAAACCACCTGCGCTGGGATTCCCTGGGTGAGTTCCTTGCCCTGGCTGTTTCTCTGGAAGAGACCGGCATCAAGAGCGACAACCAGAAGGCCAAAATTCTTGGCACTACTCTGGATATCGCCACGGGCAAGCTGCTCGACAACGGCAAATCCCCTTCGCGCCGTACTGGCGAACTGGACAACCGTGGCAGCCACTTCTATCTGGCGCTGTACTGGGCACAAGCTCTGGCCGCACAGACTGAAAATGCTGAACTGGCGGCTCATTTCGCACCACTGGCCAAAACCCTGACTGAGCAAGAAGCAACCATCGTTGCCGAGCTTAACGAGGCCCAAGGCAAGCCGGTCGATATCGCAGGCTACTACCGCTCCAACCCGGAGCTGACCAGCAAGGTCATGCGTCCGAGTGCAACTCTCAATGCGGCGATTGATCCTCTGATCTAAGCCTGTTGCGAGTTACCAGCAGTCCCACAACCCCCGGCCAAGTGCCGGGGGTTGTGTTTAAAGCAGGCAAACCGGCCCGGTACACAGGCCGTCAACAGGGTATTGAGCATGAGCTGGCAACCGCATATCACCGTGGCTACCGTTGTCGAAGATAACGGCCGCTTTTTGTTGGTCGAAGAACACGCAGAGGGCCGCCAGGTATTCAATCAGCCCGCCGGCCATCTTGAAGCCAACGAATCCCTTGGTCAGGCAGCACTGCGCGAAACGCTTGAGGAAACCGGCTGGGAGGTCGAGCTTACGGCAGTCACCGGTATATATCTGTACACCGCGCCGAGTAATGGCGTTACCTATCAACGCGTGTGCTTTGCTGCAAAGCCCGTCGCCTATCACCCAGAATTACCTCTGGATGACGGCATCATCGGCCCACAATGGCTGACCCGCGATGAACTGGCAGTGCAACCTGAGCGCTGGCGCAGTGAGCTTGTACTGCGCTGCATTGATGATTACCTCTCTGGCGAGCGATTTGCCCTAAGCCTGTTGCGCGACTGATACCCGCGGCGGCTGCAACAGACACTAGCCATCGCCGCCAGCGACGCATCCTGCTAGAATCGCGTCCTTTTGAGCTTCAGCGCACTTCTCCATGTCAGATATCGCCATGCAAACGAATCCATCCTACGACCCGGCCACCACCCGCGTAATAGTCGGCATGTCCGGCGGCGTTGACTCGTCTGTGTCCGCCCTGCTCCTGCTTGAACAGGGTTATCAGGTCGAAGGTCTGTTCATGAAGAACTGGGACGAAGACGATGGCACTGAGTACTGCACCGCCATGGACGACCTGGCTGATGCGCAAGCGGTCTGCGACAAGATCGGCATCAAGCTGCACACCGCCAATTTTGCCGCCGAATACTGGGACAATGTATTCGAGCACTTTTTGGCCGAATACAAGGCCGGTCGCACGCCTAACCCAGACATTCTGTGCAACCGTGAGATCAAGTTTAAAGCCTTTCTCGATTACGCCCTGATGCTCGGTGCCGACCTTATCGCCACCGGCCACTATGTGCGTCGCCGTGATATTGATGGCCGCACCGAACTGCTGAAAGGCCTCGATCCAAACAAGGATCAAAGCTATTTTTTGCATGCCGTGGGCGGCGAACAAATCGCAAAGACCTTGTTCCCTGTGGGCGAACTCGAGAAGCCACATGTCCGTGAAATCGCTGAGAAGTACCAGTTGGCCACGGCCAAGAAGAAAGACTCAACCGGCATCTGCTTCATCGGTGAGCGGCGCTTCAGCGATTTCCTCAAGCAATACCTGCCCGCCCAACCGGGCGACATTGAAACCACGGAAGGCGAAGTCATTGGTCGTCATCATGGCCTGATGTACCACACCATTGGCCAGCGCCAGGGATTGGGCATTGGCGGCCTGAAAGATGCCAGCGATGAACCCTGGTATGTCTTGCACAAAGACCTTGAACGCAATGTGCTGATGGTCGGCCAAGGCAATGACCACCCGTGGCTCTTCTCCAGCGCCCTGCTCGCCTCGGATATTTACTGGGTGAACCCGGTTGATCTCAGCCAGCCACGGGAACTTACCGCTAAAGTCCGTTATCGCCAAGGCGATCAAAACTGCACGCTGGAAAAGACCGCCAGCGGGTATCGGGCGACCTTTGCCATGCCCCAGCGCGCTGTCACACCCGGCCAGTCCGTGGTGTTTTATGACGGTGATATCTGCCTGGGTGGCGGCGTAATTGAAGTGGCGCAGCCGTGGAGCAGTAAGGATATGCGTCGATGAACCAGACTCAAGAGCAACTTGTCGCCCTCGGCGCGGTGTTTGAAGCGGCTGTTCAAGTCGACAAGCTCGCCAGGACGGGGCAATCCAGCGAGGCCGTCGCGGCGTGCCTGATCGGCAGCCTGCTGGTGCGCAATCCAGATTCAACCCTGGGTGTATATGGCGGCGATGACCTCAACTTGCGTGACGGTTACCGCGCACTGATCAGCTCGCTGGAGCGCGATCCCGCCACCCTGCAGCGCGAACCCCTGCGTTATGCCTTGGCCTTGCTCAACCTTGAGCGCCAGTTCTCCAAGCGTGATGACCTGCTGCAGATCATGGGCAGCCGTCTCGACCAGATTCAGCAGCAAGTCGAGCACTTTGGCGTGACCCATGAAAACGTCATGGCCAACTGCGGCTCGCTGTACCAGGACACCATCAGCACCTTCCGCCAGCGGATCCAGGTGCAAGGCGATATGCGCCATTTGCAGCAAACCGACAACGCGGCAAAAATCCGTGCGCTATTGCTCACTGGTATTCGCGCGGCTCGCCTCTGGCGTCAGCTTGGCGGACACCGCTGGCAATTGGTGTTCGGCCGTAAAAAGTTGCTCGCCGAGCTGTATCCCATGCTGCGCGGTTGAAGTAAGCGCTGCAGCCTGTTGATTTAAAAACGATTCAATAATTTCGCAGCCCTGAGCTGCAATCATGTGCATGGATTACGAAGACACTCACCGCTGAACGGCCATAGCCGAATGCGGAAATCAGCTTGTTTTCATGTATGATATGCGCCCTTTTCAATGCCCGACTGTCCGAGAACGCCTTCTTATGCAGCTTTCCTCGCTCACCGCGGTTTCCCCCGTTGATGGCCGCTATGCCGGCAAAACCAGCGCTCTGCGCCCTATTTTCAGTGAATATGGCCTGATCCGCTTCCGTGTAATGGTTGAAGTACGCTGGCTCCAACGCCTCGCCGCGCACCCTGGCGTGCCTGAAGTCGCGCCTTTTTCAGACGAAGCCCAAGCCGCGCTCAATGCGTTGGCAGAGAACTTTGCCGAAGAGCACGCGCAGCGCGTCAAAGAGATCGAACGCACCACCAACCACGACGTCAAAGCCGTCGAGTACCTGCTCAAAGAGCAAGCTGCAAAGCTGCCAGAGCTGGAAAAGGTCAGTGAGTTCATCCACTTCGCCTGCACCTCGGAAGACATCAACAACCTGTCCCATGCACTGATGCTGCGCGAAGGTCGCGACACGGTATTGCTGCCGCTGATGCGCCAGATTGCCGGGGCTATCCGCGAGCTCGCCGTCAGCTTTGCTGATGTGCCGATGCTGTCGCGCACCCATGGCCAGCCGGCCTCGCCAACCACCCTGGGCAAAGAGCTGGCTAACGTGGTGTACCGCCTTGAGCGTCAGATCACCCAGATCGCAGCCGTACCGCTGCTGGGCAAGATCAATGGCGCCGTGGGTAACTACAATGCGCACCTGTCGGCCTATGCGGATATCGACTGGGAAGCCAACGCCCGTGACTTTATCGAAGGCGATCTTGGCTTGCAGTGGAACCCCTATACCACGCAGATCGAGCCACACGACTACATCGCAGAATTGTTTGACGCGACCGCCCGCTTCAACACCATTCTGATCGATTTCGACCGCGACATCTGGGGCTATATCTCGCTTGGCTACTTCAAGCAGAAGACCATTGCAGGCGAAATCGGCTCCTCGACCATGCCGCACAAGGTCAACCCGATTGACTTCGAAAACTCCGAAGGCAACCTCGGCATCGCCAATGCGTTGCTGCAGCACCTGGCTAGCAAGTTGCCGGTTTCGCGCTGGCAGCGCGACCTGACGGACTCCACCGTGCTGCGCAACCTCGGTGTCGGTTTTGCTCACAGCGTTATCGCGTATGAAGCAAGTCTCAAGGGAATCAGCAAGTTAGAGCTCAATGCTCAACGAATTGCTGCAGATCTGGATGCCTGCTGGGAAGTATTGGCTGAGCCGATTCAGACCGTTATGCGTCGCTATGCAATCGAAAACCCGTACGAAAAGCTCAAAGAGCTGACGCGTGGCAAGGGCATCACCCCTGCAGCGCTGATGGACTTCATCGACGGCCTCGACATGCCAACTGAGGCCAAGGCCGAGCTCAAGCAGCTTACGCCAGCCAACTACATTGGCAACGCGGTCGCACAGGCTAAGCGTATCTAAGCAACCCAGCCGTTTAAACGCCCGGCAGTGCCGGGCGTTTTTATTTAAGGCTAAACATTAATTTCAAAGGCTTAGCGATGAATCCTGATAATCCACTGCAGCTACTGGGCGGCCTCACTCCTCGTGAGTTTCTACGCGACTACTGGCAGAAGAAGCCTTTGCTGGTGCGCCAGGCATTTGCCGATTTTGAAAGCCCGATCTCCCCTGACGAACTCGCCGGCCTGGCCCTCGAAGAAGAAGTCGAGTCGCGCCTGGTTATCGAACACGGTGAGCGCCCATGGGAACTGCGCCGCGGCCCATTTGCAGAGGATGCGTTCAGCCAACTACCGGAAACAGACTGGACCCTGTTGGTACAAGCGGTTGATCAGTTTGTCCCGGATGTCGCTGAGTTGATGGAAGCCTTCAAGTTCTTGCCGAAATGGCGCATCGACGACGTCATGGTCAGCTTCGCTGCACCGGGTGGCGGGGTTGGTCCGCACTTCGATAATTACGACGTTTTCCTGCTCCAGGGTTATGGCAGGCGCCGCTGGCAGGTTGGCCAGATGTGCGACTCCAATAGCCCGCTACTCGAACACTCGGATCTTAAGATCCTTGCTGAATTTGCACACACTGAAGAATGGGTTCTCGAGCCTGGCGACATGCTGTATCTGCCGCCACTTCTGGCCCACTGTGGTACCGCTGAGGATGATTGTATGACGTATTCCGTAGGCTTCCGCGCGCCTAGCGCCGCTGAAGTACTGACCCACTTTACTGATTTTTTGAGTCAGTTCCTGCCGGATGAAGAACGCTACAGCGATGCTGACGCGCAACCGACCAGCGACCCCCATCAAATTCAGCACGACTCACTGGACCGCCTGAAGGCGCTGCTTAACCAGCATATGGGCGATGAACGCCTGCTTATGACCTGGTTCGGCCAGTTTATGACTGAGCCTCGCTACCCGGAACTGGTCAACGGCATCGAAATCGACGAAGAACAGTTCCTCGATCACATCGAAGCGGGCGCCATAGTTGTGCGCAATCCAAGCGCACGCATGGCCTGGTCCGAAGTCGGCGATGGCCTGGTCCTGTTTGCCAGCGGTCATAGCCGCATGCTGCCAGCCGCCCTGCGCGACATGCTCAAGCTGATTTGCTCGGCCGATGCCCTGCACATCGACAACCTTGGCCAGTGGCTGGCTGATGATGAAGGTCGCTTGCTGGTGCTTGAGTTGCTCAAGCAAGGTAGCCTGGAGTTCGCTGATGAATAAGATCAGTGTTCGGCTGGCAGACTGGAACAAAGATAACGCTGATATCCGGCGTATCCGCGAAGCCGTGTTTGTTGCCGAGCAATCCGTCGCACCTGAACTTGAGTGGGACTCGGAAGATGCCGAAGCCGCTCACTTTCTGGCCTGCGAGGACGACTACCCTATCGGCACAGCTCGCCTGCTGGATGACGGCCACATTGGCCGGGTTTCAGTACTCAAGGACTGGCGCGGCCTGAATGTGGGCGACGCATTGATGGAAGCCGCCATTGCCGAAGCTGAAAAACGTGGACTGCGCCGGCAAATGCTCAGCGCCCAGGTGCATGCCAGCGCGTTTTATGAAAGGCTAGGCTTTAATATTATCAGCGAAGAATACCTTGAAGCCGGTATTCCTCACGTTGATATGGTGCGTGACAGCGACTGATCGGCCAGCCTGAACCTGCTTGAACAGCGGCGGCTTGCCTTGCCTATGCTGTCTATATAGGTTTTCGAGGCCACTATGATCGATGAAATAGCCCCGCGTGACCCTGTCGATGAGGAGCCAGCCCTTGAGCTGCCCGCTATCGAATTCGAGTCACCGGGGCTTTTTTCTGTGCACAACCCCGAGGCTGTCGTTTCACTGAGCGAACAGCGCGAACCGGCGCCTTTTGTACTGGGCGAGCACAGCGCACTTGAGCGCTTTAACAGCCCCGAACTTGCCCGCAGTCATGCCCTGGCGCTTCTTCAGCAAGCCAAGCGCAGCCTGTGTATTTACAGCCAGGATCTTGAGCCTTGGCTTTATCACCACAGCAGTGTGCAACAGGCCTGCACCGCGTTCTTGCTGGCCAATCCGAAGAATCGCTTACGCATTCTGGTCAAAGACCTTGGCAACGCCATCAAAGACGGCAGCCGACTCATTAGTCTGTCTCGACGATTATCCAGCAACCTGCTGATTCGCAAGCTAAACCCTGATTATCCAATTGAAGATATCGGCTATCTTCTGGCCGACGATCGTGGTTTATTTCTACGCCCTGAAGCCGATCAATGTGCGGGCTACGCCAGCTATCAAGACGCTGGCCGGGTCCGTCTGCGCCAAGCGCACTTCAATCAAGCCTGGGAAACCAGCATCACCGATCCTGACCTGCGGAGCTTTTTGTTATGACTGCGCGACTCTTGCTGCTGGCCACGCTGCTACTGACCAGCAAGGCGCTGCTCGCTGATACCCAGGTGATTGACCTGAACTACCGCACGGCCGATGAGATTCTGCCGGTAATTCAATCAACCTTAGGCAATCAAGGCAAAGTGACGCCTTATGGCAATAAGCTGATTGTTAATGCCTCCAGCGAAAAAATCGCTGAAGTTCGCAACCTGCTTGAGCAACTGGATACCCAGCCGAGACGCCTGTTGATCAGCGTCGACTCCAGCGATTCAAATGTCCAAAGCGACCGGGGCTACAGCACCAACGGCACCATTGGTTCCGGCAATGGCGAGGTGCAAATCGGTCGCGGCGAAGTCAATGGTCGCGATCAGGTGCGGATCATCAACCGCAGCACCAACAGCCGGGGCGGTGGTGTGCAGCAGGTGCAGACCAACGAGGGCTACCCGGCGCTAATACAGGTTGGTCAGAGCGTGCCGCTGACCTCAACGGGCACAGGGCCTTACGGTCAGGTCTACAACAACACCGAATACCGCGACGTTACGCGCGGCTTTTACGTAACAGCCAGCGTGACCGGTGACCAGGTCCATATTGCCTTGAGCAGCAACCGTGACCGGGTCAGCCAGAGTCGCCCGGATGTGATTGACGTACAGAGCACCGACACCCGTGTCAGCGGCCCCCTTGGCCAGTGGATTACCGTTGGCGGCATCAATGAGCAAAACCAGAGTCAGAACAGCGATTTTTTGCAGCGTCGGTCAACCCAGGGCCGGGAAGACATGACCCTGCGGGTCAAGGTCGATGTGGTCGATTAGTGCCCGACCAGTACTGACTTACCGGTCATCTGGAGAATTATGTAGTAGTGCTGAAAAAGCACTACAAAACGTTTGACGAACGCTTGGCTCCGATGCATTATGGCCTCGCTCCCGCTAATCAGGGGCTCTGGAAAGAGCCTCCGGGTTGACTTCAGACTTACCGTCCGAATCGCCCGTGTTGTAAAAGCCCACAAGGCAGATCGACGAGATTGCGACTGGAACGAAGTTGTCCTGAGGGACGGGGAAGCTAAACGTATCAACCAGCATGACCGTAACAGACACTGCATCGCCCAAGACATCCACGAGTCAAACGGCGAAAAATGACCCGCTCATGAGCAGAGACTGCTGTCATATCACTGGTCGACATCCCTCCTCCTGATTCAACTCCGTATTAGTCACTCTCTCTTTATCTGTTGTGAGCCCCCGCAACCAGTCTCTGTTTACTACAGTTGCTGAGTGGGAAAGCGGTGCTCAACCAAACACATACTTTGAAGGATTGACCATGTCAGCTTATCAAAACGACATCAAAGCCGTTGCGGCCCTTAAAGAAGCCGCCGGCAACAGCTGGAGCGCTATCAACCCTGAGTCTGTTGCTCGCATGCGCGCTCAGAACCGCTTCAAAACCGGTCTTGATATCGCCAAGTACACTGCCGCCATCATGCGCAAAGACATGGCTGAGTACGACGCTGACAGCTCGGTCTACACCCAGTCGCTGGGTTGCTGGCATGGCTTTATCGGTCAGCAGAAGCTGATTTCGATCAAAAAGCACCTGAAGACTACTAACAAGCGCTACCTCTACCTGTCGGGTTGGATGGTTGCTGCACTGCGTTCCGACTTCGGCCCACTGCCGGACCAGTCGATGCATGAAAAGACTGCAGTTTCTGGCCTGATCGAAGAGCTTTACACCTTCCTGCGCCAAGCTGACGCCCGTGAACTGGATCTGCTGTTTGTTGATCTGGACGCGGCTCGCGAAGCTGGCGATAAAGCCAAGGCAGCTGAGATTCAGGACAAGATCGACAACTACGAAACTCACGTAGTGCCAATCATTGCTGACATCGACGCGGGTTTCGGCAACCCAGAAGCGACCTACCTGCTGGCTAAGCGCATGATCGAAGCAGGCGCTTGCTGCATCCAGATCGAGAACCAGGTTTCCGACGAGAAACAATGCGGTCACCAGGACGGCAAAGTGACGGTTCCGCACGAGGACTTCCTGGCCAAGATCAACGCTGTGCGTTATGCCTTCCTTGAACTGGGTGTTGACGATGGCGTAATCGTTGCGCGTACCGATTCGCTGGGTGCTGGCCTGACCAAGCAAATCGCTGTAACCAAGACGCCGGGCGACTTGGGCGACCAGTACAACTCGTTCCTTGATTGCGAAGAAGTTTCAGCGGCTGACCTGGGCAACGGCGACGTTGTAATCAACCGTGGTGGCAAGCTGCTGCGTCCTAAGCGCCTGCCGAGCAACCTGTTCCAATTCCGCAAGGGCACTGGCGAAGACCGTTGTGTACTGGACTGCATTACGTCCTTGCAGAACGGCGCCGACATGCTCTGGATCGAAACCGAGAAGCCACACGTTGGCCAGATCGCAGCCATGGTTAACCGCATCCGTGACGTGATCCCGAACGCCAAGCTGGTGTACAACAACAGCCCATCGTTCAACTGGACACTGAACTTCCGCCAGCAAGTATTCGATGCATTCGTTGAGCAAGGTAAAGACGTCTCTGCCTACGACCGTGCCAAGCTTATGAGCATCGACTACGACAACACTGAGCTCGCTCAGGTTGCTGACGAGAAGATCCGCACCTTCCAGCGCGACGGTTCTGCCCAGGCCGGTATCTTCCACCACCTGATCACCCTGCCTACGTACCACACTGCTGCGCTGTCTACCGACAACCTGGCAAAAGGTTACTTCGCAGACCAAGGCATGCTGGCATACGTCAAAGGCGTTCAGCGTGAAGAACTGCGCCAGGGCATCGCCTGCGTTAAGCACCAGAACATGGCTGGCTCCGATATCGGCGACAACCATAAAGAGTACTTCGCTGGCGAAGCGGCTCTCAAAGCTGGTGGCAAAGACAACACCATGAACCAGTTCGGCTAAGACCCAACAGTTCTGTCCTCGCGGCTAACCCAGCGCTAGGATTTAAAACCCGGCAGCGATGCCGGGTTTTTTTATGCCTGTGAGATTCACTATCGCAGCCATAAAACCTGATCAATTGGTCAGCTTATTTGAAATGGGACAGAGTTCGACATATTATGGCGCGTATAAACAATCCGGCGCCGTGCGTTTTGGATACAATTTCGCGCAAATAGTCATACTCGCCTAGTATTGAATAGATCGATGTGGCAACATTCATTCCGAAGAAAAGTGTAACCAAAGTCTTCGTTTGCGAGGTACGAGTAGCATGTCAGACCCAGTCGTTAATTTTTCCCAAAACTGGGCGTTTGCTGTATTCATCCTCGGTGCCTTTGCCCTCATCGCATTTATGCTCGGTCTTTCCAGCTTGCTCGGCAGCAAAGCCTGGGGCCGCAGCAAGAACGAACCCTTCGAATCAGGCATGCTGCCAACCGGCACTGCACGCCTGCGCCTATCGGCAAAGTTTTATTTGGTCGCGATGCTCTTCGTGATCTTCGACGTTGAAGCCCTCTATCTTTTTGCTTGGTCAGTCTCCGTCCGCGAAAGCGGCTGGGCGGGACTCATCGAAGCGACAGTATTTATAGCAATTCTGTTGGCAGGTCTTGTCTACCTATGGCGGATCGGTGCGCTCGATTGGGCACCGCAAAGCCGTCGCGATCGACAGGCGAAGCTAAAACAATGAGGCTTTGGCGATGCAATACAACCTTACACGGATCGATCCGGATGCTCCCAACGAGCAATATCCGGTCGGCGAACGGGAGACCGTAGCCGATCCACTGCTGGACGATCAGGTCCACAAAAACATCTACATGGGCAAGCTCGAGGACGTCCTCAGTGGCGCCGTCAATTGGGGGCGTAAAAACTCACTTTGGCCGTATAACTTCGGGTTGTCGTGCTGCTACGTAGAAATGACCACTGCCTTCACTGCTCCCCACGACGTTGCACGTTTTGGGGCGGAAGTGATTCGTGCGTCACCTCGCCAGGCTGACTTCATGGTCATTGCCGGCACCTGCTTTATCAAGATGGCCCCGGTCATCCAGCGCCTTTATGAGCAAATGCTTGAGCCTAAATGGGTTATTTCCATGGGTTCATGCGCTAACTCGGGCGGCATGTACGATATCTATTCGGTGGTTCAGGGCGTCGACAAATTCTTGCCTGTCGATGTATACATTCCTGGCTGCCCACCTCGTCCCGAAGCATTCCTTCAAGGCCTGATGCTCCTCCAGGAGTCGATTGGCAAAGAGCGTCGTCCGTTATCTTGGGTCGTCGGTGATCAGGGCGTTTACCGCGCTGATATGCCTTCGCAAAAAGAGCAGCGCCGCGCCGAGCGGATTGCCGTGACCAACCTGCGCAGCCCCGACGACGTATAAGCCAGGCTCACTTAGAAGCCTGCTGATTGCCGTACCCTGATTAGTGACCGAGATCATGACCGCTGATAGCTTTCTGTCCATCGCGCCCTATACGCCAGATGACCACAGTGTCATTGGTGAACTAAGCGCAAAATTTGGCGCTGAAACCTTTACCGTGCAAACCACCCGTACCGGTATGCCGGTGCTTTGGGTTGCCCGTGCACAGCTCACCAATATCCTCACGTTCCTGCGCAATGTGCCGCGCCCCTACGTGATGCTGTATGACCTGCATGGCGTCGATGAGCGCCTGCGCACGCAACGCCGCGGCCTGCCTGAGGCCGACTTCACCGTGTTCTACCACTTGATGTCGCTGGAACGTAACAACGACGTGATGATCAAGGTAGCGCTAGCTGAAGGTGATCTTAACCTGCCCAGCATCACCAGTATCTGGCCGAACGCCAACTGGTATGAGCGTGAAGTCTGGGACCTGTACGGCATCCACTTTACCGGCCACCCGCACCTGACGCGCATCATGATGCCGCCCACCTGGGAAGGTCACCCGCTGCGCAAGGACTACCCCGCGCGGGCCACTGAATTTGATCCCTTTAGCCTGACCCTGGCTAAGCAACAGCATGAAGAAGAAGCGGCGCGTTTCCGTCCCGAGGACTGGGGTATGCAACGCGGTGGCGAGCATGAGGACTTTATGTTCCTCAACCTTGGACCTAACCACCCTTCTGCTCACGGCGCGTTCCGGATTATCCTGCAGCTGGACGGTGAAGAAATCGTCGACTGCGTTCCGGAAATTGGCTACCACCACCGTGGCGCAGAGAAGATGGCTGAGCGCCAGAGCTGGCACAGCTTCATCCCGTACACCGACCGTATTGATTACCTCGGTGGCGTGATGAACAACCTGCCCTACGTGCTCTCCGTGGAAAAACTCGCGGGAATCAAAGTCCCCGACCGCGTCGACTTTATCCGGGTGATGATGGCTGAGTTCTTCCGCATCACCAGCCACTTGCTGTTTCTGGGTACCTACATCCAGGATGTGGGCGCCATGACTCCGGTGTTCTTCACCTTCACCGACCGCCAGCGCGCGTACAAGGTTATCGAAGCCATTACCGGTTTCCGCCTGCACCCGGCCTGGTACCGCATTGGCGGCGTGGCGCATGACTTGCCGCGCGGCTGGGACAAACTGGTTAAAGAATTTGTTGATTGGCTGCCAAAGCGACTCGACGAATACACCAAAGCCGCGCTGCAAAACAGCATCCTGCGTGGCCGTACCATCGGTGTCGCCCAGTACAACACCAAGGAAGCGTTGGAATGGGGCGTTACCGGCGCTGGCCTGCGCTCAACCGGTCTCGATTTCGACCTGCGCAAGGCCCGCCCATACTCGGGCTATGAACACTTCGAGTTCGAGGTGCCGCTGGCCAGCAATGGCGATGCCTACGACCGCTGCATGGTCCGCGTAGAGGAAATGCGCCAGAGCATCAAGATTATCGATCAGTGCATGCGCAATATGCCGGAAGGCCCGTACAAAGCGGACCACCCGCTGACCACGCCGCCACCGAAAGAACGCACCCTGCGTGATATCGAAACCTTGATCACCCACTTCCTGCAAGTGTCGTGGGGGCCGGTCATGCCGGCCAATGAGTCATTCCAGATGATTGAAGCGACCAAGGGCATCAACAGCTATTACCTGACCAGTGATGGCGGCACCATGAGTTATCGCACGCGTATCCGTACGCCAAGCTTCCCGCACTTGCAGCAAATCCCCCCGGTGATTCGCGGCAGCATGGTTGCAGACTTGATTGCCTATCTGGGCAGTATCGATTTCGTTATGGCTGACGTGGACCGCTGATTATGAATACGCTAATTCAGACTGACCGTTTTGCCCTCAGCGACGCTGAACGCTCAGCCATTGAACATGAAATGCATCACTACGAAGACTCACGCGCTGCCTCCATCGAAGCGCTGAAGATCGTGCAGAAACATCGCGGCTGGGTGCCTGACGGTGCCAGTGACGCCATTGGCCAGGTACTCGGCATTCCGGCCAGCGACGTAGAAGGTGTTGCCACCTTTTACAGCCAGATCTTTCGACAGCCAGTGGGTCGCCACATTATTCGCGTGTGCGACAGCATGACCTGCTTTGTCGGCGGTCATGAAAATGTCCTGGGCACTATCAAAGATCAGTTAGGCATTGAGCCGGGCCAGACCACGGCAGACGGGCGTTTCACCCTACTTCCCGTTTGTTGCCTAGGGAACTGTGATAAAGCCCCGGCGGTAATGGTCGATGACGACACTTTCGGCAATGTTCAGCCCGATTGTGTGGCACAAATGCTGGAGGCTTATTCATGAGCACTGTATTCAGCCGCAGCACCGATGTGCTGACCTCCATTGGCCCTGCCAATGTGATTCAGCGCAGCGAAGAAACCCATCCGTTGACTTGGCGTCTGCGTGATGACGGCCAGCCCGTTTGGCTTGAAGAATACCAAGGCAAAAACGGCTACAGCGCCGCGCGCAAAGCCCTTAGCGAGATGGCCCAAGCGGATATCGTGCAAACGGTAAAAGATGCTGGCCTCAAAGGTCGCGGCGGCGCTGGCTTCCCGACCGGGGTCAAGTGGGGGCTCATGCCAGCGGATGAGTCGCTGAATATTCGCTACCTGCTGTGCAACGCTGATGAAATGGAGCCCAACACCTGGAAAGACCGGATGTTGATGGAGCAACTGCCGCACCTGTTGGTGGAAGGCATGTTAATCAGTGCCCGTGCGCTCAAGGCGTATCGCGGCTACATCTTCTTGCGTGGCGAATATGTCGACGCTGCCATCAACCTCAACCGGGCCATTGAAGAAGCCAAGGCAGCGGGCCTGCTCGGCAAGAACATCCTCGGCAGCGGCTTTGATTTCGAGCTGATCGTGCATACCGGAGCCGGGCGTTATATCTGCGGTGAAGAAACCGCCCTGATCAACTCCCTGGAAGGCCGGCGCGCCAACCCGCGCGCCAAGCCACCCTTCCCGGCTGCGGTCGGGGTTTGGGGCAAGCCGACCTGCGTCAACAACGTCGAAACCCTGTGCAACGTGCCGTCTATCATCGACCACGGCGTTGACTGGTACAAAACCCTGGCCCGACCAGGCTCGGAAGACATGGGCACCAAGCTTATGGGCTTCTCTGGCAAGGTCAAGAATCCGGGTCTGTGGGAGCTGCCATTCGGCGTCCCTGCCCGCGAGCTGTTTGAAGACTATGCGGGCGGCATGCGCGACGGTTTTACCTTGAAGGCCTGGCAACCCGGCGGCGCTGGCACCGGCTTCCTGCTGCCTGAACACCTTGATGCACCGATGTATGCGGCCGGTATCGCCAAGGTTGGCACCCGTATGGGCACTGGCCTGGCATTGGCGGTTGATGACTCGGTGAACATGGTCTCCTTGTTGCGCAACATGGAAGAGTTCTTCTCCCGCGAGTCATGCGGCTGGTGTACGCCTTGCCGTGACGGTTTGCCGTGGAGTGTGAAAATCCTCCGCGCGCTGGAGCGCGGCCAAGGCACCCGGGAAGACATCGAAACCTTGCTCGGCCTGGTCAACTTCCTAGGCCCAGGTAAGACCTTTTGTGCCCATGCACCCGGTGCCGTTGAGCCTTTGGGCAGCGCCATCAAGTATTTCCGCGATGAGTTCGAGGCCGGTGTCTCGAATCAACCCGCTTTAGCAACGACGGGGCAATTCGTCCCCGCGTAACGATTTCAGGCGCTGGCGGCCAGGTCAAACTGGCCCCGGAGCAAACCGTTTTTCCATTAGCCAAACCCGCTTAGGCGGGGAAGAAGAAACCTCAACCATGGCCACTATCCACGTAGACGGCAACAATTTTGAAGTCGATGGTGCGGACAACCTGCTACAGGCCTGTCTGTCCCTGGGACTCGACATTCCCTATTTTTGCTGGCACCCCGCGCTTGGTAGCGTCGGTGCTTGCCGCCAATGCGCGGTAAAACAGTACAGCGATGAGAACGACAAGCGCGGCCGCTTGGTCATGTCCTGCATGACGCCTGCGACCGACAACAGCTGGATTTCCATCGACGATGAAGAAGCCAAGCAATTTCGCACCAGCGTTGTTGAATGGTTAATGACCAACCATCCCCACGACTGCCCGGTGTGTGAGGAAGGCGGTCATTGCCACCTGCAGGACATGACCGTAATGACCGGTCATAACGCGCGGCGTTATCGGTTTACCAAACGCACTCACCAGAATCAGGAGCTCGGCCCGTTCATCGCCCACGAGATGAACCGCTGCATCGCCTGCTATCGCTGCGTGCGCTACTACAAAGACTATGCTGGCGGTACCGATCTGGGTGTCTATGGCGCCCACGACAACGTCTACTTCGGTCGCGTTGAAGACGGCACGCTTGAAAGCGAGTTTTCCGGCAACCTTACTGAAGTCTGCCCGACCGGCGTGTTCACGGATAAAACCCACTCCGAGCGCTACAGCCGCAAGTGGGACATGCAGTTCTCGCCGAGCATCTGCCATGGCTGCGCCAGTGGCTGCAACACCAGCCCCGGCGAGCGTTATGGCGAGATCCGCCGTATCGAGAACCGTTTCAATGGTTCGGTCAACCAGTACTTCCTCTGTGACCGGGGTCGCTTCGGCTACGGTTACGTAAACCGCAAAGACCGCCCGCGCCAGCCGATGATGATGCTCAGCAAGATGAAGATGGGCATCGACTCAGCCCTTGATCAAGGTGCCGCACTGCTCAAAGGCAAGCGGGTCATTGGTATCGGTTCGCCACGCGCCAGCCTCGAAAGCAACTACGCGCTGCGTGAATTGGTTGGCACTGAGAACTTCTACTCCGGGATCGAGGCAGGCGAGCAAGCCAATATCGCCAAGGTGCTGGACATCATGCAGAACGGCCCGCTGCCAGTGGCCAACCTGCGTGATGTGGAAAGCCACGATGCAGTGTTTGTACTGGGCGAAGACCTCACCCAAACCGCTGCACGCTTGGCGCTTGCCCTGCGTCAGTCGGTAAAAGGTAAAGCCACTGAGATTGCCGCCTCGATGAAAATCCAGGATTGGCACATGGCTGCGGTGCAAAACGTCGCCCAGGATGCGCTGAACCCGCTGTTTATTGCCAGTGTAACCGCCACCCGTCTCGACGATATCGCAGCGCAGTGCGTGCATGCGGCTCCTGATGACCTGGCCCGCATCGGCTTTGCCGTTGCCCACGCCATCGACCCAAGCGCACCCGCCGTGACCGGTCTTGAGTCTGAAGCAGAAACCCTGGTTAAGCAGATTGCTGATGCCCTGCTCAATGCCAAGCGGCCATTGCTGGTCGCCGGTACGTCGCTGGGCGGCCAGACCCTGCTTGAAGCTGCCGCCAATATCGCCAGCGCCCTGAAAAATCGTGAAAAAAACGCCTCGATCAGCTTGGTTGTCGCCGAAGCCAATAGCCTCGGTCTGGCCATGTTGATGGGCCAAGCGTTCGCGAACAAATCAGTCGATACCGCCCTCGACGCATTGACTTCAGGCCAAGCCGATGCGCTGGTTGTGCTGGAGAATGACCTCTACCGCCGCGCTGACAAGGCGGTGGTCGATGCAGCGCTGGCAGCGGCTAAAACCATAATCGTCGCCGATCACCAGCACACGCCAACGGTGGCCAAAGCCCATTTGGTGCTGTCTGCATCGAGCTTCGCCGAAGCCGATGGCACGCTGGTAAGCAGCGAGGGCCGCGCACAGCGCTTCTTCCAGGTGTTTGAACCCAGCTATTACGACGACAAGATTCTCGTCCGTGAAGGTTGGCGCTGGTTGCACGCACTGCAGGCCACCCGCGAAGGCAAGCCTGTGGATTGGACCCAGCTTGATCAGGTCACCGCTCAGTGCGCTGCCAGCAATCCTCAGCTGGCAGCCATTATTGATGCAGCGCCGAACGCCTCATTCCGCATCAAAGGCCTGAAGCTGGCCCGAGAGCCGCTGCGTTACAGCGGCCGCACCGCCATGCGCGCCAATATCAGCGTGCATGAGCCCCGTCAGCCGCAAGACAAAGACACCGCCTTTGCCTACTCGATGGAAGGCTATTCGGGAAGCAAAGAAGATCGCCAGCAAGTGCCATTTGCCTGGGCGCCGGGCTGGAACTCGCCGCAAGCCTGGAACAAGTTTCAGGATGAGGTGGGCGGTCACCTTCGCGCCGGTGATCCGGGCGTGCGCCTGATTGAGTGCAAGGGCCAGGCACTGCCATGGTTCGAGCCGACCGCGGCTTTCAACCCTGCCCAGGGCACCTTACAGGCTGTACCGCTGCATCATTTATTCGGCAGTGACGAAACCTCGGCCAAGGCCGAGCCAATCCAGCAACGCATCCCGGCGGCCTACATTGCCTTGGCTAAGGAGCATGCCGATCAGTTGGCAATCAATGACGGTGCCTTGGTCAGCTTCAGCATCAATAGCCAGACCCTGTGCTTGCCAGTACGGATCACTGAAGAGTTGGCGATTGGTATTGCCGGCCTGCCCGTTGGCTTGAGCAGCATTCCAGCGGTCATCGCCGGTGCCTGCATCAGCAACCTGCAGGAGGCCGCGCAATGAGTTGGCTGACGCCTGAATTGATTGATGTGCTGATTTCGGTACTCAAGGCCGTGGTCATACTGCTTGCAGTGGTTATCGCCGGTGCTTTATTGAGTTTTATCGAACGACGCTTACTGGGTTGGTGGCAGGACCGTTACGGCCCGAACCGTGTGGGCCCATTCGGTATGTTCCAGATCGTTGCCGACATGCTGAAAATGTTCTTTAAAGAGGACTGGACGCCACCTTTCGCCGATAAATTCATTTTTACCCTGGCGCCGATGATTGCCTTTGCCGCGATGTTACTGGCCTTTGCGATTATCCCGATCAGCCCGAACTGGGGGGTTGCAGACCTCAATATCGGCATCTTGTTTTTCTTCGCCATGGCCGGTTTGTCGGTCTACGCCGTGCTCTTCGCCGGCTGGTCGAGCAACAACAAGTTTGCCTTGCTTGGCGCGCTGCGTGCCTCGGCTCAAACCGTCTCCTATGAGGTGTTTCTGGCCTTGGCGCTAATGGGCGTTGTGGCGCAGGTGGGTTCGTTCAACATGCGCGATATCGTTGAGTATCAGGCCCAGCACCTGTGGTTCATCATTCCGCAGTTCTTCGGTTTCTGTACCTTCTTCATTGCCGCGATCGCGGTGACTCACCGTCACCCCTTCGACCAGCCAGAAGCTGAACAAGAACTGGCCGATGGTTACCACATTGAATACGCGGGTATGAAATGGGGTATGTTCTTCGTCGGTGAGTACATCGCCATTGTCACCGTCTCCGCGCTGCTGGTGACCCTGTTCTTCGGCGGCTGGCACGGACCATTCGGCATTCTGCCGCAGATTCCATTTATCTGGTTCGCCCTCAAGACCTGTTTTTTCATCATGATTTTCATCTTGCTGCGCGCCTCGATTCCGCGCCCGCGATATGACCAAGTCATGGCTTTCAGCTGGAAGTTCTGCTTGCCACTGACCCTGATCAACCTGCTGGTGACCGGCGCATTAGTGCTGGCCTCGGCCCAGTAAGGAGTTTTGCATGTTCACCTATATCAAGGATGTCGTTTACGGCACCTACACCCAGCTACGCAGCATGGTGATGGTTTTCAGCCATGGCTTTCGCAAGCGTGACACCCTGCAATACCCGGAAGAAGCTGTTTACCTGCCGCCCCGTTACCGTGGGCGCATCGTGCTGACCCGTGACCCCGACGGCGAAGAGCGTTGTGTGGCCTGCAATCTGTGTGCGGTGGCCTGCCCGGTTGGCTGCATCTCGCTGCAGAAAGCTGAAACCGAAGACGGTCGCTGGTACCCGGATTTTTTCAGGATCAACTTTTCGCGCTGCATCTTCTGTGGTTTGTGTGAAGAAGCCTGCCCGACCACTGCCATTCAGTTGACCCCGGATTTCGAGATGGGTGAGTTCAAGCGTCAGGATCTGGTCTACGAAAAAGAAGACCTGCTGATTTCTGGCCCTGGCAAGAACCCTGACTACAACTTCTATCGCGTTGCCGGTATGGCCATCGCCGGTAAGCCGAAAGGCGCCGCGCAGAATGAAGCCGAGCCGATCAACGTGAAAAGCCTGCTCCCGTAAGGACGCATATGGAATTCGCTTTCTATTTCGCTGCAGGCATTGCCGTTGCAGCCACGTTCAGGGTTATCACCAGTACCAATCCGGTGCATGCCCTGTTGTATCTGATCGTCTCGTTACTGGCGGTCTCCATGACCTTCTTCGCCCTCGGCGCACCCTTTGCCGGTGCGCTTGAGATCATCGTCTACGCCGGCGCAATCATGGTGCTGTTCGTGTTCGTGGTGATGATGCTCAACCTGGGCCCCGCCGCCGTTGAGCAAGAGCGCAAATGGTTGAGCCCGGGTATCTGGGTTGGGCCTTCGATCTTGTCTGCGCTGCTGCTTGCGCAGGTGCTCTATGCCCTGTTCAGCACCCCAAGTGGCGCGGTTATCGGCACCCAGGTGATCGATGCAAAAGCCGTTGGCATCAGCCTGTTTGGCCCCTACCTGCTGGTGGTTGAGCTGGCCTCCATGCTGCTGCTCGGCGCGTTGGTTGCGGCTTATCACCTCGGTCGCCATGAAGCTAAGGATATGACGCCATGAGTGCAATTCCGATGGAGCATGGCCTGGCGCTAGCCGGCCTGCTGTTCAGCCTGGGGCTGATTGGCCTGATGGTGCGACGCAACATTTTGTTCGTGCTGATGAGTCTTGAAGTGATGATGAATGCCACCGCCCTCGCCTTCGTGGTTGCAGGTAGCCGCTGGGTTCAAGCCGACGGGCAGGTGATGTTTATTCTGGTGATTACCCTGGCAGCCGCCGAAGCCAGCATTGGCTTGGCCATCCTGCTGCAGCTGTATCGCCGCTTCAACACACTCGATATCGACGCAGCCAGTGAGATGCGCGGATGAATCTATTATTTTTGACTTGCCTGTTTCCGCTGCTCGGCTGGCTTGCCCTGTCGTTCTCGCGCGGGCGTATTTCGGAAAACCTTGCTGCAGTGATTGGCGTGGGCTCGGTTGGCTTGAGCGCGCTAACCGCCGCGTGGATCATTATCCAGTTCAACCTCAACCCACCGGCTAACGGCGTCTACACCCAGGTTCTGTGGCAGTGGATGAGCGTTGAAAGCTTTACCCCAAGCTTTACCCTGTATCTGGATGGCTTGTCGTTGACCATGCTCGGTGTGGTGACCGGCGTTGGCTTTCTGATTCACCTGTTTGCCAGTTGGTACATGCGCGGCGAAGAAGGCTATTCGCGCTTCTTTTCCTACACCAACCTGTTTATCACCAGCATGCTGTTCTTGGTGCTCGGCGATAACCTGATGTTTCTCTACTTCGGTTGGGAAGGTGTCGGCCTGTGCTCCTACTTGCTGATTGGTTTCTATTTCAAGCACCGTGCCAACGGTAATGCGGCCCTGAAAGCCTTTATCGTCACCCGCATTGGTGACGTGTTTATGGCCATCGGCCTGTTTATTCTGTTCCAGCACCTGGGCACCTTGAATATTCAAGAACTGATGGTGCTGGCGCCACAGAAATACGTCGCCGGTGATAGCTGGCTGTGGATTGCTACGTTGATGCTGCTCGGCGGCGCCGTCGGTAAATCGGCGCAGTTGCCGCTGCAGACATGGCTGGCAGACGCCATGGCAGGCCCAACCCCGGTTTCGGCGCTGATTCACGCCGCAACCATGGTGACTGCCGGCGTGTACTTGATTGCACGCACCCACGGCTTGTTCCTGCTAACGCCAGAAATCCTTGAGCTGGTGGGTATTGTCGGCGGCGTGACCTTGGTTCTGGCCGGGTTTGCCGCGCTGGTGCAAACCGACATCAAGCGTATCCTGGCCTACTCGACCATGAGCCAGATTGGCTACATGTTCCTCGCCTTGGGCGTCGGCGCCTGGGACGCTGCGATCTTCCATTTGATGACCCACGCCTTCTTCAAGGCGCTGCTGTTCTTGGCCTCAGGTGCGGTGATCAATGCCTGCCATCACGAGCAGAACATCTTCAAGATGGGCGGTTTGTGGAAGAAACTGCCGCTGGCCTACGCCAGCTTTATCGTTGGCGGCTCAGCACTGGCTGCATTGCCGCTGATTACTGCAGGCTTCTACTCCAAAGATGAAATTCTCTGGGAAGCCTTCGCCAGTGGCCACAGCTACTTGCTGTATGCCGGTTTGCTGGGCGCCTTCCTGACCTCGATCTACACCTTCCGCCTGATCTTTATTACCTTCCATGGCGAGCCGAAGATCGACGCCCATGCTGGCAAAGGGATCGCCCATTGGCTGCCGCTGTCGGTGCTGATCGTGTTCTCGACCTTTATCGGCGCGCTGATAACCCCGCCATTGGCTGGTGTGCTGCCAGAAAGCGTCGGTCACGCCGGTGGCGATGCTCAACATCGCCTGGAACTTGCATCGGGCTTGATCGCCATTGCCGGGATATTGCTTGCCGCACTGCTGTTCCTTGGCCAACGCCGTATTGCCAAGGCCATTGCTGACAGTGCACCGGGACGCTTCTTGTCGGCCTGGTGGTTTGCCGCGTGGGGGTTTGATTGGCTGTATGACTGGCTCTTCGTCAAACCCTATCTGCTGATTACGCGCCTGCTGGCTCGCGATCCGTTTGATCGCACCATCAGCATTATTCCGCGCTCCACACGCATCGCTCACCTGGCGCTAAGTCGTACAGTTACCGGTGGCCTGCGTTGGTATGCCATGTCCATTGCCGGGGGCGCCGTTCTTGTGCTCGCCCTGCTGCTTCTGAATTAAGGAACACCGACAGTCATGATTCTGCCCTGGCTAATCCTTATCCCCTTTATTGGCGGCCTTTTGTGCTGGCAGTGCGAGCGGTTCAGCAATACGCTGCCGCGCTGGATCGCCCTGTTTACCATGCTTGCACTCTTTGTTTTAGCGCTCTGGTTGTGGATCACCGGTGACTTCACCCTCGCACCAGCACCGGGCGGCGACCCGGTTTGGGCGCACGAGTTCAAAGTGCAGTGGATCCCACGCCTGGGCATCACTATCCATTTGGCAATGGATGGATTGTCAGTGCTGATGGTGGTGCTTACGGGCCTGCTCGGCGTGCTTTCGGTGCTCTGTTCGTGGAATGAAATCCAGAACCGGGTGGGCTTCTTCCACCTCAACCTGATGTGGATTCTCGGCGGTGTAGTCGGGGTGTTCCTGGCCGTCGACCTGTTCCTGTTCTTCTTCTTCTGGGAAATGATGCTGGTGCCGATGTACTTCCTGATTGCCTTGTGGGGACACAGCGGCAGCGAAGGCAAGACGCGGATCAACGCGGCAACCAAGTTCTTCATCTACACCCAGGCCAGCGGTTTGGTGATGCTGATTGCCATCCTCAGCCTGGTCTTTATCCATTTCCAGCAAAGCGGCGTCTGGACCTTCAACTACGCGGACCTGCTGCGCACCCAGTTCGCACCGCACACTGAATACCTGTTGATGCTCGGGTTCTTTATTGCCTTTGCGGTGAAGTTCCCAGTGGTGCCTTTCCACTCGTGGTTGCCGGATGCCCACGCACAGGCGCCAACGGCGGGTTCGGTTGACCTGGCCGGGATCCTGCTGAAAACCGCCGCCTATGGTTTGATTCGTTTTGCCCTGCCGCTATTCCCCAACGCATCGGCGGAATTTGCACCCATTGCCATGTACCTGGGTGCATTCGCAATTATCTACGGCGCACTGCTGTCATTTGCGCAGACCGACATCAAACGCCTTATCGCTTACTCCAGTGTGTCGCACATGGGCTTCGTCCTGATTGCGATCTACTCAGGCAGCGAGATCGCCATGCAAGGCGCGGTGGTGCAGATGATGGCGCACGGTCTTTCAGCCGCCGCACTGTTTATCCTCTGCGGCCAGCTCTATGAGCGCCTGGGCACGCGCGACATGCGCAAGATGGGCGGGATCTGGGGGCGCATGCCTTGGCTTCCGGCAATCAGCCTGTTCTTTGCTGCTGCAGCACTGGGCATGCCGGGCACCGGTAACTTTGTCGGCGAGTTCCTGATCCTGATCGGCAGCTTCCCAGGCGCACCTTGGATCACCTCAGTGGCGGCCACGGGCTTGGTATTCGGCTCGGTCTACTCGCTGATCATGATTCACCGCGCCTACTTTGGCCCGAGCACCTCGGATGAGCCCATGCTCGGCTTGAAAGCGCGTGAACTAAGCATGGTTCTCGGCCTTGCAGGCTTGCTGGTATTGCTCGGTGTTTATCCGCAGCCGGTGCTCGATACGTCTGCCGCCAGCACCCACGGTGTGGTGCAGTGGATGAGCGAAGCGTTTAATCAACTTGATCAGGCTCGGTAAGCAGTTTTATGGACTTTACGACTCAACATTTACTCGCCCTGCTACCGCTGCTGATCACCAGCCTGACGATTGTCGCGGTCATGCTGGGCATCGCCTGGAAGCGCAATCACGCCATGACCTTTGGCATTTCGGTCATTGGTCTCAATCTCGCGTTGCTGTCGGTGTTTGCCGCCGTTAGCGTAGCCCCGTTACAGGTCACGCCCCTGTTGCTGGTGGATAAATACGCCTGCTTCTATATGGTTCTGGTCCTCGCCTCGACGCTGGCTTGCGTGACCTTGATTCATGCCTATTTGGGCGGTGAATCAGGCAAAGGCTATCCAGGTAACCGTGAAGAGCTTTACTTGCTGATTTTGCTCAGCGCAGCCGGTGGCTTGGTTTTGGTCAGCGCCCAGCATTTGGCGGGGTTGTTCATCGGCCTTGAGCTGCTTTCGGTACCCAGCTACGGAATGATCGCTTACGCCTTCTTCAATAAGCGCTCGCTGGAAGCTGGCATCAAATACATGGTGCTTTCGGCTGCAGGTTCGGCGTTCTTACTGTTCGGCATGGCGCTGCTCTATGCCGAGTCCGGCAGCATGAGTTTTGCCGGTATTGGCCACGCCGTGGTTGCCGGCGGTGATCCGAGCCTACTGGTCGAGATTGGCTTTGGCATGATGCTGGTCGGTCTGGCGTTCAAGTTATCGCTGGTGCCCTTCCATTTGTGGACCGCAGACGTTTACGAGGGCGCGCCTGCGCCGGTGGCTGCATTTCTGGCGACCGCGAGCAAGGTGGCCGTATTTGCCGTGCTGCTGCGCCTTTACGAGGTGTCACCGGCTGCCAGCGGCGGCTGGCTGACCGAACTGCTAACAGTTCTCGCCATTGCGTCAATCTTGTTCGGTAACCTGTTGGCACTGCTGCAAAACAACATCAAGCGTCTGCTGGGTTATTCATCCATCGCCCATTTCGGTTATCTGCTGATCGCCCTCATCGCCAGTAATGGTCTGGCGGTAGAAGCCGTTGCGGTTTACCTGGCCATGTATGTGTTGACCACGCTTGGCGCGTTCGGTGTCATCACGCTGATGTCCACGCCCTACAAGGGCCGTGATGCCGATGCACTCTATGAGTACCGTGGCCTGTTCTGGCGCCGTCCGTACCTCACGGCAGTCCTGACGGTGATGATGCTGTCACTGGCCGGTATTCCGCTCACAGCAGGTTTTATCGGCAAGTTCTACATCATCGGTGTGGGTGTTGAATCACAACAATGGTGGTTGCTCGGCGCGTTGGTGCTGGGCAGTGCAGTCGGGGTGTTCTACTACCTGCGCGTCATGGTTACCCTGTTCTTGGTCGAGCCTAACCTGCATCGCCACGACGCGCCGTTTGACTGGGGTCAACGTGCTGGCGGCGTGATGCTTATGGTCGTGGCCTTGCTGGCCTTCTTCCTCGGCGTTTACCCGCAGCCGCTACTCGCCTTGCTGGCTCAGTTCAGCATCGGCTAAGCTTGTGCTGCAGAGCAAAAAAATGGAGACCTTCGGGTCTCCATTTTTTGTTTGTGCCTGGCGCCAGCCCTTACACAGCTGCCAGATGCTCATAAAGAATCGCTGCACCGACCAGCATCAATACCACGCCGCCGATGATTTCAGCGCGTTTGCCAACGACATTGCCCAATACCCGTCCAAGCATCACGCCGATAGTGACCATGGTCATGGTGGCCAAGCCAATGGAAGCTGCTGCAAGCCAAATATTGACATCAATAAAGGCGAGGCCTACGCCGACTGCCAGCGCATCAATGCTGGTGGCGAAGGCGGTAACGGCCAGAATCAGAAACGAGTGTTGATTGGGCTTTTCGACCTCTTCTTCTTCGTGCTTGAGGCCGTTATAGATCATGTGGGCCCCAAGCACCAACAGCAAGGTGAAGGCAATCCAGTGATCCCAGCGCGCAACGTATTGGCTGGCAACCTGACCAATGCTCCAGCCTATTAAGGGCGTAATGGCTTCAATCACACCAAAGATCAAACCGGTACGCAGAGCTTCGCTAAAACGCGGGTTATGCAGACTTGCGCCTTTACCAAGGGCCGCAGCAAAGGCGTCCGTTGACATGGCCATGGCAAGAAAGAATAAGGAAATGGGGTTCACGGTTTACGTCCAGTCGGGCTATGAGTCAACGACGCAGCCACACGCCCGACTTTAGGCATGGATGCATCGTTGGTCTCGCCAACCCGAAGGTGTTCGTACCACGGCATGAGGCCGAGAATGTTGATACGAACGCTCTGTGACCGCAGGCCACGAGCAGGCTACTCCCCAACAAGGGCGGCCACTATAACGTCCTGGGCAAAAAAAGGCCACCGACTGAAATCGCGGCCCCTCAGCAAACGTGTATCCACGCTGTACTGCAACAACCTAAATAAAAACGCGGCAGCCAATTGTTTGGCTGCCGCGCTGGTTGATTCCGCTAACAGGCTGTTGTCAGCCCGACTGGAGCCTTACAAGACCATTGCCGCCACCCAACCGAATACCAGCAACGGAATGTTGTAGTGCAGGAATGTAGGCACCACGCTGTCCCAGATATGGTTGTGCTGGCCGTCGATGTTCAAACCAGAGGTCGGGCCCAGGGTTGAATCAGATGCAGGTGATCCCGCGTCACCCAACGCGCCAGCGGTACCGACAATACTGACGATCGCCAGCGGGCTAAAGCCTAGCTGAATACCCAGGGGCACGAAGATCGCGGCAATGATAGGCACAGTCGAGAACGATGAGCCAATACCCAAGGTCACCAGCAAACCGACCAGCAGCATCAACACTGCACCGATACCTTTGTTATTGCCAATCAGCGCGGCGGCGTCATCCACCAGGTGTTTAACGTCGCCAGTGGCCTTCATCACTTCGGCGAATCCGGCGGCGGCAATCATGATGAATCCGATCATGGCCATCATCTTCATGCCCTCCGTAAACAGGCCGTCGGCCTCTTTCCAGCGCACGACGCCAGACACTGAAAACACCACAAACCCAGCCAGCGCGCCAATAATCATCGAATCCAGCCACAGCTGTATAACGAAGGCAACGGCCACCGCAACACCTGCTACCAGCAAGCTTCGAGGATTGTATTTAACGTCTACCCGCTCAACTTGCTCGATCTTCTCAAGGTCATAAACGCGCTTTTTGCTATAGCTGAAAAATACCGCCACCAACAAACCGCAAAGCATGCCCAGTGCCGGCAGCGCCATCGCATGGGTAACACTGATCCCACTGATATCAACGCCCGCCTTAGCTACGTTGGCCAAGAGGATTTCATTAAGGAAGATGCCACCAAAACCAACCGGCAAGAACATATAAGGCGTGACCAAGCCGAAGGTCAGCACACAGGCAATCAAACGCCGATCGAGTTGCATTTTGCTCAACACGTAGAGCAATGGCGGCACCAGCAGCGGAATAAATGCGATATGGATCGGCAACACGTTCTGCGAGGCAATCGCCACACAGAGCAGCAGCCCGATCAGCAGCCACTTCAATGCCCCGCCCCCTGAACCACCTTCCTCTTTGGCGCCAACCAGGGCTACCGCTTTATCGGCCAAGGCATGAGCCATGCCCGATTTGGCAATGGCCACGGCAAAAGCGCCGAGCAATGCGTATGACAATGCAACCGTGGCCCCGCCACCGAGCCCGTTATTAAAGGCTTCGAGTGAACCGTTAAGGCCAAGGCCGCCAATCATGCCGCCTGCCAGTGCACCGACAATCAACGCGACCACCACATGTACCCGGCACAAACTGAGGACCAGCATAATGCCGACCGCTGCTATGACTGCGTTCATCAATTGCTCCCTAGAGCTCGACTAAAAATCCGCGTAGACACGCCAAAATTTGGCGATCCACAAAAAAAGCCGGGTACTCTGCCCCATGTGCCTGGAGCTGTCAAAACTTCTCGCCCACCGGTGCCAAACAACCCGTCAAGGAGGCGTGACTGGCCTAATCAGCGAGTGCGATTGGCGTTTACATACTTGCTGCCGAGCCCACTATGTCGCTAGCCTGCCCCTTTCGATATGGGGAGTACTGCATGCTTAATATTGCCATCGTCGCGGGATCTAGCCGTAACAACAGCCAATCAGGCAAAGTCGCGCGTTTTCTGCGTAAACGCCTGATGCAACTCGAGCTGACCAGTGAGGCGCAAAGTCAGGTCATTGACCTAGGGCTTGCGCCGTTGCCTCTTTGGCCAGCAGAAGATGCCGGACCTTGGGGACTATTCAGCCAGCAACTGCAAAGTGCCGATGCGGTGATTATCGTAGCGCCTGAGTGGAATGGCATGGCATGCCCGGCGATCAAGAACTTCTTTATCTACGCCAGCAAGACCGAACTTGGGCACAAGCCAGGGCTGCTGGTTGCGGTGTCGTCAGGCATTGGCGGCAGCGCTCCTATCAGTGAACTGCGCGGCTCAAGCTACAAAAACTGCCGCCTGTGCTACCTGCCTGAGCACTTGATTGTGCGCCATGTTGAACAAGTGCTGAATATGCCCGAGCCGCAAACTGAAGATGATCAACGCTTGCGCGCGCGGATTGACTACAGCCTCGACATCCTCGGCAAATACGCACAAGCGCTAAAACCGGTGCGCGAATCAATCGACATGACTCAACCCGCCTTCACCAACGGTATGTAGTACCCATTGCCTGCCCTTTACAACCCGGTTTATTCCGGGTTTTTTATGGCTCAAGCGCAGTTGGAAAACGCCCCAAAAACGGGCAGCAAAGTGAATTTTTCCAGCTTTGCTCGTTAACCCGATGAGCCGTGCAATAAAAACTACATTTTGCGGCAGTTTCTTATAAAGAAACAAAGGGCCTAGCCGATAGTTCGGTATCGAAGGTCTTTACATAGGAACACCGCATGATGCTTAACCGGCTCTCCATCCAACTAAAAATCACCTTGCTGGCAGGTTTGTGCCTGGTGGCGATCGTGACCTTGCTGGTCGGGGCTTCGCTCTATCAGGCGAAACAAAGTGCCAGCCTGGTTAGCGCATCAAGCAGCGAGATGCTTAAAGACAGCGCCGAGTTACGCCTTAAGTCGCGCGGAGAGCTTCAAGCCATACGTATCCAACGCTACTTCATGGACTCCTATCAGTACGGTAAAGGGTTCTCTCGGCAAATTCTGTTCCTCCGTGAACAGGCTGAGAAACGCTTCCTTGATGCCTTCGATTTGCGTGAAGACCTTACTCGCCAAGTGCGCACCAGCCTTGAGGCCAATCCTTCGATTCTTGGCTTGTATCTGGTGTTCGAGCCCAATGCCCTCGATAGCAAGGATGAGTTGTTTGCTGACCAAGCCGAATTGGGCAGCAATGACAAAGGCCGCTTTTCCCTCTACTGGTCGCAATCAACCCCTGGCAAGCTTGAGTCCGAAGCCATTCCGGAAGAAGACCTCAGCAAAACCGAAAAGGGCCCAAGTGGTGACCCCTACAATGCTTGGTACACCTGCCCCCGTGATACCGCTAAAGCCTGCGTCCTGGAGCCCTATTTCGATGATGTCGAAGGCAAGCAGGTACTGATGACCAGCATTGCCTTCCCGCTGCAAGTCGACGGCAAAGTCATCGGCGTAGTCGGGCTCGACATCAGCCTCGATAGCCTGCAGCAACTCAGCATTCAAGCCAGTGGCGAGCTGTACAACGGCCAGGCACACGTCAGTATTTTCAGTCCATCCGGCTTGATTGCCGGGCACAGCCTGGACGCCAGCCTGCTTAGCAAATCACTGGACAAGGCATTTCCTGAACAAAGCAGTGAAATCCAGGGCCTGATCACTGCCGGTCAATCGGCTGCTTTGCATCAGGCTGACATGCTGCGGGTGATCGAGCCATTCAAGCCGATCCCTGAAGCTAAACCTTGGAGCGTGATGATTCAGGTGCCGGAAAATGTACTGCTGGCCCCTGCCCTCAAGCTCCAGGCCCAGCTTGATGATCGCAGCACTCAAGACAGTTCCGTTTCGCTGCTGATCGGCTTGATTGCAGTGGTACTCGGCCTACTTCTTATGTGGCTCACTGCACGGGGCGTGACGCGTCCGATCATCGGTGTATCGACCATGCTCAAAGACATCGCCAGCGGCGAAGGCGATCTGACCAAACGCCTTAATTACACCAAACACGATGAACTCGGTGAGTTGGCAAGCTGGTTCAACCGCTTCCTCGACAAGCTGCAGCCAATCATTGCCGAGGTGAAGCGCAGCGTGGTTGATGCACGGGCTACGGCTGACCAGTCGGCGTCAATTGCCAGCCAGACCAGCGCAGGCATGCAACAGCAATTCCGTGAGGTTGATCAGGTCGCCACGGCATTCCAGGAGATGAGCGCCACTGCCCATGATGTCGCGCAGAACGCCGCGCAAGCAGCAGAAGCGGCGCGCAGTGCTGACCATGCCACACGCGATGGCCTCGGCGTCATCGATAAAACCACCTCATCCATTGAATTACTGGCCAATGAGATGAGCGTGGCCATGCAAGAAGTCGAAGGGCTGGCAGCCAGTAGCGATCAAATTGGCTCGGTACTTGAAGTGATTCGCTCCATCGCCGAGCAAACCAACTTACTCGCCCTCAATGCCGCCATTGAAGCGGCCCGCGCCGGTGAAGCGGGCCGTGGCTTTGCAGTGGTAGCCGATGAAGTCCGCAACTTGGCCAAGCGCACACAAGATTCGGTAGAGGAGATTCGTCAGGTCATTGAAGGCCTGCAAAGCGGTACCCGTGAAGTGGTCAGCACCATGAACAGCAGTCATCGTCAGGCCCAAGGCAGTGTTGAGCAGGTTGAGCACGCCGTGGCCGCACTGCAGCGTATCAGTGAGGCCGTTGGCATCATTACCGACATGAACTTGCAGATCGCCAGCGCGGCTGAGGAACAAAGCTCAGTGGCCGAGGAAATCAACCGCAACGTTGCATCCATCCGCGATGTCACCGAGTCAATTACCAGTCAGGCCGATGAGTCAGCTCAGGTCAGCCAGGACCTCAACCGTCTGGCCAACCAACAGCAAAGCCTGATGGATCAATTCCGGGTTTAACCTTGAGTCCGCAGCTATCGGTGGCATCATCGCGTCGATAGCTATTGAATTAAGCTGGCGTTAGCGGCTTTAGCCCTACACGCCGCGATGGCAGGGTTACTCGCACGCTCAACCCACCCAAGGGGCTGTCATCCAAACTGATTTCACCACCCCAGGCGTCAACGATATCGCGGACAATACCCAGCCCCAAACCATGGCCTCGAACTTGTTCATCAAGGCGAATGCCACGGTTCAGCACGTCTTCACGCTGATCAACTGCGATACCGGGTCCATCATCACCGACCTCAAGCTGATAACCCTCGGCCTTCGCCGTGATCACTAATTGAACCCGGGTGCTAGCCCACTTGCAGGCGTTATCCAGCAGATTGCCCAACAGCTCGAGTAAATCCTCTCGATCCCAGGGCAGGCGCAAACCCACCGGAGCTTGCCAGTCGAGTTTCAAGCCGCGGCTGTGGATCATCTCAAGGGTGCTGAACAAACCGGGTAGCTCGGCCGCGCAATCAAAGTGCGCGCCGGGTAAGGCTTCACCGGCAAGCCGGGCTTTATTCAGTTCACGGCTCAAGCGTTGTTCGATTTGCTCCAGGCAGTCATCAAGCTTTTGGCGCAGCTCGGGATGGGCTTGCAGTTCGCTGCGCGATGACAGGTTAACCAGCACAGCCAAGGGGGTTTTCAAGGCATGTCCCAAGTTACCCAAGGCATTACGCGAGCGCCGCAAGCTTTCTTCAGTATGGGCCAGCAGGTGGTTGATCTGCTCCACCAAGGGCTCTAGCTCGACGGGCACTTGGCTGTCGAGTGCATTGAGCTGACCCTGCTGCAACTGAGCAATCTGTTTGCGGGTGTTTTCCAGGGGCCGCAGTGCGCGCCGCACAATGCTGCGCTGCAAGATCAGAATCAGAATTAGCGCGCCAACGCCCAAACCGAGGCCAAGCATTTGCACATCGCGTACACTTTTGAGTATGGGTGAGTAATCCTCAGCCACCGAGATCACCAGCTTCTGGCCGAAGCGTTGATAGTCACCTCGATAAGTCAGTAACTGCTGGCCCTGGGGGCCGTCGATCAGGCCGTCCTGCAATCCGGTTTTGTCGCCCGGTTGCAATTCGCTGTCCCACAGGGAGCGCGAGCGCCAGGTTGTGTCGCCGAAATCAATGCGAAAATACAGCCCGGAGTACGGCCTTTTATAGGCCGCACTGAGGCGTTGCTCACTGAGTTGAAAACCCTGTGGGCCTCGCACCAGGGCTACGATCAGCGATTCAGCTTCATCTTGAAGATTGAGTTCAATATGCTCGCGCAAACTGCGTTCGAACACCCATAACGAGGCCTGCGCCAGCAGCAAACCGACAATCACCAGCACGGCCACCAAGCCCAGACTCAACCGCCGTTGAATCGACTTCAAGGGCAGGCACTACTAAAGCGATAGCCTTGGCCACGACGGGTTTCGATCACGTCGCGGCCGAGCTTACGGCGCAAATGATTGACGTGCACTTCAATCACATTGGAATCGCGCTCGGTTTCACCGTCGTACAGATGCTCGGCCAAATGACTCTTCGATAAAATTCTGCCTGGATGCAGCATGAAATAGCGCAACAAGCGAAACTCCGCGGCCGTGAGGTCGATCTCGGCGCCTTGGCTCGTAACGCTTTGCCGACCTTCGTCGAGCTGCAGGCCTGCTGCTTCAAGCTGTGGCTGATTGGCGATACCTCGGGCGCGGCGCAGCAACGCCTGAATGCGCAGCTGCAATTCTTCTGGATGAAAGGGTTTGCTCAGGTAATCGTCAGCACCGGCTTTTAAACCGGCAATGCGATCAGACCAGGAGTCACGCGCGGTGAGGATCAGCACCGGTGTCGCCAGCGCACCACTGCGCCACTGCTGCAGCACCTCAAGGCCCGGCAGACCAGGCAAGCCCAGATCCAGAATAATCAAGTCATAAGGCTCGCTCGCCCCTTGATAGACGGCATCGCGACCGTCCGCCAGCCAATCCACGGCGTAGCCTTGTGCGGTCAAACTGGCGAGTAATTCGTCGGCCAGGGGTACATGGTCTTCCACCAGCAACAGGCGCATTCAGTCGTCTTCCTCATCCTTCAGGATTCGCCCATCCCGGGCATCCAATTCCAATTCACGCACCTGGCCTTGCTGGGTCAGGAGTTCAATTTCATAGACTAGTACATCATCCTCTTCCTCAAGCTCAGCCTCCAGCAACGTCGCATTCGGATACCGTTGCATAGCAGGCTGCATAAGCGTCTCAAGGGGCTGTATCACGCCTTCACGGCGCAAACGCAGCGCTTCATCCTGATCAAGGTCACGCGCATGGGCGGTCTGCGCCAGCGTCAAAGCGAGCAACCCTATCAGCACAAACCTGTTAGCCGGGGTGTTCATTAGTCGTCCTGCTGATTTTTCAGCACATTGCCAGTGGTGGCATCGAGTTCGACATCCCATTTGATGCCGTCTTTATCCTTGATCTCAAGCTGATAAAGGTATTTACCATATTCGTGCTCAAGCTCGGTTTCGCTGATGCGTCCGTTCGGGTGCAGCTTCAAGGCGCTGTCATTAAGCAGCTGAAAATCCTTGATAGTCCCGGCATCACGCAATTTTACCGCTTCATCAGGGCCAAGGTCACGGGCGTTAGCGATGCCAGCACCCAGCCCGAGAGCGGCAATCATGCCAAGCGTAATAAGGCGTTTCATAGTCGGTCTCCCATAGGGTTGCGGTTAATGTTGAACAGCTTATCCAGCCTGACTTAAACCAAGCTGAATTAACCCGCTCTCAGCCCAACCCCTAGTATTCACCGAATGAAACCACTTGGCCTGCTGCGCAGCGCTCACTCTATAATCGCTGCCTAGCGTGACGGAGAGCCAGATGAGCGCCATTATTATCAAATCCCCTGCCCTGACCCTTAAAGCCGGGCCACGCGCCTTGGCACGCATTCGCGAGCGCGGGCTGCAACCGGCTGATGTCGGTATATTGCCGGGCGCGGCAGGCGGGCCAAAGGCACTGGGCATTCAGGGGTTGGATCTGGCTTTATTTGGCGACTGGTTGCCACAAGCGCCACGTGAACGCTCACTGATCGGTGCTTCGATTGGCTCATGGCGCTTCGCCAGCGCCTGCCTGCCCGATGCTGCGCAAGGTATACGCCGCCTGGGTGAGTTGTACACCTCACAACGCTTTGCCAAAGGCGTGACCATGGCTCAAATTTCGCAGAGCTGCCGGGTCATGCTCGACGAACTACTCGAAGGCCAGGATGCTGCCGTACTGAATAACCCTGATTACCGACTCAACATCGTGGTGGTGAAGAGCCATGGCTTGCTTGCCCATGATCACCGGGGCATGCTTGGCTTGGGCTTGTCCTCGGTTATCGGCAATAACCTGTTGGCGCGCTCACGCCTGGCTCGACACTTTGAACGCGTAATCCTGCATGACACTCGACTCGCGCCACCGCTGCACCCACTCACGGACTTCCCTTCGCGCTACTTGCCCCTGGACACTGACAACCTGCGCCATGCCTTACTGGCTTCAGGCTCGATCCCCATGGTTATGCAAGGTGTGCGTGATATCCCGGGAGCTGGCGCAGGCACTTACCGTGATGGCGGCCTACTCGATTACCACCTCGACCTGCCCTTCAGCGGTGAGGATATTGTCTTGTATCCGCATTTCACCGATAAGGTGATTCCGGGCTGGTTCGACAAAACCATGCCGTGGCGGCGCGGCGACAACCTGCGCTTACAAGATGTACTGCTGCTCGCGCCATCTGCCCAGTACCTGGAAAAGCTGCCCTACAGGAAGTTGCCTGACCGCAAAGACTTCAGCCGATTCCTTGGCGACGATACCGGACGTGAGCGTTACTGGCGTACTGCAATGCGCGAAAGCCAACGCTTGGGCGATGAGTTTCTAGAGTTGGCCGAAACGGCCCAACTGCACACCCGGATCATCCCATTATGAGTCTCAAGATAGTCCGATAAACCTTTGATTCCACCTAATTCCTGCATTTTCAGTCGACCTGAAAATGGCAATAAAATGCGGAAAACTTCGTGTTTAATTGCCGCTGATCAGTGCAAACACAGTTTTAATGAAAAAATCCATCTTTTTTCGAACGGATATGTGACTTATGGGTCAACACCAGTCATCAACACTGTGAAGAGTCAATAAACACAAGCGTGTACTGACTTTCACATTTTTGGGACTAACCAGGAGTCACTGACCCAATGGACGCACAATTGCGTTGCAATGAAGCTTTATTAATTGTCGACCGCGCTTTTCAACCGTTTCAATGTGTCGCATGGTCGCCACAAAATGGCACTGACGAGCTGACGCTAACGGTCATCGACCGTACCAGCACTCGCCTGCTGGGCCGTACCAAACTATCGAGCAGCACCTATACCAACCCTGAGCTATTGGCCAAGGTAATCACAGAATCTCGTGAAGAGTTGAGCCGTCAGGGTTTTGACCTCGCCCCTTGGAGCATGCCGGCTTAATTTGTCGCCTGCCTCTCAGGCTACCGCTGCGCCGTTGAGCGCAGCGGGGCCTGGATATTTCAGCTTATTGGGCTGAATCTGATTATTTGGCAATATCTGTGGGCTTCCTGTCCTTGTTGCCCTATTGTCGTTGAGCGCACACTGTATCCAACGCTCACCGCTGTGCTTCCCTCATGTGCGAACACTCATACTCCCTGCCGGTAAGGACTATCTATGCTCGAATTACGCCCCAACTGTGAGTGCTGTGATTGCGATCTGCCTGGCGACTCTGACGCAGCATTTATTTGCTCCTTCGAATGCACATTCTGCCGCGACTGTGCCAACGAGCACCTACAACTCAAGTGTCCCAATTGCTCAGGTGAGTTAGTCCCACGTCCGCGCCGGGTAAACGAGAAGCTGGTTAAATCTCCGGCTTCAACTCAACGGATTCACGCCCAGCAGGCGTGCAAGTAGCCGAGGTTCCAGGCCGTGGCAACGCGAAGCCAGTCCACCCTGGCTCGAGCCATAACCCGCATGCGCATATCCAAAAATGATGGCTAAAACGCGCCATCTACCCTCCCGACCAACGCCAAAACGGCGGTAGGTCATGTGAACCAGGCGCACAGCATGCCCGGCGGAGTTATAAATTCAGCTCAAAACAAAGGCGCCCTATAGGCGCCTTTGTTCGTCACCACTGAAACTCAGTAGTAAGCATTTTCTTTATTGCTGTGGTCGGTCACATCACGAACGCCTTTGAGCTCAGGAATACGCTCAAGCAGGGTTTTCTCGATGCCTTCCTTGAGCGTCAGGTCGGCCTGACCACACCCTTGGCAACCGCCGCCAAATTGCAGCACGGCAATGCCTTCTTCAACCACATCAATCAAACTCACCTGTCCGCCGTGGCTGGCGAGGCCCGGATTAATCTCGGTTTGCAGGTAATAGTTGATACGTTCGTTGATCGGGCTGTCTTCATTGACCATTGGCACCTTGGCGTTGGGTGCTTTGATCGTCAGCTGGCCGCCCATACGATCAGTGGCGTAGTCCACTACAGCATCTTCAAGGAAGGGCTCGCTTACAGCGTCGATCCACGCGGTAAAGCTGGCCAGACCAATGGCAGTGTCTTCAGGCTTTTGCTCACCAGGCTTGCAATAAGCAATGCAGGTTTCTGCATATTGGGTGCCGGGTTGAGTGATAAATACGCGAATGCCGATGCCCGCTGTGTCCTGCTTACTCAGCAGATCAGCCAGATAATCGTGGGCAGCGTCGGTAATAGTGATAGTGCTCATGGCAACTCCTCGCAAACATGAGTGCATTGTACGCCAACAGGGCCCAGATGATAAAGCCTGAGTATTTTTGTCGGATTAATTTGTCTGTAACAAGTCAGCGCGCCGCCCGTCCAGTACCAGACACCCAGTCGGCTTTGCTGAGGTACTTACCAATGAAAAAGATCTGGCAACTCTTGCCCACCACGTTGCTTTTGGCCAGTGCTGTGGCCCATGGCTCAGTGCAGACGTTCATCAGTCATGAGCAGCCAACCAGCGTTGTGGAACTTTACACCTCACAGGGTTGCAGTTCCTGTCCGCCAGCAGAGAAATGGCTGTCATCACTCACACAATCACCGCAGCTATGGAAACAGGTGATCCCACTGGCCTTCCATGTCGATTACTGGGATTACCTGGGCTGGAAAGATCCTTTTGCCAATAAAAGCTACAGCGGACGGCAACGCGATTACGCTCGAAGCGGCGGCACCAGTTCGGTGTATACGCCGGGATTTGTGGTCGCCGGCCACGAATGGCGTGGCTGGTTTCAAAATGAACCGTTACGCCTGCCGACAGCGCAACAGGCTGTTGGCAAGTTGCAACTGACCCTGGATGGCAGCAACCTGGACGTAGTCTTTGAGCCCAAACAACCGGCACCGAAAGACCTGACTCTATACGTCGCCCGCCTTGGCTTTGGTATCGATACCAAGATTGCCAGGGGTGAAAACGCGGGCAAGACCATCAAGCACGATTTTGTGGTACTGAGCCTGCAACAAGTCAGCAGCGCAGATAACAATCACTGGCACAGCCAATTGCATGATGATTCTCGTGGTGAACGGCAGGCAGTTGTTGCCTGGTTAGGCGTGCCAGGCCAACCTGCTCCGTACCAAGCGGTTGGCGGCTGGATCGCGCCATAAGTATCAATGGCCGCGCAGGTCACTGCGCGGCCATGATTGCTTAGAGATTTTCGTAGCGGTTCATGTCCAGGACACCGGCTTGCACCGGGTCCGTTTCTTCGATGTAGCGTGTCAGATCATGAAAGTAGCGCCAGAAATCCGGATGGGTACGGCGAATTCCCCAGTGATCAACCACCTTCTCGAAGGCGCCAGCATCTTTCGTCTGCTCAAGTGCACTGACAAACTCAGGCACTTCTTTAGCCGGGACATTAAAGATAAAGTTGGGGTAGCTGCTCATCACCCCCGGATACACTGTCAAGGTGTCCAGCCCTGGTTCGTAGCGCAAGCCCTCCCCGACGATAAAGGCGACATTACTGTGCATGCGATTACGCAGCAGGCTGTAAATGTTGCGCCTACCATTGGTCTCTTCGACACGGATGATGGTTGCCTCAGGCAACTGACTGATCACCTTGAGTCCCGCCGCCGGCTTGTTAACCAAACGGCTTAGCGCTTGCTCAGCACCTTGCATCTGCGGGTCAGATTTGGCTTGGTAGCAATGACCGTCAGCGCAGCGGTTGATCGGGTCGGGCGCTGCGTTAAGGTCGCCCGCGCGCATCAGCAACTGCGCAGCAAAATCGCGTTTAGGATGCTTGGGGTCAAGTGAAAGCGCGGTCTTGGTGTCCGTGTCGATACCTTCATAGTAATCGAGCCAAAGCTTGAGCCGACCGCTGTTGCGATACCAGTCTTTCAAGATATGTTCGCGTGAATCCGCGGGCATTAAACGCAAGAAATTTTGCTCAGCGCCATTGCGGATCAAGTCAAAGTACAAACGTGTCTGTGCCTGATGTGCGACGTTACCAAACACATCAAAATTGACCACCAGTTGATAATAGGTGCGCTCCAGCAACGGGTAGTCCAGCCACCAAATGGTTTGCGGCACGGCACCGATCAAGCCGCGGCGCACCGATGCACTGTCATATTGGCGGAAGATCGATAGCAAGGCTTGATCATTACCTGACCAGATATTCGACCAGCTAGGCAGCGCTGCGTCCTCATAATGGTCCCGGCGCAGTTCTTCGTACTCATTACGCTTGTCGTGGTAATCGTCCCACATGCCAACCAGGGTGCCGATATCATCAAACTGCCCGGGCATCGCCAGAAGCGGGTTGGCTTGGGCACGGTACTCCGGGTCAGTGACATACAGGTCGTGCTTGGGATCCTGGAACATTGTCCAGAAGTTATCGCGAATCACATCAGTGGCAATTTGACCACGGCAAACCGGCCCACGAATAAAAGTGCGGACAAAGTATTCCGCATCATCGAGCATAAATTGATAGCGTGCTTCAGCCGGAATCGCCTGATAGGTTTCAAACGGGTTGGCCCGGCGTTGTGCGCCGTAGCCCGGGATTGCATCGGCAGTCCACGGCGCGTCGAAGAACATGGATTTAATGTGCGCCATTTTCTTGGGGCTCAACTCATAGGTGATATGAGTCTTGTGCACGATGACATCGGGGACCATCGCCATGCGATAGTAAAACTCGTTGCCCGGATCTTCATTCGGCCGGCGCGTGGCGATCGGGTCAATTGGCTTGCCACTCGGCGTTCGCGAGCGCACCAGTTGGAAGAAGTGCCGGGTTTTACCCTCGTCGAAATATAAGTGGGCGAGGAATAAATGCTCATATAGCCAACGCGTAACCAACGTCTCGCGTGCGCCGCGTTGATTAAAAAACTTCTCCCACTGCTGCACCTGTGACATTTCAGAGGGCGTGGCAACCGGCGCCAGCTTGTCGACAGGCGCGCCATTGGCCAACCAGCTTTGCAGGGTTTGATAGTCTTCAGCAGTCAGGCCGGTGACCGCAAATGGCATGCCTGCAGCCGGGTTTTTGGCGGCGTACTTATCAAAATCACCGGGCAAGGCGCATTGGTTAACCCGATTAATGCTTACATCGAGCTTTTCCGGGAGCTTACTGTTGGGGGTGTATGTGTTGTTCTCATGCCCCAGCTTGAGCATTCGTGCCATTAATGCAGCTTGGCTGCCTTGCTGGTCGAGCACTGAGTTGAAGCCCTTGTTTCGCCACTCCGTTACGGTGTGAGCGTCATAGAACAGGCGCGTGGGATCTTGAGCTTTCTTGCGTCCACCGTCATATACGGGAGATTGACTGGCGCCGCGCTCGGCCCCTTCCCCGCTTTCGAGCTTGAGCTGGCAAGGCGCGTCATAACAAGCGTGGCAAGCAACGCAGTTTTTAGTGAAGATCGGCTGTATGTCCTTGCTGTACGAAATCTGTTCTGCTGCCAGCAGTGGGCTGACCAAGGCAAAACACGCCGAGATAAATAAACGAAACTGCATTACCACATCCTTATAGAGCTGTGCGGCGATTCTAGCTGCCAGGGTTTTATGTGGCTATCGTCTTTATCATGAATCAAATTCATGTTTAACCGCGCACGCTGCAAAAGCGTGCAGGTTTGCTATTATCGCGCCCCTCTGTATCCCGTAATTTTCAGGTATTTGTGTCCATGTCTTTGTCAGATCGTAGCGCCCGCTCTCTCGCTCTCCAGCAAGCCTTAAAGGATCGCATTCTGATTCTCGACGGCGGTATGGGCACGATGATCCAAAGCTATAAACTGGAAGAAGAGGATTACCGGGGTGAGCGCTTCGCCGATTGGCCAAGCGATGTCAAAGGCAACAACGACCTGCTGATTCTGAGCAGGCCCGATGTAATTGGCGCAATTGAGAAAGCCTACCTCGACGCTGGCGCCGACATTCTTGAGACCAACACCTTCAACGCCACCCGCGTATCCCAGGCCGATTACGGCATGGAAGAGTTGGCATATGAGCTCAACGTTGAAGGCGCACGCCTGGCACGCCAAGTGGCCGATGCGAAAACCGCTGAGACCCCAGACCGGCCGCGCTTTGTAGCAGGCGTCCTCGGTCCGACCAGCCGGACCTGCTCGATCTCGCCAGACGTTAACAACCCCGGCTATCGCAACGTCACCTTCGATATTTTGGTTGAAAACTACACCGAAGCGACCCGCGGCCTTATAGAAGGCGGCTCTGACCTGATCTTGATCGAAACCATCTTCGATACGCTCAATGCCAAAGCGGCGATTTTCGCTGTACAGCAGGTGTTTGAAGAACTTGGCGTCGAGCTGCCGATCATGATTTCCGGCACCATCACCGATGCATCGGGTCGTACCTTATCAGGCCAAACCACTGAGGCGTTCTGGAACTCGGTGCGTCACGCCCAACCGATTTCCGTGGGCCTTAACTGTGCACTCGGCGCCAAAGACCTGCGCCCGTATCTGGAAGAGCTGTCCAATAAAGCCGAAACCCACGTTTCTGCTCACCCTAACGCCGGCTTACCCAACGCCTTCGGTGAATACGACGAAACCCCGGCTGAAATGGCGGCCGTGGTTGAAGAGTTTGCCGCTGCGGGTTTCTTGAATATCGTTGGCGGCTGCTGTGGCACCACCCCTGGCCACATTCAGGCGATCGCCGAAGCCGTTGCCAAATATCCACCCCGCGCCCTGCCAGACATCCCTAAAGCCTGCCGCCTGTCTGGCCTCGAGCCGTTCACCATCGACCGCAACTCGCTGTTCGTTAACGTCGGTGAACGGACCAACATCACCGGTTCGGCCAAGTTTGCCCGCCTGATCCGTGAAGACAACTACACCGAAGCGCTGGAAGTGGCCTTGCAACAGGTCGAAGCCGGCGCTCAGGTGATCGACATCAACATGGACGAAGGCATGCTCGATTCCAAGCATGCCATGGTCACCTTCCTCAATCTGATTGCCGGTGAGCCTGATATCTCGCGCGTGCCGATCATGATTGACTCCTCCAAGTGGGAAGTGATCGAAGCAGGCCTCAAGTGTATTCAAGGCAAGGGCATCGTTAACTCGATCTCGATGAAAGAAGGTGTCGAGCAGTTCAAGCACCACGCCAAACTGTGCAAGCGCTATGGCGCCGCCGTGGTGGTAATGGCCTTCGACGAAGACGGCCAGGCGGACACCCAGGCACGCAAAGAGCAAATCTGTAAGCGTTCCTACGATATTTTGGTTGATGAAGTCGGCTTCCCGCCGGAAGACATCATTTTCGACCCGAACATTTTCGCCATTGCCACCGGCATTGAAGAACACAACAACTACGCGGTCGATTTTATCAATGCTTGCGCCTATATCCGCGACAACCTGCCTTACGCGCTAACGTCTGGTGGGGTGTCCAACGTTTCCTTCTCTTTCCGGGGTAACAACCCGGTACGTGAAGCGATTCACTCGGTATTCCTGTATTACGCCATCCAGAATAGCCTGACCATGGGCATCGTTAACGCCGGTCAGCTGGAGATTTACGACCAGATCCCGACTGAGCTGCGTGACGCGGTTGAAGATGTGGTGCTCAATCGCACAGCCAACGGCACCGATGCCTTGTTGGCATTAGCGGATAAATACAAAGGCGACGGCAGCGTTAAAGAAGCTGAAACCGAAGAATGGCGCAGTTTCCCAGTGCAACAACGCCTTGAGCATGCGCTGGTCAAAGGCATCACGGCGTTTATCGTTGAAGACACTGAGGAATTCCGCCAACAGTGTGCGCGTCCGATCGAGGTGATCGAAGGGCCGCTTATGAGCGGGATGAACATAGTCGGCGACTTGTTCGGCTCCGGCAAAATGTTCCTGCCACAGGTGGTTAAGTCTGCCCGCGTGATGAAGCAGGCCGTTGCCCACCTGATTCCCTTTATCGAAGCGGAAAAAGGCGACAAGCCCGAGGCCAAGGGCAAGATTCTAATGGCCACGGTCAAAGGCGATGTGCATGACATCGGCAAGAACATTGTTGGCGTAGTGCTCGGCTGCAACGGCTATGACATTGTCGATCTTGGGGTGATGGTGCCTGCGGAAAAAATCCTGCAAACCGCCATCGCTGAGAAGTGCGACATTATCGGTTTGTCCGGTTTGATCACCCCATCGCTCGACGAAATGGTCCACGTCGCCCGGGAAATGCAGCGTCAGGGCTTCAGCCTACCGCTGATGATCGGCGGTGCGACCACCTCTAAAGCGCACACCGCCGTCAAGATAGAGCCTAAGTATCAAAACGATGCCGTGGTTTACGTCACGGATGCCTCGCGCGCGGTGGGTGTAGCCACCCAGTTGCTGTCGAAAGAGCTCAAAGCAGGCTTTGTTGAGCGCACCCGTGAGGATTACGCTGTAGTCCGTGAGCGCACCGCCAACCGCAGTGCGCGTACTGAGCGTTTAACTTACAGCCAGGCCATCGCCAAGAAACCGCAATTTGATTGGGCAAGCTACCAGCCCACGGTGCCGTCCTTCACCGGCGTGAAAGTCCTGGAAGATATTGACCTGGCGGTTCTGGCCGAATTTATCGACTGGACGCCGTTTTTCATCTCGTGGGATCTGGCGGGCAAATACCCGCGCATTCTCACCGATGAGGTGGTGGGTGAAGCCGCCACGTCATTGTTTGCCGATGCCCAGGAAATGCTCAAGAAACTGATCGATGAAAAACTGATCAGCGCGCGTGCCGTATTGGGTTTCTGGCCGACCAACCAAGTCGATCACGATGATCTTGAGGTCTATGGTACTGACGGCAAGCCACTGGCCAAACTGCATCACTTGCGCCAGCAAACCATCAAGCCAGACGGCAAGCCCAACTTCTCCCTCGCAGACTTTGTTGCGCCGAAGGAATCTGGCGTGCAGGACTATATCGGTGGCTTTATCACCACCGCAGGTATTGGCGCAGAAGAGGTGGCAAAAGCGTATCAGGACAAGGGCGACGACTATAATTCAATCATGGTCAAGGCCCTCGCAGACCGCTTGGCTGAAGCCTGCGCAGAGTGGTTGCACCAGCAAGTGCGCAAAACCTACTGGGGTTACGATCCAGAAGAGCAGTTGAGCAATGATGAGTTGATCAAAGAGGCCTACAAAGGCATCCGCCCCGCCCCAGGTTATCCTGCCTGCCCCGATCATACAGAGAAAGGCACGCTGTTCGACCTGCTCAATGATAATGAACAGAGTGGCGTGTTCCTCACCGAGCATTATGCGATGTTCCCGGCGGCGTCAGTCAGTGGCTGGTATTTTGCCCACCCGCAAGCGCAGTACTTTGCCGTTGGCAAGATCGACAAGGACCAAGTCGAAAGCTACACCACCCGTAAGCAACAAGAACTGCGCACCAGCGAGCGTTGGTTAGCCCCTAACTTGGGTTATGACGACTAATAACCTTACTGATATGCACCTCTGAACAGCCCGCACTTGCGGGCTGTTTAGTGTCACCCCGAGCATGATAAAACGCTGCGCCTACTGACCAGACACGTAACCCATCCGCCAGCTAATGGTTTCGGCGGTTTGCTTGAGCCGTCCAGCCGCCAAACCTGCTTCATCGGCTTCAAACACTGAGGCTGACCCCACCACGGTGAGCACCGCAGCGACATGCCCGTAGGCGTCGAATATCGGCGCCGACAACGCATCTACACCGGGCATCAGCAAACCATGGATCGCCTGTAGTCCTTGTTCACGCACCTGGAGCAAGTGCTGCTGATAGTGAGCGGCATCAGCCAACGGGTGATTGGCGTTAGCCTGCAATTCCTGCTCGCGCAGCTCACGGGTCTCAACCTCAGGTAAATACGCGGCAAATACCAAACCTGTCGCCGAACTCAGCAAGGGTAATACCGAACCAACCTGGGTCACCAAAGTCACCGCGCGGCTGGCTTGCTGCAACTGCACAACCGTTGCGCCTTTATTGGCCCAGACCGCTAAAAAACAGCTTTCATTGAGTTCGTCACGCAATTCGGCCAATGGGGCAGCGGCAACTTTAAGTACATCCATGCTGGCCAACGCAGCGAGCCCTACCAACAAGGCTTCACGGCCCAATGCATAATGGTTGGTCGCTTGATCCTGTTGCGCAAAGCCGCTGGCAATCAACGCTTGCAGGTAACGATGAACCTTGCTTGCCGGCATCTGCACATGCTCTGCCAGATTCGACAATGATGTCGCGGGGCTCAGCTCAGCCAGGGCTTTAAGAATGTCGGTGCCAACCTCGGCAGAACGGACTTTCTGTTTGCTGGAGATTTGCGGCTTTTCCATTCAGGGCTCAGTCGGCGTTATAGGGGCTTGACGCAAAATTATACACAAATTACGTTATCCGAAATCTGATTACGGCCCATAACTGGCGCTGCGCTACACTCAAGCATGAGCCTGTCTTTAAAGCGCGCCGAGATGCCCGACTTAGACCTTCCGCGTATAGCCTGGCCAGCGTCGTTGGGTAACACTCGACTTCACCCACTGCAATAAAGAACGCTATCTTGGTTGCAGCCATAACAACAACATAGGATCGACCATGCTCGCATCAATAACTGCTTTGAGCGTAAAGCTTGTCCAACGCTACCTGCCTTCGCCGTTCGTATTCGCGATTTTGCTGAGCCTGATCGTTTTGGTCGCCAGCATGATCAGCACGGGTCAGGGCCTGCCGCAGATGGCCCAGCATTGGGGCAGCGGTTTCTGGAACCTGCTGACCTTTGCCATGCAGATGGCGCTGATTTTGGTCACCGGTCATGCCCTCGCCAGCGCACCGCTGGTGCATCGCTTACTCGGCGGACTGGCTCGTGTAGCCAAGTCCCCCGGCCAAGCCATTGTTTTAGTGACCCTGGTTGCATTAGCCGGCTCATGGATCAACTGGGGCTTTGGCTTGGTGATTGGTGCCGTGTTTGCCCGGGCATTGGCCCGCGAAGTCAAAGGCGTCGATTACCCGCTGCTTGTTGCATCGGCCTATTCCGGCTTCTTGATCTGGCACGGCGGCCTGTCCGGCTCGATTCCTCTGTCATTGGCCACCGGCGGTGCAGATCTGGCACGCATGACCGGCGGCGTAGTGACCACGGCCATTGGCGTAGGCGACACCCTGTTCACCCCCATGAACCTGACGATCATTGCCCTGTTGGTTATCGGCCTGCCTTTGCTCAACCGTGCCATGCACCCAAGCCAGCCCAAGGTAGCGGACCCAAGCTTGCTGGTTGATGCGGAAAACCCAGCGCTGCCACGTGAAACGCCAGCACAGCGCTTGGACGACAGCCGCATCCTCAACCTGATCATCGTTGCATTGGCCGTTGTCTACTTCGCCTACTACTTTGCGAGCAACGGTTTTGCCCTGACGCTCAATATCGTTATCGGCCTGTTTTTGTTTATTGGTCTGTTTCTGCACGGCTCGCCCGAGCGCTACATGCGTGCGGTACAAGAAGGCATCGGCGGCATCAGTGGGATCGTTATCCAGTTCCCTTTCTATGCGGGCATCATGGGCATGATGGTTGGCGCCAATGCTGAAGGTATCTCCCTCGGCAAGCAGGTCACCGATGCATTTGTCACCTGGTCAAACGCCGATACCTTCCCTGTCTTGGCCTTCCTCAGTGCTGGCTTCGTTAACGTATTCGTGCCGTCTGGCGGCGGTCAATGGGCTGTGCAAGGCCCCATTATGCTGCCGGCTGGCCAAGCCTTGGGCGTCGCGCCAGCAGTGACGGCAATGGCTATCGCCTGGGGCGATGCCTGGACCAACATGATTCAACCTTTCTGGGCCCTGCCTCTACTCGGCATTGCCGGTTTGGGTGCCCGTGACATCATGGGCTATTGCCTGTTGATGCTGGTTTACTCGGGTATCGTTATCTCCGGTTGTTTGTACTTTTTCGGCTGATCCCACCCGGGTGGACAAGCCAAATTTTGTCCACCCTGGTTCAATAATTCACGGGCCCATCACCAAAACGCTTAACAATGAGCAAGCAACTGAGCAGCCCGCGCCCCTGAAAATGGTGGATGCAAAAAGCGTCATCCACCCTACCGTTCGGCATAGGTAAGCGGCGACCGGGCACTCGTTAAGGAGCTAATCAGATGAATAAAATCTACCCCAGTGCGCAAGAAGCGCTAGCCGGATTGATTGAAGACGGCATGACCCTCGCGGTTGGCGGCTTTGGCCTGTGTGGCATTCCTGAGGCGCTGATTGGCGCCCTGCGTGACACCGGTAAAAGTAACCTGACGGTGATCAGCAACAATGCAGGTGTCGACGGATTTGGCTTGGGTTTACTGCTTGAGAGCCGGCAGATCAGCAAGATGATTTCGTCTTATGTGGGCGAGAACAAAGAGTTCGAACGTCAATACTTGGCCGGCGAGCTGGAACTGGAATTCACCCCACAAGGTACCTTGGCTGAAAAGCTTCGTGCTGGCGGCGCAGGTATCCCGGCGTTTTTTACCAAGACGGGCTACGGCACGCTGGTCGCGGAAGGTAAAGAAACCCGGGAGTTTGATGGCGAATGGTACGTGATGGAACGTTCATTGACTGCCGACATCGCCTTGGTTAAAGCCTGGAAAGCCGACAAGTCCGGCAACCTGGTTTTTAACAAAACCGCGCGTAACTTCAACCCGCTCGCCGCAGCGGCTGCCAAGGTGTGCATTGTCGAGGTAGAAGAGATCGTCGAAACCGGCGAGCTGGAGGCAGATCATATCCACCTGCCGGGCATCTACGTGCAGCGTCTGGTGCTTAATGACGCACCGGAAAAACGCATCGAACAACGCACACTTCGGAGCGCTTAATCATGGCTTGGACACGCGAACAAATGGCGCAGCGCGCCGCCCAAGAGCTTAAAGACGGCTTCTACGTGAACCTTGGCATTGGCCTGCCTACGCTGGTCGCTAACTATATTCCACACGGCATGGATGTGTGGCTCCAAAGCGAAAATGGCCTGATGGGCATTGGCCCCTTTCCAACTGAAGCTGAAGTCGACCCCGACCTGATCAATGCCGGCAAACAAACCATCACCACCCTGCCCGGCAGCGCTTTTTTTGACAGCGCAGCGAGCTTTGCGATGATCCGCGGCGGCCACATCAATCTGTCGATTCTCGGCGCCATGCAAGTCTCGGAAAAAGGCGACCTGGCCAACTGGATGATCCCGGGGAAGATGGTCAAGGGCATGGGCGGCGCGATGGATCTAGTCGCTGGCGTCAAACGCGTGGTGGTATTGATGGAGCATACCGCTAAAGGCGATGCCCATAAGATCCTGCCCAGCTGTGACCTGCCATTGACTGGCGTCGGCGTGGTTGACCGAATCATCACGGACCTTGCGGTGCTGGACGTCACCGAACAAGGCATGCGCGTAGTTGAACTGGCCGATGGCGTCAGTTTTGACGAAGTCCAAGCGGCTACGGGCTGCAAATTGCTACACGACTAACCCTGAAACTCGCCGTAATGCTGTTCAGTTGGACTGAGCAGCATTACGGTGAGTCAGGCACCGCTCGCAGGAGCCGCGCTAAATGCCTTTTCTGCCCGGATCTTCCGGCGGTGTTTCCACCTCAATCTCCTCAAGCTTCAATTCAAGTCCCCAGTCAGCTGCATCCGCAACGGGAGCAGGCTTTGCCTGTGCGACGGGCGCAACTGCCGGGCTTGGAGCAGGCGCTGGCGGCGTTTCGCGATACAGTTTTAACTTGAGCCTGACGTTGTTGGCCGAGTCAGCATTTTTAACCGCTTCTTCCTCATCAATAGCACCTTGGTTAACCAAGTCGATCAAAGCCTGATCAAAAGTCTGCATGCCTAGATTCTTTGATTTCTCCATGATCTCCTTGATCTCGGAGAACTCATTGCGTTTGATCAGATCACGAATGGTCGGCGTCCCCAACAGCACCTCTACCGCAGCGCGGCGTTTGCCATCAGTGGTCTTTACCAAACGCTGGGATACAAATGCCTTGAGGTTGTTACCGAGGTCATTCAACAACTGCGAACGCCGGTCTTCCGGGAAAAAGTTAATGATCCGATCGAGCGCCTGATTGGCATTATTGGCGTGCAAGGTTGAAATGGCCAAGTGGCCTGTATCGGCAAACGCCAGCGCATGCTCCATGGTTTCCCGGTCACGGATCTCACCGATCAGGATCACGTCGGGTGCTTGGCGCAGGGTGTTTTTCAGCGCGGCGTGGAAACTGCGCGTATCCACACCCACTTCTCGCTGGTTAATGATCGACTTTTTGTGGCGGTGTACGTACTCAACCGGGTCCTCAATGGTGATGATATGCCCGCCGCTGTTGCGGTTGCGGTAATCAATCAAAGCGGCAAGTGATGTTGACTTACCGGAGCCGGTGCCGCCGACAAACAACACCAGCCCACGCTTTTCCATCACCGTGTTGAGCAACACTTCGGGCAGTTTCAAATCTTCGAACTTGGGGATATCCAGCTTGATGTTACGCGCAACAATCGACACCTCGTTGCGCTGCTTGAAGATATTGATACGAAAGCGCCCCACGCCCGGCACAGACATCGCCAGGTTCATCTCCAGCTCGCGCTCAAATTCTTCTCGCTGCGCCGCATCCATAATTGCATCGGCCACGCCGGCAACCTCGCCGGGTTTCAACGGCTCGGCGCTCAATGCCTTGAGCATGCCGTTAAACTTGGCACAAGGCGGAGCCCCGGTAGACAGGTACAGATCAGAGCCGTCTTGGCTGGAAAGGATTTTGAGTAGTGCTTGAATATCCATGAGTGCGTCCGCAAGACAAGTTCTTTAACAGTAGACGAGCGACAACCCGGTAGAGCGGCAGATGCTCACCAGTTCGCCCGCCAAGATGTGCTAAATACTGGCACAATACGCCGCAAGAACTTGTGAGGAAGCGCCCATGGCTAAAGCAATGGCGAAACATATTTTAGTGAAAACCGAGGCTGAGGCCGTTCAACTGAAAAAACGCCTGGCCGCGGGTGAAGCCTTTGATGTACTGGCGCGCAAGTATTCAACCTGCCCATCCGGCAAGCGTGGAGGTGATCTGGGTGAAGTTCGCCCTGGACAAATGGTCCGGGCCATTGATCAGGTGATATTTAAGAAGCCCCTGCGCGAAGTGCATGGCCCGATCAAAAGCCAGTTTGGCTACCATCTAGTCCAAGTGTTTTACCGTGACTAAGCCCTCTGGCTGACAGAACGCCTGCTCTCAAGCAGGCGTTTTGGTTTCTGCCAAGGCGTAAGCATGCTCACCCAATAAGTCGTCTGACCCAACGCTCAGGTCGCCTGCTTGACGGTCTTATTCGCCCTCGCTCATCGCGGCCTTCGTTGTGCTCAACCCTGGCTGTTCAACCCCTGGCTTTTCGCGCGTTGGTTTAGGTCTACACCTTATGTATTAATCCCTTATAAGCGCCATGATGAATGCACTAAAGATCTGCTTGATATCAAGGTATTCACCGCTGTATTGATGCCTTCAAACCCCTATTCTAGAGCTATGTTCATACTTAGGGACTAAAGATCCAAATTCATACCTGGGGTGAATAAAGGCCACGGTTTGCGTGCTAATGTCATTACCGCTGCACCTACATCCATTGGAGAGCCGTATGAAAACAACAACATGGCCCGCGGTATTTCGTCCACGCACCCTAGCAATCGCTGTCGCCCTTGGCAGTACTGCGCCAGCCTATGCAGTCAATTTCAATATTGGGGAGATTGAAGGCCAATTTGATTCCTCACTGTCGGTTGGGGCCAGTTGGTCAACTGAAGATCCAGATAATGATCTGATCGGCCAGGCTAACGGCGGAAATGCATTCACTCAGACTAACGACGACGGTCGTCTTAACTTCAAAAAGAACAAAACCTTCTCAAAGATTTTTAAAGGCATCCATGACCTGGAATTGAAATATGGCGATACCGGCGTATTTGTTCGTGGCAAATACTGGTACGACTTTGAGTTGAAGGATGAGGGCCGCGAGTTCAAAGACATCGACGACCATAACCGCAAGGTCAGCGCGCAATCTTCCGGTGCGGAAATTCTTGATGCATTCATCTACCACAACTATGCCATTGGTGATGTACCAGGCAGCGTGCGCTTGGGTAAGCAAGTGGTTAGCTGGGGCGAAAGTACCTTCATTGGTAACAGCATCAACTCGATCAACCCAATTGACGTTTCGGCGTTCCGCCGTCCTGGCGCGGAGATCAAAGAAGGGTTGATCCCAGTCAACATGTTTTACCTGTCGCAGAGCATCAACGAAAACCTTTCAGCTGAGGCCTTCTACCAGCTTGAATGGGACCAGACTGTTATCGATAACTGCGGCACGTTCTTCTCCGGTGCCGACGTCGCGGCGGACGGCTGCGATACCAACTACAATATTCTCCAGCCTGCGGCTATTGGCGCGCTGCAAGGTGCAGCCGCTGCAGGTCTTCTGCCGGGTGTCACGGTTGAGGATGAAGGCTTGTTACTGCCACGTGGTGGCGATCGTGATGCCCGTGACTCCGGTCAATACGGCTTGGCTCTGCGCTGGTTGGGAGATGAGACCGAATACGGTGCTTATTTCATGAACTACCACAGCCGCACACCTATCGTCAGCATGCAGAACACTGACCAGGCCGGCATTGGTGCAGCGTTGCAATCGTTATCCGGGCCTGCCGGTGCATTGGGCGCGCAAGCATTGTTGATCGGTCGTGGCAGCTATTTTCTTGAGTACCCTGAAGATATTCGCCTCTACGGCCTGAGCTTCTCGACCACCCTTCCTACCGGGACATCCTGGTCGGGTGAACTCAGCTATCGACCGAATATGCCGCTGCAAACCAACACCACTGACCTTACACCCAATCTGGCAACCACTGTAGTGGATGGCCTGGTCACAGGTGGTGTACCGGGCGCTTTGGCCACAGCAGGTTTGGAGACTCACGGCTACCAGCGTAAAGAGGTTACGCAGGCACAAACCACCTTCGTTCACTTCTTCGATCAGGTTATGGGGGCTAGCCGTTTAACCCTTATTGGTGAGGTGGGTTATACCCGGGTTGGCGGAATGACCGATGAGGTTGGCAATCGTTTTGGCCGTGATGCGACCTACGGCGTACCCGAAAACGCAGAGGCGGCAGACCGTTACGGATCACATGGTTTCTACACCAGTTCATCCTGGGGCTACCGTGCCCGCGGCGTGCTTGACTACAACGATGCCTTCGCTGGCATCAACCTCAAGCCAAACATGGCGTTCTCGCACGATGTGCAAGGTTACGGCCCTACCTTTAACGAAGGCTCTAAAGCTGTCAGTTTGGGTGTCGACGCTGAATACCTGAATACGTACACCGCCAGCCTTAACCTCACCGAGTTTTTCGGCGGCGACTATAACGTGTCGACTGATCGCGACTTTGTTGCCCTCAGCTTCGGCGTAAACTTCTAATTCTGTCAGCACAGAGAATCAGTCTTATGAAAACAACAAGCAAACTGATCACTGCAATCACTATGACGCTACTGGCTAGCAGTGTCATAGCGGCAGTTCCGCCCGCAGAAGTCGCTAAACTCGGCACCAGCCTGACTCCGCTAGGTGCTGAAATGGCTGGCAATGCCGACGGCACAATCCCAGCCTGGACCGGTGGTCTTCCGGTTGATGCAGCCCCGGTAACAGCCAATGGTTTTTTGGGTGACCCTTACGCCAGCGAGAAGCCTGAGTTCACCATTACTGCCCAGAACATGGACCAGTACAAGGACAAACTCTCGCCGGGCATGATCGCCATGCTCAAACGCTACCCTGAAACCTTCAAGTTGCCGGTCTTTGTGACTCACCGCTCGGCAACCGTCCCCAAGGATATCCAGGAAAAAGCCAAGATCAGTGCGGCTAAGACCACGCTTGTGGAAGGCGGCAACGGCCTGAAAAACTTTACAGATAGCCGTTACTACCCCTTCCCAATCCCACAAAGCGGTGTGGAGGCGGTATGGAACCATATCACCCGGTATCGCGGTGGTAACCTCAAGCGCATGTACATCCAGGCCACGCCTCAGACCAATGGATCGTTCACTGCAGTAAATTTCGAGGACGAAGTAGCCTTCCCGGACTTCATGCCAGATCTGTCTGCCGATAAAGCAGCGAATGCTCTGCTGTTCTTCAAGCAACGCATTACTGCACCATCGCGTTTAGCAGGTAACGTACTGTTGGTGCATGACTCGCTTGATCAGATTAAAGAACCACGTATGGCCTGGCTGTATAACGCCGGACAGCGTCGTGTGCGCCGTGCTCCTCAGGTTGCGTATGACGGTCCAGGCACCGCAGCAGATGGCTTGCGTACCTCGGATAACTTCGACATGTACAACGGTGCGCCAGACCGCTATGACTGGAAACTGATTGGCAAGCGCGAAATGTACATCCCGTACAACAACTTCCGCATCGCCAGCCCTTCTCTGAAGTACAAGGATCTGTTACTGGCAGGTCACTCCAACCAGGACTTAGCGCGTTACGAGTTGCACCGCGTTTGGGAAGTACAGGCCACATTGAAGTCCGGTGAGCGTAATATTTACGCCAAACGTACTTTCTTTATGGATGAAGACTCTTGGACCATCGTGCTCTCAGACCTGTATGACGGGCGTGGTCAGCTATGGCGCGTGGGTCAGGCCATGACAATGCAGTACTATCAGCGTCAGGTGCCTGCGTTTGCATTTGAAGGTCTGTATGACCTGATCGCTGGTCGCTACATTGTCACGGGCATGAGCAACGAAGAGAAAGAGTTTGTGCAGTTTGATGTCAAAGCAACTGCTGCAGACTTCACTCCAGCCGCGCTGCGTAATGCTGGCGTGCGTTAAGGCTCATTGCTGACCCCAATAAGGCGGCTGAAAGGCCGCCTTATTACCCTTCCGGGTCCGTGGCCCGGTCTACACAAGGCACTGACACAGTGAGGACTCATTATGCACGACAATGTTCGTGCTTTACCGGCGTCTCGTCTGCGAGCCACCAATACTGCCTTACCACGCATGCCTGCTCAGCACCTCGCTCGCCCACGACTGACCAGCACATTACTCGCTGAAGAAAATCGCGTAAGACTCATTGCTGCGCCGGCCGGATTTGGCAAGAGCGTGCTCCTCAATGAATGCGCCCGCCGGGCAAATTCATCGACACGCGTTATATGGTTGGACCTGCTCGGACATCCATTGAGCCCAGCCGACTTTCTTGAGCGTTTTGCCGCCGCCTTGCAATTACCCTATGGTGAAGACACACCGCAAAACGAGCTGAGCTTTTTACTTGGCCGAATTGCCCACCAGTCCGTTTGGATCATTCTCGACGACTACCCCCGGCAACCGAGCTTTGCCCTTGATGCCTGTATTGATTATCTGCTTGAACGCTCACCGGACGCCTTGCATTGGTGGATCGCCGGTCGCCGCTTGCCTGCCTGGAGTTTACCCCGCCTCCTCCTCCAAGGAGGGCTCGTTGAACTCGACGCTAATGCCTTAACCCTGACTGAGCTCGAACTTGCCGATTTTCTGGAGCAACGCCACCTTGCCCCGTCAAATGAGCAAGTCGCCAAACTGCACTATCAGAGCGAAGGCTGGTTGGCCAATATTTGCTTAAAGCTCATGAGCAAAAGCAGCACTGATCTACCCGCCTTGCTGGATCGTGACTCCCCGCTTATGCAGGAGTATGTTGAGCGCGAGATTCTCAGTGAGCTGGCCCCGGATTTATACGAGGCACTGCTACTGCTCGCGCACATACCCAAGTTCTCATCGGCGCTGTGCGAACATCTGCTCGATGAGAAATATGGACCACAGGTGCTCGAGCAGTTGCGCCAGCGCCAGCTGTTTATATGCCCCGTGGATGAGCAAGCCGGCTGGTTCCGCTTATCACGGCCATTGAGCAATGTTCTCAAACGCTTTGCCGCTGACCATACACTCAACCAGACTCACCTTCTTGCCTGTCAATGGTTTGCACAGCAGGGTCAGGCGCGTGAAGCGGTTGAACATGCGCTCTGGGCAGAACAGCCCGAAACCGCCGCCAATTACCTACAGCGTTACGGCGAAGATCAACTCTTGGTTGGACACAGCGTTTCGCAGTTTTTGCGCTGGCGTGATGAGTTACCCGCCAGTTTGTTTGCCAGTACACCCAGGCTGGTGATTCTGCAAGCGTGGGCATTGATTATCTGTACCCGCTTGGATGAAGTAGAAGCCTGTGTCACTGAACTTAGCCGCTTCCTGCCGCAACCCAATGCACAGCGCCAACAACAACTGCTTGCCCAATATCAGGTGATAGTCGGCGTTATGCAACGCCAGTGCGGACTTGCCAGTGCCCGGCAACATTGCCTGGAAGCGCTGGAAGTACTCGGTGAGGCGGCATGGTCACAGCAGATTCTTTGCTATCAAGCGCTTAGCCAGCAGGCCGCGTCTGAAATGAACCTGACCCTGGCACAAGCCTATTGCCAAGAGGGATTACGCCTCTCGCAAAAGCACGGCAACATCTTATTCGAGACCTTGCTGAGCATCGATCATATTCACCAATTGGCCATGCTCGGCGAATGCCAAATCGCATTGAAACAAGCAGATCAAGCGCTTCAGCTTTTGATCGATGCGGGGTTGCGTGGCCCTGTGTTTGCGCGACTGCAATTGCTGCGCGGCGACCTGCTGGCCAGTCGAGGTGACACAGATGCTGCCAAGCTAACCCTGCATGCTGGTATCAAAGAAGCAGAAGCCTGCGAAGACGCGTATCAGCTGTTTGGCTACTTGGCCTTGGCCGAGCTTGAGGCTGAGAGCGGGCATTTGGACCTTGCGCAACAACTGCTCGACCAAGCCGAGTGCTACATGCAACAGCACCGGATACCGGAGGTCCGCTACTGCTCGGCACTAGGACTGGCCCAAGCCGCGCTGTGGCGACTTCAGGGCGACCTGGCCAAAGCCCAGCAAAGCGCCCTGGCCATTCGTCAACAACTTGAAAGTGATCATTTATTGCTCCCATCAGGGTTTTATGACCTGCTTTTACGAGCGCGCCTGTGTTTGACTAGAATCGAAATCGACCTCGGCAACGTTGAGCATGCCCAAGCCGAATTACTGAGCTTATTGAGCGACTGCCAAGGCAGCGGACACCTTAGCCTGGCTACTCAAGTACAGCTGTGTCTGGCGCAATTTTTAGAGGATGGCGACGCACATGAAAGTGCTGACCTGCACCTCAGTGCGGCGCTGCTAGCCGCGCAGCGACAGCAGCAGATTAGCCCTGTTCTTGCCCTGAAAAAGCGTCAGCCGCAATGGTTAGATGAACAGTTATTGGCCAATGAAGCCTTAGCGATATTGCGCCATCAAGTGCGTAGCGCCAGTGAGGGGCTCACCGATGATCCCGTGTCATTCGTGCGGGCGTTGAGTAAACGGGAAATAGCAGTCTTGGGCCTAATTTCCAAAGGCTACTCAAATCAGCAGGTCGCTGAAGCGCTGTATATCTCCCTGCACACAGTCAAATCCCATGCCCGGCGAATCAACACCAAGCTCGGCGTGCAACGACGCACTCACGCCGTTGCCTTGGCCAAAGAACAAGGCCTAATTGACTAAACCACGGTGCAGGCTTTGCCCAGCTGCACCGCACACCACAACAGCGCCACCCGTTTTGTGGGAATTGGCCTGAACAACAAGCCCGCTTATCAAGGCAAGGGAGTTTGCGGCGCTGCGCTTAAGCGCCCCCGAATTATTCATCCAGCGCTTTCAGAGCGTCTTGCAGTTCTTTGTGCGACTCGGCCAGCTTCTCTTTGCGTTTGTTAATCTTCTCGGCATCGCCACTCTTCATGGCTTTATCCAGATCAGCTTTGCGCTCGCTGACTTCATGCTTGGCATCAAGCACATCTTTTTCACGGTCCTTCTTTAGGGAAGCATCGGTGCAGTTTTCATTGACTTCGCTCAGAGCCTTTTCCAGGCCTGCTTGCTGATCGGTATTACCGTGGGCTTTTGCGAACTCGAGTTGCTTGGCGATGTCTTGTTTCTTCGCCGCACAGCCCTTCAGAGCCGTGGTGTCTTCTGCGGCCATCAATGGCGCAGCCAGCACGCTGCAAAGAGTTAACAGAGCCAAGGGTGTGAAGGTTTTCATAAAATATCCATATGCGAGTGCAATCGGTTGAGCGCACAGCGGTCATGCGCTGAATCTACAAGGTTAATCCTAGCAAGCTCCAGCACTTTATGGGCAACAATGGCTGCGGGGCACTCAGTCAAGTAGTTACAGTAAATGTTCAATACGCTGTCATATTCCCGTAGAGCCCCGCAGCCCTCTATCTTTTATCTCTGGCATTACTTGCAGAGCCCGATGGGGTATTCGCTTCTCACAGCGACCTGGCGACGGGGCCACGAGCATTAGCACTGTGCCGTTATGGATAAAGAAAGGTTACACATTCAGCGCTAAGCGCTGGTTCTGCTTCACCCTCGACCTCAAGCTCAGCATGCAACGTCAGCATGATGCGGCCTTCACCCTTAGCTTCGACTGAATAGACCTTTACCCTTGCCCGTACTTGCGAGCCTGCACGAACCGGCTTGCTGAAACGTACATTATTAACACCCGCGTTAACCAGGCTGCGTACACCGCTGGGCATTACACCCATTTTCATCATCAACCCACCGAGCAACGACAGATTGAGAAAGCCATGGGCGATGGTCGTTCGAAAAGGGCTTTCAGTTTGACAACGTGCCGGATCGACATGAATCCACTGGTGGTCCTCGGTGCAATCGGCAAAGGCGTTAATTCGCGACTGATCGACAGTGGCCCAGGCCGATGTGCCCAGCGACTTGCCGACAAACTGAGCCAAATTGTCGTAGTGATACTCCGTGTTCATAAGCGTCCCCCTGCGCCAGCTGCATCTTCAAGAATCATGCTTGCGCCCTTCTCGCCAATCATGGTGACGGGTTGATTGGTGTTGCCATTAACCAGTGTCGGCATGATGGACGCATCAATCACCCGCAAGCCTTCAAGACCATGCACCCGCAGTCTGGCATCAACGACGGCCAGCGGGTCGCTCGCAAGCCCCATCTTACAACTGCCAACTGGGTGGTAGGCCGTTTCAGTGTTTTGCCGAACCCAGGCGGCTAATTGCTCATCGGTTTGCACCGCTGCGCTCGGGTAAACCTCAGACTTGTTATGCGCGGCGAGCGCTGGCTGGGCAATGATTGTGCGCATCAGTTTGAGACCATGGACCAGGCGCTGCAGATCACGTTCGTGGCTTAGGTAATTGGGATCGATCAAGGGTGGTGCCAAGGGGTCATTGCTACGCAAACCAACACGGCCACGGGACAGCGGGCGACCATCGTTAATCGCAATCGAGTAACCGTAACCGGATGTCGACAATTTCATGTCTCGCCCATGATCGCGATACAGGATGGGAGCGCAATGCAGTTGCATATCGGGTATTACCGCGTCTGGCAGCGAACGGGTAAATGCACCCGCCTCGATCACGCTGGTGGTGAGCATGCCGCGACGGCGAAAAACGAACGTGAAGAACGCCAGCACGCCTTTGAATATTGACGAGGGATGCAGCGACATGCCGTGACGCGTATGGGTGCGCATGTTGATCACAACTGCGAGGTGGTCCTGCAAGTTTTGCCCAACGCCATCCAGTGGGTGATGGACCGCAATCCCGTGTTTCTCCAGCTCTGCACGCGGGCCAATGCCCGACAGCAACATAAGCTGAGGGGATTGGTAGGCACCGCCGCAAAGAATCACTTCGTTGGCGGCATGCACCTGACATAGTTTGCCATTACGCATGTACTCGACACCCACAGCCCGCTTGCCCTCTAAGAGTACGCGGGTTGCATGAGCGCCGGTAATGATGTGTAGATTTTCCCTGTCTCTCGCAGGCGTCAAATAGGCTCGGGCATTGCTGCAACGTCGACCATCTTTTTGATACGTACGTTGCAAGCAAGCCCCTTCCTGCGCGGCTCCGTTTGGATCAGAACTACGGGGCAACCCCGCCTGAGTGCAGGCATCAAGAAAGGCATGGCCGTATACGCTGGTCCAGCGTCGTTCCGACACATTCAACGGCCCTCCCTTGCCATGAAATGGCGCGTCGGCCGGCTGACTGGCAGGTTGGAAATTTTCCGATTTTTTGAAGAACGGCAACACGTCCCGAAAGCCCCAACCTTCACAGCCCAGGCGTTCCCACTCATCGTAGTCCCAGGGTTGACCCCGGGTATTAATCGCCATATTGATGCTGCTCGAGCCACCGAGGCAGCGGCCGCGAGGTTGAAACATGCGACGATTGCCCAATTGAGCTTGTGGTTCGGTTTCAAACAACCAGTTGTAACGCCGGCTTTTCATCAGCGCAACAGCACCTGCGGGAATGGCAACCAGAGGATTCCAGCGCCCGCTGGGACCCGCCTCCAAAAGCAATACACGGTTGCTTGCATCTTCACTCAGCCGATTGGCCAAAACGGAACCGGCAGACCCGCCACCAACAATGATGTAGTTCCACTTGCTGTCACTCATCTAGACTCACCTTATTATTATGTGGACACATCAATCGAATAGATCGGGATCGCTGTGAATGATCTGATCCCACAGCGGACGTGCCTGAAACCACCCGGCATAGGGTGAGCCAATTTGTGCCCGCACACCGAGCGCTGTTTTATGATCAATAAGCTTTGGCGTACCAGCAGCCATCGAGAGCAGTTGGGCCTGGCAGGACCGCTCCATGGTGACAAACCACCAAATAGCTTCAGCAACTGTCTGGCCGACTGTTAGCAGACCATGGTTCTGCAATATCACCGCTTTATGTTTACCCAGTGCTTGGCCGATGCGTACGCCTTCATCCAGCTCAGTGGCAACCCCGCCGAATTCGCTATACAAGCCATGGTCTTCATAAAAAGCGCAAGCGTCTTGCGTGATGGGCGCAAGCTTGATGCCGAGGCTAGAAAACGCCTTGCCATGCAACGAGTGCGAATGCGCTGCAGCGAGTGCATCAGGGCGGGCGGCATGCACGTGGGAGTGAATGACCAGTGCAGCACGATTGACTGCGTACTGCCCTTGAACAATATGGCCATCGTGGTCGACTAAAACTAAATCAGACGCTCGAATACGGCTGAAGCTCATGCCGAACGGGTTAACCCAAAACCACTCGGTCGGACGTTCAGGGTCACGTACGGTTATGTGCCCAGCGACCCCTTCCGAGAAACCAAACCGGCCAAAAATACGCAAGCCCGCTGCAAGCTGCTCCTTACGGTATTGGCGCTCCTCTTCCATTGAGTCGAAGCCAGGTGGCTCTGGAATTTGAACGCCCGCCGGACGCGGGCCAAATACTGACTCTACTAATGCCATCGGTAATTTTGTTGTCATTGTTATAAGTTCCAGCGATGTTATTTATAGGCACCCGAGTACGACTAGGCACTGGAAAAATAGCTAAAAACATCGCTAATAACTTGACTGTTTACGAGTTAAAACTTGACTATTAGCGAATATAAAATCAAGAAGAATGGCCTCGGCAGGTGGTAACCAGATGAACTATTTCGTGCGCAGTGGCTCGCTTTTAGGCTTTTCAGAACTGGTCCGCGAACTCGGCCAGGACCCGGAGAGGCTCCTGCGCGAAACCGGATTAAGCCAAGCGGTGATGCACTCACCTGACCTGTACATCCCCTACATAGCGATGGCAGACCTTCTGCGCTTAGCAGGCACGCGCTGCAAAATTCCTGATTTTGGTCTTCGACTCGGCAGCCGACAAGGCCTGGAAGTGCTTGGCGCACTCGGATCCTACTTGTGTCTACAGTCAGCTGTAGGCGATGCCATGCACTTACTGCAAAAGAACATGGACTTTCACGCACGCGGTCTGGTCTTTGACACCACCACATCAGAGTCAGAGTTCGCTATCTACTTGAGGTTTGAGTTTGCCGATGAGGTGGACTGCGAACAGCTGTGTGCGTTGACCGCAGCGGTATTCACACAGGGCATTGCCCAAATGCACAACGCTGATATACCGCCGTATGACGCCGGGCTCCAAGTTACAAAACCGAGAAACAGCAAAGCATACGAGCGCGCCTTGCAGTGCCCTGTCCGCTATGACCAGGCGGTTAACCTGATAAGGTTTCCCGCCAGGTTACTCGAACAAAATCTGGCCGTTGAGTTGCGCGAACGCAATCACTTGACGCAACAGTGGCGTACCGGTTGGCAACGCTCCGCGCCGATAGGCTTGTCCCGTCAAGTTGAAAGCGCCATTGATGCCTTGCTACCAACGGGTGAGTGCAACTTAGTCATGGTCGCTAAACTCGTGGAGATGCACCCACGCATCCTGCAGCAACGGCTTAAGGCACAGAACAGCAGTTTTTCAGCAGCGCTTAAACTCGCTCGTTTGCGATTAGCCAAACACCACCTTGCTAGCAGTCGCATCGACCTGACAACCCTGGCCCTGAACCTGGGTTTTGCCGACCTGTCCGCATTCAGCCGTGCATTCAGGCAGTGGACACAGATGTCGCCACGTAAATGGCGGCAGCTCGCTGAAACTCAAGCGAAAAGTGAGCAATTAATCCGTGCGGATCTGCGCGCAAACTAAGCGCACGCCTGTGCCTTGCGCCGAAATAGCACCGGCCGCCACAGGCTAAGCAACCCCAGTAGCGCCATGACCGCCCCTACCCACAGCGGCGCACGCAACCCATAACCAAGCTCGATGGCTGCGCCTCCAGCCCAACTGCCGACCGCCAGACCTGCGGTGATAACCGAGGTGTGTAAGGCGTTAACCATCGCAGTGGGTTCGGCGGCTTTCATCACTCGGGCAGCCATGGCCGGGTTCAAGGCCACCCCGGTTAAGCCGATGGCGAGAAAACAGCCAATATTCAGCCAGCGCAGGTCGCCTGCCAAGGCGAAGCCGCCCAAGGCTAAGGTCAGTAATGCCAAGCCCCAGCCCAAGGCTGGGATGGTATGGCGATCGGCAATGCGCCCGACGAACATATTGCCCAATAGATTGGCGATGCCGTAGAGGGCCAGCAACGGCGCGACCTGGCTCGGCGCTACGCCCACTTCCTCAATCAAAATCGGGGCGCAATAACTAAAGGCCGCGAAGGCAGCCCCGATTATTAAACCGCTGGTCAGGTACGCCGCCCATAACCGGCTGTTGCTCAAAATGTGCCACTGCTGAGCAAGGGTGGGCTCGGTGCCGGGCTCGCTTTCCGGCAAACGCCTGGCAGCCAAGGCAGTGCAAAGCATTGCCAACACCACCACCAGCCAGGAACTTGCGCGCCAGCCAAAGTGCTGTTCAACCCAGGCTGTCACCGGCACACCCGCTACGGGTGAGAGCATTAGCCCAGCCAGCACCACCGAAACGGCGCGGGCACGTGCATCCGGCGCAACCAGCCCCGCGCAGATGGTCATGCACAAGCCGATGCACGCAGCGCTCGCCACGCCCATCACGACCCTCGCCATTGCCAATACCAGATAGCTAGGCGCAGCGGCCGCAGCAACGCCAGCGGTAACATACAGCGCCAACAGCCAAACCAGCGCGCGTTTGTTACTCACCCGCCGAGCCAATAGCAGCACAGTGACGGGCGGCCCGCCGAGGGCCATGCCCAATGCATAGAGAGCAATCAGATTACCCACTTGAGCAAGACTTACTGAAAATGCATCGGCCAAGGCTGGCATCATACCCGCTACCATAAACTCAGCAGTGACCAGCGAAAAGATGGTCAAACCTAGGAGATAGACGGTCGGGGGCAGTTTGGTGTTGCGACTCATGAAGGCCTCGGCGAGCAATTAAGGCCGACACCCTAAGCAGTCATGACCCCATCGTCAAATCGCGAATCGATCCACTTGGCAGGATCAGCACACTCCGCCTTGCCGACCTTCCCGGTCAGATGCTGCAGACTTTTCCGTGCGCCAGCCTAAAACAATACCCCAGGCAAACAGGATAAGCCGCTAAGGAGCTCCTCGAATCGACAGCCGCTATGCGCTGCGGCTTGGAAAACAGCGAGCATCTCTTATCGGCCACCGTACAACTGTAGTCATACCTATGCGACAATAGGCGAAATGTCTGGCATAACCCCCGCATTCGTAACCCAGCAGCTCAGCCATCCTGTGCAGACGCTGCTCTTTTAGTATGCACGCTAGATCGACTCAAGCTCCGATTGGAGCTAACTGGAAAAGCCAAAGGTTGGTATCAAATGGATATCCGGCTAATCCAGACACTTCTAAGTTATTGATAGGTAAGCCCTTTGATCTCCACCGCTAACATCACTATGCAGTTTGGCGCCAAGCCACTGTTCGAGAACGTTTCCGTCAAGTTCGGTAACGGCAACCGCTATGGCCTGATCGGTGCCAACGGCTGCGGCAAGTCGACCTTTATGAAGATCCTCGGGGACGATCTGGAGCCGTCGGGTGGCCAAGTGATGCTTGAACCCAATGTGCGCTTGGGTAAGCTGCGTCAGGATCAATTCGCCTACGAAGAATTCAACGTAATTGATACCGTGATCATGGGCCACGGCGAACTGTGGAAGGTCAAAGCCGAGCGCGACCGTATCTACTCGCTGCCAGAAATGACCGAAGAAGACGGCATGGCTGTTGCCGAGCTGGAAACCGAGTTTGCTGAAATGGACGGCTACACCGCCGAATCCCGCGCCGGCGAATTGCTGCTGGGCTTGGGTATTCCGCTGGCACAACACTTTGGCCCGATGAGCGAAGTCGCTCCAGGCTGGAAGCTGCGCGTATTGCTGGCTCAGGCTCTGTTCTCTGACCCAGATGTATTGTTGCTCGACGAACCGACCAACCACTTGGATATCAACACCATCCGCTGGCTGGAAAACATTCTCACGGCGCGTAACAGCACCATGATCATCATTTCCCACGACCGTCACTTCCTCAACAGCGTATGCACCCACATGGCTGACTTGGATTACGGCGAATTGCGCCTGTTCCCGGGCAACTACGATGAGTACATGACGGCGGCGACTCAGTCCCGTGAGCAATTGCTTTCCGACAACGCCAAGAAAAAAGCCCAGATCAGCGAGCTGCAAAGCTTCGTTAGCCGCTTCTCGGCCAACGCCTCAAAAGCCAAGCAAGCCACTTCACGGGCCAAGCAGATTGACAAGATCCAGCTGGCCGAAGTTAAACCATCGAGCCGTATCAGCCCGTTTATTCGCTTCGAACAGACCAAAAAGCTGCATCGCCAAGCCGTAACCGTCGAGCACATGGCCAAAGGGTTTGACGGCAAAGCACTGTTCAAGAACTTCAGCTTTACCGTAGAGGCCGGCGAGCGTGTGGCAATCATTGGCCCCAACGGTATCGGCAAGACCACACTGCTGCGTACCTTGATGGGTGAATTGACCCCGGATGCGGGCACAGTGAAATGGACCGAAAGCGCGGAGCTGGGTTACTACGCTCAGGACCACGCCCACGACTTTGAAGATGACGCCACCCTGTTCGAATGGATGGGTCAGTGGACTCAAGGCGGCGAGCAACTGGTACGCGGCACATTGGGTCGTATGTTGTTCTCCAACGATGACATCCTCAAGTCGGTCAAGGTGATCTCAGGTGGTGAGCAAGGCCGTATGCTATTCGGCAAGCTGATCCTCAATAAGCCGAACGTGCTGATCATGGATGAACCGACCAACCACCTGGATATGGAATCCATCGAGGCCCTGAACCTTGCGCTGGAAAACTACCCGGGCACGCTGATTTTTGTCAGCCACGACCGTGAGTTTGTAGGCTCGCTGGCCACCCGCATCATCGAATTGACCGATAGCGGCGTGACCGACTTCAGCGGCACCTACGATGATTATCTGCGCAGCCAAGGCGTTATCGTTTAAACGCCCTGCTCCCCGCCTAAAGCCCGCGCGTGTGCGGGCTTTTTTTTCGCCTGGAATATCACCCACACGGAGCCAATTTGCGCCTGAAGTCAGGCAGTATATGGGCGGAATAATCGACATGAGCGCAGGTTGAGAATGAACTTGAGAATTGAGGCAGTGCAAAACCCAAGCACAGCGCAGGTCGAAGCGATACTCAAACCTCTGCGCACGCACAATCGGGCTAAGGCAGGCGACCCTAAACCCGAGAACCTTGCCCTGCTGATCCGCGATGAGCAAAGTGATGAGGTGATTGGTGGGCTGAACGGGCAGATATTCTACCGCTGGCTGTTTATCGAATTGCTGGCGGTCCCCGAACAAACAAGGGGGCAAGGTATGGGTAAACGCTTAATGGATATGGCCGAAGAACTGGCCAGAGAGAAAGAGTGTGTCGGTATCTGGCTCGATACCTTTGACTTCCAGGCCCCCGATTTTTATAAAGCCCTTGGTTACACTGAGTTCGGCCAGCTTGAAGATTTCCCACCGGGCCATAAGCGTTATTACTTTAAAAAACACTTACTTTAGAAATCTGAGCGGTGCTGTTTCAACCCGCCACACAGGTAAAAAAAAGGCCACCCGAAGGCGGCCTCTTTCTAAGCAAAAAAGCGATTAAGCCTTTTTAACTTCCCAACCCGTCAGCTCAGCCAAGGCTTTGCCGATGTCAGCCAGGGAACGCACGGTTTTAACGCCTGCGTCTTGCAGGGCAGCAAACTTCTCGTCTGCAGTGCCCTTGCCGCCAGAGATGATTGCACCGGCGTGACCCATACGCTTGCCCGCAGGAGCGGTAACACCAGCGATGTAGGAAACAACAGGCTTAGTCACATTGGCTTTGATATAAGCAGCAGCTTCTTCTTCAGCCGAACCGCCGATCTCACCGATCATAACGATCGCTTCGGTCTTCGGGTCTTCCTGGAACAGCTTCAGGATGTCGATGAAGTTGGAGCCAGGGATCGGGTCACCACCGATACCAACGCAAGTCGACTGACCGAAACCGGCGTCAGTGGTTTGCTTGACAGCTTCGTAAGTCAGGGTGCCGGAACGCGACACGATGCCTACTTTGCCTGGCAAGTGGATGTGGCCTGGCATGATGCCGATCTTGCACTCGCCCGGAGTGATAACACCTGGGCAGTTAGGGCCGATCAGGACAACGCCCAGCTCGTCACACTTAACTTTGGCTTCAAGCATGTCGATAGTTGCAATACCTTCGGTAATGCAGACGATCAGCTTGATACCGCTCATTGCTGCTTCCAGGATCGAGTCCTTGCAGAATGGAGCCGGTACATAGATAACGCTGGCAGTAGCGCCAGTGGTGTCTACAGCTTCTTGAACAGTGTTGAACACTGGCAGACCGAGGTGAGTAGTACCACCTTTGCCTGGTGTTACACCGCCGACCATTTGAGTGCCGTAGGCAATCGCTTGCTCGGAGTGGAAGCTGCCCTGCGAGCCGGTGAAGCCCTGGCAGATTACTTTGGTATCTTTATTGATCAGGACGCTCATTACTTGCCCTCCGCAGCTTTGACGACTTGCTGAGCAGCGTCGGTCAAGCTAGTTGCCGCGATGATGTTCAGGCCACTTTCTGCTAGGACTTTAGCGCCCAGCTCAGCGTTGTTGCCTTCAAGGCGAACAACAACCGGAATTTTAACGCCGACTTCTTTCACTGCGCCGATGATGCCTTCAGCAATCATGTCGCAACGAACGATACCGCCGAAAATGTTAACCAGAACTGCTTTAACATTGTCATCCGAGAGGATGATTTTGAACGCTTCGGTAACGCGTTCTTTGGTAGCGCCGCCGCCAACGTCAAGGAAGTTGGCAGGCTGGCCGCCGTGCAGGTTGACGATGTCCATGGTACCCATGGCCAGGCCAGCACCGTTGACCATGCAGCCGATGTTACCTTCAAGGGCAACATAGTTCAGTTCGAACTTGGCAGCGTGGGCTTCGCGTGGATCATCCTGCGACGGGTCATGCATAGCGCGCAGCTTAGGCTGGCGGTACATGGCGTTGCTGTCGATGTTGATCTTGGCGTCCAGGCAATGCAGATTGCCGTCAGCCTTGATTACCAGCGGGTTCACTTCCAGCAGTGCCAGGTCGTAGTCCTGGAACAGCTTGGCCAGACCCACGAAGATCTGAGTGAATTGCTTGATCTGGTTACCTTCCAGGCCCAGCTGGAAAGCCAGCTCGCGACCTTGGAATGGCTGTGCGCCAACCAGTGGATCAACGGTCGCCTTGAGGATTTTCTCAGGGGTGTCGTGTGCCACTTTCTCGATGTCTACGCCACCTTCGGTGGACGCCATGAACACGATGCGACGAGTCGAACGATCGACTACAGCGCCCAGGTACAGTTCCTTGGCGATGTCAGTGCAAGATTCAACCAGGATTTTGCTGACCGGCTGACCGTTAGCATCAGTCTGGTAAGTTACCAGACGCTTGCCCAGCCAGTTGGCTGCGAATGCCTTGGCGTCTTCTTTGCTCTTGACCAGCTTCACGCCGCCCGCTTTACCGCGGCCACCAGCGTGAACTTGGGCTTTGACAACCCACTCGCTGCCACCAATTTTGTCGCACGCTTCTGCGGCTTCTTCTGGGGTGTCTACTGCGAAGCCTTGGGATACGGGCAGGCCGTATTCAGCGAAAAGCTGCTTACCCTGATACTCGTGGAGATTCATGCTTGTCTACCGTCTTCGTTTGGGTATTGCGCATTCGGTGCTGCAATTTAATGCCGCACCACCTGTGACCGCCATCTTGAGCAGTCCGACGTACATTCCGCGCTTATCTAAAGCTAAACACGGGCAGCAGTCGTGGTTCTTTTTGTCCAGTAACCGCTAAGCCTGTGGTTTAGACAGACCCAGCGGTTAATAGTCATTCACTCAGCGTTTTTTGCGATTAGCGATGTGAATAGCGCCGCCATTCACCGCCAATGCCGCTTCGTGCAACGCTTCGGAAAGGGTTGGGTGTGAGAACACCATCATCCCTAAATCTTCGGCACTGGTGCCGAATTCCATGCCGATTGCGCCCTGCTGAACCAACTCAGCAGCGCTCGGGCCAATAACATGAACGCCCAACACGCGATCAGTCTTGGCATCAGCAATAACTTTAACCATACCACCAGTGTCATTGGCAGCCATTGCACGACCGCTGGCCGCGAACGGGAAGGTACCGACGTTGACAGCAACGCCGTCAGCTTTCAGCTGCTGTTCGGTTTTACCTACCCACGCGATTTCCGGGTGAGTGTAGATAACCGAAGGGATCAGGTCATAATTCATTTGTGCTTTGTGACCGGCGATACGCTCAGCAACCATCACGCCCTCTTCCGAGGCTTTGTGCGCAAGCATTGCACCACGTACCACGTCACCAATGGCGTAAACGCCTGGAACGCTGGTTTCGCACTGGTCGTTTACGAAAATGAAGCCACGCTCGTCCATGTCAACGCCGCTGTCAGCTGCCAGCAGTTCAGTAGTAACAGGGCGACGGCCGACTGCAACGATCAGCTTGTCGAACGTCATCTTCTGCTCGCCGTCGGCGTCAGTGAAGCTCACGGTCACTTGCTTCTTCTTAACTTCAGAAGCAGTAAGGCGTGCGCCCAGCAGAATTTTCAGACCTTGTTTGGTCAGGGTCTTCATGGCTTCTTTGGAGATCTGATCATCAGCCGCTGGCAGGAACTTGTCCTGAGCTTCGATAACAGTCACCTGTGAACCCAGGCGCGACCATACCGAACCCAGTTCCAGACCGATAACGCCGGCGCCGATAACGCCCAGAGTCTTGGGTACAGATTGGAAATCCAGTGCGCCAGTCGAATCAACGATAACGTCTTGATCAACAGGGGCAGGTGGAATATCGATTGGCTTGGAGCCCGACGCAATGATCACGCTGCCGGCTTCAACAACTTGAGTGGTGCCATCTTGGGCAGTCACTTCAACTTGTTTACCCGACAACAACTTGCCGTGACCTTCCAGCAGCGTAACGCCGTTGGCCTTGAACAAGGTAGCAACGCCGCCAGTCAGGTTCTTGACAATGGTGTCCTTGCGGCCAACCATTGCCGGCACGTCCATGGTCACGCCTTTGGCAGTGATACCGTGGATCGCAAAACCTTCTTGGGCTTCGTGGTATTTCCACGAGCTGTCGAGCAGTGCTTTGGAAGGAATGCAACCTACGTTCAGGCAGGTACCGCCAAGCGCGATCTTGCCAGCTTTATCCTGATACTTCTCGATACAGGCAGTCTTCAGACCCAGCTGTGCCGCCTTGATTGCAGCCACATAACCGCCAGGGCCGGCACCGATGACTACCACGTCGAATTTCTGAGACATTACTAATTCCTTCTCAAATAGACCGGACGGCTCCTTATGGGAGCCGCCGAGGGAGAAACTGGGTTTAGATATCCAGCAGCAGGCGCGCAGGATCTTCCAGCAGGTTCTTGATGGTCACCAGGAAGGTCACGGCTTCCTTACCATCGATCAAGCGGTGATCGTAGGACAGTGCCAGATACATCATAGGACGGATCACAACCTGACCATTGATCGCCATCGGGCGTTGCAGAATGTTGTGCATACCCAGAATCGCGGCTTGCGGTGGGTTAACAATCGGCGTCGACATCATCGAACCAAAGGTACCACCGTTCGTGATAGTGAAGGTACCACCGGTCATTTCATCGATAGACAACTTGCCGTCGCGTGCCTTCTTACCGTAGGTAGCGATGCCGTTTTCGATTTCAGCCAGGGTCATCGATTCAGCGTTACGCAGTACCGGTACAACCAGACCGCGATCACTCGATACCGCAACACCCACGTCAGCATAACCGTGGTAAACAATGTCCGAGCCGTCAATCGAAGCGTTTACCGCAGGGTAGCGCTTGAGTGCTTCGGTGGCCGCTTTAACGAAGAACGACATAAAGCCAAGACGTACGCCGTTGTGCGACTTCTCGAACAGATCTTTGTACTTCGAACGCAGCGCCATGACTTCAGTCATGTCGACTTCGTTGAACGTGGTCAGCATCGCCATGTTCGACTGCGCTTCAACCAGACGCTCTGCAACCTTGGCACGCAGACGGGTCATAGGTACGCGCTTTTCAACACGATCACCCGCAGCAGTTGTTACTGGCGCGCTGGCGGCTGCAGCAGCAGGCTTGGCGGCAGGGGCGTTTTTCTTGGCTTCAACAGCAGCGACGACGTCTTCTTTAGTGACGCGACCGCCTTTGCCGGAACCGGAAATGCTGTTTGGGTTGATGCCGTTCTCTTCAGCCAGCTTGCGCGCAGCAGGTGAAAGGATTTGGTCATCATCACCTGAAGCAGCCGGTGCTGCAGCAGCGCTTTCTTCTTTCTTGTCAGCAGGTGCCGAAGCAGCCGCAGGGGCAGCAGCAGCTGCGCCTTCAGTTAGACGACCGAGCAGTTCGTTGCTGAGTACGGTGTCGCCTTCGTTTTTAACGATTTCAGCGATAACGCCGTCGGCTTCAGCCAACACTTCGATAACGACTTTGTCCGTCTCGATGTCAACAATCAGCTCATCGCGCTTGACTGCGTCGCCTGGCTTTTTGTGCCAAGTGGCAACGGTACCGTCAGCAACCGATTCCGGGAAAGTTGGGGCATTAATATCGATAGCCATTGTGTGTGTCCTTAAATTCGGTTTTCAACGAGGCGGCCTACTCAGGCCGCCTCTTGCGCTCAGGCGTTAAACAGTAAAAGCGTCTTGCAGCAGTTTTTCCTGCTGCTCGGCGTGCAACGATGCATAACCGCATGCTGGAGATGCAGACCCTTCACGGCCGGCATACTCAAGAACCAGGGTTTTCTTATGCGCAGTAACTACACGGCGCATATGATGCTGGCTGCAATACCAGGCACCTTGGTTCATCGGCTCTTCCTGACACCAGACGATGTGCTTGAGATGCTTGTAGGCAGCGAGCGTCTCAGTCAGGTCATCCTCAGGGAACGGATAGAGCTGTTCCAGGCGTACGATTGCAATGTTGTTCAAGCCTTCATTGCGACGCTTTTCGAGCAAGTCGTAATAGACCTTGCCGCTACACATCACCACACGGTCAACTTTCTTCGGATCGATTGGATCGATCTCTGGAATAACGGTCTGGAACGAGCCTTCAGCCAAATCTTCCAGAGTCGAGATTGCCAATTTGTGGCGCAACAGCGACTTCGGCGTCAATACGACCAATGGCTTGCGCAGCGGGCGGATCACCTGGCGACGCAGCAAGTGGTAGATCTGCGCCGGCGTAGTCGGTACGCACACCTGCATATTGTGCTCAGCACAAAGTTGCAGATAACGCTCCAAACGCGCTGACGAGTGCTCAGGCCCCTGCCCTTCATAACCATGCGGCAAGAGCATGGTCAGACCGCAGAGACGGCCCCACTTGGTTTCGCCGCTGGAGATGAACTGGTCGAAAACAACCTGAGCACCGTTAGCAAAGTCACCGAATTGTGCTTCCCAGATAACCAGGCCATTTGGCGTGGTTGTGGAATAGCCGTATTCAAAAGCCAACACCGCTTCTTCAGACAGGAATGAATCATACAGATCGAAATCTGGCTGGTCATCATACAACTGCTGAAGTGGGACATATGCAGCGCCGTCTTTCTGGTTATGAAGGACAGCATGGCGGTGCGAGAACGTACCGCGCCCTACATCTTGACCCGTGATGCGAATTGGGTGGCCTTCAAACAACAAGGTTGCGTATGCCATGGTTTCGGCATAACCCCAGTTGATTGGCAGCGCGCCGGCGGTCATCTTCTGGCGATCTTCGTAGATCTTCGACACCTGACGCTGAACCACGAAGCCGTCTGGGGTTTCCAGTACTTTGCTTGACAGTTCCTGCAGGGTTTTCAGATCAAAGCTGGTGTCGTGACGCGCAGTCCAGGCGTGGCCCAGATACGGACGCCAGTCAACGAACAGCTCTTTGTTCGGCTCTTTAACCAAGCTCTTGACAACGTGCTGACCGTTATCCAGTGCCGTGCGATATTCATCGCTCTTGGCCTGAACGTCTTCAGCGGTCTGCCGTGATGCATTAATCAACATCTCGGCGTACAGCTCACGGGTGGTGCGCTGCTTGGCGATTTGCTGATACATCAGTGGCTGGGTGCCGTTTGGTTCATCGGCTTCGTTGTGACCGCGACGGCGGTAGCAAACGAGGTCAATAACCACGTCACGCTTGTACTGCATGCGGTAATCAACCGCCATCTGGGTGACAAAAAGCACGGCTTCCGGATCATCACCATTAACATGGAAGATCGGCGCCTGAATCATTTTCGCCACGTCGGTGCAGTACTCAGTGGAACGAGCATCGTCTACACGGCTGATGGTGAAACCGACTTGGTTGTTGATGACGATATGGATCGTGCCACCTGTCTTGAAGCCGCGAGTCTGCGACATCTGGAAGGTCTCCATAACCACGCCCTGACCCGCAAATGCAGCGTCACCGTGGATGGAGATTGGCAGAACCTTGTCACCGACACTGTCGCTTCGACGGTCTTGACGAGCACGAACAGAGCCCTCCACTACCGGCGAGACAATTTCAAGGTGAGACGGGTTGAACGCCAGCGCCAGGTGAACTTCGCCACCAGCTGTCATAACGTTCGAAGAAAAACCCTGGTGATACTTAACGTCACCCGAGCTCAAGCCTTCGGTTTTCTTGCCTTCGAACTCATCGAACAGATCACGCGGATTCTTGCCGAACGTGTTAACCAGTACGTTGAGGCGACCACGGTGGGCCATGCCGATGACAATTTCCTTGGTTCCGTAAGAGCCGCTGCGCTGGATGATTTCATCCAACAACGGGATCAAGCTCTCGCCACCTTCCAGACCGAAGCGCTTGGTGCCTGGGTATTTGGTGCCCAAATACTTTTCCAGACCTTCAGCTGCAGTCAGGCGTTCAAGCACATGCCCCTGCACTTCTGCGGAGTATTGTGGACGACCACGAACGCTTTCCAGGCGCTGCTGAAACCAGCTGCGCTGCTCGGAATCGACGATATGAGTGAATTCTGCGCCAATGGTGCGGCAATATGTCTGCTGCAACGCTTCGAGAATTTCACGCAGACTCGCCTCTTCCTTACCGATAACAAGGCCACCCGTGCGGAACGTGGTGTCCATGTCGGCGTCAGTCAGGCTGTAGTGATTGATCGACAGATCGGCCGGCAGCGGACGCTGCCAGAGACCCAGCGGATCAAGCTGCGCAGCCTGATGACCACGCATGCGGTAGGCTTGAATCAGACGCAGAACTTCGACTTGCTTCTTTTCGTGCTCGCTGCTGACGCTACCGGCAGAAACCGGTTGCGCACGTGCTTTGTTTTTTGCGAGCAGCACGAAATGATCGCGAATCGTGGAATGCGATACGTCTGTTGTGGCGCCACCGTCGGCTGGTAACTTCTGGAAGTAAGTGCGCCACTCTTCTGGCACAGCGTTGGGATCGTGCAGGTAAAGCTCATAGAGCTCTTCCACATAGGCAGCGTTTCCACCGGATAGGTGGGCACTGTCCCACATGCGCTGCATCACGCTTTCTTGCATGCTTGGTCACCCTCGGTTAGGGGACACCACCGGCGAAGAAACCGCGTGGGCTTTCGAAGTCATGATCCAGCGACCTCGGTAAAGCCACCACGGATCCCGCAGATAGTCCGGGCTCCGGCCCAGATGCCCCTGCTGGTCGTCATAATATTTCAAATTAGAACCACGGCTTTGTGAGCTGCGATTCTGGCTATAACTGCGGTACCACGTATTGAATGCGTGGTACCGCAGGCGTTACAGGTCTAGCAGAAAACGATGAATCAAGTACCGCTTTGCAACAACATACCGCGAATGTGGCCGATTGCCTTGGTTGGGTTCAAACCCTTGGGGCAAACGCTCACGCAGTTCATGATGCTGCGGCAACGGAACACACTGAATGGATCATCCAAAGCCGACAAGCGTTCAACTGTTTTTGTATCACGGCTGTCAGCCAGGAAACGATAGGCTTGAAGCAGTGCAGCAGGACCGAGGAACTTATCAGGGTTCCACCAGAACGAAGGGCAGCTGGTCGAGCAGCAAGCGCACAGGATGCACTCGTACAGACCGTCTAGCTTCTCACGCTCTTCCGGTGTCTGCAGGCGTTCAATAGCCGGCGTCGGCGTATCGTTCTGCAAAAACGGCTGAATCTTCTCGTACTGCTTATAGAAGATGCTCATATCGACAACCAGGTCACGAATGACTGGCAAACCAGGCAATGGGCGAACCACAAGCTTGTTGTTTTTCACCACATCGGACAACGGCGTGATGCACGCCAAGCCATTTTTGCCATTGATGTTCATGCCGTCGGAGCCACACACGCCCTCACGGCAAGAACGACGATAAGAGAAGCCTTCGTCTTGCTCTTTGACCAGTGCCAGTACGTCAAGGACCATAATGTCCTTGCCGCCTGTATCGATCTGGAAGTCCTGCATGAACGGCGCTGAGTCGCTCTCAGGGTTATAGCGATAAACACTCACTTGCAACATAGCAGCCACCCTTAGTAAGTCCGGATCTTAGGTTCAAAGGTCGGAACTGTCTTCGGCGAGAAGTTAACTGCACGCTTGGTCACGCGCTTGTCGCCTGGGAAGTACATGGAATGGCACAGCCAGTTCTCGTCGTCACGATCTTCGAAGTCTTCACGGGCGTGAGCACCGCGAGACTCTTTACGAACTTCTGCAGCGATCGCTGTCGCTTCAGCCACTTCAAGCAGGTTTTGCAATTCCAACGCTTCGATACGCGCCGTGTTGAACGCTTGACTCTTGTCAGCGATCTTAACGGTAGCGATGCGCTCGCGCAGGTCAGCCAACTGGGTAATGCCCTTCTGCATGTATTCGCCAGTACGGAATACACCGAAGTAGTTCTGCATGCAGGCTTGCAGCTCTTTACGCAGCGGAGCAACATCTTCGCCCGTGGTGCGTTCGTTAACACCCGCCAGACGACCCAGCGACTGCTCAATGTCAGTAGCGCTGGCGTTGCGATGCTCGACACCTTCTTTAAGCGATTTCTCGAGGTGCAGACCTGCCGCACGACCAAAGACCACCAAATCAAGCAGCGAGTTGCCACCCAAACGGTTAGCACCGTGAACCGAAACGCACGCCACTTCACCCACAGCAAACAGACCTTCGATGATCTTGTCGTTGCCGTCAGCATCCTGAGTAATTGCTTGGCCGTGAATGTTGGTGGCAACGCCGCCCATCATGTAGTGGCAAGTCGGGACAACAGGGATTGGTGTTACAGCCGGGTCTACGTGAGCGAATGTTTTAGACAGCTCAACGATACCTGGCAAACGGCTCAAGAGGACGTCTTCGCCCAAGTGATCCATCTTCAGCATCACGTGATCGCCATCAGGACCACAACCGTTACCGGCAATGATCTCTTTAACCATCGAACGGGCAACAACGTCACGACCTGCAAGGTCTTTGGCGTTTGGTGCATAACGCTCCATGAAACGCTCGCCGTGCTTGTTGATCAGGTATCCACCTTCACCACGGCAACCTTCAGTCACCAGCACGCCCGCGCCGGCAATACCGGTCGGGTGGAACTGCCACATTTCGATGTCCTGAACCGGAACACCTGCACGCAGCGCCATACCAATGCCGTCACCGGTGTTGATCAGGGCGTTAGTGGTGGACGAGTAGATACGGCCTGCGCCGCCAGTTGCCAGCACAACAGCTTTAGCGCGGATATAAACCGTCTCGCCGTCTTCAAGACAAATTGCGATTACACCGACGATTACGCCGTCTTGGTTCTTGACCAAATCAACTGCGTACCACTCGTTAAGGAACGAGGTACCCGCCTTCAGGTTGCCCTGATACAGGGTGTGCAACAGCGCGTGACCGGTGCGGTCAGCAGCAGCGCAAGTACGAGCAGCCTGGCCGCCTTTACCGAAATCTTTCGACTGGCCACCAAACGGACGCTGATAAATACGGCCCTGTTCAGTACGCGAGAATGGCAAGCCCATGTGTTCAAGCTCGAATACCGCTTCCGGACCTACAGAACACATGTACTCGATAGCGTCTTGGTCGCCGATGTAGTCGGAGCCCTTGACGGTATCGTACATGTGCCAGCGCCAATCATCGTTAGGATCCGCCGATGCGATTGCACAGGTAATGCCGCCTTGGGCAGATACAGTGTGCGAACGCGTTGGGAATACCTTGGTGACCACAGCGGTCTTATGACCGCCTTGAGCCAGTTGCAGCGCGGCACGCATGCCTGCACCGCCGCCACCAATAATGATGGCGTCATAAGAAAGTGTACGAATAGTCATGGATCAGATACCCCAAAGAATCTGCACGCCCCAGACGAAAAACGCGAACATGGCAATGCCACACGCAGCCTGGAACAGAAAACGCACGGCAGTAGCCCACTTACCGATAGCCATATTGGTCAGGTAGTCAGTGGAGATAGTCCACATACCAACCCAGGCATGAACGCTAAGTGAAACTAAAGTCAGCAAGCTGAAGATGCGCATTGCTTGATTGGAGAACAAACCATGCCAGTCGGCATAACCCATACCAGGATGGGTGATCACAAAGCCCAGCAAAAACAGCACATAAGCCGCGAGAACGACTGCTGAAACACGCTGCGCCATCCAGTCATACAGACCAGAACGTGACAGGTTAGTGACGTTAGTTACCATATCCATACCCCCAGCAGCAGAATCATGACCGCTGCAACAGCGAGTACGATTTTCGAGCCCAATGCACCGCCCTCAAGCGATTCACCGATACCCATGTCCATGATGATGTGGCGTATGCCAGCCACCAGGTGGTACAGCAAGGCGGACAAAAGTCCCCAGATCACGAACTTAGCCAAAGGGCTAGTCAGACACTCTTTCACCTCGGCAAAGCCTTCCTCTGAAGCCAGCGATTTGTCGAGCCCATAAAGCAGCACGGCAATGCCGACAAAGAGAATGACACCGGATATACGGTGAAGAATGGACGTGTAAGCGGTGATTGGGAGCTTGATAGTCCTAAGGTCTAGGTTTACAGGTCGTTGGCTATTCACGGCTTTTTTTATCACACTGAGAGCCCCGAAGTTGCAGGGCAAAGTTGTCGGGAGGTGCACTGGTCAGGTACCCATCACCCAAGGAGTGAAAACCACCAGATACAGGGTCAAAAGCCCTTAGTGGTTGGCCGCAGAGTATAGACAGTTAGGTTACTAATGACAACGGACCTCCCTACACCTTAGTTAGGATTGCGTTGATTATTTAAATCACGTAAAAGCGCAACTTATCCTTAATAAACAGCCGCCCAAAGGCTCTACGCCATGGCGTTTTAGCAAATTGACTTTCGAATTTATCCCACTATAGTGGTGCGGGCCCTGCGTGGGGGGCCTGTCTGATGATTTCAAGCATAACTAGGAGGCCACACATGGCTGACAAAAAAGCGCAGTTGATCATCGAGGGCGCTGCCCCCGTCGAGCTGCCTATTTTAACCGGCACCGTTGGTCCCGATGTAATTGATGTAAGGGGCTTAACAGCCACGGGCCGCTTTACGTTTGATCCGGGCTTCATGTCCACTGCGTCTTGCGAGTCGCAAATCACCTATATCGATGGTGACAAAGGCATCCTGCTTCACCGCGGCTATCCAATTGAGCAGCTCGCTGAGAAGGCTGACTATCTGGAAACCTGCTACCTGCTACTCAATGGCGAAATGCCAGATGACGAGCAAAAAGCCCAGTTTGTAAGCACCATCAAGAACCACACCATGGTTCACGAGCAATTGAAGACCTTCTTCAACGGCTTCCGTCGTGATGCGCACCCAATGGCCATCATGTGTGGCGTTGTCGGCGCCCTCTCCGCTTTCTATCACGACTCTCTGGACATCAAGAACCCGCATCACCGTGAAGTTTCGGCCATGCGCCTGATTTCCAAAATGCCGACCCTTGCAGCGATGACCTACAAGTACTCCATGGGGCAACCTATGATGTACCCGCGTAATGACCTCAATTACGCTGAAAACTTCCTGCACATGATGTTCAACACACCTTGCGAAATTAAGCCGATCAGCCCTGTTCTGGCCAAAGCGATGGATAAAATCTTTATCCTCCACGCTGACCACGAACAAAACGCATCGACCTCAACCGTTCGCCTGGCTGGCTCCTCTGGCGCCAACCCATTTGCCTGCATCGCAGCCGGTATCGCTGCATTGTGGGGCCCTGCCCACGGCGGTGCCAACGAAGCCGTGCTGAGCATGCTTGATGAAATCGGCGATGTGTCCAACATCGACAAATTCATCGACAAAGCCAAAGACAAAGAAGATCCATTCAAGCTGATGGGCTTCGGTCACCGCGTTTACAAAAACCGTGACCCACGCGCCACGGTGATGAAGCAGACCTGCGACGAAGTACTGAAAGAACTGGGCATTACCAATGACCCACAACTGGAGCTGGCCATGCGTCTCGAAGAGATCGCACTGACCGACCCTTACTTCATCGAACGCTCGCTGTACCCGAACGTTGACTTCTACTCGGGCATCATCCTCAAAGCGATTGGCATTCCAACCAGCATGTTTACGGTGATTTTCGCCCTGGCACGCACTGTTGGCTGGATCTCGCACTGGAAAGAAATGCTTGAAAGCCCGTACAAAATTGGCCGTCCGCGCCAGCTGTACACCGGTGAAAAGCAGCGCGATATCAAAAAATAAGCCATTACGCTTAGTTTTTCGCGCAAAAAAAAGGCTGCCATTTGGCAGCCTTTTTTATTCATTTTTTTTGCTGATCAACGCTTTTTCCCACCCAGAATCAGCAATAACTGACAAAAGCTGTCGGCCCACTCTTAAACCATTATGACGCCTGAATTCTGACGGACACGAACTCGCGATTGCATTGCCCTACAGCAGGGTGGATGACGCTCTTTTCATCCACCATTTCCACCGACACATTCGATTATCGGCTGATCCATGGTGGACAAGCTTCGCGTTGTCACACCCTGCACGCGCCGCGTACGCCTGCAGATTCGTTCATTGGCTGAAAGCCTCGTGCTGACCAAGGCGGCAACTGCTCGCCTTGCGACACCGCGCTACCCACGAAAGCTATTTTTTCTCAGCCAGCTCGCGATAGTTCTTCAGGGTATTGAACGGCGCATCGACCACGAACTTATTCGCCACCCAAGACGGAACACTACCACCCGGCTCGGTATGCACCTGATAGACCACTTCGACTTCACCGCCAGCTTTGGGCGTGAACACCCAACTGCCTTCCAGCTGAGTGAGCCTCACAAAACCCTTCTCTTCGGGGATATAGCTAGGCACACCATGCATTTTGCGGGTTACCACACCCTTGGCATCTTTCTCGGTGGTCACTTCCATTACCGAGTCACGCGGAGTTACCGGCCAAGGCGTATTGAATTGCGCATAGACCCACGTCTTATCACCCTCACGCTTGAGCATTTTTTGCGTCTTGCACTCATGTATCCATGCACACGAACCCGCCACATCATCTTGCAGCTTGAGCAGAGTTGGCACGTCCGCCTTAATCGTGGTGACGCCGCGATAAGACTTATACTCAGAGCCTGCAACGTCACTGAGATAGACCTTGACCCCTGCCTCGTCTTTCACCAGATTCCAGTCTTGCGCATGCGCGGCACTGACCGCCAGCACAGCAACGCTCCCCACCAGTAACCGTGTAAATAGAGCCATTATCTCTCCCAGGCATTTGCCTGCTGCTAAATAAAGTACTTAACACGCCGCGGCAGTCGAACCTTCAAGCCAGGCAATTAAGCGTATTGCGTCTTCCCGGGTGTCACCGCATACATCAATATCTGCACTGAATGCGGAGCACACTAACGGCCGCTCAGGCTGACCGAAGATCATGCAATAGTTCGTCTCATCAAGCTGAATGCAACGCACACCTGCGGGCTTGCCATCAGGCATTCCCGGAATCGGTGAACTGATTGAAGGTGAGATGCAGCAAGCGCCACAACCCGCACGGCATTTCATGATCTGTTTCTTTCCTTAACCGCACAATCAAAGCATATCGCCGATTTTACCTGCATACAGACTAAGTTAGCATTACTAAAAGCGCTAGCTAGCGGAATCAAAGCGTGCACAATCAAACGCCATGGCAAGCGCTATGGCGTCTGATGACTAAGGCAACAAAAGCGCTCAGGAGTTCTTCGCCGACTTCAATCGCGAGATCAGACTGGACGTATCCCAACGCCCTCCACCTGCGGCTTGAACATCGGCATAAAACTGGTCAACCAGCGCCGTCACAGGTAATTGCGCGCCGTTGGTCCGCGCCTCATCAAGCAGGATCGACAGGTCTTTACGCATCCAATCGACAGCAAAGCCGAAATCAAATTCACCCTCAAGCATGGCTTTATGGCGATTTTCCAGCTGCCACGATTGCGCAGCACCTTTACTGATCACTTCCATAGCCGCCATGCCATCAAGGCCTGCGCACTGGGCAAAATGCAGTGCCTCGGACAAGCCTTGTACCAGGCCGCCAATGCAAATCTGGTTAACCATCTTGGTCAACTGACCGCTACCTGCCGGACCCATCAAGCGAACCATTTTCGCGTAGGCATCGATTGCCGGTTGGGCCCGATCAAAATCGGCCTGCTCACCGCCGACCATCACGGTCAACACGCCATTTTGTGCGCCGGCCTGACCACCGGAAACCGGCGCATCGAGGAAACCGACCGAGCGCTCCAGTGCAGCTGCTGCCAGCTCACGCGCAACCGTTGCAGAGGCCGTGGTGTGATCAACCAACACACTGCCTGCTTGCATGCCCGCAAGCGCGCCATCATCACCCAGCACAACACTGCGCAAGTCGTCGTCATTACCAACGCATACCATCACCAAGTCTGCGCCTTGAGCGGCTTCACGTGGAGTAGCGGCACTTTCACCAGCGTATTCATCAACCCACTGCCTGGCCTTGGCGGCAGAGCGGTTGTAAACGCACACCTGATGACCGTCACGCGCCAAGTGTCCTGCCATGGGATAACCCATAACACCCAATCCAATAAAGGCTACATTGGCCATTTGATACCTCCAGATTGATTTACCAGCAGCCTACCATGCGGTTTGTCGCAATAGTTGGGCACTTGCATACTGGCGCCATTGTCCTAAAACCTAATATACGTTTGCCTACAGTGCGGGTTGAGACCCGCAAGCTCATGGAGAGCCTATGGGACATTGGTTAGTGATTGACTTGGAAGCCACCACGGAAGAAGGCGGCTGGCCGATTGAGCAAATGGAAATTATCGAAATCGGTGCCAGCATGGTTAATGCTCAAGGTCATGAGGTTGACCATTTCCAGCGCTTTGTTAAACCGGTCAGGCGCCCGCACCTCACACGATTTTGCCGCGACCTGACCCATATCAACCAGAGTGATGTAGACAACGCAGTGCCCCTTGCTGAGATCTGGCCGCACTTTGAACGCTGGCTCAGCCAGCATCACCCCCGGTTGGTTGGCTGGGCCAGTTGGGGAGAATACGACCGCCGCCAGCTTGAGCAAGATTGGCGCCTGCAAAAACTTACCAGCCATTTGAGCAATGTGAGTCATCTCAACCTTAAAAAAACCTTCGCCCAAGCACGCAAACTGCAACAACCTGTTGGACTGCACACGGCGCTACAGCTTTCAGGAATAAGCTTCAGCGGACAACAACACCGCGCGCTCTGCGATGCGCGCAACACAGCTCGGTTACTGCCTTTGGTTTTACCCATTCAAAGCTGATGACGCCCTGATCAGGCTTCGGCATACTGGCGGGCCTTTTTCAGCCCCTCCGAGGATTTGCATATGTTTAAAGTAAATGAGTACTTCGACGGCACCGTCAAATCTATTGCTTTCGATATGGCTGCAGGCCCTGCCACGATCGGCGTAATGGCTGCAGGAGACTATGAGTTCGGCACCAGCCAACTGGAAGTGATGCACGTGGTTGCAGGCGCACTGACCGTACAGCAGGCGGGCTCCGAGAGTTGGGAAACATACGAATCGGGTAGCAACTTCACGGTTCCAGCGAACAGTAAGTTCAAGCTTAAGGTCGCAGTTGATACCGCTTACCTTTGCGAATATCGCTGATCACGTAAAGCCGAACAACCGGCCTGCGGGCCGGTTTTTTATTGCACCCGTAATTGATTTGGGATTGATGATGCCACGCTCCATACCTGCTACCGCTATTGTCTTGCCGATTGCCTTGCTGGTGGTGGCAATGGTCTCGATTCAGAGCGGCGCATCCTTGGCGAAAAGTCTGTTCCCCTTGATCGGCCCGGAAGGCACCACCGCGCTGCGCCTGGGCTTCGGGGCGATCATCTTGGCAATTATCATGCGCCCTTGGCAGGCGCGCTTAAGCCTGTCGTCGTGCAAAGCATTACTGGCTTACGGTCTGGCGCTGGGTGGCATGAACCTGATGTTCTACATGTCGCTCAAGACCATCCCCCTTGGGATTGCCGTTTCCCTCGAATTCACCGGCCCGCTTGCCTTGGCGCTATTGTCTTCACGGCGCTTGCTAGACTTCGTCTGGGTGGCCATGGCCATCACCGGCTTGTGGTTGCTATTGCCCAGCAGCCACTCCGACCAAGCACTTGACCCTGTCGGTATGGCGTTTGCCCTGGGTGCAGGTTTTTGCTGGTCGATGTACATTATTTTTGGCCAAAAAGCCGGCGCCCGACACGGCAAACACACGGCCTGCCTGGGCACCTTGGTTGCGGCAGCACTGGTGATACCGATTGGCATGTGGCAAGCCGGTACTGCGCTGTATAACGTCGATTTACTGCCAATAGCCTTGGCGGTTGCCGTACTCTCATCCGCCCTGCCTTACAGCCTTGAGATGATCGCCTTGACGCGCCTGCCATCGCGAATCTTCAGCATCTTGATGAGCCTTGAACCCGCCGTTGCGGCACTCACTGGATTGCTGTTTCTGAGTGAACAGCTGCACTTCACTCAGTGGCTGGCCATCAGCTGTATCATTCTCGCCTCTGCAGGCGCTGCGGCCACCATCAGGCCACAAGCAAAGCCTATTGACCTGCAGGGCTAAGTCCCGCTCACCAGCGGGTTTGAAAACTGCAGTTCAGCCAAACGTGCATACAACGGACTGCTACTGATCAGCTCTTGGTGGGAGCCGATTGCGACGAGCTTGCCAGCCTCAATCACCGCAATCCGCTCAGCGCTTTTGACAGTCGCCAGGCGGTGGGCAATCACCAAGGTCGTGCGCCCTTGCATTAGGCGCGGCAAAGCTTGCTGGATTAAGTGCTCACTCTCAGCGTCCAAGGCGCTGGTGGCTTCATCCAGCAGCAATATCGGCGCATCGACAAGTAATGCACGGGCAATTGCCAAACGCTGACGCTGGCCACCGGAAAGGCCCATTCCGGCATCACCGAGGTGTGTTTGGTAGCCTTCCGGCAGTTTCATGATGAATTCGTGAGCATGGGCGGCCCGGGCAGCCGCCTCGACATCGGCGAAGCCCGCCTCGGTTTTGCCGTACCGAATATTGTCTTCAACCGTGCCAAAAAACAGCGCTGGATTTTGCGAAACTAACGCAAAGCAGCGCCTTAAATCGCTCGGATCAAGCTGATCAATCGGAAGGCCGTCGACCAGAATCCGCCCTTGTTGCGGGTCGAAAAAGCGCAGCAATAAATCAAACAGTGTTGATTTACCCGCACCTGAAGGGCCAACCAAAGCCACTGTTTGACCTGGCTCGACCAACAAGTCGATACCATCGATGGCAAAACTGTTCAGCCGCGACGGATAGGCGAAGCGAACACCTTGCAGCTCGATGCGCCCTTGCACTGGCTGAGCCAGGGTCAGGGTGTTTTCTTGCGGGGCACTGATCTCATTGCGTGCCTGCAACAATTCGGCAATACGTTCGGCAGCGCCTGCAGCACGCTGCAGCTCACCGATCACTTCGCTGAGAGTGCCAAAAGAGGAGCCCACGATCAGGCTGTAGAACACAAAGGCAGCCAATTCACCGCCGCTAATGCGACCGGCGATGACATCCATGCCCCCGACCCACAGCATGACCCCTACGGCACCAAGAACCAATATGATAACCACAGTAATCAGCCATGCACGCTGAGCTATGCGCTGGCGAGCCGTGTCGAAAGCCGCCTCGGCGGAAATCGCAAATCGACGCATGTCTTCGCGCTGGTGGTTGTAGGCCTGCACCGTTTTAATCTGACCAAGCACCTCGGCCACATAGCTGCCAACATCCGCCACCCGGTCCTGGCTTTGGCGTGACAATGCTCGCACCCGCCGCCCGAAGATCAGAATCGGCGCCACCACCAAGGGCAGCGCGACCAACACAATGCCGCTGAGCTTGGGATTGGTGATAATCAACAACACCACACCACCGATCATGATGATCAGGTTGCGCAGCGCCATCGACAGAGACGATCCAATGACCGACTGCAACAGCGTGGTATCGGCCGTAAGGCGTGATTGAATCTCTGAGCTTCGGTTGCTCTCATAAAACCCTGGATGCAAGGTAATCAGGTGGTTAAACACCCGCTTGCGGATATCTGCAACCACCCGCTCGCCCAGCCAAGAAACCAGGTAAAACCGTGTATAGGTGCCAAAGGCCAAGGCCAGCACCAATACAAAAAACAACGCGATCGAATGCTCCAGCGCCTCTTGCGACTGAGTCGCCAACCCCTGATCGACCAGCAGTTTGATACCCTGCCCCATGGACAAGGTAATCGCGGCGGTAAACATCAGCGCCAGCAACGCGCCAATCACCCGCAAACGATAGGGCGCAATAAATCCCCAAGCAACTTGCACTGCATGGCTTTGACGCGACGATAAAAATGATTTCATGCGTTCTCGCAACTGCCCGCAGGCTTGATTTATGTTGCTTTTGCGCCAGGCACTTGCGCCAGCGCAGCAATGATACACAGCGCTATTGCGGCAAGATTAAGACTAACCGGGTTGAACGCTTGTATAAGTAGATGGGGACTGAACAGCGCGACATCAACCAGCAAGGCTATCAAGATGCTACCCGCGAGCATTAACGGCCAATGATTGCGCTGATACACCAAAATGGCCACGCCCATTATGATTTCCAATACGCCACTGATTGCCGCAACCATTGCTGGCGCGGGAAAGCCATGCGCTTCAATCATTGCCACTTCATCAGCGCTCAGCCAGAGCAATTTAGGCACCAAGCCATGCCAGATGAACACCACGGCCAACGCGGCGCGGGCACAATAGGAGATCAGCTGTAATCGCCGCGACACAATCACACTGGCTCCTCAAGAAAATGCCCAGCATGCTTTGCACTGGCCACCATGCACTGATCATGCTTACCGAACAAACGGTAGCGGTTTCGCGCAATACTGCCGTAGCACCTATCGCGCAATGGCCGGGGCAACCCAGCCAAACAACTGAGAAGGGGCCACGGCCATGACAACTGCTCAGTGATTCGCAGCACGGCATTTGACTGCAGAAATAGCCGGCCATGCTCGATATAGACCATGCTTTCAAAGTGATCGGCGGGCAGTTCAAAGTGACGCAGAATGGCCTGGCCCTGAGCCGACTGCACAGAGGCGAGTTTGAATCGGCACTCTGGATCATGGGCGATCAAAAACCGCGCCCAGCCATTACACAGCCTGCACACGCCATCAAACAGCACCACCCGTTCAGCCCCCTGCAGGCATTGCGGCAATTCAGTTGCTAACACGCACGCCTCCAGGTACTCAACTTATTCAGCGCGTGCAGTCAGGGGATAGAGCAATTCTTCCTTGTAACCCGCCCAAACCTTAACCACGTCAGGAAATGCATCGTCGAGACTGATATCGCCGGTATCCACCAATAAAGGACGCCCTGCCAGCGTTGATAACTTGCGCTTGGTGGCGACCACACGAATATGCTCCAGGCCCACCGAGCGCAGAACACGCGGGCTGATCTGTTGGTTGCCACGCCCAAGAATGTGGCCTTGTCCGCCGATAGCGGTGACCAGTAAACGAGCAGGGTTTGACTCAACCAGTTCAAATAACTGGGACTCAGTTACGTCACGGCCAATCACCTGACCGTTCTCGATCACATCGACACCCAGCAAGGTGGTCGCCAAGCCAAGGTTTTCTGCCAAACCATGCAAAGTCGAGCCGGGACCAAAAATATAGCGCACACCCTGCTCCCAACTTTCTTCGAGCCATGCCGCCAAATCATTGAGCACCAGCTCCTCAGACTCGACACCAGCCTGCTTGACCTGCTGCACAAAACCGCCCTCTTCCGGCACGCTGAGCTCACCAAACCAGCGCGCAGTGACGCGCCCTTCGCGCAGTGCAGATTCATCAATATCACGCACCTCACCAGCCGCCAGTCGCACCAACCCGCCAGCCACCAGCCGTGCAGTCAATTCACCTGCTGCACGGGGGCTGATGGCATAAACCCCAGAATGGATTTTTACCCCGGCCGGAATCCCCAACACAGGCTGGCCCGCGCGCGCCGCCGCACAAATATCGCGCGCGGTACCGTCGCCCCCGGCGAACAAAATCAGGGCAACCCCTGCCTCCTGCAACAGCTCGACGGCCTTGCGAGTGTCGGCAGCCGTTGTATGTTGTGGGTCAATTGCCCCAAGCACACGGTGGGAAAAGCCCATATCAGCCAGCAAATCAGCACCCATGCTGCCGGGAAAGGTCACAAACTCTACACGGCCCTTTAGTTCTGCCAAGCAATCCAGCGCCGTACGAGTGCGCAGCGCCGCTTTAGGCTCGACACCCAGGGCCAACGCTTGTTCAGCAACGCCATCACTGCCCTTGAGCCCAGCAGGACCACCGAGACCGGCGAGCGGGTTGATGATTAACCCGATGTGAAAGCGCGACATACACCCACTCCAAAATAATGTTGTAATTTCAGGACGCCCCAGCTTTTCAAGGCGGGGGCTTTTTCGGCAAAGTAATCCTACGTGAATGCCTGAAGTCATGCAGCCCGACGGTCCTGCAGCCAAAGTTGCCCACTGGACCCAGCTGGCGTTAAAGTTCAACCAGACAGTGCGCTGAGGAGATCGTTTATGAGTAACTCAACCCCACCCAAGCAAAGCGACGACGGTCAGGACAAACCCGTTGGTGGCGCGATTATCGATGAACAAGGCCATGAGGTCGAAATTACCGAGCACATGATTCAGGATGCTTGCGACGAGCTTGAAAAAAGCCGTATCAGCAACCCAGCCAAGGACTGAATCTGCAGGGGTCTCTGTGCACGCGCTGGTCAGCCTAGCCTCTTGCTACACCTAGCGCCTGCAATACCTGCACAAGGTCTACCGAGGGTTGGCCCGCAAACCTGACCTCAAGACCGGTGATTTCCCGGCGCATTGGATAATGCTTACGCAGCGCATCAAAGGCTGAGCGTTGCTGCGCATCGTCACTGCACAAGCTACGGCGGAAATCGGCATCATCGCGGCGCGGGTCGTATACCGCACGGCAGATCGTGCTAATCAGCCATTCGCGCTGCACCGCCGCAGAAAACCCCATCTGTTCCAGCCAAGGCGCGGGCATCAAATCATTCAGATGATGCTGTTCAGGCTGACCGAGAAACTCACAAAGTGCGCTGTAGATTTGCGCCGTGCCGCGCAGCTTGCCATCAAGGCTATAGCCTGCAATATGCGGCGTTGCAATACGGCACAGGGCCGCCAATTCAACATCCACAGTCGGCTCGGCCTCCCAGACATCCAGCACCGCACGCAAATCACTGCGCTGCGCCAACGTTTGACGCAAGGCATCATTATCAATCACCGGGCCACGACTGGCGTTAATAAGCCAAGTACCGGGTTGTAGCTGAGAGAGTTTTTCAGCGTCGAACAGATGCTGGGTTGGATGTTCACCGGTTTTAGCCAGTGGTGTGTGCAAGCTGATCACATCGCACTGGCTGATGATCTGCTGCAGGCTGACATAATCACCGCCCTCCAGCAGTTGCCGTGGAGGATCACAGACCAAGACCGCCCAGCCAAGCCCTTGCAGAACGGCCTGCAAACGACTGCCTACCTGGCCCGCCCCGACTATCCCGTAAGTACGCCTGGATAAATCCAGGCCTTGATCTTCCGCCAGCACCAGCAAGCTCGATAACACATAGTCGACCACCCCTCGTGCGTTACAACCGGGAGCGCTGGACCAGGCGATATTGGCCTGCTGAAAATAATCGAGGTCAAGGTGATCGGTGCCAATGGTGCAAGTGCCAACGAACTTTACCCGACTGCCTTGCAGCAACTGCTGATTGACCTTAGTCACCGAGCGCACCAGCAGCACATCGGAGTCGGCAACAGCCGCCGCGTCAATCGATCTGCCCGGCAGCCGTGTTATTGAGCCGAAATCAGCAAAAAATTCATCAAGTAAAGGTATGTTCTCGTCAGCAACGATACGCATGGCATGGCTCCATGGGACAAGGCATTATTCTAACAGCAGATTCATGGCGTAATACCTTGTAGCAACGTTGCCTGATCAAATAACAACAACGCCGCGAAAACAACCGACCAGACTCTTTCCTGACCAAAAGGTCAAAGCGTATACTGCGCGGTTTTACGAGAGCATCAACCATGCCTGCCACCACAACTGTTGAAACACGGGCACAACGCGCAAGCCGTGAATTTCGCAGTCTGTTGGTGCTCGCCACGCCGATTATCATCGCCCAGTTGGCGCACACGGCTATGGGCTTCGTCGACACATTGATGGCGGGGCGTGTTGGCCCGCGTGATTTGGCCGCCGTGGCCTTGGGCAACTCGATTTGGGTACCGGTTTTTCTGCTGATGACGGGTATCCTGCTGGCGACCACGCCGAAGGTCGCCCAACGCTTTGGCGCCGGTGACGAAAGCAGCATCGGGCCATTGGTGCGTCAGGCATTATGGCTGGCACTGGTGGTGGGCGGCGGCGCAGCGACAATCTTGTGGAATGCTGAAATCGTGCTGCACAGCATGAACGTTGAACCCGACCTGATTGCACCATCGATGGGCTACCTGCGTGCGGTCGCCTGCGGCTTTCCGGCTGTGGCCCTTTACCATGTGCTGCGCTGCTTCAGCGACGGCCTTGGGCATACCCGTCCAAGCATGGTTATTGGCATCTTCGGCTTGATGCTGAATATCCCCCTCAATTACATATTCATCTACGGCAAACTGGGCATACCCGCCATGGGCGGCGTTGGCTGTGGCTGGGCGACCGGTTTGGTGATGACTTTCATGTTTCTGTGCATGCTGGTCTGGGTAAAATGGGCATCCTTTTACAAGTCAAGCGAGCTGTTTAAACACTTTGACTGGCCGCAGTGGTCGGTGATCAAGCGCCTGCTGTCAATTGGTTTGCCTATTGGCATCGCCGTGTTCGCCGAGTCGAGCATTTTTGCAGTGATCGCCCTGTTGATCGGCGGCCTTGGAGCAACCGTGGTGGCCGGGCACCAAATCGCCCTCAACTTCAGTTCGCTGGTGTTTATGATCCCCTATTCCCTTGGCATGGCCGCGACCGTACGTGTAGGCCAGGCATTGGGACGACACGACGCGCGCGGCGCCCGTTTCGCCGCCGGCGTCAGCATGGCAACAGCGCTGGCCTATGCGTGCTGCTCAGCCACCTTGACCTTGCTGCTGCGCGAACAGATCGTCAGCATCTACACTCCAGACCCAACCGTGATTGCTTTGGCCTCCACGCTGATTATCTATGCCGCGCTGTTTCAGCTCTCGGATGCGGTTCAGGTAACCGCTGCCGGGGCCTTGCGCGGCTATCAGGACACGCGCGTGACCATGCTCCTGACACTGTTCGCCTACTGGGGGATTGGACTGCCGGTTGGCTATGCCCTGGGCTTATCCCACTGGTTCGGAGAACCTTCCGGGCCACAGGGCTTGTGGCAGGGCTTGGTAGTGGGCCTGACCTGCGCCGCCGTGATGCTGGCCATCCGTTTGAGCCGAAGTGCGCGCAAACGCATCCGTTTATCTAAACTGGCGGGATGAACTCCAGACTCCTTACGCTGCTGATAATAGTTGTCCTCACTGGGTGCAAGCCCGCCAATGACGCGCAAGCTCTGCAGGCGGACTACTTATATCGCCTGGCCAACGCCACAGCGGTCGAAATAAATGCAGATTCTGCGTCCAGTAAAGACAAACTCTATCGCATGCCTGCACGCCGCGATCGGGTCAGCGAGATTCCTGACCTGCGCATCAGCTTGCTTGACTTGATTATCGATGTGCACCGCTGCCCCGCCTTGCAAATTCAAATCAGCGACCGCAACAGCATACTCGGCAAGCAAATGCTGGCCAGCAACAGACTGGGCTATGAAGGCGACTTGCTGCGCGAGATTGCAGCCTGCCAGCAAAGCCTGACGAAGACTGCAGACAACGACTTCAACCAGCAGCTCAGCCAGTTGGCCATACAGAAACGGGCTCAACTGCCGCAGGTGTATTGGAATGCGCTAAATGCCAGCCCGGAGTTTGAACAGTATTTGCGTTTTGCCCCAACGCCTCTGCCGATTGATGTCACAGAAAGCGACCCGGGCCTGGATGCACTCGCTCAATTAGTCAGCATTGGGCAAAAGCTGCCCGAGCAATTACCGCCCGGCAGCCATGAGCTGGACCCACTATTTTTTGCCCTGCTTGCTACAGAACAAGGCGGCCAGCTCATCAGCAGCCTGAGCACGCTGACCCAAACCTTGAACCAAGGCAGCATGGCTCTGGAAGAAAGGCAGATGCAGCGGCCGATTTGCCCCCATCAGCGGGCTACCCGGCAAGCACGGATACTTCAGAACGTCTTCGTAAAATTTTACGCCGGTGGGCTGCAGCCCTATCTGGCCAAGGTTGACCAGCGCGGTAAACGCTGGAGCGCAAGCCTGCTGCAGATGAGTGAAATCGAGCAGATCCCACCGACGTTGCAACAGTATCTGTTAACCCTTGCGGGGCCCGATAATTCATTGTGGACTCAGTTCGAGCAGGCCACCAAACGCCACGTCAAAGCCTGGCAGGACACCCTCAAGAGCTGCGGTCTGGCACCGGGTCAGTCTGGATGGGTGGGAGCGGCAGACAAGGCTGCCCAGTAAGCTTCGGAGAGAAACTCACGGCCTAGCAGTAAATGCTCTAAATACTCGCGCGAAGGCAGCAGGCCCTCTTCACGAAACGCTGGATTGGCAATATAAACCCAAGCGGCAATATCGCCTTGCTCGCTGGATACCAGCATCGGCTCGCGGCTGTACAGCACGGGTGTGCCCTCAAACGGGTCCAGTTTGCTGATTTGCTCCCCATCCGCCAGGCGATAGAGCACACCTTCAACCACGCTGCCCGGCTGGTAGGCGATATTGGCAAACGCATGCCCGGCTGCAGTGGCTGCACGCTTGTTAAAGCGCAAGCTGAAACCCTTTAACTGCCCTGCCCGCGCCTCCTTCACATCCAAGCCTCGTACCTGCATGCGAGCGGGATTCATATTGGAGCCGTAGGCGAAATACCAATCCATTGCTGGCCTCGGTGATCAGGCGATTTTGGTGCGAATCCAGTACAGATACGTCCCGGACTCTTCAGCTTGATCAAGCAAATCATGACCCAGGAACACGCAGAATTTTGGCACATCACGGCGCGTTGAAGGGTCCGTCGCGATGACTTTGAGTAGGCTGCCAACCGGCAAGTCGCGCACCTTGTTGTGCAGCATCATCACCGGCTCCGGGCAGTTAAGGCCGCTGGCATCAAGCACCGAGTCGGGGGTGAGGTTTTTTGGGTCAGACATGTAAACACTCCAAATACAGGCAGCTATTGTCGCGCAAAGCTGACCCAAAGGTCACCTATTGGCCTTATTTACTTAGGGCGTCAGGCGACGAAGGTGACAAGTGACCTCTTCTCGGTCGTGATAAAGCTGCTTGCAGGCAATCGACACCTTGATCCGCCGCTCGGCAAAACTGGCTTCCATTCTGTCGAGCAGCTTGCGCACTTCAGCATAGCGTTGCTTCATCGGCAGCTTGAGGTTAACCACCGCCTCGCGGCACAGACCTTCACCAATCCAGGTCTCAAGCATCGCCGCATTGCGTGCGGGTTTTTCGACGATATCGCAGACCATCCAATCCACCGGCTGGCGCGGCTTGTAGGTAAAGCCGTCGGCCATCAGATGTTGGACCAAGCCGGTGTCCATCAAGCTTTGCGCCATAGGCCCGTTGTCAATGGCAGTGACCAACATGCCACGCCTTACTAATTGATAGGTCCAGCCGCCCGGCGCTGCGCCAAGATCGACTCCCGTCATGTCGCTATTAAGGCGCTCATCCCACTCATCCCGAGGAATAAACGTATGCCACGCCTCCTCAAGCTTCAAGGTTGAGCGGCTCGGCGCCTCACGCGGGAATTTCAAACGTGGAATACCCATCGGCCAGATAGCACTGTTTTTTGACTCCGCCAGACCGACAAACACTTCGCGGCCACTTTTGAATGTGAGTAGCAAGCGTGGCTTGCCCGGCTGTTCTACCAATTTGCCGGCTTTGGTCAAGGCTTTGCGCAACGGCACTTCAAATTTTTTGCAGAAATTCGACAGCTCCTTGCCATCATTGGTATCCAGGACTTCCAGCCAGACACTGCCACATACCGGGAAATCGCGCAGGTGTTCAAGCAATACGCTGATGCGATCCTTTTCTGGTAAATCGATAAATACCCCGCGTGCCCACTGACGAGGGAAAATCAGCTGCTTGAAGCGCACACCCTGCATCAAGCGTTCAGCACCACCCTCTTGCGTGCAAATAAATTCTGCACAGGCGCTGCTGGTTTTAGCCTTGGCATAGCCAGCCACTTGCAAATTGGCAGCATGCTCGCTGATTTCAGAGCAGACCTCGCTTTCAAATCCGGGGCGGCAATGCAGTAACAAAGTATTCATCGGGGATCTCCTCAAGACGCGCATGATAGCGAAGTTGGGAACCCAGAGCTGTAAATCATGTCCAGCTTAGTAACCGATACAAAGCTTGAAGACAGCGTTAGCGCAGGGAAATCCATCTTGCGCCACCTTGAGCAATCACCCCAGCTACTGCGTTTGTCCTAACTTGGCTTAGTAGCAGCTTGATGTTATCGGCCATGAGTGGCAGGGTAAAAATACGATCCTAAAAATGGCAGGAAACACAGTCTACAACTAGCGTTTAAGCCTGCCCTGAGAAACACAGCACGTTCAGCCCGGCCAACCGTGTGGCCAAAGAAGGAGCTTTAAATGCCATCCCTAAATAGCCTGAACAGTCGCCAGAGCCTTAAAGTTGGCGACAAAACCTATCAGTACTTCAGTTTGCCCGAAGCCGCTAAAGCGCTCGGCAACATCGACAAGCTGCCCATGTCCCTGAAAGTACTGCTGGAGAACCTGCTGCGCTGGGAAGACGACAAGACCGTCACCGGCGACGACCTCAAAGCCATTGCTGACTGGCTGAAAAAGCGCAGTTCTGACCGCGAGATTCAATACCGCCCTGCCCGTGTGCTGATGCAGGATTTCACTGGCGTACCCGCTGTTGTCGACCTTGCCGCGATGCGCGATGCCATGAGCAAGGCCGGTGGTGACCCACAAAAGATCAACCCGCTCTCCCCAGTTGATCTAGTGATTGACCACTCAGTCATGGTCGACAAGTTCGGCACGGACGATGCCTTCACGCAAAACGTTGATATCGAGATGCAGCGCAACGGTGAGCGCTATGAGTTCTTGCGCTGGGGCCAGCATGCCTTCGATAACTTCAGCGTAGTGCCGCCCGGCACTGGTATCTGCCACCAGGTCAACCTCGAATATTTGGGCCGCACCGTATGGACCAAAGAGGAAGACGGCCACACCTTCGCCTTTCCCGACACCCTAGTCGGCACCGATTCGCACACCACCATGATCAACGGCCTCGGCGTATTGGGCTGGGGCGTTGGCGGTATTGAAGCTGAAGCAGCCATGCTCGGTCAGCCGGTTTCGATGCTGATCCCTGAAGTCATCGGCTTCAAGCTCACCGGCAAGCTGCCGGAGGGCATTACCGCAACTGATCTGGTGCTAACCGTCACACAAATGCTACGCAGCAAAGGGGTGGTGGGTAAGTTTGTCGAGTTTTACGGCGACGGCCTGGCTGAATTGCCGCTGGCTGACCGCGCCACAATCGCCAATATGGCACCGGAGTATGGCGCCACCTGTGGCTTCTTCCCGGTAGATGAAATCACCTTGGGCTACCTGCGCTTGTCGGGGCGCCCGGATGATGCAGTAGACCTGGTTGAGGCCTATTCCAAGGCGCAAGGCCTGTGGCGCGAACAGGGCCAGGAGCCGACCTTCACTGACAGCCTGTCGCTCGACATGGGCACGGTTGAAGCCAGCCTCGCAGGGCCTAAACGTCCGCAGGACCGCGTAGCACTGACCCAGGTTCACAAGGCCTTCGATGATTTCGTTGGCCTGCAGCTAAAACCAAGCGGCAAAGAAGAAGGCCGCTTGCTCAGTGAAGGTGGAGGCGGCGCGGCTGTTGGCAGTGAAGCTGCCACAGGTGAAGTCGATTATGAATTTGATGGCCAATCCCACCGCTTGAAAAACGGCGCCGTGGTTATTGCCGCCATCACCTCCTGCACCAACACCTCAAACCCCAGCGTGATGATGGCTGCAGGCTTGGTGGCAAAAAAAGCAGTCGAGAAAGGTTTGCAGCGCAAGCCATGGGTCAAAAGCTCGCTGGCACCGGGCTCAAAGGTGGTGACCGAGTATTTCAATGCCGCCGGTCTGACTCAGTATCTGGACAAACTTGGCTTTGACCTTGTCGGCTACGGGTGTACCACCTGCATCGGCAATTCCGGCCCTCTGCTCGCACCTATTGAAAAGGCCATTCAGAGTGCTGACTTAACAGTTGCATCGGTGCTGTCCGGCAACCGTAACTTCGAGGGCCGCGTGCATCCACTGGTTAAAACCAACTGGCTGGCTTCACCGCCCCTTGTCGTGGCCTATGCCTTAGCCGGAAATGTGCGGATCAATATTGCCGAAGAATCCTTGGGTGATGATAAAGACGGCAACCCCGTGTACCTGAAAGACATCTGGCCGACCCAGAAAGAAATCAGCGACGCGATCATGAAGGTCGACACCGCCATGTTCCGCAAAGAATACGCAGAGGTATTCAGCGGCGATGAGCAGTGGCAGGCGATTAAAGTATCCGAGGATGACACCTACAGCTGGCAAGCAGACTCCACCTATATTCAGCATCCGCCGTTCTTCGAAGGCATTGCCGATGCGCCACCGCACATTGGCGACATCAGCAGCGCCCGAGTGCTGGCATTGCTTGGCGACTCGGTTACCACCGACCATATCTCACCTGCTGGTAATATCAAAAGTGACAGCCCGGCGGGCCGCTACCTGCGCGAAAAAGGCGTTGAGCCAATCGACTTCAACTCCTATGGCTCACGCCGTGGCAACCATGAAGTGATGATGCGCGGCACCTTTGCCAACATCCGCATACGCAACGAAATGCTCGATGGCAGCGAGGGCGGCAACACCATTCACATCCCGAGTGGCGAGCAGCTGTCGATTTACGACGCAGCCATGCGTTACCAGGAAGAAGGCACGCCGTTGGTGGTCATTGCCGGCAAAGAGTACGGTACAGGTTCATCCCGTGACTGGGCCGCAAAAGGCACCAACCTGCTTGGGGTCAAGGCAGTCCTGGCTGAGAGTTTCGAGCGTATCCACCGCTCCAACCTGGTTGGCATGGGCGTACTGCCATTGCAATTCAAGGACGGTCAAGACCGCAAAAACCTTGGATTAACCGGTAAGGAAACCCTGAAAATCACCGGTTTGGACGGCGTTGAGATTCGTCCAATGATGAATCTTATTGTTGAAATAACCCGTGAAGACTCCAGCAGTGAGCGCGTCGAAGTGCTTTGCCGAATCGACACCCTGAATGAAGTTGAGTACTTCAAAGCGGGTGGTATTTTGCATTATGTACTGCGCCAGCTGATTGCCGGCAAATAGCCTGACTAGAGCGCTCGGATATTAATTAGTGTCCGGGCGCCTGGTTTCATTGGAATAAATTGATCTGGATCAACTAATCCATTGGCTAGTTACATTTTTATATTAAATAAACCTCAACTTGTGACCTTTCGGGCCGATGATATGCAGTATCAATTTCATGGATCTGCCACGTCATGCGCAATAATCAGCCAGTCACTCAACGTGAACGTACCTTCCCTGCCGAACAACGGCTGATCTCGACAACTGACCTTAAAGGCCAGATCACCTATTGCAACGACGCATTTACTGCGATCAGCGGCTTCAGTTCCGAAGAACTCATTCGTGCGCCGCATAACCTGGTACGCCATCCTGATGTTCCGCCAGCCGTGTTTGAACACATGTGGGCCACCTTGAAAATGGGTCGGTCCTGGATGGGCATCGTCAAGAACCGCTGTATGAATGGCGACCATTATTGGGTCAATGCCTACGTCACCCCGGTGCTTGAAAGCAATAAAGTAGTGGCTTATGAATCGGTGCGTGTTAAACCCACCAGTGAACAGATCAAGCGTGCTGAAAACCTGTACATGCGTCTCAACGCAGGCAAACCTGCGCTGTCTGCAGCTGCCAAGCTGCAGCCGATGATTGCTGACTGGCTGCCGTTTTTGTTGATCGCTGTCATCAGCTGTTTGATTGGCAACTGGCTCAGCACATCCATTGGCCTGCTGGCCTCGGTCTTGATTGCGGTGCCGGTTGGCGCCCTCGGTTTGCGCTGGCAGCAACGTGGTTTCAGACGCCTGCTGAGCCTGGCGGAAAAGACCACCTCAGACCCGCTCATTGCGCAAATGTACACCGACACCCAAGGCCCGCTCGGCCAGCTCGAAATGTCGGCCCTGAGCCAAGAGGCACGCCTGAAGACCTGCTTGACCCGGCTGCAAGACAGCGCTGAAAACCTCACCAAACAAGCTCGCCAAGCAGATCAATTGGCGCAGAACAGCTCAGCTGGCCTTGAACGTCAACGCCAAGAAACTGAGATGGTCGCCACTGCCGTTAACGAGATGGCCGCCACAACCCTGGAAGTTGCAAGCAATGTGGCGCGCACCGCGATCGCCACCCAAGATGCCAATCGATTGTCGAGCGAAGGTCGCGCCATCGCCGCTGAGACACGCGAAGCCATTCAACGCCTGTCGCTATCAGTAAGTGAAACGGGTGAAACAGTGACCCGTCTCGCCAACGACAGCAACGAAATCGGCGGCGTTGTTGATGTCATTAAGGGTATTGCCGATCAAACCAATCTGCTAGCCCTTAATGCTGCCATCGAAGCAGCGCGCGCCGGCGAGATGGGCCGCGGATTTGCCGTTGTGGCCGACGAAGTCCGTTCATTGGCTCAACGCACGGCTGAGTCGACCGGGCAAATTCACGGTTTGATTGCCAAACTTCAGCGCACTGCAGAAGAAGCAGTGATGACCATGGAAATCGGCCGCAAGCAGGCTGACGAAGGCGTAGACCGCGTATTGAAAGCGGACCAGGCGCTAGCCGGGATTAGTGACTCAGTGGCCAATATCGCCGACATGGCCGATCAGATAGCCGCCGCTGCCGAAGAACAGAGCGCGGTTGCCGATGAGATCAACCGCAACATCACCACCATCGCCCAGCTCTCTGATCAAACAGCAGGCGACGCGCAAAGCACCGCAGCGCTAAGCCAGGAACTCACCCAAACAGCAATGGGCCAATACTCGCTAGTCGAGCGTTTCAACCGCTAAGCGTCCGTAAGCGTGACAGTGTGAATTTCCAACTATTTGTGGCCAACAATGGTGGATGAAAAAAGCGCCATCCACCCTACCAAAGCGTCAACCACGAGCGTGCATTTACGGCCACCAGCGGTGGCCGCTGTAGGGTGGTCAGCGCGAAGCTTGGCCACCATTGATCGGACACCGTAAGGCTCAAACTTGAGTCAACTATTCGGTTTTTTGCGCTGTTAAATGTTGGCCGAAAGAACGTCAACAAGCATGCTGGGCTAGAGATTGGTAATAAACATCGGCATTATCATTGCCTTCGACAATGCCTTTGAGCCTCGCTATGAATATCAGCAATATCCCGTTTGTGACCACCGACTGGTCAGTAATTGAGCCAACAGAACATGCCGGTGAAACTGGCAGTGCTACTTGGCGCACCTGTCAGTTTGGCGAGATCCGCGTGCGTATCGTTGAGTATTCGTCGGGCTACTTGGCCGATCATTGGTGCAGCAAAGGCCATGTGCTGTTTTGCCTCGAAGGCGAGTTACATACCGAGCTTGCAGATGGCCGCACTTTCACCCTCAAACCGGGGATGAGCTATCAGGTTGCAGACAATGCAGAAGCGCATCGATCATTCACCCAGACAGGCGCTAGATTGTTCGTAGTTGATTGAACGCTATTACTGCCCTACATTTAATCCATCTAGGACATAGAGTTGCGCATCAGGGTCGCCGCTCGACGAAATCACTGGCGTAGGCATTTACGCTGAAAATATCCAAAGGATCAGGTGTCGGCATGAAGCTTATTTCCACCTCTTTATTCATCGGCTGCATGGGCTCGGTAATGGCTGGGTGCACATCGCTACCCTCACCCGAATACGCAGTGACCGACGATGAAAAGTTTAACCTGCAAAATGCCGGAATTATCGTCGGTTCAATCGACGACGCCGCCTATGCCGGTGCCGACATTCAATTTCGCGACACCCTAAGCGGCAGCACCTACACCATCACCGATGCCAATGCCTCTGACTTTTCGATGTGGCTGCCAGCAGGCACCTACTCGGTCTCGGCAATCGGCCCGAGCAAAGCATGGTTAGGCACTTACAGCCGTCCGCTGACGTTTTCGGTGAGTAACGGTGCAATCAACTACATTGGCGATGTGTCCTATGGGTGCGCCCAACAAAGTCCAAGTCTGGCGTGGTACGGCCAGCGCTACTGCGGTATTGGTTCAGTGCCGGAGCAGTGCACCACAGCCCACCCGCTTACCTCGATGTGCGTGATCAATAATCAGGAGCAATCGGTCAACGCATTCAAAGACCGCTTCTCGCAGTATTCCGACACCCCTGAGATGTCAGCGCTGATGAACTGATCACACGCCAGATTGAACCCTATAAGCAACAGACTGCCCAACAGGCAGACTCTTACTGACCTATCCAGCCTGTTGAGCCCTGCCTTCCATGTTAAAGCGCATCCACCATGCTGCCATTATTTGCTCCGACTACCCCCGCGCCAAACACTTCTATGTTGAAGTCCTTGGTTTGCAGGTCATTGCGGAGCACTACCGACAAGCACGTAAATCCTACAAACTCGACCTCGCCTTAGGCGACGGCTCACAAATCGAACTGTTCTCCTTTCCTGACGCCCCTGCCCGCCCCTCATACCCTGAAGCGCAAGGCCTGCGCCATCTGGCGTTCGAGGTCGAGGATGTAGCCGAGGTGAAGGCGTACCTGGAGCAGCAAGGCGTTAGTGTGGAGCCCATCCGCATCGACACCTACACCCAACGTTGCTTTACCTTCTTCAGTGATCCGGACGGTTTACCCCTCGAGATTTATCAGGCCGCACCCAAACAGCCAATGCAGCTGTAATTTTCAAGCCACTGCGTCCTCAGTAGAACGTCGCACTTGCGGCAGCCATTCACTAAGGACCCCAAATGCTCAGCCATTCACCCAGCACTCCCCATTCAGGCTTTAGCCTTTCGACTCTGGCAGGGTCGGCTATTGCGACTGTAACCCTTTTGGCATTTGTATTTTTTGGCGGACCTGAAGCGCTGGGCGCGCACCCATTATGGGGAATGAAGATCGCCTATCTAGGCATCGCGGGCGGCGTGCTAATGAGCGTATTGGCGACATTGTGCGGCCAGCGTCGCGCGTTACAGCTCATTACCTTCACCACGTTACTGCTGATCAGCATTGCCATTACCACCTATGGCAAGACTGAGTTTGCCGCCTCGTACGCCGAAGACGACTTTGCTGGAAAGCTGTGGTTCTTCGGCTGGATAGCGGCGCTAGCGGCAAGTTTCAGCATAATCGTTGCTATAACCCCCAACCGCTCACGCCGCTAGCCGGCATTCCGAGCAGCTAGCTAGGCGCACACGCCAAGAAGGCCGCTATCTCATTCGCAGCACAGACCAAATGCTGGCCTTGACTAAAGCCAGAGCTTTTCAGCGGTTTAAGGTCGTGATCTCCTGCAGCAAGCCAATGCAACCTGATCGCCGGTGACAAACTGTAACCGGCAACGGTTGGCAAATTGCCCAAGGCATCCCGCTCCCCTTGAATAATCAAGGTCCGTGTGTCCAGCGTTACAAGGTGCGCCGTTCTTGGTTTTTCGGGTTTGCCTGCGGCATAGAATGGGTAGCCCAAGCACACCAACGCATCGGCGCGCAGTTCATTGGCAAGGATGCTCGCCATGCGACCGCCCATGGACTTGCCGCCAATCGCTACGATTCCCTGGGTGTGCTCGCGCACCTGCGCATAAACGCGGCGCCATTGTTCAAGTAGCTGTTTCTGGGGGTTGGGTGGGCGCCGCTTGCCATCAACCCGCCGAGCAGCCATGTAAGCAAACTCAAACCGCACCACCGCAATGCCCCGCTCAACCAATAGCTGGCTGATGCTTCGCATAAATTCGCTATCCATCGGCGCGCCTGCACCATGGGCAAGAATGAGGCTGGCCAGACACTGACCTTCAGGCCTGTGCCAAAGCAGCTCAGGCATCGGTGTTGCAGCGCTTGATTGATCTTGATCAACATCATTTACTGCGGGTTTATCCATACTTGCTTGCACTTTGGAGCCTCTGATCATTCGCATTGCCACCCCTAAACCCGAAACGGCATCAAGGGAGAGCAACGATGTGCCCTGTGGCTTGTTACAAAAAACACGGCGAGTCTGGCAGTAACCTGACACGGTGTCAGCCAACGAGAAATGGTTGCGGTTACGGACTCGGTGTGATTGGCTGGCGGTGTGGCGATATTGGGCTTAATGGCTCAAAATCAAAGTGCGACCTGGCGTCGCACCCCACCGACCAGCGGCCCCCAAGTTTGTACACATGGGCTAATCTAGTTGACATTCACCTTATTGCGGAAGCCATAAGGCGACTCTTAACTTTGCGTGACATCAAATGGGTCTAGAGTGCTGTTAATAAAGCGTTTTTGAATTGGGCAAAATGCTTTTTTAATGCTTTTAAACCCTGATCGTGTTGGCATGTAGCGTTGCAATGCCTTACTGCTTTATACATACTTGCCGCCGATTTTTATCCCTAAAAAATCCATTAACCGTGGAACCCCAGCAATGAGCACAGCAATCAGTCCGACTGCTTATAACTACAAGGTGGTCCGCCAATTCGCCGTCATGACGGTAATTTGGGGGGTCATTGGCATGGGCCTAGGCGTTTTCATCGCTTCACAACTTGTGTGGCCTGAACTCAACCTTGGCTTGGAATGGACGACTTTCGGTCGTTTACGTCCTCTGCACACTAACGCGGTGATCTTCGCTTTTGGCGGATGCGCGCTAATGGCAACTTCACTTTATGTGGTGCAGCGCACCAGTCAGGTACGTCTGATTTCTGATTCCTTGGCGTCTTTCGTCTTCTGGGGTTGGCAAGCAGTGATCGTTGCCGCCGTCATCACTCTGCCAATGGGCCTTACCAGCTCTAAAGAGTATGCGGAACTGGAATGGCCGATCGACATCCTTCTGGGGGTGGTCTGGATCGCCTACGCCATTTTGTTCTTCGGCACTATTGTTAAGCGTAAGCCTAAACATATCTATGTCGGCAACTGGTTCTACGGTGCATTTATCCTGGTAACGGCGATGCTGCACATTGTTAACAGCGCTGAAATGCCTGTGAGCATGTTCAAGTCGTACTCGATGTATGCGGGTGCAACTGACGCCATGATCCAATGGTGGTACGGCCACAACGCCGTAGGGTTCTTCCTGACCACCGGCTTCCTTGGCATGATGTACTACTTCGTACCGAAGCAGGCTGAGCGTCCGATCTACTCGTATCGCCTGTCTATTGTGCACTTCTGGGCGCTGATCACCCTGTACATCTGGGCGGGTCCGCACCACTTGCACTACACCGCTCTGCCTGACTGGGCTCAGTCTCTCGGCATGGCAATGTCGATCATCCTGCTGGCTCCAAGCTGGGGCGGCATGATCAACGGCATGATGAGCCTGTCTGGCGCCTGGCATAAGCTGCGCACCGACCCGATCCTGCGCTTTTTGGTGGTATCGCTGGCGTTCTACGGCATGTCGACCTTCGAAGGCCCGATGATGGCCATCAAGACGGTTAACGCCCTGTCTCACTACACCGACTGGACCATCGGCCACGTACACGCAGGTGCACTGGGCTGGGTTGCGATGATCTCCATCGGTTCGCTGTATCACCTGCTGCCAAAAGTATTTGGTCGTGAGCAGATGCACAGCACTGCGTTGATCAACGCCCACTTCTGGCTGGCCACTATTGGTACCGTTCTGTACATCGCTTCGATGTGGGTAAACGGCATCACTCAAGGCCTGATGTGGCGCGCAGTGAACGAAGACGGCACCCTGACCTACTCGTTCGTTGAAGCACTTCAAGCTAGCCACCCTGGCTATGTCGTTCGCGCAATTGGTGGTGGTTTCTTCGTCTTCGGCATGTTGCTGATGGCGTATAACACCTACCGCACCGTGCGTGCCTCCAAGCCGGAAGAGTACGATGCCGCGGCAATGATTCCTGCCGGAGTAGCTCACTGATGAAACACGAAATCATCGAGAAAAATATTGGTCTGATGGCCCTGCTGATGGTGCTTTGCGTCAGCATTGGTGGTCTGACTCAAATCGTCCCGCTGTTTTTCCAGGACGTGACTAACGACCCAGTTGAAGGCCTCAAGCCATACACCGCCCTGCAACTCGAAGGCCGTGATGTGTATATCGCCAACGGTTGTGTCGGTTGCCACTCGCAAATGATCCGCCCGTTCCGTGCTGAAACAGAGCGTTATGGCCACTACTCAGTAGCTGGCGAAAGCGTCTGGGATCACCCCTTCCTGTGGGGCTCCAAGCGTACGGGTCCTGATCTCGCACGCGTCGGTGGCCGTTACTCTGATGAGTGGCAACGTGCTCACCTGTACAACCCGCGCAACGTAGTGCCTGAGTCGATCATGCCAGCGTTCCCGTTCTTGGTTGAGAAGAAGCTCGACGGTAAGGACACTGCGAAAAAGATGGAAGTTATGCGTGGTTTCGGCGTGCCTTACACCGATGAAGATATCGCTGGGGCCAAAGAAGCTGTTAAAGGCAAAACCGAAATGGACGCCATCGTTGCGTACCTGCAGGTTCTTGGCACCTCTATCACGAGCAAACGGTAACGCACGATGGATATCGGGACTATTCGCGGTATAGGCACAGCAGTGGTGTTCGTCGCCTTCATAGGTTTGTTGCTTTGGGCATTTAGCAAAAGACGCAAATCAGAGTTTGAGGACGCTGCCAATCTGCCTTTTGCTGACGATCCGAAGCCAGGCGAGCGTGACGAGCAATCTTCCAGGAGCAATAACCAATGACCACTTTCTGGAGTTGGTACGTAACAATACTTTCACTCGGGACTATTTTTGCCCTGACGTGGCTGATCTTCGGCACACGTAAAGGCCAGAACCACGATGAAGTAACCAACGAAACAGTAGGCCACGCCTTCGACGGCATTGAGGAATACGACAACCCACTGCCAAAGTGGTGGTTTATGTTGTTCGTCGGCACCATTATCTTCGCCCTCGGCTACCTTGCCCTTTACCCAGGCTTGGGTAACTGGAAAGGCCTGTTGCCAGGTTTTGACTACCTCGACACCGAGGCCAAAACCCCTTTCGCTACCAACGTAGAGATTGCAGGTGGTGAAGAGCGGAATGCTGGCTGGACAGGCGTTCACCAGTGGGAAAAAGAGATGGCCAAGGCTGACGCCAAATACGGCCCGATCTACGCCAAGTACGCGGCAATGCCAATTGTTGATGTGGCTAAGGACGAGAAAGCCTTGAAAATGGGCGGTCGCCTGTTTGCTTCGCATTGCTCGGTTTGCCACGGCTCAGATGCCAAGGGTGCTTATGGCTTCCCTAACCTGACTGACAATGAATGGCGCTGGGGCGGCGAGCCTGACACCATCAAGACCACCATCATGGGCGGCCGTGAAGGTGCTATGCCGGCTCACTTGCCAATCATTGGTGAAGAAGGCGTGCATAACGTAGCAGCTTACGTTCTGACTGAACTCGCTGGCCGTAAACTGCCAGAAGGCACTGAAGCTGATATTGCTGCGGGTCAGAAGGTTTTCAGCACCACCTGCTTTGCTTGTCACGGTGCAGACGGTAAAGGTACCCCTGCAATGGGTGCTCCTAACCTGACTAACCCGTCAGCCTTTATCTACGGCACCAGCTACGCTCAACTGCAGCAGACCATTCGTTACGGCCGTCACGGCAGAATGCCTACGCAAAAGGACTTCCTCGGTAACGACAAGGTTCACTTGCTGGCAGCCTACGTGTACAGCCTGTCGCACAAAACAGCAGCAGAGTAAGACCCTCTCCCACCGGGCGCGACGGTCAGTCGCACCCGGTGGCTTGAGCCTCAGGCGTACCATAGCGTTATAAAAATGACCACGGTCGGCACGTATCGACTGCGGCAACCCATTTAACCGCTTGGGACGAACTGATGACTCAACAAATCCCCGTGAAAAATGTCACCCCGCCTGCCGCGAAAGTCCAGTCGTCGACTGATCTTTACGCCAGCGCAGAGAAGATTTATACCCGCGCTTTTTCTGGTGTGTTCCGCAATCTGCGCAGGGTTGGTGGCGCCTTTTTGTTTCTGGTTTATTTCGGCACTGTCTGGCTCAATTACGATGGTCGCCAAGCCGTCTGGTGGAACCTGCCAGAGCGTAAATTTTATATTTTCGGCTCTACCTTCTGGCCTCAAGACTTCGTGCTGCTTTCAGCATTGTTGATCATCTGTGCCTTCGGTTTATTTTTTATTACCGTGTTTGCTGGACGTGTCTGGTGCGGTTATACCTGCCCGCAAAGCGTATTCACCTGGATATTCATGTGGGGCGAGAAAGTCACCGAGGGTGACCGCAACAAGCGCATGAAGCTCGACAAGTCGCCAATGAGCGCCGAAAAATTTCTGCGCAAGCTGGCCAAGCACAGCATCTGGATTGGCGTATCGCTGGCCACCGCCGTTACCTTCGTGGGCTACTTCAGCCCAATCCGTGAGCTGATCCCTGACCTGTTCACGCTCAGCGCCAGTGGCTGGGCCTTGTTCTGGGTCGGATTTTTTACGGTGGCCACCTATGGCAACGCCGGCTGGTTACGCGAGCAGGTGTGCATTTACATGTGCCCTTACGCGCGCTTCCAAAGCGTGATGTTCGACGCCGACACCCTGATCGTCTCCTACGACCCGCGCCGCGGTGAAACCCGGGGTCCGCGCAAGAAAGGCGCCGACTACAAAGCTCAGGGACTGGGCGACTGTATCGACTGCCACATGTGCGTGCAGGTCTGCCCGACCGGGATTGATATCCGCGATGGCCTGCAGCTTGAGTGCATCGGTTGCGCAGCCTGCATTGATGCCTGCGACAGCATCATGGAGAAGATGGATTACCCCAAAGGCTTGATCAGCTACACAACTGAACACAATCTATCCGGCCAGAAAACCCACCTGATGCGCCCACGCCTGATAGGCTACGCCGTCGCGCTGGTGGCGATGATGGGGGTCTTTGCCTGGGCCGTTGCCAGCCGCCCACTGGTGGGCCTTGACGTGATCAAGGACCGGGTGATGTTTCGTGAGAACCAGGATGGCGACATCGAAAACGTCTACACCCTTAAAATCATGAACAAAGCGCAGCACGACGTGACTTACGTCATCAGTGCAGATGGCATTGAGGGCATTGCGTTCGAAGGCACTAATCAGGTCAAAGCCGAAGCAGGTGAAGTCCTTTCAGTGCCGGTTGGACTTTCCATTGCACCGGAAAAGCTTCCCTCCAGCGCGAATAAGATCATGTTCCATGTGCAAGCACTTGAAGACGACCGTATTCACTCCGACGCTGATAGCCGCTTTAACGGCCCCAGCATTCGCTAATTTTTAGGCAGTTCAATGACCGAACAAACAGCAGTCGCCCCTTGGTACAAACAGTTCTGGCCGTGGTTCATCATCGGCCTCCTCGGTTTATCTGTGGTTCAGGGCGGCTCAATGCTGATTTTCTCAATTCTCAACCCGCCCGGGCTGATTTCCGACAATTACTATGAAGTCGGCAAAGGTATTAATCAGTCACTCGACCGCGAGAATCTGGCCAAGCAGCTTAAAGTCGGCGCCAAGATAACCTTCAACAACGAAACCGGCGTGGTTGATATGCAGCTCGAAGGGTTTTCCGGTCCCAGCGTGTTGAAACTGAATGTGATTTCACCGACCCAACCCGAGCGTGACCGGCATATCACGCTGCAGGCCAAGGGTGATGGCCATTACACCGGCAACCTTGAGGATGCCTTGCAGGGTCGGCGTTTTGTTGAACTGATCGGCCAGGAAGGTGGTAAAGACTGGCGCGTATTTGAAGAAGAAGTACTCGAATCCGGTAAGCCAATCCGTCTCGGTGACGATAAGTAACCCGACCCTGTGCGGCGCAGTCAGTGCGCCGCCCTGCCCGGCTGGCTTTCTTGTAAGTCAGCTGCATCTGCGACAAGACCTTTGATTAATGGCCAGTCCGACTCCTTGCTATCACTGCGGCTTACCGGTTCCAGCCGGCGGACACTTCTTCGCGCAAGTGCTCGGTGAACGCCGTGAAATGTGCTGCCCTGGTTGCCAGGCGGTGGCCGAGGCCATTGTCGCCGGCGGGCTTGAGCACTATTACAAACACCGCAGCGAGTCCGCTGCCAACCCGCAGGATCTCCCGCAAGCACTGCCTGATGAGCTGTTGCTGCTTGACCGCCCCGAGGTGCAGGCGCCCTTTGTCCAGCATCAGGGCGATATCAGCGAAACCTGCCTGCTAGTTGAAGGCATCAGCTGCGCAGCCTGTGGCTGGCTGATTGAAAAGCACCTGCGCGCCATACCGGGCGTCACGGACGCGCGGCTTAACCTGTCCAACCACCGCTTGGTCGTCAACTGGCAAGACAGCCAGGTCGCTCTGAGCCAGCTGTTGAGTGAACTGCGCCGAATTGGGTATGCCGGTCACCCGTGGCAGGCCGATGAGGCGGCGCAGAAGCTGGCCAGTGAGAACCGCAAGGCGATGCGCCAACTTGGCCTTGCCGGCTTGCTGTGGTTCCAGGTCATGATGGCAACCATGGCCACATGGCCAGAGTTCAATATCGACCTGAGTCCTGAATTGCACATGATCTTGCGCTGGGTCAGTTTGTTTCTGACCACGCCAATCATCTTTTACTGCTGCGGCCAGTTTTTTCGCGGAGCATTACGCGACCTGCGCACCCGACACCTGACCATGGATCTGTCGGTTTCCCTGGCCATCGGCGGCGCCTATATCGCGGGAATCTGGTCAGCTATCACGGGTAGCGGCGAGCTGTACTTCGATGCGGTGGGCATGTTTGCATTCTTTTTGCTCGCCGGCCGGTACCTTGAACGACGCGCGCGCGAGCGAACGGCAGCGGCTACCGCGCAGTTGGTCAACCTGCTTCCTGCGTCCTGTTTACGCCTGGATGCGCAAGGCCAAAGCCAACGCATTTTGCTCAGCGAATTACAGCTCGGTGAACGGGTATTGGTCCAACCGGGGGCGCTGATGCCCGCTGATGGCTGCATTATCAGTGGGCAGTCGAGTGTGGATGAATCCGTGCTTACCGGTGAGTATTTGCCGCAACCGCGGAGTGAAGGCGATAACGTCACTGCGGGCACGCTGAATGTCGAGGGGCCGCTGGTAGTCGAGGTACAAGCCCTGGGTGATGCCACGCGCCTGTCGGCGATCGTACGCCTGCTGGAGCGTGCGCAAACTGATAAGCCACGCCTTGCCGAGCTGGCCGATCAGGTGTCCCAATGGTTCCTCTTGTTCTTGTTGCTGGCGGCCGCCGTGATTGGGGTTATCTGGTGGCAGATTGAGCCCGCGCGGGCCTTCTGGGTGGTGCTTGCCCTGCTCGTTGCCACTTGCCCATGCGCCCTGGCATTAGCCACACCGACAGCGCTGACCACAGCGACCGGCACCCTGCATGCCCTTGGTGTGCTATTGACACGCGGCCATGTACTGGAAGGCCTTCAGCAGATTGATACGGTTATTTTCGATAAAACCGGCACCCTGACAGAAGGCAAACTTACGCTAAATGCTATCCACCCACTTGGCGCCCTCGACAGCGACAGCTGCCTGGCCCTTGCAGCCGCACTGGAGAACCGCTCAGAACATCCCATAGCTCGCGCCTTTGGCCGGGCGCAGCAGGCTGCTGAGCAGGTCGACAGCATTCCCGGCCTGGGTTTGCATGGCAGCATCAATGGTCGTCTGTTACGAATTGGCCAACCTGCATTTGTTTGCGAACTCAGCAGCCATCCCGTACCGAGCATTCCCGGCGACACCGGCCAATGGTTGCTACTTGGGGATAGTCAAGGCCCGCTGGCGTGGTTTGTTCTTGATGACTGCTTGCGCACGGATGCCCCGGACCTCATTGCCAGTTGCAAGGCCCGGGGTTGGCAACTGCTGTTACTGTCAGGCGACAGCTCTCCGGTGGTCGCTCAAATTGCTGCTCAGCTTGGGATTGACGATGCGCGTGGCGGCATGACGCCAGACGATAAATTGGCAGCACTGAACCTCTTGCATCAACAAGGGCGACGCGTGCTGATGCTCGGTGACGGGGTCAATGATGTCCCGGTGTTGGCCGGGGCAGATATCAGTGTCGCCATGGGCAGCGCCACCGACCTTGCCAAAACCAGCGCCGATGCAGTGCTCTTGTCGAATCGATTGGGCAGCCTGGTCGAGGCATTCAAGCTGGCCCGACGCACCCGGCGTATCATCATTGAAAACCTGATCTGGGCCGCCTTGTACAATGGTCTAGTTCTGCCCTTTGCCGCATTCGGTCTGATAACCCCGCTGTGGGCGGCGGTGGGCATGTCCATCAGTTCACTATTGGTGGTGTTGAACGCTTTACGCCTTACTCGGCATTAACCTGCAAGCTCGCTTCACGGAGTCACCATGCCAGCGCTATATATACTGATCCCCATTGCCCTGATACTCGTCGCCTTGGCGATTTGGGTATTTTTCTGGGCGGTCGACAGTGGCCAGTACGATGACTTGGACGGCCCGGCCCACAGCATTCTGTTTGATGATGAAGATCCGATGCACAAAGCCGGCGTAGACGAAGCCCAGAAGCACGCTCACAAGGACAGCCCCGATGCTTGAGCTTGTGCCGCTGCTGGTTTCAGCGGTGATTCTGGGCTTGCTTGGCGGCGGTCACTGCCTGGGTATGTGCGGGGGGCTGATGAGTGCCTTGTCCCTTGCCATCCCACCTGAACAGCGCAGCAAACGCTTCCAGTTGATGCTGGCCTATAACCTTGGCCGAATCAGCAGTTACACCCTTGCCGGTTTGTTGATTGGCTTGGCAGGCGTCGCAGTGGCCTCGAGCCCTGCCGCGATGTTGCTGCGCGTCGTTGCCGGCATATTGCTGATTTGCATGGGGCTGTACCTCGCCGGTTGGTGGAGTGGACTGACCCGCATTGAAGCCCTGGGTCGCGGTTTATGGCGCTATATTCAGCCGTTAACCCGACGTTTTATGCCCGTCGACAGCATGCCCCGTGCCCTGATGCTGGGCGGGCTTTGGGGCTGGCTGCCTTGCGGCCTGGTCTACAGCACCCTGCTCTGGGCATCCAGCCAAGGCAATGCACTGCACAGCGCCGCCCTGATGCTGGCATTTGGCGTGGGCACCTTGCCCGTGCTTATTGCGACCGGAATGGCCGCCGAGCGCATCAGCCGTTTTCTGCGCATCAAGGGTGTACGCATGGCGGGCGGCTTGCTGGTCATACTCTTTGGTATCTGGACCCTTCCCGGACCGCACCAGCATTGGCTGATGGGTCATTGACCGGCATTCAGAGCAGTGATTGCCCCGCGCCTGATCCAGATCAATATTCGCGGCAGCGGGCACTCCTAAAATCGAGGGTATTCTCCGTCTACTGAGAGCGGCTCTATGCTCGATGCCATTCAATGGAGCCCTGAACTGATCCGTCGTTATGATCATTCTGGCCCGCGCTACACTTCATACCCCACCGCGATGCAATTTCAAGGGGAGATTGGCCCAGTCGATCTGGTTCGCGCCCTGCATCAAAGCAGCACCGCCCAGCGTGCCCTGTCGCTCTATGTACATGTGCCGTTTTGCGCCAATATTTGCTACTACTGCGCCTGCAACAAAGTCATCACTAAAAATCGTGATCGCGCCCAGCCGTATCTAGCGGCGCTCACCCATGAAATCAGCACGATCAGCGGCCATCTCAAGCCTGGCCAAGTGGTTGAGCAGTTGCATCTTGGCGGTGGCACGCCCACCTTTCTGAGTCATGATCAACTGCGCAGCTTGATGGGCGATTTGCGTGAGCACTTCACCTTGCTTGATGACGATTCCGGCGACTACGGTATTGAAATTGACCCCCGTGAGGCGGACTGGGCGACCATGGGCCTACTCCGTGAGCTCGGGTTCAATCGCATTAGCCTTGGCGTGCAGGACCTCGATCCCCAAGTGCAACAGGCAGTTAATCGTATGCAGTCGGTCGAGCAGACCCGCGCCATTATCGATGCAGCCCACACCCTGCAGTTTCGCTCGGTAAACATTGACTTGATCTATGGCTTGCCGCTGCAAACACCTGAGCGCTTTGCCAACACGGTCGCTGAAATTATCGCTATGCAGCCAGACCGGTTATCGCTGTTCAATTACGCCCATCTGCCTGAACGTTTTAAACCCCAACGACGCATAGCGGACAGCGAACTGCCCAACAGTGCTGACAAATTACACATGCTACGCAGTTCGATCGAACAGCTCGGCGCCGCCGGTTATCGCTACATTGGCATGGATCACTTTGCCCTGCCAGATGACGAGCTTGCCATTGCTCAGGAAGAAGGCAGGTTGCAACGTAACTTTCAGGGTTACACCACTCATGGACACTGCGATTTAATCGGCTTGGGGGTGTCCGCAATCAGCCAGATAGGCGGGCTTTATTGCCAGAACAGTAGCGATCTCAACCTCTACCAACACACATTGGAAAACCAGCAGCTAGCCACACAACGGGGCGTGTACTGCAGCCCAGATGACTTCATTCGCCGAGCCGTGATTCAGCAACTGATTTGCCACTTTGAGCTGGACTTTGCCGAGATCGAAAGGACCTACAGCATCGAGTTTCGCTGCTATTTCGGTGCTATCTGGCCGCAACTGGAACAAATGGCTGCTGACGGCTTGATCAAGCTGACCGCGTATAACATCGAGGTACTGCCCAGCGGACGCTTGTTAGTCAGGGCGCTGTGTATGCTTTTCGATGAATATCTGTGTGAGCAGAATCGCCAGCGCTTTTCACGGGTAATCTAGGTTTTAGCGGTTTAAAACCGCTAAGAAACCATTAGCGTTGCGACGCTCATCAGCTGTTCGCTGCTCAGGTTTTGCTGGCGCATTTGTGAGACCAACGAGGCATTAGCACTGCTGATAGCGCCATGCAGGCTGGCAATCTCCGAGGAAACCACATTCGCCTCACGCTGGGAGTCGCGGGTCGGCGGCTTGGCCAGAAGCGCGTTAAGCTGCGCTTGTTTAGCTGCGAGTTGTGCGCGCAGTTGACGAATCATCTTTAGGGTATTTTTAATGCTGTCAGGCAGATTGCTGTCATCAATGTCTTGGTTTTTTGTCGCTTGTTTCGATTGCGCACTACCCGCCTCAGACAAACTCACACGTATACCGCCACCAGCGCCGGGCAATGAACTGGGGCCCACCAGGTCTTTTCCAGCATCCGCCTTTACAGTGGCCAGGCGCAATGGCGTTGGCGCAAAGCTGGCTGCGTTACTGCTTTCAACATGCATACGCAGGCCCTCTATAATCAGTCATTATTGCTAACCGTATCGGCGGCTAAAAACAAAACTTGAACCCTAAGTCAACCAGCCAATGGCTGGCTGGATAGGCCTGGCTGCTGTAATCTAGCGCCTTTAGCGACACACCTAGGATTTTTCTCGATGACCGGAATCATCAAGCTGCATACGCCCCATCAAGCGCACTGCAAAGACTGCAGTTTGGCCAGCCTATGCCTGCCACTTTCCTTGAACCTTGAGGATATGGATGCACTTGATGAGATCGTAAAGCGCGGCCGTCCTTTGAAAAAAGGTGAGTTTCTGTTTCGCCAAGGCGACAACTTTGGCTCAGTTTTCGCGGTTCGTTCGGGGGCACTGAAAACCTTTACCCTGAGTGACTCGGGCGAGGAGCAAATCACTGGATTTCATTTGCCCAGTGAGCTTATTGGCCTCTCCGGCATGGACAGTGAAACCTACCCTGTGTCCGCCATTGCCCTGGAAACCACCTCCGTATGTGAGATCCCGTTCGAGCGTCTGGATGAGCTGACCGCCAAGCTGCCTCAGTTGCGCCGTCAGTTGATGCGCATCATGAGCCGCGAAATTCGTGACGATCAGCAAATGATGCTGCTGCTGTCGAAGAAAAACGCTGACGAGCGCATTGCAACCTTTCTGGTCAACCTGTCAGCACGCTTTCGTGCCCGCGGCTTTTCATCACAACAATTCCGTTTAGCCATGTCGCGCAATGAAATCGGCAACTACCTTGGCCTTGCGGTAGAAACGGTGTCGCGCGTATTCACTCGCTTCCAGCAAAACAAGCTGCTCGAGGCTGAGGGTAAAGAAGTGCATATTATCGACCCCATCGAATTGTGCGCCCTCGCCGGCGGCAATCTCGACAGTTAAGCTTCCCTCGCTTACTCGCCCCAGGATTACCATGATTTTCGATGAGTTCAGCCTTAAAACCCTGATTCGCCCCGTACAGGACTTTCCCAAGCCGGGCGTGGTTTTCCGTGACATCACCCCGCTGTTCCAATCTCCCCGCGCCCTGCGCATGGTGATCGACAGCTTTATCCAGCGCTATATCGGGGCTGACTTCAGCCATATCGGCGTGATGGATGCCCGGGGCTTTCTGATCGGCTCTATCGTCGCCTATGAGCTGAACAAACCCCTGGTATTGTTTCGTAAACAAGGCAAGCTCCCAGCAGATGTAATCAGCGAAGGCTACCAAACCGAATACGGCGAAGCCTTCCTTGAAATCCACGCCGACAGCCTGAGCAAAGGTGACAAGGTGTTGATGTTTGATGACCTTATCGCCACCGGCGGCACCCTGCTGGCGGCCGTCCAACTCGTTCGCCGCTTAGGTGCCAGCATCTATGAAGCAGCGGCGATTATTGATTTGCCAGAGCTCGGTGGTTCACAAAAACTGGTCGATGCAGGTATTCCAACCTTTGCCTTGACGGCTTTTGCCCTCGACGAGCAGTAACCCTCTACCGCTCCGCTAAACGCCCGCTTTTGTAGCCGAAAGCGGGCGTTTTTCATTTAGCCATCCCTCCTCAAACCTCAGAGAATTACTAAACTTGAGTTGGTCTGGTTTCGCAGCAAATGGCCATAATCGACCTCCCGCCACCGCGACTCCCCTGTACTAATTGCCACTCCCCTTGGCAATTAGCAATGCGCTGCACCGCCAACAACCGCGGTGCAGCCCAGGAGCCACTTATATCCCCTACAGATACGGCGATCGACAGCTTCCCGGTTAGGCGTATGGACTTTGACTTTACCCCGAGTCGCTAGTATTGGTTCGCAGATAACAGTTTTCTGAGCCACTTGGTGATCCCATACCGCGCAATGCAGTGTTTGGCCGTGAGGGCGTTGACCTGCTCGATACCTGGCCCCAAGGCCCGCAAGCCTATAAAGGCAGCATGACTGCCGGGTTTCCCAATTTATTCTTTTTAATGGGGCCCAACACCGGACGGGGCCATAACTCGATGGTTTATATGATTGAGTCGCAAATCCACTATGTGCTGGGTGCACTCGACTTGCTGAAAAAACATAATCTGCAAAGCTTAGAGGTTAAGCGCGATGCTCAAGACGCCTTCAATCAGAAGCTACAAGGCCAATTAGACAACACAGTATGGAGCCGCGGTGGCTGCACCAGTTGGTACATCCACCCAGACAGTGGTCGAAATTGCATCCTCTGGCCCGGGTTTACCTGGCGCTTTCGCATGCTCACCCGGCACTTTGATCCAACGGCTTATCATTTCAGCCGCAAACACCCCGCGCATCCGGCGCAAAGTAATGCTGTAGCAATGCCTCAGGAGGCGGATGCATGAAATCGTTTGAGAATAAAGTCGCAGCCATAACCGGTGCTGGTTCAGGTATTGGCCGGGCGTTGGCCTATGAGCTTGCTCGCCAAGGCTGTGCTTTGGCCTTATCTGATGTTAATGCGCAGGGCTTGGCGGAAACCACCGAACAGGCCCGCAAGCTTGGGGTCAAGGTTGAACAGACAGTGGTGGACGTAACCGACCGTGAAGCCATGCACGCCTGGGCAGATGAAGTGGTTACAACCTTTGGCCAGGTCAATGCCATCTTTAACAATGCCGGCGTTGCCCAAAGCGGCACGATTGAAAGCAATGAGTACAGTGACTATGAATGGGTGATGGGCATCAATTTCTGGGGTGTAGTCCATGGCAGCAAGGCTTTCTTGCCGCACATAAAGGCCTCAGGGGTTGGCCATGTCGTCAACCTGTCGAGTATTTTCGGGATTTTCTCGCAACCGGGTATGAGCGCCTATAACGCTAGCAAGTTTGCCGTGCGCGGCTTCACTGAATCGCTGCGCCAGGAGTTGGATATGGACAACTGCGGCGTATCGGCCAGTTGCGTTCATCCCGGTGGAATCAAAACCAACATCGCCAACACCGCGCGCACGCACGCCAGCATGCAAGCCTTGACAGGTCGGGACAACGAACAGGCCAAGCAACAGTTCAATGACAAGCTGGCACGCACCACTGCGCAGCGCGCAGCCCAAGTCATCATCAAAGGCGTGCTGACCAATAAACGCCGCATCCTAATCGGCGGCGACGCCTATACACTGGATCTGCTGCAGCGCCTAATGCCCGCAGTGTATCAGCGCTTGATGACTGGACTGATGAAATTGGGCTTGAAGCGCAATAGCCGACAGCCCGTCACAGCACAATCCAAAACTGAGGCCTGAAGCCTCTACATACACAGAGGGTTTTGACTAGCGCAGCGGTTCGCGAGGCCGCTTGCGTAAGGGCTCCAACAGTGCGCTCAAGCCGTTATGGTCGATCTCCTGCATCAACTGCAACAACTGGCCAACCTGCCCCTTGGGAAAGCCTTCCCGGGCGAACCAATTGAGGTAATGGCCGGGCAAGTCAGCAATCAGCCGACCTTTGTATTTGCCAAATGGCATCTCCAGAGTAACCAACAATTGCAAGTCTTCAGGTTTCATCGCAGCTCTAACTTAGCCATTTGTGCGCCCGATTATGCCAAAGCCCACACCGCCGTGCAGTGCCATTAAGCTGTTTAGCGAGTCAGCCAAGGCAAACTCAGGTAACATTTGGGTCCGCAAATTTCCACCCTGGACGCTTATCCATGTTCATCTCAGCCTTACGCAATGGCCTAGGCCAGATCATTATCTTCATCGACTTCATTACCCGCCCGCGAAAAATGCAGCGTTCTACAGAAGAACAAGCGGCGGTCGCTCAAGCGGCAGCTAACCTGTCGCTGTATCAGTTCAGAGCCTGTCCATTTTGTGTAAAGACCCGCCGTACCCTGCACAAATTGAATGTGCCAATGCAGCTACGCGATGCGAAAAATGATGCCCAAGCGCGCGCTGATCTGCTCGAGCAAGGCGGTAAAGTTCAGGTGCCTTGCCTGCGTATCGAAGAAAACGGTCAAAGCACTTGGCTGTATGAATCTAAAGCGATTGCAGCTTATCTACAGGACCGTTTCGTCGCAGCATAAGCAAAACGGCGCGACCCTGATAAGGATCGCGCCGTCATCTGTTACCTGCCCTGTTACGGGCTTACCTGAATACTGCCAACCATACCTGCCTGGTAGTGCCCGGCGATCAAACAGGCAAAATCAAAACGTCCGGTTTGATTAAAGGTCCAGATGATTTCCCCAGTTTGCCCCGGCTGAACATGCGTCATATAGGCAGCGTGGTGTTCCATATTTGGGTGTTTAAGCATCATCTGGGCATGCTCCTCAAGGGTTTTCTGGGTACCCAGCACATACTCGTGGAGTAATTTCCCGTCGTTGTGCAGCACCAGTCGCACCGTCTCCCCCTTTTTGATGTTCAGGGTGCTGGGGCTAAAACGCATATCATCACCCATGCGCAGTTCAATGCTGCGACCGACCTGCCCGGCCTCCCCGGCAATCCCCCATGGCATCTGCTGCGCTTGAGCATGTGGCGATTTCGTCTCGTTGTCATGCGCCCACAGAGCGGAGCTGGTAGCAGCAGCCAGAAACAGTACAAAAACCTTCACGATAGTCATAGTAAATCTCGAATAAGTCCGGCCTTGAGTGCTAATGCAGTCAAGGCTAAAGCAGCTCTATTGAGCCTGGTTTAATCGGTTAAACGGGATAGTTACGGGGAGGCCGTTTGGGCAAATCACTTATATGGCCGACAAATCTGGGGGCCAGGCGGACCTCAGGTTGTACCGATTTAAAACTGCCAGCCTTGACCGAAATGGCCGGCAACACAGCGGCGCTCAAGCACATCAGGCAATGCATGCACAGTTGGCTGCCCAAGTGATCAAGATCGACTCTCGTGGCCTGAGAGACATAGCACTGGCGCGACAGTTGCGCCGATGACAGTGCGGGTGGCATTGCAAATGACATACAGCCTTGCGCCGCCATGCTTTGCACCGGCAAGGCGAACATCATCATGCAAAGAATTAGCAACCGCAGTTTTTTAGTCATGAAAGCAAAGCAGCGAGCGATCCGAAGTAATTAGTCGGCTGAAATTATGCACTGCAAACCCGCTGCAAGCATAACCTCAGTCGATTACAGTTTACGTCAATCAAGCATGCCAATATGACCCGGATGACAGGCAACGCGATCTAGCCAAGTACGGATGGAAGGGAAATCGCTCAGGTCAAAACCGCCTTCATCCGCCACGTGGGTGTAGGCATACAGCGCAATATCGGCAATCGAGTATTGTTCGGCTACCAGATAAGGCGTGTTTTGCAGTTGTTTTTCCATGACCCTGAGGGCTTTATAGCCCAGCACATGGCAGCGCTGGTATTCGGCTAAACGCTCTTCAGGCATGTTCTGATACAGCTGAATAAACCGCGCCACGGCAATGCTGGGTTCATGGCTGTACTGCTCGAAGAACTGCCACTGCAGCACTTGGGTACGCAGCCGTGGATCAGTTGGCAAAAACGAGGTGCCATCTGCAAGGTAATTGAGAATCGCATTGGACTCCCAAAGACAGGTGCCGTCTTCAAGCTCCAACACAGGAATCTTGCCATTCGGATTCTTGGCTAGAAACGCCTCGGTCTGGGTCTCACCCTTGAGGATATCAACTGCTATCCACTCATAAGGCATGCCCAGCAGATTAAGCATCAGCTTGATCTTGTAGCAGTTTCCCGAGCGGTAATCGCCATACACCTTCAACATACTTGTGCTCCTTTATGCCCTACTCTGCTTTATCGCTAGTGCGCATTGGCGACTAGGCCGCAACCTCTGTCTGCGCCTCACGTATCACTTCTGCCAAGCGCTGCAAGCCTTCACTCAGACGCTCAGGCGCAACATGACTAAAATTCAAGCGCAGGTGCCCTGGATGCTGATCGGGGTCGATAAAGAAGGGTTCGCCCGGCATAAATGCAATGTTTTGTGCCAACGCTGGCGCCAGCAATGTGCGGGTGTCCAGCGGCTGCTTCAAGGTTAACCAGAAAAACAGTCCGCCTTGGGGAATTTCCCAGTCCGCCAGATCGGCAAAATGCTCGAGCAGCGCAACCTGCATGGCATCACGGCGCACGCGGTAGAAATCACGCAATTGCGCCAGATGATCACGGTAATGCTGACTGCCCAACCATTGCAGCGCCTGCCACTGACCAATTCGATTGGTGTGCAGGTCCGCCGATTGCTTGAGACGCAACAGGTGCGGATAGAGGTCGGGGGTGGCAATCAGGTAACCCACGCGCAGCCCCGGCAACAGCGTTTTAGACACAGTACCGGTGTAGATCCAGCTGGCCTTCTGTAGACGGCTGACAATCGGCGTGGCGCTGCCCTCATCAAATACCAGGTCGCGATAAGGCTCATCCTCGATCAGGGTCACGCCAAACTCATCAAGCAAAGCCGCTACGGCATCACGTTTGGCTTCGCTGTAGCGCACGGCGGATGGATTCTGAAAAGTAGGAATCAGGTAAGCGAATGCAGGTTTATGGTTTTCCAAACGCTGGCGCAGGGCGGCTATCTCTGGGCCATCGGCCTCTTGCGGCACTGCAATGCAATCGGCGCCAAACAGTTGGAAGGCTTGCAGCGCGGCCAGGTAGGTAGGCGCTTCGACCAATACTTCGGTACCCGGATCAACATACAGCTTGCTGACCAGATCCAGGGTTTGCTGGGAGCCACTGACAATCAAAACCTGACTGGCGTCGCACGGCACACCGATGGCGCGGGCTTCTGCGGCAATCACCTCGCGCAGCGCAGGCTCCCCTTCACTCATGCCGTATTGGCCAATGGTGGTCGGCATCTGCGCCCACTCAACTTTGGGTAACATGGGCTCTGCGGGTAAACCACCGGCAAATGACATCACTTCAGGGCGCTGCGCCGCAGATAAAATTTCGCGAATCAAAGAGCTTTTCAGGCGGGCAATACGTTCAGAGAAGGCCATCATTTACACCAGGTGATAATTTTTCGGAAGTAAGTCAAACTTGTTGACCGAAATTACGCCTCCATATGCAGATACGTCAATATGTTTGACCTTAAAAGTTTAACCGCCCAGCAGTCCGCAATGAAGGCTTTCTTCTTTGGCTATCAGGCGTTTACCTCCAAGGCAGATGAAATGCTCGCGCGGCGCGGGCTGTCTCGCGTGCACCATCGCATTCTTTTTTTCATCGCCATGTATCCGGGTCTGAGCATGAAAGAACTGCTCAATTATCTCGGCGTGAGTAAACAGGCGCTCAATATCCCTCTGCGCCAGTTGATTGAAATGCACCTGGTGGAAAGCCAGGCCTCGGCAGACGACAAACGCAAACGTTTGCTGGCATTCACCCCCGAGGGGGAAAAGTTGGAATTAGCCCTGCGCCGCGAGCAAGCCAAGATGCTGCAGCGCGCCCTCGGCGATACCGGCGATGACGCCATGAATGCCTGGATGCAGGTCAACCAGGCATTGGCCAAGCACCGTTAACGCGCTCGGCGGCCACTGTATCGGCGTTTTTGCTGCACCGCTGTACCGCGACGCCGGCAGGCTAACGATTTAGGCTTTAAAGGTCTCAAAGCACAGCGCTCTGTGCACGGGTCCAATAAAGCTCATTATCGAGAACCCCATGAACGCCGAATTGCTTGTCGCCTTCATCGCCTTTGCCTTCGTTACCTCGGTCACCCCTGGCCCCAACAATATGATGTTGCTCGCCTCCGGGGTTAACTTTGGTATGCGTCGCAGCCTGCCGCACATGCTCGGCATCAGCATTGGCTTTATGATTCTGGTGATTGCGGTTGGCTTGGGTCTGGGTCAGTTGTTTGCCCAAGTCCCGGTGCTCTATAGCGTCTTGCGTTATGCCGGCGCGGCGTACTTGTTGTATCTGGCCTGGAAAATTGCCAATGCCGGCGCGCCCGAAGGACAAAAGTCGGGCGCAAAGCCATTTAGCTTTCTGCAGGCCGCGGCCTTTCAGTGGATCAATCCGAAAGCCTGGGTCATGGCAATCGGTGCTATCACCACCTATACCCCCCATGAAAACTTCACAGTGAATGTGCTGCTGATTGCGGCGCTATTCGCCATCGTCAACTGCCCCAGCGTCGGACTTTGGACTGTGGCCGGCAGCCTGTTGCGCAACTGGCTGAGCAACCCCCGCGTGCTGCGCGGCTTCAATATCAGCATGGCGTTACTATTGGCCGCCTCGCTTTACCCTATATTTGCCGATGTTAAAGGAGTTTTGTAATGGCCCACGCACACCAAGCCCGGCTACGTCCACTCGCGGACAGTTCCCCTTCGGCAGTGGTTGCAGGTTTTATTGCCATGCTCACCGGTTACACCTCGTCGTTGGTGTTGATGTTTCAGGCCGGCCAGGCGGCTGGCCTGAGCAACGGCCAGATTTCTTCGTGGATCTGGTCGCTGTCGATTGGCATGGCGGTCTGTTGTATCGGTTTATCCTTGCGTTACCGCGCACCAGTGATGATCGCGTGGTCGACACCGGGCGCAGCGCTGCTGATCAGCAGTCTGCCTGGCGTACCTTACAGCGAGGCAATTGGTGCCTACATCATCTGCTCTGGGTTGATTGTAATCTGTGGTTTGACCGGCAGCTTTGACCGCATCATGCGCCGTATTCCCGGCTCAATTGCCGCCGCATTGCTCGCTGGCGTGCTGTTTAAAATCGGCCTGGAGATTTGCGTGGCCGCCGAGCAACAGCCGATCCTGGTGGTGTCGATGCTGCTGGCTTACTTGTTCGGCAAACGCTTGATGCCGCGCTATGCGGTGCTGGCGGCATTGATCGTCGGCTGTATCTTGGCCGGGGTATTTGGCCTGCTCAACTTTGAGCATTTTGAGCTCAAACTGGCAACCCCTGAATGGACAACCCCGAGTTTTTCGATTGCGGCAGCAATCAGCATTGGTATTCCTCTGTTTATCGTCGCAATGACCTCACAGAACTTGCCGGGCATGGCCGTTTTACGCGCCAATGGTTATGACGTTCCGGCCTCGCCGCTACTCAATGTCACGGGCATCAGCTCGATACTGCTGGCGCCCTTTGGCTCACACGGTATCCATATGGCGGCGATCAGCGCCGCTATCTGCGCCGGCCCTGAAGCCCATGAAGACCCGAAAAAGCGCTATACCGCGGCGGTCTGGTGTGGGGTGTTTTACGGTATCGCCGGTATTTTCGGCGCGACCTTGGCCGCCCTATTTGCAGCGCTGCCCAAGGCGCTGATTCTATCTATTGCCGCGCTGGCGCTATTTGCATCAATTATCGGCGGGCTGACCCAAGCCATGAGCGAGCCGAAAGAGCGCGAAGCCGCACTCATCACCTTTCTGGTGACGGCATCTGGCATGACCCTGTTCACGGTTGGCTCGGCATTTTGGGGCATCGTCGCCGGCCTGCTGACGCTGGTCATTTTGAACTGGCGCAAAACCGAGTAGAAACTCAACCGCAGCCTTGCCGGTAGGGGGCGTTGCTCAAATACAAAAATGGCGCTGGAAAGCGCCTTTTCTGTTAGCCACCTCAGTCACCCCTGCGGGGCCTAGATTGCAGTCGCGCCGCCATCGATAGCGAGCGCTTGTCCCGTGGTAAAGCCCGCGTCATCGCAACACAGGTACAGCACCGCAGCGGCGATTTCCCCAACAGTGCCGATACGTCCAACGGGGTGCATGGCCGCCGCAAATTCGGCTTTTCTTGGATCAGCTTCGTAGGCGCGACGGAACATATCGGTGTCGATAACGGCTGGGCATACGGCATTAACACGAACCTTTTTCTTCGCATACTCAACCGCAGCCGACTTGGTAAGGCCAATGACGGCATGCTTGGACGCACTATAGATGCTCATCTTCGGCGCCGCACCGAGACCAGCAACCGATGCAGTGTTAACGATTGCGCCCCCGCCTTGCGCGAGCAGCAACGGTATCTGGTGCTTCATGCACAGCCAGACACCTTTGACATTGACGCCCATAATCGCATCAAATTCTGACTCACTGCCGTCCGCCAGTTTGCCTTGCTCGATCTCGATACCGGCGTTATTGAATGCATAATCCAGGCGGCCATAGCAGCTAACCGTCTGCGCCATCAGTGACGCGACGTCGGCATCGACGGTGACGTTGCAGGCGATAAAAACTGCCTCGCCGCCAGCCTCACGAATCAGTTTAACCGTGCCCTCGCCGCCTGCAGCATCCACATCAGAGACCACGACCTTCAGCCCTTGCTCAGCAAACGCCAGCGCCGTCGCCCTGCCAATGCCAGCAGCTGCACCGGTAACCAACGCAACCTCACCCCTAAAGCTCAAGCCCATGTGCATATTCCTTTGTGTTCAAGGTTTTCTGATGCCTGAGTCTAGCGAGGGATAGCATTGTGCAGGCAGCACTATTAAGTTCACCGCAGTCACTCGATTGAAGATGGTGATTAACCAGCGCAGCCCACTATCACTTTGATAAATCGGCGAACATTCTATTTTCAAGGTTCGGTTGCTCATTACCCGCTGACGCGCTATCACCATAGGTTTCGATCAACGAGTACTTGTCATGACCGTACAAATCAATCGCCAGTTCCTGCTCGCCCAACGCCCGGTTGGCGCCCCCACACGCGACACATTCAGCTTTGTTGAAGTGCCGCTGGCTGAGCCTGCGGAAGGCCAGATCGTGGTGAAGAACGCGTTCCTGTCACTCGACCCGGCCATGCGTGGCTGGATGAACGATGCCAAGTCATATATTCCGCCGGTTGGCTTGGGTGAAGTGATGCGTGCCTTGGGTGTCGGCGAAGTAATAGCTTCGAAAAACCCGAACTTTGAAGTGGGCGACCACGTCAATGGCGCCATTGGCGTGCAGGATTACTTTGTGGGCGAGCCACGGGGCTTCTACAAAGTCGACCCAAGTCGCGCACCACTACCGCTGTACCTGTCTGCACTGGGCATGACCGGCATGACCGCTTACTTCGCCTTGCTTGATGTCGGCGCCCCCAAGGCGGGCGAAACCGTGGTGATCTCAGGCGCGGCAGGCGCTGTAGGCAGCGTTGTAGGACAGATCGCGAAGATTAAAGGCTGCCGCGTTGTAGGGATCGCAGGCGGCGCGAAAAAGTGCAAATTGTTAATTGATGAGCTCGGTTTCGACGGCGTAATCGACTACAAAAATGAAGACCTGCTCGCAGGTCTCAAGCGTGAATGTCCGAAAGGCATCGATGTGTTCTTCGATAACGTCGGTGGCGATATCCTCGATGCAGCATTGACCCGTATCGCACCGAAAGCCCGTATCGTCATTTGTGGCGCGATCAGCCAGTACAACAACAAAGAAGCAGTCAAAGGCCCGGCCAACTACCTGTCGCTGCTGGTCAACCGTGCTCGCATGGAAGGCTTTGTGGTGATGGACTATGCCAGCCAGTTTGCTGATGCCGCCAAAGAAATGGGCGGCTGGATGGCCAGCGGCAAGTTGAAGTCCAAGGAAGATATTGTCGAAGGTTTAGAAACCTTCCCAGAAACCCTGCTCAAGCTATTCAGCGGCGAAAACTTCGGCAAGCTGGTGCTTAAAGTCTAAGCCCCTTCCACAGCGCGCGGGGTGACGATCCTGGCGCACCAAACCTCATAAAAAAGCGGCGCTTGGATTATTCACCAAGCGCCGCTTTTTGGTTGCGTAGCGATCTATTACTGACGCATACCCCGGCCACTGACCAGCAAGCGCACGCACAGCAAATACAACACAGCAGTGGCGATCAGCATAAAGGTCACGGCGACACTGATACGAATATCCGAAACACCGAGAATGCCGTAGCGGAAGGCGTTAACCATATGCAGCACCGGGTTGGCCATCGACACGCTCTGCCAGAATGGCGGCAACAGGTTGATCGAGTAGAAGACCCCGCCCAGATAGGTCAATGGTGTTAGCACGAAGGTCGGGATGATCGAGATATCATCGAAGTTACGGGCAAACACCGCATTGACGAAGCCGCCCAACGAGAAAATGGTCGCCGTCAACAGCACCACCAGCACCGTCAGCCCCAAATGGTGAACCTGCAAATCGGTGAAAAACAGCGACAGCAAGGTGACGATAAAACCCACAGCCAGACCGCGCAGCACGCCACCGGTGACGTAGCCGATCAAAATGATGTGAGGTGAAACCGGGGAAACCATCAACTCTTCAATTGAACGCTGGAACTTGCTGCCGAAGAAGCTCGACACCACGTTCCCGTAAGAGTTGGTGATCACCGACATCATGATCAAACCTGGCACGATGTACTGCATGTAGCTAAAGCCACCCATGTCGCCAATCTGCCGGCCGATCAAATTACCGAAAATGACGAAATACAGGACCATGGTAATGGCGGGCGGCAGCAGGGTTTGTGGCCATATGCGGGTAAAGCGACGCACTTCGCGATAAACGATAGTGCGCAAGGCAACCATGTTGGCGGCAAATTCTGAGTTCAGGTGTTCCTTGTTCATACTGTCTCCTTGGCCAGATTCTTTTCGACCAAGTTGACGAACAGCTCCTCAAGTCGATTGCTCTTGTTGCGCATGCTCGACACCTCAATGTTCTGCTCAGCCAGCTGCCGGAACAGTTCGGTGACGCCCTGATCCTTGTCGACCTGCACCTCAAGGGTGTGATGATCCATCAGCTTAACCGGATAGCCATCGAGCTCAGGCTCGACCAGCAGCGATGCACTCAGGTCGAGCAAGAAAGTCTCGACATGCAGGGTTTGCAGCAATTCACGCATGCTGGTGTTTTCGACGATGCGACCGTGATCGATGATGCCGATGTTCCGGCACAGCTGCTCGGCCTCTTCGAGGTAATGGGTGGTCAAGATGATTGTAATGCCCTGCTCGTTGAGCTTGGTCAAGAAGCTCCACATTGAGCGGCGCAACTCAATATCAACGCCCGCGGTAGGCTCGTCGAGAATCAACAAGCGAGGCTCGTGAACCAATGCTCGCGCGATCATCAACCGGCGCTTCATGCCGCCCGAAAGCTCACGCGAAGCCACGTCACGCTTCTCCCACAAGCCGAGCTGCTTGAGGTAATGCTCAGCGCGTTCTTTGGCGATGCGCGCTGGGATGCCGTAATAACCGGCTTGAGTGACGACGATGTCGAAGACTTTTTCGAATTGGTTGAAGTTAAATTCCTGCGGCACCACGCCGATGCAGCGCTTGAGTGCAGCAGGATCTTTATCGAGGTCAAAACCAAACACATTGACTGTGCCGCTGGATTTATTCACCAGGGTCGAAAGAATGCCGATTGTGGTGGATTTGCCAGCCCCGTTAGGGCCGAGCAACGCATAGAAATCGCCTTCAGCCACGTCCAGGTCAATGCCATAGAGTGCTTGAAAGCCATTGCCGTAGGTTTTAGTAAGCTGCCGAATGGACAGAGCGGTAGTCATAAAGAATGCACGCACCCAAAAATAAAAAGTGAATTAAAAGCGCCGTGATACGACTGCTACCCAGTTTAACGCGCTGGAGCAGCCACTCACACAACAGTCGAAATTTAATGAAATATATTTGCGCGATGACAGCCTAGCATCGCCCGGAAAAGAAGGAAGGCCCTGAGCCTAATGGTGACTATCACTGCGCTTCATACTGATTAGCTGTTCTTGGCCTCGGCATGCATATCTCCGAGCATCATCTGCGAGCCTTCAACAAACAGATGCGGGTAGATTTTCGCCAGATGGGCAAAGAACAAGGCCTCAGGCACATCCGCAAACTGACCATGATCAGCCAGGTATTCCATGTAGCGTTCACCTTGCTGATTATAAGGATGGAAGACGCTGTCACTGATCCCGTCGAACTCCAGCGGCGCCACCGCAAACAGCCCACACAGTTCGGCATTAAAGGCTGGCGTGGCTTTTACCCATCGTCCGTCCAAGTACAGCTCCGTATAACCGTGCATGGCAAACACATCGCTGCGCAGCAACTCAAGCAAACGCGGCGTAGAGAGGTGATTGCGCACATCGGCCAAACCAATTCGTGCAGGTATTCCACAGTGCCTGGCGCAGGCGGCAAGCAATGCCGCCTTGGGCACGCAGTAGCTTTCGCCTGCGGTGAGTGCATGGCTGGCTTTCAGTGTTTGCGGGTCGCGGCTAAAGGTGTAAGGGTTGTAACGGATGCCGTCGCGCACTGCGTAATACAAGTTGACTGATTGCTGGCGGAGATCCGATGTTGCACCTCGTGCATGATCTGCGAACTCAATTAGCGTAGGGTGGTCACTATCGATGAAGCGATTGGCTTTTAGGTATTGGTTCATCGGCGTATTCCCCTTGGCTTGGTTAGCTCAGTCTAACTGCGCTGTATGCGCCGATGTCATGACATAACAGCCAAGCTCACTGCCCTTGTCGCCATCTACTGACAGATGACGGCTAAGCTCAAGACGCTCAATCTAAAAATGGTCGTCATCATGGAGGACGTTAAATGCTCGCAGTCTGGTTAATTGTTTTAGTGGTTGGTGTGGTTTACATGGCGCACCGCCGCATCTCACCGATCCCCGCGCTGGCATGCGTTGCTGTGTACCTGCTAGTGATGGGTGCTTTTAGCCATGCACACGGCGTGCTTATGACGGTGCTCTGGCTGATCCTCCTCGCAATCGCTTTGCCACTGGCGCTGCCTGATTTACGCCGCAAAATATTCACTGCGCCATTGTTTTCCTGGTTCCAGAAAGTGCTGCCGCCCATGTCGGAGACCGAGCGCGACGCGATTGAGGCCGGCACCGTCTGGTGGGATGGCGAACTGTTCAGCGGCCGCCCGGACTGGGACAAGCTGCTGGCTTATCCAAAAGCCGTATTGAGCGAAGAAGAGCAAGCCTTCCTTGATGGCCCTACCGAAGCGCTCTGCGCAATGGTCACTGACTGGGAAATTGGCCAGCAGATGGACTTGCCTGAAAAAGCCTGGGCCCATATTAAGGAACATGGCTTTTTTGCCCTGATTATCCCTAAAGAATACGGTGGCAAAGGCTTCTCGGCATACGCTCACTCACAGGTTGCAATGAAACTCGCCACCCGCAGTGGTGACCTCGCCTCCACCGTGATGGTGCCTAACTCCCTCGGCCCTGCGGAGTTGTTGCTGCATTACGGCACCGACCAGCAACGTAACCACTACTTGCCGCGCTTGGCCAGCGGCGAAGACATCCCTTGCTTCGCCCTGACCGGCCCATTGGCCGGGTCCGATGCGGGTGCGATGCCAGACACGGGCATCATCTGCAAAGGTGAATGGCAAGGCGAACAGGTTATCGGTCTGCGCCTGACCTGGGAAAAGCGCTATATCACCCTGGGCCCAGTCGCAACCTTGCTCGGCTTGGCCTTCAAGGCTTATGACCCTGAGCACTTGCTGGGCGAAGAAGAAGACCTCGGCATCAGTCTGGCACTGGTACCAACGGATACCGCAGGCGTAGAAATTGGGCGTCGTCACTACCCGCTCGGCGCGGCGTTCATGAACGGCCCGAACTCGGGTAAAGATGTATTTATCCCACTCGAGTTCCTGATTGGCGGGCAAGAAATGCTCGGCAAAGGCTGGATGATGCTGATGAACTGCCTTTCGGTTGGCCGTTCTATCTCCCTCCCGGCAGTGGGCACCGGCGCGGCCAAGTTCACCAGCCTGGTGACCGGTCAATACAGCCAGGTGCGTGAGCAATTCAATGTGCCACTTTCCGCTTTCGAAGGCATTCAAGAGGCGATGGCGCGCATCGGCGGCAATGCCTGGATGATGGACAGCGCCCGCATCCTCACTGCAAACGCAGTCGATCTGGGTGAAAAACCTTCGGTGCTTTCGGCGATTCTCAAGTACCACCTGACCGAACGTGGCCGGGAGTGCATCAGCGATGCCATGGACGTGCACGGCGGCAAAGGCATCATTATGGGGCCCAACAACTACCTAGGCCGCTCGTGGCAAGGTGCGCCGATCTTCATCACCGTTGAAGGTGCGAATATCCTGTCGCGCAACCTGATGATCTTCGGTCAGGGCGCTATCCGCTGCCATCCTTATGTACTCAAGGAAATGGCCCTTGCCAGCCGTGAGGACAAAGATCAGGCGCTGATCGAGTTCGACGAGTTGTTAATGCAGCACATCGGCTTTGCCATCAGCAATGCGGCTAGCACCCTGGTCTTGAGCCTGACTCTTAACCGCCTCGGCTCGGTTCCGGGTGACAACCTCAGCCAGCCTTACTACCGCGCACTGAATCGCCTATCCGCCGCGTTTGCCATGCTCGCGGACATGAGCATGATGCTGCTCGGTGGTGAACTAAAGCGTCGTGAGCGATTGTCGGCTCGTCTCGGCGATGTCTTGAGCAACCTGTATCTGGGCTCTGCCGCGCTCAAGCGTTATCACGATCTTGATTACTCGGCGCACTCCAAGCCCATGCTGCGCTGGGCAATGGAAGAAAGCCTGAGCAAGGCTGAAGAGGCCATGGACGATTTGCTCTGTAACTTCCCGAACAAATTCCTCGGCTGCGCCCTGCGCGTGCTGGTGTTCCCGCTGGGACGTCGCCACCGTGGCCCGAGCGATGAACTGGATGCCGAGATCGCCGAAATCATCGGCCGCAACAAGGGCGATGCTGCGCTTGAAGAGATTTTGACCGGTTGCTACCGCCCAACAGGCGACAAGGACCCGGTTGCGGCCTTGCAACGGGCCATGGACCTGCTTGAGCAAGCCAAGCCACTGCACAAAAAGCTGCATAAAGCTGAAAAGTCCGGCGAAGTTAAAGAGCAACCCGGGCAAACCCTGATCGAGTCTGCGCTCACCGCAGGGGCGCTCTCAGCGGAAGAGGCCGCAAGCCTGCAACAGGCCGAAGCAGCTCGCCGCGTGGTAATCGATGTCGACGATTTTGCCAAGGACGAGCTCAAACTTAGCCGCGGCAAAATCAGGTAAGCCGTCGACCTTAACGGGACAGCGGGCGCGCGGAGCTTTATACTCCGGCGCCCGTTTTACATTGAGGATTATCGTTATGTCCAGCAGCCACCTTGATCACCATCTCGCCCTGCTCGCTCAATTGCGCGGCATTCTGGTCGCCCTGGGTGAAGCCGAGCAGATTCTCGATGATAGCCATGCGCTGTTTATCGAGCGTTATGACGAACTGATGGCCTTGCTACCGGCCGATACCGAGAGCAGCCTCTACCTCGGTCAGGACCTGATCAGTCAGATCTTCCACCGCTACCCGCAAATTGCCCACCTGGTCCCCCGTGACCTGTTGTGGTTCTTTGGTGGTGACTGCCTGCACTTTATGCCCGATGAAGAGATTGAAATGTTCCAGGCACTCGATGAACGCCGCTTTGCAGCGATGGAAAACGATGAGCCGTTTGACTGGAATCAGGAGAAACGCCTGCTGGCGCTGTCCCCAGAAACCAACAGCAAGCACTGAAACACAGGCAAAAGCTCCGGTGGACAACGCCAAGTGTAACCACCGCGTTCAACCAATAACCCGGATGTTTGCGGCTACAAATAGTGGATGAAAAAGGCCTCATCCACCCTAGGTGAGGTGTGCCTTCAAGGGTGTGACAAGGCGAATCTTGTCCACCATCGGGCCCTGATCCAGATCAAATTTCAGACACAAAAAAGCCGCTCGAATGAGCGGCTTTTTTGTTTATTTGGAGCGGGAAACGAGACTCGAACTCGCGACCCCGACCTTGGCAAGGTCGTGCTCTACCAACTGAGCTATTCCCGCATTTACAACACACTTCTTACGAAGCGCTTACAGCAAAATGGCGTCCCCTAGGGGACTCGAACCCCTGTTACCGCCGTGAAAGGGCGGTGTCCTAGGCCACTAGACGAAGGGGACCTGGAACTTTTCACGCTAGCCTGAGTTAACTCAAGTTAGCCATTGTGTCGCCTGCCGGGCAACACATTTGAAACTGGAGCGGGAAACGAGACTCGAACTCGCGACCCCGACCTTGGCAAGGTCGTGCTCTACCAACTGAGCTATTCCCGCATTTTACATCTGCAACGCCACTTATTAAAAGTGGCGTCCCCTAGGGGACTCGAACCCCTGTTACCGCCGTGAAAGGGCGGTGTCCTAGGCCACTAGACGAAGGGGACGCATCCCGGAACCAACAACTTTATCTCCGGCTTCCTGTGCTTTGCCATCTGACATTGCGCTAAGAAGTGGCGCGCATTCTATGGAGCCTTTGAGTAGCCGTCAACCTCTGTGTAAAAATATTTTAAAATCAACGACTTCAAACCAAAAGATGCGACTACGCTATCAGCCTACCGCGTAAGGCACTACACTCGCTGAAAACTAAGCACTCGAGAGGTTGTATAGATGTCCCCGCTCGTGATTACCCTGTTAATTGTTGGTGGCATTGGCCTTTTGCTAATGATTGCCTACATCAACCATGCCGTTGAAAACAGCAAACTTGAGAAAGCCCGACTCAAAGCTGAGCTCAACGACCGCATACGTCGCTGCGCTGAGGTATCAGAGTCGATGCCAGGGCAGCTGATGTCGCCCGACCTCAAGCTGATGCTCACCGTGGTACAAGCGCGATACAGCGAACGAATGTTGGCCAAGGATAAAGCCAACAGTGCTCTCAAGGAATCGCTCGCCGAGCTGACTAAATCGATTGCTCAGGGCGAATCCATTGCGGTTAAAAACCCACCGGCCAGAATTCTCAACGAACAGCAAGCCAAACAGACGCGCTTCATTCTAGAGAACCTGCACAGTCAAATCACCCGCGCCGGCCAGGACGGCATTCTGCCCGCGGCTGAAGTGAAGCAATGGCTGCAACGAGTTCCTCAGCTTCTTACCCAATTGCATATCGAATACTTCAGCAACCTCGGTCAACGTGCAATGCAGCAGAACCAGCCAGGCCAAGCTCGCCTGGCATTTGAGCGCGGCGTGCAGTATCTGCGCAAACAGAGCGATCCCGCACGCTACAGCGCCACGCTCAAGCAGTTTCAAGAACAGCTTGAGATAGCCAACAACCTGGTTCTCAACCAGGCGCCAGCGCCTACCGATACCGACAGCGAGCTGAACCAAGGCCTGGACAGCATCGGCAGTGACGAAGATTGGAAGAAAAAGAACATCTACGACTGAAATCGCAAAGCCCGCTACACCCTGACAACAAGGAGACCCAATGAGCATGATCGTCTATGGCGCCCCACTCTCACCCTTTGTGCGCAAGGTGCGTGTATTTCTGGCGGAGAAAGGCCTCGATTATGACCTTGAGATGATTCTTCCATTCGGTAAACAACCCGACTGGTACAAGGACCTTAATCCACTTGGCCGCATCCCGGCGTTCAAGGACGGCGATCTTAGCCTCGCTGATTCCAGCGTGATCTGTCAGTACCTGGAAGATCAATATCCAGAACTCACCCCCCTGCTTGGCAACGACCCCGAGCAGCGCGCGCGGGTGCGTTGGCTGGAAAAGTACGCTGACTATGAGATTGCACCACTGAGTACCTTTTGCGTATTCCGCAACCGCGTTCTGAAAACCTCAATGGGCAAAGCCAGTGATGAGCTAGCAGTGGCCACAACCATGAATGAAAAGCTGCCGCCCCACTTTGATTACCTGGAAAGCCAACTGGGCAACAAACAGTTCTTTGTGGGCGAGTCGCTGACATTGGCTGACCTGGCAATCGCCAGCCAATGGGTGAACATGCAACACGGTGATGAGTGCATTGACGCCAGTCGCTGGCCCAAGCTTGCGCAACATTGCGAGCGCCTTCGCTCACGCAGTTCAATGCAGACCGTATTGACCGGTGAGCATGCGATGCTGGCAAAAATGGCGAGCAAAGCCGCGCAAGCCTAGGGTGCATCAACACGACCCTCACCCAGCATGGCCCAAACCGACAACGCGGATATCCGCAGCGCGGAAGTGGATGAAATAGCATCATCCACCTCCGCAGGTCCGACAACCTTCAGCGTAGGCTGGCAAGGCTAAGCGTTCCCGCCCGGGTGAAGATCAAAGCCTTCGTTCGATTCAGCAATCTGTCAGGCGCAAAAACACCTCAACCAGTTGCTCCACACCGCTTTGATCTGCAGCGCTAAAACGCCCGACGTCCGGGCTATCCAGATCAAGTACACCGATTAAGTGCCCAGCCTTCAGCAGCGGCACGACCAGCTCGCTGTTCGAGGCGCTGTCGCAAGCGATATGTCCGGCAAAGGCATGAACATCTTCTACCCTTTGGGTTTGCTGGCTTAGCGCAGCAGCGCCGCAAACCCCACGCCCAAACGGAATGCGCACGCAAGCAACTTTGCCCTGAAATGGCCCCAGCACCAGCTCGTTATCCCGTGCCAGGTAAAACCCCGCCCAATTTAACGCCGGCATTTGCTGAAACAAAAAGGCGGAAAACTGCGCGGCATTGGCGATGAAGTCACGCTCATCTGCCAGTAAAGACTCCAGCTGTGCGACCAGCATCGGGTACTCTTCAGCGCCAGCAGCGGTGCTCTCTAGCTCAATCATCTGCATTCTCTAAAAGTTTTAGGCCCACCCAATAGCGGGCGAACTGGAAGGCACAGCGTCCGTTACGATTTCCACGCCCCGTCGCCCAGCGAATAGCGGCTTTCTCCAGGGATTCATCCCAAGCCCACTGTAAACCAGCCGCGCTGGCCTGAACGCTAACCCAGTGGCGCACTACGTTGAGAAAGTGCTCTTGGGTGAAGGGGTAAAAGGACAACCACAGACCAAAACGATCCGACAGCGCGATCTTGTCCTCAACAGCCTCACTGGGATGCAACTCGCCATCGACCATTTTGTAGTTTTGGTTATCGCTTTCTTTTTCAGGAACCAGATGGCGTCGGTTGGACGTTGCGTAGAGCAAGACATTATCTGGCGCGCGCTCCAATGAGCCATCAAGCACGCTTTTCAGAATACGGTAATCGCCTTCACCTGCATCGAACGACAGGTCATCACAAAATAATATGAAACGTTGCGGCAGACCTGACAACAATTCGACCACCCGCGGGAGATCTGCCAGATAGTCACGCTCGATTTCAATCAGGCGTAAACCGTTGCTCGCATGGGCTGCCAACAAGGCGCGTATCAAAGACGACTTGCCTGTCCCTCTGGCACCCCAGAGCAACGCATGGTTAGCCGGTAAACCGCGAACAAATTGTGAGGTATTGCGCGACAACTGCTCGCGCTGGGTATCGACACCAATTATATCCGTCAGATCAAGATCCAGACTGACGTTGAGCGGCTGCAGGAAACCGCTGCGCCCTTCTCGCTGCCAACGTGCCGCCAAGCTCTGCTGCCAGTCAATTACCACCGGTTCTGCTGGCAACAGTGGCTCTAGACGCGCGAGTACGACCTCGGCACGTTGTATAAAATCAATAATTCGCGAATCCACAACTCACACTCCTAGACTTGGTAATTCACACCATTGCCTGCCCACAGATGGTTATTTACTTCGCTATCAACGCAGGGACTTTCCGCACAGGGTTGCGCACTGCCTAAGCTGGATTGCTGCTGGACAAGTCCGCTCGTGACGCGAGTGGTTTGCCAGTTTACCCGCCCGCCCCTGTATTTCGATAGCTTAAAGCTGCGATATAAACCACTGCGGCGCCCCTTCAATAGCGGCTAAAATCTACCTGCCAACCCTTTCTCTAGATCAGCTATGCTTGCCCGCTCAAACCAACAGGTCCGCCAGCACCGATGGAAATATCCTTAACCCACCGACTCTCTTATAAACAGGCCAGCCTTACGGTATTGGTTGCGTTTATTCTTGGCACGGTACTGAGCATTATTCAGGTGGGTATCGATTACGTCAGTGAAGACGCCTCTATCGACCGTGAAATCCAGGCCTTACTCGACACCAGCTATAACCCAGCATCGCGCATTGCCTACAACTTGGATGCTGAATTAGCTCAAGAGCTGGTCGTGGGTTTATTACGTTCCCCGGCCGTCATCGACGCGAGCATCATAGCGGCAGACCGCAGCACCATGGCCGAGGCATCACGTCCTGCCCGTGTTAGCCAGTACCGCTTTATCAGCGATTACTTATTCGGCGCACGTCGCCAGTTTGAACGGGTGCTGATGATAGACCGCGCCCCAGAGGAAAACCTCGGCTCGTTGCGCATTGAAGTTGACACCTATGCCTTTGGCAGTAATTTTCTGCGGCGCTCCATGTTGACCATCACCACCGGTTTCGCCCGCACCCTGCTGCTGTCACTGATCCTGCTGGTTTTGTTCTATTTCATGCTGACCAAGCCACTGATCGAAGTCGTCAGATCCCTTAGCTCACGCAGCCTGCACAAACCCAATACGGCCCCACTGCCCTGCCCTCCCGGCCATGAGCACGATGAGATTGGCCGACTGGTAGGTGTCGTCAATCACCAACTGACCAGCATTGATGATGAGATAAAACAGCGTAAAAATGCCGAACAGCGCCTCAATCAGTCCCTGCAGGAACTGGAAACAGCCGTAGCCCAACGCACGGCCGAGCTCAAAGCAACCAACACGCGCCTGCTGAATTCTAATCACGAGCTGGAGCATGCCCAGCAACAAGCCCTGCAATCGGCCCATACTCGCGCCACCTTTCTCGCCAACATGAGCCATGAAATACGCACACCCTTAAATGGCTTGCTTGGCATGCTCTCGCTGGCACTGGACGCGCCCTCCAGCAGCGAACAGCAACAACAGTTGAGCATTGCCCATCACTCAGGAAAAGTGCTGGTCGACTTGCTCAACGACATTCTCGACCTGTCCAAGTTTGAGTCTGGCCAACTGCAACTCGAACATATTGCATTCGACCTGAAGGCCTTGGTCGAAGACACCGCCAGCTTGCTTTCACAAAATGCCGGTCCCGGCGTTGAGCTGACCTGCCTGATTGATCCGCAGTTACCTGCAGACGTGGTTGGCGATCCGACGCGCGTCGGTCAAGTCATTAGCAACTTGATTTCAAACGCGCTGAAATTCACTCGCTTCGGTCGCGTGGACGTGCGCGTCAAACCTGTGGAGCATGGCATTGAATTTACCGTCCGTGATACCGGAATTGGAATCACTGAAGCTGCCTATGAGCGGATATTCGAGCCCTTCACCCAGGCCGATGCAGGTATTACCCGACAATATGGCGGTACCGGCCTTGGCCTGGCCTTGAGTCGTCATTTATGCGAGTCGATGCAGGGCCAACTCAACGTCCAATCAAAACTGGGTTTTGGTTCCGAATTCACGGCCTTTCTACCCCTGAAAAGCAGCGCGCCTCCGGCCCAGTTAGAGCCATTAAACGGCACGGTTATCGGCCTGACTCCAGTGAGCTCTGGCCTCAATGAAATGCTCAAGACCCTGCTGCCGCACTGGGGCCTGGACTACCAACGATTGGATACCGATGCCAGCCTGCTTGGGCATACGCCACAGATTGTTATCAGCGATTGCCCAGAATGCCTGTACAGCACACGACTAAATTGCCAAGCGCCGATCCTGCTGATCACCGCCTACGGCAGTTTTCTCGCACCGGAACAGGCGACATCACTGGCACCTCTGGACCAACTGGCCCGTCCGTTGTCGCAGAAAGTCTTGCGGCGCGCACTTGAGCGCCACCTCAGGATACAGCCCACTGCATCCAAAGACCTGTCGACACAGCCTGAAGAGTCCGACTACAAAGCCTGCGTGCTGCTGGTCGAAGACAACCCGGTAAACCAATTGGTCGCCAAAGGCATGCTCACCAAGCTGGGTTACAGGGTCATCATCGCCAACGAAGGTGAGCACGCGCTCAAACAACTCAGCGAACACCCGATCGACCTTGTGCTGATGGACTGCAACATGCCGATCATGGATGGCTATGAGGCCAGCCGGCGCATCCGCCAAAGCGGGGAGTATGCGAGCCTGCCCATCATTGCCCTTACCGCCAACGCCCTGAGTGATGAGCGCCAGCGGTGCAAAGCCGCCGGTATGAGCGATTACCTGGCCAAACCTTTTACCCGCGAAGAACTGATTACGGCGCTTGAAAACGGGCTCAAGAGCCGAGTATAGGCAAGAGCCGCGTAAGCAGCCCGCCAACCTGAGCGCGCAACTCATCCAACTCGTTCAGGTCAGCCCCCGACTCACATATCAGTTGTGCCTTGAGCGGCAGCACTTGCTCTCGCAGCTGCACGCCGTGCTCGGTAAGTTGCAGGTTGACTGCTCGCTCGTCACTGGCCGAACGCCTACGCAGCAATAAGCCTTGTTGTTCAAGGCGCTTCAACAGCGGAGTCAAGGTGCCGGAATCCAGCAACAGCCTGGCACCCAGGGCTTTAACTGTCGGCTGTTCAGGCGCTGTTTTTTGCCACTCCCACAGCACCAGCATGACCAGATATTGCGGATAGGTCAGGCCCAACTGATCAAGCATCGGCTTGTAGGCGCGCACGACCGCTCGCGACGCGGCATACAACTTGAAGCAAAGTTGATCATCCAGCTGCAGCGACAACTCAGGCTTCATTTCAATAGCGCTTCAATCTCGTTCGTCAGATCTTCAGGCTTGGTTGTTGGCGCAAAACGCGTCACTTGCTTACCGTCGGAACTGAGCAAGAACTTGGTGAAATTCCACTTGATACCTTTGCTGCCAAGCAGGCCCGGAGCGCGCTTTTTCAGCGAAACGAACAAGGGATGTGCATCACTTCCGTTGACATCGACTTTCTTGAACAGCGGGAAACTGACACCAAAATTAAGCTCGCAGAACTGCGATATTTCACCTTCGTCGCCCGGCTCTTGCTTACCAAACTGGTTGCACGGGAAACCGAGGATAACCAGGCCCTGGTCCTTGTATGTCTGCCAAAGTGCCTCAAGGCCTTTGTACTGCGGGGTAAATCCGCACTTGCTGGCGGTATTGACCACCAACACAGCCTTGCCTGCAAAGTCGGCAAGGGTCTTTTGCTCGCCGCTAATGGTGGTGCACGGAATGTCAAATAATGCGTCAGTCACGTTATGGGCTCTGTGCTAATTAAAAGTTGGACTTAAAGATAGCTCGCAATTTAATTGCACACAATTTAAATAAACGCCACTAATACCATCCATTCAGCGAACCTGATCACCCTCGCTCGCTTGCGCTGCGACTAATTACTTCTCAGTCACACGACTATTTTCGGCGCCTGCATCGAAAAAGCTGCTGAGTCACTTTGCCTGAACCACCCTGCAACGTATCATTCGAGCCCAGTTGCCCGGCGCGGATTTTTTCCAGCCAGCACGCGTCGCCCTTGCCCGTGGGATTAGTTTTTTCACTTCAGGATCACTTCACATGCAGGTCAGCAAATCGAACAAGCTCGCCAACGTCTGCTACGACATTCGTGGCCCAGTGCTCAAGCATGCCAAGCGCCTTGAAGAGGAAGGCCACCGCATTCTCAAGCTCAACATTGGCAACCCCGCTCCGTTTGGATTTGAAGCACCTGAAGAGATCCTCCAGGACGTGATCCGCAATCTGCCCACCGCACAGGGCTATAGCGACTCAAAAGGCTTGTTTAGCGCGCGTAAAGCAGTGATGCAGTATTACCAGCAGATGAACGTCGAAGGCATCGGCATCGAGGACATCTACCTCGGTAACGGCGTGTCTGAGCTGATCGTAATGGCCATGCAAGCGCTGCTGAACAACGGCGACGAAGTGTTGATCCCGGCACCTGACTACCCGCTCTGGACTGCCTCTGTAGCGCTGTCAGGTGGCAAGCCGGTGCATTACCTCTGTGACGAACAAGCAGGCTGGTTCCCTGATGTCGCGGACATTCGCGCGAAAATCACCCCGAACACCAAGGCGCTGGTACTGATCAACCCCAACAACCCAACTGGTGCGGTCTACTCCAAAGAAGTGTTGCTGGATATCGTTGAACTGGCCCGCCAGCACAATCTGGTGCTGTTCTCCGACGAAATCTACGACAAGATTCTCTACGACGACGCCAAACACATTTGCACTGCATCCCTAGCGCCAGATGTGTTGTGCCTGACCTTTAACGGCCTCTCCAAGTCGTACCGTATCGCCGGATTCCGATCCGGCTGGGTGGCTATTTCGGGTCCTAAACATCGCGCCCAAAGCTACATTGAAGGCATCGACATTCTGGCCAACATGCGCCTGTGCGCGAACGTGCCCAGCCAGCATGCCATTCAGACTGCACTGGGCGGCTACCAGAGCATCAACGACTTGGTATTGCCCAATGGTCGCCTGCTCGAACAACGCAATCGCACCTGGGAGCTGCTCAACGATATTCCTGGGGTCAGCTGCGTAAAACCCATGGGCGCGCTTTACGCTTTCCCTAAGATCGACCCGAAAATCTGCCCCATCCACAACGATGAGAAATTCGTTCTCGACTTGCTGCTCTCGGAAAAGCTCCTGATCGTACAAGGCACTGCGTTCAACTGGCCGTGGCCCGATCACTTCCGCGTAGTGACCTTGCCTCGGGTGGATGAACTGGAGCAAGCCATCGGCCGTATTGGCAGCTTTCTCAAGGGTTACAATCAATAGCGTCGGTTTGCCCAACGCAATCCCCTACTCCGTCACCCTTTTTCGGCGCCGATATATGGACCTGCAAATCGACGATTTCTATAAAGACGCAGCAGCCGGTCTGCTGATGCTTTATCAAGCGTTCCCACGCAAGATCGGCCTTTATGTTGAGGACCTGATTGGCCGTGAAGAGCCGGATGAGTTTGGCTTGCCAAGTAAACGCCATCAAAGCTGCCTGGGCGCCCAGCTATGGTTAGCTGAAGAGGGTTACATTCGCTTTGAGTCGACGATTGCCTATGAAGCGCTCGATCAGGCGATCCTCAGCGAAAAAGGCTTTTTACGCCTGTCGCGCAGCATTCCTCAGGCCGGCAGTCATGACCCGGCCTTGCCGCCGAGCGTACGCCGGGTTCATGCCACCCTGGCATTTCAGTTACGTCAGGCAATTGCCCAACAGAACAGCGAACAACTTGCCCATCTTGCCCGTCTACTCTTTGTCGGCGAACTCGGCAAAGACGAAATAGCTTGAAATAGTCGCCCGATTGAAGCCTGACGCCGACGGCCTTATATAGCCTGCATACCGTGTACACCTTTCCTTTGAGGAGTAGTTTCTAAAAATGAAACGCATTTTCTTATTTCTAGCCACCAACATGGCTGTGCTGCTGGTTGCCAGCATCACCTTGAAGCTGCTGGGCGTTGACCGCTACACCGGTCAGAACTACGGCAGCCTGTTGGCTTTCTGCGCGGTATTTGGCTTTGCTGGCTCAATCATTTCGCTGCTCCTGTCCAAGTGGATGGCGAAGATGAGCACCGGCACGCAAATCATCAGTCAACCGCGCACCCGCCACGAGCAATGGCTGATGCAGACGGTTGAGGAATTGTCGCGAGAAGCCGGGATCAAAATGCCCGAGGTCGGTATCTTCCCGGCATATGAGTCCAATGCATTCGCCACCGGCTGGAACAAGAACGACGCCTTGGTCGCCGTCAGCCAAGGCCTGCTTGAACGCTTCTCCCCAGATGAAGTGAAAGCCGTACTCGCCCATGAAATTGGCCACGTTGCCAATGGCGACATGGTGACGCTGGCCTTGATTCAAGGCGTGGTGAACACCTTCGTAATGTTCTTCGCCCGTATCTTCGGTAACTTCGTCGACAAGGCCATCCTGAAAAACGAAAACGGCCCGGGTATCGGTTATTTCGTGGCGACCATCTTCGCCGAACTGGTTCTGGGCATTCTCGCCAGCATCATCGTCATGTGGTTCTCGCGTAAGCGTGAATTCAAGGCGGACGAAGCCGGTGCCAAACTGGCGGGCACTAACTCGATGATCGCGGCCCTGCAGCGCCTGCGTTCAGAGCAAGGTGTACCGGTTGAGATGCCAAGCTCCCTTGCCGCATTCGGTATCAATGGCGGCCTGAAAAACGGCTTGGCTGGTCTGCTGATGAGCCACCCACCGCTTGAAGTACGCATTGAAGCACTGCGCCAGCGCGGCTAAAGCCGTAATGCGCAGCAAGGCGACCCTAGGGTCGCCTTTTTTATGAGCGCCAAACCTGCAAATCCATGGAGCGACAGTCACCCCTGACCACTGCAACTGAACGTCCGCCGAGCGCCAGGGTCGATACTAATAACGGCGTATATTGCGTCGCTTTTTTGCACCCAATCGCTAAAGCAGGAGTACGACCATGAAGTACAACTGGGATCTCATAGAACGCTTGCTGCAACATGCACAGGATTCAGCCAACGAACGCTTCAATCCACGCAAGTACGCGGTGCAACTTGCGGAAGAAGAACAACGCGCAGGTGCCAGCGATATTAACGAGGACGATCTGAAAGCACAGGCATGTGACTATGAAGCCTTGCTGCTTAAAGCCGATTTCATTGCCCCACGCCCCGAGGCTGAAGGGGGGAATGGCGAGAATTTTGTCCTCACTGATCGTGGCTTACAGCTGCTGAATATGATCGATAGCAGCTTTCCCGGCGAGCAGCACCCTCGCGAAATACTCGACCGCGAAGGGCTTAGCGCGCTAGTGCCGGAAGTCTTTGACAAACTGGCCGTCAAGGCGACCTAAAGCGTGTCGGCCAGACCGCTCAACAGCGGCGCAGCTGATAAACAGACTCTTCCAACGTGGTCAGGCCGCGATCAGCGAAGCGCTTGTTAAATGCATCTTCGGTGCGCAGGCGCTCACACGCCCAGCCACTGCTGAACAGGCCAGCCACCTCGTCATCGGTCACCGAGAATGGTGGGCCCTGCATTTTTGCCTGATCGTAAATCAAGGTCACCAACACTCCTTGGCAACCGACCGGCAAGATAGCCTGCAAGTGCTGTACATAACGGGCACGCATCTCAGCCGGTAAGGCAATGAGCGCTGCGCGGTCATAAAAGCCCTTGCAGCCTTTCAACAGTGCCCCGTCAAATTGAAAAAAATCACCGCAGTAAATCTCGACAGAACCTGCGCGATACACCTTGAATTCCCCTTCTTGTCTAACCAGGGGCTCAAGTTGTTGCTCTGCAAAAAAAGCCTCAACTGCGATCTGCGACAGCTCAACACCCGTGACGCGCAAGCCTTGTGCAGCCAACCAGGTTAAATCCAGGCTTTTCCCGCATAAAGGCACGAAGACTTGATCCCCCGCCTGCAAACCAAGCCCGGACCAATTGGCCTGCAAGAAGCTGTTGACCTCTTTCGCATGAAAACCAATTTCGTTTTTTTCCCAGCGGCTTTGCCAAAAATCTGTCTGCATTGCCATGCCTTATCGAGTCATTGTGTAGGCGAATATCTTCGCCCATAGCCACGGCAAATACCATGGCAGACACAACGCAGCCCGCAGCACTTATCAGATCGACTTTATCGATTGATTAAGCCGATTATTAGCGTTTGATGATTGATCGGATTGTTCAAATAATGGTGACAAACCATTCAGGCGTCTTTCGCCCAGCGAGGATTTGTCATGCTACCCAGCCTCTATATTTCCCATGGTTCGCCCATGCTTGCCCTCGAGCCCGGTGCTAGCGGTCCGGCGTTGCGGGAGCTGGCGGCCAGCCTGGAGACACCCAAAGCCATAATCGTCATGTCTGCGCACTGGGAGTCACCCACACTGCACGTAAGCAGCGCCTCCCAGCCAAGCACATGGCATGACTTTGGCGGTTTTCCTCCCGCGCTGTATCGGATCGACTACCCTGCACCCGGAGACCCGGCACTGGCCCGCACTGTTGTGCACCTGTTAAATGAGCAAGACCTGAGTGCCAGTCTTGATCCACAACAACCTTTTGACCACGGTACCTGGGTGCCGCTTTCCTTAATGTACCCCCAAGCCACTATCCCTGTGGTGCAGGTATCACTGCCAAGCCAGCAAGGCCCTGCACTGCAATATAAAATCGGTAAGGCGTTAAGCCAATTACGAGCTCAGGGCTACTTGCTGATTGGCTCAGGCAGCATCACCCACAACCTGCGCGAGCTTGACTGGCAAGCGACTCATGACAGTGCACAGCCGTGGGCGCAGGCGTTTCGTGACTGGATAGTGAACGCTCTTAGCATTGGTGATGAAAGCACCCTGCTCAACTATCGCCAACGTGCTCCCTTTGCAACGCGCAATCATCCAACTGATGAACACCTGCTACCGCTGTTCTTTGCCTTGGGCGCAGGCACCGACTTCAGTGTTGCTCACAGCGGATTTACACTTGGCGCATTGGGCATGGATATTTACCGTTTTGATTAAGATCGATTGACCTGAAGCTTGCCCATCGAGGCCCGTGTCTACGACCTTACTACCCACACCGCTAATGGCGTCTGGATCAGACGTCGTCCACACTGCCCACCGGCCAAACCCCAGGAGAGCGCTGCATATTCCTACGCTGCGAATGAATAACAGACGCAATAAAAAAGACCGCTTAGCGGTCTTTTTTATGCTTCAGATAATTCGCTTAAACGTTAGAAACGCTCAATGTCTGCTTTATCTTCTAGCTGTTTGCGGTAAGCCGCAAAGTCTTGCTGACCGATACGCGACGCGAGGAAGCGACGGTAAGTGGTTTTTTCTTCATCGGTAAGCGCTTGCTCTTGCTTGCTTACGCCATCCAGACGGATAAGGGTGAAGTCTCCATTTGCCAGGCTCACGCCGGTATAAGTCGACTTACCATCATCCGCGGGCTTTGGCATGCGGAACAGGGCCTGCAAAACCACAGGATCTACACCTTCCTGCGCACGTGTTGCGGCTTCAGTCACAGCCCACTTATCGTTATCGGCTGCGGCATTGCCAGCGCTGAGCTGAGCAATCTGCTTCTCACCAGCAGCTTTGGCCGCTTCGCTGGCACGCACTGTTGTCAGGTGTTCACGGATGCTGTCAGCCACCTCTTCAAGCTTCAGTTGCTCAGGCTTGAGGTGCTGTTTGACGTGGACCACAACCGCAGTACTTGGATCAAGCTCGACCACGGCACTGTTGCTGCCGCCTTCAAGTACATCGCTGCTGTAGGCAGCCTCAACGACCTTGCGATTTGCTGTAATGCCCTCACCGCCGCCTTCGCGGCCAAATGGTTTGCTGGTTTCAACTTTCAGACCGAGCTCTTGCGCCGGCTGAGCCAGATCAGATGCCTCGAACGCTGAATCTTCAAGTTGCTTGGACGCCTCAACAAAACGCTTTTCAACTTTTTGTGCTTTGAGGTCGTTAACCAGCTTTTCTTTCAGGCTGTCAAAACTCGGTACTTCTGGCGCTTGCACACCCATCAATTTGATCAAGTGCCAGCCGAAGCTGCTGCGCACAGGGCCAGACACCTGGTCCTTGTCCAGCGCATACAAGGCCTTCTCAAACTCTGGGTCATAAACACCAGGACCCGCGTAGCCTAGGTCACCGCCATTGTTGGCAGAACCTGGGTCTTGCGACAGCTCTTTTGCCAACGCAGCGAAATCTTCACCATTCTTCAGGCGCTTCTGGATTTCCTCGATCTTAGCTTTGGCTTGGTCATCGCTGACCTTGTCATTTACTTCAATCAGGATATGCGCAGCATCACGTTGCTCGGTGAGGTTGGCGATTTCGGTTTTGTAAGCGTCTTGCAAGTCTTTGTCATCGACCTTGACCTGATCAAAGAACGCATCTTTTTTCAGCTCGACATACTGCACGACCACTTGCTCAGGGCTCATAAACTGGCTGCTCTGGGCATCGTAATAGGCTTTGACGTCATCATCGCTGAGCGTCACAGCAGCCGGATCAGCTTTGACTGTCAGGGTGGCGAAGTCACGTGTCTGCTTTTCCAGCGCGGCAAATGCCTGCACTTCTTCGTCTGTCACGAAACTGCTGGCCGCCAGACCTGCACGCAGTTGGCCGATAAGCATTTCCTGCTTGAGCATCTGACGGAACTGCATACGCGTATAACCAAGCTGACGAATCACCTGGTCAAAACGGTCGGCATTGAATTTACCGTCAACGGCGAACTCAGGCGTCATCAAAATAACCTGGTCCAGCGCAGGCTCGGAGAAACCGAAGTTTGCGTCAGTTGCACCCTGCAGCAGCAGGCTACGTTCAATCAGACCTTTGAGCGCAGCATCACGCAGTAATTTCTCATCAAGCAGCGCAGGGTCAAAGTTCTTGCCCAACTGCTGAACGAGCTGGCGGCGTTGCATCTCTACTGCTTGGCCAAGCTCGCTTTGAGTAATCTTTTCGCCATTAACATCGGCGGCATTCTGACTATTACTGGTGCCGGTAAAAATCGCGTCGATACCCGTCAATGCGAGCAGCGCAACGATAATGCCGATAATAGTCTTGGCAATCCAACCTTGTGAATTGTCCCTAATATTCTGAAGCATGCATCCCCCAGAACGACTGTATAAAAAAAGCAGCCGCGCAGTGTGGGTAAATTCCGGATAGAAGAAAGGCGCATCCGAGGATGCGCCTTCTCGTAACTGGCGGAGCGGACGGGACTCGAACCCGCGACCCCCGGCGTGACAGGCCGGTATTCTAACCGACTGAACTACCGCTCCGCTGTCAGGTCAGCGGTAAAGCCAACCTGAAAGGTACTGCTCGAAAGGCGCTTAGTTAACGGCGTCTTTCAGTGCTTTACCCGCTTTGAAACCTGGGATCTTGGCAGCCGCGATGCTGATTGGGTTGCCAGTCTGTGGGTTGCGGCCAGTGCGAGCTGCACGCTCTTTAACTGCGAAAGTACCAAAGCCTACCAATACAACAGAATCACCAGCCTTCAGAGCGCCAGTTACAGATTCAATTACTGCATCTAGCGCGCGGCCAGCAACAGCTTTTGGGATATCAGCAGATGCTGCGATAGCATCGATCAGTTCCGACTTGTTCACTCTAAGTCCCCTTAATTTCTGTTGAGAATATTTCTTCGTTTTTTAGTGTACGTGAAGCGAGTGCTGGAGGGTTCGTTAACCCCAATTAGAGCCGCTTTATAACAAGGGCTCTAAAATGGTGTCAAGGAACCCTTCCGGCTAATGCGTGCTGATTCGCTCCTTGGAATCAGACTCGCGAGTTTCATCCTTTGCAACTAACTCAGGAGCCGCATCAGCTAAGGGCTCCGGGGCGTATTGCAGCGCAATTTGCAGGACCTCGTCAATCCATTTAACCGGTTTAATCTGCAGGTCTTGTTTGATGTTCTCCGGAATCTCCTTCAAATCACGCACATTTTCTTCCGGAATAATCACAGTTTTGATGCCACCACGGTGAGCCGCAAGGAGCTTTTCCTTGAGGCCGCCGATGGCCAAAACCTGACCGCGCAGGGTGATTTCACCGGTCATGGCGACATCCGCTCGCACTGGAATCTCAGTGAGCGCCGAAACCAGCGCTGTACACATCCCCACGCCCGCGCTAGGGCCGTCTTTCGGGGTCGCCCCTTCCGGCATATGGATATGGATGTCGCGCTTCTCATAGAAGTCCAGAGGCACGCCTAAACTTTTCGCCCGACTGCGCACAACTGTCTGTGCAGCAGTGATCGATTCAAGCATCACATCACCCAGCGAACCGGTCTTGATCAACTGACCTTTGCCCGGCACAACGGCCGCCTCAATGGTGAGCAATTCGCCGCCGACTTGAGTCCAGGCAAGACCGGTAACTTGCCCAATTTGGTCCTGTTGCTCGGCCAAACCATAGCGATGTTTGCGCACGCCAAGGAAATCTTCTAGGTTTTCAGCAGTCACCAAGACCTTGAAACGCTTTTCCTTTGAGTGATCTTTAACCGCTTTACGGCACACTTTTGCGATCTGCCGTTCAAGGCTACGCACCCCCGCTTCACGGGTGTAGTAGCGGACGATGTCGCGAATTGCATCGACCTCAAATTCCAGTTCACCCTTCTTCACGCCGTTGGCCTGAGTCTGTTTCGGGGCCAGGTATTTGATTGCGATGTTGATCTTTTCGTCTTCGGTGTAGCCCGGCAGACGGATGACTTCCATACGATCCAGTAACGGCCCGGGAATATTCATCGAGTTGGCGGTACAGAGGAACATCACATCAGAAAGGTCGTAATCGACCTCGAGGTAATGGTCATTGAAGTTGTGGTTTTGCTCAGGATCGAGCACTTCCAGCAATGCCGAAGCCGGATCGCCACGCATGTCCTGCCCCATTTTGTCGATTTCATCGAGCAAAAACAGCGGGTTGCGCACGCCAACCTTGGTCATCTTTTGTATCAATCTACCGGGCATAGAACCGATATACGTGCGGCGATGACCACGGATTTCCGCCTCATCACGCACACCACCGAGCGCCATCCGCACAAACTTGCGGTTGGTCGCGGTGGCAATCGACTCAGCCAACGAGGTTTTACCCACACCTGGCGGACCTACCAGACAGAGCACAGGGCCCTTAAGCTTCTTCACCCGCTTTTGTACGGCGAGGTATTCCAGGATACGGTCTTTGACTTCTTCCAGGCCATAATGGTCCGCATCGAGGATTGTCTCGGCACGGGTCAGATCAAGGCGAACCTTGCTCTGCGCCTTCCACGGCACGTTGGTCAGCCATTCGATGTAGGAACGCACAACGGTCGCCTCAGCGGACATCGGCGACATCTGCTTAAGCTTATTCAGCTCACTGATGGCCTTGGTATGAGCGTCTTTACTCATGCCGGCGGTTTCGATGCGCTTTTTCAGCTCATCAATTTCATTATGGCCTTCGTCGATATCACCCAGCTCTTTTTGAATGGCCTTCATCTGCTCATTCAAGTAGTACTCACGCTGGCTGCGCTCCATCTGCTTCTTAACCCGGCCGCGAATGCGCTTTTCAACCTGCAGCAGGTCTACTTCGGCATCAAGCAAGGCCAGCACGTGCTCAACACGCGCAGACAGCTCGGTGATTTCGAGGATTTCCTGCTTCTGTTCGATTTTCAGCGCCATGTGCGCCGCCATGGTATCGACCAGACGACTCGGCTCATCGATGCTATTAAGCGACGAGAGCACTTCAGCCGGGACCTTCTTGCCCAACTGCACATATTGTTCGAACTGACTCAGCAGGCTGCGGGTAAAGACTTCTGACTCGCGCTCATCAACTTCAGCTTCATCAAGCAACTGAACTTCTGAGCGGAAATAGCCCTCAGCCTCGATGAATTGTTCGATTTCACCCCGCTGCTCGCCCTCCACCAGTACCTTGACGGTACCGTCAGGCAGTTTAAGCAGTTGCAACACTGTGGCTACAGTGCCGACTCGGTAGAGACCTGCTTCATTGGGATCATCGTCAGCTGGATTCTTTTGAGCGACAAGCAGGATCTGCTTTTCGCCCGACATCGCAGCTTCGAGTGCTTCTATGGATTTTTCACGCCCTACAAACAGCGGGATGACCATGTGCGGATAGACCACGACATCGCGCAGCGGCAGGAGAGGCAATTCGATGGTTGTCTTCATGATTTCGGCTCTACAGCGACCATACGGCCGTAAACGATGGGAATGACCCTTTACCCTAAGATGGGGCTACCCCCAAGAAAAAACAAGCGCTACAACGGAAAAACAAAAAGGGCCCGCAGGCCCTTTTGCATTCAGGATGTAACAGACGGGTTAAGCGTCCGGTGCAGCCTTGGCTGGCGGCTCACTGTTTTCGTAGATCAACAGTGGCTGCGAAGTGCCATCAATCACGCTTTCATCGATGACAACCTTGCTCACGTCAGTCTGAGACGGAATCTCATACATGGTGTCGAGCAGGATGCCCTCAAGGATAGAACGCAAACCACGAGCACCGGTTTTACGCTCCAAAGCCTTTTGCGCAACTGATTTCAGAGCGTCTGGACGGAACTCCAGATCAACCCCTTCCAACTCAAACAACTTGGCGTATTGCTTGGTCAGTGCATTTTTCGGCTCGGTCAGAATCTGCATCAATGCAGCTTCATCCAGCTCATCCAGAGTCGCGATAACCGGCAAGCGGCCAACGAATTCAGGGATCAGACCGAATTTAACCAAATCGTCTGGCTCAACATTGCGCAGCGACTCACCGATTTTCTTGCCCAGATCCTTACTGCGAACCTGTGCATTGAAACCGATACCACCCTTCTCAGAGCGGCCCTGAATCACTTTTTCCAAACCAGAGAAAGCGCCACCACAGATAAACAGAATGCTGCGGGTATCAACCTGCAGGAACTCTTGCTGCGGATGCTTGCGACCGCCTTGCGGCGGAACCGAAGCGACGGTGCCTTCAATCAGTTTCAGCAGCGCCTGCTGCACGCCCTCACCCGAAACGTCACGGGTGATCGACGGGTTGTCAGACTTGCGCGAAATCTTGTCAATTTCATCGATATAGACAATGCCCATCTGAGCTTTTTCTACATCGTAGTCGCACTTCTGCAACAGCTTCTGAATGATGTTCTCGACATCCTCACCCACATAACCAGCTTCGGTCAGGGTGGTGGCATCGGCAATGGTGAACGGGACATTCAACAAGCGCGCCAGGGTTTCAGCCAGCAAGGTTTTACCCGAGCCAGTGGGACCGATCAGCAGAATGTTGCTTTTACCCAGCTCAACATCGTCATTTTTCTTGTCGCGCTGATTAAGGCGCTTGTAGTGGTTGTACACCGCTACTGCCAAAACCTTTTTCGCACGCTCCTGACCGATCACATACTGATCGAGGATCGCGCTAATTTCTTTAGGCGCAGGTAATTTGTGCGCACTGCTCTCGGCCTGGGCTTCTTGCACCTCCTCGCGGATGATGTCATTGCACAGGTCGACGCATTCGTCGCAGATAAAGACGGAAGGACCAGCAATCAATTTACGTACTTCATGCTGGCTTTTGCCGCAGAAGGAGCAATAAAGCAGCTTGCCGTTGTCCTCGCCGTTGCGGGTGTCAGTCATTCGATCAATCCAATACGGTAGGCTTGAAACACAAGATGAAGGCAAACGTGGGCTTTTTCAAGTCCACAGGTGGTTAGTTAGACCAACCACCTTCATCTGAACTGCTTAGGCAGGCATGTCACGCTTCATCATGACCGAGTCGATCAGGCCATATTCGGCTGCACGCTCAGCACTCATGAAGTTATCACGCTCGGTGTCACGCTCAATAGTTTCAAGCGGTTGACCGGTGTGATGAGCCAGCAAGGTATTCAAACGGTGACGAATGTGAAGGATTTCCCTCGCATGGATGTCAATGTCTGACGCCTGGCCCTGGAAACCGCCCAGAGGCTGGTGGATCATCATGCGCGAGTTAGGCAAGCAATGACGCTTACCGGCCGCACCGCCCGCCAACAAGAACGCACCCATGCTACAGGCTTGGCCTATACAGGTGGTCGAGACATCAGGCTTGATGAACTGCATGGTGTCGTAAATCGACATACCCGCAGTCACCGAGCCACCCGGCGAGTTGATGTACAGGTGAATGTCTTTATCGGGGTTTTCAGCTTCCAGGAACAACAACTGAGCGGCAACCAGGTTGGCCATATAGTCTTCGACCGGGCCAATCAGGAAGATCACTCGTTCCTTGAGCAAACGTGAATAAATGTCGTAGGCGCGTTCGCCACGGGCCGATTGCTCGACAACCATAGGTACTAAGCCGCCAGCGGCTTGGATGTCAGGCGTGTATTGCATGAAAGGATTGCGGGACATTTCTTGCACTCGCTCCCTAAATAGTCATATTTCAAATACGCATAAGCCAGCACGAAGGCTGGCTTATGGTGTGTTCGAACGAGGTAAAGAAATCAGTCGGCTTTTGGAGCTTCCACCGGCTTGACAGCTTCTTCGTAAGAGACCTTTTTATCGGTCACATTAGCCTTCTGCAAAACAGTATCTACAACTTGCTCTTCGAGCACAACAGAACGAACTTCGTTCATCTGCTGATCGTTCTTGTAGTACCAGGAAATAACCTGCTCAGGCTCTTGGTAAGCGGAAGCCATTTCAGTGATCAGCTCTTTGACGCGAGCGTCATCTGGCTTCAAATCGAACTGCTTAACCACTTCAGCCACGATCAAGCCCAGGACTACACGGCGCTTGGCTTGCTCTTCGAACAGCTCAGCTGGCAGTTGGTCTGGCTTGATGTTGCCACCGAACTGCTGAACAGCCTGCACGCGCAGACGATCAACTTCGCTCGACAGCAGTGCCTTTGGCACTTCAATCGGGTTTGCAGCCAACAAGCCGTCCATCACCTGGCTCTTAACCTTGGATTTGATGGCCTGGCGCAGTTCGCGCTCCATGTTTTTGCGAACTTCGGCGCGGAAACCATCGATACCGCCTTCCTTGATACCGAACAACGCGAAGAAATCGTCATTCAGCTCAGGCAGCTTTGGCGCAGCGACAGCAGTCACATTAACCGTGAACTCTGCAGTTTTACCAGCCAGATCAAGGTTTTGATAGTCTTCTGGGAACGTCGGGGTGATGACTTTCTCTTCGCCAGCTTTAGCGCCAACCAGAGCGTCTTCAAAGCCAGGAATCATCCGGCCAGAACCGAGCACCAGCTGAGTGCCCTTAGCGGAACCGCCAGCAAATTCTACGCCGTCGATCTTGCCAACGAAGTCGATAGTCAACTGGTCGCCCGTTTCAGCAGCACGCTCTACAGCTTCAAAGCTGGTGTTTTGCTTGCGCAAGATGTCCAGCATGTTGTCGACGTCAGTATCAACAACATCAGCTTCCAGACGCTCTACAGCGATGGTGTCGAGACCAGTAACTTCGAACTCCGGGAACACTTCGAAAGTAGCAACGTACTCGAGGTCCTTGCCTTTTTCGAATGTTTTAGGCTCTACCGCAGGCTGGCCAGCTGGGTTCAGCTTCTGCTCAACAACGGCTTCGTAGAAGGTTGCCTGAATCAGGTCGCCCAGAGCTTCCTGGCGCGCTGAATCTTCGTAGCGCTGACGAATAACGCTCATCGGCACTTTGCCTGGACGGAAACCAGGAACCTTGGCGCGACGAGCAGTCTGCTGCAGACGCTTGTTGACTTCGGTCTCGATGCGCTCGACGGGTACACCGACGGTCATGCGACGCTCGAGTACGGAAGTGTTTTCAACAGAAACTTGCATTGATAATCCTCGTTGCACAGACATTAAGCCGGCTGTTTCCAGCCCCAAATCAAGGGCATGCATTCTAGAGGGTCAATTTACAGAAGTCACCCTAGATGCAGGCGGCAAACGGGAGATAACTAATAGATGGTGCGCACGCAGAGTCTTGGACTCATGCACTGGCCACCACTGCAGCAACGCCTTTAAATACGGGCGCTGTGCTTTGTTAATCAGCGTATTTGTGTTCCCAGAACGCCACAATGGATTGACCAAAGACAGCCTTAAGGGCACAGCCGGGGCGCATGATACACCTTTTGTATTGACCAATGGAAAAAAGCTATTTACTGCTTTTTTCGGCATTGAACCTGAAACAAAACGATATAAATCAATCAGCTAGCCAGAACCTGAATTCCATTGTCCGGATCGTTATAAATAACCCGTAACAGAGCCTTCGCCAGACCGGCGGGCTGCCTTGGACATACTTTGGCAAAGTTGACAAAAATACGAGTTGAGCCCAGAACGGCTTTTGATGATGAAGGTGGTGAGTTGTGAATTGGAGTCTGACTGCTCAGATAAGGCATCAGGCATCAAAGCATTACCTTGCCCCGGAAACGAAAAAAGGCAGCCTTTTGGGCTGCCTTCTCTAACGCTGCTTTCAAGCTGAGTGTTATCTACTTGAAAACAGTACCTTAATTGGTGCGGACGGAGAGACTCGAACTCTCACACCTTGCGGCGCTGGAACCTAAATCCAGTGTGTCTACCAATTCCACCACGTCCGCAAAACAAGGGGTTGAAACATAAGAGCCAGACCTAAGGCCTGGCTCTTATTTCAGCAATATGGGGTGGACGATGGGGATCGAACCCACGACAACAGGAGTCACAATCCTGTGCTCTACCAACTGAGCTACGCCCACCATATAACTTACTTGAGCCAAAGATACCAAATGGTACACCCGGCAGGACTCGAACCTGCGACCATCCGCTTAGAAGGCGGATGCTCTATCCAGCTGAGCTACGGGCGCTTATCCATCTGCAAGCAGACTTCAAGCTTCGGCATTCTCACAAACACTTACGAGTAAGTTGTTTGCTTGTTTGCCGTCTTACCCAGCGACTGGCTGTGCTCGACAAGCGGGGCGAATGTTAATGGCGGTTTCGATATCCGTCAACACTAAAATTAAAAAAAATTCAGTGAGATAAAGGAGTTACATGAATTTCGTGGCTTAGCGCCTTTGCCCCACGCCCGCTCCGTGCGAGAATACGCATCCTTTTTCCACCCTCTCTTATGGTTAACCACGCGCAATGACCGCACAACTGATTGACGGCAAAGCGATCGCCACCAGCATTCGCCAGCAGCTCGCTAAACGTGTCGCCGAACGACGCCAGCAAGGTCTGCGGGCACCAGGCCTCGCAGTGATCCTGGTTGGCAGCGATCCAGCCTCTCAGGTTTATGTCTCTCACAAACGTAAAGACTGTGAAGAGGTAGGCTTTATCTCGCAGGCTTACGATCTGCCTGCTGACACCAGCCAAGAGGCGCTGGCGGAGCTTATTGATCAATTAAACGAAGACCCGGCCATCGATGGCATCTTGGTCCAGCTTCCGCTGCCGGAGCATCTGGACTCGTCGTTGATACTTGAACGCATTCGCCCGGATAAAGACGTCGACGGCTTTCACCCATACAACATCGGTCGTCTGGCCCAGCGCATGCCGCTGCTACGCCCTTGTACGCCAAAAGGCATCATGACCCTGCTCGAAAGCACCGGTGTTGACCTCTATGGCTTGCACGCCGTTGTCGTAGGCGCTTCGAATATTGTAGGCCGGCCAATGGCGATGGAACTGTTACTCGCCGGTTGCACCGTCACCGTGACCCACCGTTTCACCAAAGATTTGGCGCGCCACGTCGGTGATGCCGATTTGCTGGTCGTTGCTGCGGGCAAGCCGGGCTTGGTCAAAGGCGAATGGGTCAAGCCAGGTTCTATCGTGATCGACGTCGGCATCAACCGTCAGCAAGACGGCAAGCTGATTGGTGATGTGGTCTACGAGACCGCCCTGCCCCGCGCTGGCTGGATTACGCCCGTGCCAGGCGGTGTTGGCCCAATGACCCGTGCGGGTCTGTTGGAAAACACCCTGCATGCGGCAGAACACCTGCACAAATAAGCAGGCTGGCTAAACAAAAACGGCAGACCCATTAGGTCTGCCGTTTTTTATTTCTGCGCGTTTTAACCACCGTTAATGCTCCCGGTGGCACTATTTACGCGCTTGCTCCCATGATTTGAGCAGATCAGCGTAGTTAACCGTCTCGCCTTTGGGCTTTTCATTGGCCAGTTTCGGCTTTGGAGCGCCCGGTTGATCCAGCCAGTACTGCGGATCACGCGCCTCGTTCAGCTTAGGTCCACACTCACCCAATACATTGGCGCGCTCTAAACGGCCGAGCATGGTGTCCTGTGCCGCAGCCAAGCCATCTAGCGCTTCCTGTGGGGTTTTATCGCCACTGGCGGCCTCAGCAATAAACTGCCACCAGAGCTGCGCCAGACGTGGATAGTCAGGCACGTTGGTGCCGGTTGGCGTCCATTGAACGCGTGCCGGGCTGCGATAGAACTCCACCAGGCCACCTAGTTTGGGTGCGATGTCAGTCATTGCTTGTGAGTTGATATCCGACTCACGAATCGGCGTCAGGCCAACCAAAGTCTTTTTCAACGACACGGTTTTCGAAGTCACAAACTGCGCATACAGCCAGGCTGCCAAGCGCTGCTTCTCGGGAGTCGACTTGAGGAACGTCCATGAACCGGTGTCCTGATAACCGAGCTTCATGCCCTCTTCCCAGTACGGCCCTTTAGGCGAAGGCGCCATCCGCCACTTGGGTGTGCCATCTTCGTTGACCACGGGCAAGCCGGGCTTGGTCATGTCGGCGGTAAACGCGGTGTACCAGAAAATCTGCTGAGCAATATTACCCTGCGCCGGTACCGGCCCTGCCTCGGAGAACGTCATGCCCTGCGCTTCTGGTGGCGCGTAGGCACGCAACCAATCAACATACTTCTGCGTGGCGAAAACCGCGGCCGGGGCGTTGGTCGCACCACCACGGGCCACACTCGAACCAACCGGACGGCAACCATCGACTCGAATGCCCCACTCATCGACTGGCAACCCGTTGGGCAAGCCTTTGTCACCGCCGCCGGCCATGGAGAACCATGCATCAGTGAAGCGCCAGCCCAGGGATGGATCTTTCTTGCCGTAATCCATGTGGCCATAGACTTTCTTGCCATCGATCTCTTTGACATCCTCAGAGAAGAACTTGGCAATGTCTTCATAGGCCGACCAGTTAACCGGCACGCCCAGTTCGTAGCCGTACTTTTCCTTGAATTTGGCTTTCAGGTCAGCCCGCTCAAACCAGTCAGCGCGGAACCAGTAAAGGTTGGCGAACTGCTGGTCAGGCAATTGATACAACTTGCCATCTGGGCCGGTGGTGAATGAGATGCCAATGAAGTCGGGCAAGTCCAAGGTTGGAGAGGTAAAGTCTTTGCCCTCATTGGCGATCATGTCGCTGATTGCTACCGCTTTACCGTATCTAAAGTGGGTGCCGATCAAGTCGGAGTCATTGATGTAACCGTCGTAGATGTTTTTGTCGGACTGCATTTGCGTCTGCAGTTTTTCGACCACATCCCCTTCCTGCATCAGGTCATGCGTCAGCTTGATCCCGGTGATTTCACTGAACGCCTTGGCAAGTACCTTGGATTCGTACTCGTGGGTGGCGATGGTTTCAGACGCCACGTTGATGGTCATACCGCGAAACGGCTCAGCTGCCTTGATAAACCACTTCAGCTCGGCGAGTTGCTGTTCCGGCGTGAGTGTTGATGGGCTGAACTCACTCGCCATCCATTTTTTTGCCGCATCCTCGTAAGCGTCGGCCCAAGCCGCACCACTTAGTCCAGACAACGCCAGCAAGGCTGTCAGCGCCATGCTATGTCGGGTTTTGTTGTTATTTTCGAACATAGAGACCTCCATCTCAGGGTATATACAAGAACCAGGCAAAAGCCGTTTGTATCGTGCTTTGCTAGCCCCAACGCATCACTGCAACCAGCCACACCACGGACAGCGCAGAGGCTATCCAGACACTCCAGTCAGTCACACCTATCACCATCAGGTGCAGGTATGCGCTGCCTAAAAGCCCAATAAACAAACGATCGCCACGACTGGTGGTAATCGGTAAAAACCCTCGCCGCTCAACACAAGGCGAACGCAACTCCCAGATCGACATGCCAACCAGCAACAGACCGATACCGCAGAAGAACAGCGCCGTCGGTAATGTCCAAGCCATCCACTCCATAGGTTTCTCCTTAGACCCGGCCCAAGGCAAAGCCTTTGGCGACATGATTGCGCACGAACCAGATAACCAACATTCCCGGCAAGATGGTTAAAACACCCGCGGCTGCGAGCACCCCCCAGTCGATTCCTGAGGCTGAAACGGTGCGGGTCATCACCGCAACGATCGGTTTGGCATCAACCGAGGTCAGGGTTCGTGCCAGCAGCAGTTCCACCCACGAAAACATAAAGCAGAAGAACGCCGTGACACCGATGCCAGAGCCAATCAGCGGAATGAAAATCTTCACAAAGAATTTGGGGAAACTGTAGCCGTCGATATAGGCCGTTTCATCAATTTCCTTCGGCACGCCCGACATAAACCCTTCGAGAATCCAAACCGCTAATGGCACGTTGAACAGGCAGTGGGCAAGCGCAACGGCGATGTGGGTGTCGAACAAGCCGATTGAGGAATACAGCTGAAAAAACGGCAACAGGAATACCGCTGGTGGCGCCATGCGGTTGGTCAGCAACCAGAAGAACAAGTGCTTATCGCCGAGAAACCGGTAACGGGAAAATGCATAGGCGGCTGGCAAAGCCACAGCCAGCGAGATCAGGGTGTTTAACGTCACGTAGTACAGAGAGTTCAAGTAGGCCTGATACCAACTGGGGTCGGTAAAAATCACCTTGTAGTTATCCAGCGTGAAGTTGCTTGGCCACAGCGTAAGGCTGCCAAGAATCTCGGTATTACTCTTGAACGACATGTTCACCAGCCAGTAAATCGGCACCAGCAAGAACAGTACATACAACCCTAAAACCACGCGCTTACGTAACATTGGCAGTCTCCTCAACGGTTCTTATCGGTGTGGGTCATGGCGGTATAGAACAGCCACGACACCAACAAGATGATCAGGAAGTAGACCAGGGAGAACGCTGCTGCCGGGCCAAGATCGAATTGACCGACCGCCATTTTGGTCAATGTCTGACTGAGAAAAGTGGTCGCATTACCCGGCCCGCCACCGGTGAGGACGAACGGCTCGGTGTAGATCATAAAGCTATCCATAAAGCGCAACATCACCGCAATTAGCAGCACACTCTTGAGCTTTGGCAGCTGGATATACCTGAACACCGCCCAAGAGGATGCGCGGTCTATGCGTGCGGCCTGGTAATACACATCGGGGATGGCGCGCAGGCCGGAATAGCAGAGCAACGCGACAAGCGACGTCCAGTGCCAGACATCCATCACCAGCACAGTGACCCAGGCATCGGTGGTATTGGAGGCATAGTTGTAGCTGATGCCCAGTGCATTCAAGCTCCACCCAAGCAAGCCGATGTCGGCGCGTCCGAATATTTGCCAGATAGTGCCGACCACGTTCCATGGAATCAGCAGCGGAATCGCCATCACGATCAAACACAAGGATGCCCAGCGCCCCTTCGTCGGCATGGTCAGGGCGATCGCAATGCCCAGCGGAATTTCAATCAGCAGCACGCAGCCCGAGTAGATGAACTGGCGCAGCAGTGAATCGTGGAGTCGCGTGTCACGCAGAACCTGCTTGAACCAATCGACGCCGACGAAAAAGCGACTGGATGAATCAAAGATGTCCTGCACCGAGTAATTGACCACCGTCATCATCGGCACCACTGCGCTGAAAGCCACCAGCAGGAACACCGGCAGCACCAACCACCAGGCCTTATTGTTATGCACCTTCATGGCGAGCCTCCTGCGCGACTGGCGCGACCAGAAAATCGTCGGCATAGACCATCAACCACTGCGCCGGGAAACTCACCGATGCATGCCGCTTCGGGACAACCTGGTCTTCCTGTAGCCGCACCTTGAAGGGCTGGCCATCGAGATTCAGGGTCAGGATCTTATAGGTGCCCAAGTCCTCGACATGCACCACCTCGGCAGCAAAGGCATCACTGTCTGGCGATGGGGCATTCAATGTTTCAGCACCAGACGCTTCCCACAGGTGAACAAATTCGGGACGAATGCCAATTTTCAGCTGTTGGTAATCAAGCGCATCAAGACGCTGATTCAGGGCTGCACTGAGACTCAGCCGGGTGCTTGCGAATTTCACCCCGTCTTCGCAGCGTTCGACCTCGATCAGATTCATGCCGGGACTGCCAATGAAATAGCCCACAAAGGTATGACTGGGCCGCTCAAATAATTCGCGCGGGGTACCGAACTGGACGATTTGGCCCCCATACATCACCGCGATCTTGTCAGCGAAGGTTGAAGCTTCCAATTGATCGTGGGTGACATACACCATGGTGATATTGAACTGCTCGTGTATCTGCTTGAGCTTACGCCGCAGCTTCCACTTCAGATGCGGGTCAATCACCGTCAGCGGTTCATCAAACAAAATTGCCGATACGTCATCACGCACCAGGCCGCGCCCCATCGAAACCTTTTGTTTTTCATCAGCGGTCAAGTTACTGGCTTTTCTCGCCAGTAATGGATGCAAATCGAGCACCTCGGCGATTTCGTGGACCTTGCTCAGCACTTGCGGCTCGGCCATTCCTTGATTGCGTAGTGGAAATGCCAGGTTATCGAACACGGTCATGGTGTCGTACACCACGGGGAACTGAAAAACCTGAGCAATATTGCGCTGCTCCGGTGGCAAGGCATTTACCACCTTCGAATCAAACAGCACCTCGCCGTGGGAAGGATTGAGTAGCCCGGAAATGATATTCAACAAGGTCGACTTTCCACACCCGGACGGCCCAAGCAGCGCGTAGGCACCGCCCTGCTCCCAGACATGATTCATCTCGCGAATTGCATAGTCCGCCGCACTGTTCGGCTGACGACTGTAGCTATGGGCAAGGTTATGCAAACGGATCTCAGCCATCAGGCCGCCCTCCCGGTACGTCGCGCGGGCGCCTGTTTAAGCTGGCCCTGACTATCAAAGACAAATAGTTTGTGGGTCGGGATGTAAATCAGAATTGGCGTATCAACATCATATTCGTGCACACCCGGCAGGTGCAGGACCAACGCGAACTGTTCGCCACGCACATGCAGAAAGGTCTCTGAGCCGCTTATTTCGGCCAGATCAACCGTAACGGCGAGTTCCAGATCATCATCATTGGAAGGCACCAAGCCAATATGACTGGGGCGCACGCCAAACTGGTATTCACCCGCACCCAACTGCTGCAGGTCTGCGTTCAATGGAAAATGCACAGTCTCGGCAAAACTTACTTCAGTGTTGCTGATTTGCCCCGGCAACATGTTGATCGGTGGTTCAGAAAACAGCTCAGCAGCCAACACGTGCTGCGGGCGATGGTAAACCTCAGGGGTAATACCGCTTTGGACCACCCGCCCTTCATGCAAAATGGTCGTGGTGCCACCTAAGGCCAGCGCCTCGTTCGGCTCTGTAGTTGCATAGATGGCAATGGTATGACGCGCTGCAAATAGCTCGCGCATCTCTTGGCGCAGTTCTTCGCGTAATTTGTAATCGAGGTTAACCAGGGGCTCATCGAAGAGAATCAATGAAGCTTCTTTAACCAACGCTCTGGCCATGGCGGTGCGCTGCTGTTGCCCACCCGAAAGCTCCAGTGGGAAACGCTTGAGCAAACCTTCGATGCGCAGCATCTTGGCCGTTGCATGAACCTTCTCGGCTATTTCAATTTCAGAACAACGGGCCTGACGCAGTGGCGAGGCAATATTCTCGAACACGCTAAGCGTCGGATAATTGATGAACTGTTGATAGACCATCGACACATTGCGCTGACGCACTTGCACCGCGGTGACATCAGCGCCATTCATCAGGATTCGGCCCTTGCTTGGCCGATCAAGCCCGGCCATCAAGCGCATCAAACTGGTTTTGCCAGACAAGGTACGGCCCAACAACACATTGAAAGAGCCAGGCTCAAAACTCAGGCAGGCATCGTCGATGTAAACCTGGCTGTCAACCATCAGGCTGACATGCTCCAGCGTCAGTGACATGGCTATTCCTTTTTTGTTATGCCATTTCACAGTCCTAAGCGAGCGCCGTGCCAGTTAACCAAATTCAGCCGTAAACCATTGTTTATCCGCATATTTTTATCTTAAATCCAGACTGCCAGCGGTGAGCGCTGAACAACACTGAACAGCTGTCAACTGAACAATTGAACATTTATCGTTGACATTGAACAGTCTTCAACGACACTCACAGATCTCGGCGAAGACCGTAATAACAACAATAAAATGGCTGCAACGGAGTACTCCCCGCATGGCTGAATCTGCTCACGCTCTCACTCATCAGGCAATGATTGAGGACTCTTGGTCGCGCTGCCGAAACTTCGGCCTGACTCACCAGACAGCGCCAAGCTTTGGTTCACCGGTTCAGGGCGAAGTCAGCGCGTTACTTGATCGTCATCAGCGCTTAGTGCTCACCACTCACCAGGAAGTCCTGCCTTACTACGGCACAATTTTGGCCAACTCCAACTGCCTGATCATGCTTGCCGACAATCAAGGCCAGGTGCTGCAATCCTGGGGTGACCAGCGCTTTCTCGACGTGCAACACAGCCGTGGCTTTGTCGCTGGCGCCAGTTGGCAAGAGCGTCAAACAGGCACTAACGCCATCGGCACCGCCCTAAATTGCGCACAAGCTGTACATATTCAGCACGACGAGCATTACCTTAAAGCCAATCGGTTTATGACCGGTTCAGCCTCGCCTATTTTCGACGAACAACGGCAAGTCATTGCCGTACTCGATGTCTCCAGCGACAGCTATCTGCCGCCATCGCATACCCTCGGCATGGTGAAGATGATGAGCCAGTCAGTCGAAAACCGGCTGATCCTCAACTTGTTCAAACAGCACTATTTCCAGCTGACCTTCAATACAAGCCTCAATAACCTTGAAAGCCCGTGGGCGGGCCTTGTGGTGTTTGACGAAAATGGCATGGTGATTTCAGCCAACCGGCGCGCAGACAACCTACTCGGTAGCAGCATGGCACTGGTCAATATCGAAAGCATATTTGACGTACCGTTGCGCCAACTGCTCAACCAGCCATCTGGCCAACCCTTTAGCTTGAAAGGTGGTGGTCGTTTTCGTTTCCACGCGCAGGTGACCCGACCAGAACAACCCATTGCGCCTAAGGCCCGTGACTTTCGCTCGGATGTGCCAGCCTCAGCAACAATCAAGGCCATTGAAACGCTGACCCTAGATAACTTGAGTTGGGGCGATGCCAAAGTCGATAAGGCTATCCTGCAGGCGCAACGTCTGATCGAGAAGGATATCCCTCTGCTTGTCCATGGCGAAACCGGAGTGGGTAAAGAAGTTTTCGTCAAAGCCCTGCATCAAGCCAGCAGTCGCGCCACTGAAGCGCTTATTGCAGTGAACTGCGCAGCCATTCCCAGCGAGCTGGTTGAGTCGGAGCTTTTTGGCTATGAGAAAGGTGCATTTACCGGCGCGAACCAAAAAGGCAGCAGCGGGCTCATCCGCAAGGCTGACAAAGGCACACTGTTTCTTGATGAAATCGGCGACATGCCGCCTCGGGTGCAGGCGCGCCTGCTGCGCGTGCTGCAAGAGCGTTGTGTACAGCCGCTGGGCAGCAGCGAGAGCTATCCAGTCGATATCCGCTTGATTTCAGCAACTAACCGACCACTGCGTGATGACGTAGAGCAAGGCCTGTTTCGCCAGGACCTTTACTACCGCATCAACGGGCTGAGCCTCGAGTTGCCTGCGCTACGCGAACGCAGCGATAAAGCCATCTTATTCAAACGCCTGTGGCAGCAGTACCGCGAACCGCAGCAATGGGCGGGGTTAAGCAACGAGGTGCTGGAGGTATTCAACGCACACCCATGGCCCGGCAACTTGCGCCAACTCAGCAGTGTGATTCAGGTTGCCTTGGCCATGGCAGAAGATCAACCCATCAAGCTGGAACATCTGCCAGATGACTTCCTCAAAGAGCTGAACGCCCAGCAGCCATCACCGGTGCAAGGCGAACACCTGGCACACGCCAACAAACAGCCGAGCCCAGGCCTCACCCTAAATAGCCCAGCAGACCTTCAAACCCAACTTGAGATTTGTTCCGGTAATGTTTCGCAACTCGCGCGACGCCTTGGCGTGAGCCGCAACACCCTGTACAAGCGGCTTCGTGAAGAAGGCCTAAAAGTATAACGGCCAAATCAAAGGCACAAAAAAACCACTCGAAAGTGGTTTTTTTGTGCCTGTAAACACGCTAACTCAAGGGGTATTGAGCCGCTTATTTATCTTTAAAGTTCATCAGTTTTTCGACCATCTGGTCGATAGTGAACGAGGCTGGACGCTGGCGCGGCGGGAAGTCCTTGAACGTCATCAGGAACTGCTGGGTACGGAAGATCCCCGGAAAGATTGCAGACTGAGCCTTCTTATCCCACCACACGTTGTAACTGTTGGAATCGGTGTCAGCGCGCTCAAAAGGATCACGACGCAGGTTAAACAGCTTAGGCGCACGCAAATCTACGAACGGGTCGCGCCATACATCAAAGCGATGCGCGCGTTGTTCGGCGTAAACAATTTTCCAGTCACCATCGCGGGCGCCCAGTAACTTACCGTCATCACTGAAGTAGTAGAAATCAGTACGCGGGCCTTTAGGTGTCTTGCCTTCCATGTATGGCAACTGGTTGTAGCCATCGAGGTGAACCTTAAAGCTCTTGTCGCCTGCCGTGTAGCCCGTCAGCAACTTCTCTTTAACATCCGGTACACCGGCTGCCGCCATAAGTGTTGGCACCCAATCCTGGGCTGAAACGATTTCATTGGAAACGCTGTTAGGCTTGATATGGTCTGGCCAGCGGATGATTGCCGGCACACGGTAGCCACCTTCCCAGTTGGTGTTTTTCTCACCCCGGAACGGGGTAATACCAGCATCAGGCCATTGGTTGAAATGCACGCCGTTATCGGTGGTGTAGATCACGATGGTGTTTTTAGCGACACCCAGATCATCCAGCTTTTTGAGGATTTCACCGACCTGACCATCATGCTCAACCATGCCATCGTTGTAGAAGCCCTGGCCGGAGATGCCCTTGGTTTCCTCTTTGATGTGGGTGTAGTAATGCATGCGTGTCGAGTTAAACCAGACAAAGAACGGCTTGTCTTGCTTGACCGCCTTGTCCATGAAGTTCAGCGAAGCATCGAGGAACTCTTGGTCAATGGTTTCCATGCGCTTGCGATTAAGCGGGCCAAGGTCTTCGATTTTACCGTCGGCGGTGCTGTGAATAATCCCACGCGGGCGAATGGCCTTGTCGATAACCGGGTTCTTGGTCCAATCCTCGTCTTCTGGCGCCTCTTCAGCGTTCAGGTGATAGAGATTGCCAAGAAATTCATCAAACCCGTGATTAGTGGGCAAGAATTCATCGCGGTCACCCAGATGGTTCTTACCGAACTGACCGCTTGTGTAGCCGAGCGGTTTAAGCAACTCGGCCAAGGTTGGGTCTTCTTTTTGCAGGCCGACAGTTGAGCCAGGCATTCCCACTTTAGTCAGGCCGGTACGAACCGGGTGCTGACCAGTAATAAAGGCAGCTCGCCCAGCGGTGCAGCTTTGCTCACCGTAGTAATCGGTAAACATCATGCCTTCGTTGGCTATCCGGTCGATATTGGGCGTTGGGTATCCCATCATGCCGTAGCTGTACTTACTGATGTTGGTGATGCCAATGTCATCACCCATGATCACTAGAATATTGGGCTTGTCAGCGGCAGACACCAGAGAGGCGGCGCAAACAGAAGACGCTAACAGCGCTGCCGTGCCGATGGTTTTGAGACGTAGTTTTAACCAAGTCATCGGTACATCCTTTTGGTCATTATTATTAGTGTGTCGCGCACCTATGGTCAGGCATCCAGCGTCGCACGCCAATTGCTCAAACAACCACAGCTTGTCGTCACAATTTACGCTTTAACTCGAATGACTTTGCAGCGTTGATGCATCGCATAAACGTCAACAATCGAGACCCTAGCTTTTCGTAGAGCATTGCATTCCACTGTATAGCCTAAAACCATACCGACCGGATTAGATTGACATAAGGCGACAGGTACTTGCCTTTTCATGACAGATTAAAACACCACTACTTCCGACACATTCAGGACGCAACACCAATAAAAAAAGCCGCATAAGCGGCTTTTCCCAAACAGCAAATTAGACAATTGCTTACTCAGCCAAGCGCCAAGTCGTGCCGCCCTTGCCATCTTCAAGCACCACCCCCATGGTGGTTAGCTGATCGCGGATACGGTCCGACTCAGCCCAGTTTTTGTCGGCACGCGCCTGTAGCCGTGCAGCTATCAGGGCATCAACCTGCGCGGCATCCACCTTGCCTTCCGCACCAGCTTGCAGAAAGGCCTCCGGCTCAAGCTGCAAAACGCCCAACACCGCAGCCAGCTCTTTCAAACGTGCAGCTAAACCAGCAGCGGCATTAAGGTCGGTGTCGCGCAGACGGTTGATCTCGCGGACCATTTCAAACAGCACTGCGCAGGCTTCTGGTGAGTTGAAGTCGTCATCCATCGCAGCAGCAAAGCGCTCGGCATAGGCATCACCGCCATCCGCTACAACCTCAGGCAGGCCCTTGAGTGCGTGATAGAACCGCTCCAGCGCGCCCTTGGCTTCTTTCAGGCTGTCTTCGGAATAGTTGATCGGGCTGCGGTATTGGCTCGACACCAGGAAGTAGCGCACCACTTCCGGATGATACTTTTCCAGCACTTCACGAATGGTGAAGAAGTTACCCAATGACTTGGACATCTTCTCGCCATCAACCCGCACCGCGCCGGCGTGCATCCAAGCATTCGCATAAAGCTTGCCAGTAGCCGCTTCACTCTGGGCTATTTCGTTTTCATGGTGCGGGAAGACCAAATCTGGGCCACCACCGTGAATATCGAATGTCTCGCCCAAGCAGCAGGTCGACATCACCGAGCATTCAATGTGCCAGCCCGGCCGCCCTTCACCCCAAGGGGACATCCAGCTGGGCTCGCCTGGTTTGGCGCCCTTCCACAGAACGAAGTCCAGCGGATCTTCTTTCGATTCGTCGACCTCGATACGCGCACCGATGCGCAGGTCTTCGATCTTCTTGCGCGACAGCTTGCCGTAGCCGACGAACTTGCCGACACGGTAATACACATCGCCATTACCCGGCGCGTAGGCAAAGCCTTTATCGATCAGGGTTTGAATCATCTCGTGCATGCCGGGAATATGGCCAGTGGCACGGGGCTCGATGTCTGGGCGCAGCACTGAAAGTCGTGCTTCGTCTTCATGCATGGCCGCGATCATGCGCTCAACCAGCACTTCGAAGCTTTCAGCGTTTTCCTGTGCGCGACGAATGATCTTGTCGTCGATGTCGGTGATATTGCGCACATAGGTAAGCTCGTAACCACGATGGCGCAGCCAGCGTGCGATCACGTCAAACGCGACCATCACCCGTGCATGACCAATATGGCAGAAGTCATAAACCGTCATGCCACAGACATACATGCGCACATGGTTGCCGACTAGAGGTTTAAGTGCTTCTTTGGTTTTGCTCAGGGTGTTGTAAATGGTCAGCATAAAAAATCCTTAGACGCGGCCCTTTCAGCCGCTGAAACAGGAGCAAAATCCCAGCGCCACAAACCTGGCTTTAGCCTGTGACAGCTGGGGGACTTGCTCAACACCACACCCAGGGTTTAGCCCCAGGAATCGCGCAGCGTTACCGTGCGGTTAAACACCAATGCATCTGGCTTGGAGTCTTTCGAGTCGAGACAGAAGTAGCCTTCACGCTCGAACTGGAAACGATCCTCAACCGTAGCGGTCGCCAGCGAGGGCTCAGCGCGACAACCCTTGAGCACGACCAGTGACTCTGGGTTGATATTGTCAAGGAAGCTTGCGCCCTCTTCGGCTTTTTCAGGGTTGGCCGAGCGGAACAGCCGATCATAAAGGCGCACTTCACACTCAACGCTGGCCTCGGCAGGAACCCAATGCACAACCCCTTTGACCTTGCGACCTTCAGGATTCTTACCGAGGGTTTCCGGGTCATACGAGCAGCGCAGTTCGATCACATTGCCGTCGGCGTCTTTGATGGCCTCATCGGCACGAATCACATAGCTGCCGCGCAAGCGCACTTCGCCGCCCGGCTCAAGACGCTTGTAGCCTTTTGGCGGGTTCTCGTCGTAGTCACCGGCGTCGATGTATATCTCACGGGCAAACGGCAGCTCACGCGTACCAATATCCTGCTTCGGATGACGCGCCAGGCTGAGAATCTGTACCTGATCTTCAGGGTAATTGGTGATAACCACTTTCAGCGGCTTAAGCACGCACATGGCGCGTGCGGCATTGGCATCGAGATCTTCACGAATGGCGAATTCGAGCATGCCGATATCCACCACGCCACCGGCACGGTTCACACCAATCATGTCGCAGAACTGGCGCATCGATGCCGGGGTGTAGCCACGACGGCGATAGCCAACCAAGGTTGACATGCGTGGATCGTCCCAACCATTCACATGGCCTTCATCAACCAACTGCTTGAGCTTGCGCTTGCTGGTGATGGTGTAATTGAGGTTCAAGCGAGCAAACTCGTACTGACGCGGCTGCGCGGGCACCGGCAATTTAGCCAGGAACCACTCATACAATGGACGATGATCTTCAAACTCAAGGGTGCAGATCGAATGGGTAATACCTTCGATAGCGTCTGACTGGCCGTGAGTAAAGTCATAGCTTGGGTAGATGCACCACTTATCACCGGTCTGGTGGTGATGGGCATGACGAATACGGTAGAGAATCGGGTCGCGCAGGTTGATATTCGGCGCAGCCATATCGATTTTAGCCCGCAGCGAACGTGCGCCATCGGCAAACTCACCGGCCTTCATGCGCGCGAACAGATCCAGGTTTTCTTCAACCGAACGATCACGGAATGGGCTGTTACGCCCTGGCTCGGTCAGGTTACCGCGGTACTCGCGCGATTCTTCTGGGGACAGGTCGCAGACGAAGGCATCGCCCGACTTGATCAGTGCGACGGCCCAATCATGCAGTTGGTCGAAGTAATTGGAGGCGTAACGCTCCTCGCCCGCCCACTGGAAGCCAAGCCATTGCACGTCCTGCTTGATCGCATCGATGTATTCCTGGTCTTCCTTGGCCGGGTTGGTGTCATCAAAACGCAAATGACACTCACCGCCAAACTCTTTAGCCAGACCGAAGTTCAGACAGATCGACTTAGCGTGGCCAATGTGCAGGTAACCGTTAGGTTCCGGCGGGAAACGGGTAATAACCTTCGCGTGCTTACCTGACTCCAGGTCAGCCTGGACGATTGGGCGAAGGAAGTTCGTTGCGACGGGAGTCTCTGGCTTGCTCATGGTGTCCTTGATCATGCAGGTGCGCGGCTTAGCAACGGCCGACTAAAACGATGAATGCACTGAAAACCACTAGACCTCCATAGCTACCGCGGGTTACAGCCCTGTGTGGTGACTGTCGACGACTAAAGCATCGACGTTCAACGCCCTATATCTAGCGCGAACGATAACCACCTGCTGAACGGTAATACTTAAGTTGATGGTTTTCCGGCAATTGCAAAGCGCCTATCATAGCCGAAGCTGTCAACCCCCTGACAGGCCTTGCAACCAGTTCATTTGCGCTGCGCTGCAGTTAACTTACGTTTACACTGTTTGTTACACCTATGGGCGCAGGCAACTATGCGCGCAAAAATGCGGCCAGCAAGGCCTCGACAGCATTGATTTATTGGGCTTCGGCCATATCCTAACGCAGTAGTTTCAAGGCTTGCCTAGCTTGATCCGGCCTTCTGCTTAATTCGACAGAGCGATTACTCTCATGATCAAGTTGCACACTAACCACGGCGTTATCACCCTCACCCTGTTTGCCGACAAAGCACCGGAAACCGTGGCCAATTTTGAAGAATACGTAAAAAGCGGCCACTACGACGGCACCGTTTTTCACCGCGTAATCAGCAACTTCATGGTCCAGGGCGGTGGTTTTGAGCCGGGCATGAAGCAAAAATCGACCCGTGCAACCATCAAGAACGAAGCCAACAACGGCGTTTCCAACAAAGTGGGTACTGTTGCCATGGCCCGCACCATGGAGCCGCATTCAGCGTCTGCGCAGTTCTTCATCAATGTCTCTGACAACACCTTCCTCGACCACACCGCACCGACCGTTCAAGGCTGGGGCTACACCGTGTTCGGCGAAGTCACGGACGGCATGGACGTGGTCGAGAAGATCAAATCCGTACCGACCACGATGAAGTCGGGCCATCAGGATGTTCCAGTGGACGACGTCATCATCGAGCGTGCAGAGATCGTTGAGTGATCCTACTGATCTCTGATCTACACCTTGAACAGGAGCGCCCGGATATTACCCGGGCGTTTCTTCATTTCCTCAGCACTCGCGCACGCCAGGCTGAGGCGCTGTATATCCTTGGCGATTTCTTTGAAGTTTGGGTTGGCGACGACGCCATTACCCCGTTTCAACGCTCGATTGCCGATGCGCTCAAACAACTGAGCGAAAGCGGTACGGCTATCTTCCTGATGCATGGCAACCGCGACTTTATGATCGGTAAACGCTTTTGCCATGAGGCTGGCTGCACGTTGCTCAGCGACCCAAGCGTGGTGGAGATGGGCGGTGAGTCGGTCCTACTGATGCATGGCGACAGCCTGTGCACCCGCGATGAAAACTATATGCGCATGCGCCGCTACTTGCGTAATCCATTGTCGCTGTTTGTTCTGCGCAATTTACCGCTGAGCACCCGCCATAAGCTGGCTCGCAAGCTGCGCAATGAAAGCCGCACGCAAACCCGGATGAAAGCCAGCGATATTGTTGACGTCACTCCCGATGAAGTCAGCCGAATCATGGCCGACCACTCAGTCAAAACCTTGATCCATGGCCACACCCACCGTCCAGCCGTGCATAAGCTGCTGGTAAATGGCGAACCGGCTAAGCGTATCGTTTTAGGTGACTGGGACCAGCAAGGCTGGGCTTTGCAGGTTGATGAAAAGGGCTTCAATCAAGCCGCATTTAATCTAGACGCAGCGCAGTGAGTCGAAGAAGGGCGCAGTCGTTCAAGTGATAAAGGCGAAGCTTGCCCACCATTCCTTCCGAAGACATCCACCTATTCAAGACTGCAATGGTGGATGAAAAGAGCGTCATCCACCCTACGTCAGAGCCACGCAATCGCGGATCGTAGGGTGTGGCAACGCGAAGCTTGCCCACCATTTGCGCAGAATTTACAGCGCGGGTGACAGCATCAACAGCAGACTGCAAATCAGCCCGACAATCCAAGCCAAGCTGCGCTGCCAGTGCAAGTCAGCCCAGTAACAGAGCAAATACACAACCCGCGCAATAACGAAAGTCACCGCCAGTGCATTGATCAAATAGCCCTGGGTTTGCGTGACATGGGCCATCAACACCCCAACGGCAAACAGCGGGAACGCCTCAAAGCTGTTCAGGTGGGCTGCCAAGGCCCGCGCACCGAAGCCTGTGAGCTGAGCCTGCTGACCGCGCGGATGATGGTTATCGTAAGTACCACCGCCCTGCTGCTGCATTGCTTTAGCCAGCGGAATCTTGGCGATAAAAATCAACAATGCACTGATAAACACACACCAAAATGGCAGACTCATTCAGCCTTCTCCTTAAGCGGTTCAATTGTTGGGGTTTGGGTGTAAACCATCACTTCCAGCACATCAGAGTGAAACTCACGCCGGTACAGCACCAACACCACCCCGGTGGTGACCGCCATGAAAAACCATGGGTTGATAAACCAGGCCAAGGTCGACATCCCGAAGTAGTAGGCGCGCAAACCATAGTTGAATTGATTCGCGGCCATCGAGATGACGCGTGCCGTGCGCTCGCTAAAGGCCTTACGCTCCTGCTCGGTCACATTGCGTTCGCCAACCATGGGCGCTGAACCCACTAAGATTGCAGCGAAATTGTACTGTCGCATGCACCAGCTGAAGGTGAAAAAAGCATAGACAAAGACTACGCCCAGCCCCAACAACTTGACCTCAGACAAACTGCGGCTGGCCTCCTGGACGAAGGGTAGATCCGCCAGTAGCGACAAAGCGCGATCAGAGGAGCCCAACACCGTCAGGATACCGGCGAGAATAATCAGGGTGCTTGAGGCAAAAAATGAAGCGTTACGTTCCAGATTACCAATCACGTTGGCGTCGGCAATACGGTTTTCGCGCAGCAACATGCGCCGCATCCAATCTTCACGGTACAAATGCAGCACACTGGCCAGACAAGGCGTCGTCTTGGCTTTCGCGTGGGAGTAACGGCTGTAGCCAATCCAGCAAATCAAAAACCAAACGACTGCAATCACGTGCGGCAGGTGAAAATCACTAATCGGCATGGGTACTCCTTGTTGGCCCACTGCGATTATAGACAGGCCACAGCGCTGACCGCCTAATAAAATCGCACAACAGTAACAAAACCCACGCAACAAAAAGCCGCCTCAAAGGGCGGCTTTAAACGCAAGGATGCTACCCCTTTGTGCTAGGCGCTAACAGGAGCGCTACGCCCGGCCATGCGATCAACAATCACTGCCAACAGCAAGGTCGCCAATACCGGAAGCACCCAGCCCAAGCTCTGCTCAGACAACGGCAACTGCGAGAAAATGCTCGGCACCAGGTTTTTAAAGCCAGCGGCTGACAATGCCGCTTCAAAGCCGAAAATGAACGCAATCGACATCACCGGAACAAACACCCGCCGTGACGACACCCAAAATCGGTCCAACAGGCTCAAGCAGATCAGCACTATCGCCAATGGGTACAAGCCAACCAAAACCGGCACCGACAAGCTGATCAACTGGGTCAGGCCCTGATTCGCCACCAGCAAACTGAACACGCCCAGCCCAACCACGACCACGCGATATGGCAGCACCGGCAATAACTCGCTGAAGAACTCACCGCACGCCGTCAACAAACCTACAGCCGTGGTCAGGCAGGCTAGAGTAATCACCACCGCAAGCAGCAAGCTGCCGGTCATACCAAATGTGTGCTGCACATAAGCGGTAAGAATCTGTACGCCATTTTGCGCTTCACCGGCAATGCCCTGGCTGGTTGCGCCAAGGTAGAACAGCGCGAGATAGACCAACGACAAGCCAGTCGCGGCAATCAGACCTGCAATAATCGAGTACCGCGTGATCAACTTGCTGTCAGTCACACCGCGGTCACGTATCGCCATGGCGATAACAATGCCAAAAACCAATGCACCCAGGGTGTCCATGGTCAGATAGCCTTGCAGAAACCCTTGTACGAACGGGGCAGACTGGTACTCAGCGGTGGTTTTTCCAATCTCACCTGCTGGAACCAGCAACGCCGCGCCACCAAGCACTAATAATGCGGCCAGCAATACCGGGGTAATGAACTTGCCGATACGATCGACCAAGCGCCCAGGGTTGAGCGATAAGAACATCACAGCGCAGAAATAGGCCAGAGTGTAAATCAGCAGCGGCGTGCCGCCTTCGCCAGTGAAGGGCGCCACGCCCATCTCGAATGAAACCACTGCAGTACGCGGGGTCGCAAACAACGGACCAATCGCCAAGTAAACCGCAACAGCAAACGCAATGCCCGCAGCTTTACCCAGCGGTGCGGTCAACAGCGCCATGCCTCCGCCGACCCGGGCCAGCGCCACGATGGTCAACAGCGGCAAGCCTACGCCAGTGAGCAAGAAGCCAAACGCGGCCATGCCCATATTGCCGCCTGCCGCCATACCGGCGCTTGGCGGAAAGATAATATTGCCGGCGCCGAGAAAAAGCGCAAACGTCATAAAACCAAGGGCCAGGAGATCCGAGCCTTTTAAACGAGTCATAGTGGGGAATACCGCATGCAGAAAATAATGAGTTCCGAGGGTTTCCCGAAGGATCGGGGGAAACGTCGCCGTGCAGGTTAAGCACAGCCACTGGGGGTCGAAGGTCTCTTGTAAAAACCCTGACCAAGTTATCCGTACAATGTTAACAATATTTACCCTTGAACCGACTGTGACCCTGGCCAGGGTGTCGAAGCGCCATAACTTGGTGTCGCATCAGTTACTTTTTAGACAAATACCATGACGACTGGTACTGGCCGTTAGCACCTCCACCGCTTCACGCACCTGCTTTACAAATCGCAGAGAAAAAAAACCCGGCACAGGGCCGGGTTTCTTACGACGGGTTAAAGCTCAGATCAAACTGGAGCTTTAGCGCGCGATTTGTATTCGCCAGTACGGGTGTCGATTTCGATCCAATCGTCGATCTCGCAGAAGTCAGCAACTTTGACTTCAGTGCCGTTGCTCAGCTTGGCTGGCTTCATCACTTTGCCAGACGTGTCGCCGCGGGCGGAGCCTTCGGTGTAGGTGATTTGACGAACGATAGTGGTCGGCAGATCAACCGATACAACTTTGCCTTCGAAGAATACAGCTTCACACACGTCGGTCATGCCGTCGACGATATAAGGCAGAACGCTTTCCAGGTCTTCTTTGTTCAGTTCGTACTGATTGAACTCTTCGTCCATGAACACGTAGTTAGGCTCGCTGTAATACGAGTAAGTTACGTCAACACGGTCAAGGATAACTGGCTCAAGCTTATCGTCTGCCTTGTAAACGGTTTCGGTCGACGAACCGGTCAGCAGGTTGCGCAATTTCATTTTAACGATGGCGCTGTTACGACCGGATTTGGTGAACTCGGCTTTCTGGATGAGCCAAGGCTGGCCGTCGATCAGAGCCACACTGTTGGGCTTCATTTCTTGTGCGGTTTTCATACTAATATCCGGATATGAATGGAGTTACAGAATTCTAGGTGGCGTATCATAGCCAATTTTGCTGAAACTGCACCAGCGCAGTAGCAAGATCTGTACGAGAAGCCTGTTCTAGACACCACTTTTCTGCATGAACGGTCAGCTCTTCGGCGTTTTCCTGCCATAAAGACCAACTTTTGCTGGTCGATTGCCCACCATTCCAGTCTCGCCACAGAGCCACCAGCGCGTCTCGAGCGGGTGCAGATAAACCTTGGGTATAGCCTTCCAGAAAGGCATTGAGCTTATCCCAGTGTGCGCCCTCCTCTTGCGGGTAAATATGCCAAAGCATGGGGCGCCCGGCCCACTGCGCGCGCAAGAATGAATCCTCCCCACGCACCGCATTGAAATCACAACTCCAGAGCAGGCGGTCATATTGGCTTTGCTCAACGAAGGGCAGCACATTGATCTGCAGTTGACCGCGCACTTGGCAATCACCAACCTTAAGTGCGTCGCTGCCGAGCCAGGCTTGAACATCCGCCAGGATTCTCCCCTCAGGCACCAGCAGTTGGGTGGCATGCTGCATGACTGACAAGGCATCCAGCCAACTGGGCAAAGCGGCATTCTCGTACGCAAATAAAGAGATCAGGCGCGAGCCTGCCACGGGTTCAACCCCAAGCCCGCGTAAAAAACCTGAGCCTGCGTCTCGGTCGGCTTGAAACCCTTGGCGCTCGGCAATCAGGTTTGACTCTCGCAACAGGCCGCCAGTGTCTGGGCTAAACCCTGGAAAGAAGAAATATTTCTGCAAACCATTGGACTGCATTGACGGCAAACCGTGACAGCCAGCCACCCAGTCTTCAGCACTCAAGTATTCCAGATTCAACCACAGTGGTTTGCGTTCGCGTGCGGCCATTGCCGCGACGTAGGCCTGCGGAAGATGGCAGGCAAATGCCTCGACCACCACATCGCCCGGCTCAGTGGCCGGCCACTGAGCGTGCCAGGCACAAACAGCAACGCCCTGCTGCACTTGGCAGTCAGCATAAGGATCTGCTGCCGGACAAATTCGCGCAAAGGCGCCGACATCATCCACCCATAAACGAACAGCCACATCCTGCTCAGCGACGAGCTGCTTGGCCAAACGCCAAGTCACCCCTATATCACCGAAATTATCCACCACACTACAGAAAATATCCCACTTCACCGCATATACCGCCAACAGTTGATGCCCAAGTTTACCGCGGCTCATCGGCGGCTACACCTTTGACAAGCACCCACGCGGAAAATAAATGGCGACGATTCGCGGACAAAGAAAACCCGCCACGAAGGCGGGTAAAGGGAGGAGCAACACAAAGGAGAAACGCTTCCCTGCCAAGCCTATGGCAGGGTTAAAACATCAGGCAGCAAATGACTGGAGGCCCTTATGACGCATGATCTGCTCAATTTCCCACACCGACTGGTTGGCAATGGCAGCATCAAGGGATGTGAAAGGTCCTGACTTTTGCACGCCATCAACCACTACATACCAACAGGCTAGCGATCCTGCAGCCCGTAACGCTGCCGGTACTGCACTGCCTACAACTGACATGATGTTGATGTGTGACATGTTCACCTCCAGAACTTTGCTTGAGACAAACGATATGCCTCCAGCCCCGCCAGGTGAAATCAGTCGAATTGATAGTCGTTATCTATAGAAAGCATGTCGCATGCTGTAACGAGTAAATGATCAGCCTTTCCTGTACAGGCACGTCCTCACAGGCATGTCCTATACAGGCATGTCCTATACAAGCATCTCACCTACTAGCGCTTCTCTGGTCCGAACAACGCTGAACGCCCCGCACCGATAGCTTCAACCGTTGATTGTTTGTCTTCAAGCTCGAATTTCAGGACAAAAACGGTCACTTCAGGTGTTTGTGGCCGATAACCGAACAGTTTAAAACTAAATATCCACCTCGAATTACTCCCAATTTTCTTTATAAACTCCAATTAAAACAATCGCTTATATTTTGTCGGTGGATTGTTCTTATTTGTCATTCGCAGGCTATTAGCCAATTAGCCAGTTGACCAAACTAACCAGTTGGTACATTTTCTCATCAAGCGCTCTGAGCTACGCACTCAGCAGCACAAAAATAAGAGCGGAGTACCTTTACATGCCTCGTACCATTTTGGTTCTGAATGGGCCTAACCTGAACATGCTTGGCACTCGCGAGCCTGCAACCTACGGCGTCGAGACTTTGGCCGATGTTGCCGATCTTTGCCGCCACAGCGCAGAGCAGCATGGCTTCAGCAGCGAATTTCTGCAGACCAACAGCGAAGGCGAGTTGGTCACCTGGATACATCAGGCCCGTGGCCGGTGCGCCGGGATTGTGATCAACCCTGCTGCCTGGACCCATACTTCAGTGGCCATTCGCGACGCACTTGTGGCGAGCGAAGTCCCGGTTATCGAAGTGCATCTATCCAACGTGCACAAACGCGAAGAATTTCGCCATCACTCCTTTGTTTCAGCCATTGCCGTCGGCGTGATTTGCGGCTTTGGCAGCAATGGCTACCGCCTCGCGATCGAACACTTCGCTCATCTTCTGCAGGACTAAATGCTATGCCGCCACTCAAAACCCCAGGCATTCTTGCCGGCCTCATTGGCGCCGGCATTCAGGCATCGCGCACCCCCGCGCTGCATGAGCACGAAGCTGATGCGCAAGGTGTACGTTGCCTGTACCGGCTAATTGATCTCGATGCGCTCAAGCTGGATATTAAGGCCCTGCCCGAGCTTATCAGTGCAGCCCACAAAACAGGCTTCACCGGACTCAACATTACCTTTCCCTGCAAACAAGCCGTCATCCCATTGCTTGATGAGCTTTCAGCCGAGGCGCGGGGTATTGGTGCGGTCAATACTGTGGTCTTTACCAATGGTAAACGTGTCGGCCACAACACTGATTGCCTGGGGTTTGCTGAAGGTTTTCGCCGCGGCCTGGGTGATGTTGCCCGTGCGCAAGTGGTGCAGATGGGCGCTGGCGGTGCAGGAGCCGCAGTCGCCCATGCATTGCTCAGCGAGGGCGTTGAGCAGTTGAGCATCTTTGATGTTGATAGCTGCCGCGCGCAGAGCCTGGCTGACAACCTGAATCAGAATTTTCCCGGCAACCGAGCGCAAGCCGGCGTCGATTTACCCCGCGCGATGCAGACGGCCAATGGACTGGTCAATACCACGCCCATGGGCATGCTCAAGCTGCCGGGCATGCCTGTGCCCAAAGCCTTGTTGCGTGCCGATTTGTGGGTGGCTGAGATCGTCTACTTCCCCCTTGAAACCGAACTGCTGCGCGAAGCCCGTGCACTGGGTTGTCGCACGCTCGACGGCAGCACAATGGCCGTGTTTCAGGCAGTCAAAGCCTTCGAGCTGTTCAGTGGTCAAGCAGCAGACGCACACCGAATGCAGGAGCATTTCAACACCATGAGCTGAGCGATCAGTGCCAGCGCTCAACAAGAACAATGGCCCGGTTGCACTGCACACTGGCCAACCTTGCGAGGTCAAAATGACAAGAATCGTCAACCTGTACTTTAGCCTGCTAAAGCTGATCATTGTCCTGTGCATGCTGAGCATGGTGGTGATGGTCTTCGGCAACGTAGTTATGCGCTACGCATTCAACTCAGGCATCACGGTGTCCGAAGAGTTATCGCGCTGGTTATTCGTACTGATGGTCTTCCTCGGCGCTCTGGTTGCCCTACACGAACGCAGCCACCTCGGCCTTGATTTGATCATCAAGAAAATGCCGCCAGCAGGACGCAACATGTGCCTGGCCCTTGGTCACCTGATGATGCTGTTCATCGCCTGGCTGGTACTCAGCGGTAGCTGGCAGCAAGCACAGATCAATTGGGATGTCGCAGCACCCGCCTCCGGGCTGTCGATGGCCTGGTTCTATGGCATTGGCGTGCTGTTTGGCGTCACTGCGATCCCGATCATCGCCTGGGATTTCGTACTGGCTTTGCGTGGCCAGTTGCCCCAAGGCAAACCTGAAATCGAATCAATCCACTTGCCAACCAGCGAGAAGGCTCTCCCATGACGCTTGCTCTGTTTTTAGGCACCCTTCTCGGCACTATGGCGCTGGGTATCCCGATCGCCTTTGCCCTGCTTATGGTTGCCGTCGCACTGATGTGGCAATTGGACTTGTTCGATGCGCAAATCATTGCGCAGAACCTGCTCAATGGCGCCGACAGCTTTCCACTGCTGGCGGTACCTTTTTTCATGCTGGCTGGCGAGATCATGAACGCTGGCGGCCTGTCCAAACGTATCGTCAACATCGCCATGGCCCTGGTGGGGCACAAGCGCGGCGGGCTCGGCTATGTAGCGATTATCGCATCTTGCTTGCTGGCGTCGTTGTCGGGCTCTGCAGTAGCCGACGCCGCTGCATTGGCGGCTCTGCTTGTGCCGATGATGGTACAAGCAGGACACAACCGTGAGCGTGCAGCGGGATTGATTGCATCAGGCGGTATCATTGCGCCGATCATACCGCCGAGCATCGGCTTTATCGTGTTCGGGGTTGCTTCAGGGGTATCAATCTCGAAGCTGTTTCTGGCGGGCATCGTGCCGGGCATTATGCTCGGCGGGGCCTTGGCTATCGCTTGGTGGTTTGTCTCACGCAGTGAAAATGTCGAAATGCCGCCCAAGCGCAGCCGCAGCGAGATCATCAAAACCTTGCTCGATGGCAGCTGGGCCATGGGATTGCCGATTATCATCATTGTCGGCCTCAAGTTCGGCATTTTCACGCCAACAGAAGCGGCCGTGGTTGCGGCGGTCTACGCCCTTTTCGTGTCGCTGGTGATCTACCGTGAACTGAAAATCAGCCAGTTGTATGAAGTGGTGCTTTCGGCCGCGAAGACCACTTCTGTGGTGATGCTGCTGGTGGCCGCCGCCATGGTTTCGTCCTGGCTGGTGACGATCGCAGATCTGCCCGGGCAACTGACTGATCTGCTCGAGCCATTCCATGATTCGCCAACCTTGCTGCTATTGATGGTCATGCTCCTGATTATTCTGGTCGGCATGGTCATGGACATGACGCCGTCGATCCTGATTTTGACCCCGGTGCTGATGCCGGTGATGAAACAAGCCGGTATCGACCCTGTGTATTTCGGCGTGTTGTTCTTGGTCAACACCTCGATTGGCCTTATCACCCCGCCGGTGGGCACTGTGCTCAATGTTGTCTGCGGGGTATCCAAGCTGCGCATCGATGAAATCACCCGAGGTGTTTGGCCGTTCCTGCTGGCACAGGTGATCGTCCTGATTCTTCTTGTGTTGTTCCCCCAACTGGTTCTGGGACCGTTGAAGTTCTTCTCCGGATGAACCCTTGATTCACCGCAAGCCCCGTAACTCAAACAATAACGATGGAGTGCCCTGACAATGAACAACTGGTTTAAACCTCTGCTGACATCTGCCTGCCTGGCAGGCCTGCTGCTCAATAGTTTGTCTGCACATGCAGAGATTGGTGAGCACACCCTGCGCTTTGCCTTCCAAAACGTGAAGGAACACCCCCAGGGTCAAGGTGCACAGAAGTTCGCTGACCTGGTTAAAGAGAAAAGTGGCGGCAAGATGAAAGTTCGCCTGTTTGCTGGTGGCGTGCTGGGTGGCGACCTGCAAACTGTTTCCGCGCTACAGGGTGCCACGCTCGATATGACCGTTCTCAACTCGGGCATTCTCGCGGCTCAAGTGCCGGAATATGCCCTGCTCGACTTCCCGTTTCTGTTTAACAGCACCGCCGAAGCTCAAGCCGTGATCGACGGTCCTGTTGGCCAGGAGTTGTCCAAGCGCTTGGAAGGCAAAGGCCTGAAAACCCTCGGCTACTGGGACCTGGGTTTCCGCAACCTGACCAACAGCAAGCACCCGGTGACTAAATGGGAAGACATGGCCGGCCTGAAGGTCCGCGTAATCCAGTCACCGATTTACCTTGAGACCTTCAAAGCCTTGGGCGCAAACCCGGTGCCAATGCCATTTCCTGAGGTCTACACCGGCCTTGAGCAACGCACGGTTGACGGCCAGGAAAATCCGTTTACCGTGATCAAGGGCAACAAGTTCAACGAAGTGCAGAAGTACCTGTCGGTCACTCAGCATATCTACAACCCACAGTCTTTCATTATCGGTGAGAAAAGCTGGGGCAAGCTCAATGCCGAGGAACAAGCGGTGATCACCGATGCAGCCAAAGAAGCCACGGCTTACCAGCGCCAGATCACAGCAGCCGCTCAGGATGCTGCCTTTGCTGAACTGTCGAAGGACATGGAAGCCAACACCGTGACCCCAGCAGAGATGGAGCGCTTTCGTGACAAGGTCAAGCCTGTCATTGAGCAGTTTTCCAAAGACATGGACCCAGCCTTAGTCAAAGCGATGTACGACTCAGTCGAGAAGGCACGTGCCGCTAACTAGGGGCAGACGTCGGTGTTGTAAACAGTAAAAAAGCGGCCAATGGGCCGCTTTTTTTAAGCCAAAATTACGCTTTCAGCGTTGTAGAAAACCCAGCACCGACTCGCAAATCATGCGCTTTTGGCGCTGCATCACTTCCTCGCTCTGCAGGTCGATCTGGAAAATCGAGCTGAAGGTGTGACGGTTGGACACCCGATAGAAACTGAATGAGCTGATCAACATGTGTACATCCACAGGATCGAGGCCTTGGCGGAACAAACCCGCATCGGCGCCGCGATCAAGAATTTCGCCGAGTGACTTGAGCACATGGCTACTCAGTGTGCGGATGGTCTCGGACTGACCAACGTACTGGCCGAAATTAATGTTCTCAATGCTGACGATACGCACGAAATCAACATTGCGAGCATGGTGATCGAAGGTGAACTCGACCAATCGGCGGATGGCCTCTACGGGGCCAAGCTCACCTAAATGCAGACTCTGCTCAGTCGTGCGGATATCCCCATAAAGCTTCTCCAGAACAGCTTGATAGAGTTGCTCTTTACTGCCGAAGTAGTAATAGATCATGCGTTTTGAGGTATGGGTGCGTTCGGCGATGGCGTCGACTCGCGCGCCAGAAAGGCCAAACTGAACAAACTCGGTGACCGCCGCTTGCAGAATATTCTCGCGGGTTTTCTCCGGGTTGTTCTTACGGCTTTTACGTGGCGCAGTTGCTGGCTCTTCGGCAAACTCTGTTGTTGTCGTCATGGTTACCGATCATTTGGATGCGTTGATCATGATTATGGTCGCGTCTGCGAAGCGAAGAAAGCCCGGCGCCTATGTGACCGGGCTTTCTGCATAGCGATGCGCTACAGGCGTCTGTTCGCGACTACACCACTGCGCGCCTTAGCCATAGCAGCTAGCCGAACAGCAACGTTCGCCGCACCGTAACCGATATAACCGTTTTTGCGCTGCAACAACTCGAAGAAAAACCGCCCCTCGAAGGGTTCCGTATACACATGGAACAGCTCGCCGCCCTGGGCATCGCGGTCATAAAGTACGTTGTAGTATGCCAACTCACTGAGAAACTCATCATCGAAATCAAAGCGGGCGGCCAAATCGTCATAGTAATTCAGGGGAATATCAAGCAGCGGTACCCCGGCATCCTTGGCGCGGTTGATCTCGGTGAAGAGATCCTCGCAAGAAAAAGCAATGTGGTGCACGCCTGAACCGCGATAGCTGGATAGCGCGTGAGAGATCGCCGTATTGCGGTTCTCCGAGATGTTCAACGGCAAACGCACGGTACCGTCACGACTGCGCAAGGCGCGGCTTTTGACCAACCCATAGGGATCGGGCAGCACGACTTCATCATCCGCTTCGAAATCGAACAGGCTCTTGTAAAACAGTACCCAACTGTCGAGGTTGTCTGCCGGCAGAGCCAACGCCATATGGTCGATGCGCTGCAGATGGCCGGTCGGCTCAGCTTGGGGATCAAGGATAAAATCGCTGTCGTAGATGGTCGCACCTGCAGGTGATTTATCGAGTAGATAGATCAGGCTGCCATCTGGCGCGCGTACCGAAGGAATTTCACGCTCGTTGGGGCCTACCAGGCCACGGTATGGCTGGCCTTTGAACTGGCGCGCACGTTCCAGCGCATCGGTTGCGTTACGCACCCGCAACGCTGTCGCACACAGCGATGGGCCGTGGGCTTCAAAAAAGCCATGGGCGAATGAGTAGGGTTCGGCATTCAAGACGATATTAATATCGCCCTGACGCAGAAGGCTGACATCTTTTGAACGGTGTTTGCCAGCGCGGGCAAAGCCCAGGCGTTCGAGCCAATTGCCCAGCTTACTGCCCTGATCGCTATCAACGGCAAACTCAAGAAACTCCACGCCGTCATATTGGCTTGCAGTCGGTGGATCAAACAGCAAATCAAGGCTTGGCTGAGGGGTGCCTACCTGCTCACGGGCCTGCTTTTCGAGCAGATCACGGGTTTTCTCTTCCAAGTACAGCAGTGAGCGCAGCCCATCAGCAGCATTGGTCCGTGGCGGTGCAGCACGGAAGCCATCATTGAATATTTCAAGGGACAACGGCCCGTTATAGCCCGTACGTAGAATAGGTGCGAGGAAGCCCGCCAGGTCGAACTCGCCCTGCCCTGGGAAGCAACGGAAATGGCGGCTCCATTCCAGCACATCCATGGCCAGAATCGGTGCGTCAGCCATTTGCACGAAAAAAATCTTGTCGCCGGGAATCTCGGCAATCGCGGCAGGGTCGCCTTTCAATGACAGGGTATGGAAACTGTCGAGCAGCACCCCAAGCGCTGGATGATCAGCTTGGCGCACGATATTCCAGACTTGCTGATAGGTACTGACGTGACGCCCCCATGCCAGTGCTTCATAGCCGATACGCAACTCGCGCGCACCCGCACGCTCGGCCAGCTGGCTCAGGTCATCAATCAGAATCTGTTCATCACCCACGGCGTCTGCGGCAACATTGCTGCACACCAACACCAAGTCGGTGCCCAACTCTTGCATCAGGTCGAACTTACGTTCTGCGCGGTCGAGATTGCGCTGTAAGCGTTCACGGCGGCAGCCTTCAAAGTCGCGAAACGGCTGAAACAAGGTAATGGCGATGCCTAAGTCAGCGCACATTTGGCGCACATCACGCGGGCTTCCGGCGTAGTAAAGCAGGTCGTTCTCGAAGATCTCAACGCCGTCAAATCCAGCAGCGGCAACCGCTTCAAGCTTCTCGGACAGAGTACCGCTCAAAGACACCGTGGCAATTGAACGCTGCATACTCAAACTCCTGTTTTTATTGGCGCCGCCGGACCGTCGCGACATGGTTTGAACGCTCTACACAACGCTCAGGCAAGTAGCACGATCGAGGGGGTAGGGATCAGACTAGATGAAGTATTCGAGCTTGAACGCGATAGCGCAAACACTTTGTACTGAATAGTTACCTTTATGTTCGATTATCGAACACTGACGATTATCGAATCCTATCTGAAGATCATACGCAATCAGAAGAGCCTTAAATTTATTTAAAAATGCCTTACAAAGCTGACTCTATGGCTTATTTGAAGCATAACAATGTACCAAATAGTTAATTAGCCGTTCGATTAACGAACAGAACAGGTGTAAACGAATTGCGTTGCGGGTACTTAACTTCCACTATCGAGGCTCAATGAAGTGCGCTGCGATTGAGACAAACGCCTTCACCGATGTGCCAATAAATACAAATAAAGGTTCATTGCCATGTTTATTTTGCTTAGCGGCCTTAACGGCCAAGGTGTTCTCGCGAGACTTGCTGCTACAGACACCCCTGCCCCCTCCGATGTCCAGCTCAAGCCGGCCTATGCCACGCATAGCGATTTGCCGTGCCCCTGATCTGCGCCCCGCTCCGCGAACGCCCTTGAGCTGCTCGCGCAGATAAAACAGGTTGTAAAACGGCACCCCTTGCTCTGTCCTCGCAATCAAGTGGATGGACCGCGCTCGTCTTTCAAATGCATTAAAAACAATAAACAAAGGAAATAAACATGACTGCTCATCGCCTTCGTATGCCTGCCGCTTTGGCAATTGCCGTTTCCAGCGCAAGCATGCCCCTGCTAACCCATGCCGCTGGCTTCGTCGAAGACGCCAAGGTTTCCACCAACCTGCGTAACTTCTACATAAACCGCAACTTCGTCGACTCCAACGCCCCGCAAAACTATGCTGAAGAGTGGACTCAGGCCTTTATCCTCAATGCGCAGTCTGGGTTCACGGAAGGCACCGTTGGTTTCGGCCTAGACACCCTGGGCATGCTTGCCATCAAGCTTGATAGCGGCGGTGGTACCGCAGGCACAGCCCTGCTCCCGGTTCACTCAGACGGTCCATCTGATGACTTCGGCCGCTTGGCAGTCGCGGCCAAAGCCCGAATTTCCCAGACCGAATTGAAAGTCGGGGAATGGATGCCGGTGCTACCGATTCTGCGCTCCGACGATGGTCGTTCGCTGCCGCAAACCTTTGAAGGTGCGCAGTTGACATCCAAGGAGATTGATGGCTTGAACCTGTACGGCGGCCAGTTCCGGCAAAACAGCCCGCGTGACAGCGCGAGCATGGATGACATGAGTTATGCCGGTGCATTTTCCGACCGCTTCAACTTTGCGGGCGGCGAATATGCCTTCAACGACAAGCGTACCCAAGTGGGCGTGTGGTACGCCGAGCTGGAGGATGTTTACCAACAACAGTATTACAACCTGCAACATACCCAGCCCGTAGGCGATTGGGTGCTGGGCGCCAACCTCGGCTTCTTTATCGGCAAAGAAGACGGCAGCGCATTGGCCGGCGACCTGGAAAACAAAACCATGTCTGGGCTGTTCTCCGCCAAGTACGCCAGCAACACCTTTATTGTCGGCCTGCAAAAACTCACAGGTGACAACAATTGGATGCGCGTCAATGGCACCAGCGGCGGTACCCTGGCTAACGATAGCTTCAACAACAGCTACGACAATGCTCAGGAACGCTCTTGGCAAGTACGTCACGACTTCAATTTTGCCGGGCTCGGCATTCCCGGCCTAACCCTTATGAACCGTTACATCAGCGGCGACAATGTACATACCGCGACCACCAATGACGGTAAGGAGTGGGGCCGCGAAACCGAACTGGCGTACACCATTCAGAGCGGCACACTCAAGGCGCTGAACATGAAATGGCGTAACTCGACCCTGCGCCAGGATTTTGCCCTGCGCGATATGGATGAGAACCGCATCATCATCAACTATCCACTGGATATTCTTTAAATATTCCAACGCTTAACCCGTCAGCTCCAGTAACGTTCAGCCCATCCCTGCGATGGGCTTTTTTTCACCGGCGCAACGTGTTCGCTTATCGACCGCTGTTTGCCCTGCAAAGCCCGCCATGTGCACAAACACCGCGCTAACACTTGTAACATCAAGCAGGCAGCCGAGACGTCACTGCGCGTCAGTCACTCGCCACGGAGAAGTTCTATGCACACCATCACTACCCGCCAACAGTTGCGCTTGCCTAAGCTCGGTTTAGGTACGTGGCCGATGCTCGATGAAGAATGCAGCCGCGCCGTTCAACAAGCGCTGGAGCTTGGCTATCGACACATCGACACCGCCACCGGCTACAACAACGAAGCCGCTGTAGGTAACGCCCTGACTCAATCCAGCACCCCACGCGAACAGGTGCATGTCACCACCAAGGTTTGGTGGGACAAACTGCAACCCGAGGCCATGCGCCAATCACTCGACTGCAGCCTCAAAGCCCTGCAAAGCGATTATGTGGATTTGTTTTTGATTCACTGGCCGGGCAATGCCGGTAAAGACTGGAGCCTGGAGCGCAGCATCGAAACCTTGGTGGAGCTGCAACAAAGCGGCAAAGCCAAACATATCGGTGTAGCCAATTTCACCCTGCCCATGCTCAAGCGTGCTGTAGAAGAATTAGGTGCGCCATTGGCTGCGCTTCAGGTTGAATACCACTTGATGCTTGACCAACAGCCGCTGCTCGATTTCGTCCGCCAACACGGGATGGCGCTCACCGCCTATACCCCTTTGGCACGCGGCAAGGCGGCTGAAACGGCGGCAGTACAACAGGTAGCAGAGAAGCATGGCGTATTGCCCAGTCAGGTCGCGTTGCAATGGCTGCTGGCCCAAGACAGCGTCGCGGCAATACCCAAGGCCAGCGGTAAAGCCAACCAGCAGAGCAACCTTGCGGCGCTTGATATTCGTCTCGACAACGACGACCTGGCCCTGCTTGCCCAATTGCCGAAGAACCTGCGCGTGGTAAACCCAGACTTCGCCCCACAGTGGGATCGCTGAAACTGCGCTGAATGGTGGATGGATAAAGCGCCATCAACCCGGGAGCGTTGCGCGTTCCGACGGCAATGGTGGCTCCCGTAGGGTGCGACAACGCGAACCTGACAGCCTGATGTGATAGCTACTCGTGTAGCGACTCAACGCCCATCTCGTCCCAGACTTCTTCAGCCAGATGGAAGCTGGCGTTGGCGGCTGGAATACCGCAGTAGATCGCGCTTTGCATCAGTACTTCCTTGATCTCCTCACGGGTTACGCCGTTGTTTTTCGCCGCTTTGAGATGCAGCTTCAGTTCGCCTTCGCGGTTCATGCCGATCAGCATTGCGATGGTGATCAAACTGCGGGTATGACGCGGCAGCCCGGGACGTGTCCAGATATCCCCCCAGGCGTGACGAGTAATCATCTCCTGGAACTCTTCATTGAACGGCGTCATTTTTTCCAGGCTGCGGTCGACATGGGCATCACCCAGAACTGAGCGACGCACCTGCATGCCGGCTTCGTAACGTTGTTTTTCGTCCATTGGCTAAACTCCGGTCAGGCCAGCAAGAAATCGAGAACGCGCCGGGTGAACAGCTCACCCGCCTCGACGTTAGACAAATGCGCGGCATGAAACTCAACCTGCTGCGCACCTGCAATTTGCGAGGCGATGAACTGTCCGTCTGCCGGAGTTGTCACCGCATCATGGGTGCCGCACACCACTAGAACGGGCAGCTCTACTGCAGCCAGTTGCTCACGAAAATCAGCATCGCGTACCGCTGCGCAATTGGCGGCGTAGCCTTCTGGCGAGGTTTGCGCGAGCATGCCAACTATGGGTTCGACCTTCTCCGGTTGGCTGGCAGCAAAGCCTTCGGTAAACCAGCGTGCAACTGAGCCATCACGCAACGCAGCCATAGCGTCAGCGCCGTCACGCAATACGGTTTCAATTCGTGGATTCCAGATTTCAGGGGTGCCGATTTTCGCTGCAGTGTTGCACACCACCACCTTATGCAGGCGCTGCGGCGCGTTGATCGCCAGCCATTGGCCGATCAAGCCTCCCATCGACAAACCGCAGAATGCCGCTTGCTCAATACCCAGCGCATCGAGCAACGCCAGTACATCACGACCATTTTGCTCAATGCTGTAAGGACCTTCAGTCACCAGCGATTTGCCGTGGCCACGGGTGTCGTAGCGCAGCACACGGAAGTGTTTGCTGAATGCAGGCATTTGCTCATCCCACATATGCAGATCAGTGCCCAGGGAGTTGGACAGCACCAATACAGGGGCGTCAGCCGGACCTTCAAGCAGGTAATTCAGTTCGCCACCGGCGAGTTGCACAACAGACATTTATGACTCCTATTGGCAGAAATTTTGATGTTCGTGCAGTGCGCGTTCGACCCAGCGGCGCGCCTGACCGAGATAAAGGGCTGGATCAAGCAACTGATCCAGCTCAGCAGCAGACAGTTGCGCAGTCACTTCGGAATTAGCACCCAGCACTTCGCGCAAGTGAGTGCCTTGGGCGACTGCATCGCGGCAGCACTGTTCAAGTAAATGATGGGCAGCATCACGGCCAATACGTTGGGCCAAGGCAATGCTCACGGCTTCTGCCAGGACCAGGCCTTGGGTCAATTCGAGGTTTTCAGCCATGCGCTGCGCATGCACCTCCAGCCCCGGAACCACCAGCAAGGCTTGTTGCAGTGCACCCGAAACTAGGCAACACAGCTCTGGCAGGCATTCCCACTCGGCGTGCCACAAGCCCAGGCTGCGCTCGTGTTCCTGGGGCATAGCTGAGAGCATGGTGGAGACCAAACCCGGCGCCCGCGTAGCAGCGCCGATCAGCACCGCCGCACTCACCGGATTTCGCTTGTGCGGCATGGTCGATGAACCACCCTTGCCCGGCGCCGCAGGTTCAAATACCTCACCGGCTTCGGTTTGCATCAACAGGCTCAGGTCACGGCCCAGCTTGCCAAGGCTTCCGGCAAGCATGCCCAGCAAACTGGCAAACTCGACCAAGCGATCACGCTGGGTGTGCCAAGGTTGATCCGGCAGGGTCAGCTTCAGCTCCTCAGCCAATGCCTCACTGACTGGCCATGCTTGATCCCCCAACGCTGCCAGGCTGCCAGAGGCGCCGCCAAACTGCAGGCACAATAAGCGCGGCTTAAGCTCAAGCAAGCGCTGGCGATGGCGGGTAATAGCGCCCAGCATGCCCGCAAGCTTCATGCCCAAGGTTACCGGAGTGGCATGTTGCAGCCAGGTGCGCCCGACCATGGGTGTCTCAGCATACTGCTCAGCCTGTCGCGCCAGCGCATCGCCCAGTTGCTGTAAGTCAGACTCAAGCAACTGGATGGCAGCGCGCAGTTGCAAAACCAGACCGCTGTCCATCACGTCCTGGCTGGTCGCCCCCAGATGCACATAGCGCTCAGCCTCGCTACTTTCACTGGCGACGCGCTTGCCCAGCGCCTTGACCAGTGGAATCGCCGAATTACCAGCCACTGTGATGGCTTGCGCCAACGCGGCGAAATCAAAGTGCTCGGCACGACAGGCCGCCTCGATTGAACCGACGGCGGTGTCAGGAATCACACCGACTCGCGCCTCGGCACGGGCTAGCGCCGCTTCGAAATCGAGCATGCCCTGCACCCTTCCCCGATCGCTGAAAATCGCGCGCATGGCAGGTTGGGTGAAATAGGCGTCGAATAGTTGATTGCTCGGACTGTTCAAGCCGGCGCTCCAAAAAGTTGCAATGGGGTGTCTGTTTTATAGCAGTGAAGGTGCCGTGGCCAATAGCAGATTTGCAGCAATCACAAACCCTTGTCGCCATTGGCCGCGCAGCATCAGACCCGCTCGAAAGCCAGTGCCAGGCCCTGACCTACGCCGACGCACATGGTCGCCAGCCCCAGCTTACCGCCGGTTTTCTCTAGCTGGTGAACAGCGGTGAGCACCAATCGGTTGCCACTCATGCCCAGTGGGTGGCCAAGGGCAATTGCCCCACCATTTGGATTAACCTTGGCGCTGTCATCTGCCAGGCCCAGTTCGCGGGTCACCGCCAAGCCTTGCGCGGCAAAGGCTTCGTTCAGTTCGATCACATCGAAGGCGTTGATGTCGAGATTCAAGCGCGCCAGCAATTTGCGCACAGCAGGCACAGGGCCGACGCCCATAACCCGTGGTGCGACGCCAGCACTGGCCATACCCAGCACTTTGGCGCGTGGCTTCAGGCCGTACTTTTGCACCGCTTCTGCCGACGCCAGAATCATGGCCGACGCACCGTCATTCAAGCCCGAAGCATTGCCAGCCGTCACCGTTTTATCGGCACCGTTGACTGGCTTGAGCTTGGCCATGGCTTCGGCGTTGCTGTCGGCCCGTGGATGTTCGTCGGTGTCGATAACCGTTTCGCCCTTGCGGGTTTTGATCACCACCGGGACGATTTCTTCAGCGTAGTAACCCGATGCCTGAGCGGCCGCTGCACGCTGCTGACTGCGCAATGCAAAAGCATCTTGGTCAGCGCGATTAACCGAATACTCAGCGGCAACGTTGTCCGCTGTAACCGGCATCGCATCGACACCGTATTGCTCTTTCATCAACGGGTTGATAAAGCGCCAGCCCATGGTTGTATCTTCAATTTTTTGACCACGGCCAAAGGCGCTGTCAGCCTTACCCATCACATAGGGCGCGCGGGTCATTGATTCAACACCGGCGGCGATTGCCAGCTCCATCTCGCCCAAGGCAATAGCGCGAAATGCAGAACCCACTGCGTCTAAACCAGAAGCGCACAAGCGGTTAAGGGTTACGCCCGGCACCGTCTCCGGTAGACCGGCAAGCAACAAGGCCATGCGCGCCACGTTGCGATTGTCTTCGCCCGACTGATTAGCGCAGCCCATAAACACTTCATCGATGGCGTTCCAATCAACCTGCGGGTTACGCTCGATCAATGCCCGCAAAGGGATTGCAGCTAAATCATCGGCGCGCACAGCTGACAAGCCGCCATTGAGGCGACCAATTGGTGTACGCACTGCATCGCAAATAAAGACATCGCGACTCATTCATCACCTCCAGCTTGACCGTGGGCGGCAGCGGTGCGTGCTTCAAGATCACGCAGCGCCGTCAACTCTTCCAGTTTAGGTGCTTCGGTGGTGGTCACGGTTTCGGCAAAGCGTATCTGCCAGCCGGTGTTCTCAATGACCTGTTCACGGGTCACGCCCGGATGCATGGAGGTGACGATAAATTCATTACTGCCTGCTTCCGGCTCCATGATGCACAGGTCAGTGATGATCGCCACAGGGCCCTCGCCCGGCAGGCCGAGTTTCTTGCGATGATCGCCACCTTCGCCGTGCCCCACTGAAGTAATAAACGCGAGCTTCTCAACAAAGGTGCGATGACCTTGTTTAAGGATGATCAGCACTTTCTTCGCCGAACCGGCGATTTCGGGTGCGCCGCCAGCACCCGGCAAGCGCACTTTTGGATGATTGTAATCACCAATCACCGTGGTGTTGATATTGCCGAATTTATCGACCTGAGCAGCGCCAAGGAAGCCAACGTCAATGCGGCCACCTTGCAACCAGTAGCGAAAGATCTCGCCAGTCGGCACCACGGTGTCAGCGGTCTCAGCCAGTTCACCGTCACCAATAGATAACGGCAATACCGTTGGCTTGGCACCGATAGGGCCTGATTCGTAGATCAACACCACTTCCGGAGCATGGGTCAGGCGCGCCAGATTCGCGGCCTTGGAAGGCAGGCCGATGCCGACAAAGCAAACGCTGCCATTACCGAGGCGGCGGGCTGCAGCGACGGTCATCATTTCATTGGTATTGAAGTCGCTCATCACTTGTTCTCCCCGTTCACTAGCGCTTGGAACTCGGCGAAATCCGCAGTGGCGCGGATGTATTTATCAATCCAGGCAGTGAAGGTTTCACGGTCGCGGGCGATAGGGTCCCAAGCTTGGTAGAAGCGGTTGTCACGCTCGTAATAACCGTGGGCGTATGAAGGATGCGCACCACCCGGTACCACGCAAACAGCGGCAATTGACCAGGTCGGCAACACACAGGCATTCATCGGCGCTTGCAGGTCATCGACGATTTCCTCAACGGTAACAATGCAGTTTTTCGCGGCCAAAGCGGCTTCTTTCTGCACACCGAGGATGCCTTGAATCAGCACGTTGCCTTTACGGTCGGCCTTTTGCGCATGGATCACGGTTACATCCGGGCGCACGCTTGGCACTGCCGCCAGCGTTTCACCCGTGAACGGGCAGTCGATAAACTTGATCCGCGGATTGACCTTGGCCAAATCCGAACCCTGATAGCCGCGCAGCACCGCGAAAGGCAAGCCCGAAGCACCCGACACATAGGCGTTGGCCATGGCCGCGTGGCTGTGCTCTTCAATCTCAAGCGGTTGTGGCCAGCCCTTCTCAACGGCGTCACGCAGACGGTGCAGCGAGCCAACACCCGGGTTACCGCCCCAAGAGAAAATCAGTTTCTTGGCGCAACCGGCACCAATCAACAAGTCGTAAACCAGATCGGGCGTCATGCGCACCAGCGTCAGGTCTTTCTTGTTCTGCCGAATCAGTTCATGGGAGGCAGCAGTTGGAATCAGGTGGGTAAAACCTTCGAGGGCAACAGTGTCGCCATCGTTGACGAAGCGTTGAACGGCTTCGCTTAGAGAAATAATGTCGGCCATGGTAGGTCTCGATGGGTGAACGGGACGTGGCAGCACGTCGTGTCGGTAAAAAGTACTCTGACGCTGAAACTGGAACAATCCGATAATCGACTATATGGGCGATTATCGAACAACACTCAACACAGCAGCTCTAAACAGCAACGCCCAGAAAACTGGGCGCTGACGAACGAGACACGCCTACGCAGACGTTTTAAATTGCCAGAGCTCTCAGGTGGCGTCCGCGTGGCTGACCAAGCCCTTGATCACCACAGCCGCCGTGGCGATCGCGGCAGGCACGACCAGGGCGGTCAATACTTGCTCGAAGTTCCAGCCCAGGCCAAGCAAGGTGGCGCCCATCCACGCGCCCAAAATGGCACCAAAGCGGCCAATACCAAGCATCCACGACACACCGGTTGCGCGCCCTTGGGTGGGGTAAAACCGTGCCGCCAGCGACGGCATGGCCGATTGCGCACCGTTTACGCACATGCCGGCCAGCAAGACCAATGTAGCCAGAACCGTGACTTCACCGAGGCTCTGCCCGACCAGATAGGCAAATACGCCCGCGAACAAGTAGAAAAAGCCAATGACCTTGTGCGGGTTGAATCGGTCCATCGCCCAGCCTACAGCCACAGCACTGAGTACACCGCCAAACTGAAACAGCGCACCAATAAACGCGGCTTGTTCCATGCTCGCGCCACTGTCGCGCATCAGCGTTGGCAACCAGCTGGTCAGCAGGTAAACAATTACCAAGCCCATAAAGTAGGTCAGCCACAACAGCAACGTGCCAGCGCTGTAGGTGCCAGAGAAAATCACCTTGAACACATTTTGGCTCTGCACGGTTTTTTGCTCGGGCACGGTAAATGCGCTGACGCCGCTAATGGCGGCAGGTGCAATAGGTGCAAGCACCTTACGTACCTTCTCCGTGCCGCGGTTACGCACCACCAGAAAACGTGCAGACTCGGGCAATCGCAATAGCAACACCAGCGACAGCGCCAACGGCAAGATGCCACCGAGCAACAACAGACTGTGCCAGCCATAGGCGGGAATCAGTGCCGCAGAGACAAAACCACCGCCGGCCATGCCCAAATTGAAGCCACAGAACATGCTGGTGACCAGCAACGATTTGAGCCGCTCAGGGGTGTATTCAGACAGCAGCGTGGTGGCATTGGGCATCGCCGCACCCAAGCCAAGACCGGTGAGAAAACGCAGCGCCACCAGCTGATCGATATTGCCGCTGAACGCTGATAACAAGCTGAACAAGCCAAACAAGAAGACTGCAACCACCAGCACAACTTTACGCCCGTAACGGTCCGCCAAAGGGCCCGAACCCAAGGCACCAAACACCATACCGACCAACGCTGCGCTCATCACCGGACCGAGGCTGGCACGGTCAATGCCCCAATCCTGGGTCAAGGCCGGGGCAATAAAGCCCATGGCGGCGGTGTCCAAGCCATCGAGGAAAACAATCAGAAAACACAGAATCATGATGCGCCATTGATAGCGCGAAAGGGGTTGGGCATTGATAAACGACTGCACATCAAGGGTGGCAGTCGAGGAGTTCATGGCGGTCATGGTCGTCTCTTGTTTTTGATTTAAGCCTCGATTGCTAAAGCATTCGAGACGGCATCAGCAACATAAGCGCCGCCCCATGAGCAGCTCAATACGATAATCGATTCAGCGTTCGATTAACGATCAAAATCAGACCTTAGTCTATGCTCCAGCCACGGTGTTTCTTAGTGAAACAAACGTGTACTCAATTCTTTACTCGCTTCAAGCAGCACCGGTAAAAAACGTGTTTCCAATTCCTGACGACTGGTACGACTGACGTGCGTACCGACGTTCAATGCGGCTAAAACCTGACCGGCTGAATCTTTCAGCGGTACAGCGATAGAGCGCAGGCCGATCTCCAGTTCCTGATCGATGATCACCCAGCCCTGCTGACGGATCTGCTCGATATTCTCGCGCAGCGCCTCGGGCGTATGCAGGGTCCGGCTGGTTTTGATCTGTAGATCGGCGTGTTCGAGGTAGTCGTCTAGCGACTGGTTATCCATTCCCGCCAGCAAAATCCGGCCCATTGAGGTGCAATACGCCGGCAACCGACTGCCGACGCTGAGGTCCACTGAAATCAAACGCTGCGGCGTAGCCGAACGCGCGATGTAGAGGATCTCGTCGCCCTCCAGGCTAGCCATTGAGCAGGCTTCATGCAGTTGTTCGCTGATGCGATCAAGGATCGGCTGAGCTGTCACCGCAAGCGGCGTCGAAGATAAGTAGGCGTGACCAAGGGTCAATACCTTGGGCAGCAGTGAATAGGTGCGGCCGTCGGTGGTGGCATAACCCAGCTTGATCAGTGTGTGCAGACAACGACGCACAGCCGCGCGCGGAATCTCGGTACGGTGGCTGATCTGGGCAATCGTCAGGTGTCGTTTACGCTCCTGAAATGCATGCACCACAGCCAGGCCTCGGGCCAACGAGGTCATAAAGTTCGGGTCGCCGGTCAGCGCTTCAATACGCTTCGCTGGCGAAACCACAATAGGCGGCGCCAGAGTGGACAGCGGTTGGCGGGGTTCATCGCTCATTGTGGTTATCCTGTCTGGGGTACGGTCCATGAGCGATTATCGAACCATTGTCCGGTAATCGCAATCGCGTCGTTTCAACTGAGTGGTGGCGTCGCGACGCGAAAATCCGCAGCTATAAATGGGGTCCGGCAAGCCAGCCGATGAACAGGCTGTAGGTCAAAAAAGACAGCACTGTTGCGCCCACCAGGGCCGCAGCACAGCGCCCCTGCAAACCGAAGCGTTGGCCGACAATGGGGTAGATGCTCATCATCGGGGCGCAGGCGAACAACACCCCAGCCACACGCAAGGCTGGGTCGTCCACGGGCAAAAACACGAAACACAGCATCACCGCCAACGGGTGCAAAATCAGTTTGCCGATACTGATCTGCATGACATCGGTGACCATGCCGCCCGCACGCATGCCCACCAAGCTTCCGCCAATCACAAACAAGGCCACCGGGGCTGAAGATTGCGCCAGCATCTCAACCACTCGCATTGGTATGGCAGGCACTTGCAGCCCACATAAGGCAGTGGCCAAGCCCAGGCAGAGCGCAATAATGATCGGGTTACCCAGCAAGCGTTTGCCAGTCTTCATCAGCGTTGCCCGGATGCCCAACCCCTGATGCTCGCCCCACTCTGCCAGCGCCAACGCCAGCGGCAGCATCAACAGGTTCTCAACCAGCACGCCCATCGCCAGCCCGATAGCCGCGGCCTCACCGACCACCAATGCCGCAATCGGATAGCCGATAAAACCGCTGTTGGACATCGACATACCGACTGCCGCCAGCGCGCTGCCACTTAGGCTGTCCCCGCGCAGGCGCCGCGAAATAACAAAGCCCAAGGCGAATATCAGCAGCGATGCCAAGGCATACGCCAAAATGTAATTGCGCTCAAACACCTCATCCAGCGGTCGCTCAACCAATGCCTTGAACACCAGCGCAGGCAAGGCAAAACTGATGACAAAGCGGCCCATGCCAGCCACTTGCTCTTGGCTTATCCATAGCAAGCGAGTGGCAATAAAGCCGATGCCGATGATCAAAAAGATCGGTGCAGTAATACCTAGAATCTGCAGCATAAAGATAAACTCATAGCGTCAATTGGCAGCGCTGCAACTGCTGCATACGGCTGCGCGTGCGCGCGAAATCAACATGGCTGCCGGGCTGACACAGCGCATCCAGATCAGCTGCGCAACCCAAGGAAAGTTGCACGCCACTGTCATAGGCAATGTCGATAAAATTGAGAAAACGCTGCTGCACATCGATCCCTTCAGCATCAAGGCTGGTCACACCACCCACCGCCAGTTGCCGGTACTCGCCACACAGCCACAAAAAGTCTGCACTGGAACGTGGCTGGCGACACAGTTCGCTGAAATCGAGCCAGAGCATCGCCTGCTCACGGGCGCGCAGCTTCAGCGGGTGATGGTTAAGGATTATTTCGACATCATAGTCAGCCTGCTCGCTGAAACCGAGGCGCTGACCGAGCACTGTGCTGGATTCATTCAAGGGCCAGATATACTCGCCCCAGCAATAGCCTTTGCTCTGCCGGTAATCGGTTGAGCCATCAAGTTGCAGCACGTCAAAACGCTGTTCAAGCAGGTTGATTGCCGGCTTGAAGCGCTCCCGATACAGCGGATTAGGGCACAAACCCTGCGGCGCATAGTTGGAGGTGCACACCACACCGACGCCTGCTTCGACCAACACCTTGAGTAAGCGACCGAGCAGCATCGCATCGCCAATGTCATGCACATGAAACTCATCAAAACACAGCAGCCGCGTCTGCCCCGCGATCTCATGGCCTACTCGCGCCAATGGATCGGGCTGACCGATGTAGGCCAGCATGCGCTGCTGCAACTCCTGCAAGAATCCGTGGAAATGCACGCGGCGCTTGTCTTGCAATGGCGCGGCAGCAAAGAATGCATCCATCACAAAACTTTTACCGCGGCCTACTCCGCCCCACATATAAACCCCGGCCACAGGTTTACCTAGCCAGCGAGAACGCTTGGCCAGAAACGCCGAAAGCCACTGACCGAGATGGTCAATGGCAATCTGTTGTGCGGAGTCGGCGGTATAGCCATTCGCTTGGAGCAGCGCCGTAAAATGCGCACGCACGAGCTGCTCGGGCAGCGTCTCGCTAGAAGTCAAAAAACACCGTTTCGCCTTCGCCTTGAATGTAGATATCGAAACGATAAGCCAATTGACCCTCTACTTCACAGCGTTGCGCGACTAATGTCTCACGCCGTTGTGGCTGTTCAATCAGGTTAAGCACCGGGTCTGCCGCGTTAGCCTGCTCCTCATCAGAGAAGTACAGGCGGGTCTGCAGATGGATGTTAATCCCCCGGGCAAACAGTGAGACATTGATATGCGGCGCCATCGGCACGCCTGCCGCATTGTTGACCACGCCGGGCTTGATGGTGTTCAGCGTCCAGCCACCGGTTTCAAAGGTGGTGGCGGTACGGCCAAAGCAGTTGAAGGGTTTTTCCAGGTCGTAATCGCTGTCGTAACGACCTTGATGGTCAGCCTGCCAGAACTCCAGAAACGAGTCTTTGACCAGATGGCCGTTGCCGTCATGGACATTACCGATCAGCAGAATGTGCTCACCCGGCGCCTCAGGCTTAGCCATCTGATTCCAGATTTCCTGCGGACGCGCGGGGTTACCCGCCGCCGCGAGGGCCAAGCCAATATGCACATAAGGGCCGGCGGTTTGCGAAGGGGTTTCGTGTAGTAATTCAATAGGCATAAAAATTCCCCTCAGCGATTTTCGAAGTGGGTTTGACGCTGCCCACGCAGGACAATATCGAAGCGATAGGCCAGGCAATCCATCGGATTGGCCGCACCCATATCAAGCTTGGCAATCAGGCTTTGCACGGCATCTGGGTTGGCGATCGACTTCACAATCGGGCACATCGCAATCAGCGGATCGCCCTCAAAATACAGCTGGGTAATCAGGCGAGTTGAAATAGACGGGCCGCTGATGGAGACGTGAATATGCGCGGGTCGCCAGTCATTCGGGCCGTTGCGCCATGGATACGGACCCGGCTTAACGGTGCGAAAACTGTAATTTCCGTCACGATCAGTCAGGGCTCGGCCAACACCACCGAAGTTAGGATCAAGCGGCGCCAAGTAGCGATCGTTCTTGTGACGATAGCGACCACCCGCATTGGCCTGCCACATCTCAACCAGAGTGTGCGGGATCGGTTTGCCGTATTGATCCATCACTCGACCGGCAACAATGATGCGCTCGCCAACCGGCAAGCCGCCATTGTTGAAATTGAGCAGCAGGTCGTTATCGTGCTCGCCCATTTTCAGGTGCGAGAAGTCCGGGCCGCTGGTTTCAGAAATGGATTGAGGAATACTCACCAATGCTTGACGGGGTGAGCGGGCAATCGACGTTTTATAGTCAGGCGTTAGCGCCTTCGGGTGCCAGTTGCGATCACGAATGACGAAACGGCTATCCGCATCAGACATACCGATATCCTCTTATTAGAATGATTGAATCTTACGACCGGCTAATACAGGCCAAGTTATCGGCAGTGTCCAGCAGACAGGCTCATTTGGAAATTGAAAAAATCGCTGCCATCCATAACCAAACAGTTATGGATGGCGCTCGACTATTGCTGCTCAGCCAACAGCGTTTTGGCTGCTTGAAGGGCCCTTTCCGCACGCTGCTGGGCGTTGACGCCTGGATCTTGAATAGGCACTTCAAGGCTTAATGGAATCTTCACCGGTAATGCCTTGAGCAGACCCTGCAAATCGCAATCGCCTTCACCTGGGAATCGCCGCTCGCTACGCGCCTGGCGCAGAATCTCGGCCATATCATCAGGCCGAGGGCCAAGCACATCACAGAGCTGGGCATAGCGCAGCCGAGCCGGTTCAATCTGCGCAAGCTGTTCAAGGCTCGAACCCGAGCGATCAAAGTGAAACGCATCAACCAGCACGCAGCCGTTGCTGCGCCCCGCCGCCTCGACAATTCGTAATGCTTGATTGAGGTCGCGAGCATCGGTCCACGGCATAAATTCCAGATGCGGGTGTATACCGAAGGGTTTGGCCAGGTCGCACAACTGGGCAAAGTTATCGCTCAGCCGCGCTTCATCCGGATCATTACCAGCCACCAGTAATTCGCTGGCAGAAAATTCAGCACCCACCTCCAGCAGCGCTCGCAACTCGGCAACGCAGGTGTCTGGCTTCAGTCGCAATATTTCAATATCCAGTACGCCGACACCGGTGTCGCGCAAACGCTGTTGAGTCTGACGTCGTAGCTCGGCATCCGTCATCAGGGCGTAGTGATGCTCTTCAACCGTGGCCGGCACCAGGCGCAAGCCGACATGGCTATAACCGGCGAGGGCGGCGACTTCCACCATTTCAGGTGGTGACAGTTCAAGCACGGTAAGTGCAGCCAGGGAAAATAATTGTGCGCTCATTATTGGCTTCCAGCATTGGCTCGTTAAGTGCTCGATCTCAAATCTGCGCAGGCGTGCAGGCCTGCCCAGTTTCAGCGGCTTGGCGAATGGCTTCGATCAAGGCCAAGGTGCGCCCTGCGTCTGCTGCGCTGACAATAGGTACAGCTTCGCCGCGGGCAACCTCGATGAAATGCTCTAACTGCCGGGTCAATGCTTCGGCTGCGGGATAAGCCTGTACTTCAGCCAGCAAAGGCTGATGCCAGCCGGCATCTGAGGCGTCGTAGTGCCAATGCTTTAGCTGCGGCAGGCTTAGCGCGCCACGGGTACCGGAAAGCAGGTAGCAAGGCTGATCGACTTGCTGCGGGTAAACCGGGTTTTCACCCGAACACAACTCCCAGCTCCACGGCGCTGCTACCGCATCCGACCCTGTCAGGCTGCCAAGGGCACCGTTGGCAAACTGCAGCAATACCGCGACGCAGTCTTCATTGGCAAAACCGCGGGCCTGATTACTGGTCACCGCTTGCACCGACTGCACTTCACCACAAAGATGACGCAGTAAGTCGAGGTCATGAATCAGGTTGGTCAAAAGCATCCCGGCACCTGCTTCGCGGCGCCATGGAATATCAAAATAGCTGTCTGGCTTACGCAATTGCCACAGCGCGGTGACCGAGGTCAGTTGACCAAGGGCGCCGGCATCCAGTAAAGCGCGGGCTTTGGCGATCAGAGGATTGTGCCGCCGATGGTGGCCGACTAAAACCGCGATGCCGCTCGCCTCCGATACCGTGACCAAACGGCGAACTTCATCGAGATGAACACCAACCGGTTTCTCCAACAGCACGGGAATGCCAGCCACGACGCAGTCGATTGCGGTCTGCACATGCAGATTATTGGGGTTAGCAATGATCGCAGCCTGTGGTTTTGCATCGGCGAGCATCTGCTGATGGTCACTGAAATAAGGGACACCACGTTTCTCGGCCAGCGTGGCGGCCTGCGGATTAGGATCGGAAATAGCACAAAGCCGTGCTTGGCTTAGGCCGTCTAGATGCTCAAGGTGTTGCTGGCCCATCACTCCAGCACCGATCAAGGCGATACGCAGTGGCGTTTGCAAAACAATATCCTCGGGTCTTATTGGAATTCGCTCTTATATTATTTAGAACCCAGTTCCATTATTAAATCAAGGGCACAAAAAAATACATAACCTGGCCCATTTAGCTGCCAAGTGCGTAGATGCCGCAGATCAGGTGGCCGTGTTCACGGCCTGTGCATTAGACGAACAGCTCAGAGGCCGGACTCGCGTCCGATAACTCCCCCGCCGTTTTAAGCAACAGCGCTGCCAGCTCATGCACACGCGACTCAGCCAAGCGGGCACTCGGCCCGGCAATACTGAGCACACCAATGCAGCGACCATCAACAGGGCTCAGCACCACGGCGGCCATTGCCGAGGTGCCTACGGCAGAGCTCTGCTCAACCCAGGCATAACCCTGCTGCCGAGCCGCCTGCAACCGTGCAAGCAAGTCTGCCGAGTTGCGCGGTGCATTGGGCCCAAGTTGCTGGGGATCAATGACCGGGCCTTGAGATTCAACCAAAGCCAAGGCCGCCGCGTCATCCATGCTCGCCAACCAAGCATGCCCAGAGGCGGTATAGAACAATGGGGCATCGCGGCCCATATCGGGGTCGTAACGCAGCCCACCCTTTGCGCCTTGGGCTTTCGCAATCCAAGTCAGACGGTCACTGTCAATCACCCCGAGACGCACCAGCTCACCGCACTCCTCGGCCAGCCGATCAAGGATCGATTGGACAATGTCCGAGCCAGCGTTCGACAAATAGCGAAAGCTAAGTGCAACCAGTTTGGTAGACAGTTGATAGCGACTGTTATCCGGATTTTGCCTCACATAGCCCAGCCGGATCAGCTCGGCCAGCATACGATGGGTTGCACTTTTAGGGATATTCAACGCGTCAGCCAGGCTCTGCATCTGCAAGCCTTGCGGCTCTTGAGTGAGGCTCTCCAGAAGGCTGAGTGCGCGTTCGATCTGACTGCCGGCCATGGTGCTGAAATCCACATTGAGTTTGCCGGGTATTCTAGCGGGATAGTTCAGAACGGGGAAATTTAGCGCGCGAATTAAGCCTGCTACTTGAATGCCGTCAGTCGCTGACGGCAATTGCTGCTTGGCAGTTTTGATTTCGCTAAATATAATTCGGAACACTGTTCCACTTTTAACAAAAACCAAATGAGAACGTCGCGTTATGCAGGGTATATCCGCACACCAGCACACCCCCGCCGCAGATTTAGAGTGCGACTTACTGATCATCGGCTCCGGTGCAGCGGGTCTTTCGGCTGCCGTCACCGCATCCTGGCATGGGTTAAATGTGATTGTTGCGGAAAAGGACGCGGTGTTTGGCGGCGCCACGGCTTGGTCGGGTGGCTGGATGTGGTTACCGCGCAACCCCCTCGCTCGCCGCGCCGGAATCGACGAATCTCTTGAGCAACCGCGCCGCTATTTGCAGAACGAATTGGGCGAGCAATTCAATGCCGAGCGCATTGATGCCTTCCTCAATGCCTGCCCTGCAATGGTAGAGTTCTTCGAGCAACATAGCGCCCTGCAATTTGCCGAAGGCAATGCGATTCCCGACATGCACGGCAATACCCCCGGCGCTGCAACAGGCGGTCATCAGGTCATTGCGGCGCCCTACAGCGGCAAAGAGGTGCTGGATTTATTGCCGCGCTTGCGCAAAACCATGACTGAAACCTCGTTCATGGGCATGCCGATCATGGCAGGAGCCGATCTGGCCGCGTTCCTGTCGATGACTCGCTCAGCTAAATCCCTGCTGCATGTAAGCAAGCGCTTTATCAACCATCTTTATCATCTGGCGCGGTACGGGCGCGGCATGCACTTGGTCAATGGTGTCGCGCTGGTCGCAAGGCTGGCCAGATCCGCAACTGATCTGGGCGTGCAACTAATCGACTCAGCACCCGCTTTACGCCTGCTGGAAGAAAACGGGCAGATCTGTGGAGCAGTACTCGGTGGAACAGCGGGTGAGCGAACAGTGCGTGCACGAGCGGTACTCTTGGCCACAGGCGGCTTTCCAAATGATCCAGGGCGACGTCAGGCATTGTTCCCCCGCGCCGAACATGAGCACTTGGCTTTGCCCCCCAAATCATGCAGCGGCGATGGCTTGCGCTTGGGAGAAATGGTGGGCGGCCAGGTCAGCGACGATCTGCAATCACCTGTCGCCTGGGCCCCGGTGTCCAAGGTGCCCTACCCTGACGGCAGCGTTGGTCACTTCCCGCATATTATCGAGCGCGGCAAACCCGGCATCATCGGCGTGTTGAAAAACGGCAAGCGCTTCGTCAATGAAGCGCATGGCTATTACGATTACGTCTCGGCGATGATCGAACAGGTGCCAGAGACTGAAGAGCTGTGCTCATGGCTGATCTGCGACCACCGCTTCCAACGCCGCTACGGCCTTGGCTTTGCCCGCCCTGCACCGTTACCGGTGGGCCCGCACGTTCGCAATGGTTATCTCAAGCGCGGCGCAACCCTCGCCCAACTGGCGCAGGCCTGTGGCATCGATGCGCAAGGCTTGGAGCAAACGGTGCAGCGCTTCAATCAGGGCGCACGCAACGGCGAAGACCCCGAGTTCGGTCGCGGCTCGACCGCATTCAATCGCAAAAACGGCGACCCACTGCACAAGGGCAAAAACCCCTGCGTCGCGCCTATTGAAAAAGGCCCCTTCTATGCGGTCAAGGTTCAGCCTGGCTGCTTTGGCACCTTCGCCGGCCTGCGCACCGATGGCAACGCCCGTGTACTTGGAGCAAGTGGTGAGCCTATCCCCGGCCTGTATGCCGCCGGTGCAGATATGGCCAGCATCATGGGCGGTTTCTATCCATCGGGCGGCATCAACCTAGGGCCGGCCATGACCTTCGGCTATATCGCCGCCTGTCATGTTGCAGGCGTTGCCCCGACAAAAGCGCCCTAAAAATCCAGCAACCCAGAGGTCGACGCTCTTATCGGCCACTATTTCGGGCTTGAACATTAGGATTATTTGCGCCGGTCACGGTGGCCAAGCTTGGCGTTGACACACCCTACGAATCTGCCATTGCGGGCAACGGCACTCATAAAAAACCGGGCGTTAGGTCCCGGTTTTCAGGTCACAACCAAGCCTGTTATGCGGTGGCCTCAGTGTTGCGTTTAAACAGACGCTTGACCCCAGGCGCACGGCTTAGTAGCAGAAGAATCAGCACTGAACACAACACCGCCGATAATGGGTTGCTAACCAACTCTTGCAGCAGCGCGACGGGGCTATCACCGACTGAAGACATGGCCTGACGGTAGGACGTATCCATCAGCGGCCCAAGGATGACGCCAAGGATGATCGGCCCCATCTGGAAGCCGAAGAGCTTCAACAGGTAGCCTGCAAAGCCAAAGCTAAGCATCCAGGTCACATCGCTCATGTTGCTGTTAATCGAGTATGTACCGACCACGCAGAGCACCAGAATCACCGGCACCAAAATCGATTTGGGTAATTCGACCACTTTGGCAAACAGCTTGATGCCCATCAACCCGAATACCAGCAGAAAGATATTCGCCAAGGCAAGATTGCCCACGGTGAACCAGAAAATATGAGGGTTTTCCACCATCATCAGTGGCCCCGGATTGATCCCGTGAATCACCAATGCGCCGAGGATCACCGCGGTGACCGCATCGCCTGGCATACCCAAGGTCAGCATCGGCATATAAGCGCCGCCCACCGCGGCACTGTTAGCGGTTTCCGGCGCGACCAAGCCTTCGTAGGCGCCCTGCCCGAATGGTCGTGACGGGTTTTTCACTGTGCGTTTAGCGTGATCGTAAGCAAAGAGCGCAGCGATATCTCCGCCCGCACCCGGCAATGCTCCCACCAACACGCCGATCAATGATGTACGAATCGACAGAGGCAAATACTTCAGCACCAAACGCAGCGGCGGGACGATCTTGCTGACATCCTGCCGAACCGGCACCTGCTTCAGGTTATGCAGTTGATACAGCGCCTCAGACACACCAAACAGACCGATCATGACCGCGACATAATTAATGCCGCCCAATAGGTCCATATTGCCCATGGTAAAGCGGCCTTGCGCGGTCACCGGGTCCATGCCGACCATACTGATAAGCACCCCAAGTGCGGCAGCAAATACACCTTTGGCCAAGGAATCGGTAGCCAGACTGCCAACCAGCAACAAACCCAGCATGGCAATCAAAAAATAATCGCGCGGGGCGAACTCCAAGGCAAATTCTGAGAGATACGGGGCCAGTAGCGCCAGCACCAGAACGCTGATCAAACCACCGATAACCGACATGACAGTTGTCAGTCCAATGGCCCGCCCTGCTTCACCGAGTTTGGCCAACGGATAACCATCAAAGGAGGTCGCAACCGCTGCCGGCGTACCCGGCATATTGAGCAAAATAGACGCCCGTGAACCACCGTACACACCGCCGACAAAAATGCCGACGATCAACGCCAAGGCATCATTGACCTCCCAAGAGAAGGTGAATGAAACCAGCAACGACACTGCCATGGTTACAGACAGCCCAGGCATAGCGCCGATGTAGATACCGGCGAAAGTGCCCAGCGCGGTGAGCATTAGCAACTGGGGATCAACCCAGGCCATGGTCAAGAATGAAAACATATCAGTCATTTCGGCACGCTCGACTCAGGGCAGGTAAACATGGAAAACCAGAGAAAAAAGCGCATAGATGAACAGCAGCGAACCGCCTGCAATCAACAGCGCATAAAGCACCCTGCCCCGCATCAGATAAATCATGCTGCACGCCAGAAAGACCAAGGTGCATGGGTAAAATCCCAGGTAATACATGGCGACCACATAGACAATGCACAGCGCCGAGAACACCAGCACGTCGGCTGGCAGATTAACCCGGCGAAATGCCCGGATTTGCTCCAGCAAGCCGCTTAACTGTGGTGGCTGACGGCGATAAGAGCCAATCAAGATGACCAGCGATGAAATCCCCAATGCCAAGCCCGCGCCCATTGGCAATGAGCCCGAAGAGTTGGCGATCTCAAACCCAGCAATGCTGAAAGCTTGATAAATAACCGCAACACTAAAAATCAGCAGCAACCAATAGAACATCCGCTCAAGCGGTTGCAGCGGATTCTTTGATTCAACGTTCATAACAGACCTCCGGTACGGAATAGGCCGGCGTGCCTATTCCGTACGCCCAGCAAAGCGATGATCAGGGCTTAGGAATGCCCAGCGATTCAGGCGACACCTTAACTGCACCAGCCTTGTACATTGACCAAGTGGTCACTGACTGCCAGCGGTCAAGATAGGTTTTGGCTTCAGCACCACTGAGGTTCAGCGGCGTCGCACCAAAGTTCTTGATAAAGGTCTGTGCTTCGGGCGTGGCGAGCGTCTTGGTGAAGGCATCGGTCAGCTTCTGCTTGATTGGCTCTGGCGTGCCTTTACGCACCCAAACACCCCAAAATGGACCCCAAGGCAGGTAAGAGGCAATTTCCGGCAATGCCTTAGTGATGGGTGGCACGCCCGGCAGAGTGTCCAGTTCCTCAGTCCCAACCACCGCCAGACCTTTGAGCTTGCCAGCGGCTATTTGCTCACGCGCAGCGGCCATACTCAGTGGCATGAAATCGATGTGCTTACCCAGCAACGCAGCAACACCTGGTCCGTCGCCAGCGAAGGTCACTTCACGCACATCCAGCGGCTGAATAGAACTGATCATTGCATGCACGCTGCTAGGCAAACCACCGGCACCAGTACTGCCCATACGCAAGGTTCCCGGGTGAGCTTTGGCGTCAGCCAATAACTCCTCCATGCTGTTCCATGGGCTGTCCGGTGGCGTGGCGATTACCGCCATGTTCTGTCCGATCAGGCTAATCAGATCGAGTCCGCTGTAATCGAAGTTGGCAAGGCCAAGCAGTGGATACAACTGCGGGTTTTCAGCGCCAATCAGCAAGGTGTAACCATCAGGACGTTGCTTCATGACAAAGCTCGTTCCAATCACACCGGTTCCGCCTGGGCGATTAGAAATTATCAGGCTTTGCCCTAGCTCTTTTTCGACCAGTGCGGCCAAACTGCGTGCGACGTTGTCGGTGGCACCACCCGGGCTCCAGGGTACAACGGCTTGAATATTACGTTCGGGATAATCGGCATGGGCCGGCAACGCGGCCAATAGGCAGGTAGAAGAAAGCAGAACACCTGCGACAAGATGCTTGAACATGGTAAATCCTCTGAGCTTTTTATGGTTGTTGTGCTCTGCCCGTTTGACTCCGATGGGTCGCCCGTGACAATCCGGTAACAATCTTCAAGATTGAAATTAACCAGTTAGTACAATTTATGGCTATGGCCTTGGCCCGTCAAATACCCAAGCACTTCAATGTCCGATAACCGCACGAAACAGGTTTTGCTACCGGTATCCGCCCATGCGTCTAGCGCTGCCTAAATCAGGCTTCGTACTGCTCAAGGTACCCGATAGCACTCGCTCGCAAGGCATCACAGCACCACTGGGCAGCCAGCGATAGCGGCGTTGAGGGATTGCTGCATATCCCAACCGAACCACCTGGCTCATGCAAACCAATATCGAGTTCAGACAACTCACCGCGAGCAATCTCTTGACGTACAGCATCGTGGGGGGCGACCCATATCGCATTACTGGCCTCAACATAGCGCCGACTTAATGCAACAGAGAGGGTTTCCAGGCGCTGTTGCGGCAGGTGGATGCCGCACTGCACATACAGACTGTCGGCGTAGCGACGAATCGTGGTGCCTGCCAGCGGCAGCACCACCGGGTAGTCGCCAAGGCGGCTGCGATCATTGAGATTAACCTGCAGCAAGGGATGGCCGGGACTCACCACCAACACCATCGATTCGCTGTACAGGTGCTCAAATGTCAGCCCGGCAATCTGCGGGCTGTCGGTCATCCGTCCCACCACCAGATCCAACCCGCCAACGCGCAGTTGGTCCAATAAAAAAGCGCTGGGTCCTGTCTCGACGCTGATAACCAGGGCCGCATGTTGCTCATGCAAACGCCTGACAACATCCGGCAGCAACGAGCTTTCTACCGTCGATAAAACCCCGAGCCGCACCGTGCCCGCCTCGTGCTCACCGCTGTGCAAGCTGCGCACGCCTTCGCGCAGCGCCTGCACGCTAGGCCCGGCATAGCGCAAAAAAGCCAGCCCGGCAGCGGTCGGCGTAACCCCTTGCTTGCTGCGCTCAAACAAGCGGCTATGCAGAATGTCCTCAAGCTCCTTGAGGGTCTTGGATACTGCTGGCTGACTGATTGCAAGCTCTCCGGCAGCCCGGGCCAAACTGCCTTGGCGCGCCACTTCCAGAAAGCACAGCAGATGACGAAACTTGATGCGATTATCGATGTTCATGTGGGATCACATTCAACGCTGCAAACGAAAGGCTTTGGGGGTAACCCCGCTGCATCGCTTGAAGAAGCGGGAGAAATAAGCGGGCTCGGAAAAGCCCAGACTATCGGAAACCTGATTCACCGTCATCGCGGTATATACCAGGCTGCGCTTGGCCTCGAGCAAGAGCCGCTGATTAATCAGCTGTAACGCCGATTGCCCGGCCAGCCGTCGACACAAAGCATTGAGGTGCGCGGCGCTGAGGCTCAGCTCACTGGCGTAAAAATCAATCGGGCGGTGCTCGCGATAATGCATCTCCAGCAGGGAGGTAAAGCGTTGCAAATGATCACGCGCGCGATCCGGTGCCTTGGCCTCGGTGCAGTCGAGCGCCTGTGAACGCCGAGCGACCCAGACTAACAAGGCACTGACCAAAGACTGCAGCATCAACTCCCGTCCCAGCCCCTGCTCGCTGTACTCCTCAACTATCGAGTCAAACAACGTCTTTATATAGCCTTCCTGCGAGTCCAGTGAATAGCAGGCAGCCGTGGCCAATGGCGTGCCATCCACTGCGGCACTCAGGGTATCAACCAAGGGTTGGGCGAGACTCAATATGTAGCCTTGAATATCCTCGGAAAAGCCAAATCCATGCACACTAAACGCTGGCACCACTTGTAACGATGCCTGCCTTACGCAGTTGATCTGGCCCTCAACCTCAAGCTCAGCTTGCCCCGCCTGCACATAGAGCAACTGCACCAGATCCCCATGGCGATGGGGCTTTATCTGCCAATCATGCAGGCGACTGCGGGCTGGAATGGACTCGCAATGAATCAGATCCGGTGTCGGCCAAGCAGCCGTTTCACCGTAGAGCTTAAACACCGGAACGCTCTTAACGGGCAGCCTGCTCATGAACTGATGACCCTCGAAAAGTCCATAAAAGTAATTGGATAGTGCCTTCAAAAGCCTGAGCAATCCACCAAAAATACAGCGACTTCAGCCACATCGAGCCGACTAACCGGCCCGCAAAGGACAATAACAATGAAGACTCAAGTCGCCATTATTGGTGCAGGTCCGTCTGGACTGCTGCTCGGTCAACTGCTGCACAAGGCCGGCATCGATAACATTATTATCGAGCGCCAAACCCCGGATTACGTGATGGGCAGAATTCGAGCAGGCGTGCTTGAACAAGGCATGGTTGACCTCTTGCGCGAAGCCGGCGTTAGCCAGCGCATGGACAGCGAAGGCCTGCCCCACGACGGTTTCGAACTGGCCTTCAGCGGACGTCGCGAGCGCATCGACCTCAAGCAATTAACCGGCGGCAAAACCGTGATGATCTACGGCCAAACCGAGGTCACCCGTGACTTGATGGACGCCCGCAAAACCAGCGGTGCCAAGACCTTCTATGACGTCAAAGACGCCCAGTTACACGAGCTAAAGGGCAAAAAGCCCTATGTAACCTTTACCCTCAAGGGTGAAACGGTACGTCTGGACTGCGACCATATCGCCGGTTGCGACGGTTTTCATGGTGTATCCAGACGCTCTATTCCTGAAGGCGTACTCAAAGAGTTCGAACGGGTTTATCCATTCGGCTGGCTCGGTGTACTTGCTGATACGCCCCCCGTCAACGAAGAGCTGATCTACGCCAATCACGAACGCGGTTTTGCCTTGTGCAGCATGCGCTCCGCCACTCGCACCCGTTATTACGTGCAGGTTGCCAGTGAGGAGAAGGTCGAAGACTGGTCTGATCAACGCTTCTGGGATGAGCTTAAAAGCCGCCTGCCGGCTGACACTGCAGCGCGTTTAGTCACCGGCCCTTCAATCGAAAAATCTATCGCGCCGCTGCGCAGCTTTGTGGTTGAGCCCATGCAATACGGTCACCTGTTTTTGCTTGGCGACGCTGCGCATATCGTCCCGCCGACGGGCGCAAAAGGTCTGAATCTGGCCGCCAGCGATGTCAATACGCTTTACCGCATACTGCTCAAAGTCTATGGCGAAGGCCGCACCGATCTGCTCGAACGTTATTCCGAGGCATGCCTTAAACGGGTATGGAAAGCCGAACGCTTTTCATGGTGGATGACCTCGATGCTGCACAAGTTTCCCGACACTGACCCCTTTAGCCAGCGCATGCAACAAACCGAGCTGGACTACTTTGTCGGCTCTGAAGCCGGGCGCACCACCATCGCTGAAAACTATGTCGGCCTGCCTTACGAGGCCATTGAATAAAGCCTCACCCACTAACAGAGCCTGTGCGGGGTTGCGCCGAGTTAACGTGCAAAGCCCGCGAGTGTCTCACAGCGCAATTGCGCTATTGCGGCCGCCTAATGCACGCGAGAGCTGGCCGGTTGTCCACGATTCATAAATAATCTGATCACGCTTTCGGGCTTGCGGGTGCGTGGCTTCGGCCTAGTATGTCTGGCACAAGTCATTAGGAAAAATTCGCTATGTTCGCTGAGTTCAACAAGCGCCAGTGTGATGTGAACGGAGTCAGTATTAGTTACCGCATCGGCGGAAGCGGGCCGGGCCTTCTGCTGCTCCACGGTCATCCTCAAACCCACGTGATATGGCACAAGATTGCTGAACAACTCGCCCAACACTTCACCGTAATCGCAGCCGACCTGCGCGGCTACGGTGACAGCAGCAAGCCAAGTACTGACGCCAATCACCTGACTTACTCAAAACGCGCCATGGCTCAGGATAACGTCGAGCTTATGCGGGCGCTGGGCTTCGAGACCTTCGATGTACTTGCCCACGACCGTGGCGCCCGCGTGGCACACCGTATGGTCGCTGACCATGGCGCAGCGGTGCGCCGGCTGATCATGCTTGATATCGCGCCAACGCTGGCCATGTACTCACAAACCACCGAGGCATTTGCCCGAGCCTACTGGCACTGGTTCTTTCTGATTCGCCCTGCGCCTTTCCCTGAGCGCCTGCTGGAGTCTGATCCGGAGTTCTATCTGCGCAGCGTAATGGGTACCAGAAGTGCAGGGATGCAACCTTTCACCGATCAAGCCTTCGCCGAATACCTACGCTGTTTGCAACTGCCAGGTACCGCCCACGCGATGTGCGAAGATTACCGCGCCAGTGCCGACATCGACTTGCAACATGACCAGCAAGACCGCAATGCGGGCCTGCAGATTGCGACCCCTTTACTGGTGTTATGGGGTGCAGAAGGCGTGGTCGGACGCTGTTTCGATCCTTTGCGTGAGTGGCGCCTAGTTGCAACTCATGTGCAGGGCAAGGCGTTACCTTGTGGCCATTACATCCCCGAAGAAGCCCCGGATTTACTGCTGGCAGAGGTGATGGCCTTCTTGACGAGTGAATCGCAGCGATGACCTAAAAGCCTATCGACGCGCCATGCTATATTTCACCTATCGTGGAATACAAGGTGATTTATGGAGCCTGTCAACACAGTTCGTGAGCAATTACCGCTGCCGGAAGACCTCAGGGTTTTCCTCACGGTCATCCGCAAACAGAGTTTCGCCGGTGCAGCCGACGAACTGGGCGCTTCCCCTGCTTATGTCAGCAAACGAATCCAAGTGCTGGAAACTGCGCTTAAAGCCCGTTTGTTGCATCGCACCACGCGGCGTATCGCCTTAACCGAGGATGGTGAACGCGCTCAGCGCTGGGCAGTGCGCATCCTCGGTGATCTTGATGATCTGTTTGATGAGCTGTCCGAGGCTCGGCATACACCAAGAGGCCTGCTGCATATCAGCAGCTCATTTGGCTTTGGCCGCAATCATGTAGCGCCTGCCATTTCTGATCTGGCCGAACATTATCCCGAACTGGAAATCCGCCTAGAGGTTTTTGACCGTGTTATAGATCTGGTCGGCGAAGGCTTTGACCTGGAAATCCGCGTGGGTGACGACCTCCCCGGGCAACACATCTGCAAGCGCCTGGTCAGTAACAAACGAATACTCTGCGCCACGCCCGCGTACCTTGAGCGACGGGGTGTACCGGCGACTCTGGATGACTTGCAGCACCACGACTGCCTGGTGATCAAAGAAGGCAAAAACGTGTTTGGGGTCTGGGATCTGGATAACGCAGGCAAACAACATTCCGTGCGCATCAGTGGGCCGTTATCATCGAACAATGGCGAGATCGTCTTGCAATGGGCACTTAAAGACAGAGGCATCCTGTTGCGATCACTGTGGGATGTGAAACCGCTGTTGGAGACCGGAGAACTGTTGCAGGTACTTCCTGAGTACAGCCAGAGCGCGAATGTTTGGGCGCTCTACCCCACCCGCCTATCCAACTCAGCCAAGCTGCGGGTCTGCGTTGAATTTCTGAGTGAGCACTTCAAAGCGTTGTCCCTCTGAAAATGCGTGCGGCTACTCAAGTGGGCCACACGCATGATCAAACTTGGTTTACGCCAGCCAGGGATTAGCCTGCAGATGCTCGGCCTCGAAGGCACTTATCTGCTCGCTGCGCTGCAGCGTGCTGCCAATCGCATCCAGACCCAACATAAGCGACTGTTTGCACAAGGTGTCGATCTCAAACGCCATACTGCTCCCGTCATGCAAGGTGATTTTTTGCTGCTCAAGATCAATGCTGATCGTCGCGCTTTGCGCCTCACTCGCCAACTGCCCCAGCGTTTGAATCTGCGTCTCGCTGAGCTGAATCAACAGCACGCCATTGCGCTGGCAATTATCAAAGAATATCCCGGCAAAACTGCTACCGATCAAGGCGCGAATGCCCAGCTGTTTCAATCCCCAAACCGCGTGTTCACGGCTTGAGCCACAGCCGAAGTTCGGCCCTACTATGAGAAATCTCGCCGCCAGCCAAGGTGCCTGATTAAGCACAAACTCAGGGTTTGGCTGACCATTTGCCAAGAACCGCAGGTCAAAGAACACACCCTGATCCAAACCATTGCGGTCGATGCCCTTGAGAAATTGCTTGGGCATGATCACGTCGGTATCAACATTGGCCGCGAGCATCGGCGCAGCAACCCCACTGACAGTCTTGAACACTTGCATATCAGGCCTCCTCAGCCATGGCGCGCACATCGGTAAGACGCCCACGTATTGCCGCGGCAGCAACCATCGCGGGACTCATAAGGTGGGTGCGCGCGCCCGCACCCTGGCGCCCCTCGAAGTTACGGTTGGTGCTCGATGCGCACCGATCACCAGCAGCCAGTACATCATCATTCATCGCCAAACACATCGAGCAGCCTGACTGACGCCATTCGAAACCGGCATCGATAAACACTTGAGCAATACCTTCTGCCTCAGCTTGATCACGCACCAGAGTAGAACCGGGCACGATCATGGCGCGCACATGGCTAGCGACTTTACGGCCGCGAACCACCCGCGCCGCGTCACGCAAATCTTCAATCCGAGCATTGGTGCAGGAACCGATAAAGGCGTGGCTGATTTGGATATCGCTCAACTGCGCCCCGGGCTCAAGCCCCATATAGCGAAGTGCCCGCTGCAGATCCTGACGGCGAATCAGGTCGCTTTCATTCATCGGATCCGGCACACAATCGCCAATCGCAGCGGCTTGATCAGGGCTGGTGCCCCAAGTGACCATAGGTTCTAACTCGCCGGCATCCAGCATCACTTCACGGTCAAACGGCGCATCTGCGTCAGTGTAAAGTTCCCGCCAGCTGGCGAGCGCTTGGGTCCAAAGTTCGCCCTTGGGCGCTCGCGATTTATCAGCCAGATAGGCATAAACCTTCTCGTCCGGCGCCATAAATGCGCCGCGCGCACCCGCTTCAACCGCCATATTACAGATGGTCATACGGGCCTCAACGCTCAGCGCATCAATCGCTGGCCCGGAAAACTCGATGGCAAACCCGGTGGCGCCCGAGGCACCAATGCGCCGGATCAAGGCCATGATAATGTCCTTGGAAGTCATACCCGCGCCCAACTCGCCCTGCACTGTTACGCGCATGGTTTTCAAGCGCTTGTAGACCAGCGTCTGGGTGGCCAGCAGGTGTTCGATTTCCGATGTACCAATGCCAAAACCAAAGGCGCCCAGTGCGCCGTAGGTCGTGGTGTGGCTGTCACCAGCTGCGATCACCATGCCCGGCAAGATAAACCCTTGCTCGGGCGCGACGACATGCTCAATGCCCTGCCGCTTATCCAGCACGTTGAACAGCTCAATGCCGAAGTGATCGCAGTTTTCCTGAAAATAGGAAACCTGTAACGCGCCACCCGCATCAGCCATCGCGGCAATACGCTTAGGACTGGTCGGATTAACGTGGTCAACCACCGCCAGGGTTGCACCTGGGCGCCGGACCTTGCGACCAGCCTCACGCAAACCGCTAAACGCCTGCGGGCTGGTGTACTCATTGGCGACTTGCCGATCAACGTAAAGCAGCACATGCCCTTGATCGTCCAAGGTGCAGACCGTATGAGAGTCGATGTGCTTTTGGTAAAGGGTTCTGGGGCCATTCATGGCAATTCTCGCTTGGGCAGATTGAAGGCAGCACAGCTACGCGGCATGCCAACCATCATATTGAGCGCAATATGCAACTCAACACCCATTAAGAAATGCTTGAATACACGATTCGTGAATAATGGTAATAACTTCAGTCCCCCGTCAGCATGCCTGGGGCCTATAAAAATCCTGAATCGAAGCTCGGGCTATTCGCCTCTTAACTAGAAAACTGCGGTCTGTCCCCTGAGACATAGCCCCTGGGTTTCACCGCAGAACTCGGCCAAAAGCGGGTAATGATTCGCTTAAATAAATCAGCCCCCTTTTTCATTAATAAATCAGTCCCCTTTTTCATTGCTGAGGGGGCTATCCGCTACTCTTGGTTATCAACGCAACGTAGAAACTGGAGCAGCACATTGAAGCGACCATGGGATATCAAGGCTTTGCGGGAGCACATTGCAGTTGACCACCCTGAGACGGCAAAGAATCTGATTAGGCAGGTCAATTCCTTGGGCCGATCTAAAGACCTGTTTGATTACCACGCATTCTTAGCACGAGATGCCTATAAGGATTTCTTGGACGCCGACCCCAGCGGCCTCGTCGTTGCTTACCACTCTCTGGGCGGCGGGGATCAACAGAAGTGGGATACGGCAAATTTACAGAGTGAGGCAAACTTAATTGGGTGCATTAGTACAGTGGTCAACGCCTATGAGACGTTCGGGCAACTACTGGACGGCTTAGGGATGGTTGCTCCGTATGACCGACGGCTAGACGTTCACAAAGCGTGCAGAGGGCTGGCCGCAGGAGAGGTAAAAGATTTGCTAAATGAGGCCACCTCAGCGGCTGCATACAAGTATTTGAAGGCGTTTACGAACACCAATAAACACCACCAACTGATTGATCACCATATGTCGCTTTCATTTGAAGATGGCCGCAGTGGTGCGGGCGTAGAAAAGTTTACGTATGAAGGTCATTCAGGAAAACTTGAGGAGTACCCCACCCGCTGGGCTGAGGACGTGCTCAGGGACGCCGTTAACGTTCTGTCGGCATTATTGGACTGCGGGAGAGCCTTAAACCGCTACCACCAAATACCCTGTACTGACCATTGATGGGTGGATAATCAAGTTTGGCTGTCCGCTCCCTAATAGGGGTATGGTTTAGCTGGCTTACCGGGGTTTGGCTCTTCATCTGCTAGTCGGCTTTGGTATTCTTCGTGATAACTAGAGTCATCACGACTAATCGAATCATTGTGGCTGTTCAGTTCGTCCAACCGCCCAGAGATTTCCTCAAGCCGCACGAGCACGGCGTAGAGCTGATCATCTTCACCCCGCGACGGCATGCAGCTAGGCAGATAGATAAACACGCCGAGTAGCACCACAATTTCGAAGAAGTGGTCTAAACCCCAGCCAAAGATCGCCACAATGGCACTCCAAATCACTGAGAGCACGAGCAGAATGATGCTTATGAGATTGTCCATATCACTCAACCTATTCGTTTTCTGGATTACGTCTACGATAGCTTGAATAGTGAGAAATGGGATTTGAAAACGGCAAAGGTGGAGCGCTAGGAGCGCTAGGGGAGTGTTGATTTTTACCTACAATTGCCACGTACAAACAGAAAACAAAAAGCCCCGCAGATCATTGATCTGCAGGGCTTTTTTGAAAGTGGCGGTGAAGATGAGATTCGAACTCATGATACGATTTCTCGTATACACACTTTCCAGGCGTGCTCCTTCAACCGCTCGGACACTTCACCGGATCTCGTCAGGCATTGCTGTCTGTCGAGGCGCGCTAATGTAGCCGAACAAAGCCTTAAAAGCAAAAGTTTTTTCAGAATTTTCATGCGCTTACCCGACCCTCTCGGCTCATTCCCTTTCGGCCCACTAAGCTGCGCTGTGATGCATGTCTATGCAAAGCCCTATCGCTTGATGATAAATATGCAGGTCCGCTATTAATGCACTACAAGGAATGTTATGCGTTCGCTTAACCTATGGTTGATCTCATTTATCTGTGCCTGTGCGCTACTGCTCACCTTGCTGGCCCTGCCAACCCTTGGCGATAGGCCGCTTGCCCACTGGGCACTGAATATCGGCGCGTGCTCCAGCGCGTTACTGATATCCTTGCTTTACCTTGCGGCATGGCTTATTGCCCCTGCTTCGCATGAACGATCGCAGGTGGTTGTTCTTTCCACCTACTTGCCCACATTGCTGATCAGCTTGGTCACAGGTGCGCTTTGGGGGACTGTTGGCCATGTAGTGGAAACTCAAGGCGTGGGTTTAGCGACCGCCCTGCATCGGACCGGTCCATTGATCTACATCGGCTATTTGCTGACATTAGCCATTTATAGCGGCGCAGCGCTGTACCTGCTGCTTACGCGTATGCGTTACGAAAGCCATGCACCTCAAGGTTTAGCAACCATCTGAAGGGTGATATGGGTGACTCATCAGTCGCTTATAGCGCTTTACCGGCGAGCGCGGGATGGGTAACGTCAGCGCATCTCCAGTACAAGGATTTCAATCATGAGCGACTTGATCAGCTACCAATTAGAAGATGGCATCGCCACGCTCACCTTGAGCAATGGCAAGGTTAACGCTGTCTCCCCGGATGTAATTGTTGCCTTTAATGCTGCGCTCGACCGCGCCGAACAGGATAAAGCGGTGGTTATCATCACTGGTCAGCCTGGCATTCTTTCCGGGGGGTACGATCTTAAAGTCATGACTTCTGGCCCGCAAAACGCAATCGATCTGGTTGCTGCAGGCTCAACGCTGGCCCGGCGCATGCTGTCGTTTCCTTATCCGATTGTGGTCGCATGCCCTGGTCACGCCGTTGCCAAAGGCGCATTTATTCTGCTGTCGGCTGATTATCGCCTGGGAACTGAAGGCAAATTCAGCATTGGCCTGAATGAAGTTCAGATCGGTATGACCATGCACCATGTGGGCATCGAATTGGCCCGCGATCGCTTGCGTAAGTCAGCTTTCCATCGCTCGGTGATCTGCGGCGAGATGTTTGATCCACAAAGCGCTGTCGATGCCGGTTTCCTTGATAAGGTGGTACCCGCAGAGCAATTGATGGCCACGGCGCAAGCGGTTGCCCAGCAGTTGAAGAAAATCAATATGACGGCGCACAAGAACACCAAACTGAAGGTGCGTAAGGCGCTGCTTGAAACACTCGACAAGGCGATCGAGCTGGATAAAAGCTTCAGCCTTTAACCACTCGCTGAATGCGATAAGGCGAAGCTTCTCCATTCAATCAGGCCCCTGTTGCATGCAAATAGGGTGGATGAGAGAAGCCGCATCCACCCTGCATTGTCATCCTAAAGCCCGGATTTTCCGGGCTTTTTTGTGCCAATCATATTCACACACAGCTTGCTGATCTCCGGCAATTGCCGAAAACAGTTTACAGCCGTACACTGCGCGCCTTTTAGGTTAAACGAGCGTATTAAATGCTTTTTATTCTGCGCATGGCGTTAATGGGCGTGCACTTTATTATCGCCGGCGTGCTGGGTTTGTTGGTTGGCATCTGTCGCCCTTTCAATCCGGATAACAGCCGAATTTGCGCACGTATCTACGCGCTGCCCGCCTTGCGCATTTTGAACCTGAAGGTCAAAACCCAAACCGAAGGCCTACGCGATCACGCCAAGTCCTGCGTGGTAATTGCCAACCACCAGTCGAATTACGATTTGTATGTGCTAGGCCGTGTAGTGCCATACCGCACCGTCAGCCTCGGCAAGAAAAGCCTGAAGTGGGTGCCATTTTTCGGCCAGTTGTATTGGTTGGCTGGCAACATTTTGCTCGACCGTGGCAATGCGCGCAGTGCCAAGCAAGCGATGCTCAAAACCACCGAAACCCTTAAGCACAAGAACACCTCGATTTGGGTCTTCCCTGAAGGCACCCGCCATCCTGGCCCGCAAATGCTGCCCTTCAAAAAGGGAGCGTTCTTGATGGCCATTGCGGCTGGCGTGCCGATTATTCCGGTATGCACCAGCACTTACGCAAACCGGCTGCGCGTGAACCAGTGGAACAGCGGCACCATAATGATTCGCTCACTGCCAGAAATTCCTACCATTGGTTTGACTATCGCTGACGTGCCCGCGCTGATCGAGACCTGCCAAACACAAATGCAGGCCTGTATTGAGGCAATGAATAAAGAACTGTCCGGGGCTTAGAGCCTGACAGTTCATCCAGCCCGCCTCATTCGCAATGAGTGCGGGCTTTTTTGTGCGCCAGCAAACGATGTGATCCAGCACTTAGTGCGCGACACAGGCTAAGCTGAGCGCTTATTGCCAAGAACAAGCCGAGTCAGAAATGGATAAGAGTGTTGTAGCTGCTGCCGTGTACTGCCAAGGAAAAAAGCTCAGGGATATCAGTTTGGAGGACGAGATCACCTGGGTGGGCAAACCCGGACACTTCGCCTGGATTGGCCTGAAAGACCCAGAGCCGGAAGTGTTTACCAAGCTTCAGGCGCAATACAACTTGCATGAACTGGCGGTTGAAGACGCACTCCTTGGCCATACCCGGCCCAAGCTCGAAACCTTTGGCGATGCGCTGTTTATGGTGCTGTACTCACCGATTTTAAAGGACGGTCAGCTTGAGTTTGTCGAAACCCAGCTATTTGCTGGCACCGGCTATGTGATCAGCGCCCGTTACGGCCAATCTGCACCCTACTCAACCGTTCGCCAGCGCTGCGAAGCACGGCCATTGTTACTGGAGCACGGTGAGGACTTTGTTCTCTACGCCTTGCTCAGTTTCGTCACCGAGAACTACCGGCCAATCATGGACAGCTACAACAGCACCCTTGAAGAAACCGAGCAAACCGTACTCAGAGATGCCGTTACCATGGCCGAAGCTGTCAAAATCCAGAGCCTGCGCCGTGACTTGCTGCGCCTACGACGCAACATCAGCCCACTGGCGGAAATCTGCCAAGAACTGCAACGCCTGGATTTCCCTTTTATCGATAAACAGATGCGTCCCTACTTCAGGGATGTGGCGATTCATGTTAATCGCTTACTGGAAGACCTCACCGCTCTGCGCGAAATGGCGGATCACGCGATTGAGATCGGCCTGCTGATGGATTCCGCGCGGCAAAGCATCACTCAGCGTAAATTTGCTGCCTGGGCGGCCATTCTTGCCTTCCCTACTGCCATCGCAGGCATCTACGGGATGAATTTTCACAATATGCCCGAGCTTAGCTGGCAATACGGTTACGCTGGCGTACTGGGTTTGATAGGGACTGGCTGCGTGGGCTTGTACGCCAGCTTCAAATACCACGGCTGGCTGTAACGCAAAAACGCCAAGGGTGTCGCGCGGCTCCAATGCAACGCAGGCAAAATCTGTAGGGTGAATGTCGCTTCACCCATCCACCCTTTCGTCATGGATAACAGCGGATTTCGGCGCTAATCCATGGTGGCCAGGTTTTGCGATGACCACCCTAGGCCGACCACCATTAACGACCCGTAATATTAGTGAATCAGGCCTCAGCCGCACGGCCGTTGGCGACAAAACGCATCATCCACTCGGCAACCGTGGTGCCTTGATGGTCATCCTTCAGGCTATCCACGCCCTTGCGGTAATTCTGCTCACCAATGTGCTGTTGGCGAATATCGAGCAAGGTCTTCGAATACTCGTGGATAAACTCCGGATGCCCTTGAAAGCACAGCACCTGATCCTGGATGCAATAGGCTGCAATCGGGCAGAACTCGCTTGAAGCCAACAAAGTCGCATTGTCTGGCAGCTTGGTGACTTGGTCCTGATGGCTGATCAGCAGAGTCAGATCATCTAGCGCAGGTGTCATCCATTGCGTTTTATTGGCCATGGCATAACGATGAATCCCCACGCCCCAACCTTGAGCAGCGCGCTTGGCCTCACCGCCCAATAACAGTGCCAGCAGTTGGTGGCCGAAACAGACACCAAGCAATTTATCGCCGCGCGTGTAGCGCTCAAGCAAGTAGGTTTTGAGTGTCTGAATCCAAGCATCTTCGCCGAATGAATCCGCCTTACTGCCGGTTACCAGATAAGCATCGTACTGCTCGCTGTCTGCCGGGTACTGGCCTTCCATCACGTTGTAGACGGTGAACTCAGCGGCAATTGGCTGACGCGCGAACAGGCGCTCGAACATCTTGCCATAGCCTTGATATTGATCGATCAGCTCGGGACGAAGTACATCTGTTTCAAGAATACAAATTTGCAACGGCATGGAAGTGTCCCTAAGCCACGGGTGATAGTCATTCGTTTAGCTGCAAAAAGCTGTCCAAGGTCGATAGACGGCTGCACAGGGCCGTCATGGAGAATGCTAGTTGCGAGCGTCAGTAGCCTGCCTTGCCAAACGTGACATGGCAAGAGCCCGGCGTTAAGGATTAGACATATCTGACCGCTGCCGAGACACAGCGACGCTCATCTATCAGTGGCCGTGATAGTTACCATAACGACCATTCACTTCTGTTAATACCGGGCGCGGCGGATTATCACTCCACCGGGCAGCCGCCCACTCGGACAGAAGGAAACTCAGCATGAATAGTTTCGCCGCAATCGCCAGCTTGATCGCTGCCTCAGCATTTACCAGCACGGTAAACGCAGACAGCCAACGTCAATCTGATAAGCCCCAAAGCACAGTGACCCAAGCGCAGAAACCTTCGGTCTCCTCAAGCAAGTAAATCACCCAACGGCTTACTATTTAGGAGCTGGTTATGACGCTCGAATCCATCACCCAGCAAAATGTATACGCAGTGACCTACGCCACGCTTGATGAGCGCGGGATTCACTACGAGTCAGAACTGGCGATCCAATTGGCAGACGGAAAATTGACCACGCTACGCATGCCAACGCAGCTTCATGAGCGCAAGGCCATCGAACGGGTGATGTGCCAGCAATACGGCTGTTAAATCTGCTTTTCCCCAGCCCTGAGCTCGTTCAGGGCTGGGGAAAAGCCGGCCTTTAGCGACCACCAACGCGCCACTTTTCGACTGACAACATTTTTAATGGCTAAGCCGTTAATCGGCAAGCATCAATGACCGCTACAGCTCAATTTTAGGCCAGTGCATCATGAAACTGAAAAACCGTAACCTGCTGATCATCGCCGCGCTGGCAATCATGACCAACGGCCTGTCCTTACTCGGACTCAACCACGGTTCTGCAGGCGCATTGGCGCGAACCATTGAGTGCAATTCAAATATTGGCCGTAATCTGCAGGTTGCTCAGCAGCTTAAACTGATGACCAGCACACCACCGAACAAAGCCGACTGCGTATTTGTAGAGCGGTTTGAACTGGGCAGCTTTGCCTAGGCTCACACCATAAAAAACCGGCCGCTGTCGGCCGGTCTTTATGTCCACCACTTAGAAGGTTTCGCCCTTAGCGGCCTTATCCAGCAGCAACGCAGGTGGGTTGAAACGTTCACCATACTGCTCGGCCAGATACTCGGCGCGCGCCACAAAATCCTGCAAACCATATTGGTTGATGAACTGCAGCGCACCACCCGTCCATGCCGCGAAGCCAATGCCGAAAATAGAACCAATGTTGGCATCGGCAACCGAAGTCAAAACGCCCTCTTCCAGACAACGCACCGTCTCGATTGCCTGAATAAACAGAATGCGGTCACGCACGTCCTGTTGCGCAATTTGCGCAGACGCCTGTTCGAAGCGCGTCTTCAGCTCAGGCCAAAGGTATTTCTTGCCACCTTCTGGATACTCGTAGAAACCACCACCGGCAGCTTTGCCAGGGCGCTTGTATTCGTTGAGCATCAAGTCGATAACCGCAAAGGCCTTATGTTCAAGCAATTGCTTGCCCTCTGCGGCGAGGTCTTTAGTGGTTTGTTGGCGCACGTGATTCATCAGGCTCATTGAGACTTCATCACTGATCGCCAAAGGCCCCACCGGCATCCCGGCTTTTCGCGCCTCGTTTTCAATCAGGGCCGCACTAATGCCTTCGCCCAGCATGGCGATACCTTCATTGGTGAAGGTGCCAAACACCCTTGAGGTGAAGAAACCACGACTGTCATTGACCACTATCGGGGTCTTTTTAATCTGCATCACATAATCGAAGCCACGGGCCAGCGTTTCATCGCTGGTGTGCTCGCCACGGATAATCTCAACCAAGGGCATTTTATCGACCGGGCTGAAAAAGTGCAGGCCGATAAACCTGTCCTGCTTGTCGACAGCCTTTGCCAATCCCGTAATCGGCAATGTCGATGTATTGGACGCAATCACTGCATCACTGAGTGCATGGCGTTCGGCTGCCACAGTCACCTTGGCTTTAAGTTCGCGGTCTTCAAAAACCGCTTCAATAATCAAGTCGCAGCCCGCGAAGTCAGCCTCATTGTCGCTGGGCGTGATCAAGGCTAAAAACCCATCACGTTTTTCGGCCGTCATATGACCGCGTGCGACTTTTTTATCGAGCAGCTTGCTGGAGTAAGCTTTGCCCTTCTCTGCGGCTTCAAGCGAAATGTCCTTGAGCACCACTTCGATGCCGGCTGCGGCAGAGACATAAGCGATGCCTGCGCCCATCATGCCGGCACCCAGCACCCCGACTTTACGCGTGACGCTTGGCTCAAACCCTTTCGGCCGCGAACCACCGGCGTTGATTTCATTAAGTTGAAACCAGAAGGCGCCAATCATGTTCTTGGCCACCTGGCCGGTCGTCAGCTCGGTGAAGTAGCGGGTTTCAATCAGCTGCGCGGTGTCGAAATCGACCTGCGCGCCCTCGACGGCGGCACACATGATTTTCTCAGGTGCAGGAAAGCAGCCCCTGGTTTTATCACGCAAGACAGAAGGCGCAATCGCCAGCATCTGCGCCACATTCGGGCTTGCAGGCGTGCCGCCAGGTATCTTGTAACCCGGAGTATCCCACGGCTGCTTCGCGCCTGGGTTCTGGTTAATCCAGGCCCGTGCTTTGGCCATCATGTCGTCTTTATCAGTGGCAAGCTGGTGGATCAGACCGGCTTTAAGCGCCGCATCCGGGCGCACCTTCTTGCCTTCCGCCAGAAACGGCAACGCCTTCTCAAGCCCAAGCAAACGCACCATACGCACCACACCGCCGCCCCCTGGCAGCAGGCCAAGGGTGACTTCCGGCAAGCCGATTTGCACGCTGCTGTTATCCAGCGCGATGCGCTGATGACAGGCCAGGCAGATTTCCCAGCCACCGCCAAGTGCCGCTCCATTTATTGCCGCAACCACGGGCTTGCCGAGCAGTTCAAGACGACGCAATTGCGCTTTGATGCCAAGGACCATGTGATAAAAATCACTGGCATCGGCCTTGGTGACTTTGATCAGCTCGTTTAAATCACCGCCGGCAAAGAAGGTTTTCTTGGCCGAGGTAATAATCACCCCGACTATGCTGTCTTTTTCAGCTTCAAGTCGATCAACCGTGGTCGCCATCGCTTCACGGTAAACCGCGTTCATGGTATTGGCACTCTGGCCTGGCATATCGATGGTCAGGACGACGATATTGTCCTGTCCTTTCTGGTAGTGGATGGCATCGGTCATGGTGTTCGTATCCCTGCAGTTGGGAGAGGCTCAGCGCGCGACATGCGCGCGCCAAACCCTGATTAGATTCGTTCGATGATGGTGGCGATACCCATGCCGCCGCCGACACACAAGGTGGCCAAGCCGTAGCGCAGCTCGCGGCGTTCCAGCTCATCTAGCAAGGTGCCGAGGATCGCGCAGCCGGTCGCGCCCAGCGGATGGCCCATGGCGATGGAGCCACCGTTGACGTTTACTTTGTCTTCGCTGACGCCCATGTCCTTCATAAACTTCATCACCACAGAGGCGAAGGCTTCATTGACCTCGAACAGGTCGATGTCATCGACATTCAAACCCGCCTTGGCCAGCGCCTTGCGCGTTGCCGGCGCCGGGCCGGTGAGCATGATGGTCGGATCGGTACCGGTTACCGCCGTGGCGACGATACGTGCACGGGGTTTTAGCCCCAGCTCGCGGCCTTTGGCCTCAGAGCCAATTAGCATCAAAGCAGAGCCGTCGACGATGCCTGAGCTATTACCCGGTGTATGCACATGGTTAATCCGCTCAACATGGCTGTAGACCTGCAACGCAGTGCTGTCAAAACCCATCTGCCCCATCATTTCGAAACTGGGCTTGAGCTTGGCCAGCCCTTCGACCGTTGAGTCGCCGCGAATAAACTCATCGTGATCCAGCAACACAATGCCGTTTTGATCAACCACCGGCACCAGCGATTTTTTAAATGAACCATCGGCGCTCGCCCGAGCCGCTTTTTGTTGCGAGCGCAATGCGTAGGCATCGACATCTGCACGACTGAAACCTTCGAGCGTGGCGATCAAGTCTGCGCCAATACCTTGTGGCGTAAAGTGGGTGTGCATGTTGGTTTCAGGGTCCATCACCCAGGCGCCACCATCGGAGCCCATGGGAATGCGCGACATCGATTCAACACCACCCACCACGACCAAATCCTCAAAAGCAGAACGGATTTTCATGGCGCCCAGATTGACCGCCTCCAGGCCCGAGGCGCAAAACCGATTGAGCTGGAGCCCCGAGACGCTGACATCCCAATCGGCAACCATGGCGGCGGTTTTGGCGATATCTGCACCCTGATCACCCACCGGGGTTACACAGCCCAGAACGATGTCATCCACATGGCTGGTATCGAGGTTATTGCGGGTTTGCAGAGCGGCCAGCAGCCCCGCAATCAGGTTGACCGGCTTAACGCTGTACAGCGCGCCGTCTTTCTTACCTTTACCGCGGGGCGTGCGCACCGCATCAAAAATATAGGCTTCGGTCATAACGTCCTCAAACCTCCTTTGGAGGTGGCTTACAGCGCAAGGCGCCTTGTTGTAATTAGCTCGGGAGAATTTGTCGCAGCCAGCGTCCCTAGGTGACCACAATACGCGGCAAGGCGCTGGCCTCAATGACCAATGTGCTCAGCGCCATTGACCACTTTGCTCAAGTGCAGAGGGCAGACTTGGCCAACCGGTATCAAGTCTCAGACAAACGGTCAAATAATGGCACTTTGCCGCAAGATTGTTATGAATGCCTCTGGCCCAAGGGTTGCTTTAACACAACCTTGAACGGGTATTACAACAAGTTGTTAGAGCCACCAGCTTTATAACCAAGGTATCTAAAAAACTTGTGATCTGAGCCTAAGATAAAATATCTGGATTACCGTAGTACTTCTCACAAAGCCGATCTTGCTTAAGCTTAATAGTCAGTGGCGGTACCGTATTTTCAGTTACCGCTTTGGGCGCGACGTTTCTTCAGCTGAAGAGCCAACGGCCGCGTTCAGGCTACAGCTTGTTATTCCAACAATAAAAGGCAATTGCCATGCGTAATCAGCCAAAAATCCGCCAAGCCAGTCTGATTGTATTCGTCGTTACAGTCGTGCTGATCATTCCCAATTTGACGCACATCATCAGGTAGCGTTCACCCACTCCTGCACCTGTTGACCTGATGGGCTATTCAGCCTTGTGCCCTACAACACATCCTTTTTTGCTGCTATGTTTGCCCTACCTGTAATGGTCAAAGGAGACGATCATGCGCGTATTAATGGGTTTGCTTGCACTGTGCTTGAGCGTCACTGTCTCGGCTGCCGATGTGGATCAGTTGACCGCAATTGATGCGATCCAAACAGAAGACGCTCTGCTGATTGATGTGCGTACCGACGAAGAGGTTACAGGCGGGATGCTGCAAGGCGCCGCCCATGTTGAGTACCAAGACCTCGCAGCAAAAATCAGCCAGCTACAACCCGATAAAGACGCGCCTATCGTGCTGTATTGCAAAAGCGGGCGGCGTTCAGGTATCGCTCAGGACGAGCTGACCAAACTGGGTTACAGCCACGTCATCAACGCGGGCGGCTATGACGAGCTAAAGTCGGCGTTGGAGGCTAGCGATTGAAATTGCACCGCCTGTTATACGCGTCGCTTTTCTCTGTTGTTTTTACCCATACAAGCACCCAGGCCGCCGAGCTGAGCGTGGACTTAGGTGAGCAAAGTAAAGGCTGGTCTACCGCTGAGCTGCTTGCACTGCCACAGATGCGCGAGATCAGGATCCCGGCGGATGTCAGTTACAAACGCGCCATGAGTTACAAAGCTATACCTGTGGCGGTGCTGCTCAAATCGGTTAAGCCCGACGAGCATATTCAAGCAATTGCTGCGGATGGCTTCGCCGCTGAACTGCCTGCTGCCTCCTTGCTAGAAAATAAAGGCGCCAGGGCTTGGCTGGCAATTGAAGAACCCAACCAACCCTGGCCAGCGCTGAACAAGAATGGCGAGAGTGCGGGTCCATTTTACTTGGTCTGGGAAAACCCCAAGGCGGGTAATATCGGTCCAGAGCAATGGCCGTTTCAGCTGGCGACCTTGCGCCGCTTGCCTCCGGTTGCAGAGCGCTTCCCGGCGTTATTGCCAGCAGCCGACGCAAGCGCGGAAGTAAACAGCGGTTTTGCTCAGTTTCAGAAAAACTGCATGGCGTGTCACCGTTTGAATAAAGCTGGCGACTCGCAGTTTGGCCCGGACTTGAACCTGCCGCACAACCCAACCGAATACTTTAAACCGGAATTTCTCAGCCGTTATATTCGTGACCCACAAAGCATGCGTCACTGGCCGCAGGGCAAGATGCCCGCCTTCAGCGAAGCCAGTATCAGCGACGCTGAACTCAATCAGCTATTGGCTTATCTCAGCCATATGGCGGGCCGCAAAACTCAGTAACTCGGGGTATACAGCAACCGCCGCATACCCGCCTGATTAGAGTTGATATTGCTCAGGTGGTGGTGGCAGCTCCAGCAATAGTTGCTGTAGCGCCTTTCCCCACTGCTGGCGAATGCCTTGGTAGTAAATGTCATCTTCATTGACCCTAAAACCGCTGGGCACTTGCAGGCTGTTCGCGTTATAGACCAGCACATCCAGTGGCATGCCAACCGAAAGATTACTGCGAATCGTCGAGTCGAATGAAACCAATGCAGTCAGCAAGGCGTGCTGCAAACTCGCACTGTTATCCAGCGAGCGATCCAGAATTGGTTTGCCGTACTTGCTTTCACCGATCTGAAAGTAAGGGGTGTCTTCGGTAGCGGCGATAAAGTTGCCCTGCGGATAGATATTATAAAGTCCCGGAGCCTCGCCATTGACCTGACCACCGACAATAAACGAACAGCTCAGGTCAACGCCTTGCATCATCACCCCATTGCCATCACGGGCCATTACCTCGCGCATGGTTTCACTCACCAGCGAAGTCGCTTGATACAGATTCATCACGCTGTTGAGGTTAATGCATTCGCTGTTGAGGCGCTGCTGTAACAGGCTGATCACCGACTGTGACGTCGCTAAATTGCCTGCCGTTTGCAAGACGATGATTCGCTCACCCGGCACACCAAATACATGCAGCTTACGAAATGTGGCGATATGATCGACACCGGCGTTGGTGCGTGAATCCGACACAAACACCAAACCTTGCTCCAAACTTATACCGACGCAATAAGTCATAACCAATCCTTAGTACACTGATAAGGCCCAGTCATGCCGGGCCTTATATATTTGCGCTTTACTGAGCCTGCACCATCAACATTGGCGAAACATCAACAAATGCGTGCATCTGCTCGCCTCCACCACCCCGGCGCATGCCGCGTACCGGGCAGGCGTCCAGGTAATCAAGTCCCACCGCAAGCTTCAAATGTCGCTCTGGCAACGTCAGGTTATTGGTGATATCAAAGCTGTACCAGGCGCCATCCAGCCACGCTTCCGCCCAAGCGTGACTGGCCAAGTGATCGCTGTCATCGGTATACAAATACCCTGAAACGTAGCGTGACGGCACCCCGAGGCTGCGCGCGCAGGCCAAGAATGCATGAGCATGATCCTGACAAACACCGGCACCAGCGGCGAAGGCCTCTGCGGCACTGGTCTCGGTGGTGGTAGTGCCTTTTTCGTAGCGAATATGCGCGTTTAATGCCTGCATCAGATCAATCATTGCGGTGCGGTCGCGCCGTGTTTTGCATTGCACCTTGGCGAACTCACGCAACTCTTGGTTGGGCTCGGTCAGACGGGTAACGCGCAAGAAGGGTAAAGCCGATTGCTGCTCGTGTACCGACTCACTGGTTTCGTCGATATCAACCTGGCCATGAGCACCGATCACGATGCTGTCATGGGGCACATCAACGGTCAGCACGTGCAGAATATTGCCGTAAGGGTCGCGCTGTGCCCGCACTGGACGGGGTAAATTCAATTCCCAATTAAGTACTTTCTGTCGTTCACTTTGCTGCGGTGTAATGCGCAGGTACTGGATGCTGGAACGAACTTGTTCATCGTATTGATAGGTGGTGTCGTGGCTGATGGACAGTCTCATGCGACCTCCAGGTAAGAGCTATGAATGGCTTGGCCCAGTTCACGAATCAGCAGAATTAAATCATTCAGCCAAGTGTGCAGGCCTTCGTCCAACACTTCATCAATGGTTGTGTAGCGCAGGCGCGCTTCAAGCTCTGCTGCCAGACGTTGCGCCGGACGACCGTTGTCCCCGGGCAAACTACTCAGCATCGAATACAGCTCTTCTGTGCACGAGCGCAGTGAGCGTGGTACTTCTGGGCGCAACAGCAACAATTCAGATACTTTGCGCGCACCCGGTGACCCACGGTAGATCTCGGCAAACGCCTCGAAAGATGACAGTGCACGTAGTAATGCCGTCCACTGATAATAGCTGCGCGCGGAGCGACCTTCGACCTCGTCAATGTCTTCACCCAGCAACTCATAACGCGCGTCGAGCAGGCGCAGGGTGTTGTCAGCGCGCTCGATAAACGTACCCAGGCGGATAAACCGATAGGCTTCACCCCGCATGATGGTGCCAAAGGTGGCGCCGCGGAATAAATGCGAGCGTTCCTTGACCCATTCACAAAAATGGCTGATGCCGTAGCGGCCAATACCCTGCTGGGCAATGTCACGAATTTCCAGCCAACTGGCGTTGATGTTCTCCCACATGTCCGCGGTAATACGTCCACGCACCGCATGGGCGTTCACCCGGGCCGCTTGCAGGCAACAATAAATACTCGCTGGATTATTGGCGTCCAGGCCAAAGAAGTTGAGCATACGCTCGGCGTGCATTTCGCCGTTCTGCTCCAGATACTCTTCAAGGGTTCCGGTAATAATCAGCGGCATGGCTAATTCATCAAGGCCATTACCGTGGTCATCTTGTGGCATCAATGACAGCGAATAGCTGACTTCAAGCATACGCGCGAGGTTCTCGGCACGTTCCAGGTAACGTGACATCCAATACAGGTTGGAGGCAGTCGTACTGAGCATAATTAGTCCCCCACTATCCATGTGTCTTTGGTTCCGCCGCCTTGTGAGGAGTTCACCACCAGTGAACCTTCACGCAGGGCTACACGGGTCAACCCGCCTGGCACCAGACGTGTTTCCCGACCCGACAATACAAACGGACGCAAGTCGATATGACGCGGCGCAATGCCGCTCTCGACAAAGGTTGGGCAGGTTGACAGCGACAGGGTCGGCTGGGCGATGTACGCCTCAGGACGCGCAATCAAACGTGCGCGGAACTCCTCGATCTGCGCCTTGGTTGAAGCTGGGCCAACCAACATTCCATAACCGCCAGATCCCTGGGTTTCCTTAACCACCAAATCAGGCAAATTGGCCAACACATGAGACAAGTCCTTAGGCTTGCGGCACTGCCACGTTGGCACATTCTTCAGAATCGGCTCTTCTGCCAAATAGAAGCGGATCATTTCATCGACATAAGGATAAATCGATTTATCGTCGGCGACGCCAGTGCCAATGGCATTGGCCAGCACGACATTGCCTGAGCGATAACTTGCTAATAGCCCCGGCACTCCCAGCATTGAATCAGGGTTAAAAGCCAGAGGATCAAGGAAAGCGTCATCAAGGCGGCGGTAAATCACGTCCACCGGCTTTGCGCCAGCGGTGGTGCGCATGTAAACCTTGTCATCGCGGACAAATAAATCAGCGCCCTCAACCAACTCAATACCCATCTCACGGGCCAGGAATGCATGTTCAAAATAGGCGCTGTTGAAGCGTCCGGGCGTGAGCACCACTACCGTTGGGTTTTCCATCGGGCTCGAAGACTTCAGGGTATCGAGCAACATATTCGGGTAGTGATTAATGGGGGCAACCCGCTGCGCTGCGAATAACTCAGGAAACAGGCGCATCATCATTTTGCGGTCTTCGAGCATATAGCTGACACCGCTAGGCGTGCGCAGATTGTCCTCAAGCACGTAATAGCTGCCATCACCGTCGCGCACTAGGTCAACGCCAGAGATGTGCGAATAGATATTGCGGTGCAGATCCAGCCCCTGCATCGCCAACTGATAGCCTTCATTGGCCAGCACCTGTTCAGGCGGCACAATACCCGCTTTCAGGATGCGCTGATCGTGATAGATATCGGCAAGAAACATATTCAGTGCTTGCACCCGTTGGATGCATCCACGTTCAACGATCCGCCATTCGCTGGCCGGAATACTGCGAGGGATTATGTCGAATGGAATTAATCGCTCAGTGCCTTGATCATCACCATAGAGCGTGAAGGTTATGCCTGCACGGTGAAACAGCAAATCCGCTTCGCGTCGGCGTTGCGCCAACACATCACTGGGCGTATCTGCCAGCCACCGGGTGAATTCCCGGTAATGAGAACGGCACTCGCCATTCTCAAAGTACATCTCATCATAAAAGGTGTGGGCCATACCAAACTCCTTTTCACCCGCATATTCCATTGCGTTGCAAAGCCCGAGCCATCTGATATTTTTATTTAAAATCAAATACTTAGTGATAATTCTAAAATATCAAGCACCTAAACAGTGCAACACATCCTGTTCCTCGGCTGGTCCTGCGCCAAGGCGAAGCATTGTGAAGCTGTGTCTTAACCTCCCCTGCATTGCTTTAAATATAGACAACGCAGGTCGATTTAATTCAAAACGCCCGGGTTTTCACTAAATTTTGTAGCTTGGCTCAACCAGTGTCGATAGAAGCCTTCTGCCACTTTGTTCAAGGCCGAAACCCTGTCATCAAGCTTATCCAGCATGAACTCAACAGACTGCTGACTTGGCTGGCTGGCATCGAGCAAATGCGACCAATCATGTAGCCACTGACTGACCAATTCAGCCGTCATTTCCGGATGGCCCTGCAAGGCAAGAATTTTATCGCCCATCGCAAATGCCTGATTCGGGCACCATTGATTACTCAACAGGGGCTGAGCCCCTTCAGGCATGGCGAAGGTATCGCCGTGCCACTGGAAAATTTCAAAACTTTCAGGCAAGTGTGCCAACCAAGGACTTTGTTCAGCGCCTTCGACTTTATTCATCCCTTGCCAACCACTTTCGGTGTAGCCCATTTGGCTAACGGGGGCACCTAATGCCTTGGCCAGTAATTGGCCTCCCAGGCAGTGTCCAAGCAGTGGAATGTCACGTTTGATGAAGTGTTGTAGCGCCTTGATCTCGGTCTGCAGCCATGGCAGTGGATCGTTAACACTCATGGGGCCGCCCATAATCGCCACGGCTTTGGGCCGGTCCAGGTCGTAGCCCTCGAGCTGGTTGAGGTCAGCACGCAACTCGGTAAATGCGAGCTGTGCGTCATCAAGCACCGTGGCCAGGTGGCCCGGTGTGCAATAGTCGATATGGGTAATTATCAGAATGTCTGTCATACGCCCTCCTTTGCGTCAGTCTCGCGTACTCGCTTATTGGAGGTCGATAGGTATTGCAAAAAAACATCAATCTAAACGCTGGCCGAGCATTACCGGCCAGCGTGCATTACTTCCTCAGTAGCTGCCGACCGGCAACAAATCCTTGCGCTCTTGGGTGACTCCCCAGCCTTCAAGCTTGCCACCCAATGGGTGGACTACCGAACCCAGATCCTGCTCAAAATCACCGATGCCATAATAGGTCGCGAACATTACTTTGCTGACCTGTAAATGCCAGACACCATCTTCGCGCGGTGTAACCTGCGCGTTGAGTGATTCACCACGAAAATTTGTGGCCGCCATGCGAGCCCGTTCCTCGTCGGGAAAAATGGCGTAAAACTCGATGGGATGGAAGCGCGCGAAATCAAAACCACCTTCTTTCATGCGCTTTAGGACGTTGCTGCTGACATCATCTTGCATGACTATGCTCATGATACGATCTCCTCAGGCGATGGTTGGATGCTGCTCTTCCATTGCAACCGCTTGAACATCAGCGGTGTCGCGACACCAAAAAGCGTGTCGCCCGAGTATCAACAAAGTGCAAACTAGGTCCTGACTGATGAGTCGTAGGTTTGGAATGAATCCAGAACCTGAAGACGCTGCTTTATAGAGCGCGTTATCCCTCCTTTGTTACACGCAGCTCAAAGTGGTTTACCCGCAGGCGTCTATTGCAGAATAGCGCTGTAGAAAAAATTATGCATGCTTTGCTTTTAGCTGATGACAAAACCCGTTCTGCCTGAGGCGCCTGTGGTGCGCACTCAGGCAGTGCTTGAGGCCCTTATTTACGGCTCAGCCAGCGCATTGTCAGGCGCGACATCCATGCCGGTGAAATTTGCCCCGCCCAGTACATCAGCTTGAATTGCAGGCTAACCGGGCGGTGCACAGCCGTGCTATCAACCTGCTGCCACACCGCCTTGGCGATTTCCACGGCTTCCAGGTTGACGCCCAAGCGTGACAAGGTTGCCGGTGCATGGTGCTGACTGCTCACCATGGGAGTATTCACGAACGGTGGCATCAAATCCGCAACCCTGATGCCATGGCGCGCCCATTCTAGATCCAAGGCCTCAGTGAAGCCCCGAATGGCAAACTTTGACGCCGAATAAGTGGCCATTTCCGGCACCCCATACAGCCCGGATGCCGAACCCATATTGATAACCTGCGCGTTGTGCGTGGCCTTCAGGTAGCCAAACGCGGCGTGGGTCATGTTGCAAACACCCATTACATTTATCTGCATGATGCGCAGATGTTCGACCTGCTCAATGTCCTCGAAATAACCAAAGCGTAAAATACCCGCGCAATTAAACAACAAACGCAACTGGCCGTTATGCCGCGCGCAGAACTCAGCCAAGGCCCCTTTAACCTGATCAATGTCGGTCACATCAAGCTGGCGATGCCAGCAGCCGCCTAATTCAGCTGACAGGCTGGCTAACGCCTCGCTATTGATATCCAACAGGCCAACCTGCCAGCCTCGCGCATAAAACAAACGCGCCGTTGCGGCGCCGATACCCGACGCAGCGCCGGTGATTAAAATCGTGTTGTTCATTAGATTCCCTGCTCGCGTAGGAAGCTGACAATACGCGCAAGGGCATAGTCAGAAGATTCAAGTAAACCGGCATGGGCTTGAAACACGTGCCAGACACCGGGGTAGAGTTCCAGGCGCACATCAACCCCGGCCGCCTTCGCCTGTTGCTCAAGTCTTAAGCTGTCATTGAGCAGTATTTCTTGCTCTGCGACCTGAATCAGCAATGGCGGCAGCCCAACCAGATTGGCGAATACCGGCGACGCCTCTGGATCCTGCGCGGATAGAGCAGCAGGCAAATACAGTTTTCTGGACTGCTCCAACCAAGCTTTACAGAGCATAGGGTCACCCGTTTCAGGCGCATGCAATTGCTCAAGACTAAAATCGGTAAGCGGCGATAGGCACACCAGTGCTTTCGGCAGTGCCAAGCCCAGCTGGCGCAGATGCAAGGCTGTGGCCAAGGCCAGATTACCGCCCGCCGAGTCGCCGGCGATGATGATCTGTTGCGCATCGAACCCCTGCTCTAACAAGGCGCGATACGCTGCCACTGCGTCGTCCCGCGCAGCCGGAAATACTGACTCCGGGGCCAAACGATAATCAAGCGCACAGACCTGGATCTGTGCCCTGCTCATCAAGGTTTTGCAAATAGCGCGGTGGGTATGCGCGCCGCCAACCAGATAAGCCCCCCCGTGCAAATAGAGCATGATGCAATCACTTTGCTGGTTGGGCCGGTACCACTCACATGAACGGCCTGCCAACATGCTTTTACTGCGAGTGCCAAGGGTTTCAACCAGATGGGGCACCGTCAGCGCAGTGACCAGCCCGCGTTGCAGCGCAATTGGCATTGGTGGCCGAACTAAACCGCGAAAAACTAGGCGTAGCAGCCCACGTAATGTTGCGCGCACAGCGGGTTGCGCATCAGCTGGCGGCGTGAAACGCGAGGGCGTGAACTGGTAATCCTGTAATGCTGGGGTACGGGTCATCCGTCGATAGTTGAAGGTGTAGTCCGGCCAGTTATTAGTGTTCTTACCCGAGGCCGTTTGATACCAACTGGTGCAGCCCTGATCCCACACCGTACGGTGAATCGCCCGCTGCACTTTGCTGTTGAATTGGCGCTGAACCAGCGGCTTTACATCCAGTGCAGTCAAACCATGACGCTGCATCGCCTCTAGGCAACCAAGCACATAGCGAAACTGGCTCTCAAGCATGTAAATAATTGAGTTATGGCCCAAATTTGTATTGGGTCCATACAACAAGAACAGATTGGGGAAACCACTGACACTGATGCCTTTATAAGCCTCTGCCCCTTCGCGCCAGGCCTGATTGAGATCGACACCATCCAGTCCGGTAATTTTCATGGGTGACAAGAAGTCAGTGGCGGTGAAACCCGTGCCGTAAATCAAGACATCACAGGGATGGGCAACGCCGTCATCAGTGATAACCGCATCGTGACTAATCGCCTTGATGCCCTGACTGACCACAGTGACATTTGCCTGGCTCAGCGCCGGGTAAAAATCATTACTGATCAAAATGCGCTTACAACCCATCGGGTAATCAGGCATTAACTGCTCACGCAGTCGCGTGTCGGCAATGCCACGCGCCAAGGTTCGCTTAAAGCTGAAGCGCATGCCTTTAAGCAGCACGGGAAAGGATACAAACGCCAGCGCCCGCGACTCATGCTGAATATATTTAAGGCAACGATCAATTTTTTGCAGCCAGCTGAAACGCTGCATTACAGCCAATTCCCATGGCCGGTAGGCACGGTCAGGCTTGCTAATGACATAGGCCGCCGAGCGCTGGAATAAGGTCAGGTGAGCGACATCAGGCTGAATCTTCGGCACAAACTGAATAGCCGATGCACCCGTTCCGATAACCGCTACGCGCTTACCTGTCAGGTCGATATCATGGCGCCAACGTGCCGAGTGGAAAGCCTGACCTGCAAAGTCGTCACGCCCGGGGATTGAAGGATAGGCAGGTTGATTTAACTGGCCGCAGGCACTGACCAATATCTGCGCAACAAATTGTTCACCAGTGCGCAATGTAACTAGCCAGCTTGGCTGCTCGGCATCGTAAACAGCGCTCGCTACTTCGCTGTTAAAACGAATGTGTCGTTGCAGCTGGTATTTGTCAGCACAGTGCTTTATGTAGCCTTGAATTTCTGCCTGAGGCGCGAACTTGCGACTCCAGTCCAATTTGGGCTCAAACGAGAAAGAATAGAGATGCGACGGCACATCACAGGCCGCTCCCGGATAGGCATTATCACGCCACGTCCCGCCGATCTCCCCGGCCTTTTCCAAGATTAAAACGTCATCAATGCCTGCCTTTTGCAGCTGTATTGCAAGTCCCAGCCCGGCGAAGCCACTACCAATGATTAGTACGCGCACCTTCGTGCATTCTTCGGCTTTTTTATCCATTTTTATAGGCCCAATGTGCTGACATGACCAGCGCAGTGCTGTTTTTCAATTCCCTCCGTGCGTTATGACATACCCGATTGGTTGATGGGATGCATACTGGAATATCGTCCTCTAAAATGACTGATATGCCGCAACCGCAGGGCAAAAACCGGCACAACTATTCTTACAGCCGGGTATCAAAGCGCTGCAGAGTCACCGTTCAACAGGCATAAAAAAACGCACTGACTCGTGCGTTTTTTGTTAAGCGCGATTAGCCAGCGCAACTCATTTCTGGTTGAGGCTATCCTTCACCCCGGCACTGTTATCAAGCAGGCTTTTTGTTGCGGTTTGGATAAAGGCTTCAAGATCTTTTTGCAGCATCGGATCGATATCAGTGTGCAAGCGAGTCGCACTCGGGTTAGCACCTAGCTGGTAATCGTAGAGCCGAGGTTCAAAACCTTTTGGCTGGATCAGAATACGCTCCGGGGTAACGATCGCAACCGTTTGCTCACCGCCCGATGGTTTGATCACACCGATGCCCTCAGCACCCTCTGGCAGGTTAAGCAGATCACGTCCCCAGCACTGGTGACGCACATCACCACCGAGGCGGCCCATGATGGTTGGCACGATATCAATCTGAGTACCGACGTGATGATTAACCTTGCCGAACTTCTCTTGAATGCCCGGGGCAATCAAGAGCAGCGGCACGTTAAAACGGAACAGATCCATTTCAGTCAGCTGTTCGTCACTGCCAAAGCCATGGTCACCGACTATCACAAACAAGGTGTCTTTATAGTATTTGGACTTCTTTGCTTTTTCGAAATACTGACCCAATGCCCAGTCTGAATAGCGCATCGCGGTCAGGTGCAGATCGGTCGAACCGTGCCCCGTGACGGGCTCAACCGGCAGGTTTTCAGGCAGCGCATAAGGCGTGTGATTAGACAGGGTTTGCAGCAACGCATAGAAGGGCTTGTCTTTACCGGCAAAGTTCTTATCCAGCTCTTCTGCGCCACGGTCGAACATATCCTGGTCAGACACCCCCCACGTCGGGTCCATGTACACAGGGTCAACAAAATCTTCACGACCAATGAAGTTGGTCATGCCTTGATTGCTGAAGAATCCCGATTGGTTGTCCCACTGAAAGTTACCGTTGTAGACGTACAGATCATTGTAGCCACGGGCACTCAGCAGCTGTGGCAAACCTGAGAATTGGTGCGCGCCTTCTGGCGTGCGCATCAGGTATTCAAAACTTGGCAAATTCGGGAAACAGGCCATGGTCGCAAACATACCCTGATGAGTATGGGTACCGTTGGAGAAGAAGCGGTCGAAGAGCACGCCCTCTTTGGCCAACTTATCAAAGTTGGGTGTGATGTTGCCAGGTGCGCCAAGTGCACCGACAAAGTGACCGGCAAAACTCTCCATCAGAATCACCACCACGTTTTTCACCGGCAAGGTGTTTTCGGCGGGTGGGGTAAAGTCACGACGGATTGCAGCGGTATCGGCATCCACTAGTTTATCGTGCGGCGTCAGCAGCATTTTGCGCACTGCAGCCAGGGCTTCTTCGTCTGGCATGGTTGATTTCCATGCGTTGTCGCGGTGCGATGAGAAGCTCGCCATAGCGGCCGAGGTCAAGGTCAGTGTGCCGTTAAGGCCGAGTTGGTTAGCGAACATTGAGTCCGTGGTGTAAGCATCGCCCCACCGCAATGGCGGGCCTTGACGTAAATGACCGCGGGCAGCGATTACCGCAACCAACAAGCAGACCACGAATACCGAACCGCGCAGATACCAAGCTGGCGCTTTTGCAGTGCTGCTTGCTGTTGCTCGCGGCCGGCTCAGTAGATCCAGTGCTTTAAACAGCTTGGCCAATAACCAGGTCGCAATGGCCCAAGCGATCAAATAACGCGCCACCGGAAAACCGTTCCAGATCATGCTCATGACGGTTTTTGTGTCTTCCTGGAAGTACTGGAAAACCAGGCTGTTCAGGCGTTGGTGAAATTCCCGGTAGAAATCCAGCTCGGTAATGGCCAGGAACAATGTGACGCTGGCGAAGAAGGTCAGCCAGGCGCGGTGGAAACCCCGGGCAGTCATCGCTTTGACGCTGAGCAGCGACAACAACAACGGGGCGCAGGCGTACACCACCAGGCGCAAATCGAAACGGAAACCGTTGTAAAAGGCTTCGATGAAATTTGATACCGGCGCATCGCCGATCAGTTCACGGTTATAAATCAGCAACGCCACACGCAGTAATGCGTAGATAATTAACAGCGCGACAGCGCTAAGGGCGGTGAAGCCTAAATGGCTTTTGATCGTCGGCGTAAACCGTGCCGCTGTCGTAGTCTTGTTAACCTTGGTAGCCATGGGTTTCCAGATCCGTTAAGCAATCATTTATTGCTGAAATCAGCACATCAATTTTAATTCAGTACATATCTCAAGTTGCACCGCAGCTGGCGCAGCACAATGCTCGCAACAGATAAGCTGCAAATAAATTCAACACAGATAGACACTGACCGTCTCAAGAGGTCCTTGAGAGGTATGAGGCCAAGCGCCAGTGATACCGGCCTTTACAGGGATCAGAATAAAGCAAGCACGCGGTTTAAAGTGTGAAAATTATGTTGTTTGCTTAATTTTTCTAATCCGGACACTGGAACAATTTGTTTCGCGCTCAACTGAAAGGCACAAAAAAGGGCCTGTCAGGCCCTTCTTAAACAGCTTACCTTTACTCAACACAATCATTGCTGGGTTTATTGATTGCCTGCAACACATATTGCGGCAGTGCAAAGGCTCCGATGTGAATGGCCGGGTTGTAATAACGAGTGACAATCCCGCTGCCGGTGAAGCGAGCACACAAAGTCTCCAGCGAAATTTTTCGATATGCCGAATCGGTACTGCCCCAGGCAAATGTCATGCTGCCGCCAATATAGGTCGGCACTGCGGCCATGTAAAAGTGCCAGTCGCTAAACAAGCCATTCATCCGCCCCGCCGTCGTTTGCACTTCAGACAGCTGCATAAACGGCGTTCCGTTTTGCGTGACCAAGATACCGCCATCGTTCAGGCAACGTCTGCAGGCTTGATAGAAGTTGTCCGAGAACAGCACCTCGCCCGGACCAATCGGATCGGTTGAGTCAGAGATGATGACATCGAATTTTTCTTCAGTGGTTGCCACAAAACGCATGCCGTCATCAATGACCAAATTCAAGCGCGAATCTTCATAGGCACCACCCGAATGATTGGGCAGAAACTCTTTGCACATATCCACCACAGTGCCGTCGATTTCAACCATGGTGATGTGCTCAACCGTGTCGTGCTTGCACACCTCACGCAGCATGCCGCCATCACCACCGCCAATGATCAATACGCGCTTGGCCAGTCCGTGGGCGAGAATCGGCACATGAGTGAGCATTTCATGGTAGATAAATTCATCCGCTTCGGTGGTTTGAATGACCCCATCCAATGCCATTACGCGGCCCATACGAGCGTTCTCAAAGATCACCAAATGCTGATGCTCAGTGCGTACTTCGTGCAGCAGCTTATCCATGGCAAAGCGTTGGCCGTAGCCTGGGTAAAGGGTTTCTTGGTAATCAGTCATGGGCGTACTCCTGGCAAATTCTGAACAGGTCTGACACGCGCAACTGCGGCGAATGTCGAGAAAAAACGTCGAAATCGGGTGGCGCAACAGAGGATCAACCCCGTGCATCCAGCGGCCATACTGACGGCCAAATAAATCCAGGCCGCTATTCTACGTCGCACCCCATGACAGGTCGAACATGTATTAGGTCCAAGGCTGACAAAACCGCCGCGCAGGGTTATTGTCCAGCGATGCATATTCCAAACGACTCGCCGGTTTTACTGGCTTACACCGCGCCGTGGCACTGGCAACAATTCCATGCACATTTTGCGTTGCGCAAGCTGCTGGGCGTTGAGCATCTGGGTGAAAATAGCTACACACGCAGTTTTCAGCTGGGCGATTACGCGGGCTGGTTCAAGATTGAACCGCTTCTTGAGCAAAACGCGCTCAAACTCAGCGTTAGTGATTCTGCCATAGGCTGCCTTGATCAGCTGATTCCGCGCGTTAGGCGCATGTTTGACCTGGACACTGACCCACTGGCCATCGCCCAGCACTTTAGCGCTGACCCGCACGTTGCTGAGTTGGTCAAACTTAACCCTGGCCTGCGCTTGCCGACTGCGTTCGATCCCTTTGAGCAGGCGGTACGCGCGATTGTTGGCCAACAGGTTACGGTTAAAGCTGCAGTCACCGTAACGGGCCGTCTGGTCAGTCGTTTGGGTGAACCCTTGCAAGGGACAAACCCGGAAGGCATTGAGCGTCTATTTCCACTGCCTCAGGCCATTGCCGGTGCGAATCTTGAGGGCATCGGCATGCCTGGAAAACGCGTGCAAACCCTGCAATATTTTGCCGGACAAATCGCCAGCGGAGCCTTGCAATTGAGCATGCAACATGGCTACCTCGCACTGGTCGAAAAGCTCTGCGCCCTCCCCGGCATTGGTCCTTGGACGGCTGAGTACATCGCCTTGCGTGCCTTTGGTGAGCCCGATGCGTTCCCGGCAAGCGACTTGGGTTTGCTCAAGGCGCCCATCTGGGGAGCGCAAGGTATCAGTGCCAGACAATTGCATGCTCACGCCGAAGCTTGGCGCCCATGGCGCGCCTATGCCGCTGCACATTTGTGGCAAAATTATTCGGGAGTTTAAGTGTGTTTTATCGTTACCACGAGAGTCCAATCGGCCGCTTATTTATCAGCGGTGACGCCAGCGGTTTGCAACAGCTATTGATGGATGTCGAGCGCCATTCGTGGCGTGTAGGTGATGACTGGAAGCTTGCAGCCAAGGAACTCGACGCCGTCTGCCAGCAGCTCGATGAGTATTTCGCCGGCCGACGCAAGCGCTTTGAATTGCGCCTGGCGCCGCAAGGAACACACTTTCAGCAAAGTGTATGGCACGCCCTGCAAAGCATTCCGTATGGCCAAACCAGTTATTACAGTCGCCTTGCCGAGCAGTTGGGCAATCCAAAAGCAGTGCGCGCTGTGGGTACGGCCAATGGAGCAAACCCAATTTCGGTGATCATTCCCTGTCACCGAGTTATTGGCCGTGATGGTAGCCTCACAGGCTATGCCGGTGGTTTGCAGCGCAAGGCGCAGTTACTTGCACTTGAAGGTGCCTCATTCCCTGAGCAGGCACTTTTATCCTTATAGCTTAACGTTGCCGCGAGGGCCCATTAGCGCCCAGATAATCAAACCTATCACGGGCAATAACAGCACAAGAATCACCCATAATATTTTCTTGCCTGTCTCTGCATTGCTCTTGACGATACTGATGATCGCCCAGATATCCAGTGCCAAAATGATCAGCGCGACAATGTTAGATAGCATGTGCTTTATCCTTGATTTGGGTTAACTCTCTGAGCATAGCCCGCAATTAAAAATAAACCCGCTATCGAACGATGACACTCAGTTCATAGGTTTCGCTTACCGGGCCAACCTGCTTCAGCCTGTTAGCGAGGCCCACCTTGCTGCTGTAATTGCTGCAAGCGCGGATCATTGGGCGCAACTTGCTGCATGCGCTGGAAGTACTCAGCGGCTTTCTCACGATTCCCTGATGTCGCATTCAAAAACAGCAATGCATACAACACATCTGGATCATTGGGGTTTTGCGCAATGCTTGCTTCAAGGGCCTTTACGGCTTGCTCTGGGTGCTGCATTTGCATATTGAGCAGGCCAAGGTTGTACAGGATCCGTGGATTTTCTGGCAGTGCCTGCGCCGCGACATTCATCCATTTAAGCGCCTCCTCTTTCTGTCCCGCTTCCACCAGTAACAAGGCAAACATATAGGCCAGGTTACCGTGGTCTGCTGCCGGCATATCGGGCAGCTCCAACCCTGCACGCAAGGCACTGATTGCCTCATCCTGACGCAGATTATTGTTAGCCAGGGTCACGAGATTAACGCGCGCAGGTGAGAAGTAGGGATCAAGCTTCAAGGCTTCACGGTATTGCTCAAGGGCCTCAAGCACTCGCCCTTGACGTTCCATTAGCACAGCGAGATTGAGGCGGTTGCCGGGTAAATCAGCATTCGAGCGTAAGCGCTTTTCATAGTCTTGCAGCGCGGCTTGATAGTCGTCGCGCCGCTCCTTGGGCAATGCGATTGTTGGAATCCCCGCCAGTGCCCGAACAGCCTCATCCCTGACCGCCAAATGTGGATCATCCATCAGCGGCAACAGGCGCTTGACCCGCTCGACCGGGCTCAGCCCAACAAAGCCCGACGCTGCACTGGCCCGCACCCAAGCGCTTTCGTCTTTAAGCGCCGGTTCAAGCGCCGAGACCGCAGGCGCCCCCATATTGGCCAACTGCTCGGCAGCGGTTGCACGAACAATTTCAGTCTTACCTAAATCACCAATGATGCTCGCCAATTGGTTGATTGAGTCAGGATGGCCCTGACGCACATTATGGAAGGTTTCACCGGAGTGGGTTGGCAATGATGGCGCACCAAACCAGCCTTCTATCGCCTGAGCAGCCCACTTCGGTTTTTGGTCGGTATGACAAGCCGTGCACGCGTCGGGGCTGTCGGTGATTTCATCCAGATCAGGTCTTGGAATACGCAGGCTGTGGTCGCGCCGCGGATCAACTTGCATGTAAGTTTTGGTCGGCATGTGGCAGTTAACACACTGAGCCCCCGCAGAACCCGCCGGGTGATGGTGATGCTCAGGACTGTCATAGTTTTTCGCTTGCAAACTTGGGAAGCGCTTTGGTGGTGTTTCAGTGTGACACTGCAAGCACAGGCCGTTGCCTTCAATCTTGACCTTGTTGCTGTGTGGATTGTGGCAGTCGGTACAGGTCACGCCTGCGGCATACATTTTACTTTGGGTAAAGGAACCGTAGACGTAGACTTCACCGTCGATCTGGCCATCAGCATGATACAAATCAGGGCGCAATGTTGATGGCAACATTGCATTCAGCAGCGGTTCACCCGGCTGCGGGCCTACGCCAAGACTTTGCCGGCGGCTGTGGCAGCGCGCACATTGTTCGATCAGGCCATGACCGCCCAGCTTCTTGAAGTCGACCGGTAGACCGATATCGGCGGCCGAGTTGTAGCTGTGTTCTGCGGGTGACTGTTGTTTGGCTTCACTGGCCCACTCCACATGCGCCTGGCCCGGACCGTGGCAACTCTGGCAACCCACATTCTGCTCATGCCATGTGGTGGCGAAAGAGTCGGTTTTATCATCGTAGTTCTTTTGCAGGTTGCTGGAGTGGCAATCCGCACACATCGCATTCCAGTTCTGGTAGCGCCCAGTCCAGTGCAGTGCATCATTGGGAGTGAATTTTTGCCCCGGATACAGAGAAAACCAACGCTGGCCACCCTTCTCTTTTGCGCGGGTATCCCAGGCGATTGTCAGACTTTGCAAACGGCCGCGCTCGAGCTCGACCAAATATTGCTGGAGCGGATCATGGCCGAATGTGTAGGCAATTTGGAAGTCTTTGAGTTTGCCATCTTCGCCCTCAATATTGACGAAGTAGTGCTTGTCGCGCTTAAAAAAGCGCGCCTGAATATCGCCATCTTTAAAGGTGGCGTTATTAAAGTCACCTAAGACGTATTCCGGCGTCGCCTTACGCATCGCCCATGCATGATCAGAGTCTTTCCAGTCTTTGACTTGCTCAGTGTGGCAGGCATCACAGCTGCCTTCTGGCGCATAGCCTTCAGCCTGTTGCGCAAAGCCTGGCGCCGGAGCCGGGTCGGCATGAACCAGCGTATTTCCCAGTACAACCAGCAGCAAACCAATCCACAAAGCACGAGCGTAAAACAAAAGGTAATCCTTATTATGTGCTGGGGCTAACCCATCAAATTATCAATGCGTCCTGACGCCGATTGAATAGCCACTTGGCTGCGTTTGCAAGCGTTAAGCAGCGACATTTTCCCTGTCGAACTTCAGGGGATAACAAACCATTGAAAACTTGACATTAAACGACACAAATCAGACTATTGACGTCACCCTTAGACACTTATTTTTCCAACCCTATAACCATAAGCGGCCTTTCCATGTCCGACTTTGCACGCGCCTCGACCCTGTCTGGTTATCACGAGTTTGCCCTGAGCAAAGGCCTCAACCCCGCAGAAATGCTCGCAGAAGCGGCGCTGCCCAACGACATGTTGAACAGCCAGGAATCGATGATTTCGTACCGCAAGTTCGTCAACTTGCTGAATATCAGCGCGCTAAAAAGTAATGATCCGCTCTTTGGGTTGCACTATGGCCTGCACCAAGGCATCAGCGTATTTGGGCCGCTGATTTATTTGATCCGTAATGCGCGCACTGTCGGTGACGCCTTACGTGACCTTGGCAATTACTTTCACCTGCACATGGGCGCCGCCGAGGTCCGTGTTGAAATTCAGGGCAATCATGTACTGCTGTGCTATCACACCGAAGATCAGCACCTCGCGGGTTTGCCCCAAGCGGCGGAGCTGGCAATTTCAGTGGGTGCGCAACTCATGCGAACCTTACTTGGCAATCGCTGGCGCCCCCAGGGCGTTTTACTGCAACATGCCGCCCTCGCGAGCCTTAACGGTTACCGGCGAGCGTGGGATGTAACGCCACAGTTCAACAGTCCCTACAACGCCTGGCTATTTGATGCCAAGCTGCTGGATACACCCTTGAGCGCTGCAGATGAAGAGCTGCATAAGTTGCTCCAGGCGCACATGAACAATCTCGATGAACTGCAGATCAATGAACTGCCCAAATATGTGCAGCAGCTTCTGCGTAATTTCTTGCCCAATGGCCGGGTCACAATTGAGCAGATTGCTGACTATATGATGCTCAGCACCCGGACGTTGCAGCGCTACTTGGCGGAGGAAGGCACCTCGTTCCAGAGCCTCCTTGACCAAACTCGCCAATCCCTGGCGACGCGCTATCTGCGCGACTCATCCACAAGCCTGACGCAGCTTGCCGAACTGCTGGGTTACTCGGAGCTCAGTGCTTTCTCGCGTGCCTTCCAAAGGTGGACCGGGTTGAGTCCACGGCAATGGAAGCAGCAAAACACCGATCAACGCTTGAACAAGCGCCTTCGGGCAACATCCAAACGTCAGCACCTCTAATTCAGGTTGACGATCACCCGACCCACCATCTGTCCCTCTAGCAGCTTGGCCAGTGCTTCGGGCACGTCTTCAAGCTTAATTTCAGTGACCAAAGTGTCCAAGGTATCGAGCTTCCAATCAGTGGCCAACTTGTTCCAGGCGGCTGCTTTTACTGCAAGCGGTAACTCAACCGAGTCAACACCCAACAAGTTAACCCCGCGCAAAATAAACGGCAGCACAGTGCCCGCCATGTCGACACCCGCGGTCAGGCCGCAGGCCGCTACGCTTGCGCCATAACGCAGCGACTTGACCACGTTGCACAAAATCGCGCCGCCAACCGTATCCACCGCACCGCCCCACTGCTCTTTCAGCATCGGTCGCTCAGCGCCTTGCTGTAAGTCACTGCGCAACACCACCTCGGCAGCGCCAAGTGCCTTCAGAAAATCACTTTGCCAAGCCTTACCGGTGGAGGCTGTAACGCTATACCCCAGCTTGGTCAGCAGCGATACCGCCACAGTGCCGACCCCGCCGGTTGCGCCGGTGACCAGAATCGGTCCCGATTCCGGATTAACGCCCGCTGACTGCAACTTATCTATACACAACGCAGCGGTAAGCCCTGCCGTACCCAAGACCATGGCTTCGCGCAAAGTCAGGCCTTGCGGCCGTTTAATTGCCCACGTCGCAGGAATGCGAATGTACTCGGCCAAACCACCCGAGGTGTTCATCCCAAGGTCATAACCGGTGACGATCACCTCATCGCCATCCTTGAAGCCGCTAACGGTCGAGCGCTCGACAACTCCTGCGGCATCAATGCCGGGTGTGTGCGGGAAGTGTTTAGTTACAGCCTTGCTGCCGCTGGCTGACAATGCATCCTTGAAATTGACCGAGGAGTACTTAACCCGAATCAACAGGTCGCCTGCCGGTAAATCATCGATATTGCGTTGAACAACCACTTGCTCAAACTTACCCTGAGGGTTTTCGCGGGCAATCAATGCATTGAATGAACTCATCGCATATCTCCAAAACTATCCATAGGTTATCAGCTCACAGTCGGCTGCTATTGAGTGGAGCAAAACTACAGGTTACTGCCACGCGTCGTTGCAGGCAGTACCTGAATCGACTGCCTACCAAAACCGCTGCTGGTTGAGGCGGCTTAGCCAGTTCAACACGAAGCGATCGAGCGCAAGGCTTGCCCCCATCCCAACCCGTTCTTGCAGACTTTTCTTCTGGGAAAAATGCAGGTGGAACAGTTCAGCATGCTTGGCTTTGTTGGCCAGATACTCATCACTGGTTTTCAGCTCATCAACCAATAGCTTTTCCTGAGCCGCCATGCCTAACCAGACTTCGCCCGTGGCGATGGCATCGATATCGAGTTGTGGGCGATAGCGCGATACAAAGCCCTTGAACAGTTCGTGAGTGGTTTCCAGATCATCCTGGAACTTCTCCCGGCCTTTGTCGGTATTTTCGCCAAACACGGTCAGGGTGCGCTTGTATTCGCCAGCCGTTAACACTTCAAAATCAATTTCGTGCTTCTTCAGCAGGCGATGGACATTCGGTAGCTGCGCCACCACGCCAATGGATCCTAGAATCGCAAATGGCGCAGATATTATCTTCTCGCCAATGCAGGCCATCATGTAACCGCCGCTGGCGGCCACCTTGTCGATGCAGATAGTCAGGGGCACACCCGCTTCACGAATACGCACAAGCTGTGAGGACGCCAGACCATAGCTGTGGACCATGCCGCCGCCACTCTCTAGACGGACAACAACTTCATCCTGAGGCGTCGCAATACTCAATAGTGCGGTTATTTCGTGGCGCAAATTATCGGTCGCAGAGGCTTTGATATCGCCATCGAAATCCAGCACGAATACACGGGATTTAGCCGAAGGTGATTTCTTTTCCTGCTTAGCGGCTTTTGCTTCGGCCTTGTGCTGTTTTTTCAGCTGATCCTTGGTTAATACAGATGCTTCCAAGCCATGACGCAGCTGTTTATAAAAGTCATTGAACTTTTTGATTTGTAACTGCCCAGGGGCACGTCGCCCTTTGCTCCGTGCAGCACCGATGGCCAGCAGCACGACTAAAATTGCCACAACCACAGTGATTGTTTTGGCTAAAAAACCTGCGTAATCAGCAAGAAAATCCACGTCATTTCCTCAAAATATGTTCATCACGACAACGCCTGGGGTTCTTCCCAAACCGCTGTCGGAGACTCCTTAGACAAGCATACCGATGTCCCCCAGCAACGCCTAGCAACCGGGTTTAATCGCGCAAATCAGATCACAACGACTGATGCCAGCCCATACAGCACGGCTCAAGTGCTAGGCCGGCTGCGCGGCATCAGCTATTACAGTGCCAAGGCTGCAGGAATTAACCAGTTCCTTGCAACTTCGCAGTGCGGGCAGCAGCGCAACATGGAGATTCAAACAAGCGTATGTTTTTTCGTTGACAGTATCCCTGTGTAGCTCATACCCTCGCTAAACTTCAACGTACCTGGATATCAGCGCACGTGGGCAAAATTTACCTGATTAGACATGGCCAGGCCTCCTTCGGCACAGATGACTACGACGTACTCTCGCCCATCGGAATCCGCCAGGCTGAAATTGTAGGCGCGCACCTTGGCGCTCAAGGTATTGAGCTTGACCGCTGCTTCAGCGGCAGCTTGCGCCGCCAACGACACACAGCCACCTCGGCCATGGAGGCCTTGAGTAAATGTGGTTTAGCCGCCCCCCCTCTGCAGATCGAGCCCGCATTTAACGAGTTTGATGCCGAAGCGGTTATTCGCGCCCTTGTCCCGGACATCTTATCGGAGGAGCCCGCTGCGCTTGATATCTTGCGCAATGGCAAACTCCAACGTAACGAATTTCAGCGGCTGTTTGCCTTGCTGATGGGCCGGTGGATCAGCGGCGAACATGACAGACCAGAGTTACAGAGCTGGTTGAGCTTTGTGGGCCTGGTTGAACAAGGGCTCAATCGCGTGTTGGAAAACGCCCATAACAAAGAAAACATTGCAGTCTTTACTTCAGGCGGCACTATCACCGCCCTGCTCCAACTGATCACCGGTATACGTCCAGACAAAGCCTTTGAGCTTAACTGGCAAATCGTAAATACCTCACTGAGCTGCCTGAAGTTTCGTGGCAAGCAAGTGAGCCTGGCTTCCTTCAACAGCAATGTGCATTTAACGCTGGAGAAGGCCCCAGAACTCATCACCTACCGATGAGTTCTGAACTCATGCGCCCTGGCGCAATAAAAACTTGAAAATAAAGGAACACACCATGAGCGTTGCAGACATCGTCCAAACCATGAATTCCAAGTTCAACGCCGGTGCCGCAGCTGGCCTGGATCTGGTATTCCAGTTCAACATCGAAGATGGCGAGAACCACTATCTGGTCGTGAAAGACGGCACCTGTGCCGTTCACCAAGGCGAAAGCGCTGATGCCAACGTGACCCTGATCATGGACACCGAAACCCTGAAAGGCATCACCAGCGGCGAAACTGACGGTATGCAAGCATTTATGGCGGGCAAACTGCGCGCTGAAGGCGACATGATGCTGGCAATGAAACTGGGCGAGCTGTTCCCAGTTTAATAGCCGCTCGATGATTGGCTGAGCAGACGACTTGTTACTCAAGCGCCGGGCACAGTGATACTCATCAAGGCGGTTATGCAGACACCTGTAGAACCGGAGCCCAGGCTCCGGTTTTTTTCTGCCTGAATACGCACAGGTCCGACACGCAGGCAGTGCAAGCCAAATTTTGTCCATCACCCTTGATATCGAAGATACAGCCCTCGACCGGCCGTTAACCACGCGCCCTGAATAGCTCAAGAATCAGGCACCTTGATTTAGCAGAAACAACCCCATCTATAACGATGCGAATTACTTGTGGGCGCGCAGACTCGGTATTAGATTAGTCAATAATCTCGGACCCTAATCATAAGTAAAAGGGATAAGCATGGCGCTTACTGATCAGTCCACCCGCATTCGCGAAGGCGAAGAACTTGATGCAGCGACTATAGACAGCTATCTCAAGGCACACATTCCAGAATTGACTGGCACACCGCGAATCAGCCAGTTTCCGGGCGGCGCCTCGAACCTGACATACCTGCTTGAATACCCAGATAAAGAATTTGTATTGCGCCGTCCGCCTCACGGGCACAAGGCCAAATCGGCCCACGATATGGGCCGTGAGTTCCGCATTCTCAATCAGCTCAATGACGGCTTTCCTTATTGCCCCAAAGCCTATGTGCATTGCACAGACGAAAGCGTCATTGGTGCAGAGTTCTACGTCATGGAGCGCGTCAATGGCATCATTCTGCGCTCGGACATCCCCGCCGAACTTAACTTCGACGAGCACAAAACACGTCAACTGTGCATGAGCTTTATCGACAAGATGGTCGACCTGCACAATGTCGATTACAAAGCCTGCGGCTTGGGTGACCTGGGTAAACCAGAAGGCTATGTGCAGCGACAAATAAGCGGCTGGTCGGATCGTTACGAAAAAGCCCTGACCCCCGATGCCCCTCTGTGGGAGCCGGTCAAGGCTTGGTTAAAGGATAAAATGCCAGCCGATCACCACAAGTCTGCCATCGTTCACAACGATTACCGCTTCGATAACGTCATTCTTGACCCGAGCAACCCCATGCAGATCATTGGCGTACTCGATTGGGAATTGACCACCATCGGCGACCCGCTGATGGATCTGGGCAACACCCTGGCCTACTGGATCGAAGCTACCGATTCGGCGCCCATGCAACTTATGCGTCGCCAACCGAGTAACGCCCCGGGAATGCTTACGCGCCAAGAGTTCGCCGATTACTACGCCGAACGCGCCGGAATCAAGATTGCCAGCATCGACTTTTATTACACCTATGGTTTGTTCCGTCTGGCCGGCATCGTCCAGCAGATTTACTACCGTTTTTTCCATGGCCAGACTCAGGATAAACGCTTCGCGCAGTTTATCCAGATGAACAAGCTGCTCGAGCAAATGAGCCTGCAGGTCATCAATAAATCACAGCTCTGAGCCAACCCTAATTCAGGAGAATTGTATGTCCAAGACGCAACTGTTCGACCTCGACGGCAAGATCGCATTCGTGTCCGGCGCGAGCCGTGGCATTGGTGAAGCCATTGCCAAACTTCTGGCCCAGCAAGGCGCTCACGTGATTGTATCCAGCCGCAAGATTGATGGCTGCCAGGCCGTTGCCGATGCAATTATCGCTGAGGGTGGCAAAGCCACTGCCATTGCCTGCCATATTGGCGAAATGGAACAGATCCAAAATGTGTTCGCACAGATTCGTGAGCAGTTCGGCCGTCTGGATATTCTGGTCAACAACGCCGCGACCAACCCACAATTCTGCAACGTGCTCGACACTGACCTCTCTGCTTTCCAGAAGACCGTTGACGTCAACATTCGCGGCTATTACTTCATGTCCATCGAAGGCGGCAAGCTGATGAAGCAAAACGGCGGCGGTAGCATCATTAACGTCGCGTCGATTAACGGTGTCTCCCCCGGCGAATTCCAAGGGATTTACTCGGTCACTAAAGCTGCTGTGATCAGCATGACCAAGGTATTTGCCAAGGAATGCGCGCAGTTCGGTATTCGCTGCAATGCGCTGCTGCCAGGTTTAACCGACACCAAGTTTGCCTCGGCACTGACCAAGAACGACGCGATTCTCAAAATCGCCCTGCAACGTATCCCGCTCAAGCGCGTAGCAGACCCAAGCGAAATGGCTGGCACCGTGCTTTACCTGGCCAGTGATGCATCCAGCTACACCACCGGCGTTGCACTAAACGTTGATGGCGGTTTTCTTTCCTAACAACGATCCGCAAGCAAAAGGGGCCGCGAAGGCCCCTTTTTGCATCTCGCTGCGATCACTTCCAGTCTTTAAGCGCCTGCTTAGCAGGCTCATTGAGTGGCTCTGCAAGTAGCCCGGTCGGCGTCAAGCTGACTGTGTATTGGGCGTTGTCTGCGATCGGCAGATAGGTCACCCGCAGCGCCTGGGGTTCAAACATCAGCAGATCATGCTTACCCAAGCGCAGCCAGCGCCACAAATCAATGCCGTACGGGCTCTGCGCCAGTTCAACCTGGGCGTGTTGCGACATCGACTGCTGCTCAATTGCCAAATAGCGACCCGTAAGCTTCTGCAGACGATAGCCCGGTTCGAGACCGATCAGATCGGCAATGCCTTTCCAACGCAGCAAGCGCGCATCCAACTGCCACAAATCACCTTGGATGACCACATTGTGCGTGGTCCCACTCTCGCTGATTTGGACTTGATAGCGCTCACCATCGGCTTTGAAACTCAGGGTGGCGAGCGGCCCCTTTGCAGGCAACGGTGAATAGCTATACAGGTCGTAAGCTACCAGCCCCACCAAGGCGGCCAAGCCCAAAAAAGCCAAACCACAGGTGCCGCGCAGCCAACCAAGCAACCAATTGCCGCCAAACAAAATGCGCGCCGCCACCAGCACGACTAATACCGCCAACAGCGCTGTTGCCCACGCCAAGCCATCGTATTGCATCAAGCACATCCCTTATTGATGAAAATGCTGGCATTATGCGCAGCGACTGCATCACCGCCTACCGAACCGGACACAGGTCTTCTTTTCTTATGCTACTGCCTTTTGAGCTTGCTGTTGAGCCAACGACTTTACTAATTCTGGTGGGTGTCGCATTTATCGCCGGTTTTATTGATGCAATTGCCGGTGGTGGCGGCTTGCTCACCATTCCAGCACTGCTCACAGTGGGTTTACCGCCCCATTTGGTGCTGGGCACCAATAAACTCAGTTCGACATTTGGCGCAGCAATTGCCAGTTATACCTTCTACCGGCGTAAATTGTTTAACCCGATCAACTGGCGCAATGCGTTAATCGGTACAGCATTCGGTGCCCTGCTTGGTGCAGCTATCGCGCAATGGCTCCCCGCCGAGTGGCTGAACCAGATGCTGCCGGTGGTGGTGTTTGGCTGTGGTCTGTATTTGCTATTCGGCAAAACGCCGGATGTACCGCTTGATCCCAATGCACCAATCGCCAAACACCGACAGTGGCCGCAAAGTATCACTCTGGGCCTGTACGACGGTGTTGCCGGACCAGGCACAGGTGCGTTCTGGACAGTCAGCACATTGCTGCTTTACCCCCTTGACCTGGTTCGCGCCAGCGGCGTCGCCCGCACCATGAACTTTGTCAGCAACATCTGCGCGCTGGCGATCTTTATCGCCAGCGGCCAGGTGGCTTGGGTGTTGGGTATATGCATGGGTTCAGCATTAATGGTTGGCGCCTATATAGGCGCGCACACCGCAATCAAGGGCGGCTCTAAATTTATCCGCCCGGTGTTCATTTTAGTGGTCTTGGCGCTGACCGCGCGCCTAGCCTGGCAGCACTGGTTCGGGCATGCCTAAGCGGCGCGCCACATAAACGTCAATCAGGTAGCGGGCAATTGAGCGGCCGGCGGGTAATGGCGGCAAGTCATGTACGTCAAACCATTGCGCGTCTTCAATTTCTTCTGGCTGCATGACGATATCGCCGGCGGCATATTCGGCATGAAAGCCAAGCATCAGTGAATGCGGGAACGGCCAGCCCTGACTGCCCAGATATTCAATGTTCTTAACCGAGACGCCGACCTCTTCCATCACTTCACGCGCGACGCATTGCTCAACCGACTCCCCGGCTTCGACAAAACCCGCCAGCGTGCTGTACACACCTGTGACAAAACGCGGCGAGCGCGCCAACAGGATTTCATCGCCCCGAGTGACCAGAACAATCATGCTCGGCGATAAGCGTGGGTAATGACGCAAGTCGCAGCGCGGGCATTGCATCGCGCGCTCATTGGCCACTTGCTCCATAGCGGTTGCGCAACTGCCGCAATAACGATGCTCACGAGACCAGGTACCAATTTGCGCCGCGTAACTTAGCAAGCGGAACATATCCGCATCACCTTGAAGCATAAACTGGCGCAAACTCTGCCAGCTAAAATCGGCCAGTTCGATGGGCTGATCGATCTCAAGCAGGTAGATGGAGTCACCGTCGAAATGACCAATGCCGTGCTCGGCAATCACCTCGATGTCTTGTTTTTTCAGCCACTCACGTGGAAACAACACACCATTACTGTCAGCCAAGAAATGTTGCTTGCAGTGTGCGATTGCCCAGCCACCCGGCTGAACATGATCGACAATGGAAGGAAGCCAACGTGTACTCATCAGGCCGCTACCGAAAGGCCCAGCGTGCGCACGCTTTCAGCCGCAAGATCGAGCACACTCGGACGGGTTTGCTCCTGCATCACAGCTCCGGCCTCAAGATAATACTCAAGGCTACTCAACGCATCAGCCAGGGTTTCGAGCATGTGCTCGCTTGGCATCTGGGTGGCATCCACCATTTGAGTTTGGATATAGGTGGCGCATGCACCGATCAACTCAGCAGCACGCTCTTGCCCGAGGAACCACAGACCGCCCCTGACTGCTTGCAGGCTAAATGGCACATTTGACAGGTGCATACGATCACCGTTGGATTCCAGGTAAGCGGTAATTGCCCGCTTACTCAAGGCCAACCCCGCCTGGGCCTCATCTATAACCACAATTCGCGCTTCGAGCAATTGATGATAGGCAAACAGCTCGGCCTCGCTTCGCTGCGGCTCCACCGAAGGACGCATACGCGGTTGCTCGGCATCCAGACTGGAAACCATGCCTTCTACATACAGAATGGTATCAGCCAGCTTATGCAGTTCAGCGGAGGCCGGCACAACGTCCTCGCGCCATGTCGCCACGATCAGCACCTGCTCACTCAGTGAATTACCAGCAGAACTCAACCCAACCATGCCCAGGGTTTTACTCATTTTGCCCAGCACCGCATGCAGATTGCTCAGCACATCAGCCTGCACGGTGCCACGCTCTATCAGGTCGAGCATGTCTTTGACGCTGGAAAGTTCTTCACGAATCGCCGCGCTCAGCGAGCGCATTACTGACTTGCCGGGGCCCGCTAATCGCTGTGACTCTTGTTCAATAAGGTGATCAGTAAATGGCAGCGCGGTTAACCCAAAGACATCACGCAGGGCAGAAACCTGCGGGCCTGCGCTGTCGGACAAGGCAACCAGGTAAAGCAACTCCTTGAGCAAGCTGCGCGGCGGCTCATAGGTGCTATTGAGCAAGATTTTTTTCAACTCGCGGTCAACCCGGCCAAACAGCTGCTTGCGCGGCTGACGGGATAACAACAAGCCTTCATTCTGCGCCTCCAATGCGGCGGCACAGATCCAGCACAACCGGCCCCGCGGCTCATTGGCATATAAGCCATCAAGGCGCTGCATGGCCCGGGTCATCAATTTGAGGCTGCCTTGCGGGTTTGGCTCACGGATAAACCCAAGCAGGCCTACCTGATACATCTGGCGCAGGCGGCGACCTTCTACTTCTTTTGCGGCACCATCGAGCGCGACAGGCGCGGTACGTGGACGCGGCTGATCGAGGCGCACACTGAAGAAAAAGCTTTCAGGCAAGGCATGCTGACCACCCGCCTTACGCAGGTCATTGATTGCCGGCAGCAATAGCTCGGGCATTTCCTGACGATGGGCATCAACATTTTCAAGATAACGACGCAGCACATGCAGGGCATTGCTCAGCGCGGCAATCTGCACGTCGCGCTCTTCACCCGCGCCAGCCGGAATATCAGTGGCCTGATCGAGCACTTCTTGCGCCAGCAGTTCAGCACCGGCCAATTCGATCAAATTGAGCGTGCCACGCACCTGATGCAAACTCTCTACAGCTTGCTGGAGCAAGCTGCCGTTGTGGCGCTCGAGGATAAACTGCTCAAGGCTCGATTCGGCCTCAAACATAGTTGCAAACAGTTCTTCACGAACGAGGTTAAGCGAAGTCGCACCGGAAACCATGAGCTATTGCGCCTCCCGCGCGTTGGGTATCAAAAATTGCGGGCACTGCATCAGTCGGCAAACTCCGGCTTTTGCTTACTCATATGGGCAGCCATGGCCACACGCAAGTCAGCCGATTGCAACATCGCGGCGTTCCAGGTCGCTACATACTCGAGGCCGTCATCGACACGATGATCGCGCATGTAGCGGATCATTTCTTTAGTGCCGCGGATTGCCACAGGGGATTTTTCAGCGATTTGCCTGGCCAATTGCATCACGCCTTCAAGCAATGCAGCCTGATCTGTGTAGGTGCTATTAACCAAACCGATACTGCAGGCTTCGCGGCCATCGACAGTGCGCCCGGTAAAGGCCAGTTCACGCATCATGCCATCCCCGATAATGCGCGGCAGACGCTGCAAAGTGCCGACATCTGCGGCCATGCCCATATCGATTTCTTTAATCGAGAATTGCGCATCTTCGGTGCAGTAACGCATGTCACACGCCGACACCAAGTCAATTGCACCGCCAATGCAATAGCCCTGAATGGCAGCCAGAACGGGCTTGCGGCATAAATCGACAGCCGTAAACGAGGCCTGCAACTCAAGAATTTTGCGGCGCAGGGTTTCGGCGTTACGCCCAACATCCTTGCCTAAATCACTGGCGACCTGAGCTAGCATCATTAGGTCGATGCCGGATGAAAAATGCTTACCAGCCCCTGAAAGCACGACAACCCTAACTTCGTCGGTGACATCAATCCAGCGGAAGATCTCAATGATCTCCGACCAGAAGTCCGCATTCATAGCGTTGATTTTATCCGGGCGGTTAATTTGCACATGGGCAATCTTATCTGCCAATTCAACCTGAAAGGCTTTGTATTCGGCCATGGCTTGGTTCCTCAGCGGCAGACGAAGCGCGCAAAATTTTTCTTCTAATAATAACCGCCCAACTATATCAAGGACGGCATAAATGTCGATCCTATCCGGTGTGACGCAGGCCACCTTCTGGGCTAAAGCATGACATTGATAAGCGCGGCTAACATATTGATCTGGCGGCAATCGAGCCTTTGCCAGCTATCGGCTGCTGGCAGCGGACTGCCAAGCAGCAACCCGCCCCGATTTAAAGCCCGCAGCACGCAGGGTGCGTGAACTCGCCACGAGCAAGGACAAGACAAGGCCTTAACTGGCGAAAACACCGGGATCGCATTCGCCTTCAGGTGATCAAACCGAGTATTACTGGCCTGTTTTTTACCCCGTATCCGGGAGCGCAGTAGATTTCATTCAGCCTGGCATCGCATCACTGCTGAATACAATCCACGGTATACACCACCCCGCCCGCCTCTTCCCGACGCTGCAAGCCATGCACATCTGCATCGAAGCCTGGGAAGCTGTCATCGAAGCGCCGGGCAAACTCCAGGTAATCGATAATTGCCCGGGTCGCCGAGGTAAAACGCTCGCCCGGCATTATCAGCGGAATGCCCGGCGGATAAGGAACCAGCATTACTGCAGCAACACGCCCCTCTAATTGACTCACTGGCACAGCTTCCACCTCCCCACGAACCAATTGGTTATAGGCATCTGCTGGCTTGATCGCGACTTCAGGCAGCACTGTGTACATATGCTTGAGGGCTTTAGCCGTGGCGTTTTCGCGGTAACAGTTGTGCAGTGCATCGCACAGATCACGCAACCCCAGCCCTTGATACTGCGCGCCGCCCACTTTGGCGATTGATGGCAGGACACTGCTCAGGGGCAAATTGGCATCGTAGCTACGCTTGAACTCAAGTAGCTCAGTGAGCAAGGTGCTCCATTTGCCTTTAGTAATGCCCATGGAGAACAGCACCAGGAAGGAATACAGGCCAGTTTTCTCGACCACCAAGCCTCGCTCCCACAGAAACTTGCTGACCACGGCTGCCGGGATTCCGCGCTGGTCCAGCTTGCCGCCGGCGGTGAGTCCGGGCATGACCAAGGTGACCTTGATCGGGTCCAGCAGCACATAGTCTTCGGCAATATCGCCAAAGCCATGCCAATCTGCCTGGGGTTTAAGTACCCAATCCTCAGTGGCTATATCAACCGTGCCTTCGGCCTGAGGTGGCTGCCAGATGGTGAACCACCAATCATCGACGCTGAGGTTTTTCCCCAGGTTGGCAAGCGCCCGTCGGAAGCTCAAGGCTTCATCGAAGGTTTCCTGAATCAACGAACGCCCGGCAGGGCCTTCCATCATCGCCGAAGCCACATCGAGCGAAGCGATGATGCCGTACTGTGGCGACGTTGAAATATGCATCATAAAAGCTTCGTTGAAACGATCTGTATCCAGCTGGCGTACGCCGCCATCCTGCACATGAATCATCGAGGCCTGGCTGAATGCCGCAAGCAGCTTGTGGGTCGAGTGCGTGGTAAAAACCAGCGGCGTGTTTTCAGTGCGCGTGGTGCCCATGCCGTAACGGCCGCTATAGAATTCGTGGAAGGCCGCGTAGGCAAACCACGCCTCGTCAAAGTGCAGCACTTCAACGCTGTCGCCAAGGGTTTGCTTGACCAGTTCTGCGTTGTAGCAGAGCCCGTCATAGGTTGAGTTGGTCACCACGGCCAACTTGACCTTGGCTTCGCGGCCACGGGCCAGCGGACTGGCATCGATCTTTGCTTGAATCGACTCGCGACTGAATTCGCTGAGCGGAATTGGCCCGATAATCCCCAGTTCATTGCGCTCAGGACACAGGTACAGCGGGATCGCGCCCGTCATGATGATCGAATGCAAGATAGATTTATGGCAATTGCGATCGACCAGGACCAAATCATCGCGACCGACCATGCTGTGCCAGACGATCTTGTTGGCGGTTGATGTGCCATTGATCACGAAATAGGTGTGATCAGCGCCGAAATTGCGCGCTGCACGGGCCTCGGCTTCAGCCAGCGGGCCGGTGTGATCGAGCAAAGAACCCAACTCAGGGACTGAAACTGACAAATCCGAGCGCAGGGTATTTTCGCCAAAGAACTGGTGGAACGCCTGCCCCACCGGGCTCTTGCGATACGCAACGCCGCCGCCGTGTCCCGGAGTGTGCCAAGAATAGTTGGACTGCGAAGTGTGCTGCACCAGCGCCTTGAAAAACGGCGGCAGCAGACCATCGAGGTAATTACGTGCGGCCCGCGCGACTTGGCGGGCGAGAAAGGGCACGGTGTCTTCAAACAGATAGAGAATGCCGCGCAGCTGATTCAGATCAGCCATGGCCTCGGCCGGCGCGTTCTCAATGGTGACTTGCTCACCCAGGGCGAAGATTGGCAATTGCGGCGCACGGGCGCGGGCGATGCGAATCAACTCGACCATGTCTTGCAGCAGATGCTTATTTTCCCCGGCACCCTCGGCGGTTACCAGGATACAAGCCAAACCGTGGTGGGTTGAGGCCACGATTCGCCCCTCTGCCGAGCTGGCGGTGGACAGAATGGTGAAGCCGTCCTGCTCAAGCTCTTGGGCTATTGCCCGCACGCGATCACCCGCGACCGTGTCAGCCTTGATGTCGCGGTGCACAATCAGTACAGGAAACTTTAGATCTTTATGCATTGTGATGTCCCTGAAAGTGACAGACCACGGCCTGTCTATCACCTCAGGTTAGAGGCTGCGCCACGCTGACGGAACCCCCTATGCTTCACGCTGTACGAAAAGGTCGCGCGCTGATAAATCAGCCAAGTCGCAATCAGGACTCTGCATCGGCCTTAGGCTGTTCCATTTGCAACCACAACGGCAACGCGCCCGCGGACTTTTCAATGACCGCCAGACGCGCTGCATGCTCTTCAAGCTCGGCATCATTGGCAGCGATCACTTTGGTCAATGGCCGATCCGCAGACAACCGCTTGATAGCCGTAGGCTGCTGACGCCCGCCGGTGCCATCGCCTTCCGAACCATCGCCCGCCAGCGACAGGTTGGTCTGGCCACCGGTCATGGCCAGATAGACATCGGCCAGAATCTCAGCATCGAGCAATGCGCCGTGCAAATCACGACCCGAGTTGTCTACATCGTAACGCTTACATAGCGCATCAAGACTGTTGCGCTGACCCGGGTGACGCTCCCGCGCCATCACCAGCGTATCGAGCACGGAGCAATGATCCGTCAGGTCTGAGCGATCCAGACGGCCTTGCAACACAAACTCGCTGTTGATAAACCCCACGTCGAATGGCGCGTTGTGAATAATCAGCTGCGCGTCTTTGATGAACTCAAAAAACTCTTCGGCGATGTCCTTGAAACGTGGCTTATCCGCCAGAAATTCGTTGGTGATACCGTGAACCGCGATAGCGCCTTCGTCAATTTCACGATCAGGCTGCAAGTAAACATGGAAGTGGCGACCTGTGAGGCGCCGTCCTTCCATTTCAACACAACCGATCTCGATAATCCGATGGCCTTCGGCGACCGACAAACCCGTGGTTTCGGTATCGAGAACTACTTTTCTATCAGCTGCTTGATTGTTGACCGTCATCGCGTATCCACCTTTGAACTCAGGCTAAATCTTAACATAGGGGATGGGTCACTAGCGCTTCTCAGCCGTTTCAATCAGTTTTTCCGAGAGCGCCTTGGCGGCCGCTGAAAGCGTGCTACCGGCCAGATGGATCAAACCGACCCGCTGCTCAATGCGCGGCTGATCGAGCGGCAAGCAACAGGCACCTAACGCCTGCATTTGTTCACGGCACAAGCTGGGCACCACACTAACGCCCAAGCCCTGAGAAACCATACGCCCAATGGTCACCAGTTGATGACTTTCAAATGCCACTGGCAGACGTCCATGCCGGTCGCTGAGGCTGTTTTCAAGCAAGCTGCGCACCGCTGAAGGCCTCTGCAGGGCAATGAAGGGCTGACTAAGCAGGTCGCTCCAGTGCAATTCCTTGTAGTCCGCCAGCTCACTGCCTGCGGGCACTACCGCGATAAATCTGTCCAAGTAAAGCGAGGTGAAGGTCAGGCCTTCAAGTGACTGCGGCTCCAGCACGACACCCAACTCGACACGATGGTTACGCACCATCTCTACCACCTGCTCGTTGATCACGTCGTGCACGGTGACATTGATGTTGGGATGGCAGTCGCGAAACGCCTTGAGCGCCACCGGCAACAGACTCGCGGCGAATGATGGCAAGGCCGCAATGGCGACGCGCCCCAACTGCAGGGTGAAATGCTGACGCAACAGTTCTTCGGTGTTGTCCCAATCGGCTACCAGACGCCTGGCCAAGGGCACTAACACCTGCCCCTCGCGGGTCAGGGCCACATTCCGGGTAGTGCGCACCAGCAAAGCACCGCCCAGGGACTCTTCGAGGGTCTTGATTGCCAAGCTCAAGGCCGGCTGCGACAGGTGCAAATTATGGCTGGCCTGAGCAAACGACAAGGACTGAGCAACGGCAAGAAAGGCGCGAAGCTGCTTAATAGACATTATTCAGAAAAACCTATCAATACCAATTAAAAACAAACTTAACAAATAATACCCAGCAACAGACACTGACGCTATCTCCGGTCCCTGACCGACGCCACGACCACAGGAGCAATGAGATGGCTGGGCTCGACAAACGTGTGTATAGCTATGAGGAGGCACTTGCTGGCCTCACTGATGACATGACCGTATTGGCTGGAGGCTTTGGCCTTTGCGGTATCCCCGAAAACCTGATCGCTGAAATCCGCCGCCTGGGCGTCAAAGGCCTGACCGTGGTTTCCAATAACTGCGGCGTGGATGGCTTCGGCTTGGGCGTATTGCTTGAGGATCGGCAGATACGCAAGATGATTGCTTCCTATGTCGGAGAGAACGCGCTGTTTGAAAAACAGCTGCTCAACGGTGAACTGGAAGTTGAACTCACCCCCCAAGGCACACTCGCCGAAAAGCTACGTGCGGGCGGTGCCGGGATTCCGGCATTCTTTACCGCCACCGGCTACGGCACCCCTGTCGCCGAAGGCAAAGAAGTACGCGAATACGCCGGACGCAATTACATTCTGGAGCCTTCGATAACGGGCGACTTCGCCATCGTCAAAGGTTGGAAGGCGGACCATTTCGGTAACGTCATCTACCGCCACACCGCGCAGAACTTCAATCCGCTCGCGGCTACAGCCGGACGCATCACCGTGGTTGAGGTCGAGGAAATCGTCGAACCCGGCGAACTCGACCCCGCGCAGATTCATACACCCGGCATTTACGTCGATCGAATCATCCAGGGCCGCTTCGAGAAGCGCATTGAAAAACGCACCGTGCAGGCGTGACTCCACCGAATAACAAAGAGGCGACTATGGCACTTTCCCGCGAACAAATGGCGGCGCGCGTTGCGCGTGAGCTCAAGGACGGTTATTACGTAAATTTGGGCATTGGCATCCCCACGCTGGTGGCCAACTATGTACCGGATACCATTCAGGTGATGCTGCAATCGGAGAATGGCCTGCTTGGCATGGGTGCGTTCCCCAAGGACGATCAAGTTGATGCCGATATGATCAACGCCGGCAAACAGACCGTCACTGCGGTAAAAGGTGCATCGATCTTTTCGTCGGCAGAATCGTTCGCCATGATCCGTGGCGGCCACGTGGATCTCACAGTGCTCGGTGCTTTCGAGGTCGATGTCGAAGGTAATATCGCGTCATGGATGATACCGGGCAAGCTGATCAAGGGCATGGGCGGCGCCATGGACCTGGTAGCAGGTGCCGATAACATTATTGTAACCATGACTCACGCGTCCAAAGACGGCGAGTCCAAGCTGCTGCCTCGCTGCAACTTGCCGCTCACGGGCGCAGGCTGCATCAAGAAGGTGCTCACCGACCTTGCCTATCTTGAGATCGAAGACGGCGCCTTCATCCTGCGCGAGCGCGCACCTGGAGTGAGTGTCGAAGAAATTGCCGAAAAGACTGCGGGCCGTTTGATCATTCCCGAGCATGTGCCGGAAATGACATTCTGAAACCCATGCTGCCTGACCACCGCCAGACAGCGATGGTCAGGCTAGGCGTGCTTTAAAGCCCTGACGTCGTCAACCCCACGGTTAGCCAGTTGGTCGGCGCGCTCATTGCCGGGGTGACCGGTATGGCCACGCACCCACTGCCACGTCACTTTATGGCGATTAACCTGCTCGTCCAACTGTTGCCACAGGTCAGCATTTTTCACCGGCTGCTTGGCAGCGGTCTTCCAGCCACGCTTCTTCCAGTTGGGCATCCAGTCTTGAATGCCTTGCATGACGTACTGCGAATCGGTCACCAAACGCACATCGCATTCGCGTTTGAGCTCAGCCAACGCGCGAATGGCCGCGGTCAGTTCCATACGGTTATTGGTGGTTTCGGCCTCGCCACCCCACAGTTCTTTCTCGACACCTTTAAACACCAACAAAGCACCCCAGCCGCCTACACCGGGGTTACCTTTGCACGCGCCATCGGTATAGATTTCTACTTGTTCGGACATGCAGAGCAGTTCTCTCAATAAATTAGATCAGCCAGGCCTGATGGACACTTGATAGGCGTCAGGTTTTATCCCCATCGCAGCGGCTTACCTTGGCCACAGGCATCGGCACCATACCCGCCATCGGCTCGCGCCGGGATTCGCGCAGGGGCCGTAAACCGACAACCATTTTGCGCGCAACCAGTAAATAAAAGCCGCCTGTAGGGGCTTGCCAAGCGCTCGCCCATGACTCTAAAGGGGCCAATCGCTTCTGCCAGGCACGGGAAGCAAGCGGCGGACGATAGCACCCAAAGCGGCGTTTCTCCAGCGCGAAACCAAGCAGGCGCAACCAGTCACATACCCGATTCGACGAGATGCAGCGGGCTTGATGCAAGGCATCGCGGGTCAACATATGACGCAACCCCCAGCAACTGGCCGGATTGATTCCAACTATGAGCAAATGCCCGCCGGGCCTGACACTGTGCGCGGCTTCACGCAGCAATCCATGGGGCGACAGGCTGAAATCCAAGCCATGCTGTAACAGCACCACATCGGCGGCGTGCTCGGTCATTGGCCAAGCCTGTTCTTCACAGGCGATATCCATCCCGGCAAAGGGCGCACCGACCCGAACGGTATGTTGAATCTGGGCGGCTTGAGGTGGCGCCCCCACCGTCGGCCCGTAATGCAGCATATAGCTGCCGAAGAAGCGTGCGAGCTCCTCTTCAAGCAAAGATTGCTGACTCTCAAGCAAGAGTTGCCCATAAGGTCCGTTAAACCATTGCCGGGCACTGGCGATCAAATCCAGCCATTGTTCATCGGCGTCGGCAAACGGCGTTTCTGAGCGCTGCTGATCTGACATTAATCGATTCCTGCGTAGCCCTTAGAGGCCCTGAGGCCTAAGATGCACCTTTGTTTAAACCTTGGCGACTGACGACCATGATAAACATCCAAGCCCTGCCTGCATTCTCTGACAACTATATCTGGTTGTTACAAGACACCGAACAACGCCACTGCGCGGTGGTGGATCCGGGTGATGCCGCGCCCGTCGAAGCGTGGCTTAACCATAACCCGCAGTGGAAACTAACTGACATCCTGATTACCCACCATCACTTTGATCATGTTGGGGGGGTTGAGCAGCTCAAGGCAGCCACAGGAGCCCGCGTAACCGGCCCGGCCAATGAAAATATCCCTGGGCGTGACGTGGCTTTGCACCAGGGCGATAAAGTTCAGATCCTGGGACAGACCTTTGCGATTATTGAAGTCCCCGGCCATACCCTGGGCCATATCGCCTATTACCAGGCAGACCAGCATTGGCTGTTTTGTGGCGACACCCTATTTGCCGCAGGTTGTGGTCGATTATTCGAGGGGACCCCCGCCCAAATGCATGACTCGCTCAGCCGCCTGGCCGCGTTGCCTGGCAAGACCGCGGTGTACTGCACCCACGAATACACCCTGAGCAATCTGCGCTTTGCCCAAGCTGCCGAGCCTGACAACCAGGCCATTGCCCAGCGCATCAGCGACGTCAGCCAATGGCGCGCCAATGACCAGATAAGCCTCCCTTCAAGCTTGGAATTAGAACTGGCAACCAATCCTTTTTTACGGACAGACAAGCCGGGTGTTCTGCAAAAATTAGACGAGCGGAGCGGCGTGCGTGAGCGCTCCCAAGTGCAGGCGTTCACTGAGCTTCGTGCCTGGAAGGACAGTTTTTAAAAAGTCGACACCGCCACAAAAAACTGGTCAAAACTTGACCAAGCGAAAAACGGTTTCTAGAATCGCCCGACATTTGCATCTGGAAGACCATCATCGCTAATGCTTTTATCACCACGCAACCCCTTGAATTCAAAGGCATTAGCACAAAGCGCACAGGCGCTGGTGGTGGTGTTCTGCGCGACCTTGGCTGGCTGTCAAAGCACGCCCCAAGTCAGTGACGACGTGGTGCTGGTTGAGCGCCACAAACCAGACCCGGTGTGGCTCAACGCACAGACCAAAGAGCACGTTGCCACTGATATCTGGGAGCGCGTGCGCGACGGCTATCAAATGCAAGATACCATCGGTATCAACCCTCGCATCGAACAACAGCGCCTCTGGTTCGTCAGCAACCCCTCGTTTATTGAAAACGCCAGCGAACGCAGCAGTCCCTACATTCATTACATCGTAGAGCAGCTCGAAGCGCGCGACATGCCGACTGAACTGGCATTGCTGCCGATGATTGAAAGCGCCTACAACCCGCTCGCGCTATCCCATGCCAAGGCAGTCGGCTTGTGGCAGTTCATGCCCGCCACCGGTAGGCACTTCAATCTGCGCCAAACCAGTTGGTATGACGGTCGCCGCGATGTCATGGCATCGACCAACGCGGCCATGAATTACCTGACGCGCCTGCACGACATGTTCAACGGCGACTGGCTCCTTGCCCTTGCAGCCTACAACGCCGGTGAAGGCCGGGTTAGCCGAGCAATCGAGCGCAACCAGAAACTGGGCTTGCCCACCGATTACTGGAATCTGTCACTGCCCGCTGAAACGCAGAATTATGTGCCTAAGCTACTGGCCCTCTCGCAGGTAGTGATGACGCCAAAAGCCTACGGCGTGAGCCTGAGTCCGGTGGCCAATCAGCCCTACTTCGAGCAAGTCGCGCTGAACCAGAAAATGGACCTGTCGAAAATCGCCGCGATGATGGACCTTGATGAGGATGAGCTTTACCAGCTTAATCCGGCCTACAAGCGTCGCATCACCATGGACGGCCCTCCGAGCTTGTTGGTGCCGGTCGAAAAAGCTGAAATATTGACCGCAAGCTTATCGACCCTCAAGCCGCAAGACATGGTCACATGGCAGGAATACAAGGTTCGCCGTGGCGACACCCTGAGCAGCATCGCCAACCGCTACCACACCAGCGTGAGTGGCATCCGCGAGCTGAATAAACTTTCAAGCAACAATTTGCGCGTGGGTCAAAACCTGAGTTTGCCAATGCGCGCCGGTGAGCAGATTGACGCAGGCCAGCAAATCGCCAGTGCGCGTCCAGCGAAACTGCGTCACTACCGGGTAAAGTCGGGTGACAACCTCTGGTCGATTGCCAAAGCGAACAAGGTTTCGGTCAGTCAGGTGAAAAGCTGGAACAAACTGAGCGGTAACTCGCTGAAAGTTGGGCAAACATTGGCCATGGCCGACGCCTCCCACTCTGGATCGACAGCTAGCAAGCAAAACACGGTTACCTATTACAAGGTGCGCAAAGGCGACTCGCTTTCAGTGATTGCCCAGCGCTTTAAGGTACCGATGAAGCACATCAAGACCTGGAACCCCCGCACCGGAAGCGCGCTGCGCCCCGGCCAGACCTTGACCCTGCGCCTGCCACGCTGATTGACACAACCACCAAGCGCCGCCCGGCGCTTGGCAAGACGCGCACCGTCCCAAATATGCTCTGCCCGCCGTTAGAGCAGCAACCGGCCTGCATCAAATAGCCTTAAAATTAATCGCTATGTACGATCATAGAGCCACTGCAGTGCGCTGCCTGGTCGCCTCTTCACCGAAACCAGTCGCAACTGACCAAGGCACTCAAGCGCCTGGTCTTTTTCCTGTCGATACAAGCTGTTACTGTACCGGGCAAGATGCCCATAGCCGCCACGGATCGGATATATCACTTGATACGTCGCCTCATCCCATTACTGATCAGCCTTGTTATGTGTGGCCCTGCCGGGGCGACCATTATCAAAAGTCATGGCTATGCTCAATTCGGTGCACTCAAGTACTCCGCCAGCTTTACCCATTTCGATTGGGTGAACCCGGATGCCCCCAAGCGCGGCACCCTGCGCATCATGGCTTCAGGCACCTTCGACACACTCAACCCTTATACTTTCAAGGGTTCAAGCCCGATCACCACCGCCAATTTCCTGCAATACGGCGTCACCGAGATGAACGAACCGTTGATGGTCGGCACCGGGGCGTACGACCCGTCTGGAGATGAGCCTGCATCGAGCTATGGCTTGATCGCCGAGACCGTGGAATACAGTGAAGATCGCAGCTGGGTGGTCTTCAACCTGCGCAAAAATGCCAAGTTTCACGACGGCAAACTTATTACCGCCTATGACGTCGCCTTCTCCTATCGCACCCTGCTCAAGGAAGGTCACCCGCAATACCGAACCAACTTGCAGGAAGTGAAGCGCGTCGACATCCTCAATCGCCATCGCATCCGCTTTGTGTTCAAACGCGCGGGTAATCCACTGCTGATACTGCGGTTGGGTGAGTTGCCGGTGTTGCCGCAGCACTATTGGAAAGACCGTGATTTTACAGCCACCACCTATGATCCACCGCTGGGCAGCGGCCCCTACAAGATCACTGACGTCAGCCCGGGTCGGAGCCTGACATTTGAACGGGTGAAAAACTGGTGGGGCAAAGACTTGGCCGTGAACCGCGGCAAATACAACTTCAACACAGTTCGCGTCGATTTTTATCGCGATAGCAATGTTGCCTTCGAGGCCTTCAAAGCGGGCGAATTTGATTTCTATATCGAACAGCAGGCCAAGAACTGGGCCAATGGCTACAACTTCCCTGCCGTGCAGCGCGGCGAAGTTATTCGCGCCGAAATTCCGCACAAAATCCCAACCCAAACCCAAGCCCTGTTTATGAACTCAAGACGGCCGCTGTTTGCCGACGCCAGGGTCCGTGAGGCCCTGGGCTTGATGTTTGACTTCGAGTGGACCAATCGCACCCTGTTCAATGACTCCTACACCCGGGCCAGCAGTTATTACCCGAACAGTGAGTTCTCCGCCACCGGCAAGCTGAAAGGCGCTGAGTGGCTGCTGCTCTCGCCTTATCGAAGCGAGCTTCCGGAAAAACTGTTTACTGAGGCCTTTGCCGTGCCCAAGACCGAGGGCCATGGCATACCGCGCGAAACCTTACGCCGTGCACTGGGTCTATTGGCCGACGCGGGCTGGAAGCCGTCGGTAAATGGCCTGGTCAACAGTAAGGGCGAACAGTTCCAATTCGAGCTACTGCTGGTCAACTCCAGCCTTGAGCGTATTTACCAGCCATTTGCCAAGAACCTTGCAATCCTCGGGATTCAAGCGAATTTACGCAGTGTCGACCGTGCCCAATACAAACAACGTCTGGATCAATTCGACTTTGACATGATTTCCCTGACACTCGCGCAAACACTCAGCCCTGGGCTTGAGCAATCGCTGTATTTTCATTCCAGCCAAGGCAAGGTCAAAGGCGGCAAGAATTATGCTGGGATCGACAGCCCCGTGGTAGATGCCATGGTGGAGAAACTCCTGTCAGCACAAACCCGCGACGAACAAGTCGCTGCGACTCGCGCATTGGACCGCGTGTTGCTGTGGGGCTATTACAGCATTCCCAACTGGTACATCAATTACCATCGCCTGGCTTATCGCAACCGCTTTGCTCATGTCCCCACACCGCCCTACACATTGGGGCTGCGTACCTGGTGGCTGAAACCCACGGAGAAAACCCAATGACGCATTCACTGCGCTCATTTGCAGTTAAAACCAGCGCCATTTTCATGTTCAGTCTGTCGTGCCTTGCGCAGGCAGCGCCGCAACACGCTGTCACCCTGTATGACGAAGCGCCAAAATACCCGGCCAACTTCAGCCACTTTGACTACGCCAATCCGGACGCGCCGAAAGGCGGTACCTTGCGCCAAGCAGGCTTCGGCGGCTTTGACAGCCTCAACCCCTATATCAATAAAGGCGTATCAGCCGATGATCTTGGGCTGATTTACGACACCCTCACCGTCCACGCCTTGGATGAGCCCTTCACTGAATACGGGTTGATCGCCGGCAAAATAGAGAAAGCCCCGGACAGCAGTTGGGTACGTTTCTACCTGCGCCCAGAAGCCCGCTTCAATGACGGCACTCCAGTCACAGCCGATGACGTCAAGTTCACCTTCGACACCCTGATCAGCAAAGGCTCGCCCATGTATCGCGGCTATTATGCGGATGTGGCCAGCGTCGAGGTGGAAGGCCCACACAAGGTAATGTTCAAATTCAAGCACTCAGGCAACCGCGAGTTACCCCTGATTGTCGGTCAACTGCCCGTGCTGCCTAAGCATTGGTGGGCAGAGCGTGACTTCAGCAAAAGCAACCTGGAAGTCCCTCTGGGCAGTGGCCCGTACCGCATTACCGAAGTAAAACCCGGGCGCACCATACGCTACGAGCGGGTCAAGGATTATTGGGGCAAGGACCTCGCCGTCAACCGGGGCTTCTACAACTTCGACACCATGCGGATCGACTACTACCGCGATAACGACGTCGCCCTGCAAGCCCTGAAAGCTGGGCAGTTCGATTTTTGGCTGGAAACCAGTGCCAAGAACTGGGCGACGGCTTATAACACCTCAGCCGTAGCCAATGGCCAGTTGATTAAAGAAGAGCTGAAAAACTCCAACCCCACCGGAATGCAGGGCTTTATTTTCAATATCCGCCGCGACCTGTTCAAAGACCCACGTGTTCGCGAAGCCTTTGGCCTGCTGTTTGACTTCGAATGGGCTAACAAGCAACTGTTCAATGGCGCCTACAGCCGCACACACAGTTATTTCGACAATTCCGAGTTGGCCTCCAGCGGTCTGCCAGATGCCGATGAGCTGAAAATACTTGAGCCGCTGCGCGACAAAATCCCGGCCAAGGTGTTTACCGATGAATTCACCCTGCCTGTGACTAAAGCCACCGGCATGATCCGTGAACAACAGCGCCGCGCCTACCAGCTACTGCAAGAAGCAGGTTGGCGGGTCGAAGGCGACCACATGCTCGACGCCAGCGGTAAACCGGTCAGCTTCGAATTCTTGCTCGCCCAGACTGAATTTGAGCGCATCTTATTACCTTACAAACGCAACCTGGCTGACTTGGGTATCGACATGGTGATCCGCCGCGTCGATGTCTCGCAGTACATCAATCGCTTGCGCTCACGTGACTACGACATGATCGTTGGCGGTTTTCCGCAATCCAATTCCCCCGGCAACGAGCAGCGCGAATACTGGCATTCGAGCAGTGCCGATCGCCCTGGCAGCCGCAATTTTATTGGCCTGAAAGACCCCGCCATTGATGACCTGGTCGTCGGTTTGATTGGCGCCGACTCCCGTAAAAGCCTGATTGACCACACCCGCGCGCTCGACCGAGTGTTGCTGTGGGGCTATTACGTAGTGCCTAACTGGCATATCAAAACCTGGCGCCTGGCCTACTGGAATACCCTGCAGCACCCCGCGGTGACGCCGATGTATGACATTGGCCTGAACACTTGGTGGGCGCGACCAGCCTCCCCTGAGACCCAGGCGGCGCAGCGAGCTGCGGAAGCTGCTGAAGGGGCTGAAGCACCAGCCCCAGAAGTCGAGCCTGCAGAAACACCCGAAGCGCCTGACTTAGCGCCTAAAGCTGAAGGCACGGAGCAATAACATGCTGGCGTATATCATTCGTCGCCTCTTGCTCATCATCCCGACGCTGTTTGGCATTCTGCTGATTAACTTCCTGATCATCCAGGCCGCACCCGGTGGCCCGGTTGACCAGATGATTGCCAAGCTGGAAGGTTTTGAAGGCGCTACCAGTCGGATTTCCGGCGGCGGCTCTGAAGTGTCTGTCGCAGGCTCCAACTACCGTGGCGCACAAGGCCTGGATCCTGAACTGATCGCCGAAATCGAGCATATGTATGGCTTTGATAAGCCAGCGCCAGAGCGTTTCTGGATCATGATCAAGAATTACGCCCACTTTGACTTCGGCGAAAGCTTCTTCCGTGACGCCAAGGTGCTCGACCTGATCATCGAGAAAATGCCCGTGTCGATCTCACTCGGGCTCTGGAGCACCTTGATCATGTATCTGATCTCGATCCCCATGGGCATTGCCAAAGCCACTCGCCACGGCAGTGCATTTGATGTGTGGACCAGCTCAGCGATCATCATCGGTTATGCCATACCGGCATTTTTGTTCGCGATCCTGTTGATTGTGGTGTTTGCCGGCGGCAGTTACCTAAACTGGTTTCCGCTACGCGGCCTGACCTCAAACAATTTCGATGACCTGAGCACCACGGGCAAGGTTCTCGATTATTTCTGGCACTTGATCCTGCCGGTCACAGCCTTGGTGATTGGTAACTTCGCCACCCTGACGCTACTGACCAAAAACAGCTTTCTCGATGAGATCAACAAACAATATGTGGTCACAGCGCGCGCCAAGGGACTAACCAATACCCGCGTGCTTTACGGTCACGTGTTCCGCAACGCGATGCTGTTGATCATTGCCGGTTTCCCGGCGGCATTTATCGGTATTTTCTTCACCGGCTCATTGTTGATTGAAGTGATTTTCTCGCTCGACGGCCTCGGCCTGATGAGTTTTGAGGCGGCTATCAACCGAGATTACCCCGTGGTATTCGGAACCCTGTTTATCTTCACCTTATTAGGTTTGGTAGTGAAATTGATCGGCGATATCACCTACACCCTGGTCGATCCACGTATCGACTTTGAAAGCAGGGAGAATTGATATGGCACTGTCCCCCATCAATCAACGGCGCTTCGAACGATTTAAAGCCCACAAGCGTGGCTGGTGGTCGCTGTGGATCTTCCTCGCGCTGTTCACCCTGACCCTTGGCGCCGAACTGATCGCCAATGATAAACCCTTGGCTGTGCGCTATGACGGCGAGTGGTACTTCCCAGTATTCAAGCGCTATCCGGAAACCGTGTTTGGCGGCGAATTCCCGCTGCAGGCCAACTACAAAAGCCCGTACATCAAGCAACTGATTGCCGACAAAGACGGGACCATGATCTGGCCGATTATCCCGTTCAGCTATTCGAGCATCAATTACGACCTGCAAGTCCCTGCCCCCGCTCCGCCGTCCTCGGTCAACTGGCTAGGCACCGACGATCAGGGCCGTGATGTGCTGTCGCGAGTGATTTATGGCTTCAGGATCTCGGTGCTATTCGCCCTGATCTTGACCATCCTCAGTTCGATCATTGGTGTCTTTGCCGGAGCATTACAAGGCTTCTATGGCGGCTGGGTCGATCTGGTCGGTCAGCGTTTCCTCGAGGTCTGGTCGGGCCTGCCGGTGCTGTATTTGCTGATCATTCTGGCCAGCTTTGTACAGCCCAACTTCTGGTGGCTTCTGGGCATTATGTTGCTGTTCTCGTGGATGAGTCTGGTTGACGTGGTACGCGCCGAGTTTCTGCGCGGGCGCAATCTGGAATATGTGCGCGCCGCCCGGGCACTGGGGATGGAGAATGGCGCGATTATGTTCCGCCACATTCTGCCCAATGCCATGGTTTCAACCATGACCTTTATGCCGTTTATCCTCACCGGAGCGATCGGCACCCTGACAGCGCTGGACTTCCTTGGTTTTGGTTTGCCACCCGGCGCCCCTTCATTGGGTGAGCTGGTCGCCCAGGGCAAGTCGAACTTGCAAGCGCCATGGCTGGGAATCAGCGCGTTCGCGGTACTGGCCATCATGCTCAGCCTGCTGGTGTTTATAGGCGAGGCCGCTCGCGATGCCTTCGACCCGAGGAAGTAACATGACCGACACTGACAACCTCATCGAAGTGCGCGACCTCTGCGTCGAATTCGTCACGGGCGAAAACCGCCATCGGGTGGTCGAAAACATCAGTTTTGATATCCGCCGCGGCGAGACATTGGCCTTGGTAGGTGAAAGCGGCTCGGGCAAATCTGTCACCGCCCATTCGATTCTGCGCTTGCTGCCCTACCCGCTCGCACAGCATCCAAGCGGCACTATTTGCTATAAAGGCGAAGACCTGCTGAGCATGAGCGAGAAAAAGCTGCGCGGCATTCGCGGCAACCGTATTGCCATGGTGTTTCAGGAACCCATGACTTCGCTGAATCCGCTGCACTGCATCGAAAAGCAGATCAACGAGGTGCTTGCGCTGCATAAGGGCCTTAGTGGTAAAGCCGCCACAGAGCGCACGCTGGAGCTTTTGAGTCTGGTGGGTATTCCTGAGCCGCGTAAGCGCCTCAAGGCTTATCCCCACGAATTATCAGGCGGCCAGCGCCAACGAGTGATGATCGCCATGGCCTTGGCCAACGAGCCTGAACTGCTGATCGCCGATGAACCGACCACAGCCTTGGACGTCACCGTACAGCTGAAAATCCTCGAATTGCTCAAGGAATTACAGGCACGTCTGGGTATGTCGCTGCTGCTGATCAGCCACGATTTGAACCTGGTCAGAAGAATTGCTAACCGCGTATGTGTCATGCAGCGCGGAAAGATCGTCGAACAGGCGACTTGTGAAGATTTGTTCACTGCGCCGCAGCATTCCTATACTCAGGAATTGCTCGGAGCGGAGCCCAGCGGTGATCCCGTCGATAACCCGCCGGGCAAGCCGATACTGGAAGTTGACGACCTGCGCGTGTGGTTCCCCATTAAAAAAGGACTCATGCGCCGCACTGTTGATTATGTAAAAGCGGTGGACGGCATCAACTTTAGCCTGCCACAAGGCCAGACCCTTGGCATTGTTGGCGAAAGTGGTTCCGGCAAATCCACACTCGGTCTGGCGATCTTGCGTTTGCTCGGCAGTCAGGGCGGGATACGTTTTCAGGGCCAGGCAGTTGATGGCCTGTCGCAAAAGGAAGTGCGACCACTGCGCCGACAAATGCAGGTGGTGTTTCAGGACCCCTTCGGGAGTCTGAGCCCGCGCATGTCGGTGGGTCAGATCGTCGGTGAAGGCCTCGACATTCACCAGATGGGCAGCAAAGCTGAACAGGAACAAGCTGTAATCGATGCACTTATAGAGGTAGGCCTCGATCCGGAATCCCGGCATCGCTACCCCCATGAGTTTTCGGGTGGGCAACGGCAACGTATCGCCATTGCCCGGGCACTGGTACTTAAACCGGCGCTGATACTGCTGGATGAGCCCACTTCGGCGCTCGACCGCACTGTTCAGCGTCAAGTTATTGAGTTGTTGCGGTCATTGCAGGCCAAGTACAACCTGACTTACCTGTTCATCAGCCACGACTTGGCTGTCGTCAGGGCAATCAGCCATCATTTAATGGTGGTTAAACAGGGTCAAGTGGTTGAACAAGGTCCGGCAGAGGCGATATTCGCTGCGCCGCAACATATTTATACTCAGCAACTGCTGGAGGCTGCCTTCTTGGCGCCAGCAACTGCTGACTAATCCTTGCGAATAGGAAGAGGAACAACACATGGGTTTTCTAACCGGTAAGCGCGTACTGATCGTTGGCGTTGCCAGCAAACTCTCAATCGCCTCGGGCATTGCTGCAGCCATGCACCGCGAAGGTGCTGAACTGGCGTTCACCTACCAGAACGAAAAGCTCAAGGGCCGTGTTGAAGGCTTTGCCGCTGATTGGGGTTCAAGCGCTGACCTGTGCTTCCCATGTGACGTGGCCAACGATGACGAGATCGTTTCTGTATTTGAAGCCTTGGGCAAAAAGTGGGATGGCCTCGACTGCATCGTTCACTCAGTCGGCTTCGCCCCTGGCGACCAACTTGACGGCGATTTCACTGACGTCACCACCCGTGAAGGCTTCCGTATCGCCCACGATATCAGCGCTTACAGCTTTGTCGCGTTAGCCAAAGGCGGCCGCGAGTTGATGAAAGGTCGCAATGGCAGCCTGCTGACGCTGTCGTACCTGGGTGCTGAGCGCACCATGCCTAACTACAACGTAATGGGCATGGCCAAGGCCAGCCTTGAAGCCGGTGTCCGTTACCTCGCCGGTAGCCTGGGCCCAGAAGGGACGCGTGTTAACGCAATCTCTGCGGGTCCAATCCGCACCTTGGCCGCGTCGGGCATCAAGAGCTTCCGCAAAATGCTGGCAGCCAACGAAAAGCAAACCCCACTGCGCCGCAACGTCACAATTGACGAAGTTGGCAACGCCGGTGCATTCCTCTGCTCGGACTTGGCTTCCGGCGTAAGCGGCGAAATCATGTACGTCGATGGTGGCTTCAACACGACCGCAATGGGTGCAATGGACGAGTAATCTTCCACGCAGCAATGCGTATTGCCCTGATAACGCCCGGCGCACTAGTGGTTGCTCCGGGCTTTTTTTTGCCCTGAAATCAGTGATTCGAGCACTGGGTTGTCCTTCGTGACCAATCGCACGACTCAGGTGGTGATAGCTTCGACGCCCAACCTGATTACAGCCCCAACAAACGGGTACCTTTAGTCAACATCCCCCGTCTAGCGCTTTAGCACGCGGTTTTTTTTGATTTTTAACATTACGCTTACGGCAGAGTTGTCTATTATTGACTCACGATGTTTTTCTTGTGCATGGAGCCCTGTCGATGTCTAAAGTCACTGCCGGTCGTAACGGTAATCCCTTCAAACCCAGCAGCCGTACGCTGGCATTGGAACCGCGGATTCTTTTCGATGGTGCAGCAGCAGTTGCCACCGAGCATCAGGCGACCGACGCCTCCGCGCACGATGGCCAAAACACTCAGGACAACACACACGTTCCGGCAACAGCGGTTGAAACCGCACGTTCAGCCCCACCTGCTACGTCCGCAGCCAAAGCCTTGCTGGTCATAGACAGTCGCCTCGAGAATAGCCAGCAACTTACCCAGCAACTACCCGAGGGCGTTAAAGCCATCGTAGTCAACAGCCAAGAAGATGGCATTGCCGCCATTGAGAAAGCGCTTGAGGCAATGGGACAGGTCGACTCCATACAGATTCTTTCCCACGGGGCTGCGGGCCAGTTCACCTTGGGCAGCACCACCGTATCCAGCGACAACATTGATCAACTCGGCAGCCGTTTCGCACAATGGAGCAATAATCTCAGTGCAGGGGCGGACATTCAGCTTTACGGCTGCAAAATCGGTGCAGGTGACGCCGGTAAGACCCTGGTCGGTGAGCTTGCCCGCTGGACAGGCGCAGATGTCGGAGCCTCAGACGATGACACCGGCAGCAAAGCCGCCGGCGGCGACTGGCAGCTGGAAGTCCGCGATGGCGACATTGATAAATCAATTGCCCTGAGCGCTGCGACGCTTGATAACTTTTCAGGGTTGCTGGCCGACGCAGCACCAACCCTCTCCGCAGGTGGTGCGGGCGCCGACGTTCAGCTAGGCAGCAATTTCACCTTTACCCTGAACTTCTCCAATACGTCCAGCCAGTCAGGCTATGCCCCTTTTGTTGACGTGTTCCTGCCCAAAACGGGGATCGATGGCGCCGGCGCAGAAATTGATGATGGCATCAGCTTCGTGTCTGCCAGCTACCTCGGACAAGCCTTGGTTTCACATGTCATTACCTTCGATGCCAACGGCCAGGCGGTTCATCCCTTGGCCGTTGGTGCGGATGGCCAACCTTTGGTTGTTAACGCCGCCACTTATGGTATGCGAGCGGGCGATCAGATGGTGGTGCTGGAATTGCCATTTGCCAGTGTTAGCCAAGGTCAGCCGAATATCGGCATACAGATCACGGCGAGCCTGAGTGATCTAGCTGACACCGACTTCTCGTCTTCTGCCGCAACCCCGGATCTAACCATCCGCGCTCGCAGCGGATTCCAGTACGGCAACGACGCACTGAACAACCCAACGGTTGACCCCAGCCTGGTAGAGTCCGGGGCCATCAGCTATGTAGTTCATCCAACGGTTATTACCTTCGACCAGGTCATTGTTGCCCCCGAGGGTGAAACAGCCACCGGTCCAAACTATGGTAAAGAACTGCAGATAACCGTGAGCCCGGCCACCTCACAAACCATTACCGACCTTGAGATTACTCAACCGGTGCCGGACGACGTCATCATCACCCAAATCACCCCGGGCGCAAACGGCACACTGACCTCAATCACCCTGTATAACGGCGACACCATCAGTAACCCGGCTTTGATCAATGCGGTTTTTGCGCGCAATACCGATGCCGATCAAACCAATGATGTGTATATCCAGTCGTTTACGGTCGCGTATACCGACTTCACGGCGCCCGTGACCACCAATGTTGACTTCTTTATCCCCGACGCTGATGTCAATGGTAATCCGGTTATTAACCCCATCACTGGCGACGATGTCACCATCACCTTTGCCCCGCCCTCTGCCAGCGGCCTGTGGCATCCACTTGATCCTCGCGATGTGGACACCCCGGACGGCACCATTGCCTTTAGTGGTGATGGCAATGCGACAAGCATTGTCGCGAAGTCAATCACGCTGGAGAAGCAGGTCACTCTGCAGACGGATATTGGCACCACGGGCTTAAGCCCGGGCGACACGCTTAACTACACCATTAACATCAATATTTCTGACTATTTTGCCTTTGGTGAGACGCTGCTCAACCAAGGTAGCTTCGTCATTTCCGACAGTCTCAGCGATGGCCAGACCTTGGCTCCCGGCACGCTGTTTTTGTCTGCCAATGTGGATGGGGTTAATTATCAAATTCCCGTCACCTTTACTCAGGTCGTCAACGCCGATGGCTCAACCTCGCTGGTTTTCGACATCGCGGCATCGATTGAGAATTTTTACCCGAATCACCAATGGCTCAATGGCGATTTGTCATTCGATGACGTCCTGCAAGGCGCCACCAACGCAGTGCTCAGCTATCAGGCGGTCATCGGGCAAAGCTATTCAGGACCGGCCGGCACTACGCACCTTGAAATCAACGAAGGTGATTCGCTGAGCAACAATGCCACGGTGACCGCCACCATTATGGAAGACTCGGTCAACCTGACCGGCCAGGATCAGTCAGATTCATCGAATACCACCAGCACTATTCCGACCAGCAAAGTTGAAATTGATCTGGCAGATCTCAACGGAGATGGGGCGCCAGCCCCGGGCACCGAACTCCGGCCGGGTGATGAAGTAACCTTCAGTCTGACCTATGACCTGGTCACCGGTGACTACGAAAACTTCAGCATCACCGCTTATCTGCCGCTGCCGCTGTTCGACCTGACCGGACTCGACGCCAACACCCTCTGGCAACTGGGCACCGACAACACCAATCCCAACAGCCCAAGCTCGGTGGTTATCGGCCCCGGTAACTCGTTGATTTTTACCTTCGACAATTACGTCAACAGCGGGACTGAAGGCAGCACCATCCAAATTGACTTCACCCTGACCGTCAGCGATCAACCCTTTGCTGATCAGCGCTCATTTAACGTGCTGGCTGAATCGAGTCAGACCACCACCCTTGATAAGAATGAAATTCTTTCATCGGATGACGTGACCCTGATCGCTTCGGTAGCCGAGCCGGACTTGAGCATTACCCATGGCGTGGTTTCGTCCAGCAACGGCACGGTGACCGGTACTACCGGTGGCTGGAATGCCCCCGGTACTGGTGGTGCCCCATTCACCGGCAGTGTCACCGACATCAATGCGATTGAAGGTAATGTCACCGATATCGACGCTAACGACACTATCCGTTTGGCCACGGCAATTGAAAACTCCGGTGGCGGCAACGCCTACGATGTCAGCACGCAAATTACTCTGCCGCCAGGCTTGTCTTTCGTTGGTGGCGACCTGTCTAGCGCCAACCTGCTGATTTTCCGGGGTGACGGTACGCAATTAACGGCGGGAGTCGACTTCACCGTAGACAACCTTACCAACACCATCACCTTTGTTGATGGCGCGGGTGTGGGTGCCCTCCTCGCCGGACGCCCTGGAACAGCTGCAGACAACAGCGGTGCCAACCTGATTGTCATTACCTATGACGCAGTGGTTGCCAGCGATATCGACGCCAGCGCCACCATGGAAAGTACTGGCACACTGGTTAATTACGCCAGTGTCGAAGGCGGCGCGAACTTCCTCGACAGCGGCGTTTTAACAGATAACGCCGCGCAACAGGTCGCAGCACCCACTATCAGCAAGGATTTTGCTGGTGGCGGCCTCAGCGATGACGACTCAAGCGCAGGCCATACCACAGGCGCGGATCTGGTCGTGGGCGAAAGCATGCTCTACGACATCATTGTCACCTTGCCAGAAGGCATCACCCAGTCACTCAATATCAATGACCTGATACCACCGGGCATGCGCCTCGACACCAGCTTCGGCACCGGCGGCTACCAGTTGATCACCACTGCCGGCGACGTCCTTACTTTTGATTTCGCCGGTAATGTTGTGATCAGCGGAATTTCCGCACCGAGCGGCACGCTGGGCACTGATGGCGTCGATGCCAACTTCACCTTTAGTGCTTCAACGACCACTGGCGACAACAACGTCGACAACAACAAATTTGTCATTCGAGTACGTTTGATTGCCACCGACGTAAGCGGCAATCAGGCAAATACCGTTCTGCAAAATGATGCAACCCTCAGCTACACCGATACCGACGGCGACACGCCCAATGGCACCGCACCTGCCGACAGCATTGACCGCACAGTTGCCTTGACCGGTGATAAACCGACGATCACCGTCCGTGAACCAACGCTGCAAATCAGCCAAACCATCAATACCCCGACCGACTTTGGTTTTGACCAGGATGACCCAGTCGACTTCACCATCACCATCACCAATGGCAACAGCAGCACCGACTTCGATGCCTTTGACATCAGCTTCAGCGACACTCTGCCCACTGAGTTAAGCGGCCTGACTATCACCAGCGTTATTTACACCGTTAATGGGGTGCCGACCGATATCACAGCGAACTTCAGCATTGTCGGCAATACCTTGGTGAATAACGGCGACGTAGATATTGCCAAGGGTGGCAGTATTGCCATCAATGTCAGCGGTGTGGTCAATGCGAGCGGCGCGGCAGTGCCCAATTTTGACAACCAAGCCCAGGTCCAATGGACCAGCATGGATGGCATCAATAGCGATGAACGTACCGGCGTAGACGACGTGCTCAATAGTGGCGTACTCAATGACTACCGCCTAGACAGCACGCTGGTGATCCCGGTTGCTCAGGGCATCCGAATTTCCCGTGTGGGCGGCCTCAGTGACACCACGGCCCCTAACCCAACCAACGCCAGTGTCGAGAATGTGGCGGTCGGCGAGTTGGTTCGCTATCGCGCCGCCGCGCTGATTCCGGAAGGTGAGAACCCTAACTACTCAATGAGTTTCACCCTTGACGCAGGATTGACGCTGGCAGACCTCGCCAGCATGCGCGTGGCCTTTGTATCCAATGGTGGATTGGTAACTGATCTAGGTGACCTGATAACCAGCGGCGTGCTGAATATCAACGGTGACGAAAATTCGCCGGAGGCCATGTTTATCACCCCCGATTTATCGGGTGCAGGTCCAACCGGTGTACTCAACTCCAATTATGTAACCGTCACCACCGACGCGAACGGCCGCCAGGTTATTACCATCAACTTTGGCAATGTCTCCAATGGCCTTAACGGCAGCGACACTAACGATGACAACCTTGAAGGCATCATTGTTGAGTTCAGCGCCCGGGTAAACAACCAAGTCAGCAATCAAGCCGGTGACCAACTCGGCGTTTTTGTGCAAGACCGGGTCGATGGTGCCTTGCGTGCAACCAGCGCCACCTTGTCTGAAAGAATCGTTGAAGGCGGCTTTAGCGGCCTGGATAAAACAGTCACTAACTTCGACCCTAACGTCGGCGGCAGTACGGGCACTGCCACGGTGACGATCGGCTTTAACCACAGCGGTGAACTGCCCGCCTACGACGTCAACTTGAGCGACAGTTTTCCAACCGGCAGCAACTATCAACTGGTCAGCATCACCGTAGGCGGCACGACCTACGCAGCAGGCGATCTGCCCGCTGACGGCATCAGCTTCAGCACTGCGAGTGGCCTCAATATTGACTTCAGCCAAGTGGATGTTGGCAGCCAGATCAGCGTGGTCTATACCGTTGACGTGCCCAACGATGCAGTCGTTGCCAATACCAATGCCAGCCTGACCTGGAGCAGCCTGCCGGAAACATTCACCACCTGGGGCGGCAGCAGTGTTGGCGCTGATGGAACGGCTGATGGCGAGCGTACCAGCGCTGACGGCGTTGGCCCCGGCAACGACGCGGTGCTCAATAACTATCAACTGGTAGAAGCTGCAGGTCTGGGCATCATCAGTGGCACACTGTGGAACGACACCAGTTCTGCTGATGGCTCCACCACACCAGACGGTCCGGGTATAGGCGGTGAAGAAGTCACCCTGAACTGGGCTGGCAATGATGGCATCTTCGGTAATGCTGACGATGCTTCCTTCAGCGCAATCACCGACAGCAACGGCAAGTTCGTATTCGGGGTTCTACCCTCGGGCTTATACCGCATTGATGCGCCAACGGAAATTGATGCGGCTTTTAGCTTCGATGACATGCACATTCGAATCGATAGCGATGGCGGCACCCTCGGCCAGGTCACTGTCACCTTGGGCGAATCCGACAGCCAGCAAGCCAACTCAGGTTACGTCGAGCAAAATGATGCGCCCATTAACAGCCTACCCGGCGACCAGAACGCAGTTGAAGACGTTGCTTTAAACATCACCGGCATTTCCGTGAGTGATGAGGATGCTGAAAGCGACCCAAATATCGCGGACAGAGCCATTCAAGTCACCTTGAGCGTCACTCAAGGCACATTGTTTTTAACCGGAGCATCCACAGGCGTCAACGTCACTGGCAGCAATTCCAACTCACTGGTGTTGGTCGGACGCATTGCTGATATCAACGCAGCCCTGGCTAGCCTTAACTATTTGGGCAACGCCAACTTCAATGGCAATGACACCCTTACGGTGCTAACCAACGATTTGGGTAACTTTGGCGACGCCGACGACAACGGGATTCCCGGCGAACTCACCGACGCGCTCACTGATCAAGATTCGTTACTGATCGTCGTCGCAGCGGTCAACGATCCCCCAACAGCTGTAGACGATACTGCTACAGCTGTAGAAGCGGGCGGTCGTGGCAATATGACTCCCGGCATAAACCCAACCGGTAATTTGACGGACAATGACACTGACGTTGATCTGATTACCAACCCAGACACCGAAAATCTTGATCTGATTTCGGTCACGTCCTCCGTCGGGACGGTTGCTGTGCCAGCAGTGGGTACAGTTGAAATCGTCGGTAAGTACGGCAGTTTGTTTGTGGATGCGAGCGGCGCCTATGAGTATGTTGTCGACAATGATAACCCTGAAGTTGAAGCCCTTCGCCTAAGTGGCCAGACGCTGACCGAAACCTTCACTTACGTGATCAGCGACAACGGCGTACCGCTGGCAACCCCCAATTCCAGCGCAGAACTCACGGTAACCATTCAAGGCGCTAACGACACACCTGTAGGCGTCGACGATACCGGCACAGCAATCGAAAAAGGCGGCGTCAACAACACTGACGCAGGCAACCCCGGCGATACTCCGCTCCCAGGATTCCCAGTGGCAGGCGCTGACGCTACCGGCAACGTGCTGGACAACGACACCGACGTTGACGGCACTGCCGGCGACCCTGTTGACTATGGCGAATCGAAAAGCGTCACCGCTATTCGTAATGTGCCTGAAACCGATATCGGCACCCCCACTGCCGTGCCTCCAGGTAGTTCGGTCATGATCAATGGCCAATATGGCCAATTAACTATTGCCTCTGACGGTACCTATACCTACGTAATCAATCAGGACAATATCGATGTTCAGCGCTTAGGTCCTAATGACACCTTGACCGATGTGTTCAGCTATCAGGTCACCGATGCACTGGGTCTCAACGACTTGGCCAACTTGACCATTACCGTTCAAGGCAATTACGACAATCCCGTTGCCAGCGATGATCAGGCTCAGGCGCAAGCCAGTGAAACCGATGATGACGGCAATGAAGGCAACCCTACCGGCAATGTCATCACCTTCCCCAGTCGTCCAGGTGGCACAGGCACGCCTGGCGGCAATGGCATCGATCAGGATGTCGATGCGGCGGACCGCCCCAATACCAATTTGATCGTCAGTGGCATCCGTAACGGCACTGAGCTTGCTGGCGGCGCACTGGGGGCCGTGGCCGTTGGCACGACTCTCGATACTCTGTATGCGCAGACATCCGGGGGCGTTGCCTTGGCCAACGCCGGTGGCCTTTCATATGGCGAATTGACCATCAACCCAGATGGCTCATTCAGTTTTAACGTCAACAGCGATCATCCCGATATCGTCGCCTTAGCCCTTGGCCAAACGCTTGACGTGGTAGTCACTTACCAAATAACCGATACCGCGGGATTAACCGATACCGCCCAGTTGGTCATCACCGTTACCGGGGCCAACAACGTGCCATTGGCGAGTGACGGCATAGCACTGGCAACCGAAGCTGGCGGCCTGGACAACAATACGCTTGGGGTCAACCCAACAGGCACTGTCCCAGCAGTTGACCCGGATGGCGATCCGCTTGAAGTGATAGCTATTAGTAGCGAAGTGGAGGCCGGCACTGTAGGCGTTAGACTCCAAGGCCTCTATGGCTGGCTAACCATGCAGGTTGATGGTAGTTACGTCTATGAAGTGGATAATGACCTAGCCGCAGTGCAGGCCTTACGCGAGGCTAGCGATACACTGATCGAGCGCTTTACCTATACCGTAGAAGACCCGGGCGGACTCAACGACAGCGCCGAAATCATCGTGGTCATTCGCGGCCAGAACGATAACCCGGTGGCAGCCAATGACACCGCCACAGCAAGTGAAGCTGGCGGGGTTAACAACACCAGTGGCGGGGTTAACCCTGTGGGCAACGTGCTGACCAACGACACTGATGTCGACAGCGTGGCCAATGGTGAAACCAAAGCAGTTGACTCGGTTCGCACAGGCGCAACTGAAGGCGCAGGCACCGCAGGTTCGCTGGGAGTTGAACTGCGCGGCACCTATGGTTGGCTGACGCTGGGTGATGATGGTGAGTACCAGTACCGGCTCGACAACTCAATGGCGGCCGTTCAAGCCTTGCGTGCGGGCAATACCCTCACTGACACGTTCAACTACAGCGTAATTGATACCGCCGGGGCAACCGATTCAGCGCTACTGACCATCACAATTCAAGGCACTAACGACACCCCAGTCGCCAACGATGATACCGCTTCGGCAGTAGAAGCAGGCGGCCTGAACAATACAACGCCCGGCGTAAACCCAAGCGGTAACGTACTCGCCAATGACACCGATGTGGACCGCAATGGCGAAGTGCTGACGGTAACTGCTGTGACAGGCGGCAGCATTGGTACAAGCTTCGCGGGCACTTACGGCAGCTTGAGACTCAATAGCGACGGGAGCTACACCTACACCGTCGATAACAACAACCCAGTGGTTCAGGCGCTGCGTACTGCGGTCAATCGAATCAGCGAAAGCTTTACCTACACCATTCGCGATGTGGCAGGTGCCACCAGCAGCGCAACGCTGACCATCACCATCGCCGGCCGTAATGACAACCCGGATGCAATCAACGACAGCACCACTGCCGTTGAGGCTGGCGGGGTAAACAATGCAACGCCAGGCACAAACCCAAGCGGTAATTTGCTTACCAATGACACCGATGTAGATAGCGGTGACAGCAAAACCCTTGATGGTATTGGCAATGGCATTATTTTGGTCGGCGGCACTTTCACCGGCGTGGGGACAAGCCAATCCATCGTCGGCAATTACGGCACGCTGACCGTACTGGCGAACGGTGATTACCACTATGTGGTCAATAACAGTCTGGCCGCCGTACAAGCGCTAAAACCTGGCGATGTCTTGCGCGAGACCTTCAGCTACCGCATGCATGACACCGCTGTAGCGAGCGATGCTGCGCAGTTATTGATCACCATTCAAGGCGCCTGGGATACCCCAGTTGCGGCCAACGATAACGCGATTGCAGTTGCCGACAATGGCGACGGCAGGTTTATCGATCCAACAGGAAATGTGCTGACCAATGACACTGATGTGGATGCGGGCGATAGCTTGACCGTTACCGCCATTCGCACCGGCCAGGAAGCGGGCAGTGGCACCGCCGGCACAGTCGGAAGCGTGCTTGTCGGTCAATACGGCAGTTTGCTGATCAATGCCGATGGCAGCTATGAGTACGTGCTCGACAAAACCAATCCCGATGTATTGGCGCTCAATCTGCTCGACACCCTCACCGACTATTTCACCTATACCGCAACAGACAACGGCAGCCTTAGCGATCCTGCGCAACTGTCGATTCTGATTATCGGCCGCAATGACCCGCCCGTTGCGAATGATGACAGCGCCACTGCCATTGAGGCCGGTGGGGTTAACAACACTACGCCGGGGCTCAATCCGAGCGGTAATGTGCTAAGTAACGATACCGACCTGGAGAACGGCGTACTCACAGTCACAGGTGTACGCACGGGCACTGAAACAGGGACAGGCACTGGCGGTAGCGTCGGCACCAGCCTGCGTGGCCTTTATGGCAACTTGACCCTCAACAGCAACGGCACTTGGACTTATGTGCTGGATAACAGCCTCGCCTCAGTACAGGCCCTGCGTATCAGTGGTCAGACACTTACAGAGAACTTCACCTACACAGTTCAAGATCCCTACCTTGCCGATGACACAGCCCAGCTCGTCATCACTATTGATGGTCGCAATGACACACCAGCGGCCAATGACGATAACGCCACCTCTGTTGAGGCGGGTGGCATCTTCAATGGCACCCCGGGGATTAATCCGCAAGGCAATGTGCTGGATAACGACACTGACGTCGACAGCGTTGCCAACGGAGAAACCAAGCAGGTTATCGGCGCCAGCAGTGAGACAGGCAGCACCGCCAGCGCAGGTCAAGTGCTTGTCGGCCGTTATGGCAGCCTGACATTAAACGCTGACGGTACTTATCAGTACGTCCTGGATAACAACAACCCAACTGTTCAGGCCTTGCGTACAGCAGGTGAAACCCTGCGTGAAACCTTCACCTACACAATGCGTGATACCGCAGGCGCCGAATCAACAGCGCGGCTCAATCTGCTGATACAGGGCGCAAACGACAATCCGCTGGCGGTCAATGACAGCAACGTGGCCAGTGATCAGGTGCCTGCCCCGCAGACCAGTGGCAACGTGCTGCCAAATGACAGTGATGTTGATGGCGGTGACAGCCTGCAAGTGGTGGCGATCCGCACCGGCGCAGAGAACGCTACAGGCACCAGCGGAGCCATTGGCCAGCCAATAGCAGGACGTTACGGCACCTTGGTTCTCAATGCCGACGGCAGCTACACCTACAGCATTGACCTGACCAACAATGAAGTATTAGCTGCGGCAGGATTAGGACAGGTACTCAGCGATGTATTCACCTACACCTTAAGTGACTTGGCGGGTGCTACCGATCCTGCCGAGTTGGTCATTACACTGGATATCACTGCGCCGTTTATCCCGGCCCCTACAGATGGTCCCTTCCACCATGAAGACGACCGCGATCCAGCAGACCAATACCAACCGCTGCTCAAAGATATTGAGCCAGCCGTGTTTATCAGCCCCGTGGTCCAGCGCGACAGCAAGATAAACGCATTTATGGCGCGCGAAACCGATGGTAGTAAAGTCATGCTTGGCGCTTCTGCTGGCCTTCTCAGTAACATTGATGATGCCTACCAAGTGCCCGGCCAGTTTATCCACCAGCAAGTGCTCGACAGCCAGTTCGACAGCGAATTGGACATGACCTGGATTCTCAGCCGTCAGGAACGTGTCGACTTAACGGCGGATGGACTGCTCAGTGATCCATCCTTGTTTGGCGCCAGCGCAGAAGGCATGACCCACTCCTGGCAGGTTCCTGAGCGCGAGCAAAAACAACAACAGGAGCCTGGTCGTGAGCAGCAGCCTGAGCGCGCGCAAACGGCCAATAGCTTCCAAAATCAACTGAAAAATGCAGCCCAGCAACGCAGTCTGATCCGGCCTGAAAGTTAGACCGCTGGGGTGGATGTCACTGCTGGCATCCACCCTTTCACCACTGCGACTGTGTTGAATATGGGCGTAAGCTTGAGCATATCGTGGCCTTGACTATGGTGGACAAGCTTCGCGTTGTCGCACCCTACGGAGTGCGCAAAGCGCGTCGTAGCGTGGATGACGCTTTCACCCGGCTGTAATGCCGCTGTTTAAGGTGCGTTTTTAATCTCTTTGCCGATGCTGTGTTCACGCAGCTTATTGGCAATTGTGGTGTGCGATACACCAAGTCGCTTGCCTAATTGACGGCTGCTTGGGTGCTCGCTGAACAGGCGCTCCAGTACGGCTTTTTCAAAGCGACCGACAATGGCATCCAGGCCACCCTCAAGGGAAAAATCACCAATCGGCTGCGGCGCGCCATAATCCGGCAGGCGAATGTAATCGGCCTTGATCATGCCGCCATCACACAGAGACACAGCCTGAAACAGCACATTCTCCAACTGACGCACATTGCCCGGCCAATGATAGTGACTAAGGCGCTCAAGTACCTGTGGAGCGACCTTGGGTAGCGCACAGCCAATTTGCCGACTGGCTTGATCAAGAAAGTGATCAACCAGCGGCGCCAAGCCATCCAAACATTCACGCAATGGCGGAATATGCAGGCTGAGCACATTAAGCCGGTGATAAAGGTCCTGGCGAAACTCTCCACGGGCGCACAACTCGGATAGATCCACCTGCGTAGCGCAGACCACGCGTACATCGAGATACACCTCTTCATCACTGCCGACCCGGCGAAAGCAGCCATCCTGTAAAAATCGCAGCAACTTTGCCTGCAAGCGCGGACTCATCTCGCCAACGCCGTCGAGAAACAGCGTGCCGCCTGCGGTCAACTCCAACAGGCCGAGCTTGCCTTCAGGTCTGGCCCCTTCAAACGCACCCGGACCATAGCCAAACAGCTCAGTTTCAGCCATCGACTCGGGCAAACCGGCACAGTTAAGCGCCATAAACGGCGACTGGCCGCGCGGACTGGCCAAATGACAGGCCCGGGCCAGTAATTCCTTACCGGTGCCCGTTTCCCCCTCGATCAACAACGGAGCATCCAGTGGCGCCATGCGCCGTGCCTCGCGCACCACCGCGGCCATGACTTTAGAACTTTGGAAAATACTGTCAAAGCCACGCAGTTCCTGTTTGCGCACATTGTAAATGCGCTCTCCAACCCGATCAGCTCGATGCAGGGTTAAAACTGCCCCGGCCAGGGCCTCACTTTCATCATGCTCCGATTGCAATGGCGCAATGTCGGCAAGAAACACATCGCCCTTCACTTTCACCCGCAAACCATTGATCCGCGACTTATTGGCACGTACCAGCTCCGGCAGGTCAAAGTCTTCGGCATAACGTGATAACGGAATCCCCGGCACCTCATCGACACGCACACCCAGCAACTGCGCTGCAGACCGATTGGCCGCCACGATCGACCCGCCCATATCAATGGACAGCACGGGAAAATCCAAAGCCCCAAGCAAGGCATTCAACTCAAGATGGCGACGCTCGCTGGGCATTAAGCCCACCCGCTTAACCCCAAACACACCGGTGATGGCTTCAAACTTTGCGCGCAGGGATTGAAACTGCAGATTGATCAGGTTCGGGCAATGCAGATAAATGGCATTGCCCTGCTCGCCGCCCACCTCGCCGCGCGCCACGTTAATGCCGTACTCAACCAGCAGGTTGAGAATGTCACGCAAGATGCCTATGCGGTTTTGACAATGAACTTTGATTCGCATGACTGAGCTCTGATCGGTTTCTATGGGCCGTAAGGACAAAAATCGTCGGCCAGGGCGGATTAGTCGTCAAGAATATGTGACAGTTTAGCCTCTCATCAAGATGATACTTAGCCATTAGCAGCAAGTTGTAATCAATTCTTTACGAATTGGCACGCTTTATCATCGCCTGCGCTGACATTGTGGGGGCTGTAATCGCCCTGCCTCTGGGTTATTCATAGCTAAACACAACAACAAAAGCTCCATCAGGAGGCGAACAGATGAAGAGCACGCAATACGTCGCCCGCAAACCGGACGACACAGGTTTTATTGAATACCCCGAAGCGGAACATCAGCTTTGGAACACCTTGATCACCCGTCAGTTGAACGTGATCGAGGGCCGCGCGTGCCAAGAATACCTCGATGGCATTGAGCAGCTCAGCCTGCCCCATGAGCGCATTCCACAACTTGGTGAAGTCAACCGTGTGCTGGCGGCTACCACCGGCTGGCAAGTTGCACGGGTGCCGGCACTGATCCCGTTCCAGACGTTTTTTGAATTGCTGGCCAGCAAGCAATTCCCGGTCGCGACCTTTATTCGCACCCCTGAAGAGCTCGACTACCTGCAGGAACCCGATATTTTTCACGAGATATTTGGCCACTGTCCATTGTTGACCAATCCCTGGTTCGCCGAGTTTACCCATGCCTACGGCAAACTCGGCCTGCAAGCCAGTAAGGAGCAGCGCGTATTCCTCGCGCGCCTGTATTGGATGACTATCGAATTTGGCCTGGTCGATACCAGCCAAGGTCGCAAGATATATGGCGGCGGGATTCTTTCATCGCCCAAAGAGACGGTGTATTGCTTGTCTGATCAACCGCAACATCATGCGTTTGATCCCGTCGAAGCGATGCGTACGCCGTACCGCATCGACATCCTGCAACCTGTCTACTTCGCCCTGCCCGACCTCAAGCGCCTGTTTGACCTTGCCCATGAAGACATTATGGCGATGGTCATAAAAGCCAGTCAGCTGGGCCTGCATGCGCCACAATTTCCACCTAAGCAAGCCGCGTGAACGCCTAAGCAGTTGCCGCATCAAACCACCAAGGCCCAATTTTCTAATTTTAAGGAGTGACCATGACTGCACTTAACCAAGCCCATTGCGAAGCGTGCCAAGCGGGTGCCCCTCAGGTATCTGATCAAGAATTGCCTGAGTTGCTGAAGCAAATTCCGGATTGGAACATCGAAGTGCGTGACTCAATCATGCAACTGGAAAAGGTCTACCTGTTCAAGAATTTCAAACATGCACTGGCGTTCACCAATGCCGTTGGCGACATTTCAGAAGCTGAAGGCCATCACCCAGGACTGCTGACCGAATGGGGCAAAGTGACGGTCACCTGGTGGAGCCATTCGATTAAAGGCCTGCACCGCAATGATTTCATCATGGCCGCCCGGACAGATGAGGTCGCCGCACAGGCAGAGGGTCGCAAGTGAACCACTTCCAATCGATCGCCCGTGTACCCGGTGACCCAATTCTCAGCCTGATGGAGGCCTACCGCGTCGACAGTCATCCGGGCAAACTTGATCTGGGTGTCGGCGTTTACAAAGACACCCAAGGCCTGACTCCGATTCCCAAAGCGGTCAAACTCGCTGAACAGCGCTTGCTTGAGTGTGAAACCAGCAAAAGCTATGTCGGCGGTCACGGCGACCCGCTGTTTGGCCAGTTGCTCACTCGGCTCGTGCTTGGCGCTGACAGCAAAGCGATCACCGCACAACGCGTTGGCGCTACACAAACACCGGGGGGCACGGGCGCATTACGCCTCGCCGCGGACTTTATCCGCCATCACCTGCCGGGGCGCGGCCTTTGGTTAAGCGCCCCCACATGGCCTATCCATGAAAGCATCTTTGCCGAAGCCGGTTTGCAGGTCAGCCATTACCCCTATGTGGATGCGGATAACCGGTTAAATGTCGAGGCGATGCTGGCAGCGCTCAGTCATATCCCCCGCGGCGATGTTGTGCTTTTGCATGCCTGCTGCCACAACCCAACCGGCTTTGATTTGAGCCAGGCCGATTGGCTGCGGGTGCTTGAAGTGGTTAAAGCCCGTGAACTGCTGCCCCTGATCGACTTTGCCTACCAAGGATTTGGCGATGGCCTTGAGCAAGATGCTTGGTCGGTAAGATTGTTCGCAGACGCCCTGCCCGAGCTGTTGATTACCAGCTCTTGCTCGAAAAATTTCGGCCTGTACCGTGAACGCACCGGTGCGCTGCTGGTATGCACAGCGGATGCTGAAAAGCTGATTGATATACGCAGCCAGCTGGCATTCCTGGCACGTAACCTGTGGTCAACCCCACCTGCCCATGGCGCCGCGGTGGTAGCGACTATCCTGGCCGACGAAGAGCTGAAAAACGTATGGGTTGATGAGCTAGAACAAATGCGGGTGCGGGTGACCCGTTTGCGCGAAGGGCTGGTCGCAGCGCTGGCCCCCCATGGACTTGCCCAGCGTTTTGCCCATATAAGCCAACAGCGCGGGATGTTCTCCTACACCGGGCTATCACCAGCACAGGTAAAACGCCTGCGTGAAGAGTACAGCATCTATATGGTTGGCTCCGGCCGCGCCAATATCGCCGGAATTGATGCCCAGCGCTTCACTCAGTTGGCGCAGGCTATTGCTGCAGTTTGCGGGGGACGATAGCGCTTATCTCCAAGGATTAAGAACAGGAGCACCGGCAGGCGCAAAGATGAGCGTCAGTACAGATCTGCTTCGCGGAAGCTGATAACTGCGCGAGGCGGGTCGAACTCGATATCTTCGTCATCTGCCATGGCCAACATTTCTATGATGCTGGGGATTAGGCCTGTAAGGCGCTGGTAGCTCTCAATAGACAACAGGACGTGTGCGGGTTTGCCCCGCTCCGTGATAAATGCCGGGCGAGAGCGCGCGGCTTGCTTGGCACCGCGTAAGTCCTGATCAAATTCACGGCTGCTAAGCGTTGTGTACATGGTCCCGATTTCCCCCGGTAATGCTATTAGGCACGCGGCTAAAATGACGGGCCTGCCCTCGATACCCTCTAACAAGCCAATCTTGATGTCTCGGCGCATAGCCGAGCCGCGAGCGTTGGATATATTGGTCATACGGTGAACCATAGTTTTATGTACTGCGGCTACTTAGCTATAGTTCGGTGACTGCCTGAAAAGGAACACCTGTGATCAGCCCATCGAACCTACTCTTTCGTGTTTATCAGCGAGCCATCCATAGCTTGGCGTTTTATCCAACGCTTATTGCCCTGGGGTTTGTTTTTGCCTGCCTGGTCAATATCTCCATTGAATACCAGCCTTGGCTAATGAGCATCAAAGAGACATTTGATGTTGGCCTGGTACGCAATGCTGATAACGCAAGGCTGATTCTTGGCACCTTGGTCGGCGGATTGGTATCGCTGATGGTATTCAGCTTTTCCATGGTCATGGTCGTCCTCAACAACGCCGCGGCGGTGCTTTCACCGCGTGTGCTTCCTGGACTGGTTAGCAGCAAGAGTCACCAGAAAACCCTCGGTTTCTACCTCGGCACCATCATCTACGCACTGCTGCTTATCACCACTATTGAGCTCAATGGTAGTGACAAGGTACCGAGTCTCGGCGTATTGATCACGCTCGGACTGGGAATTGCCTGCCTGGCATTGTTTGTCTACTTCATTCGCTCTATTTCTCAGTCGATTCAGGTCGAGTACATCCTCAGTAATTTGTACCACGTAACACGCGATGTACTCGCCTCGCGCATCAGTAAAATGGCAGCGCAGAGCCCGGCGCCAAAGTGGCCTGCCGATCACAAATGGCAGCAAACGCTGTCCGAGCGCAGTGGCTATTTCAAAGAAATAAACTTCGCCATGACCAATGAACTGCTCAGCGAGCATGATTTAACCATGACGATTCAGGTGCACCGTGGATTCTTCGTGATGGAGGGCCACCCACTGTTCAGGCTCAACCGTAAAGTCGATGACGCAATCATCAATAAACTGCTCGACTGCTTCGACTTTTTTATCGAGGAATACCCCAGCACTCATTACCTCTTTGGCTGCAAACAGATATCTGAGATTGCGGTTAAAGCGCTAAGCCCAGGCATTAACGACCCAGGCACTGCAATCAAATCAATTGATATGCTCAGCGTTTTGTTTAGCCAGCGCTTGAACCTGCCAGATTTTGACTTCAGCGAGCTTGAAGACGAGCCGCCTCGCCTGTTCTTGAACGAGCTGCCCCTTGACCAGCTACTGCAGCAAATTATCGGCCCCATACGCACTTATGGCGCAGCAGATCCGAGTGTACTGGTCAGCCTGCTGCAAGCCTTTAAAAACCTGCTTCATCAGAACCCGAAGCCGGAGCATAAAGCTCAGTTACTGCGCCATGCATGCAGTGTTTTAGAAAGTGCCGATGAACACTTGTCCACGCCACGCGACCGCGAAGAGATCAATGATTTTATCGAGCGCATCAACAGTGCAGGCAAGCAAGACTTGCCTGCACTATCGAGGGTGAAAGCGTCTTGACCTGCAAAATTGCGCACCAACACAGTGCAAGCCTTCGTCATAAAAAATTATCCAATCTTTTTTGACGAGCATTTTTCTGTTTATAATCATGCAGTTAACAAAACCAATCAAAAGTTAGTGGCGCGCTTTGTGCTTGCTATCTTAGGACTAGTTCCCTAGGGTAGGTCGCCATGTGGTCCCTTATTGCCCCTATCAGCTCTCTGCTGAGCGGGGTCGCTTTACTCCTGCTCGGCAATGGTCTGCTCAATACACTTCTGACTCTGCGTGGCGTAGCCCAAGGCTATTCCACTGGAATGCTCGGGCTGATTATGTCCGGGTATTTTGTCGGCTTTCTCCTTGGCACCTGGCTAGCGATTCCGCTGGTTCGGCGCATCGGACATATTCGCGCGTTCGCGTTTTGTGCCGCGCTCGCCGCCATCACCGCCCTGCTCCACGTGCTGATTGTCGACCCTTGGGTATGGCTTGGCTTACGGGTTGTCTACGGCTTGGCGTTGGTCAGTCTGTACATGGTTATCGAAAGCTGGCTCAACGCACAGGTGCCCAATGACAAACGCGGCACCGTATTTGCCATCTATATGGCGGTCAACCTAGGCGCCTTGGCCGCTGCACAACAGCTGCTCAACCTTGCCGAACCCACTGAGTTCATGTTGTTCGCCCTGGCAGCAATTTTGATCAGTGCAGCATTGATGCCGATTACCCTGACCCGGCAAATTCAACCGACGGTGCCGGAAACCCTGCACACCGATGTTCGCCAAATCGCCAAAATAGCGCCTCTGTCAATCGCGGCAGCGGGTTTATCGGGTTTGGCCCTTGGCGCGTTTTGGGGCATGGCACCGGTATATGCCAACCTCAGTGGCTTCGACGCCAAGGGCGTGGGCTTACTGATGAGCAGCGCGATTCTTGGCGGGGCATTACTGCAACTGCCGATCGGTCGATACTCAGATAAGCACGACCGCCGTATGATTATGTTCTGGGTTGTGGCGCTGTCTGTGGTGGTGGCGCTGTTGATGAGCGTTATGCCGGCCGGGCCGATACTGCTGGGTTTGATGTTCGTCTGGGGCGGCCTGGCATTTGCCATCTACCCGATTGCGGTCGCCCAGTTGATTGACCAGTTGCACAGTGACGAAATCCTCGCAGGCTCAAGCAGCTTGTTGATGGTCAACGGCGTCGGCTCAGTATGTGGCCCGCTGCTTGCTGGTGTGCTCATGCAGCACATTGGCCCGCATGCCCTACCGCTGTATTTTGCTGTGGTCTTGGGTTTACTCGCGGCTTACACCCTTTACCGCCTGCGCCATGTCAGCGATTTGGTCAGCGGCGATCAAGCGCATTTCGTACCTATGCTGCGCACCAGCCACACCGTATTGGAACTCATGCCTGACACTCCGCATGCAGATCTAGACTCAGGTACCAACAACGCTGGACCTGAACCCGAATCACCGTAGCGGCAGACTCAATCTGCGGCTGCATAACAATAAGGGCAGTCACCCATTGTGTGGGTGCAACTGCCGGAAACGCAGAGCTTGTTGCTGATAAACAGCGCAGCAGCAAGTTCAAGCTCGTCGGCTGATGTCGGCGCGTCAACTGCACCCACTATATGGACAGGGAGACAGCGCATGCTACTTGCAACCGATCTTGACGGTACTTTTCTTGCTGGCGATCCTGAGGATCGTTTAAGCCTTTATCAAACCATTGCCGCCCACCCAGAAATCAAGCTGGCCTACGTCACCGGCCGCAGTCTGGAAGCGGTGCTGCCACTGCTGGCAGACCCCACACTGCCGCACCCCGACTACATCATTGCCGATGTCGGTGCGACCATGGTCCATGGCGACAGCCTGCAGCCTATCCAACCCCTGCAGAATGCCGTCGATGCGCTCTGGCCCGGTGAAAGCCAAGTGGCCAGTGCCATTGAAGGCTTCAACCTTGAGCGCCAGGATGTGCCGCAGGTTCGCCGCTGCTCATATTTTTGCACGCCCGAGCAAGCCGCCGCGCCTGAACTGCAAGCTGCTGCTGACTCACTGGGGTGTGACCTGCTCTACTCCGCCGAACGCTATCTGGACTTTTTGCCCAAGGGCGTGAACAAAGGCACCAGCCTCGAAGCGCTGGCAGCATGGCTTGAATTAGACGACGATCAGGTCCTCGCCGCGGGCGATACACTCAATGACCTGAACATGCTCAACAGCAAATTCCACGGGGTTTGCGTCGGTAAATCCGAGCAACCTCTGCTCGATGCCACCCTGCACCATTCGCGCACCCTCCATGCCCAGCGCAGCGGCTGCGGCGGGATTCTCGAAGCCTTCGCCCACTTTGGTTTTCTGGGTGAGCACGGTATAGCCGCCGAAAAACGCCAAGCCGCGCAACCAGGCAAGTCAGAAATGGTGATGGTCTATCACCGCCTGCCGTATGAAGAATATCGCGGCGCTGACGGCAAGCTACAGCGCCGCCGTCCGACTTCGCCCAATGGCATTATTCCAACGCTTTTGAGTTTTTATGGGGATGGCCGCCCCGGCTCATGGGTGGCGTGGGCGATTCATGAGGGTGACGAAGAAGAACCCTTTGAAACCCATACCACGGTTGATGCCGAGCGTTATCCCAAGCTAAAAGCGGCGCGCGTGGCACTGACCAAGCATGAAGTCGATATTTTCTATAAACGCTTCTCCAAAGAAGCCTTCTGGCCAACCCTGCACACCTTCTGGGAGCGTGCAGTGTTCCGTGAGGAGGACTGGGAAGTGTTCCTCAAGGTCAACCGTGCCTTTGCGGAACGCACCGCTCTTGAAGCCGCTGAGGGCGCCACAGTATGGCTCCACGACTACAACTTGTGGATGGTGCCAGGCTATCTGCGCGAGTTGCGACCAGACCTGAAGATTGCCTTCTTCCACCACACTTACTTCCCATCGGCGGACGTGTTTAACGTGCTGCCATGGCGTCGCCAGATCATCGGCAGCCTGCTGCAGTGCGACTACATTGGTTTTCACATTCCACGTCAGGTGGAAAACTTTGTCGATGTGGCACGCGGGGTTACCCCGCTGCAAACAGTCAGCCGGCAGAACTGTGCGCCGCGCTTTATCACTTACGGCTGCGCCGTTGGCCTTGAACGCATGACCACCGCCGTTGACACTGGCAGCCGCGTGGTCAAGCTGGGTGCGCATCCGGTAGGGCTGGATATCGACCGGGTACGCACGGCTTTGGATAATCCGAAAATCCGCGAGATGATGGCGCGCCTGCGGGAAGAGCTAAGTGGGATTAAGTTGATTCTCGCGGTTGAACGCCTCGACTACACCAAAGGCATTCTCGAGAAGCTCAATGCCTATGAGCGACTTCTCGATGAAAATCCAGAGCTGCTCGGCAAGGTTACCTTGGTCACAGTCTGCGTACCGGCTGCCAAAGAGATGACCATCTACAACGAACTGCAGTCGCAGATCGAACAGGCCGTTGGCCGCATCAATGGGCGCTTTGCCCGTATCGGCTGGACACCGCTGCAATTCTTCTTCCGCAGCCTGCCATTCGAAGAAGTCAGCGCTTGGTATGCAATGGCCGATGTTATGTGGATCACTCCGCTGCGCGACGGCCTTAACCTGGTGGCCAAGGAGTTTGTTGCAGCCCAAGGCTTGCTCGGGGGCAGCGGCGTGCTGGTGCTCTCCGAATTTGCCGGTGCAGCGGCCGAACTCAAAGGCGCATTGCTGACCAACCCGCATGACCCGGCCGACCTGACCAGTACCTGTTACTGGGCACTTAATTTGCCGAAAGTCGAAGCGCAGGCTCGCCTGCGGGAGCTGTTTGACATCGTCAGCTACAACGACATTCGTCGCTGGGGTGATGAGTTCCTAGGCGCGGTGGCTGAGGCACCCTTTGCACTGGAAACCTCTGAAAAAGTCAGTTCTATTGGCTTGGCCTCTTAGCTCGCGAGAGCTGTAAAAAAGCCCGCTACAATCGCTGCATGTAACAGCGTTTGTAGCGGGCTTTTCGCATGCGAAAACGCTGAAGGGTCTTTAGGCCTATGGCTCAGAGCCCACGCATCCTAGGCCTGCAGCTCTTATTCCGCCACGATGCAGTTGATCAACCAAGGCACGCCAAACCGATCCTTTACTGAACCGAAACGGGTCGCCCAGAAGGTCTTTTCAAAAGGCATTTGGATAGTGCCACCCTCTGCAAAGGCATTGAAAATACGTTCACCCTCATCGGTACAATCCAGGTTCAAGGCTACCGAGTTACCGGTAATGCCCTCATAAGGGCTGAAGCCGCAAGCATCCGAGCCCATCAAGACCTGATCACCCACCATCAGACACACATGCATAATCCGCTGCTCGAACTCGGGCGGGATTTGCGCATCCTCACAAGGTATCTCGGCAAAGCGCATCATGCCCTCGATCTTGCCACCCAGGCATTGTGCATAGAAGTTGAAAGCCTCTTCGCAGTTACCATCGAACGTCAGGTAGCTATTAATTTTCATGATTCACTCCTCGCAATGATAGGGGTTATTTTCTTGCGTGAATTTGCTCACGCAACTGGCGCTCTTGCTCTTGCAGTTGAGGGGTAAATTCCTCGCCGAAATCTTCGGCTTCAAATATTTGACGAATCTCGATTTCCGAATCGCTGAGCATCGGATTCGGACAGCGTTTGACCCATTCGATTGCCTCTTGCATGGAGGCCACATTGAATATCCAGAAGCCTGCAATCAGCTCCTTGGTTTCCATAAACGGGCCATCAACCACCGTGCGCTGCTCACCCGAGAACTGCACACGTACGCCTTTGCTACTGGGATGCAAACCTTCACCTGCTAGCATGACGCCAGCATTTACCAGTTCCTGATTGAAGTTACCCATCTGCTCAAGTAATTGTTCAGTGGGCATTTCGCCGGCCTCTGACTCTGGGCTGGCTTTGACTATCACCATGCAGCGCATAAAAAACTCCTTCTATTTACGGTTGGACTAACCAGTAGTCGAACCGGCGCACGGCAAATCGACAGACACCTGAAAAATATTTACGGACAGCCATGCAGGGATCGTCCAACGGGACTATTTAAGGGCTCGTCGAATGACGATAGGCGAGTTGCGCAGACACGGCAAACAGCCCCATAGCAGATTGAGCAATGGTGGCTGGCATTGTTTTGGGGAGGGCGTAAAAAGGTGAAGGCCGGCTGACATCGCGTTATCAGCCGATCACTTGCAGCAGGTATTTACTGCGCCAAGAGGGCCAAGGCTTCGGCACTGGTTTGCTCTACTCGCGCCCAGTCACCGGCTTTAATCCAGGCACTGTCGAGCATCCAGGTACCGCCAACGCACATCACGTTTGGCTGCGCCATGTAGCTTTTGACGTTAGCCAGGCTGACGCCACCCGTCGGGCAGAAACGCACCGCTGGGAAGGGCCCGCCCAAGGCTTTTAGCGCCGCAGTGCCACCACTGACTTCAGCTGGAAATAGCTTGAAGCGACGGTAACCCAAAGCGTAACCCATCATGATTTCAGAGGCACTGGCGATCCCCGGCAACAATGGTATATCGCTGGCCAAACTGGCTTCCAGCAATTCAGGGGTGCAGCCAGGGGTGACAATAAATTGCGCGCCTGCGGCTTCTGCGGCGGCCAGCATCTCAACATCAAGCACGGTACCCGCACCGACAACGAGATCGGGGCGCGTTTCACGCAACAGACGAATAGCGGCCAGGCCATGCTCGGAACGCAAAGTCACTTCGAGCACAGTAAGCCCGCCGGCGGCCAGTGCATCAGCCATCGGCAGTATGTCTTCCTCACGGGAGATGGTGATCACCGGCATTATTTTCGCTTGCGCGCAAATGGCGTCGATCTGAGCGGTTTTGGCCACCATGCGCTGCTGATTGGTTTCGTGTGTTGTCATTATTCAAGGTCCTTTAAAACTAGAGCTACTGGGCTAGGCGCACCAGTAAATTTCAAGAGGTGATTGCAAAAACACGCTTACGGGCATCTGCGCCGGCACATCAATCTGCAACGCTTGGTTCAGGGTTGCCAACTTGCTGCTGCCTTGAATCGCCAACATCGTCCGCCTGGCTGATGCGAGCAGCGGCAGCGTCATGGTCAAGCGCTGATGCGGCACCGTTGGCGCCAGCATCGGCAAGCAACGGCGCGTTGTATCCAGGGCCAATGCCTCGGTTAAATTAGGGCTGCCCGGGAACAGCGATGCGGTATGGCCATCGTCGCCCATGCCCAGCACCAACACATCAATGGGCGGTAAATCCTGCAGCGCTTGATCCGCCTGTTCAGCCGCCGCATCCAGCGATGGCGCACTGAAATACAGGCCGAATATGCGTGCAGCGGCGGCTGGGCCTTGCAACAAATGGCGTCGTACCAAGCCTTCATTGCTGTCTGCATGGGTGGTTGGCACCCAGCGCTCATCAGCCAGGCTAACCAGCACATTGGCCCATTGCAGTTGCTGCCTGGCCAACGCCTCGAAGAATGCCACCGGGCTGCGCCCACCGGAGACCACTAATGTGGCCTGCCCATTTTCGGCAATGGCCAGGCGCAGCGCATCGGCCACCTCTGCAGCCAATGTGTTGGCAAGCTGCGTTGGGGTATTGAGGCTGTGGCTAACCACGTCAGCCGGCAATTGCAAATCAGAGATCGCCATACCAGGCCCTCCCGTCACGGGTAATTAATGCGATTGAGGCCATTGGCCCCCATGAACCTGCGGCATAGGGCTTGGGTTTATCGCCCAGGCGTTTCCAGCCAGCAATCAGCTGATCACACCAATGCCATGCGTGTTCGATTTCATCTTTACGCACGAACAAATTCTGATTGCCGCCAATAACTTCCAGCAGCAAGCGCTCATAGGCATCCGGGATGCGTGCGCTTTGGTAGGTGTCGGAGAAACTCAGCTGCAAGGGCCCGCTGCGCAGTTGCATGCCTTTGTCGAGGCCTTGATCTTTGGTCATCACCTGCAGGGAAATACCTTCATCCGGCTGCAGACGAATAATCAGCCGATTACTGATCAGCGGGCGCTGTTCGGCGGCAAATATATAGTGCGGCGGCTCTTTGAAATGAATCACGATCTGCGACATTTTTTCCGCCATGCGCTTACCGGTGCGCAGGTAAAACGGCACACCCGACCAGCGCCAGTTGCGAATATCAGCCCGCAGCGCGACGAAGGTTTCGGTGTCACTTTCAGTGTTGGAGTTTTCTTCTTCAAGGTAACCAGGGACTGGCTTACCGGCACTGTTACCGGCTACATACTGGCCACGCACAACACGCTGGCTGAGCTGCTCGGCGGTAATCGGCTCAAGCGCTTTGAGCACCTTGACCTTTTCATCACGAATGCTGTCGGCCGACAGATCGCTTGGCGGGTCCATGGCGATTAGGCACAGCAACTGCAAGAGGTGGTTCTGAATCATGTCGCGCAGTTGGCCCGCCTTATCGAAGTAACCCCAACGGCCTTCAATTCCGACTTTTTCAGCCACTGTGATCTCAACGTGGGAGATGTGATTCTGATTCCACTGGGTTTCAAAGAGGCTGTTGGCAAAACGCAGTGCAATCAAGTTCTGCACGGTCTCTTTGCCCAGGTAATGGTCGATACGGTAGATGCGCGTTTCCGGGAAAAACTGCGCTACTGCATCATTGACCTCACGCGATGACGCCAGGTCATGGCCAATCGGCTTCTCCAACACCACCCGAGTACGTTCCGCCAAACCAACCCGCGCCAAGTTTTCACAGATGCCGCCATACACCGATGCGGGCGTCGCAAAGTAGGCAATCAGGCATTTGTCATGGGCAATTTGTTCAGCCAGCGGCAGGTAATCATCCGCCTGCAAGAAATCCATGCACAGGTAACTGAAGCGCGCCAGAAAACGCTGCATGACCGCTTCATCGATGCTCTTTGCGTCGATGTAACCGCGCAAGGCATGTTCAATTGCGTCGATATACTGCTGCGGCTCACCGCTGTCACGCGCCAGGGCGAAAATTTGCGTGCCTGGGTGCAGTAAGTCCGCTTGATCCAGCTGGAACAGGGCTGGAAACAGTTTGCGCAGGGCCAGATCACCCAGCGCACCAAATAAGGCAAAGCTACAAGGTTCAACAGTTATGCTTGGCATGATATATGTTCTTCTATCAACTTAAGCGAGAAACACCGCGTTTGAGGGCATACTACACCGCAATATGTAGTAATAAAAACAACATTCAATGGAAATTAACAGAACAAGTGGTGCCAAACAGGGCCGATCAGTACGATAGGCCAGCATTTTCGTCGACCGCTTGTGTGCATAAGGAACAAAAATGGATCGCGTGCGAAACCTTCTGGAGCAAATTCAGACCCGTCTCGACAGCCTTAACAAGGCAGAGCGTAAGGTCGCCGAAGTGATTTTGCACAACCCGCAACAAGCCACACGCTTGAGCATAGCCGCGCTTGCCCAAGCGGCATCGGTCAGCGAGCCTACCGTCAATCGCTTCTGCCGCTCATTTGGCGTCAACGGCTACCCGGAACTGAAGATGCAATTGGCCCAGAGTCTTGCCAGTGGCGCGGCTTACGTCAGTCGAGCCGTTGAAGCAGACGATGGCCCGGAGGCTTACACCCGGAAAATTTTCGGCAGTGCCATTACCTCGCTTGACAGTGCTTGCCAGTCACTTGACCCGCAACTCATCAGCCGCGCTGTCGACCTGCTGATTCAAGCCCGGCAGATCCACTTCTTCGGCCTTGGCGCTTCTGCCCCGGTGGCGCTGGATGCGCAGCACAAGTTCTTTCGCTTCAACCTTGCCGTGACCGCTCACGCCGATGTGCTTATGCAGCGGATGCTGGCCTCGGTTGCCCATACCGGCGATCTGTTCGTGATCATCTCTTACACCGGCCGCACCCGCGAACTGGTTGAAGTGGCGCGCATCGCCCGGGAAAAAGGCGCTTCAGTCCTGGGACTGACCGCTGCCAACTCACCGCTGGCCAAAGCCAGCACCCTGAGCCTGAATATTCCCCTGCCTGAAGACACCGACATCTACATGCCGATGACCTCACGCATCATTCAGCTGACCGTGCTTGATGTACTCGCCACCGGCGTAACCTTGCGTCGCGGTGTCGACTTCCAACCCCACCTGCGCAAAATCAAAGAAAGCCTCAACGCCAGCCGCTATCCGACTGACGAAGATTAACCACATCGGCGATCAAGCCATTTAACCTAGCCTGATCGCCTTCGGGCTTACTTCCACCAGTACTCGACTTGCACCCCAAAGTTCGAGCCATGCCGAGCGTTGTCAAACACGCCCGAATCAGACAGCGCCGAACCGGCAGACATCTGACTGGCGGCGCGCTGCGCTGCTTCGTTCCAGCTGGCATAGGTGTAGTACAAACGGAACTCAGGACGCGCCCAAAACCCGGGACCTGCCGGCGACCATGTCGGCGCGACGGTGAATTTGGTCAGCTTGCGGGTGCCGTCGGCTGCATCCACCTGATCACGGCCCAATTCACCGACCAGCTTGAACTGATCAGTCAGCGCATAAGTAGTACGCCCTCCCACCGAGAGCCAGTCCTGATCTTCACTGTCCGGACGAATATCCTTCTGGTACACCACCTCAACCTGACCACCCAGGCGCGGGGTTATTTGCCAGTCAAAGAATTCCACCAGGCGGTAGCTCTTGCTGTCGCGATCAAGCCCGACGTCACCGGTGGTGCCCAACCCGGTGCCCGGGCCCTGGCCGTATTGCAAGGCGAATTTGTTGGTGCCTCCAAGAAATACTTTCTGCACATGCTGTCCGGTGATGGCCCAGCCGCTGCTGCTGTCACCACGATCCGGGTTATCGATGTAGCTATAACCGACTTCAACCTCACCGCCGGGATTGGTCTTGAAACCGCCGACGTTGAAGTCATGGCGAGTGGTGTAGTCATCCTGGAAGTAACTGTCTTTGCGCGAGAACACATAGCTGTACTTAAGGTCACCGATCACCATCTCATCAACCCCGAAACCGGTCGCACTCTGGTTCCAGTAGTAGAAGTCGGAGATATGAATGTCGTTACGTTTGTAGAAACGTCGACCCGCCCACAATGAGCCGCCATTCAAGGCAGGCATGTTGCTCCACTCGGCATACATCTGGTTCATCCGGGCAAAGCCATATTCACCAGTGAACTTGGGCGTGTGACCGTATTCGTTATACAACTGGGCCATCCCTTCGACGCTGAGGGTGGAGCCGTCATCCAGAGTCGCCAGATCCTGACGCAGATCCAGCTCCGAATAGGTCTCGCATTCGTTACCCAGACGATACTTGGACTGCGCGCCCGGCAACTGGAAGCAGGATTGGCTTCCGCCGTTTTCCGAACTGCCCGCTCCGCTGCGCACGTAACCTGTGAATTCTAATGCGTTGGCCGCCATTGGCATCGTCAAATAGCCCGCTGCTAGCGCCAGTCTCAAACCCGTTGCTGCTTTCATTGCAACTCCAATTATTTTTATTGTTAAGTCGGTCATCGATCTGCTCAGGTGGCGTGATAAGGCAGCTGCCACCCAAACCCTTTGGATTGATATCCGTATCGGCGCAAAAAACGCGCAAAAGCTTCCTCAACCAGGCAGGAAACTGCCCGGCTGCACAACACAAAATGGTTTACCTAGAGGCGCTTACGCCCATCGTCAAAGACTTCTTAAACGCGTGACATTGGTGGCCGATGCATCCACCTTGGGTGCCACAGACAAATCCGAACGCAGGCGCTCGCCGCTCTTGGCGTCGAACAACATGACCTTTTCAGGATCGAGTTGCAGTTCAAGCACCTGACCCACACGCGGCGCGTCATCGGGAGCCATGCGGCAACAAACCTTGGTTTGATTCAGCGTGACAAATACCAAGGTGTCAGGCCCGGTAGGCTCGATGATCTCGACTTCGGCAGCAATCGCCACCAGCCCCGCAGTGCCTGCCGAGGTCTGAATCTGCTCAGGCCGCACCCCTAGAATCACCTCGCGATCCTCAACACCCTCGGGCATATCCGCCAAGGGCAAGGCGCAGCTAATCTCGCTTTTTTCACCGCTGTGCAGTTGCGCGACTAATTGATTGCCTTGGCGCTGCAGTTTCACCGGAATAAAGTTCATCGGCGGCGAGCCAATAAAACTGGCGACAAACAGATTGGCCGGATCGTTGTAAATCTGCTGCGGGGTACCGAACTGCTGGATAACGCCCTCTTTCATCACCGCCACTTTGTCGCCCAGGGTCATGGCCTCGATCTGGTCATGGGTGACATACACAGTGGTGGTCTTGAGGCGCTGGTGCATCAGCTTGATTTCCGTGCGCATCTCCACCCGCAACTTAGCGTCCAGGTTGGAGAGTGGCTCATCGAACAAGTAGATTTTTGGCCGCCGCGCCAAGGCACGGCCCATTGCCACACGCTGCTGCTGACCGCCGGACAATTGCCCCGGCTTGCGTTTAAGCAGGTGTTCGATTTGCAGCAACTTGGCTACCCGAGCAACCTCTTGATCAATTGCCTCTGGCGCCATTTTGCGCATCTTCAAGCCGAAGGCGATGTTGTCGCGAACACTCATGGTTGGGTACAGCGCATACGACTGAAAGACCATGGCGATATCACGATCTTTCGGGCTCATGCCGCTGATATCGGCGCCTTCAACCAGGATTTCGCCACCACTGATGCTTTCCAACCCGGCAATGCAGTTCATCAGGGTCGACTTACCACACCCGGAAGGGCCGACCAGAATCAGGAATTCGCCCGAGTCGATTTTCAATTCGATATTTTTCAGCGTATCGGCCAGACCGCTGCCGTAGCTTTTGTGGACCTTACGTAGTTCAAGCGTTGCCATATTGCCTCTCCAAACAGGTCGTTGCTTTTCAAGCAAACAAAGGTCGAAACCGACCTGTCAGCCTTTCACCGCGCCGGCTGTCAGCCCGCGCAAGAAGTACTTACCCGCCAGCACGTAGACCACCAGCGTGGGTAGCCCAGCGATCATTGCGGCAGCCATATCGACGTTGTATTCCTTGGTGCCGGTGCTGGTGTTGACCAGATTATTGAGCGCCACCGTAATCGGCTGGGTGTCACCACTGGCGAACACCACCCCAAACAAGAAATCGTTCCAGATCTGTGTAAATTGCCAGATCAAACAGACCATGATGATCGGCACCGACATCGGCAGCAGAATGCGCCCGAAAATCGTGAAGAACCCTGCCCCATCAAGCCGCGCAGCACGCACCAAGGCATCCGGCACACTGACGTAATAGTTACGGAAGAACAGCGTGGTAAAGGCGATCCCGTAGACCAGGTGCACCAACACCAGACCGGTTGTGGTGTTCGCCAGGCCAAGCTTTCCAAGGGTGAACGACGCCGGCAGCAGCACCACTTGAAACGGCAGGAAGCAGCCAAACAAGAGCAAGCCAAAGAACAACTGCGAACCCTTGAAACGCCACATCGCCAGCACGTAGCCGTTGAGCGCGCCGAGAACGGTGGAAATCAGCACCGCAGGCACGGTGATCTTCACCGAGTTCCAGAAAAAGCCGCCAAGGCTGTCCCAGGCCTTGACCCAACCAATCGCAGTGATCACATCCGGCCATGACAGCAAATTGCCGCTCCGAATGTCGTCAGGCGACTTGAAGCTGGTCAGCAGCATGACGATTAACGGCACCAGATACACCGCACAGGCAATGAGCAAGGTGGCGTAAATGGCCATACGACTAAAACTGAATTTGTTTTGATTAATCATGGCGCTTGCCCCGCAACTCGGAATACAGATAGGGCACCAGAATTGCCAACACCGCGCCGAGCATCAGAATCGCACTGGCCGCGCCGAGGCCCATCTGGCCACGGGTAAAGGTGTGGGCATACATAAACATGGCGGGCAGATCAGAGGAGTAACCGGGCCCACCTGCGGTCATCGATGCGACCAAATCGAAGCTCTTGATCGCGATATGCGAGAGGATCATCACCGCGCTGAAAAACACCGGACCGAGGCTCGGCAACACAATGCGCAGGTAGATATTCGGCAAACTGGCGCCGTCGACTTGCGCGGCGCGAATGATCGATTGATCCACCCCGCGCAGCCCCGCCAAAAACAGCGCCATGACAAACCCAGAGGCTTGCCAGACAGCAGCAATCACCAGGCAATAAACCACCCGATCGGTGTCCACCAACCAGTCAAAGCGAAAGCCTTCCCAGCCCCAGTCACGCAGCAGCTTGTCCAGGCCCAAACCTGGGTTAAGCAGCCATTTCCAGGCCGTACCGGTGACAATCATCGAAATCGCCATCGGATAAAGAAAAATCGTGCGGATAAAGCCTTCACGACGAATTCGCTGATCGAGCAGCACCGCCAGAAACACCCCAAGGATCAAGCTGATGCTGATAAACAGGCCACCAAAAATCATCAGGTTCTTGCTCGCCACCCACCAGCGATCGTTTTCCATCAGTCGCTGATACTGCTGCAGGCCCACCCATTTGTAGCTGGGCATAAACCGCGAGCTGGTGAAGGACAATAAAAAGGTCCACAGGATGTAACCGTAAAAGCCAACCAGCACGATCAACATGGTCGGTGCCAGCACCAGCTTAGGCAGCCAGCGCTGTAGTGCATCCAGTGGTGAAGCTTTGCTCATAACTGCGATCGAGCTCATACAGGCCCCTCAAGCTGGGTAAGACAAAACTCAGGCAAAGCGCCGCCGTGATGCCTGAAATGCATCGGGTGACGCTTTACGCAAGGAGTCGCTGCCGGCGCACCGGCAGCGTGGAATTACTGCACCGCCTGGATGGCTGCCGCCAATTGCTGCGCAGCTTTTTTCGGATCAGCATCGGCGTCGTTGAAGAAATTGGTCACCACGTCGAATACCGCGCCCTGAACATAGCTAGAAGCCGCCATGCCGTGAGCCAGACTTGGCTGCAGGCCGCCATTGCTTGCAGCTTCTTTGAAGTCCTTCATGGATGCCTGGGCGCAACTGTCAAAGCTGCTCATGTCCATGTCCTGACGAACCGGAATCGAGCCTTTGGCCTTGTTGAAGATGCCTTGGAATTCCTTGCCCATGACGATCTCGGCCAAGTCCTCCTGTGCCTTGCGGTTATCCGCATCGGCCAGTTTGAACATCGCCAGGGAGTCGATGTTGTAGGCGAAGCTGCCTTGGGTGCCAGGGAATGGAACGCAGGTGTAATCCTTGCCCGCAACCTTGCCGGCAGCGGTCCACTCGCTCTTGGCCCAATCACCCATGATCTGCATACCGGCCTTGCCATTAATGACCAGACCTGCGGCTGTGTTCCAGTCGCGACCGGCAGCGTTGCTATCAATGTAGCCATGGAGCTTTTTCAAAGTGGCAAAGACTTTGACCATCTTATCGCCTGTCAGCACCGATTCGTCTTGATCTACAAAGGCTTTACGGAAATCGGCTGGGCCAAGAATGGCGAACGCCAAATCTTCGAAAACAGTGCCGTCTTGCCAAGGCTGACCGCCGTGGGCAATGGCGATAAAACCGGCAGCTTTGAGCTTGTCTGCGGCGGTAAAGAACTCATCGAGGGTGGTGGGCGGTGTAGCACCGGCCTTGGCAAATACTTGCGGGTTGATCCACAGCCAGTTAACCCGGTGCACGTTCACTGGAACCGCCACGTAATCACCGTCGTACTTCATGATTTTGGCAACCTGGGCGGGCAGCAACTCATCCCACTTCTGGCGCTTGGCAACGTCATTCAAATCGGTGAGCAAACCCAACTCGCCCCACTCTTGAATATCCGGGCCTTTGATTTGTGCAGCTGCGGGCGGGTTGCCAGACACAGCGCGGGTCTTGAGCACGGTCATGGCGGCTTCACCACCACCACCGGCGACTGCGAAGTCTTTCCAGGTGTGACCTTTGGCTTCAACCATTTGCTTGAGGGTATCGGCAGCGCGTTTTTCACCGCCCGAAGTCCACCAGTGCAGCACTTCCACTTCACCAGCATGGGCAGCAAACGGAATCAGGGAGGCAAGGTAAACAGCGGTTGCCAGGCGAGAGATAACTTTCATGAACAGTACCTTTCTTGTTGTTATTCGCGAACAAGTCTGATGCTTGTGCTGCATTGGATACTAACCAAGGCGCTGGCGAAAACGGGTAACGAAGGGATATAGAAACGTCACCGAATGGTTACAAACCTAATCGGCGAAACGGGGTAAATACAACGACACACGCAAGCCACCTTCGCGCAGGTTTTTCAAGGTCACTTCGCCACCATGGCTGTGGGCGATGTTGCGCGCGATGCCCAGGCCGAGGCCGTAACCTTGCTGCTGCGCAGACAAGCGAAAATGCGGCTCAAACACATACTCTAACTGCTGCTCAGGTACGCCTGGGCCTTCGTCATCCACATGCAGGACAAAAGCAGTGTCATCATCCTCGATCTGCAAGTGCGCACGCTGGCCATACTTCAAGGCATTATCGACCAGATTACCAATGCAGCGTTTCAGGGCCAGAGGCTTACCCTGATACGTTTCGCGGCTCTGGCCGGCCAGCGCAACCAAGCCATTCCCGGCAGGTGCCAAATACGGCTCGACCACGCAGTTGATCACATAATCCAGATCAACAGCCTCGATATTCTCATGGATATCCGTGTCTTTAACGCACTGCAATGCGCCCTTGACCAGCAGTTCGAGCTCATCCAAGTCACGGCGAAATTTTTCCTGCACCGCTTCATCGTCAAGCAACTCAACACGTAATCGCAGGCGGGTGATGGGTGTGCGCAAGTCATGAGAGATTGCGCTGAACAACTGACTCCGCTCGCGCAGGTAACGACCAATACGCTGGCGCATGGTGTTGAAGGCCCGGCTCACCTCAACCACTTCGCTACCGCCCGCCTCTTTCAACGGCTCGACTTCGGTGCCCAAGGACATTTCACGCGCCGCCACCGCCAAGTGCTTCAGCGGTCGACTCTGCCAATGCACCATCAAACCGATAAACAGCAGCAGAAAACCACTGGTCAAGATGATGAACCAGAGTTGCTGCGCTGGCAGTCCCGGCTGCTCAAGACTCACATAGGGCTCGGGCATCAGCGACGCCAGATACAGCCACTCTTCAGGACCGATCCTTATCTGCGTTACCAGCACCGGCGGATTCATCGGTTCAAGGCTCAAGGCGTAATGCGCCCAGGAGCGCGGCAACTCATCGAGCTTCACGGCGTTATTGAAGATACGCAGGTCGTCGGGGCTGACAAATTGCACCGACAAATCAAGATCGTGGCCCAGGCGCTCACGCAAGGTCGCGTCTACCGCATCAATGACCGCCCGCTTGCGCGGTGTGATTGGCAGAACGTCCATGCTCAGTGGCTTGTCATTGAGCGAGACAAAAAATCGCGTCCCGCCCATATTGCGCAGCTGGTCGAGCACCATCGGCCTGTAGCCCAGGGGCAATGAGCGAAAGTAGCTGACACTGGCAGCCATTGATTGCGCCAGACTGCGCGAGCTGGCGACCAAGCCCTCAACCTGACTGGCACGCAGTTGTGAGACCCAGATAACGCTGGACAGCGCTTGAGCTATTACCACCACCAGCAAGGTCAACACCAGCATTCGGGCCAGCAACGAGCGCGGCACCAGCAACCTGAGCATGCGTTTAATAACCATGCCCCTGATGCGGTTCAACATGGGCCGCAAGCAGGTAGCCACTGCCGCGAACAGTGCGAATCAGTCGCGGTGGCTTGTCTATATCGCGCAAGCGCTGACGCAACCGGCTGACTGCCATATCGACGATGCGCTCAAGCGGCATCACTTCCCGCCCGCGCGTGGCATTGCCGATGGTGTCGCGATCAAGTATTTGCTGCGGGTTATCGAGAAACAGCTTGAGCAAGATAAAATCCGCCCCGGAGAGAATCACTTCTTCGCCGTCGATGTGAAACAAGCGGTGGCTGACCATATCCAGCCGCCAGCCCTCGAAAGCCAACACCTCTGCCCCGCGCTCCTGGCTGAAGTTAACCCGGCGCAGCAAGGCTTTGATACGCGCCTGCAACTCACGCGGACTAAAAGGCTTACCCAGGTAATCATCGGCGCCCAGCTCAAGGCCGATCACCCGGTCCGCTTCGTCCGAGTTGGCGGTCAACATGATCACTGGGATGTGGGCAAAACGCTGATGCTCACGTACCCAACGACAAAGACTGAATCCGTCTTCATCAGGCAGCATTACATCGAGAATCACCAAGTCAGCTGATTCCGTCGTCAGGCTCTGTCGAAAACCGGCACCATCACCAACAGCCCGCACCTGAAAACCTGCACGACTGAGATAGGTTTGCAGCAGTTCACGAATTTCCTGATCATCATCAACCAACAGGATCGACTTTCCGCTTTGAGTCAAAACATCACCTTTTTATTGTTATCTGCAGCTGATGCGGCCTCGCGCTTACCGACTGCGTTGTTGCTGCAATGCCACGCCCGCCCCCATCAAACCGGGGTACTCAGCAGTGACTAGCCACACGGGAATCCCGGCAAAATAATCGCTCATACAACCTTTGTCGCTGAAGCTGTGCGCAAAACCGCTCTTACAGAAGAACTCGGCAAAGCGCGGGACAATTCCACCGACGATATACACACCACCGCGTGCCCCCAAACTCAGCACGTTATTGCCCGCCGCACGCCCCAGCCAGCAACAAAACTGCTCAAGCACAGCACTGGCCGTGGCCTCACCTGAAAGCGCCGCTGTGGTTATTTCGGCCGGAGTAGCCCATTGCGCAGTGACGCTATCCAGCTCGCACATGGCGCGATACAGCACCAGCAAGCCATTGCCGCTGAGCACATCTTCGGCCCGCACATGACCCAGTTGCCGGAACAGCACTTGCCATAATTGCGCCTCGCGAGCACTGCCAATGGGTAAATCGACATGCCCGCCCTCGCCCGGCAGCGCAGCCCAGCCGCCGTCTGCTTGAGGCAGTAACGTCCCCACACCCAGGCCGGTGCCCGCACCAATGACCACCGCAGGGCGACTGCTGTCGGCCTGGCCTGCGCAGACTTGCAAACGCTCACCTGCAGCCAGGCGCGTCATGCCCAGCGCCATGGCCGAGAAATCATTGATCAGTAACAATTGCTCGATCTGCAGGCGCCGGCAAAATGCCTCGCGATTAATCAGCCAATGGTTATTGGTAAAGCGAAATACCGCATCACTGACGGGCCCAGCGCAAGCAAGACAGACCGAACCGAGCGAGCCCAGCGACACATCGTGCTCAGCCAGGTACTGCTCAATCGCGGCCTCAGGCGTGCTGAAATCAGCCGTTGCCAGCACGCTGACTGATTCCAGTTGGTCATCGCGCCACAAGGCAAAGCGTGCGTTGGTGCCACCGATATCACCGACTAGCGCTAGCTTCACTTAAGTGACTCCAGACTTTCGGTGAATGCACTGGCACCCTGCTCTGCGGTGCTGAATGAGTGACGCATAAAGCTGAAAAGCTCGCGCCCACAGCCTTCGCCATTGTTCAGAGAACTGCTGGCAAGTTCGCGTCCAGCCAGCTCTGCATCACTGACCAAGACCTGCAATTCGCCGGTATGACCGTTCACTCGGATGATGTCGCCATCACGCACACGCGCTAACGCACCGCCATCAAAGGCTTCAGGGCACACATGGATCGCCGCCGGAATTTTACCCGAGGCGCCCGACATCCGACCATCAGTCACCAGCGCGACTTTGAAACCGCGATCCTGCAGCACCCCAAGAAACGGCGTCATCTTGTGCAATTCAGGCATGCCATTGGAGCGCGGTCCTTGAAAGCGCATCACCGCCACCATGTCATGCTCAAGCTCACCGGCTTTAAACGCATCAGCCAGTTCCTGCTGATCTTCAAATACCCGCGCAGGAGCCTCAACGATTTGATGCTCAAGGGCCACAGCCGAAACCTTCATCACGCCACGGCCGAGATTGCCTTCCAAGACCCGCAAACCACCCTCAGCCGAGAATGGATTGGCGACCGGGCGCAATACCGTCTCGTCATAGCTCTTGCTCGGCCCGTCGCGCCAAACCAGCTTGCCATCTTCCAGGAAAGGCTCTTGGGTGTAACGACTCAGGCCATGGCCAGCAACGGTGTTGACGTTTTCATGGAGCAGCCCCGCATCAAGCAATTCACGGATCAGGAACGACATGCCGCCCGCTGCCTGGAAGTGGTTAATGTCGGACTTACCGTTTGGATAAACGTGAGCCAGGGTTGGCACCACCGCCGACAGGTCGGCCATGTCCTGCCAGGTCAGCATAATCCCAGCAGCGCGGGCAATGGCTGGCATGTGCAGGGTGTGATTGGTTGAGCCACCGGTGGCGCTCAAAGCAACAATCGAGTTAACCAGGCAACGCTCATCAACAATCTCTGCCAGGGGCATAAACTGCCCGCTTTGCTTGGTCAACTGAGTGATCTGCCGCGCGGCTGCAACGGTCAAGGCATCACGCAGTGGGGTATTCGGATTGATAAACGAGGCACCCGGCAAATGCAGACCCATCACTTCCATCAACAGCTGGTTGGTGTTGGCCGTGCCGTAAAAGGTGCAGGTGCCAGGGCTGTGATAAGCGCTCATTTCGGCTTCAAGCAACTCATCGCGAGTGGCTTTACCTTCGGCATAACGCTGGCGCACGTCAGCCTTTTCTTTGTTGGACAAACCCGACGGCATCGGTCCAGCCGGCACGAACAGGGTCGGCAAGTGACCGAAGCGCAGCGCGCCCATCAGCAAGCCCGGCACGATCTTGTCGCAAATTCCCAAGCACAGCGTGGCATCAAACATATTGTGCGACAGCGCCACCGCAGTCGACATGGCAATCACTTCGCGGCTGGCAATGCCCAGCTCCATGCCCGGCTCGCCCTGGGTCACCCCATCGCACATGGCTGGTACACCACCGGCGAATTGACCAACCGAGCCAACATCGCGCAGGGCCTGTTTGATCTGTTCGGGATAGGTCTCATAGGGCTGATGGGCCGAGAGCATGTCGTTATAGGCAGAAATAATTGCCACATTGGCTGCGTTCATCAGACGCAAGGCTTGCTTGTCGTTAGTGCCGCAACCGGCAACGCCATGGGCAAAGTTGGCGCATTGTAATTTGCCACGCTGCGGACCATCACTTGCCGCCGCATGAATCATCGCCAAATAGCGCTCGCGAGTAGCTCGGCTACGGGCGATAAGGCGGTCAGTTACCTCTTGGACACGGGGATGCATGTTGTCGACTCCAGGCTAGCGGGCAAATTTATTTGTACCTTTAACAAAATATTGCCACTTAAAAGGCTTGATTTCTACATTCACGGGAATAATCTTGTAATTCCAACAACAAATAATCAATGGACTGCATTTATGACTCTGCGTATCGCTATCAATGGCTTTGGCCGTATCGGCCGCAATGTTCTGCGTGCCTTGTACACCCAAGCCTACCGCCAGAACATCCAAATCGTAGCTATCAACGACCTTGGTGATAGCGCTATCAATGCCCATTTACTCAAATACGACAGCGTGCATGGCATCTTTGATGGCGATGTTGAGTTTGATCAGGAAAGCCTGACAGTAAACGGTGACCGTATCGCTGTCAGCGCAATCCGTGATCCAAGCGAGTTGCCATGGAAACGCCTGGCAATTGACCTGGTATTCGAATGCACCGGGCTTTTCACCTCTCGTGACAAAGCCGCTGCGCACCTTAGCGCCGGCGCGCGCAAGGTGATTATATCGGCGCCAGCCAAAGGTGCGGACGCCACCGTAGTTTACGGGGTTAACGAGGGTATTTTGCGCCAATCTCATCAGATTATCTCCAATGCATCTTGCACCACCAACTGCCTGGCGCCCGTTGCACAGGTTTTGCACCGCGAATTGGGCATCGAACATGGCCTGATGACCACAATCCACGCCTACACCAATGACCAAAACCTGTCCGATGTTTACCACAGCGATCCGTACCGCGCCCGCTCGGCCACGCAGTCACTCATCCCCAGCAAGACTGGGGCAGCCGAAGCTGTAGGTTTAGTCCTGCCAGAGCTAGCAGGCAAGCTGACGGGCATGGCGGTGCGCGTTCCAGTGATCAATGTTTCCCTGGTCGACCTGACCCTGACCCTCAGCCGCGAGACCAGCGCAGACGTGGTGAATGCTCTGATGCAAAGCGCCAGCGAAGGCTCAAGCGTGCTCGGCTACAACAGCCTGCCATTGGTCTCATGCGACTTTAACCATAATCCGCTTTCATCGATTTTCGACGCCAATCACACCAAAGTCAGCGGCAAAATGCTCAAAGTGATGGCTTGGTACGACAACGAATGGGGCTTCTCCAATCGCATGCTCGACACCTGTCTGGCCCTGTGTAATGCACCTGAGTAATAGCCATTTTTAGGAATCACAGCATGAGCCGTATCAGCTTCACGACCGCCACATTGGCGGCACGCAAACGCATCGCACTGGTCGCCCACGATCACTGCAAGGTGTTTTTGCTTGATTGGTGCCAACGCCACCGCGACAAACTGGCAAATCACGATTTACTGGCAACCGGTACAACCGGAGCATTGCTCAGCCGCAGCTTGAACTTGCCAGTCGAAAGCATGATCAGCGGCCCCTTGGGCGGCGACCAGCAGATTGGTGCGCGCATCGCCGAGCGACGTGTCGATATGCTGGTGTTTTTCTGGGACCCGTTCGAGCCACAGCCCCATGACCCCGATATCAAAGCCCTGCTGCGCGTGGCCGCTGTCTGGAACATCCCGGTGGCCTGCAACGAGAGCAGCGCCGACTACATGCTCAGCAGCAGTTTGTTAGAACAACACCATTCCTACCGAATCCCGGATTACAGCAGCTACCTGGCGGAGCGCTGTTAAGCGGTGTGCAACAGCGCTGTGCTCACCCCATCTGACTTGTTCGCTTAAAAAATTCATGCGGACGACAGATATTGCGCCTGAAATTAACGCGTCACCCAAGGTCGTTTTTCCCGGAAAGATACTGAGGGGTCTACGCCACCGTCTTGAGCTTCGTTATCTCAGGGCATGGGCGCTGTTCTGCCTGCCATAAATCAAACGCTGCTTGCTGGGCGAGCCAGACCCGAGCAGCGCCAACGCCTGCAAGCTCCAAACGGCGCGCAAGATCGGCACTAATACCGGCATGGCCATTAATCACTGTCGAGAGCTGGCCCCGCGAATAACCCAAGTGCTGAGCCAACGCAGTAACACTCAAGCCAAGGGCTGGCAGAACGTCATCGCGCAAGGTTTCGCCCGGATGGGGCGGGTTGTACATAGGCATGTCGTGCCCTCCCATTAGTGCTAGTCCAAGTATTGTAGGGTGGGTGACGCTTTTTTCACCCACCATTTGTGGAGGCTGCGAGGACTCGCGCTGCGACATCCTACAGCGCATCCGCCCCACGAAGCGGTGCGCAACATTGGCGGTTATCCAGGGCTTCTAACAGCCGGCAATGCTCCGCCTCGGCGCTGGTGCAGTTGGCCATTCTGGATAATTCAGCCTGCATTTTTTGCAGGTCGCGAATACGCTCCTCAATAGTCACCAGGTGGCTTTGCACCAGCTGATCAGCCTCGACACAAGGGCTGTGCGGCCTGTTGGCCAGTTCTAACAAGGTACGAATCTCATCTAAGCTAAACCCTAGCTCGCGACCACGGCGAATAAACAACACGCGCCGAACATCTGCATCCTGGTAGTTGCGATAGCCTGAAGCAGTACGTTTTGGCTCAGGTAGCAAACCGCTGCGCTCATAAAAACGAATTGTTTCCAGATTGACGCCGCTCTGCTTACTCAATGCACTGATGGTAAATGGCTTATTCATGCTTGACTCCGTAGCGACTACAGGGTTTAGCGTAGCGCTTATTGCTAAAAAGGAGAAGTCAAATGAGCGCCAATTGCTGCAGTCACACCCCGGATCCATCAAGCCAACAACAGCCTGCCCGCTATCGCAAAATTCTGTGGATTGCGTTAGCGGTCAACCTCGGGATGTTTTTTGTCGAGATCGCCAGCGGTGTCAAAGCAGGCTCGGTTTCACTGCTGGCCGACTCCCTCGACTTTCTCGGCGACGCCGCCAATTACGGCATCAGCCTTTGGGTACTGGGCATGGGCATCGCATTGCGCGCCAAAGCCTCACTGGTCAAAGCCGTATCGATGCTGATATTTGGCATCGGCGTACTAGGCATGGCCATTTGGCATGCCCTAAGCGGCCAGGTGCCAGAAGCACAAACCATGGGCCTGATTGGTACCTTGGCATTACTCTCGAACCTGGGCGTGGCCGCCCTGCTCTATGCCTACCGGGAAGGTGACAGCAATATGCGCAGCGTTTGGCTGTGTACCCGCAACGATGCGCTTGGCAACGTTGCCGTGTTGCTGGCCGCGGTCGGCGTGTTCGGCACAGGCACCGCGTGGCCAGACCTTCTGGTTGCCAGCGTAATGGCCCTTTTGGCCATCACTTCGGCTTATCAAGTGACGCGCCAGGCACAACAGGAACTAAAGCCTGAACATGCCCATTCATAACCGCTGACCAACCACAAGATAACGCCGCAGAACTGCGGCGTTTCTTGTACCTTTTGTCGATTAAAAAAACGAATCGTACACAATATATTTCACGCAATTACAGCTTAAAAAAAGCTGGAATCCCAATAATACGGGGCCTACAGCTTAACCATGCAGACATTTTATGACTGACCGTTCAGACAGGTTATCTTAATTTAATTACAAAATTGTATACAAGCACTAGCCAAGTGCCCCCTTTGTTCCCTACATTACGAACACAAGAACAAAACGGGAACACCTCACTATGCAGTCGCCATCGGTTGAAAGTGCTTCATCGCAACGTCCTGAAGATGAGAACCTCGGTGTCGGAGCCAACATGGCTTACGGCTTGCAACATGTCCTGACCATGTACGGAGGGATTGTCGCGGTACCCTTGATTGTTGGCCAAGCCGCCGGCTTATCACCCAGCGACATAGGTTTATTGATCACCGCATCATTATTTGCAGGCGGTTTAGCCACGCTCCTGCAAACCCTTGGCCTGCCATTTTTTGGCTGCCAATTGCCGCTGGTACAAGGTGTTTCCTTTGCCGGTGTTGCAACCATGGTGGCAATTGTTACCGGCGATGGCGCTGGCGGGATTCCTGCCGTTCTAGGCGCAGTGGTTGTGGCCTCGTTGATAGGCTTACTGATAACGCCCATTTTCTCAAAAATCATTAAGTTCTTTCCGCCATTAGTAACCGGTATCGTGATCACCACGATCGGCTTGACCCTGATGCCGGTTGCAGCCCGCTGGGCCATGGGTGGCAACAGTAATGCCCCCGACTTCGGCAGCATGGCCAACATTGGCCTGGCGGCTATCACGCTGGTCTTCGTGCTGCTACTGAGCAAACTGGGCAGCGCCAGCATCTCGCGCCTGTCGATTCTGCTGTCGATGGTGATCGGCACGCTGATTGCGATGGCCCTCGGCATGGCTGATTTCTCGCGCATCGGCGACGGTACCCTTGTGGCCATGCCTAGCCCGTTCCACTTCGGTATGCCGACCTTTCACATCGCAGCCATTATTTCGATGTGCATCGTAATCATGGTGACTCTGGTCGAAACCAGCGCTGACATCCTTGCAGTTGGTGAAATTATCGAGACCAAGGTCGACTCCAAGCGCCTGGGTAATGGCCTGCGTGCCGACATGCTGTCGAGCATGCTGGCACCAATCTTTGGCTCATTCACTCAAAGCGCGTTCGCTCAGAACGTTGGCTTGGTCGCGGTTACCGGAATCAAAAGTCGCTATGTAGTTGCCACCGGCGGCCTATTTTTGGTGCTGCTGGGTTTGTTGCCGGTGATGGGCCGGGTGATCGCGGCGGTGCCGACATCAGTGCTTGGCGGCGCAGGTATCGTCCTGTTTGGCACCGTGGCAGCCAGTGGCATTCGCACCTTGTCGAAGGTTGATTACCGCAACAACATGAACCTGATCATCGTTGCCACGTCGATCGGCTTCGGCATGATCCCGATCGCCGCACCCAGCTTCTACCACGACTTCCCAAGCTGGTTCGCGACCATCTTCCATTCCGGCATCAGCTCCGCTGCAATCATGGCGATCCTGTTGAACCTGGCATTCAACCACTTCACCACGGGCAACTCTGACCAGCAGTCCGTGTTTGTTGCCGGCACCGAGCGTAGCCTGCGCTACCGCGATGTTGAAGCGCTGGAGGACGGCGACTACTTCAAAGGTGGCAAGCTGTTCAACGCACAAGGCGAGGAAGTGCCGATCATCGGCGCTGAAACCCAAACCGCGTCACCCACCTCGCCTGATGCGCGAGCAAGCACCATAGGCAAGCCATCTACCGAACAGGTTTAGTCAGCAACTAGTCCATTAAAAACCGGCGCACAGCCGGTTTTTTTGGCGCTGTATTTCTCAAGGCTTATGCATGTGCTTAGCCAGATAATCAATAAAACAGGTAATACGCGATGCCAAGGCAGTATTGCGGTAGTACACCGCGTTGATCGGCTGCAGCGATTCGACGGTATCGCGCTTAAGCACCTGCTGCAGGCTGCCGTTGTGAAGGTCTTTATCGGTCATAAAACCTGCCAGACAAACAATCCCGACACCTTCTAATGCGAGCTGGCGCAAGGTTTCCCCACTCGAGGCTGACAAGCTGGGCTTGATCGCATACCCGTCCTCCTGATCACAACGTAGCGGCCAATGATTGAGGGATTCTGGTTGGGTGAAGCCGAGCAAACTGTGCTGGCTCAAGCTCGCAACCGATTTCGGTTCGCCGTGCAGGCGCAGATATTCAGGACTGGCCAATACCCGTTTCGGACTGCGGCCGAGCAGGCGTGCATGCAAGGTGGAATCACGCAAAGGACCAATCCGAATGGCAATATCGGTACGTTGCTCAAGCAAATCAATGATCTGATCGCTGCTGTTGATCTCAAGCTCTATGTCCGGGTATTGCTCGCGGAACCCTGCCACTAGCGGCACGATGCTGTGCAACACAAAAGGGGCAGCCGCATTGACCCGCAAACGCCCAGCGGGAAGCTGGCGGCGCAACGCCATTTGCTCCTCGGCTTCTTCAACCGAGGCCAATATCTTGCGCGCCTGGGCCAGAAAAACCATGCCCTCTTCGGTCACTTCCAAACGCCGCGTGGTTCGGCGCATCAGGGTTACATCGAGCTTTTGCTCAAGACGACTTAACGCCCGACTGACCCCCGAAGCCGTTTGCTCAAGCTGCTCGGCAGCAGCACTGATTGAGCCGCTGTCGACCACGGTCACATAGGCTTGTAATTCATCTAAAGTCGTTTTCATTCGTGAATTTTAGTCAAATATTTTATGACTACAACCCCATTACTGCGCATAAACCAATGCCGCAGACTGGCTGACAGATCCACAGTTAATAGCAGGTTTACCGGGCAACAGCCTCGAAACGATAAGCCAAAAGCACTGTCAGCTAATTTATCGACTGATTTTTGTTAATGATTCACTCAAGCCGTTAGGAGTAAATAATGTCTCTTCCAGTATTTGGTCTTGGTACGTTCCGCCTTAAAGATCAGCAAGTCATCGACTCGGTCACCATGGGCCTTGAGCTTGGGTACCGCCACATTGACACTGCACAGATTTATGGCAACGAAGCCGAAGTCGGCCAAGCGATTGCCGCCAGCGGCATTGCCCGCGGAGACTTGTATGTCACCACCAAGATCTGGACCGACAACCTTGCCAGTAATGCGCTCATCCCCAGCCTGAAAGAAAGCCTGCGCAAGCTGAAAATGGATTATGTCGACCTCACACTGATTCACTGGCCCTCGCCAGATGATGAAATTCAGGTCAGTGAATATATGAGCGCCTTGCTCGAGGCCAAAGCTCAAGGCCTTACCCGTGAGATCGGTATTTCCAACTTCACTATCAAGCACATGCAACAAGCCTTTGAAACCGTGGGTGCCGATCAGATCGCGACCAATCAAGTGGAAATCCACCCGTACCTGCAAAATCGCAAAGTGGTTGAGTTTGCCCGTGAAAACGGCTTGCAGCTGACGGCTTATATGCCGCTGGCCTACGGCAAGGTAATGGATGACCCTGTGCTGCAGCGCATCGCCAGCACGCACAACACGACCCCGGCGCTGGTCTCGTTGGCGTGGTTGCTTCAGCAAGGGTTTGCGGTGATTCCTTCATCAACCAAGCGCAATAACCTGCAAAGCAATCTGCAGGCGATGAACCTCAAACTCAGCGAGGCTGAAATGGCTGAAATCGCCCAACTGGATCGTGGCGAACGCCTGGCAAACCCTGGTTTTGCACCTGAGTGGGATTAATCTGAAACACAGCTGGGCGTGCTCGCGAGGATTAAAAGTCCACCCGCCCGCGCCCTGCCTTGATCGCCCCACGCTTGGTCTTACCTTCCAGTCGGCGCTTCTTTGAGCCCAGCGTCGGCTTGGTCGGTCGCCGGGCTTTTTCAGTTTTACCGGCGCTGCGGATCAATTCACACAACCGCTCCAACGCATCGGCGCGGTTTTTCTCCTGAGTGCGAAATTGCTGGGCCTTGATAATCACCACGCCTTCGGCAGTAATGCGGCTGTCACGGAGCGCTAGCAGGCGTTCTTTATAAAACGGCGGCAATGACGATGCCTGGCTATCAAAGCGCAAGTGCATGGCGCTGGACACCTTGTTGACGTTTTGCCCACCCGCGCCTTGAGCCCTGATTGCAGTGAGCTCAATTTCATCATCGGCGAGGTGAACACTGTTTGAAACCACCAGCATGACAGGGCCTTGAACAAAATATGCATGCAGAATAACCCGATATGCCGCATCAGTTCGCCCTTAGCCACTATTTGATCGCGCTGCATTGAAATGTTTTTTAGTACATTACTGTGCATCAGCCTGGTCCCGCCTCGGTTACCGTAGTCGCTGATCGAATTTGAGGACTGGCAATGGATTCGCTTACACAGGTGGTGCTTGGCGCAGGCATTCAAGGCGCCTTGCTCGGTCGCTGGCAAGGCCGCAAGGCGCTGCTATATGGCGGATTGCTCGGCACCCTGCCGGATATGGATGTACTGATTCACTATGGCGATGCGGTGGCACAGATGACCTATCACCGTGGGTTCAGCCACTCGGTATTTGTGCTCAGTGCGGTGGCATTGCTGCTGACCTTGCTGGTACGGCGCTTTTACCCGAATCCCGGTTACTCCTCTCAGCGGTTGCTGTTAACGCTCTGGCTGGTGTTGGTCACCCATCCCCTGCTCGACAGCTTCACCAGCTACGGAACCCAGTTGTTCTGGCCAATGACGCCACCCCCTATTGCCTGGTCGAGTATTTTTATCATCGACCCGCTCTACACTGTGCCCCTGCTTGCGGCCATGATCCTCGGCCTGATTTACGGCCTGCGCGGCAAAGCTGGTAAAGCACCCGCTATCGCACTGGCCATTTCCACCGCTTATCTCGCCTCAACACTGGTGGGTAAACACCATGCTGAAGAGCGGGTTGAGGCCGAACTCGCGAGGCAGGGTGTTCAAGCCCAGCAAATCTTCAGCACGCCGACCCCCTTCAATACCTTGTTATGGCGGGTGATCGTGCTCGATGGCGATGATTACTACGAGGCGCTGTCCGGCTGGTTTGATAGCGCCCCACCCAAGCTTGAGCGTATTCCGCTGGGCACCGCTGAAGGCAAAGCGCTGGCCGCTTCACCTGCGCTGGCACGCCTTAACTGGTTCACCGCTGGCGTGTTGCGTTATGACCGGATTGATGACCACTTGATAGTCACTGACCTGCGCCTGGGGATGACCGGCTTTCACCCGTTTCGTTTTGACTTTGCCCACTGGCAAGACGGCAAGTGGCAACTCCAAAATGATATTCAACGCTGGCCGACTGGGCGTGGCGACCTGGACCGCTTGAAACTGCTATGGACCCGCATATGGAAACCACAAACACCCATTCCGCTGGCACTCTGGGCCAGCGAATTGAGCAAGCCCATGTAAGGTGGTCGACGCCTTTTTCGGCCACCGTAGCGATCTTAAATAGTCGTAGTTTTTGCGCGGGTCACGGCGGCCAAACTTCGCGCTGCCTTACCACTCTCGCCCCTAAACAATTATGTGCGAAAGCGCTTGACCAAGCCTTGCAGCTCAACCCCAAGGCGTGCCAACTCTGCACTAGAGGCCGCTGTTTGCTCACTGGCTGAGGCACTTTGCTCGCCGATATCGCGAACCCGGGTGATGCTCTCGCTGATGTTCTCCGCCACGCTGCTTTGTTCTTCAGCGGCCGCTGCGATCTGGTGATTCATCTGCTCGATGGTGCTCACCGACTGGGTAATCCGGCCCAACGCATCACCCGCCTGCCCGGCCAAAACTACAGTGCGCTGGGTCAAGCTCAGGCTACTGTCCATTTGCGTCACGGCGTCTTTGGCCATGGTTTGCAGGCCCGCAATCAAGGACTCAATTTCTTCGGTAGAACTGTGCGCCCGCTGCGCCAACGCTCGTACCTCATCGGCCACGACCGCAAAACCACGGCCCTGCTCACCTGCACGCGCCGCTTCGATTGCCGCGTTCAAGGCCAGCAAGTTAGTTTGCTCTGCCACAGAACGAATCACCTCAAGCACGCTGCCAATGCGCCCGCTTTCAAGGTTGAGCGCTTGAATGGCCTGAGCAGATTGCTCAACTTCGCTGGCCAAGCTGTTGATTTGCCCAACAGCCTGCTGCACAACCTGGTTGCCCTGCTGGGCTTCTTGATCCGCCTCACGGGCCGCAACCGATGCCTGATCGGCATTCTGCGCAACTTCTTGCACAGTGGCGGCCATTTCATGCATGGCGGTAGCTGTCTGTTCGGTTTCAAGCTTCTGCTCTTGCACGCCTAAACTGGTTTGCGCGGTGATTGCAGACAACTGTTCGGCTGCTGCGGCAATTTGGCCGACGCCACCCCCAATGTGGCCAACCAACTCGCGCAGACTCAGGGTCATACGTTGCATGGCCGACATTAGCTGGCCGACTTCATCGCCCCGGTTGCTGGTGATGTTTTGACTAAGATCACCCTCGGCAATTTGCTCAGCAAAGCTCACTGCCTGACGCAATGGGCCAACAATCGAACGCGTAATCAGCAACCCAGCCAGCACGCCAATAACCGAGGCTGCCAGCGCCATGATGATCAAGCCCAACAGCGCCTGATTGCGAATATCCAACATACTGGCATCTTCAGCCGCCGTGGCTCTTTCAACCAAAGTCAGGACTGACTGGGCCTTTTCCTGCATGGTTTTTTCAGCATTTTCGCTCTGGGTAATCACCTGTTGGTAATTAGCGAAGGCTTGCTGATACACCTTGAGTGCATCCAACGCGGCTGTGATTGCGCTTTTTTGCTCGTCGGTGAGCCAGATCATCAAGTTGCGGGCGACTGTTTCCAAGTCTTCGTTGGTGTACTTCCAGTCCTTCAAGGCATCGGCTGATTCATCGATGATGTACAGGCTTTCATTACTGCGCAGGTCAAGCATGCGTTTACTCAAACCGGATGCAGTCTCGGCCAACGTCAGCGGATCACTGCCTTTAAGGTTATCGCCCTGCAGGCGCAGCTCACGCACAGCGTCGTACATCTCAAACTCAATCACATCAAACTGATCACGGGCCTCGCCTGCCGCCTTACTCATTTGCTCCCGTGCAGCGCGCGACTGATCATTAAGCCGGACAAAACCATCAAACTGTTGCTGGTATTGATTCACCGCCTCACCCATGGCCTGCAGCTTGGCTTTCTTATCCGCGTCCGCCGAGCCCATTTGCGTGGCAATAAGTTGCTTGACCAGGGTCAATTGTTCGGTGGTTTTTGCAGCCGTCTCAGCGGTTTTCTTCAATGCAAAAACACTCTCAAAATGCCGCGCCTCCAATACCGCAACGTCAATTTCTGAAAACTGATTAACCTGCTCATGCCTGCTCGCTACCGCTTCCACCGCCCAATAACCGGTTAATGCGACTGCCAGCGTGAGCAGCAGCACCAAGGCAAAACCACCCAGCAGTTTTTTACCGACGGCGAGGTTACTAAACAGGCGTGAGGCAGACGACAACATGAGTTACTCCGTTATATTTATTCACTGAAGTCGCCAGCCTGCTAGCAAGATTGGGCCGGCACAGTGTTTGTTGGATCGATGTCCTTCGCAAGCATTGTGCCATCACCAGCAAAAGCCACTAATTCCGGCACACCAGCACGTCTCGCGGGATCAATCACAACCTCTAATACAGCTTTATCGGCAGCTTTACGCTGAGCTGAACTAATGATTGGCGAGATTTCGCCATTTATCAGACGTCAAAAAAACCGTGCCGCGTAAAAGCACGGACGTAAAACGTTGTCCGCCTTACGTAGGGCACGACGACATGAAGCTGTGTGCCAGATAGTTAATAACGTGGAATTTCGAGTGCGCTATCGGCTCTCACGTGTGTGCCACAGGCACAGCAGATAAATCTAAGAACCCTGTATTTCGTAGCGCATCTCGTAGTCGCCAATCAGGGCGCAACACTGGCATAAAAAAAGCGCACGGCTTTCGCCGTACGCTTTTTAAAATAGCCTGATCGATTAACGCCCGGCTAAAACCGGCATCACCCGCGGGCGAAAGATCTCGCCCAGGATGGTCAACACGCCAATGGCGCCAGCGATCCAGTACCACCCGGCAATCGGGTCAAAACCCAGCCAGCCCAAGGCATTGAGGAACACGATCATGATCAGCACCGGGCACACATAGCGCACCATAAATAGCCACAGCGCGTAGCCCATTGGCGGCAGGTTGAGTTCATCACGCATGATCTCGTCACGCAACGCGTAGCCGGCAAACAGGACAATAAATATTCCGCCCAGGGGCATCATCCAGCGTGACGTCAGGTAATCCAGCCAGTCGAAGAAGTTCTTGCCCATTGGCGTCCAGCCTGCAAGCAGGTTGAACGAGAGCATCGCCAACAAGCTGATGACCAACAACACCGCACCTGAAACCACAGCAGATTTGACCCGACTGATGCCGTGTTTCTCGTTAAGATAGGCGACGGTGGCTTCGATCATCGAGATCGCTGAAGTCAGCGCGGCAATCGACACCATGGCGAAGAACAGCACGCCAAAAGCGGTGCCAAACGGCATCTGCTGGAAGGCCAGCGGCAAGCTCATAAAGATCAAGCCCGGACCGGCACTCGGGCTCATGCCGTTCGCAAAGATGATCGGGAAGATAGCCAAGCCGGCCAACAACGCCACAGCAGTATCGCAAATGGCGACCATAAAGGTTGTCCGCGCAATCGACTGGCCATCGGGGATGTATGAGCCGTAAGTCAAAATCGCCCCGGACGCCAAGCTCAAGGTGAAGAAGGCATGGCCCAAGGCGGCCAACAGCGCTTCGCCGGTGATTTTCGAGGCATCAAAGGTAAACAGGAAGTCGAAACCGGCGGAGAAGCTACCGCTGGTGAAGGCATAACCCACCAGTGCCACCAGCATCACCGCCAGGCCTGGCATCATCCAGCGCACCGAGTTTTCGATACCTTTTTGTACGCCTTTGGCGACGATCCACAGCGTCAGCAGCGCCACCAGCACGCTCCAGCCACCGAGTTGCCAAGGGTTGGCATTGTGCGCTTCAAACACCGCGCCCAGCGCATCAACACTGGTGGCCGCGAGTGAGCCATCAAGCATTTTCCAGGTGTAGGCAAAGGCCCAACCGGCGACCACCACGTAAAAACACAGAATCATAAACCCGGCGAGCATGGCCATGCCGCCCACCGCTTTCCACAACGGGTTGCCGCTGTTTTCTTTGACCACGCGACCAATTGCATCAATCGGGCTGCCGCGTCCACGGCGACCAATGGCGATCTCAGTCATCATCACCGGAATACCAATGGCCAGGATGCAGGCAAGGTACATCAGTACGAAAGCGCCGCCGCCGTACTCACCGGTGATGTAAGGGAATTTCCAGATATTGCCCAGGCCCACGGCGGAGCCAGTTGCGGCAAGAATAAAGCCCCAGCGAGAGAGCCAGAGGTTTTTCGGTTTTTCTCGGGTCATGCGTCACCTGTTGTTTTTATCTGTGACGGGATCTAACCCGCTGCGCTTGTGGCGCGGCGGAGTGATGAAGAGTCGAGCAACGCCAGCATTGGCTAGCGCGCCTGTCTCCCCGCAAGGCTGGTAAGCCCTAAGTTGCGTCGGGTTGCACCTCCGGAGCGGCCTTGCTAAAGGCTTCGAGGGCTTCACAACGCGCCGTCATGGCGAGAATGCGCGGATACGCATTGAGGTCACAGTTAAAACGGCGCGCATTGTACACCTGTGGGATCAAACAGGCTTCTAGATATCCCGGCCGCTGACCAAGGGACAGCTTGCCAGCAAAAACGGCCAAACCTTGCTCCACAGCTTTCAGTCCAGTGTGAACCCAATGCTGATACCACTCGGACTTCGCGTCATCGGTAATGCCCAACTCGCTGGACAAGTAGTTGAGTACCCGTAAGTTATTCAGCGGATGGACTTCGCAAGCGATATGCATCGCCAGCGCTCGCACCTGCGCACGCTGCGCCGGATCGGCTGGCAGCAGTGCAGGCACAGGAAACACTTCATCGAGGTATTCGATGATTGCCAGCGACTGGGCAATTTTGACTTCATCGCCCCCAGACCCAGAGTCAACCAGCAATGGCAGCAAGCCTTGCGGATTGAGCTGCTGATAGGCTGGGGCCAATTGCTCGCCCCCGTCCCTGACCAGATGCACCGGCACTTGCCGATAGGCTAAACCTTTGAGATTCAGCGCTATTCGCACCCGATAGGCAGCACTGGAGCGCCAATAGGAATAGAGCGTCAGCTCAGCCATCGTAGCGTTCCACCGCCTGATCGATAGCGCCGAACAGGCTTTGCCCTGCGCTATCAAACATCTCAATGCGGACCCGATCACCGAACTTGAGAAATGGGGTTTTCGCTTCGCCCTGCTCAATCACTTCAAGCATGCGCTTTTCCGCGAGACAGGATGAGCCGGCACTGCGGTCATAGTTGGACACAGTGCCCGAGCCAACAATGGTGCCCGCGCCCAGAGGACGACTTTTGGCGGCGTGAGCGATAAGCGTGGGGAAATTGAAGGTCATATCAGTACCTGCATCCGGCTCGCCGAACAGCTGGTCATTGATATGCGAAACCAATGGCCGATGGACCTTGCCCTCTTTCCAGCTATCGCCCAGCTCATCTGGCGTCACTGCTACCGGAGAGAAGCTCGACGAAGGTTTGCTCTGGTAAAAGCCGAAGCCCTTGGCCAGCTCACCCGGAATCAAGTTCCGCAGCGACACATCGTTAACCAGCATCAACAGTTGCACATGCTCTGCAGCTTCAGCAGCGCTAACGCCCATCGGCACATCATCAGTAATGACTGCCAGCTCGGCTTCGAGGTCGATGCCCCAGGCCTCGTCGGCCATTCGAATGGCGCTGTGCGGTGCAATAAAGGCATCAGAACCGCCTTGATACATCAGCGGCTCATGCCAAAAGCTCTCTGGCATTTCGGCGCCACGGGCCTTGCGTACCAGTTCAACGTGATTGACGTAAGCGCTGCCATCGGCCCAATGAAAAGCGCGCGGCAGAGGGCTATGACAAGCGCTCTGCTCGAAGGCAAATGCCTGGCCCTCAAGGCCGTCATTCAGGCGCTGGTACACCGCCTCAAGTTGCGGACGAATGTTTGCCCAGTCATCCAGTGCCGCTTGCAGGGTTGCGGCAATGGCTGGGACTTTGAGGGCACGGCTGAGATCGCGAGAAACCACGACCAAGACGCCGTCGCGACCCTGCTTGAGTGAGGCTAACTTCATAATCAAACCTTCGAATTGGCAAAAGCATCTGACGCCGCAAGGTTGCGGCGCTAGTGGTCTACAGGAATATTAGTCGGCCGCGATAACGCCGCGACGAACTTGATCTTCTTCGATCGACTCAAACAAAGCCTTGAAGTTGCCTTCACCGAAGCCCTGATTGCCCTTGCGTTGGATGATCTCGAAGAAAATCGGACCAATCACAGTGTTGGTGAAGATCTGCAGCAAAATACCGTCATCGCCCGGCGCGCCATCAATCAGAATGCTCAGCTCTCGCAGGGTTTCAGTTGACTCACCATGGCCTGCGACGCGGGTATCCACCTTGTCGTAGTAAGTGCCCGGCGTGCTCATAAAATCGACGCCATTGGCGCGCAACTGGCGAACCGTGGCGAATATATCCTCAGTGCTCAAGGCGATGTGCTGGATGCCTTCACCTTGATATTCGCGAATAAACTCTTCGATCTGCGACTTGTCATCCGCCGACTCATTGATCGGGATGCGGATCTTGCCGCATGGCGCCGTCATTGCCCGCGACAGCAGGCCGGTAAGCTTGCCTTCAATGTCGAAGTAACGAATCTCACGGAAGTTGGCGATGCGCTCGTAAAAGCCGGACCAGACGTCCATCTGCCCACGCTTGACGTTATGCGTCAGGTGGTCGAGGCTCACCAGGCCAACAGCGTTGTCGTTGGGTGTGCGGCCCTCGATAAATTCGAAGTCAACGTCGTAGATGGTGTTTTCGCCAAAGCGGTCCACCAGATACAGCAGCGAGCCACCAATCCCTTCAACGCAGGGAATGTTCAGCTCGCCGAAGTTGGCGTGGCTACCGACCAGCTTGGCGCCCTGGGACTCAACATAGGCAGCGGCCTGAGCAGCATTTTCCACCCGGAAGGCCATGGCGCAGGCACTTGGACCGTGCTTGATACCAAACTCGCGGACATGGCCGGTCGGGCTGCCATTGAGGACGAAGTTGATATCGTTCTGCTGGAACAGAAATACTTCCTTGGAACGGTGTTTCGCGGTTTCGGTGAAGCCCATGGCAGTGAACAGCTCGCGTAGCTGCTGAATACCTTCAGGCGTCGGCGCTGTGTACTCGACGAATTCAAAGCCATCAGTACCAATCGGGTTGTGCTGTTCGATTTTGTTCACGGCGTTCATTGCGCCTCCTTGTTGTTCTCGGGCGGTTGTCAGCAGCCTTGCAGGCAGCTGTAGTGAAGCCATAACACCCGTAGAACGCTGGCCGAACAAGCACTTAAGCGGCGCGCAACAGCAAGGCAGTCGACTTGCCGCGGCACGATTTCCTTACACCCGCGCTGGATGACAATAAGCGCGTGATTAGCGCCCAAGAGCCGTAAACTTATCGTTACAAGGCGGTTCAATAAGCTGCCAATGCAGCGTGCAGAGTCGTGCGAACTTGTCTCTGTACCTTAGGGTGCAGTAGCAAAACGCTTTAGATACGGCGCATTATCGCAGAGGGTCGTGGCCGCGATGGTGGCTCTTGGAGGGTGTGACAACCCGAAGCTTGTCCACCATGGTCCACGCAAACAACCCGTATGTCCGAGATCGTAACGGTGGATGAGAAGAGCGTCATCCACCCGAAACCCACGCGGGATGCGCCAACCGACGCTGCCCACCGTGATTTAACTTACTTATCGTGCTCCAGCTCGGTGGTAATCACCGGATCGGATTCGAGGGTTTTGTGCACCGGGCAGCGATTGGCAATCTTCAGCATGCTTTCGATATGCGCCTCGGTCAGTTGCTCGCCCTTGAAGGTGATGTAGCGCTGGATTCGTTCAAGCTTGCCTTCGCGCCCTTCACAGGCAGCACAATCCTCGGCATGCACTCGGTCATGCACCAGACGAATATCGATGTCTTCCAGTGGAATGCCTTTACGCTCGGCATACATACGGATGGTCATGGAGGTGCAAGCGCCCAGGCTCATCAACAACAACGCGTAGGGTGTTGGCCCCAGGTTAGAACCACCCACGCTCTTGGGCTCATCGGATACCAGGCTGTACCTGTTGGTATAAAGCCCGCGTAGAAACTTCTTATCCAGCTCTGTGACCAACACATGACCGTCTTCAAGGGCCGTCGCAACGGATTCGGTGACGGGCACCTCAATGTAACGCTCAGCCCAGGCGGCCAAGGTCTTGGCGACATAGCGGGCGTCTTCTTTCTTGCTCAGCAGGTGATCGGCTTTATCCAGTGAAATAAAGCTTTTCGGATGCTTGGCTGCGGTAAAGATTTTCGCCGCTTCTTCGACGGCGACTGTGTCATCTATCGGCGAGTGAAAGATGATCAGTGGTCGGCGCAGGCGCGTGATATGTTGCAGATCGGCGTATTGATCGAGGTCCTCAATAAGCTGCTTCTTGATCGAAAACTCACGAAAACCAAGCTTAACCTTGGCCTCACCCTGTGCTTCGATCTCAGCTTTTGAGCTTGCGAATAGGTGCTGCACATGGTGCGCGGTAGAGGGCGCGGCAATGGTGGCGACCGCTTGCAGCGATGGAATTTTATCAACCGCTGAAAGCACCGCCGCACCGCCAAGGCTGTGGCCAATGATCAACTTGGGCGCGGCATACTCAGCTTCGAGCATTTTGGCCGCAGCCACCAAGTCTTCGACATTTGAGGTGAAGTTGGTATTGGCAAAATCACCGTCGCTGTTGCCCAGTCCGGTGAAGTCAAACCGCAGCACTGCAATGCCTTGATCAGCGAGCTCGCGACTGATGCGCGATGCGGCGGCAATATCTTTACCACAGGTGAAACAGTGGGCAAATAACGCGTAATACCTCACCGGTTGCAGGCTGTTTGGCAGCTCCAACAAACCCGCCAGTTGCTGCCCTGAACTGCCTGCAAACTCGACTTTGACTCGATTCATTCACCTATCCCTCGCTATTAATCGTTAGGCTTGAGCAACCGGGCACAACGCCCAGCTGTACTGACGAATGAACATTCGACGTCGACCCCGTGAATTCATTACGCCCGGCAATGGCTAAATCCTATCAGCCCTAACCTTAGCACCCACCGATGTCCCCAAGCGTCAGGCTACTGTTGAAGATGGCCATAGAGGCGTGCATACAGCCCGCCATCAGCGATCAATTGATGATGATCACCGTCTTCAGCAATGCGTCCACCATCGAAAACCAATACCCGGTCAGCTTGCTTCACCGCAGACAGGCGGTGGGCAATAATCAGCGTGGTGCGCCCAACGAGGAAGCTGCTCATTGCCTTGTGCAAGGCGTACTCTGTGGCAGCATCCAGCGCAGAGGTCGCCTCATCGAGAATCACCACCTTTGGTTCGGCCAGCACCATGCGGGCGATAGCCAGGCGCTGACGTTGACCGCCGGACAAGCGCACGCCAGATCGCCCAACAATGCTGTCGAGGCCCTTGGGCAACTGGCGAATCGTCGCGGCCAGTTGGGCTATTTCCAGTGCATGCCAGCAGGCATCATCACTGCGCTCACGGCCCATGCATAAATTGGCGCGTACCGAATCGTTAAACAGTGCGGGATGCTGCAGCACCACGGCCACATTCTCGCGCACCTGCTCAAGTCCAATGGCTTGCAGGCTAGAGCCGCCATAACGAATCGAACCACTTTGTGCGCTATACAGCCCCAGCAACAACTGCACCAAGGTGCTTTTACCGCCGCCGCTGGCACCGACGATGGCGACCTTTTCACCCGGTGCAATGCGCAGGTTAAGTTCGTCGAGTACCGGTTCATCCTGATAAGAAAAGGTCAGCTGTTCGATCTCGATGCCAACAGTCGCTCGACCATCGAAAGGATCAGCGCCACCCGGATATTGCGGCTCATCATTGCGCGCAAGCAGCTCATTGATGCGTGACAGCGCACCACCTGCTGCATAGAAAGCGTATTGCAGGCTGAGCAACTGCTCCACGGGGCCGATCATAAACCACAGGTAGCTGAACACCGCGAGCATCTGCCCGATTGACAGGTCAGAGAACAGCACGGTAAGCATGGCCGCCGCTCGGAATACATCGATCCCGAACTGGAATAGCAAGCCACTGGCCCGACTTGATGCATCGCTTTTCCACTGCGATGCGACGGCAAAATTACGCACTTCCTGGGCGCGTGCGCCTAGCCTGCCAAGAAAGAATCCTTGACGATTGCCCGCCCGAATTTCCTGAATGGCGTCCAGGGTTTCGGTCAATGTCTGGGTAAAGCGGGAGGTGCTGTCGTTTTCCAGTTTCTTCAGGTGTTTGACCCGTTTGCCGAGCTGCACTGTGGCGTAGATCACCAGCGGGTTGAACAACAGAATCAACATGGCTAGCTGCCAGTGCATCCACAGCAATATGGCCGAGGTGCCAGCCAGCGTCAGGATCGCCACCAGGAATCGGCTGAGGGTTTCACCGGCGAACTTATCCAGCGTGTCGAGATCGGTCACCAGGTGAGTGGTCACTGTGCCGCTGCCAAGACTTTCGTATTCAGCCAGGGAGATGCGCTTTAGCCGCTCGATAAGTCGCACGCGGATGCGATAGACGATGTCTTTTGATAACCGGGCAAACAGACGTGCTTGCAGCACATTGAAAACCAACGCACTGGCGCGCAGTACGAAAGTCAACGCCAACATCAAACCGATGTAACCGACCGCGCTTTGCCAGGCGACAGGTAGAAAGTTGTTCATCACCTGCAATGCTGAATCGCCCTGCTTAAGCAAGACCTCATCAACCAACAGGGGTAACAATAGGGGTATCGGTACGCTGCACAGGGTTGCCAGCACGGCAATGCCATTGGCTAGGAACAAGGCTTTACGGTGACGCAAAGCCAGGCGACGAATTTCCGCCCAGCTCAACTGGTCACGCATTGGCAGCGCGCTCTAACCAACGAGCCAGTAATGGTGACAAACGTTCAAGCGGCTGATAGCCATTAGTCACCAATGCAAGTTGGCCGTCACGCTCAGCCAGCAGCGTTGGAAAACCCGCAATGCCCAGATCTTGAACCCAGGTAAAGTCAGCCGCTGTGGCGGCATGCTGCTCGGCGCTGTCGAATGCTTCAGCAAAAACAATCCGCGGCAAACCGACCTTTTCCGCCAGTTCAACCAAAACGCTGGCTTGGGTGACATCCCGACCTTCGGCATAGAACGCTTGCTGAATCAACTTAACCAGCGGCCATGCGCTTTGCGGATCAAGGCTGCGCGCCGTGACCAAGGCCCGGCACGCAGGCTCGGTGTCGTAAACAAAGCCATCTGGCAAGGCGCCGTCAAACTTGAAGGGCTGCCCTGTCGCCTGTGCAACAGCCTGCCAATGCTCAAGGATGTAATTGCGCGTGGTGGTGTCCAACGCCGCGCCACTGCCGGTGCGTAAACCACCGGCAATCAGGTGCAGTTCCACGCCTTGCGCTTGCGCCTGCTCTGCGAGGGATTGAAAGACCGGAGCAAAGCCCCAGCACCACGAACACATCGGGTCCATCACATAGAGCAAGCGAGTTTGCATGGCTTAGCCTTGATTTTTTAGACGCGGATTGAAGCCTAAGGGATGCGGCATATTGCGTTGTTTGGCCAGTTCGATCTGCTTTTGCCGCTCTCGGGCGCCCGCGCGCGTCTTCTCCGGCAGTGAATCCCAGCAATAGGGGCAACTCACGCCTGGTGTGTAAAATTCAGATTCACGGTCAATCGCTGAGATCGGCGTGCGGCAGGCGTGGCACTGGTCGTATTCACCTTCCGTCAAGTCATGGCGAACCGTGACGCGGTTGTCGAACACAAAGCAGTCTCCCTTCCAGCTCGACTCATCCTGCGGCACTTCTTCAAGGTATTTAAGAATCCCGCCTTGCAGGTGATAAACCTCCTCATACCCTTGATTAAGCATGTAGCTGGAGGCTTTTTCGCAGCGAATACCGCCGGTGCAGAACATCGCGACCTTCTTGTGCTTGGCCGGATCGAAATTGGCTTTGATGTAATCCGGAAACTCGCGGAAGGTTTTGGTCTTTGGGTCGATAGCCCCCTCGAAGGTGCCAATCGAAACCTCGTAATCATTGCGGGTATCGATCAGCAGCACCTCTGGATCAGCTATTAGCGCGTTCCAGTCTTTAGGCTCGACATAGGTGCCCACTTGCTTGTTGGGGTCGACACCCTCAACACCCAGCGTGACGATTTCTTTCTTCAGTTTGACCTTGGTGCGATAGAACGGCTGCTCATCGCAATACGACTCTTTGTGATCGACATCGGCCAGCCGTGGGTCCAGGGCAAACCAGGCGAATAACCCGTCAATCCCTGCGCGGCTGCCGGAAACAGTACCGTTGATGCCTTCTTCGGCAATCAGCAGTGTACCTTTCACGCCGTTTTCGATCAGGGTGTTGAGCAGCGGCTCACGGAGTTCGTGGAAATCTGGCAGCGAGACGAATTTGTACAGGGCTGCCACGACAATCTTGTCGGTCATGCTTTTATTTCCTCAGTAGTCGCCCACGTAAAGGGCGGACTGGCGATTGATTAACAGGTCGTAGTTTAACGTTTTTTTAAGCCGCCCGCGCAGGGTGCGACAACAGGAAGCTTTTCCAAAGGAGCGCGCACACCATTGGCCGTTAATAATGGCTCGTGTAGGGTGTGTCAACGCGAAGCTTGGCCACCGTGGCGTTGCGAATTCGTGAGCATGTGTGGCGGCGAATGGTGGCCGAAAAAGGCGTCGACCACTCTACAAAAGCGTCAAGCTACAGCCTTCACTGGTCGTGCTTGCTGCCGCCGAGGCAGGTGGGCGACGCCGGGGCATCTCCGTTTTTGGCCCACTCCTGGGCGGTGTAGGTATGCAGCGCCAGGGCATGGATCTGGCCCATCAAGTCGCCAAGGCTGGCATAGACTTTCTGGTGACGCTTCACCGCATTCAATCCTTGAAACTGCTCACTGACGATAACCGCCTTGTAGTGCGTCTCAAGACCACGGCTGTGCATATGGCTTTCATCCAAAACTTGCAAATGCTCAGGTTGCAAGGTGGTAAGTGCGGCCTCAAGCTGCGCTTGTTTGGTCATCATTAACTCCAAAATACGCACGCGATACCCAATGACTGGGTTATCGCCACGTAAAAAAAATGGCTCAGGCCCTGAGTTTACGAAGTGTAAAGCTCAAGCCAAAGCCATTTTTCAACATCCGGCAATAAATGCCTGAATGCGCCGCCGATTAGGACTTTTTAGGGCCTAACTCTTTGGTCATATCTTCCAGCAATTTATTTACCTTAGGCACCGCAGGTTCCAGCTTGCCTTGGGTCAATTCGGCCGACTGTGCAGTCAGGCGCGGCATGGTTTTCAGCACTTTCTCACCCACTGGCGACTCGTAGAACTTGATCAGTTCCTTAAGCTCTTGCTCAGTGAAGTTGCTGGTGTAGAGCTTAACCAGATCGGGCTTAACCTTGTTCCAGCTTATCGACTGGTCGAGGACCGCGTCTGCTTTAGCCTGATAAGACTCAAGTACCGCCTTCTTTTCACCGCCAGCACCACTTTGTGAGTAGCGCTGGGCAAACATTTGCTGCACTTGCGCATATACCGGAACAGCGAGCTTGTCGGCGTGGGCTAATTGCAAAAAGCGCTCAGCATCGGCTGCGTGGCTGGCTGCATCTGCGAATACCTGAGCACTGGCGCAGGACAGCACAGCAGCTAGGCATAGAACCGGAAAACGAGGCATTGGCGACTCCTAACAAAGGTTTGAATCGAGTTTGACAGCCACTACAGGCATTTTGTGCCCGAGCAGTTAACAATTCGCAAAATCATTGCGATCACTGCACCAAAAGCAGGGCCTGTGCGGACGCCAACCCACCCTTTTAGGATAAATTCTCTGGACGTGAAACAGTTTGCTTAGCAAAGGCACGCTTGGCGTCGCAAATACTCTATTATCTGATTACTGCCGCGCGCCCGCGCGAACCCCACACGGATGTGTACGATGAACAGCGCCATTCATAGTCCCGTTTTTGCTCAGAAAGACCTATGCCTGAAAAACGGCATGCTCAATCCTGACGCCATTGGCTGGTCAAATCGTCCGCAAATCAACTGCACGCTCTTGCAGCACAAGGGTCGGCGCAAGCGCTGGAACCATTGGTGTTTCACCACTCCAACGTGGATGCTTTCGGTCACTCAAGCCAATCTCGATTACGTGGGCTATGGCGCAGCTTATTTTCTCGACCTTGTTACCGGGGAATCAGCAAGTTTCAGCCAAATGCGTGCCCTCGCCCGAGGTTGCACATTGCCTGACCATCCCCAGCAAAGCCACGCATTCAGCCACCGCAACCTCTCGTTCCAGCTCAATGAATACCCAGGGCGTGCCTGCTTGAGCCTGAGTGCCAGCAATTTAGGGGGGCATCCCATTGAGATCCTGCTGGATATTCAACGGCCAACCCACCTGGAGTCGGTCAATTTGGTCGCCCCAATGGGGCCTGGTACTTTTCATGCGACCTGCCGTCAACTTGGTTTGCCCGTAAGTGGCAGCGTGCAACTGGGCGATCGCCTGTACACCTGTGAAGCTGGACACAGCTTTGCGTCGATGGATTTTGGCCGCGGTGTCTGGCCGCTTAACAGTCACTGGAAGCGTGCAGCCTTTGCCGCCCCGGGTGGAATTGCCGGAAATTTTGGCACCCACTGGACTGATTACAGCGGCCTGTCAGAGAACGCATTGTGGTTTGGCGGTGAGCTGCAACAGATCACCCACAATGTCGAGCTGACGCCTCTAGGTAAAGGCCGACTGGCAAACTGGCGGATTGAGACGGCTGACAAGCAGGTACACCTCACCTTCACCCCGCGTCAGCTGCATCACGCCTCCCCTCATGTTGGCCCGCTTTTCGCCGACACCCGCCAGTGGTTTGGACACTTCGACGGCGAACTTCTCAGCCCTCAAGGTGAGCACGTGCCGGTCAACGCAGCACTTGGCTGGCTGGGCGCGACCGACGCGCGCTGGTAAACCGATAAGCGCGTGAGATTTTCCAAACAGCTACGCCTCGGGAACCTGTTACCGTTAAATGCAGCCTAAACTGCCACGAACGGTAATTGGAGGAGTGTCATGAGTCCTAACAACACAGGCCCGACCGAAACTACCCGGACCAAGCCAGGCCGGACCGAGACAGACAGCATCGGCCCAATTGAAGTCCCTGAAGATGCCTATTGGGGCGCTCAGACCCAGCGCTCGTTAATCAACTTTGCGATTGGCCAAGAGCGTATGCCCTTGGCGGTACTACACGAACTGGCGCTGATCAAAAAGGCTGCAGCGCGGGTAAATGATCGCGTTGGCGACCTGCCACAAGACATCGCCCGCCTTATCGAACAAGCCGCCGACGAAATCATCAGCGGGCAGCACGATGACCAGTTCCCACTTGTGGTGTGGCAGACTGGCAGTGGCACCCAAAGCAATATGAACGTGAATGAAGTGATTGCCGGGCGCGCCAATGAGCTGGCCACTGGCGAACGGGGCGGTAAAAGCCCTGTCCACCCCAATGACCACGTCAACCGCGCACAAAGCTCCAACGACAGCTTCCCAACCGCCATGCACATTGCCACGGCGCGGGCGATTACCCAGCAACTGCTTCCGGCCATCGCTGAGCTGTCTGGCGGTCTCGCCGAACAGTCGGCGCGGCACGCCAAGCTGGTCAAGACCGGCCGCACCCATTTAATGGATGCGACCCCCATCACCTTTGGGCAAGAGCTGTCAGCCTATGTGGCCCAGCTAGATTACGCTGAGCGTGCGATTCGCGCCGCCCTTCCCGCGGTATGTGAATTAGCCCAAGGCGGCACAGCAGTGGGTACGGGGCTGAATTCACCTCCGGGCTTTGGTCAGGCAATCGCTGCCGAGCTCGCCGCCTTGAGCGGCTTGCCGTTGACCAGCGCCCCCAACAAGTTCGCCGCATTGGCAGGCCACGAGCCGCTGACCAGCATGTCGGGCGCGTTGAAAACCCTGGCAGTGTGCTTGATGAAAATCGCCAACGACCTGCGCTTGCTCGGCTCAGGGCCGCGCGCAGGGTTTGCGGAGGTGAAGTTGCCGGCCAATGAACCGGGCAGCTCGATTATGCCCGGCAAGGTTAACCCAACGCAGTGTGAAGCCTTATCAATGCTGGCCTGTCAGGTATTGGGCAATGATGTCACCATTGGCTTTGCTGCCAGTCAGGGCCACCTGCAGTTGAATGTGTTCAAGCCCGTGATCATTCACAATATTCTGCAATCAATCCGCTTGCTGGCCGATGGCTGCAGTAACTTTCAGCAGCACTGCATCGCGGGTCTGCAACCTGATGCGCAGCAAATGGCCAAACACCTCGAAAACGGCTTGATGCTGGTCACTGCGCTCAATCCGCATATTGGTTACGACAAGGCCGCGGAAGTCGCGAAAAAGGCTTATCACGACGGCACCACCTTGCGAGAGGCTGCCATTGAATTGGGCCACCTGAGCGCTGAAGAATTTGATCAATGGGTTCGCCCGGAGAACATGCTCGAACCCCACCACGACTAAGCACGGCGCAGGGCTTGGTCAAATCCAAGCCTTGCGTCATTTAATCACCGTCAAAACAATGCCGAAAGCCCGCTAAATCCAGGCAAAAAAAGAGACAAAACAACCACTTGTCGCCCTACATAGCACCTTGATAGCAAAGTTCAGATTGCCAGTTACACTGATTAAAAATCGTGTTTCAAGTCGCCCCTGAGAAATGTAGCGCAGTTGTTTTTCAGGGGTCCCAACTGAGGATGGACCCATGCTAGGCCAACGCGCTATCGACCCCGGCCCCGACACTCACTATCGCAGTGATCGCATCAGCTCAGTCAATGGTCATTATTTTTTTTCGACCCGTGAAGGCACTCTGGAAGGCCCTTACTTCACCCGCATCGACGCCGAACACAATATCGACCGTTACGTGCAGCGCATGATTCAGTCGCACCAGCTGATTGAAAGCCGCGCTTTCTAGCTCTTCTGGCCAGCGTTTTTTCATTCCGTGGATGACGCTCTTTTCGGCCACCATTTGCAGCCACAAATACTCGATATATTTGCACCCCTCGGGTGGCCACGCTTCGCGTTGACACACCCTCAGGCTACGGAGCCACGCGCACGCTACGCTTGATATGCCTCAAACAGCCCCGCTGCGCCCATGCCACCGCCGACACACATGGTCACAACCCCATAGCGCACTTCGCGGCGCTGAAGCTCACGGATCATGTGCCCGACCAACCGAGAACCGGTCATGCCAAACGGGTGACCAATCGAGATCGAGCCGCCATTGACGTTGTATTTCTCGTTATCAATGCCCAGCTCATCACGGCAATAAAGGCACTGCGACGCGAAGGCTTCATTGAGCTCCCACAGATCAATATCAGCCACACTTAGACCTTTGGCCTTAAGTAATTTAGGCACGGCAAATACCGGACCGATGCCCATTTCATCCGGCTCACAACCGGCCACGGTAAAACCACGGAAATAGGCCTTCGGCTTGAGGCCCAACTCAAGGGCTTTCTCCAGGCTCATGATCAAGGTCATTGAAGCGCCATCCGACAACTGCGAGGCGTTGCCCGCCGTAACCGAGCCATCTTCAGCAAATACCGGTTTCAAGCCCTGAAGGCTTTCGAGCGTGGTGTCCGGACGATTGCAGTCATCATGCTCGACCACGCCTTCAACAATCGATTTCTCGCCCGTGGCTTTATCTTCGACTGAATAGCTCACATTCATCGGCACGATTTCATCGGTGAACAGTCCAGCCTGCTGTGCCTTGGCGGTACGCTGCTGGCTCTGCAGGGCGAAGGCGTCCTGCGCCTCACGACTGATGTTGTAGCGTCGCGCCACAACTTCGGCTGTGCGGCCCATGGGGTAATAAATACCCGGCACGTTTTCCTGCAGAATCGGGTTGTAAAGGTTGTCCATGTTGACGCTTTTCATGGTCATGCTGATCGACTCAACGCCGCCTGCGACAATCACGTCGCTGCAACCTGAGGCGATCTGGTTGGCGGCAATCGCAATGGACTGCAAGCCGGAAGAACAGTAGCGATTAAGCGTCATACCGGCGACGTGGGTACCGAGGCCGGACAATACCGCGACGTTACGGCCGATGTTCATGCCTTGCGCGCCCTCGTTAGAACCGGCGCCGACAATGCAATCATCAACCAGCTGCGGGTCAATCCCGGTACGCTCAAGCAAGGCATTGACACAGTGGGCGGCCATGTCATCGGGGCGGGTCATATTGAATTTGCCGCGGAATGACTTGGCCAGACCGGTTCTTACACTTTCGACAATCACTACTTCACGCATAGCTGTTCTCCATGATGAGCTGGGATAAGTGCGCGGCCGGGCGAGTGCGCCGCGATATGTGTCCTGAGCATAAGTTCGTACAATGCCGGTGCGCGATGACTATTCATAATGCATATGTCACCAGACATATGAACCTGTACCTGCGGCATGCATAAACCGCCCGCTAGCCTTTAGCAAAGGCCGCCTCAAGTGCTTCATTGATGGTACGTATCACCTTAACCCGGGCAAAGTGCTTGTTATTGGCCTCAACCAGCGTCCATGGGGCTATCGAGGTGCTGGTGCGATCAACCATATCCCCGACTGCATCACGGTACAGCGGCCACTTCTCGCGGTTACGCCAGTCGTCTTCAGTAATTTTAAATCGCTTGAACGGAATTTTCTCACGGGCTTTAAAGCGCTCCAACTGAGTGTCTTGATCAATTGCCAGCCAGAATTTGACGACCACCGCACCCGCCTCAGTCAGCTGCTCTTCGAAATCATTGATTTCGCCATAGGCCCGCAGCCAATCAGCGGGCGAGCAATACCCTTCCACCCGCTCAACCAGTACTCGCCCATACCAGGAACGGTCGAATACACTGAACTTACCCCGCGCCGGAATATGTCGCCAGAAACGCCACAAATAGGGTTGGGCCAACTCTTCGTCGGTCGGCGCAGCAACGGGAATGATCCTGTACTGACGCGGATCCAATGCGGCGGCAACACGACGGATTGCCCCACCTTTACCCGCCGCATCATTGCCCTCAAACACTGCAACCAGCGAATGCTTACGCATGCGCCTGTCACGCATCAGGCCAGATAAGCGCGCTTGCTCAATCGCCAGCACCTCTTTGTAGTCTTCCTTCTCCAGCGTCTGGGTCATGTCCAGGCTATCAAGCAAGCCATTGCCTTCAAGCGATGAAATCAACGGCGCTGCATGGGGTTGCGGCACGGGACGCTCTGTTTTGTTGAGGGCCGCCTGCAGGCCTTCCAGCAGGATTTTGCCAACCGTCAGGTTGCGGTAGTTTTCATCCACCCCTTCAACCACATACCAAGGCGCATAATCGCGGCTGCTGCGACGCAGAACACGTTCACCGTAGCGGACAAATTTGTCGTAAGTCTTCGACTGTTGCCAGTCCAGCGGGCTGATGCGCCAGCTGTGCAGCGGATCGTCCTTGAGGGTTTTAAGGCGCGCATTCATGTGGTCTTTGGACAGGTGAAACCAGAACTTGAAAATAAGCGCGCCTTCATCACAGAGCATACGTTCAAGCCCTTCGGCGGTGTCGATCGCTTGATCGAGCCCGGCATTTTTGAAGCGCCCATGGACGCGTGCCTGAAGCATCTGGCTGTACCAGTTGCCAAACATGATGCCGATGCGGCCTTTGGCAGGTAACTGACGCCAATAGCGCCAAGCGGGTGGCCGTGCCAGCTCCTCATCCGTTTGCTGATCGAAGGTGTTGACCTCAATCAACCGCGGATCCATCCATTCGTTGAGCAATTTGACTGTCTCGCCTTTCCCGGCACCTTCCACCCCGTTGATCAGGATGATGACCGGGAAGCGCTTCTGTTGCTGCAGTTCGTACTGCGCCTCAAGCAATGCTTCACGCAGTGCCGGTTCGGCATCATCGAAGGTTTCCTTGTCAATGGTGCGACCAATCTCTGCAGACTCGAACATAGGCTTCTCCTTGAGCTGATGGCTTCAGCCTAGCGGATTACCGCAGGTGTTGTCTCACAGCTTTAGCCATTAGGAAGCCGATCGCGCCTGATATTCAGTGTGCAGAATCGGCTAGAATGCACGGCTGAATCTCCGAGCAAAGACCATGACCCAGCGAGTGCAACACCCACCCCAGTTTGAACACGCGCAACTTGACTGGGATGATCAGGGCCGCCCGCTTTCCTCGGTGTTTGATGATGTGTATTTCTCGCCGCAGCAAGGTATTGAGGAAACCCGCCATGTGTTTTTGCACAATAATGACCTCGCCCAACGCTTTGGCAGCCTCGCAGACCATCAGCACCTGACCATCGCTGAAACCGGCTTTGGTACCGGCTTGAATTTTTTCTGCGCCTGGCAGCTGTTTGAACAACATGCGCCGCCCAGCGCCCGCCTGCATTTTGTCAGTGTCGAAAAGTACCCATTGAGCCACGATGACCTGCAGCGCGCCTTAAGCCTGTGGCCGGAACTGGCACCTGTTACTCAGCCCCTGCTAGCCCAATATGTCGCGATTCATCCGGGGTTTCAGCGCTTGCAGTTCGACAATGGCCGCATCACCCTCGACCTGCTGATCGGCGACGCCAGCGAGATGCTCAGCCAACTGGATGCACGCGTCGATGCGTGGTTTCTGGACGGTTTTGCCCCGGCGAAAAATCCAGAGATGTGGTCGACACAATTGTTTGCTGAAATCGCCCGGTTGTCAGTCGCAGGTACAACCCTTGGCTCTTTTACCAGCGCCGGTGATGTGCGCCGCGCGCTGAAGGACGTTGGCTTTAAAATCAAGCGTGTGCCCGGTATTGGCGGCAAATGGCATGTGCTCAGGGGTCAGTTTATTGGCCCGCAAGAGCAATCGACCGATGCGCTCAGCCCGCCATCAACCAGCCCGATTAGACATTGGTTTTCGCGCCCACCGCTGAATAACTCAAAACGCCATGCATTGGTGATCGGCGCAGGCCTTGCCGGTTGCGCTACGGCCGCCAGCCTGGCTGCGCGGGGCTGGCAGGTGAGCTTGCTGGAACGCCACAAGGCAATCGCCCAAGAAGCGTCGGGCAACCCACAAGGTGTGCTGTACCTCAAGCTCTCCGCCCACGGCACCGCCCTGTCGCGTTTGATCGTCAGTGGCTTTGGCTACACACGGCGCTTGCTTGAACGCTTGGACAAAGGCCAGGATTGGAGTGACTGCGGCGTCTTGCAACTGGCGTTTAATTCGCAGGAACACAAGCGTCAAACTAAGCTTGCCGCGGCATTTCCGCCAGGACTGCTGCAACAAATCGATCAGACCACTGCCACGCAACTTGCCGGTATCGAATTACCTGCCGGCGGTTTGTTTTATCCCGATGCCGGCTGGGTTCATCCGCCTGCGTTGTGTGAGTTGCTCAGTCGTCATCCAAACATAAGCTTGCTCAGCCAGCACAACGCGCTGCAACTCGTTCGTGTGGACAACCAGTGGCAGGCCTGGGATGGCGAACAGTTACTGGCCAGCGCCGAAGTGGCCGTTCTGGCCGGCGCCGCCGAGATCAAGCATTTCGCCCAAAGCGCTGAATTGCCACTGAAACGGATTCGAGGGCAAATCAGCAGCCTGAAAAAGACAGCGGCAAGTGGCGCGCTGAGTACGGTTGTCTGTGCCCAGGGCTACATCGCCCCAGCCCGACTCACCGAGCACACCTTGGGCGCCAGCTTTGACTTTGACAGTGACGACCTGAGCCTTAACAGCGCCGATCACATCGGCAACTTGCAGATGCTTGAGGAGATTTCACCCGATCTCAGTGCCCGCCTGAATGTTGCCGAGCAAGACCCGCAAAGCCTTGCAGGACGCGCCGCGTTTCGCTGCACCAGCCCGGATTACCTACCCATCGTTGGTCCGTTGGCTGATCAGCAGGCTTTTCTCGACAGCTATAACGCCCTCAGCAAAAACGCCAAGCACGTCCCCGACACTCCTTGCCCGTGGCTTGAAGGCCTATACATCAACAGCGGTCACGGCTCCCGCGGTTTGATTACCGCAGCGCTTTCGGGTGAGCTAATCGCCGCTTGGCTCAATGACGAACCCTTGCCTGTACCCCGTGATGTTGCAGAAGGCTGCCACCCAAACCGCTTCGCCTTACGCAAGCTAATCCGCAACCTTTAATGCGCAACACACGCCCATGGATGTATCCATCGGCAACAGCAAACACCCAAGATATTTGCAACTCCCGCAGGGGGGATGACGCTCTTTTCATCCACCATTGGCAACCCCAGAATACGCGATATATTTACAACCCAATGGTGAACAAGCTTCGCGTTGTCACACCCTACGCACTGCCATACCGACCCAAATAATTCAACGAATTTGCACCTCGCGTTGGGTGGATGACGCTCTTTTCATCCACCATTGCCAACCACAAAATACGCGATATATTTACAATCCCATGGTGGACAAGCTTCGCGTTGTCACACCCTACGCACTGCCATACCGACCCAAAATATTCAGAGAATTTGCAACTCGCGTAGGGTGGATGACGCTCTTTTCATCCACCATTGCCAACCCCAAAATACGCAATATATTTACGACCCCATGGTGGACAAGCTTCGCGTTGTCACACCCTACGCGGAGTCATTGCAGGCGTTGCGAAGCGCTATCGGCCCTTAAGAACTCTGCTCTCCATAGTCACCGACCTCCTGCAACGGGCCGGTACACCAATCTTCAGGATAAATGCCCATTGCTACAGCCCGGTGGAAACTCGAATAGGGCCAATCTGCCAGACTCCGGACATGGTTGTGTTTCAGCGGGTTGTAATGGATATAGTCAAAATGCTGCTGATAGTCCTGCCTGTCGCGAATCAGATGTTCCCAATAGCGGCGTTGCCAGACTCCGCGCTCTGCTCGCCGGAGTTGGTTGGCTGTTCGCGACTCGATCGCAGGCAGGCGTTTGCTAAATGCGAATTTGATTATCTTCCAACGGAGTGCAAACTCCTTGTCGCCCGGGGGCAGCGTCCACATGCAATGCATATGCTCGGGAAGCACCACCCAAGCATCAATATAAAAGGGGTGACGAGATCGAGCGGCACGAACTGACTCGCGCAGTAAATCTATTTCACGAACGAGTAGATCGCTTTTGCGATCCTGCAGATTGACGGTAAAGAAATAGGTTTCGCCCGGCGCGCGGGCACGGCAGTAATTAGGCATAGCAGCTCATCCTTGAGCGGTCAGGTGCAATGAATCTTGATGGACAAGCTTCACCGTGGCCACTTTACCAATTGCTTGCCCTGATAGATGGCATTTGTTCAACCCACCATCAGCAACAGCAAACACCCACGATATTGCAACTTGCGTAGGGTGGATGACGCTCTTTTCATCCACCATTGGCAACCACAAAATACGCGATATATTTACAACCCCATGGTGGACAAGCTTCGCGTTGTCACACCCTACGCACTGCCATACCGACCCAAAATATTCAGAGAATTTGCAACTCGCGTAAGGTGGATGACGCTCTTTTCATCCACCATTGCCAACCCCAAAACACGCGATATATTTACAACCCCATGGTGGACAAGCTTCGCGTTGTCACACCCTACGCACTGCCATACCGACCCAAATAATTCAACGAATTTGCAACTCGCGTTGGATGGATGACGCCCTTTTCATCCACCATTGGCAACCCCAAATACGCGATATATTTACTACCCCATGGTGGACAAGCTTCGCGTTGCCCCTACAAAACGCAAAACCCTACTCGTCCTGGTCACAAAACTCGGCGGCGCGGAGCAGCGCGGCGGTGAGGTTGTGTCGCTCCCACTCGGGGGTCGCGGCTAAATGCTGGTTGAACTCTGGTGGCAGCAATGACGGCGCACGCTTTAACAGCTCGCGGCCTTCATCGCTGATCAACAGCCACTGACGACGGCGATCCTGGTCATCACGCTGACGCTGTAACAAGCCACGCTCTTCCAGGCGGTCGAGCAAACCCGACAAGGTCGCGGCGGTAAGGCTTACCTGCCCGCTCAAATCACTTGCGGTTATCCGCGACTCTTTTTCCAGCACTTGCAGAACCATTAATTGCATCGGTGTCAAACCACCAAAGCGACTCAAGCGCTTGGCATGCACTTCACCGGCCTGCTGCAAGCGCCGCAAGGCTTGAAAGATGGGCATTTCAAATGCGACAACGGATGACAATTTAATTTCAGTTGAACCTTTTTTGTCTGCCATTTATCTATCTACCTGTTGCCATAAACTTTGACATGAAAGCATTTTTTTGTTTTGGTGTAAAAGGTTCAGCAACACGTAAGAACCACTCCCCAACGGCAACTCCGGTAAGGACATATGTGCGGAATAGCAGGCGAACTACGCTTCGATAATCAACCAGCCGACTTGGCTGCAGTTGAACGAATTACCCATCATCTGGCCCCTCGCGGCCCGGATGCCCATGGCTTTCACAGCCAGGGCCCGATTGCCCTCGGCCATCGCCGACTAAAAATCATGGACCTCGCAGAGGCCTCAGGCCAGCCGATGATCGACAGCGATCTGGGCTTGTCCATGGTGTTTAACGGCGCGATCTACAACTACCCCGAATTACGTAAAGAACTTGAAGCCTTGGGTTATCGCTTTTTCTCTGGCGGTGACACCGAAGTGCTGCTCAAGGGCTATCACGCTTGGGGCAAAGATATGCTGCCCAAGCTCAACGGCATGTTTGCCTTCGCTGTTTGGGAGCGCGACAGCCAGGAGCTGTTTATCGCCCGTGACCGACTTGGCATCAAACCGCTGTATATGTCGCGAACCGGTCAGCGCCTGCGCTTTGCATCGAGCTTGCCCGCGCTGCTCAAGGGCGGCGACATCGGCAAAACCCTCGACCCGATTGCGCTGAATCATTACCTCAATTTCCATGCCGTCGTCCCGGCGCCCCGCACCATTCTGGCGGGCGTTGAAAAGCTTCCGGCGGCAAGCTGGATGCGCATTGATGCCAAGGGCAATTGCGAGCAGCAGAGCTGGTGGAAGCTGGACTTCGGCCCGCGCCCAGATGAAGCAAACTACAGCTTTGAAGATTGGCGCGACCAGGTACTGGACGGCATGCGTGAAGCGGTATCGATCCGCCAACGGGCAGCCGTTGATGTGGGCGTGTTGCTTTCAGGCGGTGTTGATTCGAGCATGTTGGTTGGCCTGCTGCGTGAAGCCGGCGTCGAAAACCTGTCGACCTTTTCCATCGGTTTCCAGGATGCCGGTGGCGAGCGTGGCGATGAGTTCCAGTACTCGGATCTGATAGCCGAGCGCTTCAATACCAATCATCACCAACTGCGCATCGGCGAGAACGAGATTCTCGACCAACTGCCTGCCGCCTTCCGCGCGATGAGCGAGCCGATGGTCAGCCATGACTGCATCGCCTTCTACCTGCTTTCACGCGAAGTGGCCAAGCACTGCAAAGTGGTGCAAAGCGGTCAAGGCGCGGATGAACTCTTCGCGGGCTATCACTGGTATCCGTTGGTTGACGGTGCTAAAGACCCGTTCGCGGCCTATCGCAAAGCCTTTTTCGACCGTGAGCACGATGAATATGCCGCGTGTGTGCAGCCTGCGTGGCTGACTGACGACCACGCCGGTGAATTTGTCCGTGAACACTTTGCGCAACCGGGTGCCGATGCCGCAGTCGACAAAGCGCTGCGCCTCGACAGCACGGTAATGCTGGTTGATGACCCGGTTAAGCGGGTGGATAACATGACCATGGCATGGGGCTTAGAAGCGCGCACACCATTCCTTGACTACCGCCTGGCCGAATTATCGGCGCGCGTTCCGGGGCAATTCAAGCTGCCCGATGGCGGCAAGTACGTGCTCAAGGAAGCCGCACGCAAGGTCATTCCTTCTGAAGTAATTGACCGCAAGAAGGGCTACTTCCCAGTGCCTGGTCTCAAGCACCTTGAGGGTGCAACCTTGGGCTGGGTGCGTGACCTGTTAACCGACTCCAGCCAGGACCGTGGCGTGTTCAACCCCGCCATGCTCGATAAGTTGTTGAGCGATCCATCCGGCCAATTGACGCCGTTGCGCGGCTCAAAACTCTGGCAAATGGCCGCACTCAATTTATGGCTCAGCGAACAGGGCCTGTAAATCGCGGTCATATGCAGTTGCCATTAACCCGACCTCGCCGTCGGGTTAGTGCTTATTTTAATAACCCGGAATCAATCCGGCGATTTGCAAAGCAAAGGAACAGTTCCAATGCGAGCCAATGTCTACAATCAGCGCCTTCTTCGCGGCCAAGCGCCCACCTACGAGCGCCTGCAAGCGCGACTCGCTGAAGACCGTGACACGCAACCCAGCGAGCCGGCGGCAGTGCATTGTGGCTGGGGTCGGTTACTGATTGGTCATACCTTCCCCGATGCAGCGTCCTTGGCCAACGAACTGGTGACCGAGGAGCCCGGCGAGCGCGATATTGCGCTGTACGTGGCGGCCCCTCATCAAGTTTTGGCGCATGCGCCGCAGCAACTATTTCTCGACCCATCCGACACCTTGCGTATCTGGTTTAGCGACTACCGCCCTGCCCGCCGGGGCTTTCGCGGCTATAACATCCGCCGCGCACAAAATGATGAAGACTGGCAGGCCATCAATTGCCTCTATCAGTTGCACGGCATGCAGCCGATTGATCCGGAAAAGCTGACACCTTATGAACAAGGTGGCCCGACCTACTGGCTGGCAGAGGATCAAGACAATGGCTCGGTGATCGGCAGCGTCATGGGCCTTAACCACTTGCGAGCCTATCGAGACCCGGAACACGGCAGCAGTTTGTGGTGCCTGGCCGTCGATCCGCATTGCTCGCGCCCGGGCGTGGGCGAAGTGCTGGTCCGACATTTGATTGAACATTCGATGAGCCGAGGCCTGAGTTATCTTGACCTGTCCGTGCTGCACGACAACACGCAAGCCAAGCGCCTGTACGCCAAGCTTGGCTTCCGTGAACTGCAAACTTTCAGCATCAAACGTAAAAACGGCATCAACCAGACGCTGTTTATCGGCCCCGGTCCAGAAAGCGAAATGAACCCTTACGCACGGATCATCGTCGATGAAGCCATGCGCCGCGGCATTGAAGTCAGCGTTGATGATGCTGAAGCGGGCCTGTTTACCCTCAGCCACGGTGGCAGGCGCATTCGTTGCCGCGAATCGCTCACCGACCTGACCAGCGCGGTGAGCATGACCTTGTGTCAGGACAAGCGCCTGACTCACCGCACTCTCAGCCGTGCAGGGCTGAGCATGCCGGCGCAGCGACTGGCCGGAAATGCCGAAGAAAACGCCGCGTTTCTCTCCGAACACCAACGGGTGGTGGTCAAGCCGGTCGATGGCGAACAAGGCCAAGGGGTGGCTGTGGATCTGCGCAGCCCAACGGAAGTGCATGACGCCATCGAGCGGGCCAAGTTGTTTGATGAGCGGGTGCTGCTGGAAAGCTTCCACGAAGGTTTTGACCTGCGCATTGTGGTGATTGGCTTTGAGGTGGTTGCCGCTGCTATCCGCTGCCCCGCTGAAATCATTGGTGATGGTCGCCACAGCATTGGCGACTTGATCGATTCACAAAGCCGTCGCCGCCAAGCGGCCACCGACGGCGAAAGCAAAATCCCCAAGGACGCGGAAACCTTGCGCACCCTGCAAGCGGCCGGGCTTGATTACCAAAGCGTGTTGCCTGCTGGCAAGCGCATGTTCGTGCGTAAAACGGCCAACCTGCACACCGGTGGCAGCCTCGAAGACGTGACTGACATCCTCCATCCCGTGCTCGCAGATGCTGCCGTACGCGCGGCGCGAGCACTCGACATCCCCGTGGTCGGGCTGGACCTTATGGTGCCCGCCGCCGACCAGCCCGAATACGTATTTATTGAAGCCAACGAGCGTGCCGGTCTAGCCAATCACGAGCCTCAGCCAACCGCCGAGCGCTTTATTGATTTGTTATTCCCGCTAAGTCGCGGCGTCAACTAACCCATCAGCACTGAGCGCTGGCGGCTTTGCATCCGTCAGCGCTCAACACCCAAGACCCATTCATATGCCAGGAGGCTTTTATGCAATCACTCCCAGAACCGGATCTTGAATACCTGCAAAAAGTACTGCTTGAGATGCTCGCCATCCCCAGCCCAACCGGATTTACCGACACCATTGTGCGCTACGTTGCGGAAAAGCTTACCGAGCTGGGCATCCCCTTTGAAATGACTCGCCGCGGCACTATCCGCGCCACGCTCAAAGGCAAGCGCTACAGCCCGGACCGCGCCATATCTGCACACTTGGACACCATTGGCGCGATCGTTCGCGTGGTTCAAGACAACGGTCGCTTAGGTTTGGCCCCAATCGGCCATTGGTCGAGCCGCTTCGCTGAAGGCAGCCGCGTCAGCGTATTTACCGATCACGGCGTGTTACGCGGCAGTGTGTTGCCCTTGCTCGCCTCAGGCCATGCCTTCAACACCGCCATTGATGAGATGCCCGTGAGTTGGGATCACATCGAATTGCGCCTGGATGCAATCACAACCACCCGTGCCGACAGCGAATGCCTGGGTGTATCGGTTGGCGATTTCGTGGCATTCGACCCTCTGCCTGAGTTCACCGAGAGCGGTCATATCAGCGCCCGGCACCTCGATGACAAAGCAGGCGTTGCCGCCCTGCTCGCGTCATTGAAAGCCATTGTCGACAGCGGCATAGAACCGCCAATAGACTGCCACCCGCTGTTCACCATCACTGAAGAAGTCGGCTCGGGCGCCGCCGGTGCATTGCCTTGGGATGTCAGCGAGTTTGTCGGGATCGATATCGCCCCCGTCGCACCCGGCCAGCAGTCTAACGAACATGCGGTGAGCGTCGCACTGCACGATTCCGGCGGCCCTTATGATTATCACTTGTCGCGCCAATTACTGCGCTTGGCGAGCGAAAACGACATCCCGGTTCGTCGCGACCTGTTCCGCTACTACCACAGCGATGCGCAATCTGCGGTTACAGCTGGCCATGACATCCGTACCGCCTTGTTGGCCTTTGGTTGTGATGCAACCCACGGCTACGAGCGCACCCATATCGACAGCCTCTCGGCGCTGACCAAGCTAATCAGTGCTTACCTGCTCAGCCCGCCGGTATTCGCCAGCGACGCGCAGCCTGCAGAGAGTTCACTTGAGCGTTTCAGTCATCAGATTGAGCATGCTGCACAAATGGAAAGCGACACGCGCGTGCCTTCAGTTGACAGCGTACTCAATACCCTAGAAACCAAAGAAGAATGAATGACAAGCCTTAGCTAGACTGAGTTTCTGGCTAAGGCGCTTGCTAACGCGCAACATTGATGGTCAGCGGCGTGCGCAAGGGTTAGCATCGCCGCTGCTTTACCAATCCCCCAATGGAGCGCCCGCGTGCTGATCCCTGCCACTATGCTGCAAGCCGAGACGCTGACTCTGCTGATCGAAGATTTTGTCACCCGTGACGGCACGGATAATGGCGATGAAACGCCGCTAGAAACCCGCGTTCTGCGCGTTCGACGCGCCCTTGATAAAGGCGAAGCGGTGATCATTTTCGATCCAGAAAGCGAACAATGCCAACTGGCGATGAAACGGGACGTGCCCAAAGAATGGCTCACTGACCTGGCTGACTCACTTGACTAGTGTCTCAAGGACTTGAAAAGCGCGGCCCGAGCAATATCACCAGTGCTCCGGCGACACACAGCCCCGCGCCCAGCCAATCGCTGCTAAGTGGTCGACTTTTCTCGATCACGCTCAGCCACAGCAGCGAAGCAACAATATAAACCCCGCCATAAGCCGCATAGGCACGCCCCGCATAGCTGGCCTCAATACGCGTGAGCAGAAGCGCGAACAGCACCAGGCTGGCTAGACCCGGCAGAATCCACAGTGAACTTTTGCCCAAGCGAAGCCACATCCAGAATGCATAGCAGCCTGCAATCTCAAATACAGCCGCCATAAAAAAAAATAGATAATTAAGCACGCAGTTGCCCCGCTTTCGTCTCGGTTTTAAGACAGCTACTTGCGCCCGCCACCCTCACGTTCCCAAGCGCAACGCACGCGCAAGTCACCCTCTTGCGGGCTATGAAACTCGCCATCAGATTCCCAGCGGAAGGTATGAGTGCCATTCAGTTCAGTCTCAAGATGGACTACAGCGCTGGCCCAATACAAACGTTTGAGCAAGGTCTCGAACTGCTCGATCCACAGATTCCACTCATACTCGACCGACTTATAACTGGCGCCGAAATGGATCACCTGTGTTTGGTAAACACCGTCGCTCGGCGCCGGGCAGCTTGAAAACATCTCACGGCCCAACAGCGGCCAGCAATCGCCCGCAGGCAACTCGCTCAACACCTGGCGGTTGATTTGCCGGCGCAAGCGACTCTCAAGCGCGCTATCTGACGGCCAGTCACGAATACAGCCATAGACAATCGACTCAGACTCCACACCGCCACTCCACAAAAATCAGGCTGCCTTATATCCCAGGTCGCTAAGCGTGGCAACGCAGAGCGTGCACAGCATCGATCAATCAACAAACCAACCCGCCCGCGTAAATGGTGGCCACCCTGTCCAATATTCATCGTCGCAACCCGCAAAAAACATCCGCCCCGTAGGGTGCGACAACGCGAAGCTTGTCCACCATCTTTTAAACGCGCCGAAGCTCTTCCGCTGGAGTAGCCTGTTGAACGCCGTGCCTTAAAAAGCCAGCCAGCACGGTCATCAGCAAAGCCATACTCATCATCATTGCAAAGGGCAGCTGATAAGAGCCTGAGTAATCACGCATAAAGCCGGTAATAACCGGCATCAAACTGCCAAGGCTGTAGCCCATAAACAGCATCATCGCGGTCCATCGACTCACATCCAGCGGCGAATCGGTTTCATACAGCGGCAACACCAAAGACAAGGCGAAGGAGCCACTAAGTGCAAAGCCCAGGGCAACGGCCCACACCTCAGGCAAAAGACTCGGCATAAAGGTGATCATCGCCAAGCACAACGCCGTGGTTGCACCGCAGACCATCAACAACACATAACGATTGTTATAACGCTGAGCCAGCCAGGGCAATAAAAAGGCACTGGGCAAGCCCATCAGCATGATCATGCCAAACAGATTATTGCTCTGCAGCAGGCTGAAACCGGCCTCGTGATAACGGGCAACCGTCCAGGTGGCGATGGCATAAAACAAACCGCCTTGCAGCGCGAAAAAGCTACTGATAAGCCACGCCCGCGGTTTTCGCCATGGCAAACCTGCCGGTTGTTCCGCCGTTTCTTTAGAAGCCTTCAAGTTTGGCACAAACAACCACAAAAGCACGCCGATAAAACCCAGCACGGCCCACACCGCCAAACCGCGTGACCAGTTATCACCCAGCAACTCAGTCGCAGGCGCGGTCAACACAGCCCCTGCCGCACCACCCACCGCCATACTCAAGGAGTACCATGCAACCACCTTACCCACATGACCCACGAAATGCCGTTTGATAAACCCGGACAACAGCGGTCCGGCAATTGCAATCGCCGCACCCAACACCGCAGCACTGCCAATGAGGATAGCCGTTGAGTCACCGATCAGACGCAGTGACAACGCTCCAGCAATAAGTACTAAACAGAGGGTAATTGTGCGCTCCAGCCCGATGCTCAGCGCTAGACGCGGCGCAAACGGCGCCAACAAACCCATGCATAAAACAGGCAGTGCCGTGGTCAGGCTAATCAAACTGCGACTCAGCGAAAGCTCGCCGGCAATTCGCTCAACCAGTGGCGCAAGCGAGGTAATCCCCGGGCGTAGATTGATGGCTGCAATGATCAAAGCAATCAGCAGCAAGGTCTTTGAGGCAGGCTTCACAAGGCGTCCAAGATCATTAGTCTAATAGTTAGCAAGCCACCCTAACTGGCGCATCTAGATAGATCAAGATCGAGAAGAATAAAACTGACTAAACAGTCAGCATTTTATTGCCTCTACTGGAAAAAATACTGGCGAAGGCGCTGAAAGTTAACTAAATCAACAACGTGCACCACCTATGCCCGTCCGCCGCCTTACCTAGCTAGTAATGGACTACAGTCTTATTTAGGAAAAGCTGAATATCTAATAACGCGATGGACGTAATGAGCTGTCGGACATGCTTGAAGCGTTAGCCGTTTAAGCATTTACGAAGGAGCCTTTGTGGCTCCTTTTACGAGGTATCAGTTAACTTCTTTTAGCACGCATCTTCTCAGCCATGCTGCTCATTTCATCGTAGAGCAACTGCGGGTTCTTTTGCTTGATTGCCCAAGCCATACGGCCCTGCTCATGGGGCAGAATCATAAACTCACCTTTGGCCACCTGCTGGTAGATATAGTCAGCAATCTCGGTAGCGTTTATCGGTGAGCTTTCAAGCAGCTTGCCGACCTGAGCCTTCATCGCTGGCGTTGGCCCGCGGAATGAGTCGAGCAAATTGGTTTGGAAGAATGATGGGCAGACTACGTGCACGCCGATCTCTTGAGCTTTAAGTTCGATGAGTAAGCTCTCAGATAGCGCAACAACGCCGGCTTTTGCCACGTTGTAATTACTCATCGCCGGGCCCTGCATTAAGGCCGCCATAGAGGCGATGTTGATGATCGTGCCCTTGCTGCGCTCAAGCAAAGGCAAGAAGGCCTTACAGCCCTTAACAACGCCCATAAGATTGATTGCAATCTGCCAATCCCAATCCTCAAGCGACAGCTCATTAAAGAAGCCGCCCGAGGCAACACCTGCGTTATTAACGATCAGATCAATGCCGCCAAACTTTTCATCGCAGGCTTGAGCGAAAGCAGTTAACTGGCTGTAATCACGCACATCACAACGCTGGGTGAAGCCTTCGCCACCCACCTCACGAACAAGAGCCAAGGTTTCAACAAGGCCTGCTTCGTTAACATCAGAAAGTGCTAGCTGACAGCCTTCACGCGCCCAGCGCAGGGCTATTTCGCGGCCTAGACCTGAGCCTGCGCCAGTAATCATGATGCGATTTTGCATACGGAGGTCGCCTTGTAGTGCTGTGGTTAATGGTAGGGAGTGTAACCAAGGAAATAATCCTACCCACGTACCATTAGCCTCCTGAATGATCAGGGCAAACTAACAAGCGAAATACAAAACGGATAAAACTTACGTACTTGCGCGGCGTGCCAAATTAGGGTCAGAGAGGCTGTTGGCGAAACACGCTGGCCCTTCACAACCGTTAATTTTGCACAAACACCTTATTAACTGTGCGTATGCGGACGGGCTGTCAAATCAACACCCAGCGCCCTCATCACTACCAGCATGGTTTTCAGTGTAGGGTTTCCACGTTCGCTGAACGATTTGTAAAGTTGCTCTCTAGCCAGACCTGTTTCCTTGGCCAACTCGGTCATCCCTTTGGCGCGTGCAACAACTCCCATAGCTTTAGCGATATAGGCAGCATCCCCCGTGTCTAAGGCGTCTGCAATGAAAATAGCTATCGCCTCAGGTCCGTCCAGTGCCTGCGCAGGGTCGTAATCATATATTGGCTCTGTCACTTCGGCCTCCACTCATTCGCTAGGCGTTTCGCCGTTTCGATGTCCCTGACCTGACTGCTTTTGTCACCACCACATAGCAGGATGACGATTTCGGTTCCGCGCTGCTGAAAGTAGACTCGATAGCCCGGACCATGATAAATCCTTAACTCGCTTATGCCATGGCCGACCGGTGCCGCGTCGCCCGACAGACCATTTGCCAAGCGAAAGATGCGCGCGGCAATTGCCGCCTTTGCCCGTCGATCCTTGAGCTTGCTTTCCCAGATCATGAAAGTTGCTGTTTGTTTGATTTCAAACATTGGACCAATGTGCTTTATAAATCACAGAAGGTCAACCGCTGTAATCAATAACCTATCAAGGCTCCAGACGTCGCTGCTGATGTATCCAGTCAACGATCTCGCCATCGGGTTTATATCCGCTGACAGTCTCGCGCAAAAGTTGGCGGACACGGCCGTAATCATCCGCCGAGACAGAGTCAACCAGTTCCGCCAGGACTTTCCTGAAGTCCTCCCACGCCAGATGCTCTTCGCTTGCGCGCATGATCATCGGATGCTCGGTTGGGCTGACATTGTCACCGATCAGAAGCTCTTCGTAGAGTTTCTCACCCGGACGCAGGCCGGTGTATTCGATGGTGATATCGCCATGAGGACTCTTCTCCGAGCGAATACTGAGGCCGCTGAGGTGAACCATTTTTTCTGCAAGATCAACGATTTTGACCGGCCGGCCCATATCCAGAACAAAGACATCACCGCCCAGCCCCATCGCCCCGGCTTGAATCACCAACTGAGCTGCTTCAGGAATGGTCATAAAGTAACGTGTGATGTTGGGGTGGGTCACTGTAATCGGCCCACCATGCTTGATTTGCTCATGGAACCGTGGAATCACCGAACCAGACGAACCCAAAACATTGCCAAAACGCACCATCGTGAAACGGGTTTTATTGACGTGGTGAACAGTGTCGTTATCACCAAATAGGACCGGCGCCGATTCCTGACTCAAGGCCTGCAGAACCATCTCAGCGAGACGCTTGGTGCTGCCCATAACATTGGTTGGGCGCACCGCTTTGTCGGTGGAAATCAATACGAAATGTTCTACACCGGCTTTAAGCGCAGCCTGGGCAGTGTTAACTGAGCCAACAACGTTGTTAAGCACCCCTTCAGCAATATTATGCTCAACCATAGGCACATGCTTATACGCTGCAGCGTGATATACCGTATTCACTTTCCAAGTCCGCATCACATCGAATAAGCGTCCTGGGTTACGAATCGAACCTAAAATCGGCACCAGATTCAACGGCAGCGACTCGCGCACAGCGCGCTGCTCAAGCTCGGTATGAATGCTGTACAGATTGAATTCACTGTGCTCAAACAAAATAAGCGTAGTTGGGCCAGTGGCAATAATTTGCCGGCACAGTTCCGAACCAATAGAGCCCCCCGCTCCCGTGACCATAACCACCTGGCCACGAATGCAGCGCTCAAACAGAGGCTTACGCGGCGGCACTGCATCACGGCCAAGCAAATCAGCAATGTCGACTTCCTGTACATCATCGACCTTCACGCGACCGCTGGCCAAATCCATAAAGCCGGGGATGCTGCGCACGTGTAGCGGAAAGCCTTCTAAATGCTCAAGGATTTCACGGCGCTTCGCACGGGTAGCAGACGGAATAGCGAGTAGGATTTCCTCTGCTCCCGTTTCTTCGACCATTTGTTGGATGTGTTTAGGTTTATAGACCTTAATTCCAGCAATCACCCGGGTGGCGATATCGCTGTCATCATCAATAAAGGCAACAGGCCGCATCACCCGGCCCATACGTAGCGCGGCAACCAACTGGTTGCCGGCAGCACCGGCACCATAGACAGCCACTTTTGGAAGATTTTCATGCTTATTGAAAAAAGGCACCTGCTGAGAGGCAACGTACCAGTCACCCATAAAATACTGGCGCATCACTAAGCGCAAGCCGCCAATCATAACCAGACTCAGCCACCAGTAATTGAAGACCACTGAACGCGGAACAACGACGGGAGATGACTGGTACCAGTAGACAGCTAATGCTAGTAATAACGAGGAAATACTGATCGCTTTGAAGATAGTGATCAGCGCATCATTGCCAAAATAACGCATTACCGCGCGGTACATACCTATCCTCATAAAGATAGGAATAGCGACAAGCGGAGCAGCCAAAAACAGCCAAAGATGCTCACCGATTGGATTGACCGGATGCTCCAAACCCAGTCGCACAGCAAAAGCTAGCCACAGAGAACACCAGACTAAGACGGTATCAACACCAACCTGCAACAATCGCTTGTAGCGCCTAGGGAGCTTTAATAGCCAGATGCGAAGCATATCCATAATTTCGAAGCAACCCCTAGCAACATAATCTTATGAAAGTAATCATAGCCGAAGATTATACAGCCTTATGAAACCTGAGGCTCACTAGCGCCTGAGTTGAATTTTATCGCCAAGAAAAGTACGGGGACATAGGCTATCACCAACCCCCAAAAACCATCGAGAAAATCTAAAGCGACCAAAAGTGCTAAGGGAAATAACCAAATTATATTGATTAAGGTGACCCCCAGCGTCACGGGTAGGTGCTTTTTATAGTGACGAGAAGCGTACTGGTAGCCGTGGCTACGATGGGCCTCGTAGACCTTATCACCGCGTAGTAGCCTTCTTAAAAGGGTAAAGGTTGCATCGACTATGAACACACCAAGCAGGATCAACCAACTCCAGAGCAATTGAGGAGCTACCCAAGCAGCTTGAATGGATAAAATACCTAATGTGATCCCTAAGAAACCACTACCCGCATCACCCATAAATATCTTGGCAGGCGGAAAATTCCATAACAAAAAGCCGACTACAGCCGCGGCCAACGCAAGCGGTAAATAAGCATAAGATAAATCGCCTAAACACCAATATATAACAGCGCCACCAACGCAAACGGCAACCGCTTCCGAGCTAGCAAGCCCATCGATACCATCCATAAAATTATATAAATTCAGCATCCATACTAAATACAAGATAGCTAGGCCAGTAAGGATAAAATCGCTGCTAACTATAAACCCACCAATGGACATAGGCGGCATGCCGCCTAGCCATAATATCGCCCATACGGAAGCTACTAGATGCCCAAGCAGCCGCCAACGCGCAGCAATATGACCATGATCATCAATAAAGCCAATTAATGCAATTAAAACGGACCCAAAAAACAATGAATAAAAAATAGTATCTGAAATAATATTATTAAAAAACAACGTAGGGAGCGCAACTAAAAACGAAAGTACCATAGCGACCCCACCACCTCTTGGCGTAGGAATTACATGAGAGCTTCGATAGTTCGGAACGTCCATGATATTTTTAAAAAGAGCATACCGCCTCAACCAAAAAGTAAGGGAAAATGAGACACCAACTATTAACAAAAAAAATAAATAGATCATTCTACCGACTCCGAATATAAAATAGCATCATGAATACCTGCAACAAAAGTTTTACATGGAGCCCAGTCGAGAAGATCATATGCCTCTTGCGTATATATTTCCAAGTCACCAAATAATTTTTGGTACATAGCACGCTTACCTACTAAGAAAAATAGCAATTTTAAAATTCCAACCGGTACCGGTATCAGACGAGCCTTAACTTTGGACGCATCAGAAATGCACCTTATTAAATCAACCGTGCTAACGACCTCGCGATCTGCGGGCAAGATAGGTTTTTGAGTAGCCCTAAGATGAAAAATACACACTTCTATAAGGGAGCAAAGATTATCCACACCTATAAACGATCGCCGATTAATGACACAACTAAAGGGCAGCGGCAGGCCAAGACAGCTTAATTTAACTAGTTTTCGAAAATTTCCTGGGGCGTGCGGCCCATATATTAGCGGGGGCCGTATTATCACAACCTCCATTCCTGTCTCTTTTGACAGCTCAAGAAGTAATAACTCAGCCTCATACTTTGATACAGCGTAAGGCTCAATTGGGCATGCCCTGACATGAGAGGTTAATGGAGCTGAAGTAGCATCTCCATAGACCCCAATAGAGCTAAGAAAAATAAATCTTCGGACCCCAGATAATGCAGCTTGTTTTGCTAGATTAATTGTCGCAAACGTATTAATACTGCGGAAGTCCTCAAGGTCATCCTTAGAGGCGGATTTTTGCTTATGAGCCAACCCCGCTAAGTGAATAACAACATCCACATGATCTAAAGGCCACTCAAAGCCAACTCTCAGATCCTCGCAGACAATTGTATTAGAAAAATTAGCAGCTCCACGCCTTACAACCTGATGAAGATCAAAAATATCATTCCGCTGCAAGTGCTTAACGAGGTGAGTGCCTAAGAAACCGCCTGCTCCAGTTATCAGAACACTTGTACTATTCAATTATTAGAACCACACGCTTTGAAAAATTGATGAAGAGGTCATTTGAGGCTAAGAATAAATGTGCTCTACCTTAGTCCGTACAGGGAAAGCATTATACAGAATAAACTGAACACAACTTTATCGCGAAGACGCCGCCGACATTTCCAACCAGAGAAGGCCAAACGGATTAGATCCGCTCTTTGGAGAGGGGCCCAACTTCTAACAAATGCACTCGAGCTCATACCAACAATATCGGATATCGCGACTGATTGATTCAGCAACCAACCATCTAAAAATATAACAGTTCGATTTTTAAAAGCATCAAAACCGCTGTTCACTCCAACTTGGTTACTCTCGTGCTGTCGGTAGAGCATTGATGAAATATTGTGTATAAACCAAGTGTAACCATTGGCGCGACATAAGGCATAGCAATACCAGTCGTGCAAAGTAATAGTCTGAAGTTCGATAGAATGGTTTAACACATGCAAATGAATAAATTTAAAAAACTTATTGGTAAATACGTACGTGCAACCGGGCCCAGCCGCCTCGAAAAGATAATCAAACTCAACCTGTGGCTGAGACTTAATTATCTCTTTAGTGCATCCAGAGTCCCAGAAAGCGGTGACATTACTTGAATATGCGTCAGCCGCATTAAGTTGGATCTCTGCAATTGCAGTGACTAACTTATCAGGATTCCACAGATCATCTTGATCAGAAAATGAGTAATAATCATAACCATTCAAATCTGCTTCTTTAATTAATCTAAAAAAGTTAGCTGATGCCCCTCCAAATACGAATCCATGATCAAGACAAATAACTCTTGGATTATTAAGTGCGAGTTCAGTTGCCCAGCGCTCAGTGCCATCTGAAGACTTGTCTACACTTAAAAGAATCGTTACCTGAACACCACGCTGATTCAAAATAGAATCCACCTGTGATGCTATCCAACGCATCCCATTGTACGCAGCAAGTAATACAAGAACTCTAGGCTTCACAAATAGACATCCGCATGATAAAACACAATTAAAATATTAATGACGAATATACGCCAACAAGACGCAGCGATGAGATATAGAATATAGCCGCAACAATAACTAATAATAAGGCGTAACAAGCTCTGCTGTTCTGATCGATGAACCTAAAAATAATACAAAACGAAGCCATATCAAATAGACCAAATAGTTCAGAAAAGCGTAAAGAAAATGCATCATTCCATGAAAAGAAAGCTTGAATGGCAACGCCACAGATAGACATAAATATTAAAAAGCGCTCTGTTTGAGCAAGCCGTTCATAAAGCAGAATAACTATAGATAAAAATGTAAGTAGCCGGACCATGAAATAAAATGAAAAAAGTGAAACTGCTGACGTTTGGTACTCACCGTTAATGTAAGGAGCTACACGTGACATGCCCGAAAGAATACTTAATGCGTACTGGGCAAAGTATGGAAACATAAAAGAAGAAAAAATAAGTATTAATAAAAAAATCTTACTTATATATTTAGAAAAAAAAGCATAGAATAAATAAATTGGAAACAAAATTATTACTGAAAGATGGATACTTAAACTAATAAGGAACAAGAGATAGCCTTTTCGCTTACTCCCATTGTTTAAGAACATGATGGCGCACGATGCAATCGCAATTGCAGCTCCGACTCTGATTTGTACTAAATCGTGCACGATATAAAAGCGCGAAAGAATTAGAAAAAAAATGAAAAAGGAGTATTGGCCTCCATAAACCAGAGAAGAGAAACGAGCCTTCGCCAATAACGATACCGAAGCGACTAGGCAGAAAAAAACATAGTCTTCGAATCCGATCCAGTTTATGAAACTATATGGAAGCAAAAAACCCGGATCTTTTAAATCCACAAATTTAAGCTGCGGGCTGTCTACGAAACTATGTAACCAATCAGAATAATTGTAATAGTCAGGCGCTACGTCTGGAGACTTTAATCCTGTAAAAAAAATCAAATAGACTATTAAAAAACAGAAAAATGCACATATCAGAACTCTTGACCTCCTATCTATGAATATCACTGAAAACATTGCCGGCAACAATGTCATAAAAAAAACAAGCACATAGAGCATTAAAACCGACCCTTAAACATTTTCTTTACAAGCCCATCATAGCAAGCAAGAACTAGGAGTTTTAGGGAATAAAATTTCCTTTTTGAAAATAGAGAATATACAAATATATATATAGGTACCTTTCTGGCTAACTGAAACCTGGTAGATAAACTAACCTTTCCCCATAAAGCTAAATACACAGCATTTCTAACAATAAAATAATTACGGAAATCACTGTGCAAATTAATTTTTCTACCCAAAAAATTTACAAACTCATCACCAATACTATGCCGCATAGAAACCAATGGGGTTAAGTACGATGCATAGCCCAAGCCTGCGGCTCTTTCACACCATTCGATATCAACCCAATCTATAAAAAGCTCATCTGACATACCGCCGACGTGATCAAGGACGTCTATACTTATTAGCGAGCCGGAAGATATGATATAACTAGCCAAAACAGGCTCAATTGAATCCAAATTAACTGAGGATCTCTTTCCACCAAAAAAAGTCGATTTAATCGCTGGTGCTGCTTCATTTGTTTTTTCGTCTATAAATACAGGGCCGATCGCTCCTACTTTTTTACCCATTTGTATAAGCTTTAAACTTTCGTCTATTAGAGTTTTAACAGTGTTAGGTGCTAATTCACTATCTTGGTCTAAAATTAGCACATGAGTTTTTTCTGAACGCCTAGCAAGAGTTACTCCCGCATTATGAGCATGTGCGATACCATAGTTATCATGTAAAGGTTGATAAGTTATAGATTGATCGCCCATAATATTTAGGTAAGAATCAGCAGTTCCACCCGGGGTATTATCAATTACGAAAACGTGTTCAACTTGCCCTACAATACTGCACAGCAAGCGTCTGAGAACATCCAACTCAGGATAATAAAGTACCACTACCGCCGCTACCGAAACTTTCATATTCAATATCAACCATTTATCTTAAATACATCTAACATTTTTTGTGCAATGTTAGACCACGTATAACTGTCCATATCTTTATCAGCTTGATCACTAATTTTTTTTAAACTTGCGTTTTTCATTCCCAAAAATACAACAATATTATCAACTAATTTATCAACATTGACTTTTGTCAAAAATATAGCATTTGAATAACTTGCCGGTGCGTAATTTGATATTACTATGCACCCCGAAGCTAATGCCTCCATACAAGGATAATGAAAGGCCCCATCTTGCATAAGTCCAGTAGCAATAAATAAATCCATTTTTTTATAAAACAACGATAAATTTAAATCGCCATGTGGAGTTGTATGCCTAATAAATTGATATCGAGTAACATCCACAGAATCAGGAATTTGAAAAGCGATATTTAATACTAAATTAGCACCAGTCCTAGACCTCGCAATCTGTACAGCTTGAACAATTTCCTTCGTTCCTTTCCAAGGAATGTTTCGACCTATACAGCCTATATTGATCTCAGGCCTATCTATATCAGTTTTATTTTGTTGACCGTTTGAATTTCTAAAAAAAAGCTCACGATCAATTCCAGGCTCAACCACGTACGAGGATTTGAGATTTTTATAATGCTTATATATAGGAGAATTTACAACTCTGCAGAGAGGCAAGTGGTAGGACATCTTCGCTATATAAAAGCTTAACAAGCCGACAACAGTTTTTTTGCTGTAAAACTCTGGCTCATAAGCTTGGATATAGTAAAATCCTTTTTTTGTGCCTATGCTTCCTAAAACCACTGGGAAAGAGGTTAAATTATAATTTGCCAAGAAAATATCGTACTTTTTTCTATTGATAATTATAAATACTAACATCAAGATCAAATTGTATAAACCTGAAAGCACGGGAATATTATTTAAAGGATTATTAAACTTAATAATAGAAGCTACTGTTGGATAGTACGGATCATTAACATGACGAGGCACTAGAAACTCAACCACGTGCCCTTCCGCTACAAATTGATTCGCAAGCTTTGAAAGCACACGCATACCACCTGCACTAGAAAACGAGAGCACAGGTATTAATATATTCACGGCTTGACTTCCTCACTCGCGTAATTAATTATTTTGAGGTTGCGCCAAACGCATAAACCGATCACTACCCAATACAACACATAATTGACGGCATATCCTTCTACAACCCCTTCAAAACCATGCAAATGCGTAAACAGTAGTACCAGAAAATAAAAGCTAATTGAAAAAATTATCTCAGTCGAGATATATAATCTGAACATCGATTTTCCAAGCATAACATAAGCTAATATCCAGCTTCCAATTTTCATAACATCACCAAAAAGTTGAAAGGCAAATAGCTCTCTCATTGGCGTAAACTCTGAACTAAAAAGAATATTAATAATTATATCGCGTGCTAAAAAAACAATAACACTACAAATGAAAGCTAAGGGTAATAAAATTTTATAGCCATTTAAAATTTCGGAGATCATTTCATTTGCACAAGTAATTTCTGATAGTCTAGGGAGGTAATAAACACCCAGCGTCGTCGTGACAAATAAAAGATAAGCGCTACTTAACCGCCACATTGCCTCCCAATACCCAGCAAAGTCCGCCCCATATGAGCTAACCAGATGGTTACGAATCAATATTTGTGATAAGGGTACGCACGCAGCAGTTGTCAACGCCATAGCAGCATATTTGCTAAGATTAAACGCAATTTTTTTATCAAATTTTCCAAAAAAATATTTAACCTTAAACCACTTTGTGTTGAAGCAAATTAAAACTGTAGACACGAATGCGACAGCTTGATAAACAACCAAGGATATTAGCGCTCCATACAAACCCCAATACGCCGTAAGTACAGTGATAACAATTAAAGATAATATACTGCCTAAAATATTAGCCCATACCAAGGTGTAAATATCTTTCCGCCCATTTATGACAGAAAGGAGAAATAAATTCACGGTAAAGAATATTAACGAGACGGAAACCCATTGAAAAACACTTGTAAATTCTGTTGTCTTAAAAAAATACAAAGACAAATCGGAACTCAATAATGCAACAACGATCCCAATTATTAATGAACACACAATAGCGAGTATTATAGACGTTTTCCACAACGAGTGAAGCTTTAAAGGCTGATCGACGTACTCTGCTGTATACTTTATTACACCAGTATTTACTGCTCCACTAGAAAGCGAGGTAATCATTGTTAGCGCATTTTGTAATTGGCCTATCGCAGCATATCCGGATGGCCCAACATACAATGCTAATATTTTATTAACACCCAGCAGTGTTAGCATTTTAATGACAACAGCGATGCCATTAAGCAGGCTAGTTTTAATCAGAGTCATGCTTGTTTAAAACTATTACAGGCGTCAACAACACGTTTCGCATCTACGGCGATCATGATCGGGCTAATCGGCAAGCTCAATACCTGATGATGAATACACTCGGTTAACGGGAAGCAAAGGTCGTTCCATTGCGAGTAAGCCTGTTGCTGGTGTGGCGGTATCGGATAGTGGATCAGCGTTTGTACGCCCATTGCTGCTAGATGTTTTTGCAGTGCATCACGTTGTTCACAACGGACAACAAACAGGTGCCAAGCGTGGCTCTGTAGTGTCAGCGCAGACACCTCCGGCCCCAGCGGTAAAGTTATAGCCGAATGGTTAATTCCTTCTTGGTATATTTGCGCGATCTGCCGGCGCTGGGCTGTTTGTTCATCTAGATGCTTGAGCTTTACGTTCAGCATCGCGGCTTGGATTTCATCGAGACGGCTGTTTACGCCTTGGTGAAGATTTTTGTATTTCTCATGAGATCCGTAATTTCGTAGCGCGCGTAAAGTTTCAGCTAACTGATCGTCATTAGTTGTAATGGCCCCGGCATCACCCAAGGCACCTAGGTTCTTACCCGGATAAAAGCTAAAACCCGATGCATCACCCCAGCTACCGGCTTTACGGCCATCGAAACTCGCACCATGCGCTTGAGCCGAGTCTTCTAGGACCAATAAATTATGTTGCTCAGCAATTTTCATAATCGCGGGCATATCGGCTAGACGACCATAGAGATGCACAGGCAAAATAGCACGGGTTTTATCTGTGACGGCAGCACGGATACCAGCAGGGGAGATATTGAATGTGCTCGGGTCCGGCTCCACCAACACTGGTACCAACCGGTTTTCAGTGATGGCCAGAATGCTAGCGATATAGGTGTTAGCGGGAACTATGACTTCATCGCCCTCCTTAAGCTTACCCAACTCCTTCCAAGCACGAAGGGTAAGAGTCAAGGCGTCAAGACCATTCGCCACGCCGATACAATGCTTGCTACCGCAGTAGCGAGAAAAAGCGCTCTCGAAGTTGGACAGCTCTTTACCGGCGATGTACCAACCGGAGTCGATCACCCGCGTACAGGCTTCAATGAGTTCTTCGCGAACACCGGAGTTAATAGCCTTAAGGTCGAGAAAACTAATCATTGCTCTATATACCTGATGATTTTAGCTGGATTACCGACTACCACAGCGCGCGCGGGAACATCTTTGGTAACAACCGCACCGGCACCTACCATAGCGTAGCGACCAATATTTATACCTGGCAACAAGGTTGCATTAGCACCAATACTAGCGCCCTGCTGAACAACAATACCGCTAAAGGCATCTGGATACACCTTCGAACGTGGCATTAGGTCATTGGTAAAAGTGGCGTTGGGGCCAATAAAAACATCATCTTCAATACGGGTTCCATCCCAAAGAAACACACCGGATTTCACCGTAACATTATTACCTATAACAACGTCACCCTCGACTAAAGTGTGCGCGCAAAGATTACAATTTGTACCGATCTTAGCACCCGCAAGAATGACACTGTATTGCCATACTCGCGTACCCGCGCCGATGCTGGCGTTACTTGCATCGGCGAGCGAATGAATGTTAGGCATTCCTCACCTGCTCGATAAAATCTGAATAACTGCGGATATAATCCGCTTCATCGTAATACTCATTGGCTAAAACCAGTAGTACGCAGTCGGAACTGAAATCATGCATTTCGTGCCAAACCATTTTTTCTATACGAATTGCTTTACTTACCGAATCGAGCCAGATTTCTTCTTTGTGCCTACCATTATCCAAAATCATACGGCACTTACCAGATACACAGACCGCGACTTGCTCAAGCTCTTTATGTGCGTGAAAACCACGCGGCACGCCTGCCTGTGTTTCGGTTAAGTAGTAAACTCGTTTGATATTAAAAGGGATATTTTTATGTCCCTCCAAAACTGTTAAATGACCACGATCGTCACCTAACAGTTTAAATTCAATTAACTTTATTAAACTCACTTAACTGTCTCCGACGACACGGAGAATAACGGAGCTTGCTGATCCTTTTGATTAACGATCAAGCATTCAACGTTTGGCCATTGGATAGCTAACTGCGGATCATTCCAACGAAGCGCGGCTTCACAGTCTTTAGCATAGTAGTTAGTAGTTTTGTATAGAAAATGCGTATTGTCCGCTAGCGCAAGAAATCCATGCGCAAAGCCTTCAGGGATCCAAAGCATTTTGTGATTTTCGCTAGTTAACTCAACACCGACCCATTGACCAATGGTTGGCGAGCCTTGGCGAATATCCACCGCTACATCAAAGGCTACGCCTTGAGTAACACGTACTAATTTACCCTGCGCATGAGGTGGCAATTGGTAGTGTAGCCCACGCAACACCCCTTTTTTTGAACAAGAATGATTGTCCTGCACAAAGGGTCGTGGGGGCTGTAGGCCTAACTTAATCAACTCGGCATGGAAGCGTTGCTCATTAAAACTTTCCATAAACCAGCCGCGATCATCTTCAAACACGCTAGGCTCAATGATCACTACATCGGGTAGAGTTGTTTGGGTCAGCTTCATTACTGCGCATCCTCTAACAGCTTGAGCAGGTATTGACCATAGCCAGTCTTCTTTAAGCGCTCGGCTTGCAGCATTACTTGATCGCGAGTTAGCCATCCATTGTGAAAGGCGATCTCTTCCAAGCACGCAACTTTAAGACCTTGGCGCTGTTCGATGGTGTGCACAAAATGACTGGCCTCAAGCAGCGAGTCGTGGGTGCCGGTATCTAACCACGCGAAGCCACGGCCAAGCATTTCTACATTTAGGCTTTTATCTTCAAGGTAGACGCGATTTACGTCGGTGATTTCTAGCTCGCCACGCTCGGAAGGTTTAATGCCCTTGGCTATTTCAACTACGCGGTTGTCGTAGAAATACAGGCCGGTTACAGCATAGCTAGACTTCGGAAGGGAGGGCTTTTCTTCAATGCTTATGGCGCGGCCATTAGCATCGAACTCAACTACACCAAAACGCTCTGGGTCAGCTACATGATAGCCGAACACAGTTGCGCCTTCACTGCGCGCGGTAGCAGCATGAAGATTGGCAGAGAAGTTTTGCCCGTAGAAAATGTTATCACCGAGGATTAAGCAGCAGTTGTCATCACCAATAAAGTCTTCGCCAATAATAAAGGCCTGAGCCAAGCCGTCAGGAGATGGCTGTTCGGCATAGCTAAGCTTGATACCAAACTGACTTCCATCGCCCAGTAACTTGCGAAAGTTTGGCAGATCTTCTGGTGTCGAGATAATAAGCACTTCACGGATGCCGGTCAGCATCAATACCGAAAGCGGGTAATAGATCATCGGTTTGTCATAAATCGGCAGCAACTGCTTGGATACGCCGAGAGTTATGGGATGCAAGCGACTACCCGAGCCGCCGGCAAGGATGATGCCTTTACGATTGGTGATGGGCATGGGTTAAATCTCCTTGAGCATACGCGATACACCGCTCTGCCAGCTCGGTAAATGCAGGGCAAAGCTTTGGCTTACCTTGCGGGTATCTAGTCTTGAATTAAGCGGCCGTTGAGCCGGAGTAGGATAAGCCGTCGTTGGTATCGGCTCGATATTCTGCACAGCAAGTGCTGCGCCCATTCCACGCGTCAGTTCGATTACATAACGGGCATAACCGCACCATGAAGTTTCACCAGCAGCTGCAAGATGATAAAGCCCACTTAGCTGTGGCTTTGCCACAGCCAGCCTTAGCGTATGAGCAGTTACATCGGCGAGTAAATCAGCCCCTGTTGGGGCGCCAACTTGGTCGTCAATAACATTCAGCTGTTCACGTTCAGCGGCCAGGCGCAACATAGTCTTGGCAAAGTTGTTACCACGCGCAGCGTAGACCCAGCTCGTGCGGAATATCAAATGCTGACAACCACTTTGCTGAATAGCCTCTTCACCTTGAAACTTGCTCTGCCCGTACTGGTTGAGCGGGGCCGTCCGATCCATCTCGGACCACGGTAGAGTACCACTGCCATCAAATACGTAATCGGTTGAGTAATGCACCAGCCAACCATTGAGAGCATGCATCTCTTCGGCCATTACTTGCGGTGCCAGCGCATTAATCAAACACGCTAACTCCGGCTCATCTTCAGCCTTGTCTACCGCTGTATAGGCGGCGGCGTTTACGATAACGTCCGGCTGCAAGCGGCGGATGGTTGTACGCAAGCCGTCGAGATCAGCCAGATCACCACACAGGCCATTTTCACCCTGGCGATCAAGCGCTATCACCTCGCCTAAGGGCGCCAACGCACGTTGGAGCTCCCAGCCGACTTGACCGTCTTTGCCCAGCAGAAGAATTTTCATGGCGTAACGTTGCGTGCTGAGTAATTTTTGTCCAGCCACTGCTGATAGGCACCACTTCTTACGTGCTCGACCCAGTCGGAATGGCTCAGGTACCATTCAACTGTCTTACGAATCCCTGACTCAAACGTTTCAATCGGCGTCCAGTTAAGTTCACGTTCGATTTTGCTCGCGTCAATGGCGTAACGGAGGTCATGACCAGGGCGGTCTTGGACGTGGGTGATCAAGCTGGCGTGGGGGCAATGTGGCGATTCAGGTCGCAACTCGTCAAGCAAAGTGCAAAGCGCATGCACAACTTCGATATTCTGCATCTCGTTGTGGCCGCCGATGTTATAGGTTTCGCCGAGCTTGCCTTCGGTAACTACCTTGTATAACGCACGGGCATGGTCCGTCACATACAGCCAGTCTCGAATCTGGTCGCCTTTACCGTAAACAGGTAATGGCTTGCCTTCCAGTGCATTGAGAATGATCAGCGGAATGAGCTTTTCCGGGAAGTGATATGGGCCATAGTTGTTCGAACAGTTGGTAATTAATGTAGGTAACCCGTAAGTGCGGCTCCAAGCCCTGACTAAATGATCTGAGCTAGCTTTACTGGCTGAATACGGTGAGCTGGGAGCGTAAGAGGTGGTTTCAAGAAACAACTCAGCGGGGTCATCAAGGTCGCCATAGACCTCGTCAGTTGAAATGTGATGGAAACGAAAGGCAATTTTTCGAGCATCGTCCAAACCTTGCCAGTACTGGCGAGCAGCTTCCAGTAAATGGTAGGTGCCGACGATATTGGTTTCTATAAAGGCCGCGGGCCCGTCGATGGAGCGATCGACATGGCTTTCCGCAGCTAGATGCATAACCGCATGGGGCTGATGCTCGCGAAACACACGATCAACTTCGGAACGGTTGCAGATGTCCACCTGCGCAAAGGCATAACGCTCGCTGCCGCTGACCTCGTCCAGTGACTCGAGGTTTCCGGCATAGGTAAGTTTATCAAGATTGACAACCGAATCATTAGTGTTGCCAATGATATGGCGGATGACTGCAGAGCCAATAAAGCCGGCACCGCCGGTGACGAGGATTTTCATATATGTCCTGCTCTCGATACTTTGAATTTAATTGATAACTTGTAAGGTTACCCGACGAGTAACCTGCGGTTCTTGGTTGCGACTTACGCAACATACTTAAAAAAAGTAGCGGCGATGTTAATTCTCACAAACCATGTTAAATAACTTGGACGCGACGCTTTGTAAACATAATACAGACAAGTGCGGCAAATACACCCAACATGCCCCCAAAAACCAAGCCTATAACCAAAATTAAAGCTTTTTTTGGTTTTATTGGTGTGTCTGGTACTTGAGCTGGACTGTCAAGCGTATACACCGCAACGTTATCCGGCCTCACATCGATCTTCTGTAAGAAATCCATTTCGTTTTCGATGCTACGTAAATCAACAATAAACGGGTCATCATTAGTGCGCTTTTCAAGCACTGCAAGCTCTGCCTTAACAGCTTTTGCGCCGCGCATATACATCAAGTTGCCATCCATAAATTCGGCAAAATCACCGTCTGACGAGGTCTTCCCAGGGGTAACTTGGGGTGACTGATAGCCTACAGAATCGGCTACTATCAGAGCCTCTTGAAGACGAGCAATTCGATCAGTACGCCTTTTTTCAGCGGTCAATCGTAGGGCATCAACCTGCCGAGAGAGTGATTGGGCCTTGGTAGCTATCTCCGTCAGCAGATTGCCCTTCATAACCTCCGCCGACTTGGCTGCGGCCATTTTCACATAGCGATTTGTCCACTGAGCTACTACATTGGGGTTTTTGCCTACAACTGCAATCACGTAATAATCTGGATTATTCTTTTCATCGGGCGCCTTAATAGTCAGACCTGAGTTAAAACGCGCCCATAATGTATCTTTCCCAGCGCCTGACTGTTCAGATGGTAAGCTTGGCAAATAAATCTCGTCGAAAAACTGGCGCTTTAGTGAGCCTGACAATAAATTGCGTTTGAAGACATCATAAACGTCTTCAACAGTAAACTCTTTCAGCTTCGCTTCGCTACGACCAAGGTTATAGCCCGAGATATCACTGAGCCGGGGCGGCATTACGCCTGCGGAAGCTTCATAGGTAGGCGTGCTAAGGAATGCGTACGCAGCGGCAAGAGCGGTGATCAGTATTGTGCAGCCAACTATTATCCATTTTTGAAACCAAAGCTGTTTAACCAGCTCAACCAGATCGATTTCATCGGATGCACGAGGCTGCTCTGCAATATTTCTTTGATTCACACAAGCTCCAATTTTTGTCATTGATAATCTCGAGTACGCAGGTCCGGTACCCGCTGCACTCAACAAGGGTTATGCCGTGCTCACTGATTACAACGACGTCAGTGGCAAAAGGCGATCCAACAAAGTTAGACGCAAATTCATGCCACAAATTCCATTTATTCCATGACTTTGGTGAATTTCATTGACGATGGATACCGGGCACGGACCACGGCCCATCCAAAGACAAAAAACGTGCGCAGTTTAACGTTTTAGGCAAGCACCGTGCCACTACAAAGCACCGCTAAATCTTTGATTGATTAAGCTATTTCGCTCTTAAAACAGGAAAACATCTACTCGTCTTCATTAACCCGGTCACGCAACTCTTTGCCTGGCTTGAAGTGCGGGACAAATTTACCGTCGAGGCTGACTGATTGACCTGTTTTCGGGTTACGCCCTACTCGCGGTGCGCGGAAGTGCAGCGAGAAGCTGCCAAAGCCACGGATCTCAATACGATCGCCTGACGACAAGGCGCTCGACATTTGTTCAAGCATTGTTTTAATTGCCAGCTCGACATCCTTGGATGAGAGTTGGCCTTGATGGGTCACGATCCTTTCGATCAATTCCGACTTGGTCATAATTTTCCCTTCGTTTTCAAGCGGCTAGATCACTCGATACAAAGGTTTTAGCATGCTACCAAGCTTTTGAACAGCCTCTGCAAATGCTTCTATGATGTTGATTCTGTTCATAACGTCTATTACGCCAGCAATTTAGCCTCCGCGACGGTTGTATCTTGGCGCACGCCATTGGACTCGTGTGCTTCAGTGTGCGCGGTTGGGCCTTGGATAAACAAATGGCAGAGGTGGTAGATATGACCCAAAGGGGGGGCGGAAGATGCATGGAGAGAGCCAGTTATTGAGAGATTCGCCGACAGGAATGGTGGATGGGTAAAGCGGCATCCACCCTACGGAAGCGTGGTGTTGGCGGCCATTTTTTAGCAATAACGTAATTGCCGCGACATCGATGGCGGATAAAGAAAGTGGTGTCCACCCAGCGTAGTGCGGGTCAAATTTCGCCCACAAAAAAAGGGAGCCCGAAGGCTCCCTTTTTCTATGGTTTACCTGAACTTAGTTCTGGTTTTCCATTTGTGCGCGGATCAGATCACCAATGGTGGTCGGACCAGCAGGAGCAGCTTCGTCCTGCTTAGTGCGCATTTCTTTGATAGCTTCTTTTTCGTCTTCAACGTCTTTCGACTTGATCGACAAGCTGATTACGCGGCTCTTACGATCAACGCTGATGATCTTGGCTTCTACTTCTTCGCCTTCTTTCAGAACGTTGCGCGCGTCTTCAACGCGGTCACGGCTGATTTCAGATGCTTTCAGAGTAGCTTCGATGCCGTCAGCCAGGGTGATTACAGCGCCCTTAGCATCAACTTCTTTAACGGTACCGGTCACGATTGTGCCTTTATCGTTAACTGCAACGTAGTCGGAGAACGGATCTTCTTCCAGTTGCTTGATGCCCAGGGAGATGCGCTCGCGCTCTGGATCAACAGACAGGATGACGGTTTCGAGCTCGTCGCCCTTCTTGAAGCGACGTACGGCTTCTTCGCCAACTTCGTTCCAAGAGATGTCTGACAGGTGAACCAGGCCGTCGATGCCGCCGTCCAGACCAATGAAGATACCGAAATCGGTGATCGACTTGATGGTGCCGGAGATCTTGTCGCCCTTGTTGAACTGACCCGAGAAATCTTCCCATGGGTTAGTTTTGCACTGCTTGATACCCAGGGAGATACGACGACGCTCTTCGTCGATATCCAGAACCATAACTTCCACTTCATCGCCAACCTGAACGACTTTAGATGGGTGGATGTTTTTGTTGGTCCAATCCATTTCGGATACGTGCACCAGGCCTTCCACGCCTTCTTCCAGCTCTGCGAAGCAGCCGTAGTCGGTCAGGTTGGTTACGCGTGCAACAACGCGGGTGCTTTCTGGGTAACGTGCTTTGATAGCAACCCATGGGTCTTCGCCCAGCTGCTTCAGGCCCAACGAAACGCGGTTACGTTCGCGATCGTATTTCAGAACCTTAACGTCGATTTCGTCACCAACGTTGACGATCTCGGAAGGATGCTTGATGCGCTTCCAAGCCATGTCGGTGATGTGCAGCAGGCCGTCGACACCGCCCAGATCCACGAACGCGCCGTAGTCGGTGAGGTTTTTGACGATACCTTTAACTTGCTGGCCTTCCTGCAGAGATTCGAGCAGAGCTTCACGCTCAGCACTGTTCTCAGCTTCGAGGACGCTACGACGAGAAACAACAACGTTGTTGCGCTTCTGGTCCAGCTTGATGACCTTGAACTCGAGCTCTTTGCCTTCCAGGTGAGTGGTATCACGCACTGGACGAACATCGACCAAAGAACCTGGCAGGAACGCACGGATGCCGTTAACGTCGACTGTGAAGCCGCCTTTAACCTTACCGTTGATAACGCCCGTAACCACTTCTTCAGCGGCGAAAGCTGCTTCCAGAACAATCCAGCACTCAGCGCGCTTGGCTTTTTCGCGGGACAGCTTGGTTTCACCGAAGCCATCTTCAACCGCGTCCAGCGCAACGTGGACTTCGTCACCGACCTTGATGGTCAACTCGCCTTGTTCGTTGAAGAACTGCTCGAGTGGAATGACGCCCTCTGACTTAAGACCGGCATGAACAGTGACCCAGTCACCGTCGATGTCGACTACGATACCGGTAATGATGGCGCCCGGTTGCATGTCGAGGGTTTTTAGGCTTTCTTCAAAAAGTTCCGCGAAGCTTTCGCTCATGTTGATTCCTGTTGATTCAGGGCAGTGAATCTGCCCAAACCACACTCCAGACAATGTGGGTACGTTCATATAAAAAGAGGCTTGCAAGACTAGGACTGGTCTCTTGCATGCCTCCCTGGCGAACTGGCGGCTTATGCCGTAGCTCTGTTAACCAGCGAGATCGCGAATGGCGACCTCACTGAGAATTCGTTCAAACACCTGCTCGATGGACAGTTCGGTGGAATCCAGCTGGATTGCATCGTCTGCCGGCTTCAGCGGAGCGACCGTACGCTGGGTATCGCGTTCGTCGCGCTCGCGAATCTCATCAAGTAGACTCGCAAGATTAACATCATCGCCTTTAGCCTTCAACTGCAAGTAACGTCGGCGAGCCCGCTCCTCGGCGCTGGCGGTCAGAAATATCTTCAGCGGCGCATCGGGAAACACCACAGTGCCCATGTCACGCCCATCAGCAACCAGGCCAGGAAACTCCTGAAATGCCCGCTGACGCTGCAGCAAAGCCTCACGTACCGCAGGCAAGGCGGCTACTTGTGAGGCGCCGGCACCCACCTGTTCATTGCGAATCGCATCGGTAACCTCCTCGCCTTCAAGGATGATGCGCTGGCCCTTGCCGTCCGCGCTGGCAATAAACTGCACATCGAGGTGCGCCGCCAACATGGTCACAGATGCTTCGTTGGTGATATCAACCCCGTGATTGCGCGCAGAGAAAGCCAACAAGCGATAGAGGGCACCGGAATCCAGCAGATTCCAGCCCAATTTCTGTGCAACTAAACAGGCAATCGTGCCCTTGCCTGAACCGCTAGGCCCGTCGATTGTGATGATTGGCGCAGCATCCATCACTTACCCTCCTCGCCAACCTGCATCCCAACCTGGGTGGCCAAGGCTAGAAAGTTAGGGAAGGACGTGGCGACGTTTGCGCAATCATGGATGCGGATAGGCGCTGTAGCGCGCAGCGAGGCAACGCTAAAGGCCATGGCGATCCGATGGTCACCGTGGGCGTGGACTTCACCGCCACCCATAACGCCACCTTCAATGATGATGCCGTCTGGCGTTGGCTCGGCACTAACGCCCAGCTCGATCAAACCATCCGCCATCACCTGAATCCGGTCAGACTCTTTAACTCGTAGTTCTTCAGCACCACGCAACACGGTACGACCCTCGGCACAGGCTGCAGCGACGAATAACACAGGGAACTCATCAATCGCCAGCGGCACCAGATCTTCAGGGATATTGATCCCTTTAAGCTTAGCTGAACGCACGCGGATATCTGCAACGGGCTCTCCACCAACCTCACGCTCGTTTTCGAGGGTGATATCGCCGCCCATCAGCTTGAGAATATCGATTACGCCGGTGCGTGTTGGGTTGACGCCCACGTGCTCAAGCAGCAAATCAGAGCCTTCAGCGATACTGGCGGCTACCAGGAAGAACGCTGCAGATGAGATATCAGCCGGCACTTCGATATGCGTCCCTTTGAGGGTATGACCGGATTCAACCGTCGCCGCATTGCCCTCAACCTTCACCGGGTAGCCAAAACCACGGAGCATACGTTCGGTGTGGTCGCGGGTCGGTGCTGGCTCAATAACAGTGGTCGAACCTGCCGCATAGAGGCCAGCCAGCAGCAGGCAGGATTTAACCTGAGCGCTGGCCATCGGCATTTCGTAGGTCATGCCACCCAAACGGCCACCGGCGCGCACGGTGAGCGGCGGACGCCCTTCGGCCGCGGTTTCGATAATTGCACCCATGGCGCGCAACGGCTTGGCCACACGCCCCATCGGCCGCTTGTTCAGCGAAGCATCGCCAGTCAGGGTGACATCGAACGGCTGCGCCGCCAGCAAACCACTCAGCAAGCGCATGGAGGTGCCCGAGTTACCGACATAGATCGGACCAGGCGGTGCTTTAAGACCGCGCAAGCCAACGCCATGGACAGTCACACGCCCGTGTTGTGGGCCTTCGATCACAACACCCATGTCGCGAAATGCCTGCAGAGTCGCGAGCGCATCTTCGCCTTCGAGAAAGCCTTCAATCTCGGTCACGCCTTCGGCAATCGAGCCGAGCATGATCGAACGGTGTGAAATGGATTTATCGCCAGGTACGCGAATTTTACCAGTGACTGTGCCACCAGGATTTGCCAGGAAAATCAGATCAGTCGTATGCATAGCGTCCACATAAGCCCTGCGGGCTAAAATTTTGCTGAAGTGTTCGCGGGCCACGCGGGCGCGGGTAAAAACGCCCAGCAGTTGATGCCCATCCCCTGCATCGACCGCGGCGCGAAGCGCGTCGAGATCGCTGCGAAATATGTCCAGGTTCTGCAATACCGCTTCGCGATTGGCCAGAAAAATGTCATGCCACATCACCGGATCACTGCCGGCTATGCGGGTGAAGTCGCGAAAACCGCCGGCAGCGTAACGGAAAATCTCCAGATTCTCATTGCGCTTGGCCAGGGAATCGACCAAACCAAACGCCAACAAATGTGGCAAATGACTGGTAGCAGCCAACACCTGATCGTGATGCTCGACCTGCATATGCTCGACATCGGCCCCCAACTGACGCCAGAGCTGATCGACCAACTGCAGCGCGTCTGGGTCAGTGCCCTGTTGCGGCGTCAGAATGACTTTGTGGTGACGAAACAGCTCTGCGTTGGCCGCCTCCACCCCACTCTGCTCTGAGCCTGCAATCGGATGTCCCGGCACAAAACGCGCCGGCATATCACCAAACGCGAGCCTTGCAGCCCGCACCACGTTGCCTTTAGCACTGCCAACATCGGTGAGCACCGCATTGCCCAGATCGAGCTTGGCCAGTTCACCCAACACACGCTCCATGGCCAAGATTGGCACTGCCAGCTGGATTACATCAGCGCCCTCACAGGCTAACGCAAGCTGCTCTTCGCAACGATCAACCACACCCAAAGCAACCGCGGCTTGGCGAGATTGCGCATCGAGATCAACCCCAACCACTTCACGACAAACACCGCACTCACGCAAACCTTTGGCGAACGAGCCCCCAATCAAACCGAGCCCGACCACCACCAAGCGGCCGATCATAGGCGTCGTCGATTGCGCGCAGGTTACAAGCGATTCAGCGGCTGCACATTTAACCTCAGTCACTCGCCAAGTACCTTTTTCAAGGCAAGCAAGAAGCGGCTGTTCTCTTCAGGCAGGCCAATTGACACGCGCAAGTAGGTTGGCATGCCGTAGTTTGCCGTTGGCCGAACGATGATGCCCTCGCGCAGCAATGCCTGATTGATTGGCCCCGCGTCACGAGCTAGATCAACGGCAATAAAGTTACCTTTGGAAGGGATCCAGCTCAGGCCAAGCTCACGGAAACCCGCTTCAAGCTGGGCCATGCCGTCATCATTGATTTTACGGCTTTGCGCCAGGTACTCGGCGTCATCAAAAGCGGCACATGCCGCTGCCTGCGCCAAGCTATTCACGTTGAACGGCTGGCGCACACGATTCAGTACATCAGCAACCTGTGCGGTGCTGATGCCGTAACCCACACGCAGCGCCGCCAGACCATAGGCCTTGGAGAACGTGCGCGACACCAGCAGATTTGGGTACTGGCTCAGGTAATCAAGGCCATCCGGCAATTCACTGCCGTGTGCGTACTCGATATAGGCCTCATCCAGCACCACCAACACCGACTCAGGCACCTTGGCCAAGAAGTCAGCCAATGCATGCGGGCCAAACCAGGTGCCAGTGGGGTTATTCGGGTTAGCGATGAACACCACGCGGGTGTGCTCATTGATCGCCTTGGCCATGGCTTCAAGGTCATGCCCAAAGTCTTTGGCTGGAACGATATTGCACTGCGCGCCAACCGCCTGCGTCGCAATTGGGTACACCGCAAAGGCGTGTTCGCTGAATACCGCATTAAGCCCGGGTGCCAAATAAGCACGGGCGACCAGCTCAAGAATGTCGTTAGAACCGTTGCCCAACGTCACTTGCTGAATCTCAACGCCACAGCGCTGTGCCAGCAGGTTTTTCAATGTGAAACCATTGCCGTCTGGGTAACGCGTCAGCTCTGCTAACTCAGCGCGAATCGCCTCAAGCGCTTTAGGGCTTGGGCCAAGCGGGTTTTCATTGCTGGCCAGTTTGACGATGTTAGCTGGATCGAGCCCCAGCTCACGGGCCAGTTCATCGACCGGCTTGCCTGGCACATAGGGCGACAGCTTTTGTACGCCTGGCTGAGCCAGCGCGAGGAAATCACAACTCATTGTTTGCCTCGTTAAATCCGTAAATCCGCAGGTCCGTAGGGTGTGACAGCGTGTGGCTTGCCCACCGTTTGTAATCGATAACCCAAATATTCATGCTGCCGGTGGTGAGCAATGGTGGATGAAAAGAGCGTCATCCACCCTACGTGAAACCAATTATCGGCAATTCAATCGTAGGGTGTGGCAACGCGAAGCTTGCCCACCATTTCCAGCCAATAACCCAAACACCCATGCCGCCGGTGGTGAGCAATGGTGGATGAAAAGAGCGTCATCCACCCTACGTGAATCAATAGCCAAAAACCCAAATATCCAAGCCACCGACAAAGCGTTTACAAAACGGCTTTTGGATAAGAACCCAGCACTTTCAGGGCGACTGCTTCCTGATTGATCTTCTCCAGCACATCCTTGATCAACGGATCACGGTGATGGCCGACGAAATCGATAAAGAACACATAGGTCCACTTACCGCTGCGCGAGGGACGCGTTTCGATACGGGTCAGATCGATGCCGTTTTGATGGAAGGGCACCAGCAGTTCGTGCAACGCGCCTGGCTTGTTGCTCATGGAAATAATGACCGAGGTCTTGTCATCTCCAGTCGGCGGTACTTCCTGGCTGCCGATGATCAAGAAGCGCGTGGAGTTATCCGGGCGGTCTTCGATCTTTTCCGCGACTTTGGTCAAGCCATACAGGCTTGCAGCCATGTCACCAGCGATTGCCGCTGAATTCCACTCGCTTTTAACCCGCTTGGCGGCATCGGCATTGCTCGAAACCGCAACGCGCTCGACATTTGGATAATGCGCGTCCAGCCATTTACGGCACTGGGCCAACGACTGGGCGTGGGAGTAAATACGGGTAATTTTGTCGGTCTTAGTCGCCTCACCCACCAGCAGATGATGGTGAATGCGCAGCTCAACCTCGCCACAAATCACCATGTCGTGCTCAAGGAAGCTATCAAGCGTGTGGTTGACCGCGCCTTCAGTCGAGTTCTCGACCGGCACTACACCGAAGTTTACTGCACCCGCAGCCACTTCGCGGAATACCTCGTCGATGGCAGTCATCGGCATGCTAACTACCGCGTGGCCAAAGTGTTTCATCGCAGCCGCATGGGAAAAGGTGCCTTCCGGGCCGAGATACGCCACTTTCAGTGGGTTCTCAAGCGCCAGGCATGAGGACATGATTTCCCGAAACAGGCGGGCCATCTCTTCATTACCCAAAGGCCCGACATTACGTTCCATAACGCGCTTGAGAACTTGCGCCTCACGCTCTGGACGGTAAAACACGGGCACTTCACCCACTGGCAAAGCGGCCATTTTGACCCGTGCGACTTCTTCGGCGCAGCGCGCGCGATCACTGATCAGCTCAAGGATTTTTTCATCCAGGCTGTCAATCCGTAGGCGCAGTGCTTTTAATTCCTGCTCGGTGATGAGATCCGACATTAACCGTGCTCCTTCTCGAACTCAGCCATGTAGGCAACCAGTGCCTGCACCGCATCAAGGCCAACCGCGTTGTAGATAGAGGCACGCATGCCGCCAACCGAACGGTGGCCTTTGAGGTTCAATAAACCGCGCGCATCAGCGCCGGCCAAAAATGCCTTGTCCAGACGATCATCTGCCAGACGAAAGGGTACGTTCATCCACGAACGCGCGTTAGCCGAGATCGGGTTGCTGTACATCTCGCTGCTGTCAATCACGCCATACAGCAGTTCTTTCTTGGTGCGATTGAGCTTTTCCATCGCAGCAACGCCGCCCTGCTCTTTGAGCCACTCGAACACCAAGCCAGAGAGGTACCAGGAAAAAGTTGCCGGGGTGTTGTACATCGAGCCGTTATCAGCCGCGACTTTGTAATTGAGCATGGTCGGGCATGAGCTGCGTGCACGACCCAACAGGTCTTCGCGAACGATGACCACAACCAAACCGCTCGGGCCGATGTTTTTCTGCGCACCGGCGTAGATCAGGCCAAATTGGGACACATCCAATGAGCGCGAAAGGATGTCCGAAGACATATCCGCCACCAGAGGCACATCGCCCACTTGGGGAATCCAGTCAAATTGCAGGCCACCAATGGTTTCATTGCTGGCGTAATGCACATAGGCGGCATTTTTCGACAGCTGCCATTCGTTCTGGCCGGGAATCGCAAAATAATCGTAGGGCTTGGCGCTGGCAGCGACATTGATGTTGCCGTAACGCTTGGCTTCTTCGATGCTTTTCTTCGACCAGATACCGGTGTCGATGTAGTCGGCCACGCCGTCTTCGGGCAGCAGATTCAGGGCGATCTCAGCGAATTGCTGGCTGGCACCGCCCTGCAAAAACAGAACCTTGTAATTCGAGGGAATGGACAGCAGATCACGCAGATCCTGCTCGGCCTTCTCGGCGATTGCGGTGTATTCGTCGCTGCGGTGGCTCATTTCCATCACTGACAGGCCTTTACCCTGCCAGTCGAGGAGATCAGCCTGGGCACGTTGCAATACAGCTTCGGGAAGCGCGGCCGGGCCGGCGCAGAAGTTAAAGGCTCGCTTGCTCACATCCACTCTCTCAAAAAATGGACGCTGACCCTAAGTCAGCGCCTGATCAAACGCCACAGACAACAAAGCCTGCCGAAGCAGGCTTGTTGCGTGGATTACTCTGGATCTACGGGGCTTTCACCCGCAGCAGGCGCTTCTGGTTCCACGCCATCTTCTGGCGCCAAATCAGGCTCACCTTCAAGCTCTTCATTAACGATCAGCTCGCCGTTTTCATCGTATTCTTCTTCAATTGAAGGTTCTTGAACACGCTGCAGACCAACTAGTTTCTCGTCTTTGGCCAAGCGAATCAGGGTCACGCCCTGGGTATTACGCCCCAAGCTTGAGACCTCACCAACGCGCGTGCGCACCAGTGTGCCCTGGTCAGAAATCAGCATGATTTCCTCGCCATCAAGTACCTGAACCGCGCCAACCAACTTACCGTTACGCTCGTTGCTGACCATGGCAATTACGCCCTGCCCGCCACGTTTGTACTCTGGGAACTCGCCGATTTCAGTGCGCTTGCCGTAGCCGCGTTGTGAGGCGGTCAGAATCTGGCTGCCTTCTTCTGGGATCAGCATCGAGATCAGCTTCTGGCCTTCAGCCAGACGCATGCCGCGAACACCGCGAGCCGTACGGCCCATGGCGCGCACATCGCTCTCTTTAAAGCGGGTTACTTTGCCGCCGTCGGAGAACAACATCACTTCACGGCTGCCATCGGTAATCGAGGCAGAGATCAGGGTGTCGCCTTCATCCAGATCAAGGGCAATCAAACCCACGCTACGCTGACGGCTGAATTGCTCCAGCGGCGTCTTCTTCACGGTACCGCCAGCGGTCGCCATAAAGATAAAGTGGCCTTCGGTGTACTCGTCGACCGGCAGCATGGTGGTGATGTATTCACCTTCATCCAGCGGCAACAGGTTAACCAAAGGACGACCACGCGCCGCACGGGAGGCTTCTGGAATTTCATAGGTCTTCAGCCAGTACACCTTGCCGCGGCTGGAGAACAGCAGCAGCGTGGTGTGACTGTTGGCAACCAGCAGGTGAGAAATGTAATCCTCATCCTTGACCCCAGTGGCCGACTTGCCTTTACCGCCACGGCGCTGCGCTTGATACGCGGCCAGTGGTTGCGATTTGGCATAACCGGTGTGCGAAATGGTCACCACACGATCTTCTTCGGTGATCAGGTCAGCCAGGGTCAGGTCAAGACGGTTATCGAGGATTTCGGTGCGACGCGCATCGCCGAACTCAGCCTTGATGCCTTCCAGCTCTTCGGTGATCACTTCCATCAAGCGCTCAGCGCTGGTCAGGATACGGATCAGCTCGCCAATCTGGGCCAGAATCTCCTGGTATTCAGCCAGCAGTTTTTCGTGCTCAAGACCGGTCAGGCGGTGCAGACGCAGGTCAAGAATGGCCTGAGCCTGTTCTGGCGACAGGTAATACTTGCCGTCGCGCAGACCGAATTGCGGGTCCAGATTATCTGGGCGGCATGAATCAGCACCTGCACGCTCAACCATGCTTTGCACAGCGCTCGATTCCCAGGCTTTGGCAATCAAGGCTTCTTTCGCTTCAGCCGAGGTCGGCGAGGCTTTGATCAGGGCAATAACCGGGTCGATGTTCGACAGGGCAACCGCTTGACCTTCAAGAATGTGGCCACGCTCGCGGGCTTTACGCAGCTCAAACACAGTGCGACGGGTAACCACTTCGCGACGGTGCAAGATGAAGACTTCGAGCATGTCCTTAAGGTTAAGCACCTTAGGCTGACCGTCGATCAAAGCCACCACGTTGATGCCGAACACACCTTGCATCTGGGTCTGGGCGTAGAGGTTGTTAAGAATCACCTCCGGCACTTCACCACGGCGCAGTTCGATCACAATGCGCATGCCGTCTTTGTCAGACTCATCGCGCAGCTCGGTGATGCCTTCGAGCTTCTTCTCTTTAACCAGCTCGGCGATCTTTTCGATCAAACGGGCTTTGTTCAGCTGGTACGGCAGTTCGGTGACGATGATCTGCTGGCGACCGCCAACCTTATCGATGTCTTCGATTTCGGCGCGGGCACGCATATAAATGCGCCCACGACCGGTGCGATAGGCTTCGATGATACCGGCGCGACCGTTAATGATGGCGGCGGTGGGGAAATCCGGGCCCGGAATGTACTGCATCAACTCATCGATGCTCAGTTCCGGGTTTTCGATCAGCGCCAAGCAGCCATTGATAACCTCGGTGAGGTTATGCGGCGGAATATTGGTCGCCATGCCCACAGCAATACCGCTGGAGCCGTTGATCAACAGGTTGGGAACCTTGGTCGGCATAACCGCGGGAATAATCTCGGTGCCGTCGTAGTTGGGCACCCAGTCCACAGTTTCTTTGTGCAAGTCGGCCAGTAATTCATGGGCCAGCTTGGTCATGCGCACTTCGGTGTATCGCATGGCAGCAGCGTTATCGCCGTCAACCGAACCGAAGTTGCCTTGACCGTCTACCAACAGGTAGCGCAAAGAGAATGGCTGAGCCATACGAACGATGGTGTCGTAAACCGCTGTGTCACCGTGTGGGTGATACTTACCGATCACGTCACCAACGACACGAGCCGACTTCTTGTACGCCTTGTTCCAGTCATTACCCAGCTCGCTCATCGCGTACAGCACGCGACGGTGCACGGGCTTCAAGCCATCGCGCGCATCCGGCAGCGCACGACCGACAATTACGCTCATCGCGTAATCGAGGTAGGACTGCTTAAGTTCGTCTTCGATATTGACCGGGAGGATTTCTTTGGCCAGTTCGCCCATGAGTAGCCTGGTTCCTTTTTCTGGTGAAACTCCGCGCCACTCATTGTGAATGGGCGAAGCCTGTCGCTGTAACATCAAGTCAACAACGACTCACGACAAATCAATAAGTTATGCCATGGATAAGCGCAGTTAAAGCAACCTTGAGCAGTTGCTCTGATAACTGCCGGAGGTTACCACAAACAGCGCCTTACACCTACCCTAAAGCGACCAGCAAAAAACGGCCAAATAGCCCTGTGACGCACTGAGAGGCCGCACAAGCCGATTTATTCTCTAGCCGCCATCACTGAAAGCATCAGGCGCACAGGCCGTGACCCTCATTAAAATGCGCCGTTAATGCAGACGTTTGCGGCACATCAACTGGGTCATCTTGGCCAGATCCGGGCGCTCGACCACGCCTTTCTCGGTGACAATAAAGTCGATCAAATCCGCAGGGGTCACATCGAACACCGGGTTGACCGCATCAACTCCTGCCGCGACGCGCTTGCCACCCACTTCCAGCAATTCGCTGCCGTCGCGCTCCTCGATCGGGATGTCTTCGCCGCTTTCCAGATCCATATCAATGGTCGAACTTGGCGCCACCACCATAAAGCGCACGCCGTGGTGCATGGCATTTACGGCGAGCTGATAAGTGCCAATCTTGTTCGCCACATCGCCATTTGCGGTGATGCGGTCAGCACCAACAATAACCCAGGTGATGCCGCGGGTTTTCATGAGATGGGCTGCCGCCGAGTCAGCATTGAGGCTGACAGGTATGCCTTCGTTGGCCAGTTCCCAGGCAGTCAACCGTGAGCCTTGCAGCCATGGACGAGTTTCATCGGCGTATACCCGCTCAACCAGCCCATCGAGATAGGCGGCGCGAATCACACCCAGCGCCGTGCCAAAGCCGCCCGTGGCCAGCGCACCGGTATTGCAGTGGGTTAACAGGTTTTGCAGGTTGCCCTGATGCTTGCGGATCAAATCCACACCCAACTGGGCCATGGTCAGGTTGGCTTCACGGTCGCTTTCATGAATGCCCAGCGCCTCAGTTTCGAGTACAGCCAGCGCATCATCACCCGGCTTGATCCGTGCCAACCGCTCACGCATGCGGTTCAAGGCCCAGAACAGATTTACTGCAGTGGGCCGCGAATCTGCCAGCACCTTAAAGTCAGCCTCAAGCGCTTCACGCCAATCGCCACCCTGCTCGATCCGCTGCTTAGCGCCCAGCACCACACCATACGCGGCGCTGATCCCAATCGCCGGAGCGCCTCGCACGACCATCGCCTTGATCGCTGTCGCCACGTCGGCTGCACTGTCATAAGCGATCCACAGCTCTTCAAAAGGAAGGACGCGCTGATCTAGCAGATATAGACGGCCATCGCGCCACTCAATAGCCTTGACCTTTTCTGCTGCTAACAACTGCTCGCGCATCGACCTACCCTCGTGAAACAAAGCCGCCGATTATACGCCCATGCGTCAGTCGGCCTGTAGCCATAGTTGCAGCAAAATATCGAATTCACTACCAAGGCCGGGTTTGCAGCGCTTTCGGTTTCATGCGCGCGGCGTTCCACTATAGAATTGCAGGCCAATTACCCCGTGGATACGCCTTAAATGTCCGAAGCCCCACTCGACCTTCTCCTGCTCCCCACCTGGTTGGTGCCTGTTGAACCGGCCGGTGTCGTGCTGCGCGACCACGGCTTGGGCATTCGCGACGGCAAAATCGTACTGATTGCGCCACGCGAGCAAGCGCTTAAGCATACGGCATTGGAGGTGCGCGAACTGCCCGAGCACATCATCAGCCCCGGGTTGATCAACGCCCACGGCCATGCGGCAATGACCCTGTTTCGCGGCTTGGCGGACGACATGCCACTGATGACCTGGCTGCAGCAACACATCTGGCCAGCCGAAGCCAAATGGGTGACCGAGGAATTCATCAAAGACGGCACTGAATTGGCGATTGCCGAACAACTCAAGGGCGGCATCACCTGTTTCTCGGACATGTACTTCTACCCCGAAGTGGCCAGCCAGCAAGTTCACAGCAGCGGTATTCGCGCGCAAATCACTATTCCGGTGCTCGACTTCCCCATTCCCGGCGCCCGCGATGCCGCCGAAGCCCTGCACAAAGGCCTGGAGTTATTTAGCGACCTGAAGCATCACCCACGGATAAAAATCGCCTTTGGCCCGCATGCGCCCTACACCGTCAGCGATGACAAGCTGAGCAATATCAACGTGCTAGCCGAAGAGCTGGAAGCAGGCATTCATATGCACGTCCACGAGACGGCATTTGAGGTTCAGCAAAGCCAGGAGCTGCACGGGGAACGGCCGCTCGCACGACTGGCCCGCCTCGGCCTGCTTGGTCCGCGCTTTCAAGCCGTACACATGACCCAAATAGATGACGACGACCTCGAACTGCTGGTCGCGACCAACACCAGCGTCATTCATTGCCCTGAATCGAACCTCAAGCTCGCCAGCGGCTTCTGCCCAGTCGAAAAACTGTGGAATGCCGGGGTCAACGTGGCTATCGGCACAGATGGCGCGGCCAGCAATAATGACCTCGACCTGCTTGGCGAAACGCGCACCGCGGCCCTGTTGGCCAAAGCAGTCGCCGGTTCCGCCACGGCACTGGATGCCCATCGCGCACTGCGCATGGCCACCTTAAATGGTGCTCGCGCCTTAGGCCTTGAAGCAGAAGTGGGCTCACTGGAAATCGGCAAAGCCGCGGACATGTGCGCATTCAACCTGTCAGGCCTTGCGCAGCAGCCGGTGTACGACCCGGTCTCGCAACTTATCTATGCCAGCAGCCGGGCCTGCGTTGAGCATGTCTGGGTCGGTGGCAAACAATTGCTGGAGAACGGCAAACTGACCCGCATGGATGAAGCGCAGATCATCGCCAAGACCCGTGCCTGGGGTGAGAAAATCGCGGCCAAGGCCGAATAAATAAACCAACAGCTGCGCATAGATGCCAGCCGCTGCGACAAACTGACATACACTGGCCTGCTGACAAGTGCCCACCAATAGACGCGAAAATGGCACCATAAACTATTGGAAACCTCTAAAAACTACCGTTTAAGAGGCTCCCTGCCAAACATGCAGGCAACCGAATTGCAGATTTACTCAGGAACAGCTAAATGAGCAACGTCGACCCAGCTGAAATTGCCAAATTTGAAGCCCTTGCCCACCGCTGGTGGGACCGTGAAAGCGAGTTCAAACCGCTGCATGAGATCAACCCGCTGCGGGTCAACTGGATTGATGAGCGTGTCGGCCTGGCCGGCAAGAAAGTGCTCGATGTTGGCTGTGGCGGCGGTATCCTCAGTGAGTCCATGGCGCAGCGCGGGGCGACTGTGATGGGCATCGACATGGGTGAAGCACCGTTGTCCGTAGCCCAGCTTCACCAGCTTGAGTCCGGTGTTTCGGTCGAATACCGCCAGATCACGGCTGAAGACCTCGCAGAAGAAATGCCAGAGCAATTCGATGTCGTCACCTGCCTGGAGATGCTTGAGCACGTGCCTGACCCGGCCTCGATTATTCGCGCTTGCTATCGCATGGTGAAACCGGGTGGCCAAGTGTTCTTCTCGACCATCAACCGCAACCCTAAGGCCTATATGTTCGCGGTGATTGGTGCGGAATACCTGCTGCGCCTGTTGCCTCGCGGCACCCATGAATTCAAAAAATTCATCCGCCCTTCCGAACTTGGCAGTTGGAGCCGCGCCGCTGGCCTGGAAGTCAAAGACATCATCGGCTTGACCTACAACCCGCTGACCAAGCACTACAAGCTGTCATCTGATGTAGACGTCAACTACATGATCCAAACGCTCAAGGAGCAATGATGCGACTGCGTGCAGTACTTTTCGACATGGATGGCACGCTGCTCGACAGCGCTCCTGATTTCATTGCGATCTGCCAGGCGATGCGACTGGATCGTGGACTGGAGCCGATTGCCGAAAAACTGATCCGTGATCAAGTTTCTGGCGGCGCCCGGGCCATGGTTTCGGTCACCTTCGGCATGGACCCGCAAGCACCTGACTTTGAGCCATTGCGACTTGAGTTTCTTGATCGCTACCAAAAAGACTGCGCCGTGCTCACCCGGCCATTTGACGGGATCGAAGAGCTGCTCGCCGAGATTGAGCAAGCCAAGCTGGTGTGGGGCGTTGTCACCAATAAGCCGCTGCGTTTCGCTGAACCGATCATGCAACAGCTGGGCTTAGCCAAGCGCTCTGCCATTCTGATCTGCCCGGACCATGTGAAAAACAGCAAGCCCGATCCTGAGCCAATGATTCTCGCCTGCAAAACCCTGGGCCTGGACCCGGCCAGTGTTTTATTTGTTGGCGATGACCTGCGCGATATTGAATCAGGCCGCGCCGCTGGCACCAAAACCGCCGCAGTGACCTACGGCTATATTCACCCCCAGGACAACCCACGCAACTGGGGCGCCGACGTGGTCGTCGACCATCCATTGCAACTACGCTCAGTATTAGACAACGCGCTCTGTAGCTGCTGACCGCCTACCGCCCGGCGTGCTCTCGCGCCGGCTTGGGCGCAATAATTGAAACTGGCGTCTGGCGCAGCCACGCCACCCCTAGCAAGTGAGACCCAGTCATGTTCGATTACAACGCCCGTCCCGACCTTCTTAACGGCCGCGTCATTTTAGTCACCGGCGCAGGCCGTGGCATTGGCGCCGCTGCCGCAAAAACCTTTGCCGCACACGGCGCAACGGTACTCTTGCTGGGCAAAACCGAAAGCAATCTGAGTGCGGTCTACGATGAAATCGAAGCGGCCGGACACCCGCAGCCTGCGGTGATCCCGTTCAACCTCGAAACGTCGCTGCCCCATCAATACGATGAGCTGGCGGCGATGATCGAGACTGAGTTCGGCAAGGTCGATGGCTTGCTGCACAATGCCTCAATCATTGGTCCACGCACACCGGTCGAACAGCTGTCTGGCGAGAATTTCATGCGGGTCATGCAGGTCAACGTCAACGCCATGTTTATGCTGACCAGCACCCTGCTGCCTTTACTCAAGCTTTCCAGCGACGGGTCGGTGGTATTCACCTCCAGCAGCGTTGGGCGCAAAGGCCGGGCTTATTGGGGCGCTTATGGCGTGTCGAAGTTTGCCACTGAAGGCTTTATGCAAACCTTGGCAGACGAACTGGAAGACGTTGCCCCCGTTCGCGCCAACAGCGTTAACCCGGGCGCGACCCGCACCGACATGCGCGCCCAAGCCTATCCAGGAGAAAACCCGGACAACAACCCGGCACCGGCCGATATCATGCCGGTCTACCTGTACCTGATGGGCCCAGACAGCACCGGCATCAGTGGTCAGGCATTTGACGCTCAATAACGCTCGATAGTGGCAAAACAATGCCAGTTTTTTGGCAAGCTGATGAACAGACCGGCAAGCGCTTGCCGGTCTTTTGGCATCACTGCTGGCAAATCGCCCAACCAGTGCTTGGCGGCCCGCGTTAAGTGACTGACTTCACATAATTTTTTAGCCAAATGAAACGGCTGGCACGAAAATCGCTCTAAAACCGTATTGCCGCACTTTAGCGCCAGAGGTTTAGCGTTCATGGTCCCTCCGAACTCCAGCAACACAATCGACTTCGATGCAGCCAAGCTGCAGCGTCTCGGTTATTCAAGCAAGCGACAGCAGCCATTGCAGCCGCTCAACCTGGCACAACTGCGCCAGCACCTGAACTTGCAGCTGCAAACCAGCCTCGACACCGAACGCACCCTGAACCTCTTCTTCAGTGAAATTCAGCGCTTGGTGGCGCTCGATGGCTTGTCCTATCAGCACAGTGTCAGCGACCTGAGCCTGGAGTTCGGTCAAGCCGCTGGCAACTCCGCCAGCTATCGTCTGAGCCATGAAGGCGAATACTTGGGCGAGGTCATATTCCGGCGCAAACTGCGCTTCAGTGAAGAAGAACTCAAACAGCTCGAAGCATTACTTGGCAGCCTGCTCTACCCGCTGCGCAATGCACTGCTGTATCGCACGGCTATTCAGAATGCACTGCGCGACCCGCTGACCAATACCGGCAACCGTATTGCCATGGAGCAAATGCTGCACCGTGAAGTGGACGTCGCCCGGCGCAACCTGCAACCGCTATCGCTGCTGATGCTCGACCTCGACCACTTCAAGCAAATCAACGACAACTACGGCCACAGTGTGGGCGATGAAGTGCTGAAAGCCGTCGCCACGACCATCAAGGCGCAGTTGCGCAATGTCGATATGATTTTCCGCTACGGTGGCGAGGAGTTCCTGGTACTGCTCTCAGGCACCTGCCGCGACGCCTCGGCCATGGTCGGCGAACGCCTGCGCCATTCGGTTGAAGAGCTGCAGTATGTCAGCCAAGGCCAATCACTGTCCTTGTCGATTAGCCTCGGCGGCGCCAGCCTATTGCCCGGCGAATCCGATGAAAGCCTGCTGCGCCGCGCCGATAACGCGCTCTACGTGTCCAAGCGTGATGGCCGCAACCGCCTAAGCATGGCTGGCTAAGCTTTGCGCAGGGTTGATGACGTGTTTTTCATCCACCATTTCGGCCTCGAATATTTGCGTGTTTTCGACATCCGGCGCACATAAAAAAAGGGTCGCACTGGGCGACCCTTTTCTATGCCATCAACTGCTTACGCCTTTGGCGCTGGCTTGCGGCCTCGGCCGAAGCCTGGGCGCTGACCTTCTGCGGCTGGGGTACTACGACGCTTTGCCGGATCGCCTGCTGGCTTGCGAGTACCCCGTTCGGAAGATTCCGAACGCTCGGTACGAGGCTTGCCAGAGGTGCTCTGCTTTCTCACGTCGCTTGGGCACTCAGCAACAGCTGAGGACTTGCCAGCACCGCCACGTGACTGATCACGGGAACCACGCGAACGTGAATCACCTTCAGCCGGACCACCGTGCGACGGACGCAAGGTACGTGCAGAGCGATCACCACGGCCTACAGGCTTGGCCGACTTACGCTGCTGACGATCCAGCTTGTCACGCGCCTTTTCCTTCATCTCTGGCAGGGCAACAGGCTTGAGGCCGACTTCTTCGCTGAGAATATCGACTTCACGCTGCCCCATTTCACGCCAGCGACCCATGGTCAGGTCGGAGGTCATAAATACCGGGCCAAAACGAACGCGCTTCAAGCGGCTGACCACCACGCCTTGCGATTCCCACAGGCGACGCACTTCGCGGTTACGACCTTCCATAACCACGCAGTGATACCAGTGGTTATAGCCTTCGCCACCGGGCGCTTCTTTAATGTCGGTAAACTTGGCCGGGCCATCTTCCAGCATAACGCCGGCTTTCAAACGCTCAAGCATCTCTTCGTCGACTTCACCACGCACACGCACCGCATATTCACGGTCCATCTGATAGGAAGGATGCATCAAGCGGTTAGCCAATTCACCGTCGGTGGTGAACATCAGCAAACCGGTGGTATTGATGTCGAGGCGACCAATGTTGATCCAACGGCCTTCTTTAGGGCGTGGCAAACGGTCAAATACGGTCGGACGGCCTTCTGGGTCGTCACGGGTGCAGATCTCGCCATCGGGCTTGTTGTAGATGATCACACGGCGTGAGTTTTCAGCGGCTTCTTCGCGCTTGATAACCTTGCCATCAATGGCAATTGCGTCGTGCAGATCAACGCGCTGACCCAGGCTTGCGGCTACGCCATTGACCTTGACGCGACCAGCGCCGATCCAGGTTTCGATCTCACGGCGTGAGGCCAAACCCATGCGGGCCAAGACTTTCTGCAGCTTTTCGCCTGCAGGGCTAGTTTGTTCAATTTCTTCACTCATCTGGGCACCTCCCGGTGTTTCTCTGTGATGGGGCGACATCTCGTCGAGGGCGCGCATCATACGCGCCCGCTGAAAGACTAGCTATCTATATAGAAAAATTTGAAAATTCTGCCGACCGGTTACGTGGCGCCCGCGAATGCGCCCAGCTGGCTGCTCCGGGTGAATGACGCTCTCTTCATCCACCATTGCGGTCTCGGATATTTGCGTGTTTTCGACACCCATGGTGGACAAGCTTCGCGTTGTCACACCCTACCAGAGCCTATTCGGCCGCAGAAACGCGCCCTTAACTCCGCGATTTAATAGTTGCGCTCATTAAGCTCGGCGGCGATGGCGGCTTGCAACTCGCGCTCGGCTTCGGCCTCTTCATCCCGTGCAGCTTGGGCGGGATCAACATCGGCAATTTCTGGTTGATCCTGCTCGGCGGCCTCATCCGCATCCTCGGACGCGAAGGAAGGAATAACACCCTGTTGCGCCGCACTTGAAGCGTCTGCAGGCGCGTCAGCCTCATCGGCCGCCGGCACCTGCTCAAGGTCATCGAAGTCAATCTTCAGGCCTTGCTCCATCGTATCCAGCTCGGCAAGCAGGCTACTAAAGCTGGTTTCCTGGAGGGCTTTTTCAGACGCAGGCTCGGACTCAACGTCACCCTCTTCACCGGCCAAGGCCAGATCAGCTCGGGCTTGCAGACTGGCCGGCACCGGCGCCTCGCCTTCTGCGTAGCCAACGAATTCAGGCTCGGGCTCGGCGGCCGGCTCAAGTTGACGCAAATCGGCCAGTGGCGGAAGTTGATCAAGGCTTTTCAAGTTGAAGTGATCGAGAAACTGCCTGGTAGTTGCCAGCATCGCAGGCTTGCCCGGCACGTCGCGGTAGCCGACCACGCGAATCCATTCACGCTCAAGCAAGGTTTTGACGATATTGCTGTTCACCGCGACGCCGCGAATATCTTCAATCTCGCCCCGGGTAATCGGCTGACGATAAGCGACCAGCGCCAGGGTTTCGAGCATCGCCCGCGAATAACGCTGCGGGCGTTCTTCCCATAAGCGCCCAACCCAAGGGGCAAATTTTTCACGCACTTGAAGCCGATAACCGGTGGCTACTTCGACCAACTCGACTGCACGACCACTGCAGGCCTTGCGCAGCACCTCGATGGCTTTCTTGAACACCGCAGGCTCCGGACGCTCTGTTTCCTCGAACAGCTCATACAGACGCTCAAGGGATTGCGGCTTACCAGAAGCCAACAAGAACGCCTCAAGCAAGGTGGCCAGGTCCTTCGGTTCATTCAAATTCATTTATTTGCTCAGCTCGCGCCCGCACGTGAATGGGGCCATAAGGCTCATTTTGCACTAACTCAGCCAGCGATTCCTTGATCAACTCCAGCACCGCCATAAAGGTCACCACTACACCCAGACGCCCTTCTTCTGCCATAAACAAAGCAACAAAGGGCACAAACTCGCCGCCTTTGAGCCGCTCAAGCACATCACTCATACGCTCACGAGTCGACAAGGTTTCCCGGCTGATCTGGTGGCTTTCAAACATATCGGCGCGGTGCAGCACTTGCGCCATCGACATCAGCAGCTCTTCCAGGCTGACATCAGGCAGCAGCTTGCGCGCTTTGGCTTGCGGCGCATCCAGGCGTGGCACGGTAAGGTCACGGCCAACCCGTGGAATCGTATCCAAGCCTTCGGCGGCAGCCTTGTAGCGCTCGTACTCTTGCAAACGGCGGATCAGTTCGGCGCGCGGGTCGTCTTCTTCCTCCTCAACACTGGCCGAGCGCGGCAACAGCATGCGCGATTTGATCTCGGCCAGCATCGCGGCCATCACCAGATATTCAGCAGCCAGTTCCAGGCGCACGGTGTGCATCAGCTCAACGTAGCCCATGTATTGGCGGGTGATTTCCGCGACTGGAATATCCAGCACATCAATATTTTGTTTACGGATCAAATACAGCAGCAGGTCCAATGGCCCCTCAAAGGCCTCAAGAAAGACCTCAAGTGCGTCCGGTGGAATGTACAAATCCAGCGGCATCTCTGTGAGCGCTTCGCCGTAGACCATGGCAAATTGCAGCTCTTGCTGAGCGCCGGCTTGATCGTCGACGACCTGAGTACTGGCTTGGCTCATGGCAGGCTCATCGGTAGACCATGCCGAGTGCCTGACGCACTTCGGTCAAGGTGTCACGGGCTTCATCACGGGCCCGCTCTGCGCCGTTGGCGAGGATACCGCGTACCACATCCAGATTATCTTCGTACTCGGCAGCTCGCAGTTGGATTGGCTGCAAATCCTGCTGGACCGACTCAATCAGTGGCTGTTTGCACTCTAAACAACCAATACCGGCGCTGGTACAGCCCTGCTGGACCCAATCACAGGTGGCATCGCTGGAATACAACTTGTGCAGCGGCCACACCGGGCAACGCGCAGGCTCACCCGGATCTTTGCGGTGAACACGGGCGGGATCGGTCGGCATGCGCTTTATTTTTTCTTCTACCTGCTCTTCAGTGTCACGCAGGTAAATTGCATTGTTGTGCGACTTGGACATTTTACCGCCATCCAAACCGGTCAAACGGGGCGCTTCACTCAGCATCGCCTGTGGCTCGGGCAGCAACAACTTGCCGGCGCCCTCGAGATAACCGAACAGCCGCTCCTTGTCGCCCAGGGTGATGTTTTGCAATTCTTTGAGCAGCGCTCGCGCGGTGTCCAGGGCTTCACTGTCGCCTTGCTCCTGATAGGCCTGGCGCAAATGGTTATAGAGCTTTGCATTTTTTTTGCCGAGCTTAAGAATCGCCGCTTCGGCCTTGGCTTCAAACCCCGGCTCACGGCCGTACAGATGGTTGAAACGCCGCGCCACATCGCGAACAAACTCGATATGCGCCAACTGATCAGAGCCAACCGGCACCACTCCGGCACGATAGAGCAGGATGTCGGCCGCTTGCAGTAATGGATAGCCCAGAAAACCATAGGTCGCCAAGTCGCGGCCTTGGTGTTGATCCTGCAATTCCTTGTACGATGGCACGCGTTCCAGCCAACTCAGCGGGCAAAGCATCGACAGCAACAGGTGCAACTCGGCATGTTCCGGCACCTGAGACTGGATAAACAGCGTGGCCGAACTTGGGCTCAGACCACACGCCAGCCAATCAACCGCCATGTCCGTGACATGCTTGGACAGTTGGTTAACGTCTTCGTAATCAGTGGTCAACGCGTGCCAGTCGACAATGCAAAAAAAACAGTCGTAGCTGTGTTGCAGCTGGACCCAGTTCTTTAGCACGCCGTGGTAATGGCCAATATGCAACTGGCCGCTTGGGCGCATACCTGAAAGCACGCGCCGTTCAGAATCAACAAGGTTCAAACCGGGTTTCCCGCCAAAAACAATTACACAGACATTAGCAAGACGCAGCGCTTAACGACAGCCTGATACAGCATCGAATGCACATGCCGATAAATGCTTCAAAGGTTTTCAAAAGGTTCCGGGTCGCCACAGCCGACACGCACCACATGGGGTTCGTCATCAGCCAGATTGACCACGGTGGACGCTTCCAGACCACCAAAGCCGCCATCAATGATCAAATCAACCTGATGTTCAAGCAATCCGCGCATTTCATAGGGATCGCTCATTGGCAGCGTTTCATCCGGCATGATCAGACTGACACTCATGATCGGCTCACCCAACTCTTCCAGCAATGCCTGAGCAATCGGATGGCTCGGCACCCGCAAGCCAATGGTTCGGCGCTTGGCGTGGAGCATGATGCGCGGCACTTCGCGGGTGGCATTGAGAATAAAGGTATAAGGCCCCGGCGTATGGGTTTTGAGCAGACGAAACGCACCCGTGTCGACCTTGGCAAAGGTGCTCAGCTGCGACAGGTCCCGACAGACCAAGGTGAAGTTGTGCTTGTCATCTAACTGACGCAGGCGGCGAATGCGCTCAAGGGCATTCTTGTCACCCAGACGGCAGCCAATGGCATACGACGAGTCAGTGGGGTAAACCGCTACACCGCCGTTGCGGATTATTTCCGCCGCCTGCTTTATCAGGCGCGCCTGTGGGTTTTCCGGGTGAACCTGGAAGAATTGACTCACGTTAGCTCCCTGCTCGTAAGGCTGCTGAATGTTGGACATGCTCAAACCGCGCCCATAATGGCGAAAGGTCTTCGGGAACCGGGCGATACATACCCAGCTCTGACCAGTTGCCCGGTGCATGGAAATCGCTGCCGGCGCTGGCCAACAGCTCAAATTCACGGGCCAATATGGCTAAGCCTCCAACCTGCTCAGCAGGCTGCATGCCATTACAGACTTCGAGGGCATGCCCCCCCGCTTCCGAAAAAGCTGCTACCAAACGGCGTCGCTTACTACGAGTAAAGTCGTACTGCCATGGGTGCGCCAGACTAATCCATGCATCAGCCTGCTTTAATGTTGCCACCGCATCATCCAATGCAGGCCAATGCTGCTTCACATCGCCCAATTTGCCGGAGCCGAGCCATTTGCGAAACGCTTCAGCGCGGTCCTTGACAAAGCCTGCACGAACCAGAAATTCAGCAAAATGCGGCCGCGCAGGCGCATTGCCACTGTCTCCCAATTCTTGTTGAATCGCTCGCGCGCCCTCAAGGGCACCTGGCATACCTTTGGCCGCAAGGCGCTGATCAATTTCAGCCGCCCGCAGCCAACGGCCGTGATGCAGTTCTTCAATGGCTTTGTTCAGCGCCGGAGCATCAGCGGCAAAGGCATAACCCAACACATGAATAGTCGCCCCGCCCCACATGCAGGACAGTTCAATCCCATTGACCAGCTGCATACCGTGTTCGTGGGCGGCGACACGGGCCTCATCAAGGCCTTCAATCGTATCGTGGTCGGTCAATGCCAACAGCTTAACGCCGCGTTCATGTGCCCGCGCCACCACCACTGCCGGCGCCAGTGCGCCGTCGGAAGCAGTGCTATGACAATGTAAATCGACATCCATATAGGCACTATCTCAGTAATTTATGGTTGATATTATGCCGTCAGATGCGGATTCTTGCTGAGCTGAGTCGCAAACTGCTTTTTTATAAGCCCAGAAGCGCTTACCCAAAGCGTATAATCGGCCATTGCGCCCATTACTGACTAAGGATTGAGATGCTCTACGCCATTATCGCCACTGATGTAGAAAACTCCCTGGAAAACCGCATGTCTTCGCGACCTGCGCACCTTGCCCGTCTTGAGCAACTTAAAGCTGAAGGGCGGATTATTCTTGCCGGCCCGCACCCAGCAATCGACAGCAACGATCCGGGCAGCGCGGGTTTCTCCGGCAGTTTAATCGTAGCCGAGTTTGACTCGCTCATTGCTGCGCAAGACTGGGCCAATGCCGACCCGTACAAAGCAGCCGGTGTCTATGCGTCTGTCGTGGTCAAACCTTTCAAGCAGGTACTGCCATAAACGCCACTTCGTCAAGCCGCGCCCATTCACACTAAATATAGAGTAGGACAAAGGAGCTCCAATGCGCCCTACTAAGCTGACCATGCTACTCGCCACATGTTTGCTACCGACGGTCTTGCACGCTGAACCCGAACCGGCAACGGCGCAAGCCAGGATCGATGCATTGGAGCAGCGCTTGGCCCTGAGCGAAGACCAACGGGTACAGCTCAATGAGCAATTGCAAGCACAGAGCTCGGAACGTGAGAGCATCCAGTTGCAACGCCTGCGCCAGGATAACCAGCGCCTAAAACTGCAGCTTAAAACCGCCCAGGCACAAATCCCACCACCGCTGATCAGTGAACGTCAGCAATGGTTTGCGGTCGGAGCAGGCTCTGGGCTATTGGGTGTGATTATCGGCGCAATGTTGCGTGGTAGCCGCCGTCGCCGCCGTGAATGGACTAACTGATTAACATGAGCGCCCTCCTACTCATTGACGATGACATCGAGCTTTGCGAGTTGCTGAGCCACTGGCTGACGCAAGAAGGCTTTGAAGTAACGGCTTGCCACAACGGTCAACAGGCTCGCCAAGCTTTAAGCCAGGAAGCGCCTGACGCAGTGGTCCTCGATGTCATGCTGCCGGATGGCAGCGGCCTTGAGTTGCTCAAGCAATTGCGCAGCGAGCATGCCGAGCTACCGGTACTGATGCTCTCTGCGCGAGGCGAACCCCTTGACCGCATCCTAGGCCTTGAACTGGGCGCCGATGATTACCTGGCCAAGCCTTGTGATCCCCGTGAGTTAACCGCCCGCTTGCGCGCAGTACTGCGCCGCAGCAGCAGCGCTGTCGCCACCACACCACAGCAACAATCATTGGGCGACCTGCAACACAGTCCGGCCCGCGGCGTGGTCAACATTGGTGAAAGCGAGATCCTTCTGACTCTGTCTGAAAGCCGAGTGCTTGAAGCGCTGCTGCAACAGCCGGGTGAGCCGGTCGATAAACAGGAGCTGGCGCAATTGGCATTGGGTCGCAAGCTCACGCTTTACGACCGCAGCCTGGACATGCACGTCAGCAACTTACGCAAGAAGATCGGCCCGCACCCCGACGGCCGCCCCCGCATCATGGCGTTACGCAGTCGCGGCTATTACTACTGCGTATAAAGCCAAACAAGATCTTTACCTTGGCTTTACCTTCCCCTGACCGCGCTTGACCAAGAGCTGCTTAAACTGAGCTCATCCGGTAACGAACCGGCCTTGAGATTAGGAGATACATCATGCGCAAGACACTTACTGCAGTATTACTCGCCCTGACTCTGCCAACCCTGGCCATGGCTGCAACAGACGGCGCCCAGCATGACGGCAAGGGCCATCGCGGCGCACCAATCTTCAAAGACCTCGACCTGAGCAAAGAGCAGCGTCAAGACGTGCGCAAATTGATGGGCGAACAGATGAAAACGCGCCACGAGATCACCAAGCGCTACCTGGAGAAATTGCCTGAGAAAGAGCAACAGGCGATGAAGGCCGAGATGAAGGCTTCTTTCGACAAGCAACAGGCCGCAATGCGCAGCTTGCTCAACCCTGAGCAGCAAAAAAAGTTTGATGAGCACGTGAAAAAGATGGAAGAGCGTCGTGCTGAAAAAATGAAGACAAAAGCAGAGTAGCTCGCTCAGCCACAGCCTCGTCCGCGAGGCTGACCATTCAACGTAGAAGCCCGGCAGTTTTCAGCTGCCGGGCTTTGGTGCATCAAGGAGTTATCCGTGCGGTCATTGTTCTGGCGCATCTTTGCGAGTTTCTGGCTGGCGATTACTTTGGTTGCCGGCTTGTCGATGTTACTTGGCCGAGCGCTGAATCAGGACAGCTGGATTCTCAACAACACCCCCGCTTTACAGGGCATTGCCGAAACCTGGACCGAGCGCTATGAAAGCGCTGGCAAGCTTCCCGCACAGGCCTTCCTGCGGCAACACAAAGACCAATACCAAGTTGACGTACAGGTACTGGGCGAGAACGGCCAGCAACTGGTACCCGGTACATTCCCGCCGCGCGCCGCCGCATTCGAGTCCCGGCAGAAGAACAAACGCCTGCCTTGGCGGCGCCTGACCACCGAGTATGTCAGCCCAAGCACTGACAAAACCTACCTGTTTATCTATCGCATCCCCTATCAAGTGCTCAATGGCTGGCACCGGGACAGCTTGCTCTGGCCAATCAGCGCACTGGTTATCGCCCTCGTGGTGTTAACGGTATTTAGCCTGCTGCTGACCCTGTCGATTACCCGACCGCTTAATCGCTTGCGGGGTGCGGTTCATGACCTCGGGCAGACCAGCTATCAACAAAACAGCTTGGCGCATTTGTCCAAACGCCGCGATGAACTGGGCTTGCTGGCAAGCGACTTCAATCGGATGGGCGCTCGCCTGCAGGGCCTTATTGGCAGCCAACGGCAGTTACTGCGCGATGTTTCCCACGAACTTCGCTCGCCCTTAGCGCGATTGCGCATCGCCATCGCCCTAGCAGAACGTGCAACCCCTGAAGAACGTGAAAAGCTATGGCCGCGACTGACCAAGGAGTGTGACCGCCTTGAAGCGCTGATCAGCGAGATTCTCGAACTCGCACGTTTAGATGCCAATCTGGGCGCCGTGCAACCGGTCAAACTTGAGGAAATCCTGCAAAAACTGGTCGAGTACGTGCAGATCAGCGCGCCCGCACAACAGGTCGATATTCGTATCGCGCCGGGGCTGAGGCTAGACGGCTGGCCGATTATGCTTGAGCGCGCATTGGATAACCTGCTGCGTAACGCCTTGCGCTTCAACCCACCTGGCCAACCCATCGAAGTTAAGGCACAGGCCAAAGATGGCGCCGTCGTTATCAGCGTGCGCGATCATGGCCCAGGCGTTGACGAACAGTACCTCAAGCAACTGGGAGAGCCGTTTTTTCGCGCCCCAGGCCAAACAGCTGCCGGGCACGGCCTGGGACTGGCTATTGCACGCCGAGCCGCAGAACGTCATGGCGGCAAGCTGGTATTAGCCAATGATGCCCAAGGCGGCTTTTGCGCCAGCCTGATGATTGCCACTCAGACTGAGGCAAAATCCTGACAGCACGAGCCTCTAGCGAGACCAGGCACTGACAAACTCATCGACATTCAGCGTCGGCGGCGTGCGCAGCTCACGTTCTGGGGTGCCCAGATACAGATAGGCCACGACCTGCTCATTAGCAGACAAGCCTAAACCCGCAGCCACATGGGCGTTGGTTGCCATGTCTCCAGTACGCCATACGGCGCCAACACCTTGTGCGTGTGCCGCCAGCAAAATGCCATGTGCGGCGCAGGATGCAGCAATGACCTGCTCGTGAGCCGGAACCTTTGGCGATGGCTTCACGCTAGCAATCACCACGACCATCAGCGGCGCACGCAGTGGCATGGCATGGGCCTTATTTAGCGCTTCAACGCTAGGGGGTTCATCTGCAGCGGATAACGCCTCGGCAAACAACTCACCCAATTGATTACGTGCCTCACCTTCAATCGTCAAAAAACGCCAAGGTCTTAGCTGCCCGTGATCCGGGGCTCGCAGTGCTGCACGAAACAACACCTCACGCTGCGCAGCGTCAGGAGCAGGCTCGCTCAAGCGCGGAACAGAAACTCGGTTTATAAGTGCATCTAGCGCGTCCATCGATCACCTCTGGTAAAACTTGAAGCCAAATTCTAGAGCCTGCGGCAATAGCTGTGGGAAAAACCTGAGAAATTCCTAGAATTTTACCCCCCCGCAAGGTGCGTCAACGCGAAGCTTGGCCACCATATATCATTAAAAACAGCCAAATATTCGAGATCGCAATGGTGGATGAAAAGAGCGTCATCCACCCTACCGGACATCACCCGCCCCGCCGTCTATGGTGACTCTTGTAGAGTTTGTCCACCACGGAACAAGCACCACGAGGCTCATCGTTGAACCATCTATTGGGGTTGTTTCGACGAAAAAAGGTAGCCGAAGGAGCACCGGCCACCGATTTTTCGGGGTTTAAGCTGATTTTTAAGCCACCCGATCCGGTGACACGCTCGGTGCTACTGGCGGGGTCAGCGGCGGCAAGCCGTAAGCCATGCGGGCATCGTCGCAACGCGGGTTGTGCTCACCATTGGCCCAAGAGGCTTCAAAGTCGCGGCATGGGCTTGAGCGATGCTCATATAATGTGCAACGCACACCTTGACCAACATCGCCCAGCAGTGCGTTGCAGCGCGCTGGTTTATGTTCAGTGCCGCGCATGGCAACCCGCTGCGGAGTAATCAATACCACTTGATCATCCGGCACCGTCCCGCCCGCAGATTGGCACTCGCCCCAAAAGAAAGACACACGAAAATACGCGCAGCAAGCGCCACACGTTAAACACGGATTAGTTTCAGACATGATAATAAGGACTCAGAAACCGGCAAGGGCCGGCACCTGGCGGCTATTCTATGCATACCGTTGGCGTTGTAAAGCAGAGTTAATAGTTGGTTTACAGCTTTCTTGTCACGGGTAGAATGACGCCCTTTGCGACTTTCCGTCGGACCTCCACCTGAGCCCCCTATATGGCCTTGGCGACACTGCGAATAATTGGTTTTATCCTCGGTATATTTTTATTGACACTGGCGCTCAGCATGATGATTCCGCTGCTGACGCTACTGGTATATGGACGTACTGAAGACCTTGATCCCTTCCTCTGGTCGAGCTTGATCACCGCCGTTGCGGGTATCGCCCTGGTGATCCCCGGCCGCCCGGAAAACGCCCAATTGCGGCCACGGGATATGTATTTGTTGACCACCGGCAGTTGGCTGGTGGTGTGCATATTTGCAGCGTTGCCAATGGTGCAAATCCACCACATCAGCTACACCGATGCTTTTTTTGAAACCATGTCGGGTATTACCACCACTGGCTCGACTGTGCTTAGCGGTCTCGATACTGCATCCCCAGGCCTGCTGATCTGGCGCTCAATGCTGCAATGGCTGGGAGGCATCGGCTTTATCGGTATGGCGGTGGCAATTCTGCCGCTACTGCGGGTCGGTGGTATGCGCCTGTTCCAGACCGAATCTTCGGACTGGGGTGAGAAAGTCATGCCGCGCTCGCACATGGCCGCCAAATACATCCTGTTGGTGTACCTTGGCCTGACAATGCTTGGCTTCGTCTCCTACTGGCTCGCCGGTATGACCCCGTTCGAGGCGATCAACCACGCAATGACCTCGATCTCAACCGGTGGCTATTCAACATCAGACTCCTCGCTCGCCCACTGGGATCAGCCGGCCGTCCACTGGGTGGCGGTGTTGATGATGATCTCCGGCAGCCTGCCTTTCACCCTGTACGTTGCCACTGCCCGCGGTAACCGCCGGGCACTGATACGCGACCATCAGGTTCACGGCTTCATTGGGTTTCTGGTCTTGACCTGGGTGGTGTTTGGTACCTGGCTGTGGATCAACTCCGATTACAGCTGGATGGATGCAGTGCGCATTGTTGCCGTTAACGTGACTTCAGTGGTCACCACCACCGGCTTTGCGTTAGGCGACTACACCCTTTGGGGCAGTTTTGCAGTCATGCTGTTTTTCTACCTGACCTTTATCGGGGGCTGTTCAGGCTCAACTGCGGGCGGCCTGAAAATTTTCCGCTTTCAAGTGGCCTATGTGCTGTTGCGTGCCAACTTGCAGCAGCTTGTTCACCCGCGGGCTGTGATCAAGCAGCAGTACAACAATCACAACCTCGACGAAGACATTGTTCGCTCGCTGATTACCTTTTCGTTCTTTTTCACCATCACCATCGGCGTTATTGCACTGGGCTTGGCATTGCTCGGACTGGATTGGATTACCGCGCTTACCGGCGCCGCAACAGCGGTGTGTAACGTGGGCCCGGGCCTAGGGCCAATCATTGGTCCCGCAGGTAATTTTGCCAGCCTACCTGACGCAGCCAAGTGGTTGCTGACCCTGGGTATGTTGCTCGGCCGGTTGGAAATTCTGACCGTCTTGGTTTTGGTTACCCGCTCATTTTGGCGACACTGATATCCGCCGACTAAACTTCACTCAAAAGGACCACAAGGATGCTGGCTCCAAGATGAAATCGACGCAGCGCGCAGGGGTTGAACGAGATGTCTAAATCGACACTGCGCATTCTCGCCTTTATTAATGGCGTGTTTTTGATCACCCTCTCGGTCAGCATGCTGGTGCCGGTGATTACCTTGCTGGTATTCGAGCGCCCCAGTGAGATCAATTCATTCCTGTGGTCGAGCGTGCTCACCTTTATCTGTGGCTTGGTGATGGTTGCCCAAGGCCGCCAACAGGTCACCCAGTTGCGCCCCCGCGACATGTACATGCTGACCGTTTCCAGCTGGGTGATGGTTTGTCTGTTTGCCGCAGTGCCCTTTATGTTCGCTCAACGCATGAGCATTACCGACGCCCTGTTTGAAAGCATGTCGGGCATAACGGCCACCGGAGCAACGGTACTCAGCGGTCTTGATGACATGTCACCGGGCATTCTGATTTGGCGTTCGCTCCTGCACTGGCTGGGCGGCGTTGGTTTTATTGCCATGGCCGTAGCCATTTTGCCGATGCTGCGCATTGGTGGCATGCGCCTGTTCCAAACCGAGTCTTCTGACCGTTCTGACAAAATCATGCCGCGCTCACATATGGTCGCCAAGTACATGGTGGCGGCCTATGTCGGCTTGAGCATTTTCGGGGTGGTGTCCCTGTGGCTCGCGGGGATGGGTTGGTTCGACGCGATCAATCACACCATGTCGGCCATCGCCACCGGCGGTTTCTCAACCTCAGACAGCTCGATTGGCCACTGGCAACAACCCGCTGTGCATTGGGTGACCGTGTTATTGATGATTCTCGGCAGCCTGCCGTTTGTACTCTACGCCGCAGCACTGCGCGGCAACATTCGTGCGCTGCTTTACGACCAGCAGGTTCGCGGCTTTCTGGGCATTTTGTTCTTCACCTGGATCATTCTCGGTAGCTGGTATGCGCTCACCACCGACTTGCACTGGCTTGAAGCCGTACGCCATGTTGCAGTCAACACCACCTCAATCATTTCAACCACGGGTTTTGCGCTGGGCGATTACACCCTCTGGGGTGGCTTTGCTGGCATGTTGTTTTTCTATCTGGGCTTTATCGGAGGGTGCTCGGGATCAACCGCCGGCGGTTTGAAGATCTTCCGCTTCCAGGTCGCCTATATCCTGCTCAAGGCCAACTTAAAACAGCTGGTTCACCCTCGGGCTGTGATCAAGCAGCAATACAATCGACACCGCCTGGACGAAGATATTGTTCGCTCGATTTTGACCTTCTCGTTTTTCTTCACCACCACCATTGCGGTGATGGCGCTGGGCTTAAGCCTCTGCGGGCTGGACTGGATCACCTCGCTGAGCGGAGCGGCCAGCACTGTTTCCGGCGTGGGCCCGGGCATGGGCCCAATCATTGGCCCAGCTGGCAACTTCTCCAGCCTGCCGGATGCCGCCAAATGGATTCTGACCTGCGGCATGTTGCTTGGCCGCTTGGAAATCCTCACGGTAATGGTGGTCCTGATGCCATCGTTCTGGCGGCATTAAACCAATTAGAGCGACCCGAAGCGCGGCCGCCGCCGCATGGAAACTCGCAGGTATTTGTGCCTAGGGTAGGGTGGCCAAAAAGAACGTCTACCAGCCGCGGTTTTAACCGCCTGCCCCCATACGCGCGCGGTACTCGCTCGGGGTTAACTCGAACCAGCGGCGAAATGCGCGAAAAAAATTACTCGGGTCAGCAAAGCCCAACAAATACGATATCTCGAGCAAGGTCAGGTTCGCCTGCGCCAGATACTGTTGTGAAAGTTCGCAGCGCGTATCATCCAGCACATGTTGAAAGCTGGTGCCCTCCTCCTGTAAACGGCGCTGCAAGGTGCGTTGCGACATATGCAGGCTTTGCGCGACCACTTCACGCTTCGGCTCGCCTTGGGGCAGCAACCGGCAAATAACCTGGCGTGCCTGGTGCGTCACCCGACTCTCAGAAAAGCGTGCCAGATACTCACCGGCAAAGCGGTCGTGCAGCTGCGCCAGGGACGGGTTGGCCGTGGGTAACGACATTTCCATGTCAGCGCGCTCGAACAGCAACGCATAATGGCTTGCATTGAACTGCAGCGGCGCCTGAAACACTTGCTGAAACGGCTCTATATCAGCAGGCGGATCACCCTGCAGGAGAATCCTGCGTGGGCGTATCAGTTTGCCGGTCATCCAACGACAGAACGCTAAGGCATAGGCCAGTGACGCTTCTGCGCTCTGCCGCGCTGGCGGTAGCCGATCACCATGAATCGCCAGCACCAGCTCATAGCCGTCGGTGGTGGGCCTGAAGCTCAGGTCGGCGCCTTCGGCAATGATTCGCTGGTAGCGAACCAGTCGTGTCAGACCCTCCTTGAGCGAGCTGCTCGACATCAAGGCGTAGCCCACCACATGGAATGAGGCAGGACGCACGACTTTGGCCATGTTCAAGCCAATGGCTGGATTCCCCGACAATTCGACGGCACGGGTCCAGAGCCGCGTCATGCCATCTTGGGGAAATCGTGCGTCCGGGTCTTCGAGCAAAGCGTAGTCAAGCCCCAGCTCGGGAAATATCGAACGGCAGTCCACGCCGCCCATTTCCAGCGCCTGAACGATGCCCAGGGCCCAATTCGAAGATGTTGTGCGCTCACTCATTGAGGTTTCTTATTGTGAAATTCGACATAGCACTGCACCGACTGCAATGGCGGCTAAGGATAGCAATGTGGCACTTAATGTCACTGGTTAATAGTCGTAGCAAGCCTAGACTGTAAGCATTAAGGAACCCCTGAAATACGACCTCGCTCGCTACTTTTTCAGAGGCTGCTTAGCGAGCCTGACTAAAATAACAACAGGAGGCAAATCATGACTGCCCACGTTTCCGAGCGTTTTCATTCCTTTGCTGAGTTTTACCCTTATTACCTGCAAGAACACAGCAATCCAATCTGCCGCCGCCTGCACTATGCAGGTAGCACCCTGGTGTTATTGATTCTGGCTTACAGCTTACTGACCCAACAATGGCTATGGCTACTCGCAATGCCGCTGGCGGGCTATGGCTTTGCCTGGGTTGGCCACTATGTGTTTGAAAAGAACCGTCCGGCTACATTCAAGCACCCACTGTACTCGTTGCTGGGCGATTGGGTCATGCTCAAAGATGTCTGCACCGGCCGTATTCAATTCTAATAAGAGGAGTTCAGCGATGAATATGCACGCGCGTTTCACCCACATGGAAAACGGCACTCAGGATGACTGGGCCATTATCGCCAAAGACTTCCGCGCTTTTGCTGACTTGTTGCCCGACCGTATTATCAAGCACCTGCTGCTGCTCGACGGTGACTTCGGTGGCTTTCCGGTTGACCGACTGACCCACTCGCTGCAAACCGCAACCCGCGCCCATCAAGACGGTCGCGACGAAGAATACGTGGTCTGCGCCCTGCTCCATGATATTGGCGACACCCTTGGCAGCTACAACCATGCCGACATTGCAGCAGCCATGCTCAAGCCTTTTGTCAGCGCTGAAAATCATTGGATAGTTGAGAAGCACGCGATATTTCAGGGTTACTACTTCTTTCATCATCTGGGCATGGATCGTCACCTGCGCGAGCAATTCAAGGACCATCCTCAGTACCAGGCGACGATCGATTTCTGCGCCAAATACGACGCATCAGCCTTTGATCCTGAGTACGAAACGCTGCCACTCGCGTTTTTTGAGCCGATGCTGCGCCGGGTATTTGCCCAACCGAAAAGTTCTATTTACCGCGACGTAAAACAAAGCGCTTGAAATTACTGAAGCAATAGACCGATCGTTCGCAGCGCCAAATGGTGGATGAAAAAAGCGTCATCCACCCTATCCGCTACCGCGATGTGAAAAAGAGCGCTTAAGCACCGGTAATCCGCCAAAACGGTGCATTCGTCATTGCTGCTTGGCGGGTAAGCTTGGCTTAGATATGATCCCTGTTTGACCGAATCGCTTCAGGTCAAGTTAACGCCCATCTAGAGGCGTTCCAACACCAGGGATCATTGCCGTACCATGACCGTCCGCACCGCTACCCTAGCCCATGTACTGCCAGCCCCTTTAATGCGTGAATATTATTCGCGCATTCTGGCTTACATATCTGTCGCAGCCAGTATTGCCGCCGGAACGTACGTCCAATACTTCAATTACAGTATTTTATGGATTGTTCCCTACGCCCTGCTGTATCCGCATTTGGCCCACCAGCTCAGCCAACGCTACAAGCGCGACTATCCGGAGAAAGCCACCCGGGGCCTGATGATTGTCGACTCCATACACTGTGGCTGCTTAGCCGTTCTGCTGAATTTCTCCCCAGTCCTCAGCCTGATGAGCCTGCTGACGCTACTGTTTAGCTCACTGGTTGTCGGCGGCTTACGCAATATGAGCTGGGCACTGGTGACCACGCTGATCAGCACCCTGGCCTGCTCTGCCTTGCTCGGCCCCAAATTCATCGGCCAGACCCCAACCCTGGTCTCGCTAGTAAGCATTCTGTTCACCACCTTTTACATCACCATTACCGCCTATTTTGTCCACCAACAGGGGTTGCATCTGGCGCAGGTGCGCAGTGACATCAGGCGCGAGCAAGAAAAAGCCGCCAGGCTGGCCCGTAACCTTGCCAAATACTTGTCTCCGCAAGTATGGGAATCGATTTTCAGCGGTAAAAAAACCGTTCGCTTGGAAACTCAGCGCAAAAAACTCACGGTGTTCTTCTCCGACATCAAAGGTTTTACCGAGCTGTCAGAGGAGCTTGAGGCTGAAGCGCTGACCGACCTACTCAACACCTACCTCAATGAAATGTCGAAGATCTGCCTGAAATACGGCGGTACCATCGATAAGTTCATTGGCGACAGCGTTATGGTGTTCTTTGGCGATCCGGCCAGCAAGGGCGCGAAAAAAGACGCCATGGCCGCCGTATCAATGGCCATTGCCATGCGCAAGCATATGAAAGTATTGCGTCAGCAATGGCGAGCCCAAGGCATCACCAAACCCCTGGAAATTCGCATGGGCCTCAATACAGGCTACTGCACCGTGGGCAATTTCGGCGCAGACACGCGGATGGATTACACCATCATCGGCCGCGACGTAAACCTTGCCAGCCGCTTGGAAAGCGCCGCTGAGTCTGGAGAGATCCTGATCTCGCACGAGACTTATTCGCTGGTTAAAGACCTGATCATGTGCCGCGACAAAGGCCAGATCACCGTCAAGGGCTTTACCCGCCCGGTGCAGATATACCAAGTGGTCGACTTCCGCCGTGACTTGGGCGCGACCTCAAGTTATGTCGAGCATGAGCTGCCCGGTTTCTCGATGTACCTGGACACCAACGGCATTCAGAATTTCGATAAAGAACGGGTCATTCAAGCGCTGCAACAAGCTGCCAAAGAGCTGCGCGACAAAGTGATCATGTAATCCCCCGATTAAAAAAGCAGCCCACAGGCTGCTTTTTAATGGATAAATCACCGAGGTGTGCTGCTAGGTAAGCAACACACTCGGCATATACAGTTCACCATCCAGTAAAGGTTGCTCGGCCAAGAACTCATGCGCCGAAACCGTCCATGATTGTTTGGCCGCCTCGCGCGCGCAGCCCTCGCGACTTAGCTGCAAGGCCTGCCTGCATGCTGCGCCCAGATCCTCATGCATATACCCGGTGATGCCCTGCTGCAGTACATCGAGTGGGCCGCGCACCGCAAATGCAGCAACCGGCGTACCACAGGCCAAGGCTTCAAGCATGACCAGGCCATAGGTATCAGTCAGTGAAGGAAACACCAGCACACTGGCTTGTTGATAGGCCTCGGCCAAGGCGTGTCCGTGCTGATAACCGCAAAACTCAACACGCGGATAACGCTGCTGCAAAGCATGGCGCTGTGGTCCGTCGCCCACTACCCGCTTGAGGCCGGGTAAATCCAAGCTGAGAAAGGCGTCGAGGTTTTTCTCAGCGGCAAGTCGCCCCACATAAAGAAATACCGGATCAGACTGCGCATCGCCGGCAACGGGCAGTGGCTTAAACAGGCTGCAATCGACCCCTTTACGCCAGAGTTTCAACTGCCGCAAACCCCGGGCAAAAAATTCACCGCGCAAATGCTCAGTGGTCACGAGCACCGCCTGGCTTGGCCGATGAAAGTGGCGCAAATATGCATAGCCCCAACTCAAGGGAATCAGGGGGCAGCGGGTGCTGACATACTCAGGATAACGGGTATGTATGGCGCTGGAAAAAGCCAGATTGCGCTTCTTCAGCCAGCGTCGAGCGGCCCAACCGAGCGGCCCTTCCGTTGCCAGGTGTACACAATCAGGCTGAAATGCTCTGATTGCGGGGCCTACCCGCCAAAGATTCCAGACCAAGGGAATTTCCGGGTAAGTTGGGCAAGGGATTGAGCGAAAATCACCCGGTGACAAGAGCTTTACTTGATGGCCCATGCCCCGCAACTGACTGATCAACGCCTGCAAACTGGTCACCACACCGTTAACCTGCGGCGTCCAAGCATCACTGACAATCAGAATTCTCATTAAACCGGCTCGGCAGCGGGCGAGTTTTCAGCAGTTTGCAGTGCTTGACGCGCTTGATCCTCAGCTAAACGGTACAACTCGATCTTGCCGTCAAGGTGTTCGATCAGCGCCGTGCATGACTCGACCCAGTCGCCACAGTTCATGTACTCAACATCACCCATTGGGCGAATCTCGGCGTGGTGAATATGACCACAGACTACGCCATTGAAACCGCGCTTGGCACATTCGTGGGTAATCGCCTGCTCGAAATCACTGATGAAGTTAACCGCACTTTTCACCTTGTGCTTAAGGTAGGCGGACAGCGACCAGTAACCGTAACCATAACGTCGGCGCCAGTGATTCAACCAGCGGTTCAACGTCAGGGTAAACTCATAGGCTGAATCGCCAAGAAAGGCCAGCCAGCGGTGGTATCGGGTGATCACATCAAATTGATCACCGTGAATCACCAGCAAACGGCGGCCGTCGGCAGTGACATGCTCTGCCTCGTCAACCAGATGAATATTGCCGAGAATCAGCTTTGAGTAGCGACGTAGAAACTCGTCATGGTTGCCGGTGACATAGATCACTTCGGTGCCACGTTTGCTCATGGTCAGCAGTCGCCGAATAACGTTGCTGTGGGACTGCGGCCAGTAAACTCCGCTGCGCAGCTTCCAGCCATCAATGATGTCGCCAACCAAATACACTTTGTCAGCCTGATAACGCTTAAGGAAGGCTGACAAATGTTCGGCCTGACAATCGCGTGTACCCAAGTGGACATCAGAAATCCATAAGGTCCTGACACGTTGCTTGCGGCTTGGCTTGATCAACTGTGCGCTCGTCATCCTGGCATCCTCAGGCAGAGTTTTATTGAGCTTGCGCGAGGCTGGTGAAAACAATATGACGCTCTGGCTTCAATTCAATGACAGCTGCACAGTTGTGCACTGACCCAATCACACAGCTGATAGAATGGCTGACGCTCTCGCCGGGGAATGACGCTTTTTGTATCCACCCTTTATATCGGCCAGCCCGTTCGTTCATTACGACGCGATGGTGGACAAGCTTCGCGTTGTCGCACCCTACAAAGGCCACTATTTGCGGTCGGATGGATGACCCTTTCGTAAGGTGGATGACGCTCTTTTCATCCACCATTGCGCTCGCGAATATGCCGGCTATTTACATGGCCGCGTGCAAAGAAAGCTTTTCGTAGCGGTACCTTACACTCCACCCAAAACAGTGATTTTTCAGAGGCTTTCAAGTGGTCTATCGGAATGCATCAATGCCTATCATTTCCTCACCAAGCGTCGAGGTGATGCTGCCCCGCTTCAACAAGCCAGTGGCCAATAGTGCGCGTCCGACATGACTGAACGTAAGGCGTTAATGGCCATTCACCTGGGGGCACTGCTATTCGGGCTTTCAGGGATTTTTGGTAAATTGGCCACCACCACCCCCTTGAATATTTCGGCCGGCAGAGCTGTTTTTGCGGTGCTGGCATTGGCCTTGTTTGCACAGCTCTCCAGTCAATCTCGTGGCCTGCGCCCAAGCGTGCGCCAGTTGGGTTTACTGGCCCTCGGCGGACTTCTGCTCGGCAGTCACTGGATCACCTTCTTCGAGTCGGTGAAAATTTCCGGCGTGGCCATCGCAACCTTGGGGTTTGCCAGTTTTCCAGCATTCACCGTGCTCCTGGAGGGCCTGCTGTTCCGCGAGCGTACGCCCAAGCGTGAATACCTGATGGTTGGCGTGGTGTGCTTGGGTTTGATCTTGGTAACGCCTGACTTCAACCTGAGCAGTGAGGCCAACATTGGCCTGTTGTGGGCGGTGTTATCAGGCTTCTTGTTTGCCCTGCTGTCCCTGCTCAATCGCGCGAGCACGCAAGGCTTGGACCCAGTAAAAGCTGCGCTGTGTCAGAACCTGACGGTGATGTTGGTGTTTATGCCAATGGCGTGGCAACAATTGCCCGAAATCACCTTGATCAATTGGTTCTGGCTGGCGTTATTGGGCGTATTTTGCACCGGGCTTGCGCACAGCTTGTTCGTCGCCAGTTTGCGCGTGATTAAGGCCCGTACCGCTGCAGTCATTTTTGCCTTGGAGCCGGTCTACGGCATTGCCTTTGCCTGGTGGCTGTTCAGCGAGCAGCCAACTTTGCGCATGCTCGCAGGCGGCAGTTTGATCATCTTGGCGATCGTTGTATCAGCGCGAATGGCCAAGTAACTGGCACCGTAATGCTGGCCACCGTGGATCAGGCAACACAGGGTTTGAAGTGGGGTCATTAAGCCAGGTTCTGCGATGGAAATGGTGGCCGAAAAAAGCGTCGACCACACTCAAGCTTTACAGGCTGTATCAATGGATCTTGCGATCATCGTTATGGCCAAGATCACGCTGGGGATCAAACTGGTCGCGAACCCGCTGCTTAAGAATCTTGGCCTCGGGAAAGCCGCCGTCCGCCTTGCGCTCCCAGATCTGCACGCCGTTGCAGACGATCTTGAACACACCGCCCGAGGAGGGTTCAAGGCTCACTTTGCCCAGGTCGTCGGCGAAGGTTGAAAGCAGCTCTTGGGCTAACCAGGCCGAGCGCAGCAACCACTGGCACTGGGTGCAGTAAGTGATGGTGATTTCAGGTTTAGCGCTAGGCATGGTCATTCTCAACTGTCACGGGTAGGCCATAGTAGCGCGTGTTAGCCAGCTTGATCTGGAAAAAGGCGACAACTCAGTCAAGCAATCTTGGCCAACAACTTGCGTGCTTCCTGTTTTTGCAGATCGTCTCCGTCATGCAGCACTTCATTGAGGATGTCACAGGCACTTTCGATACTCCCTTGATCGATGTAAGCCAGAGCCTGATTGAGCTTGGCAACATTGCTGGCGTTACCTTCCAGATCTGCCAAGTCATCTAAATTGGCCAGGGATCTTTTCGGCTCATCCTCAAACCAGGCGTCAAGGTCCGCATCATTTTCTGCCGTCAGAGTGGCGAGCGTATCCTCCTCATGGGGCAGCTCTTCAAGTGTCGGCAGGTCGTGCAAGTTGGAACCTATATCAACCTCTTCTGGCTTAGCCGGTTTGGCCTTGGTTTTTGGTGAGAATGGACTCATCAAATCCCAGTCCGCATCGAGGGACAAGTCATCGAGGTTTAATTGGTAATCATCCCCTGCAGTCACTTCGGGTTGCGGCACAGGCGGCTCATCCAGCTCCAATGCATCGAAATCAAGCTGAAGCTCTTCTTCGTGCAACTGCGGATAGCGTGCATTCAATTGATCGATCCGCTCTGAAGCAAAGTTGCTGTGGCGCAGCAATTGTTCTTCTTCCTGATAGCTGGCGGCATCGCCTTGCAGCGCCAGCACTTCAAGTAGGCGGAAGCGAATATCGTGACGCTCCGGGTGAGCCTGCAGCGCTTTGCGTAAAGCGCCTACCGCCTCAGGATAACGACCGTAGGTGATATAAAGGTTGGCAGCCTCAATGGCATCAACCGGGGCGGCTGGACGCTTTGCAGCCGCCACAGCTGCCGGTGCAGCTGCCGTAACAATGACCGGTGCCGCAGGCTGGAAAAGTGGCTCCAAGGTTTTCGGCGCTTGAGTTTCTTCCGCTGTCGCGGCAACAGGCAGGTCCGCCTGTGGCGGCTTCTGCTCACGCTTGGAGCGCCACAATAACAGCAGCAACCCGGCCAATAACAACGCGAGCAGACCGTACAGGTAGTTCATCCAGTTGGTTGGCTGCTCGTCCTCCAGCACCGGCGCAGGTGCAATGGCTGGCGGCTGTTCATTGGCTTGCGGTTGTTGCGCAGGCCCTGCGTCCAATTGTGATTGCAGTTCGGAAAGCTGCTGATCTTTGGCATCGACTTGGCTTTGCAGGGCCGTAACTTGCGCTTGCAACTCAGCAAAGCTTTGCTGCAGGCGCAGGCTTTCGTTGGTCTGATTAGCCAGTTCAAGATCCAGTCGGCGTTGCATCTGCGCCAAGGTTTCAGCCTGAGCATCAAACCCGACGGCCTCTGCGCTTTGCGCCGGGCCATTACTCGCGCTATCTGTGCCAACACCTGACTGAATGGAAGTTGTCTGATCGACACTGGCGGGCTCGGTGTTCGCTTGCTCAGCGCTAACCGGGGCTTCGCTTGAGCCGCCATTGGCAGCGGGCTCACGGGTAGTTGAGCTGGGCACCGAGTCAGCTACAGCACTGTCTGGCAGGCGCAACTCAGCCCCAGCCTTGAGTCGACTGATATCACCATTGGTAAAGGCTTGAGGGTTGAGGGCGTAGATTTCATTCATCAGCGACTGCTGCGACGCCGTGCTGCCTTGATCGCGCAACTGCGATGCGATCTGCCACATGCTATCGCCACTGCGCACCAGATGCGTCTGACCAAGGGTGGTTTCCGGCATCACGCTCGGCGCTTGCGGCACATAAGCGGGCGCAGAAGCAGGCAAACGGGTGGCTGAAGGCGCGGCTACAGGGTTGTACTCATTACGAACCGCAGCAGAACCGGCGCCGTAAGTCGAGGTGATGGGCGGGTCTAGCAGCACCGTGTATTCACGTAACAGCTGGCCATTTGGCCGGGACACTTCGACGATAAAATTCAAGTACGGCTCGCGCACGGCCTGGCTAGAGGTGACCTTGACAATATTGCGACCGTTACTCAGCACCGGAGTAAAACTTAGGTTATTGAGAAAAACAAAACGCTCCACACCGGAGCGATTGAACACATCTGCAGATGCCAGCTTTACCTTGATCTCATTGGCACTCAAGTCACCCACCTGAAGCAGCTGAATTTCAGCCTCAAGCGGTTGATTCAATGCCGAGTGCAAGGTTATTTCACCGAGTCCAAGTGCTGATGCAAAACTGGAATAAAGTGCCGAGCTAGTGACTAGACCGATTAATACGTGACGAACTCGAGACATGGATGCTCCCCTAACGCTTAACAACTCAGCATTCATCATTCACGCATTGCGCGCGTCCTGCCACGCGATGAAACTGTCTGTAGCTGTAGATCCTTTATCGGGGGTAACGTTCCGTGTGCGACCCGGCTGCAACAACAGTATAGCCACTATTCAAACATGCAGCCTACAAGGGCGCGCTGCTTTTTGAGGCAAATAGCCATCACCCAATCAAGCCTAGGCGCGAAAACTCACTCCTGCTGACGAAGTTGATCCAGCTCACAGTTTTCACAAGACGAAAGTACACCTAGATGCAGCGACTCAGGTTGCACATTGAGCCGCTAACATCATCGGGACTTGAAATAGACGGGGTTTAACGCCGTTCCAGGTTGCTGAGGATTTTCGCGTGGACCTGTTGGCAGCGGTCTAACTCTTCTTCGTCGATGCCGGCAAAGAGTTCCTGGCGTAACTCGGTAGAAATAGCTTCGATTTTCTTGATCAGGGGTTCCGCTTGTGGGCTCAAGGCAATTTTCTTCGCCCGACGGTCTTCTGGTACTGCCTGACGACTCACCAAGCCTTGCGCTTCCAAACTGTCGAGCAGGCGGGCCAATGTGGGCCCTTCTACACCGACGCTTTGTGCTAACTCACGCTGTGTCGGCAACTCGGCAAAGCGAGCCAAATGAAGCAGCACAAGCCAACGCGCCTGGGAGAGCCCTAGACCGACCAGACGGCGGTCTAGTTCAGCGCGCCAGGAACGGGACATCTGCGCGATTTGCATAGCAAAACGGTGTTGATCGGATAACGACATGACGGGACGACTCTTATAATATGAAAAACTAATTATTAGTGAGCTAATCATAACCTCAGCGGCAGAGCAAGGTTGATATCTGCCAATGACTTACAAGATGTACCAGACTGTGCGTCAGGATAAATAAATGTCGCTTTAAAACTATTCCAGTCCGCCTTCAAACTCGGCATGCAGCGCTGCACGTACACAATGCAACACTCCTTCTTCAATGCGTCCGGTAAACAAGGGGCTGATGTCATTAACGCTTGGCAGTTCGCCGTCGCCATTGAGAAACACGTCCTGCACTTCGGCTAACAAGTCTTCTGGAATATCCAGGGCTTGATCCAGTGATAACTGCTGACGGCTTATGGCCTCTGCCAGCATGCCATACACACTTTTCGTGCCACATTGCAGCTGGCTGGCGATCTGTTCTGGCGTCATGCCCGCGCGTGCCAGACTCACCAGCTCATGACGCATGTCGGTGACCACCCGCGGGGCGTCTGCCTTGCCGCCGAGTACGTCTAGGAAAGCCTCGCCGTAGCGCTCAAGCTTACGCGCACCAACACCACTGACCTGAGCCATCTCACTCAGGCTGCCAGGCTGGCTGCGCAGCATCTCGAGCAAGGTGGCATCTGGAAAAATGACATAAGGCGGTACTGCATGTTCTTCTGCCAGCTTACGCCGCAGGCTGCGCAGCGCCTCCCACATCTCACGCTCTTCACCACGCACCAACTGACTGGCGGCGCTGCTTGATGCCTTGGCGCTTTGCTGAGGCTTGAGGTCACGACGCAATTGAAGCTGCGCCTCGCCCCGCAGCAGTGGCCGACAACTGTCAGACAGGCGCAAACCGCCAAAGCCTTCCAGGTCAACGTCAGCCAAACCGCGGGCAACCAACTGGCGGAAAAGCGAGCGCCAGTCGCCTTCAGCACGATCCTTGCCCACACCGAATATTGACAGGTGCTGATGCCCCAAACTGCGTACTTTATCGTTGTCCCGCCCCAGCAGCAGATCGACCAAGTGGCCGACGCCATAGCGCTGGCCACTGCGATAAATAGCCGACAATGCCTGACGAGCCGGTTCGGTGGCGTCCCAGGTTTGCACGCCATCGATGCAGTTATCGCAATGCCCGCACGGGTTTTCGAGGACTTCATCAAAGTAGCCCAACAACACCTGACGCCTGCAGCGCGTCTCTTCGCACAGGGCCAGCATCGCGTCGAGCTTATGCTGTTCAACCCGCTTGTGACGTTCATCGCCATCGGAGTTGTTAAGCATTTGCTTGAGCAGCAACACATCTTGCAGGCCATAGGCCATCCACGCATCGGCGGGTAAACCATCCCGTCCTGCGCGACCGGTTTCCTGATAATAAGCCTCTAATGATTTCGGCAAATCCAAGTGCGCGACGAAGCGCACGTTGGGTTTGTCGATTCCCATGCCAAAAGCAATGGTGGCGACCATGATCAAGCCTTCCTCATTCAGGAAGCGCTTTTGATGGTAGGCGCGCAACTCGCTCGGCAAACCCGCGTGATAAGGCAATGCAGGAAAACCCTGGGCGCTGAGAAAGGCCGCGACTTCATCGACCTTCTTGCGCGACAAGCAATAAACGATACCCGCATCGCCTTTGCGCGCAGCGAGAAAACCGAGCAGCTGTTTACGCGGCTGTTCTTTGGGCACGATCCGGTAAAAAATATTGGGCCGATCAAAGCTCGACAAAAAGCGCTCGGCATTCTGCAGGTGCAAGCGGTTGATGATTTCTTCGCGGGTGCGCATGTCTGCCGTCGCGGTCAATGCGATACGCGGCACCTGGGGGAAGAACTCGGCCAACTGGCCAAGCTGCAAGTACTCCGGTCGGAAGTCATGCCCCCACTGCGAAACGCAATGAGCCTCATCAATGGCGAACAAGGCAATATCCAGACGCTGAAGAAAAGCCAGCATGCGCGGCTGAACCAAACGCTCGGGCGCCAGATAAAGCAGTTTGACTTCGCCACGGCGAATCCGATCCGCAATGTCCCGCTGCTCGTCGCTACTCAAGGTCGAATTCAATGCGACTGCCGCCACCCCGAGCTCATCAAGGGTAGCGACTTGATCATCCATCAAGGCAATAAGTGGCGAGACCACCACTGCCAAACCTTCACGCATCAGCGCCGGAACCTGGAAGCACAGCGATTTACCGCCGCCAGTAGGCATCAGCACCAAGGCATCACCACCGCTGGCCACACGCTCGATAATCGCGCCCTGACGGCCACGAAAACTGTCATAGCCGAAGATGTCTTTGAGGATGCGTTGTGCCGGGTCTTGCATGAAAGGTCTCCAAATCGAGGACGGCATTATACGCATGTGCTCGCTGCAGAATATTTTGCATCTGGCATTAGTCGTCGATTAATCCATGCAAATACGCTTTTCGGCCGGCATTTAGCCTTGCAGCCGAGCGATTTCAGTAATTTGCCCACAATCGGCCTGCAACCGTTTATGCATGGGTTAAACTTGAGCTATGGCCGCTGCGCGCTGTCTAGACTAGAATCCAGCCTCGTTTACTTCTTCAAGGTAGCCCCACGATGTCCTTTGCCGAGCAACTGTCCCGTCTACAAGACTTCCTCGATGCTGATGAGTTGCATGAAGAAGCCTTGGACTATGTCGCCGCCCACGGCTACCTCACTGCCCTGTCGATTTGTACCGAGCAGGTGCCTGAGCGTGAGTGGATCGACGCCCTCTTCTCAGAAGCTCCACACTATCGCAGTGACGCCGAACGCGAAGAAATCGAAGCCACACTGGTGCTGCTCAAGGCGCACATCGCCCGTCAACTGGCGAGTGATGATGATCCTGAGATGCCATGCGAGCTTGATCTGGGTGAAGATCCAGATGACTCTGACCTGCGCGGCTGGTGCATTGGCTTTATGGAAGGTGTATTCCTGCGTGAGTCGGTCTGGTTCGAAGACTCCGAAGATGAAGTCAGCGAATTGTTACTGCCGATCATGGTCGGTTCAGGCTTGTTTGATGAGCAACCTGAGTTTGACGAAATCGCCGATGATCGCGATTTGGTAGACAGCATGGTCGAGCAGATTCCCGAGTTGCTGACTGCGCTGTTTCTTCTGTGCAATGCCCCAGAAGAAAAGCCAGCGCTGCTCAAGCCGCGTCAACACTGATCCCCCTCCGTCCGCATGACGGGTAAGGTCAGGCAAAGTCGTAATCCCGCTGTTCGCTACGCCCTGCTGGCCATTGGCTGGCTAAGCGTAGCGCTCGGGGTCATCGGTATCTTTTTGCCAGTATTGCCGACCACCCCGTTTCTGCTGCTCGCTGCCGCCTGCTTTATGCGCAGCTCCGAACGCTTTTACAAGTGGCTGGTCTTTCACCCCAAGTTAGGGCCGTGGATACGTGACTACCTTGAAGGTGAAGGGATTCCGCGCAAGGCAAAAATCTACTCAATAACCCTGATGTGGCTGAGTATTGGTTTGTCCTGCTATCTGGTGCCCATGTTCTGGGCCAGACTGTTTATGCTGATCAGCTCGGTCTGCGTGACGGTCTACATCTTGCGTCAGAAAACCCTGCCAACCCCGCCTTAGATGGATGACGCTCTGTTCATCCACCATTTCTCACCGCAAAACCCTTCAAACTGACCCAACCCTAACCCCCGTATTGCCTGACACATGGTGGACAAGCTTCGCGTTGCCACACCCTACAAAGGCCTTCATCTACGCCCGGATGGATGACGCTTTGTTCATCCACCATAAATTTACCCGCACCCTGAGGCACAAAGCCATTACTGCACCTAGACTTTGTCTCACCCTCCGTCGAGCGGATACAGATGCAGCCACGCGTGTTCAACCGTGCTTCCCAGTACCTCGGTCTGCTATGGCTGGGTGGGTTGGTATTTGCTCTGGGAATTGCTACGGCTGTCGCCAACTGGGATTTCGCCCTGATTATCCAAAATGCTCAATCGCGTTATGGCGCGCTTGGGCCCGCCGAGCAACGCTTGCAACAATGGCAACAACTGATTGAAAGCAATCTCAACACCCCTGAAAGCCAGCAACTGGAAACTGTTAATCGCTTCTTCAATAAACAGTTGCGCTTTACCGACGACCGTCGCAACTGGCGACAAGCCGACTACTGGGCAACCCCTGTCGAATCATTGGTCAAAGGCGCCGGTGATTGTGAAGACTACTCAATCGCCAAGTACTTCACCCTGCGCCGCTTGGGCATTCCCAGTGAAAAGCTGCGCATCACCTACGTCAAGGCGTTGCAGCAAAATCAAGCACATATGGTGCTGACCTATTACTCAAGCCCGAGCAGCGAACCCCTGGTACTCGACAATCTGATTGGTGAAATTCGCCCGGCCTCGCAACGCAAGGATTTACTCCCGGTGTATGCATTCAACGCCGAGGGGGTGTATTTGCCGGGCTCTAACAGCATGAAAAGCGATACCAAAAAATTATCGCGCTGGCAGGAATTACTGAAAAAAATGCGCGCGGAAGGTTTCGCCATAGGCGAAGGCTAGGAGAGAACAATGTCGTTACTTAAACAGCTATTCATTGCCATCTGTCTATTTCTGGTGGTGGCGTTCACGGGCAGCTTTATCACCGGCATGGAGAGCTCACGCGAACAATTGCTGAGCCAGTTACGCTCCCATGCGCAGGATGCGGCAACGGCACTGGGCCTATCCTTGACACCCCATGTTGATGATCCGGCGATGATCGAACTCATGGTTAGCTCGATATTTGACAGCGGTTACTACGCCACGATCCGGGTGGTAAATATTGCTGACAACAGCGTCATTGTTGAGCGCCGCACAACCACTGCGCCGGAAAACGTGCCGACTTGGTTCGTCAACCTGGTGGACCTGACGCCTGAAGGTGGCGACGCTTTAATCATGCGTGGCTGGGAGCAAGCAGCGCGTGTTGAGGTCCTCAGCCACCCGCAGTTTGCCCTGACAAAGCTCTGGGACAGCGCTGTGGGCAGCCTCACTTGGCTGTTAGGGTGTGGCCTCGTCAGTGCGGTACTGGGTGGATGGCTGCTGCGCACCCAGCTTCGCCCGCTGGACAACATGGTGCAACAAGCTCAGGCGATTACCCGGCGTGAGTTCCTGACGCTGCCTAAAGTACCGCGCACCCCCGAATTAAAACGTGTAGTGCTGGCCATGAACCTGATGGTCGAGAAGCTCAAAAATTTGTTTGCGGAAGAAGCGGCGCGCAGTGAAAAGCTGCGTGAAGAAGCCTATCAAGACAGCCTTACCGGCCTTGCAAACCGACGCTTATTTGACCTCAAACTGACGCATCAACTCGACCTTAGCGAGCAAAACACCGACGGCTATTTGATGTTTCTGCGGGTCAATGATCTTGGCGGCCTCAACCAGCGTCTTGGTGGGCAAAAAACCGACAGCCTGATTCAGGCTATTGGCCAGCAACTCACTCAGGTTATGCAACAGCATGAAAGTAGCGCCTGGCTGGCCTCACGCAGCCGTGGCGGGGAGTTTACCTTGCTCGCTCCCGGGCTGAGCGGTGAAGACGCCGACAAGTTGGCGCAACAGCTCAGCGAGCAACTGTTGAACCTGCGCCAAACGGGCGCCAGTGACTGTGATCCGGTGGCACACATGGGCATTGCCGCTTACCGTCCTGGAGAAAGCCCGGCAACGGTGATCGGCCGCGCCGATCAGGCACTGGCTCAAGCACAGAGTAAAACACCCGAACAACCTTGGGAGCGCCTTGATGACTTTAATCAAGCCACTGGCCAAGGCATTCACCAATGGCGTACCTGGATTGATGAGGCGTTAACCGGCAACAAAATCCAGCTGTACTTCCAGCCGGTCACGCACTGCGATGACATTAGTCGCCTCATGCACCACAAGGTGCTTGCACGTTTGCTGGATGCACAGGGTGAAGCAATCCCCGCCGGGCGATTTATTCCCTGGATTGATCGACTCGGCTGGGCAGCAAGGTTCGACTTGGTCATGCTTGAACACAGCCTCACGCATCTGCAACAACACCCTACTCCACTTGCCTTGAGTCTATCGGCAGCGACCCTGCGTGAACCGGAAAGCTGGGCAAAACTCCTGGAGGTGCTTAAACAGCATCCCGAACAAGCCGCATTAATGACGCTGGAGCTTGATGAACGTCACTTGCCGCCCGCTGCTGAGTTAATGGCGCTGGGCCAGCAGATTCGTAGTTCTGGCTACCAGCTAGGCCTGCAGCACTTTGGTGGACGCTTTAGCTTGATTGGCAACCTGACCCACCTTGGGCTGGCGTACCTTAAAGTGGATGGCAGTTACATCCGCGCAATCGATCAGGAGGGCGACAAACGCCTGTTTATCGAGGCCATATTCCGTGCGACCAACAGCATCGACCTGCCGCTGATTGCTGAGATGGTAGAAACCGAGGGTGAACTTGATGTGCTCAAGGAATTGGGCATTGAAGGTGCAATGGGTCGCCTGATCGGCCCACCAAGCCCTTGGCAAGAGGAGCGCGGCTAACGCTTCTGTAGGGTGGATATCGCTTCTCCCATCCACCATTAATAAACACAAAACCCTATCAAACTGACTCAACCCTAGCTCTTGCACCGCTCGATCCATGGTGGCCAAGCTTCGCGTTGACCACCCTTGTCAGCCGCCATTTTGCGCCGTAAAACGCCGCGATACCGACTCACCATTAACCCCCGTGTTGGTCATAACTACCGGCATAACTATCTACGGAATACGCTCCTCGGCATCACCCAACAAGCCACTCAAACCATCCAGGGTGGCCCGCGCTTCGGCACGAACATGCAGCTTACGCCGGGCTGCTTCAGGTAAATCGGTGTAGCGGATAACGCCACGATCCACCAGCACCGTAACCAGGTCTTCCAGTACCCGAACCATTTCCAGGTCGGAGCGCTGCAAATCAATCAAGCGATTATTCAAGGCGTGGCTGGCCAGCCATGCCTGAACATCAGGGTTATCTTGGGCCAGGGTTTTTGTCATGGTCGCAAATGGTTCTTGCTCAACCCGCAAAATTCGTTGTTTCTCATCCAGCTGAACATAAACCATGAACGCCGCCTCACGCAGAATCGAAAAAAGCCCGCCAGTTTTTCAACTGACGGGCCTGGTTAAGGTTAGACGTTGTTTTAGAAGCTGTACGACTGGCCTCAAGAAACCAATGTGTGATTATCCAGCATGTTTTGAATAATGCCTGCTGTATCGCCTCCCGACAGCGTGACGTTCGCCAGGGTCACGGTCTGATCTATGCTGCCTGGGTCGGCTATATGGCCTGAGCTGGAGATATTGATTTGCGTGTCTGCCCCGCCACCGCTTGGAGCAAAATTCAAATAGGCGCTCAGCTCACTGGCACTGCTGTGATCAACCACCCCCACCAGCAACGACGACAGATCCAAGGCATCACCCGGGGCGAAGTCATGCACCACATCGTGGGAACCGCTGCCACGATCGTCTGCGGTCCAGACAAATTTATCCGCTCCGGCCCCGCCAAATAGCTGGTCATTGCCAATACCACCAATCAGCAAGTCATCGCCGCCCTGGCCGAACAACCAATCATTCCCACTGCCGCCTTCAAGTTTGTCATTGCCCCCCGAGTTCAGCACTGATTGCCCAAGGGCTTCGGCATTAGCTTCGATAAAGCTGACAAGTTGCGCCTGACTAGGAGCCGTGCCGCCATTGACACTGGTCAAATGGTCAACCAGCACTTGGAAACCCGGCGCGGTGGTTTCGTAACCGCTTATCCAGCTTGTGTTCAATGCATCACCAAAGATCAGATCATCACCCGCACCACCCACTAGATGGTCATTACCCAGTGGTGACACCGAGCCCGGAGTTGAATGCCCCGGATCAAGCGATACAAAGAGCTGGTCCGCGCTGAGTACAATCTCTGGCTGGCCAGCCACTGCATTCACCGTACCGCCTTGGACCTGGGTGCTGACATTGCCAGTTAGATGGTCGGTATTATCAAAGTAACGCAACACATCACTATTAACGCCAGAACCGATGCCGATGGCATGCAACTCGGCGCGGTCCATCAATACAGTGGCGTCATCCAGCGCACGATTGACGTCCCTGATATTGACCACATCGCTGGTATCGCTGTTGTCGTTGTTATAGGTGGTGGGGTCACCATCAGTCAGAAAATACGCCATATTTTCATAATGATTACCTTCAACCCCGGCAAACCACGCATTGGCGGTCTTGAAGGCGGCCTCATAATTAGTGCCACCATCGGCAGTGACTTTGCTCAGGGCATCTTGATTGCCGTGCAATGCCGCTTGCACATCATCCAGTGAGCCGCTTAGCAATAATGATGAGGTCGATGAAAAAATCACCAGCGCGACGTTGATGTTGCCCGGATGTGATTCGAGCTTATCCAAAAATGAACGCACGGCATCCTTGAGCAGGCTCAGACGACTGCTATATCCACCCAACCCATCCGGGTCGTCGGCCATGCTGCCCGAGCGGTCGAGAATAAGCGCGATGTTGTAGTTTTTCGCCGGATCAATATCGGGCTCTGAACCTCCGCCAACATCACCGATCAAGGTGTCCTTGCCACCGACACCAGTAATCTGGCCCTTGCCATCACTGTCGAATGGGCTGGCAATAAAGTGCGGTGTAGTCGAGCTGTCAGCACCGCTGCCAAAGTCACTGGCGTTATTGCCGACCACCAGCACCGATTGATCGCTGCGAATACAGATATCCAAATTGGCGCTGCTTGGATCGCCATCCCCATCGACCACTGTATAGGTGAAGGTTTGGGTAATCTGCCCCGTTTCGCCAAACACCAGATCGGCATTGGCGGCGAAACTGAAATCACCCGCCGCGTGGCCGGGCGAGTTATCGAGATAGATTGTTAGCTTGCCGGTGGCAGTGGTCAGTACCAGCTTATCGGTCGCGGCGTCATAACTGGCGCTGACGGAGCCCGAGCCGCTGGTGACAATGGCATTGCCAGCCTCATTCAAGCTAAAGGTTTGCGAACCGACAGTGATCGACTGGATATGGTCAATGCCATCGGCTCCAGGCTGATCATTGAGCAGCACATTGCCCGAAACATCGCCGCCTACGCCCGCAAGATCGGCCAAGGTGGCAGATAGATTTTCCGGTGCGGTGTTGGTCACTCCGTGGCTGCTCGAAATTTGGCTTAAATAGGAGCCGGTGAAACTAATCCCAACCGAATAGGCTTGAAAGCTGTTCGTTGCCGGGTTGCCATCACCGTCAATATTGCCGATGAAGTTAGTGCTCCAGTTGTCATTGATCCAATTGGTCAGCGCCTGACCCGTTTTACCTGTAGTCGGCTCACCATCGGAAATAAAGTACAGCTTGTTCTGCGTCGAAGGGTCCGCGCCAAGTGACGCCAAATCATGGCCAATTTCAGTTTTCGCGACATTAAGCGCCGCTTCGTAGTTGGTATTGCCGTTGGCACTCAAGGTTTGCACCTTGGCGATCAAGTCCAGATAGCCCTGATCGGTGGTCGATGAAAAGCTGTAGTCGCCAATTTCCGAGGCCGAGGCTGCAAAAGCAATCAAGTTGATATGGACCGCAGTGCCCAACTCGGCGTAAGACTGGGCCAGATTGCTTACAGCCGCTTTCAACGCCGCCAGTTTGGCACCTTGCATGCTGCCGGAGACATCCAGCACCAAGGTCAGATTCACCGCGGGTTGGGCGGACTGAATGATGCAAGCCGGCTTGTCATCAACCGCTGTCGGCACGTCGTCGATCACCGTCACATCGAGGGTTGCGCTGCCAGTGTCGCCATCCAGGTCGGTGACCTTGACTGCAAACTGCTCAATGATCGAGTTTTCACCATCGGCATTCGGGTGCATCGACGGGTCTTCCAAGGTATAGGCGTAACTTACAGTGCCACCTGCAATGGTCCCGGTGTAGCCCGTGATATGCAGCACACCGGCGGGACTGTCGACAGTCAATGGCGCCCCCGGTGCTGCGGCCTGCAGTTGCGCGAAGGTAAAGCTACTGCTGCCAATCTGAATGCTGGCAATACCATCGCCAGCGGTAATGGTGAAGCTGCCTTCATCGCTGAGCAGGCCGGCATTCGGTGAGCTGCCATTGATCAGGTTTTCCTCATTGAAGGTCAGTTCGCCGCCCTCAATTGCCAAGCCTTCAACCGTCACGCCGGTGTCGCTGCCAACAATGTTGATGGTCAGGGTCGCAGTCGAGATATCACCATCGAAATCGCGCATGGTGTATTCGAGGTTCTGACTGACGGTTTGTCCTTGGGCCAGCGCGATAGTGTCAGGATCGCTGTTATCGAGGGTGAAGCTGTACTGGCCAGTGGCACCGTCAAGCACCAGCGTGCCGTACTTGCTCAGTTCGGTTACGGCCGCAGCGTTAAGCGTGCCATTCCAGCCGACGAACGCCTTACCGCCGTCGTTACCGGCCAAGTCATTAGTCAGGACGAAACCCGAAGCGACATTGTTTGGGTTGCCTTCAGTGAGGGTCTGCGCAACATCGTCAACCGCTGTCGGCGCGTCATCCCTGAAGCTGATCAGTTTGCCCAGATCAAGGGTGCTGCCGACCGAGTCACCGTCATTATCGGTTGCGGTTGCAGTCAGATGGATAAGGTCACCGCCCAGCACTTTGACTTCGTCCGGATCACTGGTGGGGTGAACAATGGCCCGCACTTGATCGAGGGTGACGACACCTGCGGCATTGACGCTGACAGTAAAGACCAGATCACCCGCACTGGTACGCCCCTCGACAGCACCGGCAGGGTTAACCGAGAGCAACACCGCCGAATTGCTCAGCGAGTCGACCAGACCAGAATCGACGTTACCAAACACCGGATCAGCAATACCCAAGGAATACGTCAGGCTGCGCAGGCCATCAGCCCCCGCTTGAACATTGAATACGCCACTGAAGTCGCGACTGGCATCGATATCCAGATGGGTTTCATCAACCTGCAATTGGCCACCCCAGGTAACCGAAGTGCTGACGTCGTTGTAGTCAAAGTCTGAACTGAGGGTTTGATCTTCCCAGTTCTGGTTGCCAGGGTCCGCGGTGTCCTGCAAATGGGCACCTCCCGGATTAAGAGTGGCATCACTGAACAGCACATTGGCGCCATCGGCACCCGTCAAACCAGTGCCATTGAGTTGCGCTTGCCATTTACCATCAACCAGGGCAAAGCTCAGTTCTGCACCGTCGCTCAGACTGGTATTTGCGCCGCCATTTGGAATGATAAAAAACCCCACATCCTCGGGATTCAGACCATTCAAACTCGCCATTTCACCGACGCTGACATTATGCACATTTGCCCAGATAACCTTGCCGCTCGCCGGAGTACCATCGGGATTTTTAATGTAGTAGCCATAGCTATTGCTGTAACCCGCATCACTGCCGTTGAAGGTGACAAACGAGCTGTCGGCAATAGCGCCCTGCTCAATGCTTGGGCTGTCATCGTCAATAGTGACGTGCAGGGTTTTGGTCACGGCGTCCGAGTCACCATCGGTCACGGTGAAGTTGATGTTCAACAGCGCATCGTTTTCCGCACCACCTTCAACATGCAACACCGGCTTTAGCAGGGTCAGGCTGTAGTCACCGGTTGCAGGGTCAAGCACTACCGACACCAGATCCCCCCGGGCAGAAGAAATGATCAGAGTGTTGCTTGCAGCATGCCAAACCGAGCTGACATCTTCAGCCCCCAGTTTGTCCGGGCCGCTAAGCACGACTGACTTCAAACCATCAGCACCTGCCGCATAATCAAGTGTGCCGCTGACACTGGTGGCGGCATTTGCTGTGTCACCAACGCCACCATTGATGCCGCCAGCCAAGCCTTCATCATCTAAAATCAACGGCGCCGTGGCGTTCTGTGCAACAGGCACATCATCTTCAATATTGATGGTAAAGGTGTTTGGCGCAAAGCCACCGGCAACAGGATCGCCATCGCCGTCGGTAGCACTGAGGATGCCGGAAAAATCGATACCTAATCCCGGCAAGGTTTCGGCATCATCGCCGTTGGCGAGCGGGTGATCGATGGGACCTTTGAGCACAAAATCATAGCCGCCCGTTGCCGTGACGCTCAGGGTAAAAATGGTGTGACCATTGGCACTCGCAGTCAGGGTATTGCCAACAAATGCATAGGTCAGCGCAGTGCCTTCACTGGTCAGGTTTTGTGCTTGAAGCGATGCTGTTTTACCGTTCAGGGAGAAATCACCCGGACCGTCAGCACCAAAGCTGACAAGCGCGTTAAGCACACCATCGGCACCATGGGCGCTGACCGACTGAGCGCTTTCAGGATTACCCTGATAAGGCGCGCCACTGGCGGTTAGCAGTGCATCTTCTTGCACCGCACCACTGACAACCGGGCCATTTTCACCGCCGACAAGAATGGGGACATCGTCTTCGATATTGATGGTAAAGGTGTTCGGCGGAAAGCCACCGGCAATGGGATCACCATCGCCGTCGGTAACGGCAAGCGATGCTGAAAAATCGACACTCAATACCGATCGATCTTCGCTGTCATCACCATCGATTAGCGGATGATCGATTGGGCCTTTGAGTACAAAATCATAACCACCGGTCGCGGTGATGCTTAAGGTGAAAATAGTGTGACCATTGGCACTGGCAGTCAGGGTATTACCGACTACGGCGTAAGTTAAAGCCGTGCCCTCGCTGGTGAGACCCTGGGCATTAAGCTGACTGACATCGGCATTGAGGAAGAAATCACCGGGGCCATCTGCACCAAAATTCACCAAGCTGCTGAGCACGCCCGCATCGCCATGGGCGCTGACAACTTGACCACCTTCAGGGTTGCCTTGATAGGGTGCGCCTTGCGAAGTGTTCAGCGCATCTTCCTGAACATCGCCATGTACGCCAAACGGCTGAGCGGCAGCGAATGAAACACGCCCGTTGTCTTGGCCGGTTGGCGGGCCAGCAAAAACCGGCACGTCGTCTTCAATGTTGACAGTGAAACTGCCCGCCGGGAAACCGCTTGCCAGCGAATCACCGTCGCCGTCGGTAGCCGTCAACACCGCTGAAAGGTCGAGAGGCAGGCTCAGCAGTTCATCGTCATTACCGTCTTGAACCGGGTGATCAACGGGCCCGCTGAGGGTGAAGTTGTAACTGCCGTCTGCGCCAACGGTAAAGGTGAAGATGGTTTGACCATTGGCCACGGCGGTCAGAATATTGCCTGCCACGCTGTAGCTCAAAGCTGTGCCGCCAGACGTCAGCCCCTGGCTTTCGAGCGCACTTATCGCAGCGCTGCTGTGAGAAAGACCAAATGCACCAACGCCATCCGCCCCAAAATTGACCAGGCTATTGAGGGTGCCAGGTGCCCCCGAGGTGACATTGGTGGTGCTGTCGTTATCGGTGTTGCCTTGAGCGGTCTCATCTTCATCGACGAACAAATGAATCTGCGCCGCCTCACCCACCGCAGCGATCGGGCCATCGTCATTGACCAGTACATTCAAGGTTGCGATCGGGGAAACGTCGCCATCAAGATCAGTGACCCGCACACTGAAACTTTCACCCACTTGATCGCCAGCCCCGGTCGCATTCGGGTTGGTGTGATCCAGGGTATTGGCGCTCAGCTCAAAGTGCCAATTGCCATTGGCATCCACGGTTAGCACACCATATTGGCCTTGCACGGTGCCGCCTTGAGTGACATTGACCCAGTTGCCACTTACATCCATGACCTCAAGCGCCGAGACGCCATCGCGAGACTCAATCACGAAGGTGCCGCTGGCCTGTTCAGCGCCACTCGCAGGGTTTGTGCCCTGAGCTAATGCTGCTTCCTCGACTATAGCCGGCCCAGCAATCACGCTGCCGACAAAGTCCTGATATCCCACTGTAACCACGGGCGTGAAGTCTTCAGGCACAGGAGGCGCCGGCGGTTCTATCACCGGAGGAACAACCACTGGAGGCTCCACCGGTGGTTGGACGACAGGAGGCTCCGGGGCCACAACCGCTTCAGCCCTAGGGTCCACCTCAATGTCAGGATTAACAAACTCAGGGCCGCGGTTCAGGCCCGCAGTGGGAAAGCCGAGTTCAGGATTAATCGCGCCGCCGACCGCATCCAGCAGCACAAAACTATGGCCGCCACCAACACCGCCAGGGCCGCCGGAACCGCCCGCACCACCTGGACCGGCAGCTGTAGCCTCAGCCTCTTGGGTCGGGTCGGCGCCCGCCTCAATGGCAGCCTGCAGTTTTTCGACATCGGTTAAATCATTGGCACTCGGCGCGGCAACAGGCAGGTCCTGTACCGGTACGCCTGAACCATCTGCGGAATGAGCGAGCATTTGCTCGGAAAGATTAAGACTGCTGTCACGGCCCAACGTGAGCATTTCACCATTGCTCAGCTTCACCGCAAGGGCTCCAGCAGCGCCGGTAACGATTTGCTCCCCTGCGAACAGGCGATCGCCCTCTACCAGGGGCCGCCGTGAACCGTTGCTGGCTACGGCCAATACTTCGCCAACGACTTGGGTAACTACACCAATCAGGGTCGCCATGGTCTCGTCCTCATCTACGACGGCCGGCTTTTACCGGCAAATATCTTAGAAGACGAACACACAATTTTCAGGTATCGAGCGCTGCACTAAAACCGATTCAAATGGCGCGATAAGCACTTCAAAAACACATCATGCCAAAAAAATGTCGCTTAAAAAGTTACCCACCGCGTCCATCTGAATCTGCCCCGCCCTAATACTTATTTCTTGGTATTCGCCCTTGCACCTTTGCTGCAAAAAAACTGCATAAATGCGCCACACCCATCATTTGCTGGCCCATCTGTAAGTAACAATGTGCTGTTTTCCCAAGAGTGCCTAAGATTTTTTAGAAATAACCCTTGTGAAAAAACTTTATGAGGCTGCGCCAAAGATGTTCTTAGCTTTGTTGTTACAAACCTGAAACGGTTTAACACTAAAAAACGTCAACTAATTGGCGACAAGACTAGGGCACGGAACAAGGAGTTCTTCTCATGCGCACACTTAACTTACTCTACAGCGGCATCCTCATAGCGGTTTCATGCGCTCAGGCTCAGGCAATGTCACTGTCTGAGGCCATACAAAGCACGCTCGATAATCACCCTGAATTACACGCGGGGATGAACAGCCGACTCTCGGCCGACGAGGATGTGAAAATTGCCAAAGGCGGCTACCAACCCAGCGTGGACTTACTGGCAGGCTATGGCCGGGAAAATACCGACAGTCCGAGCACGCGCTTTCTTGGCAACCACAATGACGAAACGCTGAACTACGCCACCTCAGAATTGCGCCTGCGCCAGATGCTTTTCGATGGATTTAATACACCCAATGAGGTGGCGCGCACTGAGGCGGTGGTAAATTCCCGCGCCTATTACGTGCGTGGGACTGCGGAGAGTCTGGCTTTACGAACTGTCGAGGTGTATCTCGACGTACTCAAACGGCGTGAAATGGTCAGCCTGGCTAAGAATAATCTGCAGGCGCATACACGCATTAACGACCAGATTGACCTGCGCAGCCAGCAAGGGGTTGGCAGCACGGCAGACTTCGATCAGTCCAGCGCGCGTCTGGCATTGGCGGAAAACAATCTGTATACCGAGCAAGTCAACCTGGCGGATGCTGAAGCCAATTTTTTCAGCGCCGTCGGCCGCCCCGCTGATGAGCTGGAAACCCCTGCCACCGTCAGGGGCAACATGCCCCAAGACATTCTGGTCGCCCGGCAAACCATGCTGGAATCCAACCCCTACTTGAAATCAGCACAGGCTGATGTCAACGCCGCCGAGAAACAATACGAGGTTGCGAAATCGCCGTTCTATCCACGCTTCGATGGTGAACTGGCAACCACGGCAGACAACAATATTCAGGGTGATGAAGGCCACTACAACACCTGGCGTGCGGCGGTGGTAATGAACTACAACTTGTATAACGGGATGCGCGACAAAGCGCGGATGCAATCCTCAGCCTATCAAGTCAATCAATCGATGGATATCCGCAACAACGCATTGCGGATGCTCAACGAAAACCTCTCTCTGGCTTGGAATGCCTTGCAGAACGCTCGGCTGCAAACTCCTAAAGCGCGTGATTATGCAAACTACACAGCAAGCGTACGTGAGGCCTACCAGCAACAGTTCAGCCTGGGACAACGCACCCTGCTCGACTTGCTCGACAGTGAAAACGAATTGTTCACAGCCAACCGCCGCTATGCCGATGTGCGTTACACCGAAGAATTTTCAATGTACCGCGTGATAGCCAGCATGGGCGACTTGCTGCAGCAACAAAAAGTGATCGTTCCGAGCGAGGCAATTGCTTTGAGTGACGTTAAAAGTGAAGCCCGTCTGCCAGAAATGAAGTAGTTCAGCGCGAGGAGCAGTGAATTTGACCACCATGGAGCTGCCTACCAGCCACAGCGACCCGCGCCTGACTCACGACGATCCACTACTGGATGGTCTGTTGATTCTGTGCAAACTCCACGGCTGCACCGTCAGCCGCGGTAGTTTGAGCGCGGGTTTGCCGATGCCCAAACAATGCCTGACGCCTGAATTGCTGACCCGTGCGGCGGCAAGGGCCGGATTGCAAGGACGCTTGTTGCGCCGTGAATTAAGCGCCATATCAGCGCTTAATTTGCCGGTACTGCTGCTGTTGAAAGACGGCCGTAGCGCCGTACTCCATAAGTGGCTTGATCCCGATAAAGCGTTGATATTGCCCTGCGAAGCCGACGGTGGAGAGCAGTCGGTCAGCCGTGCTGAATTGGAAGACGCCTACTCTGGGCAGGCACTATTTGCGCGCCCTCGACATGAATTGGAAGAGGCGCGACAGCCTCTTGTGCCGCGGATTGAAGCATGGTTTCGCGACACCCTGAAACTGTCGCGCTGGTTGTATGCCGACGCGGTACTGGCCAGCTTGCTCATCAACCTGTTGGGGTTGTTGGTGCCCTTGTTTGTGATGCAGACCTATGATCGCGTGGTTCCCAATCAAGCCACAGCGACCTTGTGGGTCTTGGCCATTGGTTTATTTATCGGCACCAGTTTTGAGTTATTGCTTCGCGTTCTGCGCGCGCACCTGCTGGACACCGCCGGGAAAAAGACTGACGTGGTGCTTTCTGCGACGTTGTTCCAGCGCATCACCGGCATGTCGATGACCTCACGGCCCACCAGCATTGGCGGCTTCGCGCAAAGCATTCATGACTTCCAAGGCCTGCGCGAGTTCTTAACCGCAGTGACCTTAACCAGCCTGATCGACCTGCCCTTCGCGTTGCTGATGATCACCGTAATTGGTTTGCTTGGCGGCTGGCTGGTGGTGATTCCGATTCTGGCCTTCCCGATCACGGCCCTGTTCGCCTTGATCATTCAGGTGCAATTGCGCGACACGGTGGAAAAGAGCCTGGCCCTGGCTTCACGGCGTCAGGCCTTGTTGATCGAAACCCTTGGCGGGCTGGAAACCCTCAAAGCCTGCGGCGCTGAAAGTGAACGCCAGCACGAGTGGGAAAAAACCCACGGCGCTCTCACCCGCCTCGACACCCACGCCCGTTTCCTGGCGTCACTGGCCACTAACGGCACCCTGTTCTTACAACAGTTTGCCGGAATGGCGACCATTGTCGCCGGGGTTTACAGCATCATCGCCGGCAATCTCAGCGTCGGCGCCTTGGTTGCCTGTTACATGCTGGGCAGCCGGGTGCTGGCCCCTCTTGGACAAATTGCCGGTTTGATTACCCGTTACCAGCAAGCGCGGCTGACCATGAGCAGCACAGACGCGCTCATGGCGATGCCACAAGAGCGTCAAGCCAAGCAGCGACCTTTGGAGCGCACCCATCTGTCCGGTGAACTGCAACTGCGCCAAGTGAGTTTCAGCTACCCCAATCAGTCCAGCCCCGCGTTGAGCGATGTCAGCGTGCATCTGGCCGCAGGTGAACGGGTGGGCATTATCGGCCGCAGTGGCTCGGGCAAAAGCACCTTGGCGAAACTAATCATGGCGTTTTACATGCCCGCAGAAGGTCAGGTCCTGCTCGACAACCTGGATCTGCGCCAGCTCGATGTGGCCGATCTACGCCACCAGATAGGATTTGTCTCGCATGACTTGCCGCTGCTATCGGGCAGCCTGCGCGACAACCTGACCCTGGGCGCGCGCTATGTCAGCGATGCACGCATGCTCGAAGTTGCCGAGTTAACCGGCGTCAGCGAGCTGGCCAAGCAGCATCCGCAAGGGTTTGATCGCCCGGTAGGCGAACGCGGCCAGTTACTTTCAGGAGGCCAACGCCAAGCGGTATTGATGGCCCGTGCCATGCTCCTCGACCCGCCGATTATGTTGCTTGATGAACCCACCAGCGCAATGGATAACGCCAGTGAGGAAACACTGCGCAACCGTCTGCAAACCTGGTCTCAAGGCAAGACCATGCTGCTGATCACCCACCGTGCCTCAATGCTCAGCCTGGTTGATCGGCTGATCGTTCTGGATAACGGGCGCATTGTCGCCGACGGCCCGAAAGAGTCAGTCATCGAAGCGCTGCGCAAAGGCCGTGTCGGCCCCGCCTCGGTTTAAGGAGCCGTCATGAGCCAGCAGATTCTCAGCAACTATTTCTCCGCGAGCAAAGGCCGTAAGCAAGACACCGAGTTTATGCCGGAGATTGACGGCGCTGTACTTGAAGACACACCCTGGTTTGCGCGCATCACCATCTGGGCCGTCACCGCCTGCATTGCCTCGGCGCTGGTTTGGGCTAACTTTGCCGTGCTGGATGAGGTAACCACCGGCCAGGGCAAAGCCATTCCATCGAGCAAAATCCAAGTGATACAGAATCTTGAAGGCGGCATTGTCAGCGAGATTTTCGTCCGCGAAGGTCAAGTGGTGAACAAAAACGATGTATTGCTGCGCCTCGATGACACCCGGTTTCTCTCAAACAAGGGTGAGAGTGAAGCTGACCGCCTGGCCCTGACAGCCCGGGTTGAACGGCTAAGTGCCGAGGCTGAAGGTCGGCCCCTGGCCATGCCCGAAGAAATAACCCGCGGGGCGCCACAACTGGCCGATGATGAGGCCGGACTCTACACCTCACGCCAGCAACGGTTGCAAAGCGAGCAGCGCACACTTGGCGAACAACTGCGGCAAAAAACTCAAGAACTTGCAGAGTTTCGCGCCAAGGCTCAGCAGTACCGCTCCAGTCTTGGCTTGATTCAGCAAGAACTCAATATGTCGCAACCCCTGGTCAAAGCCGGCGCTATTTCCCCCGTGGAAATTCTGCGTTTGCGCAGAAGCGCAATAGAAGTGCGCGGCTCGCTCGACGCCACGACCTTGGCAATTCCACGGGCGGAGTCGGCGATCAATGAAATAAAAAGCAAGGTTGAAGAATCGGAGCTGAGCTTCCGATCCGACGCCTTCAAAGAACTAAATGATGCGCGCACCGACCTGAAGAAAATTAACGCCAGCGGTTCAGCCATTGCAGACCGAGTCAGCAGGACCACTGTAATTTCACCGGTCAATGGGATCATCAAGCAACTCAAGGTCAACACCATTGGCGGCGTGGTTCAGCCTGGCAGCGACATGCTTGAGATTGTGCCGCTGGAGGACAATTTGCTGATTGAGGCCAAGGTTCGTCCGCAGGATGTTGCGTTTCTCCACCCCGGACAAAAAGCCATGATCAAATTCAGCGCTTATGACTACACAATCTATGGTGGTTTGAAGGCGAATCTGGAGCTGATCAGCGCCGACACCATCACCGATGATGAAGGCAACAGCTTCTATCTGATCCAATTACGCACCGATAAGAGCCATTTAGGCAGCGACAAACACCCGCTGATGATCATCCCCGGCATGATCGCCACCGTTGATATCATCACAGGCCATAAAAGCGTGCTCGATTACCTGCTCAAGCCCGTATTGAAAGCGCGAACCGAAGCACTGCGTGAGCGCTGATCCCTACTTCTGATGATTTCGCGCAAAGGTATGCTCGCCCATGGCGCTGATCTGGGCTTCTATCAATGCATCGAAGGGCCGCAACAATGCCGCAAATGATTGCTCTGGCTCAAGCAATTGCAAAGCAGCGGTCACCGCTTCTATCGTCGATAACGCACCCGGCGCCGGGGCTTTTCGCAGGCGATAGCGCGACGCCTGACCCGCAGGCAGAGTTACTCGCGGCAAGCCTTCCAACACAGGATTGAGGTACAACAGCTTACGCGCTTTACGCCAAGTGCCATCTGGCACAACCAGGCGAACAGGCTTGCCATCAGCCACCTCACGCGCATCGGCTAACGACAACGCCGCCTCACCCGGAAACAACAAATAACTGCGGTAATCAGGTTGCGCCAGATACTCAGCCAGTTGTTCAAAGTGCTCACCGACCCACAACTCGGCACTTTGCAGCCCGAGCGCCAGCAACCTCGCGGTATTCAATGCATGTTTGACTTCGCTGGGATGCTGCAGAATCAGCACCTGCGTCTCACTGTGCAGGCTTGGAATCAGCGCGCACAAGCAGTGTTCAAGCGGTCGCGCGCAACGGTCACAGCGGGGGCGAACCATAAATTTTTCCTCAGCCCGTGGCGTGCTTATCAACGGCGTTCAATTGGGTCTTGAGTAGATCGCGAAAGGTCTGAATCAAGGGCTCACGCGAGCGGCCCCGGCGAAGGATCAAGGAAAACGGCGCTTGATAACCAAAGGTGGCTGGCAGCAACACACGCAGTTGCTTTAGCTCGACCCAATGCTGCGCATAATGCTCAGGCAAATAACCAATGTAGGCCCCAGACAAAACCAGGATCAACTGCGCCTCCATCGACTCAACCGTTGCAGCGCTGTGCTTGAAACCATGGCGCGCCAGTTCCGCCTGACTCCAGTAGCCGCGACCAACCATGCGTTGCTGGGTAATCACTTCACCGGGAATGCGCCGCTGCGAGAATAACGAATGACGCTCGCTGCAATAGAGCCAATGCTGCTCGCGGTACAGCGGGTGATAAAACAGACCATTCATCCGAGTGGAAAAGGCACCGATGGCAATATCCAAACGGTTATCCAAAACGGCAAGTTGCAATTCATACGGACTCATCACGGACAAGTGCAGATGCACGGCCGGGTGCTCATGGCTGTATGCGCCAATCACTTCAGCTAATGGTAAAGCAGTGTCGCTGACCGTTGAATCAAGCACTCCGAGATTCAGGGTGCCGCGAAGCTCGCCTTTCAGCGCGGCGGAATAGCGCTCGAAGCCTTCAAGTTCACCGAGCAGTCTCAAGGTTTCCTGATGGAAAAGTTCACCTTTGCTGGTCAGGCTAAAGCCGCCCCGCCCCCGATGACACAAGCTTAAACCCAAGGCGCCCTCGAGCTGACTCATATAGGTACTGATGGCCGAGGTCGACAGATTGAGCTCTTGCTGAGCCGCTGCAAAGCCTTGGTGGCGCACTACGCTGGCGAAAATCCTAAGTAACTTAAGATCGGGTAAAGCCTGGCTCATAACAACTCCGATTCAGCACTTTGTGGATTCTAACCCCATGCCATTAGTTTAGAAATTCCTGAACTGATTTTTTGATCTCAGCGATTTGTCACACCGCTCGGATGACCAAGAATCGGCGCTACATCATTACAACCATAACAACTGTGAGGCCTTCCCATGGACAAGATATTGCACCAGCCCCTGGGCGGTAACGAAATGCCGCGTTTCGGCGGCATTGCCACCATGATGCGCCTGCCGCACATCCAAACCCCTGAAGAGCGCAAAAAACTCGACGTTGGCTTTGTCGGCATACCGCTGGATATTGGCACCTCATTGCGTTCTGGCACCCGCTTTGGCCCTCGTGAAATCCGCGCCCAGTCGGTGATGATCCGCCCGTACAACATGGCCACCGGCGCTGCCCCGTTTGATTCACTTAACATTGCTGATATCGGCGATGTGCCGATCAACACCTTCAACATGACCGAAGCCGTGCGCATCATTGAGGAAGCTTACGAGCAGATTCTCGAAGACGGTATTCTGCCGCTGACGCTCGGTGGCGACCACACCATCACCTTGCCGATTCTGCGAGCAATCAAGAAAAAGTTCGGCAAAGTGGGTTTGGTCCATATCGACGCCCACGCTGACGTCAATGATCACATGTTCGGTGAGAAAATCGCTCACGGCACCACTTTCCGCCGCGCCGTTGAAGAAGGCCTGCTTGACTGTGACCGTGTGGTACAGATTGGTTTGCGCGCTCAGGGCTACACCGCAGAAGACTTCAACTGGAGCCGCAAACAAGGCTTCCGTGTGGTGCAGGCTGAAGAATGCTGGCACAAGTCCCTCGAACCACTGATGGCTGAAGTACGTGAGAAAGTCGGTGGCGGACCGGTTTACCTGTCGTTTGATATCGACGGAATAGATCCAGCGTGGGCCCCCGGCACGGGCACCCCGGAAATCGGTGGTTTAACCACCATTCAAGCGATTGAAATCATCCGCGGCTGCCAAGGCCTCGACCTGATTGGCGGTGACCTGGTTGAGGTTTCCCCACCCTATGACACCACGGGCAATACCTCGCTACTGGGCGCCAACCTGCTTTATGAAATGCTTTGCGTATTGCCCGGCGTGGAACGTCGTTAAAACCGAGTGGGGTCGCGCAGCCAGCCGATAGGCTGCGCGCACCCATCTGACCGGCCACTGGGTTTGGTTTAGCTAGACCCCTTAACAGGCCAATGTCGCAACAGGCACTTAAACCTGAGCTGAAGATTTGCACTGAAACCCGTGCGAAACATAAAAACAATTAAAAGAGACACAACACATGACTCTCGATCTGTTTGTAATCCTGATTTACGTTGCCGCGATGCTCGGCTTGGGTTTCTACGGCATGCGCCGCAGTAAAAGCCGAGAAGATTATTTAGTGGCAGGACGCAACCTGGGCCCCATGTTCTACCTCGGAACCATGGCTGCAACCGTGCTCGGCGGCGCATCAACCATCGGCACAGTACGCTTGGGTTATGTTTATGGCCTCTCCGGTTTCTGGCTCTGCGCAGCGCTAGGCGCGGGCATCATCGGCATCAGTCTGTTGCTTGCCAAGCCGCTGTTAAAACTCAAAATCTACACCGTCACCCAAGTTCTTGAACGTCGCTATAGCCCAACAGCACGGCATGCAAGTGCGGCCATTATGCTGATCTATGCAGTGATGATTGGCGCGATTTCAACCATCGCCATTGGCACGGTAATGGAAGTACTGTTTGGCCTGCCTTTCTGGGTGACCGTGTTGATTGGTGGCGGGATTGTGGTCGCCTACTCAACCATTGGTGGCATGTGGTCGTTGAGCCTCACGGATATCGTCCAGTTTTTGATCATGACCATTGGCCTGGTGTTTATTCTGATGCCAATGTCGATCAGCGATGCTGGCGGCTGGAATGCACTGGTTGAGAAGCTGCCAGCCAGTTACTTCTCGCTCACTGCAATTGGCTGGGACACTATCATCACCTACTTCCTGATCTACTTCTTCGGCATCTTTATCGGCCAGGATATCTGGCAGCGGGTCTTCACTGCACGCAGCGAGAAAGTCGCAAAGATCTCCGGCACCGCTGCAGGTATCTACTGCATCCTTTATGGCTTGGCCGCCGCGGTTATCGGCATGGCCGCGAAAGTGGTATTGCCGGACTTGGCCAACGCCAATGATGCTTTCGCCAGTATTGTCCAAGCCAGCCTGCCAGATGGCATACGCGGATTAGTGATTGCCGCCGCTCTGGCCGCCCTGATGTCAACCGCCAGCGCCGGACTGTTGGCAGCCTCTACCACTGCCGCACAAGACCTGTGGCCACTGTTCAGTAAGCGCAAGAACAGCAGCGAAAGCGCCCACATCAACCGTATCTTTACCTTGCTTCTGGGTTGCGTTGTGCTGGCAATTGCCTTGGTCGTCAGCGATGTCATCAGTGCCCTCACGCTGGCCTACAACCTGCTCGTTGGCGGCATGCTGATTCCACTGCTGGGTGCGGTCTACTGGAAGCGAGCAACCACAGCGGGTGCAATCGTGAGTATGGCGCTGGGCAGTCTCACCGCCGCAGTGTTCATGTACATCGATGGTCTGGAAGCCAATACTCCGATCTACTACAGCCTTGCTGTAGGTGCAGTCAGCTTCATTGTGGTTAGTTTGCTTGCGTCGAAACAGGCCCCGGCAATGCACTTGGCGGCTAATGACTAAACCCGTTATCGGGCGCCCATCCTCAGTCATCCTCATTCGCCGGTCCTAGCCGGCGTTTTTTTGGGGTCGATAAAAGCACCACGCGATACAGCAATGTCCCGAGCGGCAGCTGAAAGTGCATATTTACAAATCCCAGAATTATTCAAGGCGCACAGAGTCGTGCTCTGGATACAAGGTCCAGAGCACGACCTGGGTATTTATTCAGCTGTACAGACACCTGATCAGCAGCTGCAAAGCCACTGATCCAAGTTTATCCACCTAAAGGGCTGAGCAGCGCTCAGCGCTGGCGGCGCGGCTCTCGTGGCCGACGAGGATCGTCGTTGCGCACGGGAATGGGTTGCAGCTTGGGCCGATCAAGCAGCCCCAGCGCGACCAGAAGATCGTGAAAAGCATTCTGCATCTTGGCGATCATATAACTTCCTCCTGCCAAGGCTTACGGGTAAGACGTTGTCCACGTCTTGTATAAGCATAGATTACCTTGATTGACTCTGCGTCAGTTTGATGTGAGTCAGTAACTTTGCTCAAAATGTTACACGTACCCCTGTATAGACCGTACGCCCCGGCCCCGGTTCAAAGTACCGACCGTTAGCGTCATTTATCCGCACGTTGTCGTAATACTCGCGGTCAAACACATTATCGACGCCCAGATAAGGCTCCCATGTCTGCTCGCCCGCCTTGATCCGCTTACCAATACGCAAGTTGGTCAGGGCATAGCCCGCGACCTCCACACTGTTGGCATCATTGGCATACATGGAGTCGTACGCACTTAGGTTCAAGCGCGCGTAGTTGTCGTTGTGCTCATAAGCCACTTCGGTGAACAGGGTTTGCCGGGGAATACCGGCCAGTGAGTTGCCGTGGTAATCGTTGGCGTCGACCTGATAATCATCAAACTTGAAGCGGCTGTAGGCATAAGCGCCGGTCAAGCGCCAAGCCTCGGCCACCTGCCAACTGAGACTCATCTCCAGACCATCGCGCCGCGACGTGCCGGCATTGCGGTAATAGTTACGCCCTGATTCACCCGGCAAGCTGTAGCCAACCAGTTCGTCATCCAGCTTCATGCTGAACAGCGCCACGTCATACCGCAGAGTTGACCACTCACCTTTGAGCCCGATTTCGCGATTGAGTGTGCGGGCGGGTTCCAGTGAGGAGTTGAAGCCGCCGCCATTGGGGTTGGCCAACTCGCTGATGGTCGGCGTCTCAAATGAGGTGCCAACCTTGGCGTACACCGACTGGTGCGGATCAAGCCGGTAGCTCAAGCCTGCGCTGTAGTTCCAGTCTTCGAGGTTACGTGAGCCAGAGTCATTGCCATCGCTGAGAAAGCGGTCATCCGTCGATAAGTGCACACGGTCGTAGCGCACGCCCAAGGTTGCCTGCCAATCATCAGTCAGGTCGATCTGATCTTCGAGAAAGATGCCACTGCTGTCGGCGTTTTCATCTTGTTTGAGGGTCTCAGCACCGCGTTCACCGAGCAGATTGTCATAGCGCCTGCGGTCATCGCGCTGGAGCTCAAGATCAAAGCCACCGGTGAACTTGTGCGCCATGCCGAGCAGTTCTTCGCGATGGCTGTATTGGCTGCCAACCCCAGCAAATAAGCGATCAAAGGTGGTTTGCCCGCCATTGGTGAACGACAAGCTGTTGCCAAACTGACGCTGCCCGACATAGGTGCGCAGCTGATATTCATCATCACCGGCGCCGTAACCATCCCAAATCGCACTGAGGCGCTGCTGACGAATCCACTCATCGGCGTCGTAGCGCAGGTTATTCGGTGCAGCCTGACCTCGATCATCGGCCACCTCGCTGGCATTCAGGCCACCCGGGTCTTCAGCGCGGTTATCGATGGCATTGAAATTGATGCCCAGACGACCATAGTCGCTGTACCAATTGATCTTGCCCGTCAGGCTGTTGGTTTCGGCCTTGGCGTGATCTCGATAGCCGTCCGACTGGGTGCTGTTGAACGCCAGCAATCCACCGATATCACCCACTGTGCCGCCAGTCTCAACCCGGGCGCGCTGATAACCCAGTTCGCCCACACTGATGTCAAAAAAGCTGTAAGGCTTAGCCGGTGGCTGCCGGGTTTCGATATTCAGCACACCACCTGCCGCGTTGCCGTAAAGCACTGAAGATGGGCCACGCAACACTTCCATGCGCTCAACCAAGCCCAGATCCAGACCATCAAGCTCGGTTTGCCCGTCTGGCATGGTCAGCGGTACACCGTCGACCAAGACGCGCACCCCGCGAACACCAAAATTGCCGCGGGAACCAAAACCACGGATAGACGGACGCAAGCCCTGGGCAAGGTTGTATTGGTTCTGGCTAAAAACACCCGGCACCGAGGCCAATAAACCCTGCAGCGTAAGGTTCTTCTCAGCGCTGGACTTATTGCTTTCAACCACGCTCACTGCCGCCGGAGTGCTCAACCAGCGGGTACTGGTGCGCGGCGAAACAATTAATAATGGCGCCATCTCAAGCGTCTCAGTTTTACCGGTCTCTGCCGCGGACAAGAAACCTGCATGGGCTCCCAACAGCACGCCGGCCGCCGTAATCATGGGTAATTTCAAAACAATCCTTGGGTACTTGAGAATATCTAGCCGAGCACGTTGGCCGGGTTATTCGGATTTGCGCCGATAGGGGAACACATCGATGACTTTACCTTCAACAATCGCCGCCTGCAGACTCTTCCAGTAATTGGCATCGTAAAGTTCACCATGTAGCTGGCTAAATAGCCGCCGCTGTTTGATATCGGCAAATAGAAATGGAGGAAATTCCTCCGGAAACACGTCGTTAGGTGCAACTGAATACCAAGGCTCAGACGCCATTTCATCTTCTGGATAGCGCGGCTCAGGTATGTGCCTGAAGTTAACCTCAGTTAAAAAACAGATTTCATCATAGTCATAGAACACCACCCGACCATGTCGAGTCACACCGAAGTTCTTCAGCAGCATGTCGCCTGGGAATATATTCGCCGCGGCTAGCTGCTTAATCGCCAAACCATAGTCCTCAAGCGCTTCGCGCACTTGCCCTTCACTGGCACTTTCAACATACAGATTAAGCGGCGTCATGCGCCGCTCTGTCCAGCAGTGCCGCACCAACACGGTATCCCCTTCAACCTCAACGGTAGACGGCGCGACCTCAAGCAATTCAGCCAGGCACTCGGTGGTAAATTTGGATTTTGGAAAACGAAAATCTGCGAATTCCTGGGTATCTGCCATGCGCCCTACCCGATCAACACTCTTGACCAGCCGATACTTCTCTATAACCGTGTTGCGCACCACCGTTTTGGTTGGCGAAAAGCGATCCTTGATGACTTTGAACACAGTATTAAAGCCCGGCAGCGTAAAAACGCTCATCACCATGCCGCGGACACCCGGCGCCATGATGAACTGATCATCAGTGTTGGCCAGATGGTTGATCAACGCCCGGTAAAACTCGGATTTCCCGTGCTTGTAAAAACCGATCGAGCTATACAGTTCGGCAATGTGCTTGCCCGGCAAGATACGCTGGAGAAAGCCGACAAACTCAGCGGGAATTTCCACATCCACCATGAAGTATGAGCGGGTGAACGAGAAAATAATCGACACTTCGGCTTCATCGGTAATCAGCCCGTCAACCTGAATACCCAAGCCTTCGCGGTGCAGCAAGGGAAATACCAGCGGCCATTGTTCATCCTGGTTGAACACGCGCCCTACCAGATAAGCACCTTTATTGCGGTAGAGCACGGAATAGAACAACTCGATGGTAAGGTCCGGGTCTTTGCACACCCAGTCGGGCAGGTTCTCGCGCAGTTGCGCCTCAAGGCGCACAAGGTCACGGGACAAATCCTCAAATGGCGCACTGAAGCTGTAATCACTGAAGATCGCCTCCAGCATCAAGCCAAGACCATTGGCCTGCGCATGGCCTGCACCCAGGCTGTAACGCCGGGTTTGCGCGGCACGCTGACGGCTGTGTAGCGAAGGCCGGGTGGTGTGGATAAACATGCAGCCATCGCTGATCTGGTCGTGGCTGAATAAGCTGCAAAAAATCGAGTTGAACCAGGTTTCCGACAACTCATCGTCAAAACGCGTGTCAATCAACTCAATGTAGGCCAATTTGACCTGCGGCCACTGCTCTACATCAAACAACTCATCGCCAAGGCTTTCGCACAGCCGCTGCCTGACTTCCTTGACTTTCTCTTCATAAAGATTAATCCGCGCAGCTGACGCGCTCTGCCCCGCCTGCCATTGCGCCAGCTCAAAGCGCGCACGGGCGCCGTCGGTTATCTCGCGAAACGCCTCGCGATAGTCATCAAAACCATCAAGCGTCAGGCGAGCGATATCTGCTGCCGGGGGGGTCATGGGCAATCCTCTGCTGAAACATTGCGTTGCGTCCGAGCTTATCCAGATGCCAGCTGCAGCGAAAGCATTGTAGACAAATGCCTAGTTCAAACGCTGATCAAGGAAATGCTCAAACATCTGCATAGCGGGCGTTTGCCTTACTGGCTTGCGCAGCAGCAGGCCTAAGGCGCGTTGCACGGGTTGGTCCACAGGCAACACCCGCAATGCTTCACCAAGGTGTAAGAACGCCGTGCAACTCGCCGGCAACAAGGAAAAGCCCAATCCCTCACGAACCATCGCGGCGGCCGTGCTCATATGAGCGACTTGCCATGACGGTTGAGTACTCACGCCGAGATGCTCCAAGGTCATATCCGCCAAGGGACGAATACTGGTATCCGTTGTTAACGCAATATAGGGCCGAGATTTCCAGTCTTCCGCGTCGTCACCCTCATCGCGTACCAGCAGCACCAAGTTGTCATTAACCAAATGCTTGAACTCAAGCCCCAGCATGTCCTCCGGCAATGAAGTGATGCCCACATCAACCTCACCTGCAAGCACCCAGTCCCTAACCTCTCCTGCTCGACCATCTTGTAACGACACCTGCACCCCCGGATGTTCACGGCTATAGGCCGCAATCACCCCCGGTAAAAATGACGCTGCAGCGGTCGGTAATGCCGCAAGGCGCAAGGTGCCGCTGTCAAGATTCAGCAGCTCCTGAGCATCGCTGACCGCATCACTCATAAGCCGTAAAAGCTGCTGCGCCTGCGGCAAAAAGTGCGCACCCGCCGAAGTTAATTCAACGCTGCGAGTATTGCGGGCCAGCAATTTCAAACCAAGGCTTTCTTCAAGTTTACGGATGCTGTAGCTAAGCGCAGGCGGCGACAAGTGCAGCCGTTCGGAGGTGCGGGTAAAGCTCAATGTTTGCGCGATCAGGGTGAACGCACGCAGCTGGCGGAAATTGATATCCATTCTGGTCTATTAGAATTATTCGAATAGTTATTCTTATAATTAAAATTCACAGAAATATCAATTGACGCCAGTATTGCTCGGGCACACATACCGAGCGTTAAGCCATGACACCTATAATTCACATCGGTTGCGGAGCAGGTTTTGCCAGTGATAGGCCAGACGCCACCCTGCGCTTGGCCCGAAGCCTGGCCCAGCGTTCTGGGCAGAGGTACTTAATGCTCGAACTGCTGGCTGAGCGCACCCTTGCCGAATCCCAGTTGCGCAAACAGCTAGACGCCGATAGCGGCTATGCCTCACGCCTGTTTGACTTCCTTGATCCGATTCTGGATATCTGCGTTGAAGCCAACATTCCCATCATTACCAATGGTGGAGCTGCTAATCCACAGGCAGCTGCGGTTAACCTCCGCGCCAAACTGAATGGTCACCATCCGCAGCTGAAAATCGCCTGTGTTTTAGGTGATGACTTGCTCGAACAGCCGTTTCAGCAGTGGCTTCCAACCAGCGAGCTGCCCGGTGAGTTGGTCTCGGTCAATGTCTATACGGGAGCCGACGGCATCGTTCAGGCATTGGCAGAAGGTGCCAACATTGTCTTGTGCGGCAGAGTCGCAGACCCCTCGTTGGCGGTCGGTCCAATCCGTCACGCATTGGGTTGGGCCTTTGATGACTGGCAAAAGATGGCCATTGCCACAACCGCTGGCCATCTTCTGGAGTGTTGTACTCAGGTCACCGGCGGCTACTTTGCCCACCCCGGCATCAAAGATGTGCCTAACCCGGCCAACCTTGATTGCCCGATTATTGAAATCAGCGCAACCGGCGACTTGATCGTGACCAAGGTCGAAGGCGCCAGCGGTTACGTCAATGAGCGCACCGTCAAAGAACAATTGCTCTACGAAATTCATGACCCCCGCCGCTACCTCACCCCGGATGTAATACTTGACCTCGGCCAGGTCCGCGTTGAGCAAATCGGTGAAAACCGGGTCCGGGTTTCCGGTATTCAAGGCCATCCACAGCCTGAAACACTCAAGGGACTGGCTGGCGTCCGTGGACTTTGGTTCGGCGAAGCTTCCATAAGCTACGCCGGCCCCGGCGCGGTGGAGCGGGCCAATCTGGCCCGCGAAATATTGCACCAACGCTTTGCTCAACGATGCCCGCAGTTGAAGCCCTGGATTGATCTGGTTGGTGTTGCCAGCCTGTTCAATGACCAGCAGGGTCACTACCTCAACAAGCGCCTTGGGCAATCGCCAACGGTTGAAGATGTGCAGGTTCGCGTCGGTATCGTTGATGAAAATCGCCAGTTGATCGAGCAACTCCAGGCCGAAGTCGAATCCCTGTACACCAATGGCCCCGCGGGAGGTGGCGGCGTGCGCAGGCACCTTAGTGAATCACTCACCACCCGTGACTTTCTGGTCCCCCGCAGCGCTGTTGAAACCCGACTGGAGTGGTACTGATGAGTACGTCAATTACCCTTGCCGACTATGCCCATGCCCGCGCGGGCGACAAAGGCAACATTCTCTGCATCGCGGTATTCCCGCTGAACCCTGAGCACTACCAATGGCTCAAGCGTGAGTTAACCCCAGCGCGGGTGGGCGAACAATTTGCCGGCCGCCGACCCAGTGCGGTCAAGCGCTACGAAATCGACTCATTGCAGGCACTCAACTTCGTGTTGGATGGCGCCCTGGAAGGCGGCGTTACCCGCAGCCCAGGGCTGGATCGCCACGGCAAGAGCCTGAGCTACCTGCTTTTGTCCATGCAATTGCCGCCACCGCACTAGCGCCACCAGGCTTCCCGCCGCATCAAGACGGCGCACTGAACAATAAAAATAAATACCGAGGTAGAACCTAATGATTACCGCCATGGGCTTTCTGATGATGCTTGGCATCATCTCGCTAATATTGCTGCGCAAAATGAGTCCGGTAGTGGCCTTCACCACTGTCCCAGTCGCTATCTGTCTATTGGCAGGCTTCAGCCCCGCCGAAGTGGGTGTGTTTATCAAGAACGGCTTGATAACAGTCGCCCCCACCGCTGCGCTGTTCCTGTTCGCCATTCTTTACTTTGGCATCATGCGCGACCGTGGCTTGTTCGATCCCTTGGTCAACTTCCTGATCCGGCGTACCCGCGGCAAACCCTTGGCGATTGCGCTGGTTACCGTATTGATCACCGCATCGGTGCACCTTGATGGTGTGGGCGCCGCGACCTTCCTGTTGGTTATCCCAGCGTTGCTGCCGATCTATAAGCGCCTGGATATGAGCCCTAACCTGTTATTGATGCTGGTTGGCACAACCGCTGGGGTGATCAATATGGTGCCATGGGGCGGCACCACTGCTCGTGCAGCGGCAACCACAGGCCTGGATGCAACTGAGCTTTGGTTAGGCCTGCTTCCGGTGCAGCTTGTCGGGTTGGCGATGATGTTACTGATTGCCACGTGGCTCGGTTTGCGCGCCCAACGCAAGATACCTGTGTCCGTTGGCGCTGCAGCGACGTTCGACCCGGGTCAACCTGAATCACGGGAGTTTGGCTTGTCGCCGCGCACGGTGCGCTACTGGTGCAACGTCGCGCTCACGGTGGCCATTCTCGCCTGCCTGTTTACCGGCACATTTCCGCTATACGCATGCTTTATGGTGGGACTGGGGATCGCCCTGCCGCTGAACTTTCCGGATATCAATGTGCAGACTGAGCGGATCAAAGCGCACGCCGCCGATGCCTTGCAAATGTCACTGGTGATGATGGCTGCTGCCGTACTGCTGGGCGTGCTCTCTGGTGCCAAGATGTCTGATGCGATGGCGCTGTCGATCATTGATATCCTGCCCAACGGGTCCGCTCAATACCTGCATGTGCTTGTTGGTTTTTTCGGTGTGCCGCTGGGCATGATCTTCTCACCTGACGCTTACTACTTCGCACTGCTGCCGGTTATCCGCGACGTTGCCGTGGCAGCCGGCGTATCTTTGGAGTCTGTTGCGCGAGCCATGCTGATTGGTGAAAACACCGGCTTCGCCATCAGCCCGGTAGTGCCAAGCGTTTACCTCGCCCTTGCGCTGGCAGGCGTGGAATTGCGCAAGCACATCGCCTACACCTTTTTCTGGGCATGGAGCGTGAGCATAACCATGCTCGCGTTTGCCTTGCTCACTGGTGCCGTGCAGATCTAACTAAAGCGCTTGCAGAGCGCGGCAGCTCGAAGACTGTCCGCCGTGACCTACCAACAAGCCGAACATTCGTGAGCATAAATGGCGGATAAAAAAGCGTTATCCGCCCTACGGGTGAAACCAAAAAAGGTCGGCGCATGCATGCAAACCCATCGGCTTACAGCTACTGCATCAGAGATTTAAAGCGAAACTGTGTATTGCATTAGCGGCTGCTGACGGCAACACTTCCTGGCTACTTCTGCCTGGAGTTGTACCGTGCGCCTGATTGATCTAAGCCGACTGTTGTTGCTTGCCGCCATCTGGGGCGCCAGCTTCATGTTTATGCGCATCGTCGCACCGGTGCTCGGCAGCATGCCGACGGCATTCTTTCGCGCCACATTAGGCGCCTTGGGTTTGCTGGCGATTTTGCTGGTAATGCGCGTCAAATGGGACTTTCGCGGCAAGCTCAAGCAATGTTTGCTGCTTGGGGTTATCAACGCAGGTCTGCCTTCAGCCATGTATTGCCTGGCTGCCCTGGTCTTACCCGCAGGTTACTCGTCAATATTCAATGCAATGACACCGCTGATGGGCGTGCTGATCGGCATGCTGTTTTTCAGTGAGGCGCTGACCACCAGCAAAGCCGCTGGTGTGGCTTTGGGTCTGTTCGGGGTATGGCTTTTCACCCAGACGGGTCCAATCAGCGTTGACCTGCAGATGCTGATGGGCGCCGCAGCCTGCCTGGTGGCGACCACGTGCTACGGTTTTGCGGGATTTCTAACCCGCAAGTGGATTGGCCAGCAAGGCGGGCTGGATAACCGCCTTACCGCATTTAGCAGCTTGGTAGGTGCCAGCCTGTTTTTGACTCCGCTATTTATTGGCTCATTGATTGTGCAGCCGCCGACTTCATGGGGTGGCAGCAGTGAGTGGCTATCGCTGGCAGGTCTGGGCTTTATCTGCACCGCGTTCGCTTATGTTCTGTATTTCCGCTTGATCAGCGATATCGGCCCGGTTCAGGCTTCAACCACAACCTTTCTGATTCCAATCTTCGGCGTACTCTGGGGCTGGCTGCTGCTTGATGAGCCGTTGTCGTGGGCCTATGTGTATGGCGGAGCAATTATTGCTGTTGCCTTGTGGCTGGTGGTCAGGCCGAGTAGATCACCGGCCCAAGCCCCACCCGCTGCGCCACTGGTGACTGACAAAGCCGCGCAGTAGACAGAGTTACCCTCATAAAAAACCCCGCGAGCAGTTGCTTTGCGGGGTCCATTCAAACCAGGTTAAATGCTTACTGCTCCAACTCCTGCGCTTCGAACATGTCGCTGAACAACATGCTCGACAGGTAGCGCTCGCCGGAGTCTGGCAGGATTACGACGATGGTTTTGCCCTGCATGTTCGGCTCGTTGGCAATGCGCAACGCGGCGGCCATGGCGGCACCGCAGGAAATTCCGCAGAGGATGCCTTCTTCACGCATTAAGCGCAGGGCCACGGCTTTTGAGTCTTCATCGGTCACCAGCTCAACCCGGTCAACCATGCTCAGGTCGAGGTTTTTCGGGACGAAGCCTGCGCCGATGCCTTGGATCTTGTGCGGGCTTGGTTTTACCTCTTCACCGGCAATGGTCTGGCTGATGACTGGCGAGCTAACAGGCTCAACCGCGACCGAGATAATAGGCTTACCCTGGGTATTCTTGATGTAACGGGAAATTCCGGTAATAGTGCCGCCCGTGCCGACACCCGAGACCAGTACATCAATTGCGCCGTCGGTGTCATTCCAGATTTCCGGCCCAGTGGTTTTCTCGTGGATTTCCGGGTTTGCCGGATTCTCAAACTGTTGTGGCATAAAGTACTTGGCGCTGTCCGACTGAGCGATTTCAGCGGCCTTCTCGATTGCCCCTTTCATGCCTTTCGCCGGCTCGGTCAGTACCAGTTCAGCGCCTAACGCTTTAAGCACTTTACGCCGTTCAAGGCTCATGGATGCAGGCATGGTCAACAGCAGTTTGTAACCCCGCGCCGCGGCCACAAAGGCCAAGCCAATACCGGTGTTGCCAGAGGTCGGCTCGACGATGGTCATGCCCGGCTTGAGCACACCACGGGCTTCCGCATCCCAGACCATGTTGGCGCCAATCCGGCATTTAACCGAATAGGCAGGATTGCGACCCTCGATTTTGGCAAGAATGGTCACGCCTTTCGGGCCCAAACGATTAATCATCACCAAGGGTGTGTTACCGATGGCTTGCGCGTTGTCTGCAAAGATGCGGCTCATGACAGGATCCTTGAACGAAGTAAGTTGATTAGCCTATGACGCAAGCGAGCTCCAGTCCAGTGGCCAGGCAATTGCTGATAGCTGGTGCGCCAGGTATTACTGGGCCAAGCCGTGCTGCGGTGAGAATTTCTCACCGCAGCACGGCTGAACGCACTTGAGTGTGGCTGCCATTGCTGCTGCCCCTAAAGGGTGAGCCCTACGAATCAAATGTTCATGAGGGACAATTAAAGTCGAACGCGACCCCGAGCGCCTTCTCAGTCTTTCGCCTTGAACGGCCGACGCTTGCTACCTTTTACAGACGATCCCTAGCAACTGCTTAACTAAGATGATTGGAACCTAATTGATAGTTGTTGAGTCGATTTATTTATGAGAAAACGTTTCGCTATACCTTTGTGGACCCTAATCACCTTGGCCTGCGCTTTGGTGGTCCTGCACATCATGCTGCCATCGATTGTGCGCGACTATCTCAACGACCAACTAGCCGACATGGGGGATTACCGGGGGCAAATTACTGACGTGGACTTAGCGCTGTGGCGCGGTGCGTATCGCATCAATCAGCTAAACATCACCAAGGTTAACGGCAAGGTTCCTGTGCCGCTGCTTGAAGCGCCATCGATTGATCTGTCAGTGAGCTGGAAAGCCTTGTGGAACGACCATGCTGTGGTTGCCAGCGTGGTCCTGGACCGACCCAAGCTCACCTTTGTAGATGGCGGCAATGCCGAAGATTCGCAAACCGGTGAAGGCGTCGACTGGCGTCAGCAGCTCAAAGCATTACTGCCGATCACACTCAACGAAGTCAGGGTTGACCAGGGCACCCTGGCGTTCCGCAATTTCAACTCGAAACCACCGGTGGATCTAAAGGCCACCCAGGTCAATGCAACCCTGCTCAACCTGAGCAACACCAATAAAAGCAAAGAACTGTTGCCCGCCAGCTTTCAAGCTACGGCGAATATTTTTGGCAATGCACCCCTGGAAACCAGCGCCAAGCTTAATCCGCTAGGCAAGCTGGATGACTTCGATATGAAGCTGCGCATTACCGAGATTGAACTCAAGCAGCTTAATAGTTTCACCCGCACCTACGCTGACTTTGACTTTGTTAAAGGCAATGGTGATTTCGTCATGGAACTTGATGCCCGCAAAGGCAAAGTAAAGGGTTACGCCAAACCCCTGCTGCGAGACATGGAGATTTTCGACTGGAAACAGGATGTCGAAGCCAAGGACAAAAACTTTTTCACGGGCATTTGGGAAGCATTGGTCGGCAGCGGCGGCTGGCTCTTGAAGAACCACAGCCAAGACCAGTTTGCCACGCGCATCGAGATTTCCGGGGATTTGAAAGCCACCGACGTCAGCCCTTGGCAAGCCTTTATCGAAATTCTGCGCAATGCCTTCGTCAAAGCATTCAGCAATAGGTATGACTCCCCGCAGGAGTAACTGCGCAGTCACCCAACGACCCGCCATTCAGTGACTGAATACCCCGTATTCGTTCACAGTCGCCCGGGCAGCGCGGTATAGTCGCTTCTTTATTTAGCTGACCCGCGGTCAATCCCCGGGCGTTCTGGCGTGAGGATTTACCCATGAAGTTCGAAGGCACTCAGTCATACGTCGCTACCGACGATCTCAAGCTTGCGGTCAACGCTGCCATTACTCTGGAGCGCCCGTTACTGGTTAAGGGTGAGCCTGGCACCGGTAAAACCATGCTCGCCGAGCAACTGGCGGAGTCCTTTGGTGCGCGCCTGATCACGTGGCACATCAAATCGACGACCAAGGCTCACCAAGGTCTGTATGAATACGACGCGGTAAGCCGACTGCGTGACTCACAACTCGATTCCGACAAAGTTCACGATGTGCGCAACTACATCAAGAAAGGCAAGCTCTGGGAAGCGTTTGAATCCGAGGAGCGGGTCATTCTGCTGATCGATGAGATCGACAAAGCCGACATCGAATTTCCGAACGACCTGCTGCAAGAACTCGACAAGATGGAGTTCTACGTTTACGAGACTGACGAAACCATCAAGGCAGTGCAGCGCCCCATTATCATCATTACCTCGAACAACGAAAAAGAGCTGCCGGACGCCTTCCTGCGTCGCTGCTTCTTCCATTACATCGCCTTCCCCGATCGCACCACCTTGCAGCGCATTGTTGACGTGCACTACCCGACCATCAAGAAAGATCTGGTCAGCGAAGCACTCGACGTATTCTTTGATGTGCGCAAAGTCCCGGGCCTGAAAAAGAAACCTTCTACATCAGAGTTGGTGGATTGGCTGAAGCTGCTGATGGCTGACAACATCGGCGAAGCCGTGCTCCGTGAGCGTGATCCGACCAAGGCTATCCCACCGCTGGCTGGGGCCTTGGTCAAGAACGAGCAAGATGTTCAATTGCTCGAGCGCCTGGCTTTTATGAGCCGCCGCGCCGGTCGCTAACTGTCGATCGTGACGTCGGGCTGCCCCACTTGGCCGAGTGCTCTTGAGTAGAGCCCGGCCGTGGCGCAGCAAGAACCCACACATGAGGGCGCAGCGATGCTGCTTAACCTGTTCAACGAAATGCGTGCAGCCAAAGTGCCGGTCTCGGTGCGCGAGTTGCTCGACCTGATCAACGCGTTGAAACACAACGTGGTGTTCGCAGACATGGACGAGTTTTACTACCTCGCCCGCACTATTCTGGTCAAAGACGAACGCCATTTCGACAAGTTTGATCGCGCGTTTGGTGCCTACTTCAAGGGCTTGGAAAACCTCAATCAACATATCGAGGCGCTGATCCCTGATGAATGGCTGCGCAAGGAATTTGAGCGCTCTTTAAGCGACGAAGATCGCGCCAAGATTGAATCGCTCGGCGGCCTGGACAAACTCATCGAAGAGTTTAAAAAGCGCCTTGAAGAGCAAAAGGAACGCCACGCCGGTGGTAACAAATGGATTGGCACGGGTGGCACCAGCCCGTTTGGCTCTGGCGGTTTCAACCCGGAAGGTATTCGCGTTGGGGACGCCGGCAAGCGTCAAGGCAAAGCCGCCAAGGTCTGGGACCAGCGCGAGTATAAAAACCTCGACGATCAAGTTGAGCTGGGCACGCGCAACATCAAAGTGGCCCTGCGTCGTCTGCGCAAGTTTGCCCGTCAGGGCGCAGAAGATGAGCTGGATCTCGACGGCACAATCGACCACACCGCCAAAGATGCCGGCCTGCTCAATATTCAGATGCGTCCAGAGCGGCGCAACACGGTCAAGCTGCTGATTCTGTTCGATATCGGCGGATCGATGGACGCCCACGTCAAAGTCTGTGAAGAGCTGTTTTCCGCGTGCAAGACCGAATTCAAGCACATGGAATACTTCTACTTTCACAACTGCGTCTATGAGTCGGTGTGGAAAAACAACCTGCGCCGCACATCCGAGCGCTTCTCCACCCAAGACTTGCTGAACAAGTATGGCGCTGACTACAAAGTAGTGTTTGTCGGTGATGCGGCCATGGCGCCCTATGAAATCACCCAGGCGGGGGGCAGCGTCGAGCACTGGAACGAAGAGCCGGGTTACCTGTGGATCAAACGGTTTATGGAGAAGTACAAAAAACTTATCTGGATCAACCCCTACCCGAAAGACACCTGGGGCTACACCGCTTCGACCAACATCATGCGGGAGTTGGTCGAAGACAAGATGTACCCCTTGACCCTGCAAGGGCTTGAAGACGGCATGAAGCTGCTTTCCAAATAGTCGCCCATCCGCGCCGCATCGGTTTAAACCGCTGCGGCGTGATGCTTAACGCCAGTGGCGATCACGCACGCGGCGGTCTTGGCCGCCACCCAGCAATCGGGTGACTGTCACCAGCAGCAGTTCGATCAACCAGGCCAGAAGCAAGGCACAGGCAATACCCCAGGCAATGGCCTCGGGCACCAGCAACACCTGGAAGGTATAGGCGTCATAGGTTTCCTCAAGCAACTGCGAGTCGGCTGCAGTACTGATATGCCAAACTTGTTGATACCACGGGCCCTGCATGGCTTGGGACTCGGCTTTAAGCTTATCGGCGCGCATCACAAGCGTATTGACGCTTTTGGCATCGCTTTGCATCACTGGATCATCGCTGGCCTGGTAATGCGCAACCAGTGCAACCATATCGCCCTTGAAGAAGCGCTTCGCAGTCTCGCGAAAGCCTTGCAGGCTCTGCTCGGATTCAAGCAAGTGCGCGTCGACACGCTTGCTGTAATCGTTGATGTAGCCGGGCACTTGCACACCGACCAGTAAGCCCAAGGCAAACAACGCCAAGCGTAAATAGCTTCTAAACATCCGAGCCCCCGTTAGTCGTTGATGTGGCGAACGTTAAGCCGTCTGCCCCTGTGCAATACATTCCCCAGCACGCCACAAACGCCACTCACCCGGCTGGTATAGATTCCAGTTCTCGTTATTGGTCAGGGGCGCCGTTGCCAGCACCGTGACTATGTCGTTGGGCGTGGTTTCTGACTGAAAATCCACCTGCACATCGGCATCCATCAAATGCGCCGGACCAAATGGCGCACGACGGGTGATATGGGCAAGCTTGCTTGAACAAAAACTAAATAGCCAATCGCCATTACTGAGCATGCAGTTGAACACACCCAGACGCCGATAGGCTACGCATGCATCCACCAACGTCGGTAACATTTGCTCAACATCGACCGCGCAAGGGAACTGGCCGCGCAGACGATTAAGCACGTCACAAAAAGCCGCTTCGCTGTCCGTATCACCAATGGGTTGATAAAAGCCCAACTCAGGGGCGAAGTCGGCCAACTGGCCATTGTGGGCAAAACACCAACTGCTTCCCCACATCTCGCGCACAAAAGGATGGGTATTGGCCAAGCACACCCGCCCTACGTTGGCTTGACGAATATGGCCAATCACCACTTCACTCTTGATCGGATAACGCTGTACCAACTTGGCCACTTCCGATTCATAGCTGGCGCTTGGATCTTGAAACAAACGCAAGCCACGGCCTTCATAAAAGCCGATACCCCAGCCATCACGATGCGGCCCGGTACTGCCGCCGCGCTGCATCAGTCCGGTAAAGCTGAAAACGATATCAGTCGGCACATTTGCGCTCATGCCCAACAGTTCACACATTAGTGTTTCTCCATCCGCCACAACTGTCCTGACTCAATGGTTGCCTCGAGACTAAGCGATCTGCCCGGATTAAAATAACAGCAGTGCGCAATGCACAAACAGATCAGGGATTTAGTCGTTAATATTGCGCGAGATAAAGCCTAGGTTGCATGGCGTTTGACGCAGACTTTCCAACATGTACTGGAAAGCCATCTGAAGGCCCAGGCATTGGCCGAGGGGCGAGCACCGCCCCAAGCCAGGTTACAGTCGAGGCTCTACGCGCATGCCGCGGCGATCGTTCGGCAGGTAATCCGGCTCGGCATCGCCATCATCCATAATTTCACGCAGGGTGCGTGGATCGCTCTGCTCTTCAGGCTCAAGCGTCGTTTGACGGCGATTTTTCCACCAGCGCTCGAGCGGCCAGCGAACGGCGACAAAAACCAGATACGCCACAAAGGCGATCATTCCGTAAAGGGCCAAGTCCGCCACAGCGCGCCACAGGTTGTTGCCGACTTTGAACAGGATATCCAGAGCGCTCACGGCAATCGCCGGGGCAAACAGCTCTTTACTCGGGTCAACAATGGTTGGGCTGAACAACAAAACCGCGACTAAAACGCGCAAAGGCTCGCGCAGATAACGCCACATCCAGCTGGTTAAACGGAACCAAACCAATAGACAGCCCAGCGCAGCAATGGCGTAGACAGCCCAGGCGAGTAGGTTTTCGTTCTCAAACATAAAGTGGCAAATCCTTGGCACGGCGTTGTAAGGTCACGCTTATGATAGCGACTTTTACGCTGCACGGCTCACCTGCCGTCGCTACTGATTAATTCTGGAGTTATTCCATGGCCAACGCCCCTATCGCCCGCCGTGAAACTGGTAGCGATCCCTATCGCTGGCTGGAAAATCGCGATAGCCAAGATGTTCTCCAGTATTTACGCGCCGAAAATGACTACCTTGGGGCGCAACTGAGCGACGAGTCCGCCCTTCGCGAACAGCTTTTCCAAGAGATTAAAGGCCGAATCCGCGAAACCGATCTGTCACTGCCTTCCCCTTGGGGACCTTATCTGTATTACCAGCGCACCACTGCTGGCGATGAATATCCGCGCCATTACCGCTGCAAGCGACCGGCAGATGGCTCGCATGTGGTCGATGACAGCAGCGAACAACTGCTTCTCGACCCCAACCAACTGGCTGACGGCGGGTTCTTTTCCCTCGGGGCGTTCAGCATCAGCCCGGATCACCAGCGTCTGGCCTACAGCACGGACACCAGCGGTGAAGAAATCTACCAACTGCATGTCAAAAACCTGAGTGACAACCACGTCCAGACCCTTGATTTTGAGGACTGCGACGGCAGCATGACCTGGGCTAATGACAGCCATACCCTGTTCTTTGTTGAACTCGATGAAACCCACCGCCCGCACAAGCTGTATCGCACCACGCTCGATAGCGATAACGCCGAGTTGGTGTTTCATGAACCCGATGGACGCTTTTTTCTGCACTGCTACCGCGCCTCATCCGAGCGCCAGCTGATTCTGATGATGGGCAGCAAGACCACCAGCGAAGCCTGGGTGCTCGATGCCCAGACGCCTGAACAAGCCTTTAGCTGCGTGGCCCCGCGTGAAGAAAATCACGAATACGACGTGGATCACGGCCTGCACAACGGCGAATGGCAATGGTTTATTCGCAGCAACCAGAGCGGCATCAACTTTGCCCTGTATCGTGCGGCGGAGCATGACTTCACCCGTGACAACTGGATTGAGCTGCGCGCCCATGATGAGCAGGTGATGATTGACGGCATGACCCTCAACGCCAATGCCTTGCTCCTGAGCTTGCGTGAAGGGGGTTTGCCGGTAATTGAAGTGACTCCACAGGATCTGACCACTTACCGAGTCAGCCTGCCAGATGCGGCTTACAGCCTGTATGTACAGGATGCTCTGGAGTTCGAAAGCAGCACCATGCGCCTGCGCTATGAGGCGCTCAATCGCCCGGCACAGGTCCGCCAGTTAGATCTGGCCACAGGCGAACAGCAGGTCCTCAAGGAGACCCCAGTAGAAGGTCCGTTCGACCCTGACGCCTATGTTTGCCAGCGCACCTGGGCCACAGCTGCCGACGGTCAACACGTCCCAATTAGCCTGGTTGCGCGCAAAGACCTCCTCGGCACCCCCTGCCCGCTGTATCTCTATGGCTATGGCGCGTACGGCGAATGCCTTGATCCCTGGTTTTCCCACGCACGCCTGAGCCTTTTGGATCGTGGCATGGTATTCGCCATCGCCCATGTGCGCGGTGGCGGTGAACTGGGTGAAGCCTGGTATCGCGCGGGCAAACTTGAGCACAAAGGCAACAGCTTTACTGACTTTATCGCCTGTGCCGAGCATTTGTGCGCCGCCGGCATTACCCGCAGCGAGCAGCTTGTGATCAGCGGCGGCAGTGCAGGCGGTTTACTTATGGGAGCAGTGCTCAATCAACGTCCTGACCTGTTCGCCGCAGCCATTGCAGAGGTGCCCTTTGTTGATGTGCTCAACACCATGCTCAACCCGGACCTGCCGCTTACCGTCACTGAATACGATGAATGGGGCGATCCCAACCAACCCGAAGTGCATGCCTTGATCAAGGCTTATGCACCTTATGAGAACGTCAGCGCGCAAGCCTACCCGGCAATGCTGGTGGTTGCAGGCTACAACGACAGCCGTGTTCAGTACTGGGAGGCTGCAAAATGGGTGGCCAAGCTGCGCGCCAGTAAAACCGACAATAACCTGTTGCTGCTTAAAACCGAGCTTGATGCCGGTCACGGCGGCATGAGTGGGCGGTATCAGGCACTCAAGGATGTGGCGCTGGAATATGCCTTTATATTCAAGGTTTTGCAGATTGGCTAGCAAAAATGGTGGCTGAAAAAAGCGTCATCCACCTCCGAAAGCCTCGTCCATTCGAGCGTAGGTGGTGGCTTTTGTAGGGTGTGACAACGCGAAGCTTGTCCACCATGGGCCGCGCAAACACCCCCTAGCAGTCGAGACTGCAATGGTGGATGGAAACAGCGTCATCCACCCTACTACTCGGGCTTCTTCTCTGGTTTCAGGTCGTCGCGGTTGCGTCGTAGTTGCTCTTCCAACTCAGGTATCGGCTTGTCTGCCGGACTCAAGGTGGTGGTTGGGCGTTGCTGGCGAGCCGGTTGGTTTACCGAGTTATTGAGCAAACGCGGGCTGCTGGCCGGAGCGCCGCTTGGCGCCGAGCGCAAACGCGGCTGCTCATAAGGCTGCGGGTTGGCGCTGCCGGGAGTCGCCGAAGATGAGCTGCCGGAGCCGCCAGAACCTAGCGTCCCGTAGTTTTGCGCCTGCAACGTCGTTGCCGTGGCGCATAAACTCAGTGTCAGTGCACTGATAATAGGTATAAAACTTCGCATATCAGCCTCCAATTCCTCGGCTTTAGTTTAGCTACTGCCGAGTAGATTGGACGCCAGACACTCAAGACAGTTCTCCTGGATCACCGCTAGCGCTAGACTAGTCAGCATTGGCCACTCTCTCGGACACCCTGCATGAACTCGCCTAAATCGCCTGCCACCGCCAAACTCGACCGCATCCTCGCTGACGCACAGCGCAGCCGCGAAGAAGGTTATCGCGACAAAGCCCTGAAAATGTACCCCCATGTCTGTGGTCGCTGTGCCCGGGAGTTCGCCGGAAAACGCCTGAGCGAGTTGACTGTCCACCACCGCGACCACAACCACGACAACAACCCGCAAGACGGTTCCAATTGGGAATTGCTCTGCCTGTTCTGCCACGATAACGAGCACTCTCGCTATACCGATCAGCAATACTTTTCAGACGACTCGCTGAGCTCACCGAAAGCCTCAACCGCCAAGCACAATCCCTTTGCTGACTTGGCTGCACTCCTAAAAAGCAAAGAGTAAACGCCCTCGCCCATCCACTCGCAACTGCACGTATAATCAGCGCCTTTTGCGCGAAGGGCACAAGCCGTGGCGAACAAACGATACAGTTGCATTGGCTTGGTTAACCCGAAGTCACCCGACAACGTCGGCTCTATTATGCGGGCTGCAGGCTGCTACAGCGTAAGCAGCGTGTTTTACACCGGCACCCGCTATGACCGCGCCAAGGACTTCGTCACCGACACCAAGCGGGTGCACCTTGATATTCCACTCATCAATATCGATGACCTGCAGAAGATAATTCCGCTGGGCTGCACGCCTGTCGCCGTGGAATTGGTTGATGGCGCCCACTCTCTGCCGGAATACACCCACCCGGACCGGGCTATTTATATCTTTGGCCCGGAGGACGGTTCGCTGAGCAAAGAGATTCGCGCCTGGTGTGAAGACGTGGTGTACATCCCCACCCAAGGCTGCATGAACCTGGCGGCTACGGTGAATGTGGTGCTCTATGACCGCATGGCCAAGGGCAATAACACCAAGTCCGGACCAAAATTCTAATAGTGGCCGTCTAGGGTACGTCAACGCGAAGCTTGTCAAACATGGCCCGCGCAAACAACCCGAACCTGCGAGACTGCAAAGGTGGATGAAAAGAGCGTCATCCACCCTTGTATCTACGGGACCTTAGCCATCGGATGCAGTTTATTTGCTTTTCAGCAGATTGGTGTCGAGCACTTCAGACGACTTGCCCATGACATTTTCGCTGATTTCGATAAAGTCCTTGGTGCTGACCTTATCCATACGCATCAGGCCACGGGTTACGTCATCGAGCGACAGCTGCTTACGATCCTTGGTGGCTTTGCGGATTTCACGATCCAAATCCTGCAGCATCAGCACCGCACGCGCCGTGATGGGTCCTGTTGAGTTCTCAGTGCGCAAGCTTTTGACTGGCTTGCTCCATTTCATCAGCTGTTCACGGATTTTTTGGTAGCGCTCTTCGGTCATCCCCCCGGAACGACGCACCAACTCAATGGCGTAATACTCGGCCAGGCCTTCGCTGATCCAGTCGCTCTTGTCGGTGTCCTTGATCTGGGTGAACACATGGACCAACTCATGAACCAGTGAACTGGTACCGTTCTCACTGACGGTTGGCCGTCCGGCATGCATAAAGTAGGAGTTAGTCGCCGACAGGCCACCCCGCCACATTGGATCATTCGCGCCTACAACCAGCAGCTTCTTCGGGTCTCGCGGGAACACTGCCTGAGCCTCTGGCCAGACATAGGTGAGCATGGTCAGCATGTCCATGCGGCGCATGCCTTCCCCATCTGGCGCCGCGATGGTGACATCGGTTTCACCCAGCTTGGTCCGACGGGTGCCTATTTTACCGGCGAGAATCCAGCCTGTCGGGCGGTCGAACTTTCGCTGCGGGTTGTTGATCCTGAATTTGTTTTTGCCCACCCGTGGCCAGCCGGTTTCAACACTAGGCCAGCCTTTAGGCAGCTTAAAGGTGAGGTGGGCGAACAGCAGGGTTTTATCCTGAATGTGCATTGAGGCGCTGGGAATCAGGTTGTCGCCGCGAAACAGTGCCCAATCCTTGGTCATGCGTGCATCAAACTTGCCATCATCGCGTGGATGACTGATTTTCACCCGGTAGCTTAGCGTGGTCTTGCCCTTACCCGGCTTCCAGATCCCGCGCTCAGGGCTCTCCTGCGTCCACTCGCCTCCTTCAGTAGTGAAATCCGAGTACCGTTGCTCATCACCCAGATTAAAGGAAAACTGGCTGATGGCCTCGCCTTTATCCAGCGACATACTGACTTCGGCGACGTCGTTCTCTGGCACGAATTTTACGTTGTAATCCAGATCGACCTTACTGGCTGCCCACAATGGCGAGCCAAAACTAAGCAATGCTACAGACAGCAATACACGACGAATCGACATCACAGGGCAACTCCATGGCGGACAAGGTCAGTTCCAAGCATAGACAAGGTGCGCGCTTGGCAATTCCTGCCGGGCGCGGCTTTTTAACGCATGCAGCAGATTAATACTTCAGCAATCCCATACGTGAGCAATCTGTGTGCGGGCAAATCAGCCCGAGCGAAAAATCAAATAATCTTCCCAATCATCTTCTGCGACATTCTTTTCGCTGAGCATCCGCCCTGACTGGGAAATCCGCTCGACATGCACCGCTTGCGGGTCACCACATACGAGATGATGCCAAAGCGGCAGGTCTTTACCTTCACTGACCAAGCGGTAACCGCACGTCGGTGGTAACCACTGGAACTGGTCAGCCTGGGCAGGCGTCAGCTGAATGCAGTCAGGCACGAATTTGATTCGGTTTTCGTAGTTGGTGCAGCGACAGGTATCGAGGTCGAGTAACTTGCAGGCAATACGCGTGTAGTAGACGCTGCCGTCGTCTTCATCTTCAAGTTTCTGCAGGCAACAAAGTCCACAACCATCGCACAGCGACTCCCACTCGGCTTGATCAAGCTGATCGAGGGTTTTACGTTTCCAGAAGGGTTCAACTTTAGCGGCCATGGCAAAAAACTACACGAGGGGTGCGAAAAGGCCGGCAGTCTAACGCGGCGGCCTTGCGCGACCAAGCTTACTTCGGCGGATAGCTATGATTTAGCCACAATTTCAGGACCTGGCATTCGCTCTACTGCTAAGCCTAGACGGAATCTGCGCTGAATTAATAATCGCGGGTAAAATCGACTTGGCCTTGCAACACCTGCCCGGCCATAAACCGCTGCAAGTTGCTGACAAATAACTGGGCCATCAGCGCTGGTTGTGTAGGCGCAGAACTATGACCTGTGAGCAGTAAACGGGGCGCAGTCCAGAACATGTGCCCGGCTGGCAGCGGCTCGACCCGGCACACATCGATCACTGCTGCCGCCAACTGATCGGCCTGAAGTGCGCTAACCAGATCCGCATCAACCACAGCTACGCCACGCCCGGCATTGATGAAAACAGCACTGGGCTTGAGTTGAGCGAGTAGCTCAGCGTGATAAATATCATGGGTGGCTGGGGTATCCGGCAGTAGGTTTATCAGATAGTCCGCCTGTGCCGCCATGCGCGGCAGTTCTGAAATGGCCGCCACCTCGGTAAACGGCCCCTGCTGCCGGGCCTGGCTGGCAATACCATACAGTTCAACGCCAAAAGCGGCTAAAAACAAGGCAACGCTGTGACCGATATCGCCGCAGCCAACAATCAACACCCGCCGCCCAGCCAAACTGTGCGGTAAATCTGGACGCCAATGTTGCTCAGCCTGCGCCGCTTGCTGAGCCCAAAGCTGCCGTTCATGGGCGAGCATATGGCAAAGCACATACTCCGCCATGACCTGACCGAAAATACCGACAGCACGACTTAACAGGTAGTCACGGGGCAGTTCACTGGCCATAAACGGTGTGATGCCTGCCCAGGTCGACTGCAACCACTGCGGCTTGATGCCTTTGCCAAGCAAGTCGACCAGCAGATCAGGCTGCCCCAGCCAGACTTGGCATTCAGCAGCCAAGGCCGGCAAGCACTGAGCATCATCACTGCCAACCAACTCAACCGCCTGCGAACTTGCATTCAGCAATTGATTGAGCCGTTGGCGGTATTCGGCATGTGACCTTTCGGCAATTAATACGCGCATGGCTTAAACAGGATCGTTACGGCGCAACAATTCTTCGGGCAGATGCTGAATGTAGTCTTCTTCCTGCGGGGGCATCTGCAGGTGATAGCCCTGCTTATCGAGGTTTTCCAGGACCTGATGAATATCCTCACGGGCCAATGCACGCTCAGGCGTCAGAATCATGCTGAACGCCAAGGTTGGGGTACCGAATGCAACCAACAGAGACTCAGGCACACGCTTAAGCTCGTCGCTTTTTAGCACGTAGAGGTACATCTCATTGCGCTTGGGGCTTTTGTAAATATTGCAGATGCGTTTCACACCCGTTCCTCTTCTTTGGCTTCGCTGATTTTAGCCAGACGATCTAATAATGCTTGCCCCATCAGTTCCCGGCGCCAGCCAGTCAGGGATTCAGGTAATTCGTACGGCCCCGTTGGGTAGCCGCTTTTCAGCAAGGCTTCGAGAATCTTCTTGCGCAGCATTAACTCGGGCGCAATATCCAGACGCTCCGCCTCACGCTGGCCAATAGCGCGCAACTTTTTCAGCACCGAAGAGGCTTCAATTGGCAGTGGCTCTGGCAATGCGTCCGGCCACTGCGAGGCGGGAATGGCTGCCGCCCCCTTGATTAAGTCGAGAATAAATTCGCCGTCCTGGCGCACCGTTTTCGGGTGCATTTCTTCGATACGCGCCAAGCTCTGCAGGTTATCCGGCTGAGTCTTTGCCAATGGCCACAATGAATGCTCGCGCAAGATCCGGTTACGCGGCTGATTACGCGCACGCGCTTCACGTTCACGCCAGGCACACAGTTCGCGTAACACCGCCAATTGAGCGCGAGATAACTTCCACGCGAGCTTTGCATCGCGGTAAGCATCTTCAGGGGCAATTTCACGGCCGAGGTTATTGACCATATCGGCGCAGTCTTCCAGTACCCATTGGTACTTTTCTGGCGACAGCTTGGTTTGCAGCTCACGATAAACCTGGGCCAGGTGCAGCACATCTTCGGCGGCATAGCTGACCTGCGTCTCTGAAAGCGGGCGTTTGAGCCAGTCAGAGCGCGTCTCACCCTTGGGCAGATCAATGTCCAGCACGGCTTTGACCAAGCGTGAATAACCCATGGAGAAACCCAGATTGAGATACCCCGCCGCGATCTGACTGTCAAACAAAGGGGCTGGCAGGCTGCCGGTCAGGCGCAGAAAGACTTCGAGGTCCTCACTGCAAGCGTGCACCACTTTAACCACCTGTGGGGCTTGGAGCAGCGTGGCAAATGGCGCCCAGTCGGTAATCAACAGCGGATCAATCAGGTAGGCACGCTCACCCTCGCTGACCTGAAGCAGGCCCGCAATCGGGTAAAAGGTGTCAACCCGCATAAACTCGGTATCCAACGCTACAAACGGCAAGTTCTGCCATTGAGCGCAGTACTGAGCCAGGCTTTGGTTGTCACTGATCCACTGAATATCAATCGCCACGCGGCTCTCCCATGCTGAATGACAGGCAGTATATATGCCCGAGCCACCTACCGGGGCGTGATCGGGCAATGCAAACCTGTAAAGATCGTTGTTCCTGGCTGAATTGACAGCCACTGCCACCCAAATGCCAAGGCACCTAACGCTGCCTTGACCCTAACTCTCTCGCTGAATGATGAAACCACAAACTGCTGCATAGTTAGCGCCACACGTGCCTTTGCCCTGTAGTCTGCAGGCCAGCGTTAAAACGTGCTGCGCCCATCACCCGACACGGAAAATAACAATGAAAAAACTCTTTGGTCTTTTAATCCTGCTGATCGCCTGTGCGGCGATCTTTCTCGCCCTGACGCCGAGTCCTATCAATCCAGTCGCCTGGCAGGCGCCCAAAGCCCCCGCAATGACCGGTGTACTTGAGCCAAATGACACCCTGATGAAGGCGCAGCTAATCGCTAAAGGCCAGGTTCATGGCCCGGAAGACACAGCGATTGACGCTCAAGGTCGTGTGTACGCGGGGCTTGCAGATGGCCGGGTTGTGCGCATTGATGGCGATAAAGTCGACACCTTCGCTGACACCCAAGGCCGCCCACTCGGCATGGATTTCGATGCACAGGGCAACCTGATCGTAGCGGACTCATACAAAGGCCTGCTGTCGATTGACCCCAAGGGCAGTATCAAAGTCCTGACCACCAGCGCTGAAGGCGTGCCCTTCAAGTTCACTGACGACCTGGACATTGCCAGCGACGGCACGATTTACTTCAGCGATGCCAGCTCACGTTTTGCTCAGCCCGACTACCTGCTCGACCTGCTCGAAGCGCGTCCATGGGGCCGCTTACTGAGCTACACCCCGAGTACCGGGGAAACCAAAGTCCTGCTCAAAGATTTGTACTTTGCCAATGGCATTGCCTTATCCGCTAAAGAAGACTTCGTGCTGGTCAATGAAACCTACCGCTACCGGATTAGCCGTTACTGGCTGAAGGGCGAGAAAGCCGGCACCCATGATGTGTTTGTCGATAACCTGCCAGGCCTGCCCGACAACCTTGAAGGTGATCGCGCTGGCACGTTCTGGGTCGCGATGCCCTCACCGCGCAAAGCCGACGCCGACTTCCTGCACCAACACCCTTGGCTAAAAGCGCAAATCAGCAAGCTGCCACGCATGTTTTGGCCCAAAGCCACGCGCTACGGACTGGTGATAGCACTAAACGAACAAGGCGAAATTACGCAGAGCCTGCATGACACCAGCGGCAGCCATTTGAGCATGATCACCTCAGCCAAACCGGTTGGCGATTATCTGTATCTGGGCAGCCTGGAAAATGATCGGATAGGCAAACTCAAAATCCGCTAACGCACGCACCTTTCTAATTGTGGACGCTTCTGTGCTTGACGCTCTTGTAGATACCGTCTTGAACCTCACCTTGCAATAGCGAGATGAGGATCAAACGGTTTCCCGGATTTCAGTACGCCGTAGGCGATGCAAAGCAGTTTGCGCATCGCTGCGCAGACGATCTGCTTACCCGT